>CAVTLK010000005.1:0-941710 GCA_963735595.1 uncultured delta proteobacterium | reverse complement strand
CATTGAGCCGTTTGAGGCGTTTCTCTGTCTTCTTGATCTCGGATCGCAGGAACCTGGTGGGGTTGTATCTCAACGGTAGCTCATCGTTGATGTACCCGCTTAGGTTGATGTCGAGCTCCTTGATGAGCTTCTCTACCTCCTCGGTGACCCATACGTTTTTCCTCGGCATTTTTAAAGATTCTATAACTTATAAACTTATTGTTTTGTGATGTGTGTATGTGTGATGTGGTGTGTGTATGCGTTGTGTATGTCCCCCTGTTAAAGGGGTCCCTGGGGCTTGATTCCCTCAAATTCGGGATGTGTGTATGGTGTGTGTATGTTTCGGTTTGCATATCGGATCTGATGTGTGTATGCGTTGTGTATAGGGGGTATCGCTTACTTTCATTTTCCGGCTCCACAGGAAATAATGTTCCATCGGAAATGTATCTATTTCACACCCGAAATCTTTAAATAGAAGCAGAACTACTTATTCCTGGGGCAAAGTTCTACTTCTACTTTGTTCTCTTTTCCATTTTATTGAAAGGGGAAGTTGTATATAAAGATTGTGGTATATATGTATCTCAGTTTATCTAAACTTGATTTTCATTAAAAAGAATGATATAAAAGACTCCATCCACTTTCGGTCATATTCACTCGAAGGCAAAGGATCAGGAATGTCCACATTCATAACCAATGCTTCAAAACACACCAGTCTCAAAAAGCGAATAACCGAACTCATTGAGAGTAGTGATAAACTGAAATTTTTAGTGGGCTTCTTCTATTTTTCGGGAATCAACGTTCTCTTCGAGTCGCTTAAAAAGAATCCAGACGTAGATATAAACCTGTTGGTTGGCTTGAATGTTGACAAGACAATTCATGGCCTCGTGGAGTATCCCGAGGATACAGCGGGTCTAACAAATAACGAGAAAATTGAGAAATATCTAAAGTCAGTCTCAAGTTCACTTAACTCCGAATATTTCGACAACGAAGAGTTTTACATCCAAACTAAGTTTTTTCTTGAGCTTCTCGATCAGGGAAGGCTCATCATCAGAAAAACTAAAGACCCGAACCACGCAAAATTATACATCTTCTCTTTCAAAAAGGATGTCGGGAGAGTATTGCCTTCCCTTTTCATCACTGGGAGCAGCAACCTCACGAGGGCCGGTCTACTATCTCAAGGCGAATTCAATGTGGAAATCAAAGATTACGGCACCGATGAGGCAGAAAAATACTTTGATGATCTATGGAACAGTGCCATAAGAATAACCGAACATGAGGAATTCAGAAAGAGGCTCGTCGATCTGATAAAGAATAAAACCCTCATAACGGAAATCACGCCCTTTGAAGCGTATACCCTCGTTCTGAAGACATACATTGACCTGCAGGATCAGAAGAAAGTCAGACCAAGTCTTCGGGAGCTCCTCCAGAAAAAGAATTACCGCGAGTTCAAGTATCAGTTGGATGCCGTTGCCCAAGCATTAACCATAATAGAACACTACAGCGGAGTACTAGTTTCTGATGTTGTGGGTCTCGGAAAGAGCATCATCGCCGGAATGATCGCCCGAAGTCTCGGCAAACGGGGTGTCATTATCTGCCCTCCAGGCCTTATCGGAGATCCCAATAAAGAAACCGGATGGGAAAAATACCGGGAGGTTTTCAGCTACACGATTGGGAGATCCGATCATGTGGTCTAGAGAACCTGATAAGGACACAAGAGTTTCTAAGCGAGAACGAGGATTTTGAGGTCGTAATCATCGATGAAGCTCATCGCTTCCGTAATCAGGATACCGAAGCATACGAAGCGCTCAGTTACTATATGCAGGAATAGAATCGTCATTCTCCTTACGGCAACGCCGTTTAACAACACCCCTGCGGATATTTTCTCGATGCTCAAGCTTTTTATTATCCCTGGGAAATCAAACATCACCCTCGATGATGACCTCGTCTTTAAATTCAGGACGTACTCCGCTGATTTTCAAAAGCTCGCATACATAAAAAAGAATCACAATTCGTCAGACGCCCAGAAGAGGAATCGCTCAGAGACGTACTATGAATCTCTTTTCGGGGATCGTAAGATCGAATTAAGTAGGGTCAAGGATCGGTCAAAGCACATTTCTAGGAATATCCGCCAGATCATCGAACCTGTTCTTATTCGCCGGAACCGTATTGACCTAAGAAACGATCCCGAATATTCGAAAAGAGATATACGAGCTTTCGGAAGTTAAGGATCCTGTCGAGTCCTTCTTTGTGCTCACAAAACCTCAATCGGTATTCTACGACCAGGTTATTGATGAGTACTTCGGGGAAAACGGGAAATTCACCGGCGCGATCTACCGTCCTTTTGCCTATGAAACCGGCCAAGTGATAACGATACTGAGGATGTCTCTGACGTAGACCACAGGGAAGCGCTCACTCAAAAGAACCTCTATGATTTCATGCGACGCCTGCTTGTTAAGCGATTCGAAAGCTCTTTTGGTGCGTTCCGGTAGAGCATCTGCAACTTTGAGCGTGTAACAGAGAAGGTGTTAAAGTTCATCGAGAACTCGGGGGGAAAGTATATTTTGGATCGCCAGCTCATAGAGAAGATCGATGAAAGCGATATCTGATGAAATCGAGGAAAACCTCAAGGATTTTGAAGACCGTCTCCGGTGAGGGCAACTATCCGAAGACATATAAGATTTATGACGTTGGGGCTTTTACCAAGAAAGAGGAGTTTATAAAGGACATAAGGGCGGACCAAGTTCTCTTCGCCGAGATAAAGAGAAAACTCGAAGACCTACGTCTGGTTGATGACGACCCTAAATTCGCAAAACTCGTATCGGTAGTTAGGGAAATCATCGAACAGAACAAACCAACTCTAAGTGAACCGAAAAGAAAGGTCGTCATTTTCACAGAATACCAAGATACAGCGAAATATCTCGAAGATAAACTCGAAAAGGAATTCCCGGATAAGACCCTCAGTGTTGGGAAGTCACTTGACTCATCAAAGATCAACCGAATAATCGAAAATTTCGACGCCGCTTTCGAAAAGCAAAAGACGACTATCAAGATCCTCCTCGGTACCGACAAAATCTCCGAAGGCTTCAACCTAAACCGCGCCGGAGCTGTTATCAATTACGACATCCCGTGGAACCCCACCCGCGTCATCCAACGAGTAGGGCGCATCAACCGTATCGGGAAGATGGTATTCAGAGACCTGTATATCCATAACTTCTTCCCAACCGAACAGGGGGCCGCTACGTTAAGAGCCGGCAGATCGCTGGCGATAAGATGTTCCTCATCCACAACACCCTCGGGGAGGACGCCAAGATCTTCGAGTCGGACGAGGAGCCGACGGCCGCAGGGCTTTTTAAGAAAGTTATGGAAAACCCGGAAGCCCACGAGGCAGAGAGCTTTCAGACCACCCTCCGCCGGAAGTATTTCGAGATAAAAGAGGCTCACCCCGATGTCATCGATCGGATTTCTACACTCCCCCCGCGGGTGAAGGTAGCAAAGCGGTATCCGGAAAACGGACTCCTCGTCTTCATCAAGAAAAACCTCGGCTTTTTCACCCGGGAGATCATCGGGGAAGGAGAAAACATGGATCGACCTTGTTCTTGAGGATATCATTCCCCATATCGAGTGCCGTAAAGATCAGCCGCGAGTGGACCTGAGCCCCACATTTTGGGACAACTACATAGCCACCAAGGATATGCGTTCGGCGACAAAGCCGCCCGCGTCACAGAAAGTCTCGAGACGAAAGCCCTCAACAACCTCAAAACCCTCCTCAATAATCCACCTCCCGATCTCGATGACCTCCTTGAATTCGCCCGGGAGTTGAGGCGTGATCTCATCGACTACAACACCCTCTCGGAGTTCACACTCCGGCGGATTGCGAATCTGGAGATGTTAAACCCCGCCCAAAAGGATATTAAGAAAATCAGGGAAGAGCTTTCGGAAATTCGCGAAATACTTGGGAACGATTATCTGAGGAAGATAGAGCAACGGTTGGGGCAACTCCAGAAAGAAGTCATTATCGCGATTGAAAATGTAAAAGGCGTGGACGTATGACCAGAGAAGCACTGAAACCGATAGTCGAAAGCGGCAATGTAAATAAGTTCGTAGATTATTTCTGTCAAAAGAATAATTTCGCCGAACTGCCGGAAACCCTCAACCAGTATTATGACGAGAAGTTCGGGGATATCCGAAGGCTCGGAGAGTTCCGGTTCGCCCAAGATGGCGGTCTCATGGTCGTCTCACTATCCGTCGAGGGTGAACTCGGGAGCGCAGAAGTCGAAAGGCGCAGTATGAGAAGGCGAAGAAAATCCTCAAGGAGACCCTCGCCCACGATGCGGGAATATTTATCTTCCATGATAAGGAAGGCAACTTCCGCTTCAGTCTTGTTCATGCAGAATACTTGGGGACACGAAAGGACTATAGCAATTACCGCCGGTTCACCTATTTTGTCGACCGCGACCAGAAAAACCGGACATTTATCGAACGGATCGGTGACGCCGACTTCTCGTCACTTGGGGATCTCAAGAAAGCCTTCTCCGTCGAGAAGGTCACCGATGAATTCTATAAAGACTACCGGAAGATCTTCGATGATCTCCAAAACGACCTCAAGAACCAGATAGGCGATAAGCGCTGGGCGCACGATTACGCTCTTCAGTTCCTCAACCGCGTCATGTTTCTTTACTTCATCCAAAAGAAGGGATGGCTCGGCACTGACAGAAAGTTTCTCTTAAGCTTTTGGAACGCCTACCACGAAGCCGCCGTCCGAAAGACACCTTTTTCGCTCAGTGGCTGGGCGTCCTCTTTTTTGACGCATTTAACCAGGGAAAAGACCGTGTGCTCCTCAACACGAATCAAAGGGAGTATATCCCCGAAAAATATCGCGACATACTTTTTAAAGCGCCCTATCTAAACGGTGGTCTTTTCCGGGAAAATAAGCTCGATGAAATGAGCGGGTTCATCGTCCGTGACACGCGCTTTGAGGAGCTATTCGAGTTCTTCGAGCGCTATAACTTCACTATAGCGGAGGACACACCGCTTCGACAAGGAAGTCGCCGTCGATCCGGAGATGATCGGCCGGGTGTACGAAAGCCTAGTCAATTATCCTTTCGAGAGCGACGAGCGGGGTGACGCCGGTATCTCTATACTCCCCGTACTGAAATCGACCTCATGTGCGTCTGGCCCTGGCCGATAACCTCGCGAACAACCTAGGGAAAGAGCATAAGCCCCTGATACTCCGTGTCGTCTTTTCACTCGACGACGAGGAAAAGGTCGAGGCCGACTTATCTCTCGACCGCGCCGGGCTCTGGGGCGTGTCGCACGAACGGCTCCAGAAAACGACAGTACTGGACCCCGCCTGCGGCTCCGGATCGTTTCTGGTGGGGATGCTTGCGATCTACGATGATCTGATGGAGCGGGCGGGCAGTTTCGTTGACGGTGTGGGGCAAGACCCTTTTTTGCGACGAAAAAAGATTATCGCAGAGAACCTCTATGGCGTAGACGTAATGGAGTGGGCCTGCCACGTGGCGACTCAGGCTCGGCTTTCCCTCATCATCGATACAGAGTTTGATCCCTACGAACTCTCCATCCGAACGGAGCCGCTTCTTCCAAATTTCAGCTTCAAGATTCGACCAGGCGAAAGCCTCGTGCAGGAAGTGGGAGGGATTGACTTCGGTAATCTCAAGATGAAAGGGATCCTCTCGCCTGAAGTAAAGGAGCAAGATCACCCGGCTCAAACGGGAAAAGCTTGAATTCTACAACAACGTCAAGGATCGGCGGCTCAAGACGGAATCGGAGGTCAAACTCGAAGAGCTTAATCTCTTCCGCGAAGTTCTCAGCGACCGAAAGAAAAGGATCAGGGAGGAGATCGAACGGCTCGAGTCTTATCATCCAACCTCCCCGCGCCGAACAGATGGGCCTTTTCGGCGGCGAAACCTCCCGTCCAACCCAACTCTCTCTCAAGGCCGAGCAAGCGAAAAAGGATAGGGAACGGCTCATCGCTGAGCAGGAGGAGCTTGACGACGCTCTCTCCCGAATCAGGGGACCGGAGGACGTTTTTTTCGTCTGGGACATCTCATTCGTCGAGATATTCGAGGGAGACCAAAAGGGATTTGACATCGTCCTCGGCAATCCGCCGTATGTCCGTCAGGAGAAGATATCCAATCCCCTCCTAGCACGAGAAGCAATTACAACGGATAACAGGAAACTCTATAAGGCAAAGCTCTTTCGCTCGGTCTACCGAAAGTATCCCGCCTTTTTCGGCTATCGAAGCGAAAAACGACGACTTACCGAACAACCCAAGCAAAGCTGCCCAACGAAAGATCGAAGCCCGGAGCGACTACTACATCTACTTCTACTTTCATGGTCTTTCTCTCCTCAACCCGAATGGCTCCTTTTGTTTCATCACCTCAAATTCATGGCTTGACGTGGGCTACGGCAAGGATCTCTACAGGAGTTCCTCCTGAGGTACTGCCATGTCAGGCTCATCATTGATAACAAGGTGAAGCGGTCATTTTCGCAGGCCGATGTGAACACCATCATTGTCCTCTTCTCACCCCCCGACCTAAAGTCAGATGGCGGGAAAGATAAGGTAGCCAAATTTGTAATGAGCTACGTACCCTTCGAGCAGATAGTCTCCCCAGTCATCTTTGAGGAGATAGAGGAGGCCATGGTAAAAGCGGACGACCGCAGAATACCGGGTCTTTCCAAAGAGTCAGGACGCTCTGATTGAAGAGGGAATGGGTCACGACGATGAAGATGATGAGGAAGGAGAGAAATTGCCGAAACCTTCGCCCGGCGGTCCCCTCATCAAAGTCGTTCGGTACGTTGGCAATAAGTGGGGAGGCAAATACCTCCGGGCGCCTGATATTTATTGGACGATCCTCGAAAAGGGAAAGGGTAAGCCGTGAGGCTCGGAGATATAGCGGAGGTGCGCTTCGGAATCAAGACCGCGCAAATCGACTTTTTCTACCTCGACGATGAGGCAATAAGGCAGTGGGGGATAGAGGAGGAGTTTTTCAAGCTGGTAATCAAGAGCCCGCGTGAATGCAAGAAAATCTTGATCGATCCGGCAGACCTCCGATATAAGGTCTTCATGTGCGATAAAGAAATAAAGGATTTGAAGGGAACAAGAGCTCTTGAGTATATCAAATGGGGAGAATCCCAGGAATTTCATCGCCGCCCAACGTGCGCAACGAGACCGAGGTGGTGGGATTTAGGGGAGAGGAGATATCCTTCAATTATAAGCCCAAGCAGCGTTACTGAAATACCAAGGACTTTCAGAAATATCGGAATATTCGCTGATAAGAGGCTATATGAGATATATCCACATGATCCTAATATGATCGAATCAGTCTTGATAGGCACAAATGCTATAACTTGTAGCTTGTTTCTTGAAATCGGATCTCGCACCGGGCTAGGCGAAGGGCTTCTCGATTTAGCGGTTTATGAACTTGCAGATTGTCCGATTTTCATGTCTACCGATTATGGATTGGTGAACTCTATTTTCAAGTCCAATCGCTATAGAGTTATTAGTCTTTGAGAGAAGAAATAGCTGATGATGGAAGACAAACAATAGATAACCTAATATTCGATGCGCTATGTCTTACTCAAGAAGAAAGAAGGGGGGTCTACGAAGCAGTTATTGATCTCGTGAGTAGCCGCCTTATAAGAGCAGAAAGCGTTTAACTCTAAAAAGCTATGAGATAGACCGTGTGGGACTTTATTCTAAATAACTTGATTTCTTTAGTTGCACTAGCCATTAGCATAGTTTCGCTATATTTTTCATACTACATTAATCATACGAAGTTTTTCAGAAAGCCTAGACTGATACGATTCTGGCTTGAAATGGAGCAGGCTAATTGGCATACGCTATATTTCAAGATTTTCAATCCTAACATCGAACGGGAATTACAGCTAACCGACGTTATCCTATTCTATGAAGGGAAGGAATATCAGTTCATTTTCTTAGGAGATGACGAAGACATCGTCGCCCCTGGTAAAACGAGAGTTCTCAAAGCACACAGAGAGGATATCGGTTACGACACGATGACGGGTGAAGATACTGGCATATACACGCCCGATAGTATTAGTATTGAGAAGGCTGAGCTCATTATCAAATACGAGGATGATGGAGAGGCTCGCCTTAGAGGTTCATCAAATCCCAAGAGAAGCAAAGGATATTACTTTTGATGGCGTAACAATCAAAGGACGAAAATATGGATATTTCTAAGAAGCCCCTTCCATTAACTACAATCTGCGGAATCAGAAAGCAGATCGATACAAATCCCGATTACCAACGACCGGCAGTTTGGAGCCTATCACAAAAGCAACTCCTTATCAATACGGTCTTACAGAATTACGATATCCCTAAACTATATTGGAGAAAAATTCGATCTAATCCCGAAAAATATGAAGTCGTTGACGGTCAACAGCGACTAAGAGCTATTTGGGAGTTTCACTCCGGCGGCTTTGCTCTAACAAATGAAATTGAAGACATTGACGGTTTTTCGATTTCATCGAAGAAGTACGAAGACCTTCCTATAGAACTAAGGACCCGCTTCGATATCTATCCACTCGATATTGTAATTATTCAGACTGATGACGAAGAAGAAGTAAGGGAAATGTTTTTACGGTTACAAAACGGGACAACGCTTAAGGCCCAAGAAAGGCGCAATGCGATGTCCGGCAATATGCGTGATTTCGTAAAGGAACTTTCAGAGCATCGCTTTTTCCTTAGCTGCGGATTCGACAATTCACGCTACACCTTTGATCATATAGCAGCACAAGTAACCCTCATCGAATTAGAGGGAGGTCCCTGTAATGTTAAGAATGCAAATCTTAATAAGCTATATAAGGAAAATACCAACTTTGATAAGAGCGGGCAAATTGCGAAAAAGATAAGGCGTGTCCTTGATTTTCTACTGAAGGCGTTCCCTGAAAAAACCCCGGAACTCGAACGGTATAACGTGATTTCCCTATATACGATGGCATCTAATCTGCTTGAGCGTTATGTATTTCTGAACCGATATGAGGATTTGGCAAAATGGTTTATAGGTTTTGAAACATATCGAAGAAACGAAATTAAACTCTCTGAAGACGATGTTGATCCCGAATTAATCTCATATCACGAAAAAATAAGCCATAGCACTGACAGCATAGATTCAATTAGCTGGCGCCACGAATTTCTCCTTCGCAAGTTTTTTGAGTCGATTCCCGATATTGAGCTTAAAGATGACCAAAGGATTTTTACCCGTGAGCAGCGCTTGGCAATCTATCGCAGAGAAGGCGGAATTTGCCAGGTAAAGACGAAATGCGAAGGCGTAAGATGCACTTGGGACAATTGGGAGGCTGATCACATAAAACCCTGGTCGCAAGGAGGCAAGACTACCGTTCTAAACGGGCAAGTCGCGTGCCCGGAGTGTAACGCCTCAAAAGGCTCCGGTATTCTATAAAAGGGTAAATTAGGTTGATGCCGAGTATCTGGAGGCGATATGGGCCGTTTTGAATTGGCCTAAGTCGAAATAACCATGATTCTAGCAGATGGAACTATGAAGGAATAATATAGTACCTCAAAAGCTGTATTAGTTTCCATGAGCAGGCAAATGGACAAGGAAGAAAAGATACGCGAATTAACAGATCAAATAGCTAGCGCAATGAAAGAATTGCAGGGACTTCTGTCCCAGGAAGATCGAACAGAAATAAAGGTCCCGGGAGGCGTGGTACGGACTGTAAATGAACTACTCTCCGAATATAGCTTTATTGGGAACTCTACAATACGCCGAAATGTATGTTACGCGATAGAAGCGTTGGACTTTTATCGTTGGATCATAAACCGTTTTAACCTATACGCCAGCGTCGAAGGCTATCTGTATAAGACCGGGATTATCCTAGTCAATATGATAGTTGAAGCTATTGCTAGGGACTTACTGATTCAATTCAATGAAGAACCTGGCAAGAAACATAGCAAGAATATTCCCAAGCTCAAGAAATACGGAGTTGATGAGAAATGCTGTGATGCTCTAGAAAAGCTCCGTCAAAGAAGGTCAAATATCCATCTCTATCTTGTATCTGATTTAGAGTCGCAAAAGTATACTCTAAAGGACTGGAATCTTTCGATCCTCTGTTTACGGGCCTTCAGAGAAGTCAAAAAGGCCATAGCAAATAGGGAAGTACCTATCCCTCCAATACCTTAGGTACCCTAGTCATTAAAAGTGTTGACAGGTGACGAGTTAATAAGAGAAGTATCACGGTCTTTTTGGTAAGATGTATTATACAAAAAACACCTTGACGAAGTTTACCAAGGATTTTAGGGAGCTCGAAAATCCTATGGCATTTAACGAACTTGAATTAAAAAGAATCGAGAAAGCGCTATCTGCCTTTTTTCGCCAAAAGGCGACCTCCTGCACACATCCGAAAGCAACTGGATTTAGGGTACAGGCTTTCGGGATACAGCGTCGAGCTTTTCGAAATACGTCCTGATGGGACGATCCAAGCATGATCCACGAGCACCCATTCGCCAAAGCCACCTACGTCAAGACACAAAACGTGTGGAAGGTTTATTGGCGACGAGCCGATCTCAAGTGGCACGGGTATAAACCCGTCCCAACCGTTCCATCAATTGAAAAGTTTCTCGATGTTGTCGATGCTGATGACTACGCGTGTTTCTTTCGAGTGTCAAGATTAACTTGTCTTGACAACTCCTAGAAATGCGGCGCGATACGCACCTCTGAACTCAAATGCCAACCTTCCGGGTTTTAATATTTCCGGAATTCTCCTTTTCTACAATCTCCCTTATCCTCCCCTCCACCTCCCCATTCACCGCATAGAACACCACCTGACAATCAAGCCCTGACACCTTCCTGACATTCTCCTCGATATCCGACTTCCCCGTCTCTATCTCGATGACGATCCTCTCGTCGCCTTTCTTGGCGAACAGGTCAACCTTCTTTCCTTTGCCGATCTCGTATTCCTCGAAGACCTCGTATCCCTTCTTCCGGTATTGATCACCGATCTTCTTCTTCCAGTACTCGTGCTCGATGCCGCCTTCGCCCTTTTGGGGCTTTCGCTGAGTAGCCCATCTGGATAAGAATCGTGGCTCCTTTCTCGGTGAGGTCGAGGAGCTTTATCCTCCCGTTCCTGACGGAGATATCGACGGGATTGAAGAGCCCCTTTCTTGATCAGGCAGTCCTTGATCTGGTTCCCGAGGCGGTTGTTGAAGCCGAGCCGCTTGTATCTCTCGGACATGCTGGAAAAGGGATTGGTGAAAACATCGATCAGGAAATCCCGCTCCTGGGGGGAGAGATCATAATGGGATGAAACCGATATCTCCTTCTGTCTCTGGCGTTCGAGCTTTTTCAGGCTGTATTTCCTGTAAAATCCCTCCATCCGCTCCTTGATGTCCTCGTTTGAGATTTTCCGCTGAGATTTGGCCCAGGGAAACGATACCAGAAATGGATTCGGATACCTGCTCTGTATCTTCACGATCGCCTTGCCGACCTCGATCATCCCGAGGTAATGATACTGGTCTTTGGTCAGCAGCATCGCGTTGACAAGGGCGCTCACGTCGGCCCCGTGCTTCAGGTTCATGCCGATGGTGATGTTCGTGTTCCCGAGGGCCGGGACACTGATGAGCGACGGGTGCTGGTCTATCAGGATGATGGACTCCCCCAGCTCCCTGATCTCCCTCAATACCACGTCGGTGATCGCCTCGCCTCCCTCGGCCTGCTGTTTCTTCTTGAGCAGGATATGGTGGGCCTCCTCGATGATGATGGCGTGCTTGAACTCCTCCCGCTTGCCCTCGTGCATCCGGTAGTGGTGTATCCAGAGCAGAAGCGCCTCGATGAAAAACGTCTTGCAGTCGTCGGTCATGGCGTCAAGCTCCAGGACGATATCTCTACTCAAGCAGCTCCTCGATGGAAAACGAGACGGGACTGTTCACCACCTCATCCATCGGCCCGAAGGTGAGGCTCCCCAGCGCCCTTTTCGCGGAGGCGTGCCAGAGCATCTCCCTTCCCCGTGTCCTCATCTTGTCGATATACTCCTGGATATCCCGGAAGGTGGGATACCGCTCGGGGTTGCCGTCGTAGACGTTGTATTTCTTGTAGGAGAAGTCTATCGCGTTCTGGAGCAGGTGCATGACCCCGGCCCCGAGGAAAAACGAATGCGCGGTGATCTCGACGAGCTTTTTCAGCCAGACCTTCGGCGGCGTACCGGGTGGGGGGATGAGGGGATTGAAAAAGAAGGGCGAGGTCCCTGTGCCGACGGTGAAGACGAGGATGTCCTTATAATCATCCTCTCCCATCAGGCCCCGATAGTTCTTCTTCCAGTCGAAGATGAGAAACGGCTTTTGTTTCTTCTTCAGCTCGTTGATGATGACGTAGGCGACGTTGGTCTTCCCGCTCCCCGATCTCCCGAAGATGCCGATATGCTGTATCCACTCTTCTTCTCTGATCCCGAAGGGACAGTACAAGCCCTCCGGATATAACACACCTCCGACCCTGTAATCTCCATCGGCGATCTTTTTGGGTGGGGGAGGAAGGAATATCTTCTCTCGTTCCTTGTAGTCCTGGTTTAGGTGCCGCTCGCAGAGTATCCTGATGATCTCCTCGATCTTTCTCTTCTGTTCAAAGTCTGACGCCAGGTAGATGAGCCAGAGCTTATCCGCCCTCTCTCCGAGGACCGGTTCCAATCTCCTGAGACACTCGTTGACATCAATCATGTTGAGCGCAGACTTTCCGGTACGGGCAGTAGTCGCACCTCCATTTCTCATCCCGATTGAAATTGGGTTTTGGGGGGATGGTGTTGGCCTGGGTCATCTCTTTCAGGATGCCGAAGGAGATGAATATCTCGTTGAGTATTCTATCGTCTCTGGTGACGATGAATTCCTTCATCTCCTGGCTGTCCTTATTCTCGACAAGGATGATCCCCTTGTTGATATTGAAGTAGTGCATGTAGAGCTGGATCTGTTTCAGGTGGGCGGGGTCGGGCGCTTCGAGTTTGTCGAAGGCGTATCGGTTCATGGACTTGATCTCAAGGACGTAAAGCTCGTTGTCGATAGTGACGATGGCGTCGGCCCTTCCGTGGAAGAGGTTGCTCTCCGGTATCCTGATCTCCGAGGCGACGACGATGCCGAGGCTCACCAGGATCGACATGATCCGCTTGTGGACGTAATCCCCGTTGTCGAGCTTCCGGTACATGTCGGCCTTGAACTTCTCTCCGAGGTATCCCTTCATCTTGTAGAATATCGCCCGGGGGCATTTGTCTACCTCGCTGATGTGGAAGTAGTCTCTCGTATCGTTCCGGCTCTCTTCCCGTGATTCCAGAAGGGTATCGATTAACGGTATCAGTTTCATTTTTTCTTTATCAGGTCATGTTTGCCTTTTTCCTCCTTGTATTTTCCGATCATATAGACAAGCCGTGTGTTGAGATAAGATACATCCTTGAATGAGTTGATCTCCTCCTTCAACTTCTCTTGCTCCAGGTCTATCCACGCTTTGTCTAAGATTGATTTGGTGAAAGGGCTTTTTTCATATCCGTATGACGCACGACTGATCAGGCACTGGACCTTCATGATCTGGTCCTGAAGCTCGTAAAGGGTCTTGTGTTTTATCTTCTCCCGTTCCTCTATCTGGGCGTATAAAAGGTCGATGGTTTGCTTCAGATTCTCGGGGCTCTGTCTCAAAAGGCTTTCAAGGATGTCTATGTCGTTGGTGCTTTTATAGTTTTCTGATTCTGTCTCTTTCAACTGACCCCCAAGGATCATTTCCAGTTTTGAGATATAGTAGTGCTCCATTGTTACCACTCCTTCATGGGAATGGTAAGATGAACGGGTTTATATAGTTTTCGGTTAGGATGGAGCGGGCAGGTCAATAACTCGTGGATACGTTCTCGCTGTCCGGGTTCCCACTGATTCTATGCTTCTCCGCACCGTTGCATTGAGTGGGGCTATATCTCTTTTCGGCTTTGGGAGATGTACCATATATTTTGACGAGCTGGCTATAATCGACTTCGGACCCGAAAGCATCTTCCACGGCCTCTAAGTACATCCGATGACCGTCTGTAGTTGATTGCACTCTATTTGCCAGTCTACCGGCCAAATCATTCATGAAGAGCGTCGCATTCTCTATGTCGCGCCTTCCAATGTGCCAAGTGGGAACGAGTTTAGAATCCGCACAAATAGCCGTAAACGTCCAAACGTCACCATACCCGAAATGACCCTTTTTATCTTCCGGCACGTTTTTTTCTTTTGCATAACAGAAGGCCCAAATCTCATCGCACTGGACTTTCTTACACTGGAGATCCATAAATTTCAGATAATTCTTGAGGCATCTTTCATTCTGATTTATTCAAATGTATTAATGAATACTAGATACGTTTGGTCATGTTGTCTCTATAGGCCAACTGTGTATATCCAGATTTCTTCATCACTACATTTCTTTACTAAGCATGTAATGTTTCATCTTTAACATCAAAAGCTCTTGTCGGACCTCACCTTTGCGAGTCTCAGGGTGATATTACACATGGGCCAAATTTTGAAGCGCTGCTTATAAGTGAAGGCCTCCGGGGAGATGGATAGTTTCCCGAATATTCATTCTGAAGTAGTCTCTGATGAGTGGATTCAAAACGATAATATCCATACGATGCCACTTTTCACATACCTCGCAAACCTCTGGTGACAGCATTACGCTTCGACTTGCATGGCTCGATGAATGCATGAGGCCATTCTTGCTGGTATATCTGACGATCGGGTGGCTTTCTTTTTCTTGGCCTATTGGGGGCATGGGTTCGTGACGAGATCTCCGGATTAATGGCAGTTATTTAATACCCCATCTTGAACTAGTCTATCTGACTTCTTGCGTGCTCAAAACACTACCTGCGCGAATAACGCCTCTCAAGATGTTAGCCCGGATTCACAATTTCCTTAGTCTTGCAATCGAATAGAGCCGGAATATCCAGAGCGATCCAGTGGAAATCTTTGTTAGCCACTCTTTTAAGTTAAGTAACGTGCCTTGTCCAGAATCAATCAAATGTCTCCGCCAGTTTGTGGACAGGAATAAATCCCTAAGACGATATGTCATCACGTATAGCACATTGCAGATCGACGGTAATGTACGAGAAGTCGACCAATTTAACTAACATCTACTCACGCCGGTCCACCAGAAAGCGTATTTAAGTTTCTCTGATCTTGCCTTTCCACCTTTTAGCCCCCGCAGCCTTCCGAGAGCTACGGCAGCGGGATTCTTTTCTTTTGCCGGTAAGTCTTCTTCGACTGGCTTCTCTTCTGTCACTTGATCGGTGATGAATTTAGCGAGCTGATTAATATCAATTGGGGTTTTCTTCTTTGTCATGGCTTATTGTAGCATGACCGGTCAAGCAATACAAGAATAAAAATAGACTGGAGGGGAGAGATTTTTATCGGTTTTTTCCATCGTGTGGGTAAATATTTCCATCAGGATCGTACCAAAATATATGGAATACTCTCCCATTCTAACTCCCATAATACGATTCTTTGTTTTTCCTTTGGTGTGTAAAGAAAGAATATTTAAACCCAAGTTTGGGCCGAAATTGTGTGGTATATCTATTTTTATCTTTTTGGGTGGAATAATTTCTGTGCCTAATTCGGTCCTTCCCTGTTGATTTATATCATTCCACGTTAACACGCATCTCCTTTTTAGGGCATCAAAAAACGCTTCTCTCGCGACATCATCACAGCAATTCAAATCATACCTATCGTCTGTCATATACTCCATGCAAAAAAGTGGAGTCCGCTTGTTGCAGTCCTCCACTCTGACTTTTGGAACCTTAACGATTTGTCCCTGCTCTTTCCCTTGTTTCCCCTTAACCCGCTTACCCATACACACTAAACCAATTGAGTCTTGAAATAGGCTTTCATGGTTTCTTCCGATATAGTGCTCCCCGGTCTCTTGTCGAAGGCCTCTTTCCAGGGTTCTTCTTGATGGGTAAATTCTGATAATTTAAAAGCTGAATATTGTCCGTATACATCCCAAATATCTTCGAGAAGTTCTCTTATCTCTTTTGTATACTTTTTGATGTCAATACCATTTTCCGGTGGCTTAACAGCTCCAGAGCGGTATTTCTTATATTCATCATAAATACTTCTAATTACTGGACCATAAGGCCATGCTTTTATTTCTTCATTGAATAAGCGAGAATCATATTTTGCAAGATGGAAACCTTGAGCATAATAAAGCCAGTTTCTGAATTTTCATATTAGAAAGAGATTCACCAGTTTCATTGTTGGTTTTCATCAAAAAGTATTCTGCTATATTCTTCGCTGTGAGTCCCATTTTACTCACCTCCACCCTTTTCCGATATACCGGAAACATCATATCCCACAAGTTTACAACTTGTCAATGACTTTTCCGAATGTAAGTCCTTGATATTACTACAGGGTTAATTAATAGTGGGATAGCTTGGCACCTTGGCGTTATCCCACGTATAATATAACCACTTTTACCCCAAATTCCATTGCTAATCGAACCACGTTCGTTCAGATTCTAAAAAGACGTCTTTTGTTCCATCCCACATTTAATCGAATATACCTTAGACACCACCCCACTTATGAAATCTATGAACTTAGCTTTCGGGGACGGTGATTCAACGGTTAAATTGAGGTCTTTGGCCAAAAATGGGCGCGCGATTCAAACCGACCTACTACCGAACAATCAGATCTTTTCGCAATCTCAGGAAAGTAATTTCTACTTGGATCAAAAAATACTTACTTCAAACCGAAACCTTTATATAGGAGTTACCACTCTTAAATAATGAAGAAACATCCAATCGGATAAAACCCTGCCTCGGCAATCGAGGATGAGAGCAAAGGGGTTTCAGTTATTTCAGGCATTTAGAGCCTGTAGAAATAGAAATATAGGAATTGGTGGGAGCGATCTCACCGCATGGAAGCGGACTTTCATAGTCCGCTTTTTGTTTTTCTGGAAGGAGGTGATGGTGGTGTTGTTATCAAAGAAGTATCCAGGACAAATTCGCCCTGGGGATCATCGCGCTCATCATCAAGAGAAACGAGATCAACAAAGCGAATACCAGGGAAGCTCGGAAAAAGCTGATCGAGGAGTTCGAGATCAACGCGGCGATCCTCGACAAGGGACTGGAGTATCTGAAAGAAATCAGGGAAAGAAGAAAGAGCTAATTATCAGGACAGCGTTCTTTTGGAGACGGGCTTCGGCCCGTTTTTTTATTTTCAGGAGGAAGATATGTGTGGCGAACCAGTGTGCACGAAGTGCGGATCGGTCAACTGGATCTTATCCGAGAGGGACGAAGGGACGCTGATGGTGTGCCTCAACTGCGGGGACGAGATGGAGCTTGAATACTACGCCGAGCAGATCGTCGCCTGATTATCAACCTTTTTCGAGAAGGGGGCCGGGCTTTTCCGGCCCTTTTCGTTTTGAGGAGAACACTATGAGACTTGAAGGTCAGATCAAGATGGGATACTACCCGACGCCTTTGAGCGTCGTTGAACGGGTGAGGTCATTCCTGAAGTTACCGGAAAAGAAGGTCGACGATCCTGGACCCCTGCTGCGGCGAAGGGCTGGCGGTGAAGAAGCTGGTTCGAGGATGTCATGCGGAGACCTACGGAATCGAGCTGGACAAGAAGAGAGCGGAAGAGGCAAAGTCAAACCTCGATCATGTCCTTGCCTGCGGATACGAGGAGGCCCGGATCAGCAACAACGCCTTTTCGATCCTCTGGCTCAATCCCGCCCTACGACTTCGAGACGATGGGAGATAACGTAGAGAGAATGACCGAGAGGAAGGAAAAGACCTTTCTCATCAATACCATCAAGTACCTCAAAGTCGGAGGGATACTCGTCTACATCATCCCCCAATCGAGACTTGACAAATCGATCGCCAAAACCCTCAGCTCGAAGTTCGAGAACATCCAGGTCTATCGCTTCATGGACGGAGAATATGAAGGGTACAAACAGATCGTCGTCATGGGGAGAAAGAAAAGGAACACGGAGCCGGACGAGACCGAATACCTGAACCTCGCCCAGGTGCCGGGCTTTGCCCTCGACGAGATACCGGTCATGGCCGGGGATGTCTATGAAGTCCCAACCGGTGATGAGATCACCTCTTTTCAGGTCGAGCGTCGTCGAGCTTGAGGAGCTGGAACGGGAAGTCAGAAACTCGCCCGTTTGGAAGAGGCTGAACGAGATGTTTTCGAGGAAGAACGCGAAGCTCAAGAGACCACCCCTCCCGCTCCATTCGGGACACCTGGGGCTACTCCTGGCCTCCGGCTGTCTCGACGGCCTGGTGGGTGAAGGGGACGAGAGACACATCGTCCGGGGCAAGGTGGCAAAGGTCGTCCAGACCTATCAGGAGGTGAAGGACAAGGTCACCGAAGAACATCAGGTCGAGTCGTATCAGGTAACCATCAAGATCCTCACGAGGGAGGGAGACATCATCACCCTCATGTGAGAGGAAAGGAGGAAAGCGATGCTTCAGAAAGTCATGATGACCGACTACTCAAGGAACGTCCACATCGAGGCGCATACCGACGGCTACGCCTACGATCAGTACAGCCTGCTCTATCTCCTGTCCATCGTCGGGCAGGATAGCGCCGTCAAGGGCTTGTCGGCAGCCGTGGTACGGGGGATGAACGTCCGGATCGAGAGGGAAAACGATATCCTTGAGTTATCGGCTCCCTACTACCACAAGAACCGGATCATGAGCTCACGGCTCGGCTCGGGGATGCTCCACCAGATCGTGCTCTCGGAGCTCTTTTTCGGGAGAGAACAAGGCCCGGTGATGGTATTCGTCCCGGAAGGAGAAAAGACGGAGGAGATCCTTTTCAATACCATCAGGGCGACCTTTTCCGTGCCGGCACTGTCCCAATGGGCGGGGTGGATCTATGCCCGTCTCAAAGAGAACGAGGCAGTAGAGGAGCTGTCGGGAACAACCAAAGTCCTCAGATTGAGGACGAGCGAGAATCAACTCGATTCAATCATATCGGAGGGAGTGAAGCATGGAGACATCGGATTTTGAAGAGAACATTTCGTTATCGGGAGAGGTCAACGACATCACCGGCTACCTGACCAAGTACGGCCCTCTCCTTGCCGGAAAGATTCAGGACGAGGCGGAGCCTCTGTTTGTGCCGGGAACTACGTGGGATCAGAGACTGGATACCCTCTTGAGGAAGCCCTTTCAGGCCCAGGGCGACACCATCATGGGGCTCATCGAGGTCTTGAAGAAACAGAAGTCCGCGATGGTGGTGGGAGAGATGGGGACCGGAAAGAGCCTCATCGGTGCCTCGGTGCCCTATATCTTCACCAATCACGGGAGGAGCCCGCGGGTCCTCATCATGTGCCCCGGACACCTCACCCAGAAGTGGGCTCGTGAAGTAAAGGAGACGATACCGGACGCCCAATCCATCATCCTGAGAAGCCTCGAAGACGTGATGAAGATCGAGAGGGGAAAGAAGAACAAGAGACCCGAGTATTACATCATCAGCAAGGACCGGGCAAAGCTCTCCTACGCCTGGAGGCCGGTATATATCAAGAGCAGGTCAAAGGCTGGACTACTACTGCCCCGGATGCGGAGAACTGATCATTGACGGCGACGGTAATCCGGCGGGCCTCGACTACCTCAAGAGAAACCGGAGATACTGCCGGTCATGCACGTCTCCCCTCTGGCAGGCGGATAAGGATAAGCTGAGGAGGTTTGCGGTCGCCGAGTACATCAAGAAGTACCTCAATGGGTACTACGATTTCCTGATTTGTGACGAGGTGCATGAGTTGAAGGGAGGGGACACCGCCCAGGGTAACGCCTTCGGCGCTTTGGCTTCGGCCTGTAAGAAGGTCATCACGCTTACCGGAACGGTAGTGGGAGGATACGCCGACGATATCTTCTACATCCTCTACCGGATATCGCCCCATACCATGAAGGAGGAGGACATCGAATACCGGAGGGTATCCAACTGGATCGCCCGATACGGAGTCCTTGAGACGGTAACGAGGTATTCTGCTGAGGATAATGTGTGCTCGCGGGGCAAGAAGGTATCGACCAGCGTCAAGAGGAAGCCGGGGATCTCTCCCCTCGTCTTTTCCCAGCACCTGATGGAGAAGACCGCCTTTTTGCACCTTACGGATATCGCCACGAACCTGCCCCCGATCACCGAACAGGTAGTTGTCGTCAGGATGGATGAGGAACTGAAGGAGGCATATTCCGAGGTTGAGGATGATCTCAAGAAGGCCGTGAGGGAAGCCCTGGCGAAGGGAAGTAAGGCACTGCTTGGGACCTACATCAATACCCTCCTCTCCTATCCCGACCGGCCGTTCGACAACGAGGTCATCGTCGATCCCCGCAATCCGACCAAACCGATTGCCCTGCCGAGGGAGCTTCCAAAGGACTTCACCTACGCCAAGGAGCGGGAGCTGATCGAGCTCATCACGAGGGAGGTCAAGGAAGGCCGCAAAACGTTCGTCTACTGCCAGTTTACCGCGACAAAGGACGTAACAGTAAGGCTGAAAAATCTCCTCTCTGAGAAGGGTTTTCGGGCCGAGGTGATGCGATCTACGGTGGACCCGGAGAAACGGGAGGAATGGGTGAAGGAGAAGGTAAGACAGGGAATCCAAGTGATCATCGCCAATCCGAAGCTGGTTCAGACGGGGCTTGACCTCTACGACTTCCCGACGCTGATCTTCTATCAGACGGGGTATTCGGTCTTCACCTTGAGGCAGGCGTCAAGGAGATCGTGGCGGATCGGGCAGAAGAAGCCGGTGAAAGTCTACTATCTCTTCTATGCCGGGACGATGCAGGAACGGGCAATGCAGCTCATGGGAAAGAAGATGGAAGCGTCCCTTGCCATCGAAGGGAAGTTTTCAGAGGAAGGACTCCTGGCGATGACATCGGGCGAGGACATGACGACCGCTCTAGCCAAGACACTTGATGGAGGGGATCTCCGGCGAAGGAGCGGAGAACATCTGGAGGAAGCTCAACGAGAAGAACGCTGTCTATAGGGCTACTGATGCGGTCGAAGAAGTCGCGGAGATCAACGAATTCGGAGATACCACCGAAGAACACATCGTAGCAGAGCCCGATTCCGACAGGGTTGTCTATGTGGACTTCCTGACCTTCACGGGGAAACAGAAAAAGGGAGCAAAGCGGGTAGCCATCAAAGCCGATGAGGTTGAGTCTATTTTGAAAGAGGAGAAAAAGGGTACAGTACAGTTTTCGATGTTTGAATGAAAAAGAGGGGCCGTTCTTGGCCCCTCCTTCTTTATCAAAAAAGGAAGGCTTTCTCGCCTTCCTTGACTACCTTTATAGAACACCCAGAAGAATATGTCAAGCTTTTTTTCACCAACCTGTTCTCTTTTCTGCTTTTTCGGTCTGCTTATTTGCCATCAACCTCCTTTTCGGTTTCATCGGCGGTGCACGCCTCCCATCTCGATAAAGCTTTCCCTCTTTGAGGTCGCTGCTCTAAAGCATTATCGGCTGTTCGGCTCAGGGGCACACTATGAAACAAAGGAGGTTGTCTAAAATGGCAAATGTAAAACTATGCAGAACAAAAGCAGGAAAAGGATTTAAAATCGTGGTTGGTGAGGAGTGGTTTTATACCTCGATTCCTGAATTGACAAAGTTGGTGGAAGGTGCAGCCAAAGCGTGTACCTTCAGGAGCATCGAAGATATCAATGAAAGAAGTCACCCTGATCGATCAGGGTGATTTTCCTATAGTTGAAGATATCAGTGATGAAGGCTCCTTCCCATAGGGAGATACAGGCATCATTGGAGACTTACATGCCTTCCAGGAGCATCTGCTGAAGGAAGAGAGGGGAGGTCAAAAATGACCTCCACAGTAAAGACCTTTGAAGTGATAGTAGACTTCCATAAAGTGGAGACAGTGACCTTTTCCGTGAAAGCAGGGTCGAAAAAAGAAGCTCTCCATAAGGCTATGGATTTCGACTACATTGATATTGATTTCGATCCCTATATTGGTGATGACAATGTTAAGTATGATTGGGAAGACGCTGACGTGGAGGAAGTTTGATTTTTTTCTTTTTCTTCCTATCCTTAGATCGAGTATCAGTAAATGAGCTTAACATCTAGTATGCGGCGCTACTAAGCTTACAAATAGGAGCTAAAATTGTATCCTATACTCGTACAATAATAAGTATATTTACTATCCACATTCCAACATTATTCTTGACTTATTATCATGCATAATATACAATAAACTACGTCTAAACAGCTTTCATGGACATTTTTTTAGGGGATGCCCATGGCAAGGACGGACGGAAGGGATGACTCTTTTCAAGATGGAGGCAAACCGGGTTCACAAATCATCTACGTTGAACCAAGAACCGACCCAAAATACGAGATCTTTAACGGTCTTATTTATGGGTTTGGGGAATGCGCCGAGAAGAAGTCATAAATAGGGTACCGACCACAAGAGAATTTGCAAGATTTTCCCTTCTCTCAGAAGGCTAGGGGCATGTTTTTCCAAAAAGTAAGAAGAATTACTTACTATATTCGAAAGCACCTGACTCGTTCGAGACTCTCACGCGAGATACTAATAATCGACTCAGACAATAAAACTCGCGTATTCTTCCTGGTAAATATATTTGACTATGATGATGGTAAGAGTGCCCAGCGATTACTTTCCGAATTGCTGAAAATAAGAGAGGCTCTTCAAACTCCAAAGGTTTTTTATTATATTGAAGATCATTACGGCATTTGCGAACCCATCCCCGTTCTCAAGAAAATAAAGCTACCTTATGAGGCTGAAGAGTTTATAAACATCGAATACGGTATAAAGAATATACCTTATTCTACCTGGTTTCCATTAAGAGAGTTCTTCGATATGTTGGGTAAGACATGCTATTCCACAAAATTATCGAAGGGAACTCTATCAGAATGCGTGTGTTGAAAGCACAACCCCCTCTTTCCGTAAGCTTTTTTCTGATGCATTCTGATGAGTAAGGGGGTAAGAGATGGAAACCAAGAAAACTGAGCTAAAGAAACTACAGTTCGCATTCACTCAGGAAACACTCAACTACATGGACGGCCTTGCGAAAAGAACGGGAGTAGTCTCAAAAACCGATCTAATGCGAAATGCGTTGAAGGTATATAACTGGGTAGTAGAAATGCAGGAAGAGGGTTATAGGGTCCGTGCCGTCAAAGAAAACGGTAGCCCTACGGTGGAACTAATGGATCAGACCTTTCCTCCCAGGAAGCAAGTAATGTAGTTTACTTATGGGAAAAGAGAAGGAGAGAATCGGGCTGTAAGGGTTATAGCCGTAGTTATAAGAAAAACCATCCTATTTAACGCGATTATCATCATCGGATGTGATAGCAATAGAATGCATTAGAAACCGTCTCTGCTCGATTTCTCCTTCTTCGGTTTCCCTAAAAACGTACCCGCTTTTTCGTTTCTGTAATTCATAGCTTACCGTCAATACTCTCCCCTAAAATCATAGCCTTCTAATAGCACTAAGGCTCCTACAAGAAATCCTTTTGAGTTGAAGAAATGTATCTAGTTAAATAGTCCTTAAATAGTGACATTAAAGTATACCTGTACAAGTATATTACGTATGCTTTTAATGATTTTCCTTGACTTTCCTGCCACTTTATTCTATATTGAGATGGAAGAAGAATTTGTTAGGACTCTTTTTTGATGGCAGCTTATTATTGGAGAGAAAAAGGAGAGATAGGAGCTTCATAGACCGCCCTGGCAGGCAAAGTGCTAATCTACCCCGTTCCCCCCTATTGTTTCACTCTACTATAGCGTTGGGTAGATTACAAGAAAAATACAACCACCGCACACTATCATCTCTCCTTCCTTAATTCTCCCCTGCTGTACCTAAATAATACGTTTTAGCCAGGATCCTTTCATGAGTAAGAATCCGAAGTGGCTCGCCTCGTTCGTTCTATGCTGTTCAAACGGGCGGGTGTTTGAAGTAAGACGCAAAGAGGATTTGCTGTCAGACGATCTTCTGCTGGTTAAAACAAGTGATCCGACGCTATTGGTTCTTTTGCTCAATATCCTCATTCGATCAGGCTCAATAAAATCTATATCAGGTATTGAGGCACGGAGTGCTCTTACTTATATACTCTCCGGATCGAGCAGCTTACGGGACTACGGATATTACCGGGTGGAAAATGAAGAGGCATTTTCGGGCATTCGTTATCAAAGAGACGATTCTTCCAACGAAAATCACCGGGGCAGGATTCTTTGAGCTCTTGGGTGCCCGTCCGGAAGAGCATGTCGTCTTCATATATAGGAGGGGCGAACCGGTCCTTTTTATTCTCCCCGACTCCAATCCTATTAGGTTTAACGCGGATGGGGCTGAATGTAAAGAGAAGTATAGAGTCATGGTCTTAGGTACCGAGCTGTTCTTCGAGCAGTTCGAGTTTGATTACAGTAAACCTAATTAGAGGAGAACGCTAATGGAATTTGTCTATCTCAGAATTAAGACAGGGGCAAACGCAGGATATGGCGTTGATCAGACAATGAAAAAAGGCCAGGGAACCGGAAATGACGTAAAAATAGTCGGGATATGTTCGAAGGGACTCAAGGATCATATGGTTCCCCTCGTGAATAACGTGGCTATGGGTTTGATCGAGCAAAACAACGTTAGCCTCCGACTCGGCTATGACGGATTAAACTCCGTGATGGTACTTCCAGCACCGGTCGGAGAGTTCATGATGAAGCAGCTGGAGCACAAGAACACAAAGAAAGAAAGTGACGAGTAGACTATGAAAACACCACTCTTTTGGCTTATTGAGAATAAGTATTTCCAGCTTATTCTCATTATCGCTGTTCTCATTGGGTTCGTCCTTGGGGCGCTCTTCTGTTCAAGTAGGACCCCGAGAACTTCATCAGAAGAACCACCTGTCGTTTCAACGCCACCCGAAGATCCAAACGTACGTGAGCTTCGAGATTTCGTTTCTTCTTGGGAGACCGACTGGGAGTCTAAAAACGTCTCCTACCTTATGACGATGTATAGCCCCCGGTTCCAGGGCCGGGGGTTAAACTATCAGAGCTTACAGGGTTATTTCAATAACGTATTTTCCCATTCCTCTTCCATCGACCTATCACTCAATGATTTTCGCGTTCTATCTATCTCCGATTCCAACGCATGCCTCACATTTGTGCAGGTCACGACAATAGATGGGGCATCCGATCGGGGCGTCGTCACCATGCGCCTCGAAAAGTCGTACGGAACGTGGCTCATCACCTCGGAGGAATGGAGGTCGCTTTAGATAAAGGGGGTAGAAACATGAAGAGACTCACGATCCTGGTTTTGGCGTCTCTCTTAGTTTCGGGCTGTTTCGCTCACACGCTTGGAGTTACTGCCGGAAGGGTCGTTGCTGCGCCGGTGGAAGCAACTCTTGATTTTACATTTGGGTTCTTTGAGGGCTTTTTCGGCGGGGAACCTCAGGAACAAAATAAGGACAACTCCTATTCACCGTCGAATTCAGATAGCAGCCCATCAGATTCTGGAGAGAAGAAGATCAAGAGAGACAGGTTTGGCAATATTACCTTTCAGGAGGGGGGGAACAATGACATTCAATAACTCGGGATCGTCGGACAAGGGATACGGCGACTTCTATAAGAATCCGGACTTCCCACAAGACGAGCTCAACTACACTACTCCCTTCGAGTTTCCAAAGGGTCCGGACGATGACGATTTCTTCAAGAAGCTGATACGGTTCTTATTCGGTTTAATGAAGCTTGGCCTGGTGATCACCCTCCTCATCATCGTATTCTCGTTCGTTCCCGGCGTGATCACCTTTTTCGTCATGCTCGGGAAGGCCTTTTTTGGCTGGGCCGCTAGTATCTTTTAGGGGGATTTACGACGGATGAACACGGTAAAGAATACACGTTTACCACTATGGATTCCATGCTCTACGGATATCTCTCACGGAAATTCAACGAACCATTTGTTGCCAGATACTACGGCAATGTCGTATTGGTAAACGGAAGGGTTATACCGGTCGGAGGTCGTGTAAGCTCATTTGAGGTAAGCGAGAGAGGGATATTCCTCAACAACATGGACCTCGTTGTTCCTGCAGGGTGTGGGCATTTTATAAAGAGCTTAGATGACCTTGAGGGATTCTGTGGCGTCTGCCACAGAGTAATTTGCTCTCGTCCTGGTTGCCTCGATCGATCCGATGAATCGGGCGTCCTCATTTGCCGAAAGGACTTGAAGATAACCTGGGACGGGAGAAAGGTCTCCCGGATTGAAGCAAAACAACCTCTTTCTATTCTGAAGTCTCTGATCCGGGGAAGGGCTAAAGAGCCGGCCAAGGAACTTACCGATGAAAAAAGAAAACTTCTTCGATGATGATATTTCGAAGCATTTCCCGGAGGAATATCAAATTTTCTTCGAGAACCTTTCCGGGACTCCTTTCTCCGCTCCGCACGGCGTAGATGTCGCGGGTCCAATTGCCTACGGTTTATTGGCGGATACATCGGAAAGAGCGGCTTTTGTTCTTGAGGAGGTGAATCAAAATACCTTCTTAACAGGTCGCGCAGGAAGCGGCAAGACGACCGAGAGCCGAGTCCTGGCGTATCAGCTCATGCCTTTGGTTCCGTGTTGGTTCTTTGACTTCAAGAGGGACTACCGCCATTTCCTCCAATATACGAAAGACTTGCTTATCTTCAGGTGGAAGGATTTCAGGATAAATCCCCTTCGTCCCCCTCCGGGGACTGACCCTGTGGAGTGGATACAGATATTTGCCGACATATTCTGTATCTCGTTTGCGTTACTGGCCGCGTCAAAAGCTTTACTGGCAAACCTGCTTTATGAACTTTATGAGCTGTACGGTGTTTTCAAAGGAAGCGACGTGTACCCTACAATACTTGACCTACACGAGAAGCTTGAAAAGGAAGAAAAAGTGAAAGGCCTTTCATACGATAAACGGGGCTACCTTGCGAGACTCGATAATAAAGCCGCCGTATGTGCGACGATAACGAGAGATATCTTCGATTGCGATGAGGGCTATTCCCTCGAAATGCTCCTTCAAAAGAATATCGTCTTTGAGCTCGATGGCCTAATGGACGAGCTCCAGACTTTGTTCGTTAATATTCTGCTGGCACAGGTTTCTACTTACAGATTGGACCGCGCCGAAAGAGGCACCTTGAGGCAGGTGATCTTTCTCGATGAGGCAAGCAAAATATTCAAGAAGGACTATAAGAGCGAACTTGGGACACCCTATATGGAGCAGATGGTGCGGAGAATCAGAGAATTCGGGGTTGGCTTTGTTTTCGCGGACCAGATGCCTCACACCCTTTCCGATGTCGTCAAAAGCAATGTCTTTGCGACGATCTGTCTTTCCCTCTCCAACGGTAAGGACATCGAGGATATGGCAAGGATGATGCGGCTCACGGAGTGAGCAGGCCGATTTCCTGAACAAGCTTCCGGTGGGCCAGGGTATTGTAAAACTCGCTGATCGGTGGCCGGAGCCGTTTCATATCGTAATCCCCGATTTTCCTCTTGAACGGTTTGTCACCGATGAGGAAGTCGAAAGACATATGAGGTCCTACTATGGAACTAAAGATTAAACCCAGGAAACGCCCTGAGCGAGGTTTTGGCGAAGACTGAGGGGAAACCCGCTCCTACGAGGACGGAGAAGAAGCCTGAACCATCGAGAGAAAAACCTTCTAACTTCAAGCTCCGCGTGGATGAAGTTAAACGGGTTAAAAAGACTCAGGCCCGGGACTTCATGATCAATATCGAGAAGGAGCACCGATTTGAGTGTCACCGAGCGATATATGGCGATGGGATTGAGCGCCTACATGGGAAACAGGATTCAGAAGGAGCTTGTGGAGACGGGATACATCGTCGAAGTGAGAAGAGGAAAATCCGTCTATCTTGAACTAACGGATAAGGGGAGAGAGGCGATCGATTCTCCAAAAAAGCGGATGGCAGGAAAAGGATCAATAGAACATCAGACCTACCAGAGCAGGATAAAGAAGTACTACGAGGATCTCGGATACAATGCCTATGTCGAAAAGAGCCTTAACGGGAAGTCTATCGATGTCCTGGTTAATAAGGCCGGTAGACTTATCGCAATTGAGATTGAACTGAGTGTCACAGATCACATCATGGAAAATATATCACGAGATTTTACCGTCGGTGTGGATGAGGTAGTGGTTGTCACTACAAAGGGAGTTGCTTGGTAGGACTAAGGAAAGGGTTGAAAAGGCTCTCGGTGGTGCAGATATAAAAGGTCTCTCGTTTGATGTGGTCGATAGGTATATGTAATGGGACGCGTTGCTCGTTGCTGTATACGCGGTCGGGCGTGCCCACGCAGACCCCCTATCGTAAATCTTTCGGCTTCGCCGAAAGCTTTATCGGGGGGTCCGCTCGCACAGTCACGCCCTCCCTGCCTTCTGTTTTCTCCGAAATGAGAAAACAGAAGGTGCTGTTGTTCTCACATATATAAATATATTCGAGGTGGTTGAAATGACGGTTAAATGCGAACGATGCGTGCACGGAAGACTCATGCAAATTGATCAAGAAGGGTATTCATACTTCCTCTGTAAGAAGTTGAATACGTACGTTCAGGTCAATGAGTACATAAGGTGTCTGTGGCATGAAATGAATCCGATAACATTTGTGCGTCCTGAAGAGAAGAAGACTAACGATGAGGCTGCTTATCGAAGAATATGAAAGAGAAAGAATCCCATAGGTAGGATAGATATTAGATAGGGTTCTGTTATGGAGGGTCAGGTCTTTATCCCTCCCCCCTCCCTCGCCTCCTTCGCCCCCACGCCCCGCGGGACGACGTTACGGAAGCTGGAAGTGAGGAAATGGAGATGAGTAAAGAACGGTGAAAAGAATAGAGATAGAAATAGAGATAGAAATAGAAATAGAAATAGAAATAGAAAGAAGAGAGGGTAATGATAATAGGAAGATAAGAAAAAGAATAGAAGATAAAAAAAGAATAAATATGGCCAGAATCAGAATCGAATCGAAATCAGAATAAAAACGTGGGACATCAGGAATATGTTCTCTTGATCTAATTATATAGGAACATTGGAGTTTTGATAAATCGAAATCCGCTTGAGAGGACGGGAGACCTTTCGATTCTGGCGAAAAACCAAAATCAGAATCGAACCGAAGGCAGAATCGAATCAGAATCGAAAGGGAAAGGCTGCTTGCGTCGGATATATCAATTAATCAGTTAATGTATCAATTAATAGATTGGGTGAAAAATGTTGTGTAAGACATGTCTCCTTGAGATGTCCGGTAAACTCCATGAGGATGACCGGAGGGTAATATCCGCGCTCGTCGAAAAGGGAGTGCTCAATAAGGAGTCCGCGTCCCAGGTATCCGGCCTCACTACCTCACGATTGAGGGATGCCCTCTCGCGATTGAGGGGCGGGACATTTATCGAGGAGACGAGGGTAGGCAACAGTATATTACTGAGGCTCTCGGATTCCGGGAAGGCACTTTCAGCTATTTTGGATGAAATCACGAATAGCGGATAATGGAGTGAGAACGATGAAGGACAAGCACTCGATAGATTTCCGCCTATTTGGTCTGGGCTACGGGGGAAGCCGAGTCTGCGCCGCGTTTCATAAAGAATACGGATACGACGGATACGTCTGCAATACCGCCGAGACCGACCTAGGGAAAATCACTGTCCCCAAAGGACATAAACTGCTGCTTAAAGATACGACGGGAGGAGCCGGGAGGGACATGAAGGTGGGGGAGCTCGCCTTCAGGAACAACTCAGATACGATCAGAGACTTTATTAGGCTGCATGGAATAGACAAGTCCGAGTACGCCATGCTCTGTGTCGGGGGCGGGGGTGGAACAGGGACAGGGGGGATTACTCCCCATGGCAGAAATACTTCACGAACTTGGGATTGAAGTCGGGATCATCATCACCCTTCCCCTTGAATCCGAAGACACCGAGACCAAGAAGAATTGCCTGATGGCGATAAAACAGGTTTATGATTCGAGCATCATCAAACCGATCATTATTATCGATAACGCAAAGATCTCGAAGAAGTATCCGAACCTTTCCATCGGCACCTTCTGGGAGAGGTCTAATAAAGATATCGCCCATACATTCCACATCATCAATAAGATGAGCTCGCAACAGGGACTGGTATACTCCCTCGATCCCGCCGATTATCGAAAGATCATCCGAACACCGGGCTGTGCAACCATGGGGGAGATGTCCGTGAAGGAGTTTACCAGCAGGGACCGGTTAGCTGAGAGCCTGAGGCGGGGCATAACAGAGGGACTCTATGCCTCTGATTTTGATTTCTCTGACGCCGACAAGGTAGGGATTGTGCTCAGAGGCGCTCCCTCGCTATTCAAGAAGATAGCGGAGAAAGACATCAGCTACGCGCTCACGTACATCAAGGAGGTCTCAAAAGCGAACCTGGTCTATTGGGGGATTTACGCCGATCACGCCTATCGGGATCGTATTCGCGTACATTCCATCTTCAGCGGGCTGAGTCTCCCCATAAAGAAACTCCAGGGACTCATCGAGGAGACGAAATCAGAAATAAAGGTGTTCGAGGAAAAAAAGACAATAAAAAAGACTGAACTTGATTTTGATTTCTTCTTCAACAAGGATAAGACGAAATAATACATCGTAGAACGGAGATAAATAATGAGACCCCATTTGAGGCCGGAAGTTCTGTCCTTTCTGAGGAAGAACCGAAAGCGCTACTTTTACGATGGTAATGGGGCGTTTCAGAGACGGAGATGCGACATCGATTATCGGACTTTTTGCAGGGCTCTTAATCTTCTTCCGATCGACATCGACACCGCATACAGTGTCCTTGAAATCCTGGACGTGCCCAAGAAAGATATGCCCAACTTTATTGAGTGGAGATAATCAAAGACGATTTAGAAGGAGGAGGAAAATGTCAACCAATTCAAAGATAGAGTGGACCGAGGCTACATGGAACCCGATAACAGGATGCACAAAAATCAGCCTGGGTTGTAAGAACTGCTACGCAGAAAAGCTGTCAATGAGACTCAAGGCCATGGGACAGCCAAATTATAGAAACGGATTTCAACCAACACTCCATGAACATATGCTGGATATCCCTTTGAGATGGAAAAGACCTAAAACTATTTTCGTCAATTCCATGAGCGATCTCTTTCACGATGACGTCCCAACGGATTTCATTCTTAGGGTTTTTGGCGTTATGACAAAAGCGAAACAACATCGTTTTCAGGTTCTCACGAAACGGCCTCTTCGCTTATTGGAATTAAGCTCAAAGCTCCCATGGCCCGATAATGTCTGGATGGGCGTGAGTGTAGAAAATAGGGACTACATAGACAGAATCGGCCATTTGATAGATACCCCTGCAAGAATCAAGTTTCTTTCGCTCGAACCTCTTCTAGGTCCCATGGGTAATCTCAATTTGAACGGAATTGATTGGGTTATCGTTGGCGGGGAGTCAGGTCCTAAGTCTAGGCCGATGCTAAGAGAATGGGTCACTGAAGTCCGTGATCAATGTTTAGGAGAAGGAGTACCATTCTTTTTCAAACAGTGGGGCGGAAGAAATAAGAAGAAAAGCGGTCGGATACTTGACGGTCGTACCTGGGATGAGATTCCGGGCGTTTAGTCTATCTCTGATATTTCACGGCCTTTGACTTGGGAGAGCCGCTTACAGAAGATGCGGGCTTTAGAGAGGAGCATGACTCTCTCTTGAGTTCTATTAGGGAAAAGGTATCTAAAGGTAAGCAATTGGCTCACGAGAAATAGTCGAGGTTAGAAGTGGAAAAAAGACTACTGAACATAAAAGAACTCGCTCATTATATCGGCAAAAGACCGCAAACAATCAGGAACGAAATTGCACAAGGTCTGTTTCCTATCCCACATATTAAACTTCGAGGAGCGCTACGGTTCGATATTCATGACATAGACAACTATATAGAAAAGAATAAGAAGATAGAAAATTGACACCTGGGCGACAAGGGTGCTATTATCTTCCTCAGAAAGGAGGTGATATTAGACCTTACGCCCAGCTCTACCATACCTTTCACATCAACTAGATGAGAAAGGAGAAAACAATGGGCGTTTTTCAGAGATACAGAAACAAGGAAGGGAAGCCGAGTGGACCTTGGTTTGTCCGGTACCCGATCGAAAGGGATTTAGACGGGAAGATCGTCTACGCGAGAGAGAAGGTCGGAGATAAGACGGCTGCCAAGTCTTTTCTTGCTAACAAGATTGCCGAGTTTGAAATGAGGGAACGGACTGGAAGCCAGTATGCTAAAGACCTAGCTTTTAGCCAACTCATCGATTGGTACCTTGAGCAACCTGGTCCGAGAGCGAAGTTTTCTTATAAGGATGACGTTCAGAGATCAGGAGTCCTCAGGAGGCATTTCGGTAACCTAAAAGCCTCAAAGATATTACCGTCCGACATTGAAAGATTCCAACAGAAACGGCTAAAAGAAACGAGTCGTCGGGGGATACCCACCAGGCCCGCCACAATTAACCGAGAATTTGCCCTCATGAGGCGAGCGTTCAACCTGGCAATTAGGGACGAGTTAGTTCTGCGTAATCCATGTAAAGGCATCCCGATGCTGCCAGAACAGAACAAGAGAGACAGGACTCTTTCATCAGAGGAATATCGAAAGCTTTTCGAGGAGCTTCATGAACCGATACGGTCGATCGTTCTTGTTGCCTACCATACGGGAATGAGGATCAATGAAATCCTAACCCTTACCTGGGATAAGGTAAATATGAAGGAAGAACACGTCGATCTCGGATACGCCGACACAAAGACTAAGCAAAAGCGTCGCATATTCCTGACTGATGAGGTCAAATCGGTTCTCATCGAGGCAAGCAAAATGAGGAGCCTTTCTCACAAGTTTGTCTTCATCTATAATGACGGCAGACCTGTAAGGAGTATTCGAACCGCTTTCAAGAATGCCTGTAAGCGAGCCGATATTGCCGGTTTTGTGATACACGACCTGCGTCACTGCTTTGTAACCAACATGAGAAAGGCCGGTGTCCATGATTCGGTTATAATGGCCCAAACGGGTCACAAGACTATGTCGATGTTCCTCCGATATAACAGCGTGGATGAGTCCGATGGGAAAGAAGCGGTGCAGAAGCTATCCAAATATCTCGGCGGTAACGCCAAAAAAAGTGACACAAAAGTGACACATGGCGCGTTTTAATCCAAAATACGCAAAAAAATGGGTTGGGGTGATTTTCAACCAATTGAGATCATTAGGATTTTGGCGCGCCCGGCAGGAATTGAACCTGCGACCCACGGATTAGAAGTCCGTTGCTCTATCCCCTGAGCTACGGGCGCGTAGTGAAGTGTTCTTTATGTCCTCGGCCGAAACGGGAGATCGCCGTTGAGCAGGTATCCCGTATATCACCGATCGGGTATTAGTACCAACTTTTACCGGAGGTGTCAAATAGAATTTAGCCCGATCCCCTCCCGATCGCCCCCCCCGTCGCCTGCCCCGTGACGCTGCCACGCCCGGCCCGATCCCCGATTTGTCCCCGCCTTCACTATTTTTCCTTGACCTCGCCGTCGATTGGGCTATCATGAACGTCATAGTCGGATCGATATCGGCGATTCGATGTATTAAAATGCTCGTTGAAAATCGGAAACTGGGGTGCCCACTGGGCTGAGATTATACCCTTTGAACCTGATCCGGGTAATTCCGGCGGAGGAAAATTAATACTATATCCACTACGGCCGTCGGTTTTCCGACGGCCGTTTTGTTTTTTCGGCGCCCCGAAGTCCACTTTCAAACGCAGGCTCTTGCCGATTACGGCGCGTTGTATGGAAATAAAAGGAGACAAAAGAGATGGAAACAAGGACCAATATCAAGAATGTTCGGGTCATGGTGGAGGTGGCGCTGGCCGCGGCTCTGGCCGTAGTCCTCTCGCTCGTTAAGCTCTATACCCTTCCCCAGGGCGGTTCGCTATCGCTGGAGATGATCCCGGTGTTCTATATCGCGGTGCGGCGTGGAGGTGTCCTTGGGTGCGTCACCGGCTTACTCATGGGGCTTGGTCAGCTCTTCTTCGGGGCCTACATTGTCCATCCGGCCCAGTTGGTCCTGGACTATCCCCTGGCCTTCACATTGCTGGGAGTAGCGGGGTTCATGCGGTCCGTCCCCCTCGTGGGCGTGGTGGTCGGCAGCTTCCTGAGGTTTGCCGCCCATACCCTCTCGGGGGTGATCTTCTTCGCGCAGTACGCGCCGGAGGGCATGAACGTGCTGGCCTATTCGGCAATATACAACGGCAGCTATATGCTCCCCGAGACGGTGATCACGCTGGTGGTTATCGCGCTGATCCTGGCCAGGGAAAAGGCGATTGCCGGGAAGAAAACTTCCGTATAGAAAACAGGTATCAACAGAACCCATACGGCCCTGCTTCCCCGGTCGATTTACTCTGGACATCGGCCCAATTTCCATGTATGAATATCGGGACGATACGGTATGCGGTGCTATATGGATGACCGGAAAAAGAGCGTGGATCTTTCCGGCGAATTTGCGGGCCTGTCGGTCTCGGAAGCGGCGGCGGCATACAAAGAGATGGCCGACTCGGTGCTGGCCACGATGTACGCGCTGGTAGCCGATGAGCTTTTCATCCGTTCAAAGGGGTGGACGGCCTGCGGACGGGCGGGCGCTATCCTCGATATCGGCACCGGCATGGGAAACATGGCCGCCGAGCTCTCCAGGCGCTCACCGGGCCGCCCGGTCGTGGCGCTCGACATTTCCCCCGCGATAATCTCCGAGGCGATGGCGTATGGCGGTTTGCCCGGAGGCGTTAGGCCGGTCGCGGGCGACGCGACCATGCTCCCGATTCGGGATAACTCCCTTGCCGTCGTCGCCTCTTACGGGGTCGTCCACCACGTGCCGGACAAGACACGGCTCTTTGCGGAGATATACCGGGCGCTGGCGCCCGGCGGGCTGGCGTTGGTCATCGACCTGAACGGCCGGGCCGATCGGTCGGTTGTCGATTTCATCGCTGGCAATCTGTCAAAGGCGGCGGCGGGGGCGTTCCTCGAATCGATAGAAGAGGCGATCGCGCCGGAGGGCGCCGAAGAGATTATCCGGGCGGCGGGCGTGGCCGATTTCTCCGTTACTACATCCCCCATCTCGCGCAAAGCCGTGGCGATGAACGCGGACAGCCTCAGGCGCGCCCCCCTCAGGGTCCCCCCCACCGCGATTATCTGGGGAGCGTATATCAGAAAGGCGGGATTATGACCCTCCGGGGCCTCCTCGCAATGACGGTGAAAGGGGAAAATTAACTATGGTGTCCCCGTAATCTCCCGCCCCCTATTCCTCGACCAACAGCCCGTACCGCTTCATCTTGCGCCAGAGGGTCGTCCGGTTCATGTTCAGGAAGTCTGCCGCCAGGATGCGGCTCCCGTGGAACTTGGCGAGGGCCTCCTCAATGATCTTCCTCTCGGACTTGGTTACCTCTTCCCTGAACGATGCCTGCAGGTAGCCCCGCGCCGAGGCCTTGTCCAGGAGCGACTTCGGCATATGCTGCACGTCAAGCACCCCTCCGCCGGAAATAACCATCGCATGCTCGATGACATTTTCGAGCTCCCTGATGTTGCCCGGGAAATCATGGCTCATCAGGATATCGAGCATCCCCTCGGACACCGACGATACGGCCTTTCCCATCTTGCTGGCGAATTTATCCGCGAAGTGGCTTGTCAGCAGCGGTATGTCCTCCCGACGCTCTTTGAGCTCCGGCAGCGAGATCTTTACGACGTTGAGGCGATAGAAGAGGTCTTCCCGGAAATTACCGCGTTCCACCTCGAAAGCAAGCTCCCGGTTCGTTGAGGCAATGATCCGGACATCGCTCTTTATACTGGCCACCGAGCCGAGCGGCTCATATTCCTTCTGTTCCAGGACGCGCAGCAGTTTCACCTGAAGGGCTTTCGGCATGTCTCCGATCTCGTCCAGGAGTATCGTTCCTCCCTGTGCCAGGGCGAACCTTCCGGGTTTATCCTTCACGGCGTTGGTGAAGGCCCCTTTCACGTATCCGAAAAGCTCCGATTCCAGCAGCGTATCGGGAAGGGCGGCGCAGTTTACCGCAACGAAAGGTCCCTTTCTCCGGGTCGACAGGTTGTGGATGGCCCGGGCGAAGAGCTCTTTGCCGGTCCCGCTCTTGCCCTCTATCAGCACGGTGCTGTCACTGTCGGATATGTGGGGGAGGATGTCGAATATTTCCTTGACCTGCTTGTTCTTGCTGATGATATCCTGGTAGGTATATTTCCGGTCGATCTCCTTTTTAAGCTCGACGATCACGCGAGATGTCCCGGAACGTCACAACACGGCCGAGGGTCTTGCCCTCCCGGTCGGTGAGGAGCACCTTGAGAAAGAGACACCGGAACAATTCGCTCGGTGGCGGTTATCAGGTCCAGCTCCCGGTTTACCAGGTCTTCCCGGTGCCGATAATTCCAAGCGGGATTGACTCGCCGCTGCCGGTACCGCTCCCGGAGGATCTCGGAAAGGAGTTTGCCGATTATCCGGCTGCGGTCGAGTCCCGTAATCCGTTCGGCGGCGGCATTCGTTGAGGTAACCTCGCCCTTCATGTTCAGGATGATGATCCCGTCCGAAACGCTGTCAAGCGTGGTGGCGACCACCTTCTTCTGTTCGGTAACGTCCCGGCCGATCCCCCTGACCTGAACGATGCGGCCGTTCTGCCAAACGTGGCTCTCGCGAATTTCGACCGTCCTGATTGTGCCGTCCTTGGCGGAAAAATCTATTTCGAAGGCCTCGATCTCTTCTCCGGCCAATTGTTTCCGAAACAACCGCGCCGAAAGCTCCTGGGAATCGGGGGTCAGAAACCGGCTGACGTTACTGCCGACGATCTCATTGAGGGAATAGCCCGCGTCGTCGCACAGGGACTTATTGGCGAATAAAACCGTTCCCTTTTCGTCGGCAACATACAGATAATCGCTGATCGTGTCCACCAGCTCCCTGTACTGACGCTCCGATTCTCTCAGCGCCTGCTCCACCTGTTTTCGTTGGGTGATGTCGCGGGCGATCCCCTGAACCTCGACGATCCTGCCGTCTCTGATGATCGGCCGTTCCTTGGCCTCGATCGTTCTGACGTTGCCCTGGCGGTCGTAATAGTCCAGCTCATATACGCCCACGTCTTCGCCCGTTGCACGCTGCCTGTATACCTCTTCCAGGTATTTGAGTGACTCCGTGGTGAAGAAATCGGCGATGCTCTTCCCCTTGAGCTCTTCTATCTCGAATCCGGACCGGTCGGCTACCGCCTGGTTTACGAATCGGATATCTCCCTTTCTCGTCGATAATGTAGACCAGGTCCTGCATGTTGTCCACAAGGTCCCGATATTTCTTTTCTGATTCGCGTATCTTTTCCTCTGCGTGCTTCTTTTCGGTAATGTCTTCCGAGACGCTTACAACAAAAAGGGGGTGGCCGTTTTGTTCCCTGATGATATCGGTTGTCCTGCTGATGGGGAAAGTACTGCCGTCTTTTCGGATATTGACCGTCTCGCGGGTCACTGCTTTTCATCTCGCTGATTTCCGCGAGCGTCATCTTTCTCCTGATCTCTTCCGGGGCCAGTAAACGGGCCTGGGACCCGATGAGCTCACCTACCGTGTAGCCGTGCATTGCGGCTTCAGCAGGATTGGTATAGATGATGACGCCCGAGAGGTCGGTAACGGTTATTCCGACGGTGCTGCTCTCCACAGCCTTTCTCAGCGACGAGAGAGATTCCTCGGCCGCCTTGCGTTCGACGATTTCTCTTGTAAGGAGATCGTTTGCCTCGGTTAAGCTCGGCGGTCCGCTGCTTGACCCGCATCTCCAGATGGTCATGGGCCAGTTTAAGGGCCTCCTCGCTCCTTTTACGCTCCCGGGCATACCGCATGGAGCGCACCAGCGTCGTCGGGTCGATACTGCCCTTGATCAGGAAGTCCTGGGCGCCCTCGCTTACGGCCTTGAGCGTGATTTCCTTGTTGGATATCGACGAGCAGATGACTATTGGTATCGACGGAGTAGCCTTCCAGGACGGCATGGAGCGTATTCAGTCCTTCGGAGTCGGGAAGGATGAGATCAAGCAGTATGAGATCTATGTCGCCGACGCCCAGCAGTCGCTTACCTTCCGCAAGGTCGTCGGCGGTCGAAAGGACGAAGGATTCGTCTTTTACCTCGGCAAGCATATCGCCGATGAGCCGCCTGTCCCAGGGACTGTCTTCAATCAGGAGAATATGCATCTGTCTTTCGGTCACGAGTGACAGTCCTTATTAATTGATGATTATTATAGTGAATCGTTATAGAAAGTCAAATAAAAGTTACATTACTGCAACACCGCCGATGAAGGTTGCGCAACTGTAACAAGAACCATTATTACATTACTACCCCACACCCCAACGGCCTTCTATGACGCCGGTCACACCTTGCGCCGTTCTTGCCCTTGACACGGCGGCGGGCCAATGATACATATTCGAGGGGGTTGCTGCGATGCCGAGGGGCGGCGCAAGCCCGTAACGCCTCGGTGCAAGGGTCCCTGCGGCGGGGAAATCCTGCAGACCGTCAAACAAACATATACGATTTTCCAACAAGGAGCCGGCGATGGGAAACTATATCTTTACCAATGGAACCGTCCTGACTATGGAGGGGCAGTCGGTCACATACGGGGCCTGCCTGGTCTCCGGCGATACGATAGCCGGCACCGGAACTGCCGATGAGCTGCGGGCCCGGGCGGGTGCAACATGCGACGAGATAGACCTCGCGGGAGGGGTGCTGATCCCCGGCTTCACCGATTGTCACCTGCACCTGGTGCTGTCGGCCTATTTCAGGATGAACACCGATCTTGCCGACGTCGGCTCGGTCGATGAGCTTCTCTCGATCATCAAAGGTAAGGTCGCCGCATCCTCCCCGGGGGCATGGATCATGGGCCTCCGTTTCAGGGAGGACAATTTCCCGGACAAGCGAATGCCGACCCTGGCCGAGCTTGACGCCGCGGCCCCCCACAATCCAGTCCTGCTCATCCGGTACGACGGTCATACGGGCCTCGTTAACTCGGCAACGCTTTCCGCGGCCAAAATCACCGACAATACCCCCGATCCCGAGGGAGGGGTCATCGCGCGGGAGCATGGCAGGCCGACGGGAGTGCTCAAGGAGCTTGCCATCGATCTCGCGCTGGCCGCCTTTCCCATTCCCGACGTGGAGGAGTTCAGAAAGGGCTTCCATCTATTCGTGGACGAGCTGTCTAAATCGGGGATTGTCCGCGTCCACTCGGTCCTCCAAACCGGCCAGAACGGGCCCGCCGGGAGTCTCGGGCCGTATGAGGTCCCGCTGCTGAAGCTCTTCGAAAAGGAGATACACCAGTCGGTCTACCCGCTGGTCGCCGCCACCTCGGTTGCCGAGGCCGTCACGACGCTCGCCGAAAAGTTCGGCGCCGAAAAGAAGAACGGCAGGTGGTGCGGCGGCGCCCTCAAGATATTCGTAGACGGAACGTTCGGCTCCCGCACTGCCCGGTTCTCCGAGGACTATTCGGATATGCCCGGTGAGCGGGGTATGATGGTCATCGGCGACGAGGCCCTGCGGGCTACCGTTTTCGAGGCGCAGAAAGAGGGTCTGCGGGTCGCGGCCCATGTCATCGGTGACGAGGCCGTCAGCCGGACGATATCCGTATTCGCCGAAGCCCGGCGGTCGATAGGCGGCCCCGACTTGCGCCACCGCATCGAACACTGCGGGATGATCAGGCGCTCCGATTTCCCGGCGATAAAAGAGGCCGGGATTATCCTCTCGTTCCAGCCGTCGTTCATCGTCTCGGAGGGGTCATGGATCGAAAGCCGCGTGGGTAAGGGCCGCCTTGAGGACGTCTATGCCATACGGCACGCCCTCGAAGCGGACATTCCGGTGTGCGGCGGATCGGACTCACCCATAGAGTCGCCGTCGGTCCTGGCGGGTATGTGGGGTGCAGTAACACGGCGCGGTTTCACGGCGGACCAACGACTGAGCGCCTATGACGCGCTTTCCCTCTACACGAGCCGGGCGGCCTACGCCTCCTTCGAGGAAGACACCAGGGGCACAATCGAGGCGGGGAAACAGGCAGATCTCGTGATCCTCGACCGCGATCCGCGTCTCGTTTCGCCGGACGAGATCAGGGATATCGCCGTGAAGATGACGATGATCGGCGGAGAGATCATTTACGGCGGGTAGGCGGCTCTCCGCCGATTCACCGGACAATGGGCGGGCACGCGAATCCATCCCTGCCTGCCCGGTGAGAAATCAGGGGGAAGACGTACGGAAGGGCCGTCGGTCGTCGGTCAATTGGCCTTGCTATCGGGTTACGTATCGCGTATAATATAATATACATTTGCCGGCGCCTCTCGCCACCCCCATAAGGCCTTTAATCCCGAAACCTGCCCCGATCAGCCGGCCACGCTATCGATTGAAGCTTTATTGTGTACGAAGGATAAGCAGTGCTTACCGATATGGTTATCGTCTTTACCTGTCCCGACTGCAACGAGGCTAACGCGTTTGCCGCCGGTATCCCGAAGTCGGGAGACGAGCTTCATTGTCCCGTGTGCGGAGGTATCATCGTCGTGCGGGACGAGTTCATCAATGAGTTTAACACGATTATGGAAGGGCTCGGGGAATCGGTCGAACACTTCGTGCAGCAGTGAGAACCGCGTAAAGAGGACATCAGAAATGGACGAAAAGACCGTCGGCAGCGGGACCGTCCGGGTCCTGATGGACGCCGCCGAAGACGTAATCGGGACTAACGGCCTCAAGTCGCTCCTTAACTACGCCATGATGTCCCACCTCATGGAGGAAAAACCCGGTTACGGGTTCGAGAAGACCTACACCGACATGGAGTATTCCCGGATCATCGTGAGTTTCTACGAGTTGCTGGGCGTCCCCGGGGCTAAGGCGATCTTTCGGATCATAGGAAAGTCCATCGCCAAGCGGGTCAAGGACCTGGGTCTCCTCGATCAGTTCAAAGACCTTCCGGGGCAGGAGAAGCTCTTCAAGGCCGTCGAGCTCTACACGATTGTATCGGGCCGGGGAACGGTCACGATTCAGGGGAACAGGTTGACGTTCGACAACCCTCAATGCGCCACATGTTTCAACCTCAAGAGCGACGTCCCAATCTGCACCATCATCAACGGCTTTTTGGATAGCTTGGCTGTCTGGGCCGGTTTCGAAGGGGCGCGGTCGGCGGAGACCAGATGCAAGGCGAAGGGGGACGAAACCTGCCACTATGAGGTGGTGATAGGCGCGTAGGCGGCAGAAGCACCGTCGGCCTGGGTCTCATACAAGCGCCCAGCCGTCGACAACGCCCGCGTCCTGTGCTATGATTACGGAGAAGGCGTTACGCCCTCTCCCCGCGTTGGGTCACGAGTATTGGGAATTTCCGTAATGCGATAGGCCGAACCGAGGACATACGAAAACGGAGGAATAAAATATGGGGCTCAACGAGAAGATCCCGAACCAGTTGCTGCACCTGACCTTCATGGCTACAGAGGAGATCATCGGCAAGTCCGGGCTGAACACCCTCCTCCGGTACGCGAAGCTCGACGAATTTGTAGGTTCGATGCCGCCGGCCGATTTTGAGATGGTCTATCCCATTGAGAAGTTCATCAAGTTCGTCACCGGCGCTATTGATATCTTCGGGGAGAAGGGCGCGCGTCCCATACTTTTTCACGGGGGTAGACGCGGGTTCGAGATCAGCCTCGAGCTCTTCCCTGACATGCACCGCATCGATAAGACCAAGCCGGTTGAAAAAAAGTTCGAGGAGTTTGTCAAACTCTACGGGGCCGCCGTAGTAGCCTCCAATTACATCTACGGCGACGTCTTCACGTTTTACGAGATCCCGGAGGGCGCCGCCGTCGAGATAGGCCCCTGCTTCTGGTGCCTGGGGCTCAAGACAGAAAAACCGATCTGCCACGCCCAGGTGGGATTTCAGTACGGCTTTTTGCACTATGTTATGGGCGGCGAGGTGAAGGTCGAGGAAACGCAGTGCATCGCCGCGGGCGACCCGGTGTGCAAGTTCATCATACACCGGCCGTAGGAATATCACTACCTGCTCTCCGATAAGGTCAAGGATCGTTAAAACAATCCTTGACCTTATTATTTATTATGGGGTAATGTGAAGGCATCCACTACCATTTGCCTCCTGATCGTTTCTTTGCAGATACCTATCCGGTTGCAGTGGTCTCTTCCCTAAAACTCGTACGGAGACATACTACCATGGGTCTGAATGAGAAGATTCCAAATCAACTCCTGAACCTCACGTTTATGACCACTGAGGATATCCTCGGTAAGGGCGGCTTGTCCGCAGTACTGAATTACGCGGGACTCGATAAATTCATCGGGAATTATCCGCCCCCTGATTTCGAAATGGTCTATCCTCTTTCGGATATGACCCGGTTTTTCACCAGCACGCTGGGCCTCTTCGGGGAACGCGGCGCCCGGCCGCTCCTCTTTCGCGGAGGGAAAAAGGCTTTCGACCTTACCCTCGAGTTCTTTCCCGACATGCTTAGTCTCGATAAGACCCAATCCCCGGAAAGAAAATTCGAGGAATTCATAACCCTCTACAGGAATGCCATCGAAGCGTGGAAATACATTTACGGCGACGTTTTCACGTTCGGCGAGCGCCCCGATGGGCGGCTCGCAATGACGATGGAGAGGCGATAATGAAGGGACGAGCGGCATGAATGCAGCCCCTACGCGTTCTAACACGAAATGGGTTTATAACCTGTAGGGGCATGACACGTCGTGCCCGGCAGCTCCCCCACCCCACGGGCAATGAGGTTGTCGCGGGCGCTGCCGCGCCCTCGCAATGACAATAATAATCGCCGCCGAAGGCGGCACAGTTTAACATTGCCCGTGCCACCCACCCGCCGGCCGGCATTAGTGCCGCGCTTACAACCGATAACAAAAAGACCCGCCTCCCGGCGGGTCTTTAAATTTAAAAACATGGATTCTCTACCTCCCTACTCCACCTTCCCGAATCCCGTGACCGTATAGGTCCCGCTGCGGGCGTTGATCTTGAGGGTGATGAGCCCGTGTTTCTGAGCGTCTTCCAGCAGGTCCGAAAACGAGCGGTAGCCGTGGTAAGACTCGTTGAACGAAGGCTGCTTTCGGATCATGGTATCCTTGACCATCGACGAGTAGATGATGTCCTTGTTCTCCCTTTGCAGCGCGGTTACCGACGACACCAGTAGCGCAAAGGCCTCCTGCTTCTCCTTGGAGAGGCTCGTGTCGACCTTGGGGGGTTTACTGAGCGGCCGCTCGAGGTCTTCGTAATAGATAAACTCATCGCAATTGTGGATCAAGAGCTCGGAGCTGGAACCCTTCATCCCCATCCCGATGACGGTCTTGCCGTTTTCCTTGAGCTTGCTGACCAGCGGGGAAAAGTCCGAATCGCCCGAGACGATAACGAAGGTATCGATGTGGTCCTTGGAGTATGACATGTCCATGGCGTCCACCGCCAGCCGGATATCCGCCGAGTTCTTACCGGTCATAAAACGCTTGGGGATCTCGATGAGCTCAACCGCCGACTCGTGGAGGGCCTTCTTGTACTCGGCAAAACGGGTCCAGTCGGCATAGGCCTTCTTGACGATGATCTTGCCCTTGTCCAGCAGCCGCTCCAGGGCCTTCTCTATATCAAACTTAAGGGACTTTTCCTTCACAAAACCGAGGGCCAGATTCTCAAAATCAATAAAGACCGCCAGCGTTCGCTCTTTTTCGGCTGGTACCACGTGTTACACCTCACCATTTTTGAGTAAAAGGGGATACCGCGTCAATTGCCGAATCCCGGGGAAAAGAAGAAGAAATACCCGAGTATCGCCCGCTTATCGCCCGGCACCAGGTAGCGCAGCAGCGGCCGCCCCGCGGCATCCGCGAGCTTGGTCTCCGTAAAAGAGCCGACAACAACGCCTTCGGCGTTGGTCATTACTCCGTCCGCGTTTACGGTTACCAGCGTTTTATAATGGGTATCCATAACGGTCAGGTCTTTCTCAATGAAGCCCAGATGGCGGTTGCCCACGTCGTACACGATGCCGTCATTATCGATCCGTCCCAACAGGACGTGGTTCTTGTCCAGTATCTTACCGTTTTCGTATACATAGGCCGTCGGGACAAACAGCGGTCCTTGCAGCTCGATTTCGGTTGCTGCGGCCAAAACGGAAATCCCCAACACGAGAGATAACGCCAACCCAATAACGCGCCCCATGCATAACTCCATCCATAATTATACGTGAGCGTATCATACCACATTTTAGGGCGGCGTCAAAATAAATCATGACCCATAGACGGGAGGGACCGGCCGGGCAGGGCAGATTTAGCGCTCCATGCGGCAGTTGGGATAGGGCTCCCTGTCGCGCTCCATTTCGCCAATGTCCTTATTTCGACTATGTCCTTGACAACATGCAACGCTCCGACGATCCTGCCGCAGCCCTACCGAGGCCTTCGGACGCATCAACCAACCGGGCCCGCCTTTTTTTGGCGTCCCGGAGGGTGAAAAGGTATTGATTTTTAGACAGATTTTAGGTATAACAACGGTAAGGGGAAAAGACCCGCCCTTTTTTGTATGACGGTTTTCAATAACACACCAATTACGTAGGAAGCGTGATGCAAACCGAACAGCCGCACCTGACGTCAAAGACACTCCTGGCCATTCTGCTGCTTTCTATCGCCGTTGCCGTCATCCCCTGGGTTACAATGCGTAATATCGATGCCCGTCTGACGGAAAATCCACCCAACAACGGCATCGTCGCCTTTGAGCTGGCCCGAAGCGCCGAAAATGCGCAGAAAATGATCGACGGCTGGGGTCCTGAGCTGTCGATCCTGGCCCGCAACAGCATCAGGGTGGATTTCGTCTTCATCCCGGCATACGCGTTTCTCTTCTTCTCCGTCACCATGCTCATTTCTCTTTTACTGGGCGGTGCCCCGTCGCTCTGGGTCAGGCGTACGGCATTTCTACCCTTCGTTTCGGGACTGGCCGACGTCGTGGAGAACGCCTTTCTCCTCTTAATCCTCAAGTCTCCCCACGATATACCCGACCTCTACCCGGAGGTCGCCGCCTGGTGCGCGACCGTCAAGTTCGGGCTCCTTGCCCTCGTGGTTGTCGTTTGGATTATCGCCGTGCCGGCCCGGTTCATACAGCGGGGGCGAAAAAGACCCGCGGAGTAGCCACGCAGGGACCCGCTTCCGGCGTCACCGCAGTTGCGTCGTGCTCGCCTGTTGCTTCATAGAGGGAGGAAAATCGGTGAAAAAAGCCCTGAGTATCCTCGGTCTCATCGTCCTACTCGGATTGTTCCCGGTCTTCTGCTGGGCGCAGAGTCCCGGGTTGACGAATACCACGCTATCGGGAAAGATCAACCTCACCATAACCGGGGTGACCTACGATACCCTGACCCTGGTCAACTGCTTCAACGTCGATCTGGCCAACTGCACCGTCAAGAACCTCGTGCTTGTTCGCTGCTGGAACATCGACGTGGTCGATTCGATGTTTGTCGGCGAAGGCGTGGCCGTTGTGGCCGATACCTGCATGGCCGTGGCGATTACCCGCTGTATCTTTTCGGAATCCTATTCCCAGCAGCTTATAAGGATCCGATCTTCGAAGATTACTATTGAATAGGCCGTCGGGGCGGTGGGCGGCCGCGACATGCCGCCAGGCCCTGAGATCATTCCGACGCTTCCAGTCGCGCGACGAGGCCGGCCAGATCCTCGAAGGCCGTCTCCGGCACCCCGAGCGACGCGGCGCCCTCCTCGCGGATGTACCGGACGATATCCGATAGGTTGACCACGGACCGTACCGGTACGCCGGTCGTTTCGGCGATCACGGTTGAAAAGAGACGGCCCGCGCCGTCGGTTTCCATCCGGTCCACCACCGAGAGTATTCCCGTGACGGCGGCCCTGGTCTCGGAGGTTATCTTCTGTATCGTCTCGATCTTCGTCTTTCCGTCGGTAATCACGTCGTCGATGATCAAGAGCCGCTTCGTTTCGCCCGTCAGGTCGCACCCGACAAAGCTGCCTCCCTCGCCGTGCCCCTTGGCCTCCTTGCGGTCGAAACAGAATCCTTTGGATATTCCGTGTTCGGTCGAGAGACAGGCAGCAGTCACCGACGCCAGCACGATCCCCTTATAGGCCGGGCCGAAGATGACATCAAAGGTATCGGACCCGATGTCGTCCACGATCTTTCCGGCAAGGATAGTGCCGAGCGCAGCGACGGAATACCCGTCGGCAATATCCCCAATATTAACGAAATAGGGTGACTTCCTGCCGCTCTTGAGGACGAAGTCCCCAAAACGGAGGGCGCCGGTCTCGATAAGGAGCCGGACGGTCTTTTTCATAATTTCTTCCATGGCTTTTTGCCCTTTCTTCCCGGCCGGGCCCGTCTGGGCGGCCCGATCACTTGCGCTGCATCAAGCCGGAGATGAGGCGGCGCATGGTCCTCTCGTCGCCGTTCGGGCGGGGGAACGGCTCCGTGTTTACCGACCTTACGTCTTGAACGGAATAAACCGCCTGGGGATTATGCTCCTTAATGACGTCGACGACGCCGTCGAGGTCTTTGCGGTTTATGACCGTAAAGATGACCTTTACCGGACCATAGATCCCCTTGCCTGATATCGTCGTGATTCCGAAGCCGGCGGCTTTCAGCGCATCCATGAGCTTATCAGCTTTTTGCTTCGTGATAATCCGAAGCAACAGCACCCCCACCGAAAGCCGTTCCTCGATGGTAATTCCAATATAGTTGCCGAGCGCGTACCCCAGGGCATAGGCGAAGTAGTTCACCACGTTCGTCAGGTTGCTGATGATCTGCCCGATGGCAAACAGCCAGATCAGAACCTCAAAGAAACCGAGAACCGCCGACAGCACCTTGATTCCCCGGGCGACGTACATGATGCGTATCGTCCCAAGGGTCACATCGCAGATTCGCGCAAGACAGATAAGCAGGGGAATACCGACGTATTCCCAGAATGGAAAATCGGCAAACATGACGGATACCTCGATGGCCCGGCGCTGCCGCATGTGTGCGACGGGCACCCCCTGGGCTTGATGCCGGTGCCGGAATTAATGCTATCGAAAGGAATTGTATCAGAATCACCGGCATGATTTCCACTGAATAATAACGGTCACGACCGTCCCATCACTTCTTTCCCGTGATGTCGCGCACCGGCGGTTCCTTTCCCCCGCACCCGATCCGGTGCGGCCGTAACGGGTGAAAAAAACAATTTTCTTGACATATCGCCTCTCAAGTGATAGAAAAACCCGTGGGGAGGTGAATGACCATTCATTCATGGATCGGGCACGGCCGACAGCCCTGCGGCGCCCTTCCCTCCGTGGTGGTGATCGTTCCCGGTAAGCCGCCGTCGGCACGAACGCGGCGCGTACCGGGAAATCCTTTAAGCCAATACTATCTATTTTTAGGAGTGATGAGAGATGAGCAACCTTATCATGGATATGCGGGACGCCCGATTCGTCCTCTACGAGCAGCTGGGCATCGATAAGCTCTGCGAGCGGCCAAGGTACGCCGACCACAGCAAAGACGTCTTCGAGATGGTGCTGGACGAGGCCGAGAAGATGGCCGTCAACTATATCGAGCCCACCTATGTCGAGAGCGATAAGATCGGCGCCGTCTACGACCCCAAGACCAAGAGCGTCACGACCCCGCCGAGCTTCAAGAAGGCACTGGAGGCGTACAAGGCGGGCGGATGGATCGCCATGGCCGAAAATCCCGAAGTCGGCGGACAGGGCCTGCCTTATTCCCTCTATATGTCGTGTATGGAGATCTTCGTCGGCTCAAACTTCGCCTTCGTGGCTTTCCCGGGGCTTTCCCACGGGTCGGCCCGGATGATCGAGGTCTTCGGGACCGAGGAGCAGAAAAATACCTATCTCTACAAGATGTACGAGGGACAGTGGCTGGGCACCATGTGCCTCACGGAGCCGGGCGCCGGCTCTGAGGTGGGGGCGCTCAAGACCAAGGCCACCCCGAACCCCGACGGGACATACTCCATTGTCGGCAACAAGACCTTTATCACCTCCGGCGAGCATGACCTTTCCGAGAACATCATCCACATGGTGCTGGCCCGCATCGAAGGCGACCCGCCGGGAACCAAGGGCATCTCGATCTTCATCGTCCCCAAATTCCTCCCCAAGGCCGACGGGACGCCCGGAGCGCCCAACGACCTCTACTGCGCCGGCATCGAGGAGAAGATGGGCATCCACGGCTCCCCGACCACCTCGCTGGTTTTCGGCGACAACGGCAAATGCGTGGGCTGGATGCTCGGCGACCGGATGAAGGGCATGAAGATCATGTTCATGATGATGAACGAGGAGCGCATGTTCGTCGGCCTCCAGGGCCTGTCCACGAGCTCGGCGGCCTACCTGCACGCCGTCAAATACGCCAAGGAGCGCGTCCAGGGCGTCCATTACACCAAGATGCAGGAGAAGGACAGCACAGGGCGTTCCGATCATCCAGCACCCGGACGTGCGCCGCATGCTCACCCGCATGAAGGCTTACGTCGAGGGGATGCGCGGCCTCCAGTATTACATGGGATACTGCATCGATAACGTCGAGACCACCGAGGGCGCGGAGAAGGACCGCTGGCAGGGGCTCCTGGACCTGCTCATCCCCATCTGCAAGGGCTACGAGACCGACATGGTCTGGGACATCACCGGCCAGGCGATCCAGGTCTACGGCGGCTACGGCTTCACGCGGGACTACCCCGTGGAGCAGTACGCTCGCGACTGCAAGATTGCGTCCCTCTATGAGGGCACCAACGGCATCCAGGCCATGGACTTCACCTTCCGCAAGATGCTCCTCAACGGGCTGGTCAACTTCGCCTTCTTCAAGGAAGAGGTCAAGAAGGTAACGGACGCCGCCGACAAGATCGCCGACCTCAAACCCTATGCCGCGGCGGTCAAGGAAGCAATGGCCGGCATGGAAGACGCCGTTGCCTTCCAGCAGGGCCTCCTGGGCAAGGGCAAGATGGGCGTCATCTTCGGCAACGCCGTCCCGCTCATGGAGCTGATGGGCGACCTCGTCATAGGCTGGCAGCTCCTGTGGCAGATGAACATCGCCTACCCGAAGCTCGGCGGGCTCAAGGGCGACGAACTGGCCAAGAAGGTGGACGACAGCGTCGAGACGGCGTTTTACGCCGGCAAGGTCAACGCCGCCAAGTTCTACATCGGAAACATCCTGCCCCGCACCAAGGGCAAGGTCGCGCAGCTCAAATCCGAGGAAGACGCCTACCTCGAGATAGCCGACCAGAGTTTCGCGTTCTAAGAGCGCTCATGTTCTGATGCAAAAGGGGGAGCCTTTCGGCTCCCCCTTTTTAATGCGTATTACCTGCCGTTCACCAATACCTTTATTCCGCCGGTAATCCCTCCTTTTCTATTTGTTTTTTGTTTTCGATGGGGTATGATTCGGCGAAATCACTTATAAGGGATGACACTATGAAAAAAGTAGTCCTCATCGGCCTCATCGCCATCATCTGCTTCCTCATCATTCTTGTCGCCGTCGGCTGCATCCAGCCGATCCTCCCCGGCTCGTACCTCGAAATCCTTTATCCCGCGCCGGACGCCGTCGTACCGACGGAATTCTCGGTACTGGCGGTCGCCGCGAAATGGTCATTCGGGATCGAGACCAATACATTGCTCTTCCTCGGCACCCGGGTGTCCCGCGTTGGCATGGACCCATGTCTCGTGGAGCTTTCCCTGGACGGCGTCCCGTATGCCCGCTCCGACGGCGGTAACCACCATGTATTCCGTATTTCGGCGTCGCCCGGTGACCATACGGTGGGGCTCGACCACCCTCTACGGAAATACGCAAATCGCCGTCCGCGTCATCGACGATCCCCCCGTCGTCTCTTCGCCTTTCGATCGGGCCAGACGAATTCGCCGAACTGTCCGATGGACGCCCTTTCAGGCCCTTTTCGACTTCGTTCAAGACGTCACCTTCTTCTCGTTTCCCGACGAGCGTGAACGCCCACGGTCTCAGAAGATATTCCTCTGCCGATGACGGGGCCTTCATCCTCTTCGGGGTCGATGCAGGGGTCGATACTTGCCGCCTGCGAGGTCAGGTATCTCGACACCCGATCGACGGCACGCCCACGGCGGACGATATCGGAGACGCCCCCGTCGATCTTCTTGTGGGACGCCGCATCGTGGCAACGCCCCGTGAAGCTCGCCGTACGGTCGGCGGCGGCCCGACCGACTCTCCCTGGCCGTCTTCGACGATCACGACGCTGACCCTGTTCTCGGTCTTCCCCGACTGGCGTCGTCGACCGGTCCGACTTCCCGCTTTCCGATCCGTCGCGCCGGGGCTTGCCGACTCGATCCTGACGTCGTTTTCCACCGACGTCGTGACACGAGACCAACCGTGATCATCCTGTATCTCCGAGCTCGATGCGTACCAGGCGAACGGCGCACCGGGGCATTTCGACCATCCTCGTCTTCCGGCCGCACGATCAAAGACCGGTAGATCCTGAACGACAAGTACGTGGAGGCCGATCACCCCGGCCGGCGATCTGATCGCGCTTCTACCCCGCTTCCGTCGTACCGGCCCGTTTAACACGGCCCTTGTCGGCGGCACGGGGACGATGATCCACGTACCTGCCCCTGCCGGAAACAGAAGGCAGCCCTTTTTCGTTCACCGGCGGCTCGGTTCTCGAGCTCAACGCGTTTTCATCCCGAGTACCCGTCCTTCGAGATCGGCCCGCCCGTCCCGTGCCCCGACTGCACGAAAGCATACGTCCCGGTTCACTACGGCGTCGCGGGAGACGTAACGCTCGGGCCCGATGTCCTGAAGACGACGCTGGGAGGCAGAGAAGCGTATTTCACCATGCGGCGGTAAGAATACAGGCAGCCGTATGAGACACGGGTTTCCCCGTAAGGATACACCAGAGACATGAGAAAGAAAGAGCGCGAGATCACCGACAGGCACGAGCTGGAAACGGTACTGAAAACAGCGAAAACTCCGCCTGGGGATCAACGAGCGGGAGCCCCGCCCTATATCGTCCCGGTCAACTTCGGATACAAGGACGGCGCGATCTACTTCCACTGCTCGTACGAGGGAAAGAAGATGGAGCTGATCGAGAAGGACCCGGCCGTATCGTTCGAAGCCGAGACCGACGTGGCCGTCGTTGCCCCGGCTAATCCCGCGGATGCCTGCGAGTGGGAGTGGCCTACCGCTCGGTGATCGGACGCGGCAGGGCGGTGCTGCTCACCGACGCCGACGAGAAGCGTGAGGGACTGCTGGTCCTCATGGCGGGCGTTGCGCCGAACATGGACCCCTCCTCGTTTACATTGAACGAGAAGATCGTGAATATCACCGCCGTGGTGAGAATTGAAATCGAGGAGATGACGGGAAAGAAATATCGAGTATAGGTCGGGTGCAGGGGCGCATGCAAGCCTCAAGACCCCGGAGTAAAGGAGCACGTCATGGCCAAAAGAACGCGTAAACAGCCCAAAGCCGTCAAAAAGACCCGCAAGCATTCCTGTACGTCCTGCCTGATGAGGGGCGTTCTCACCATGGCGGTCATCTGTGCCGCCGCTGTGGCCGCGTGTAGCATCTACGCGTGGAAGGCGGGCCCGCTGCCGCTGCCCCTTTCGGTCATCAACATGGGCAGCCCCTGGGAATCGACCAGGCCCGTCTATACGGGGGCGGGAACACTGGTCGCCTTCGTGGGCGACGACCCCGCCCGGCCCGACGGCTCCTCCGTGAAATACGAGGCCCCCTTTCACAGCGATATCCTGAAAGAAGATCGCACACTCCTGGTGTGGCTCCCCCCCGGATACGACGGATACGACAAGAGGGACGCCGCCTACCCGGTCATCTGGGCCCTGCACGGCTACGCCAGCCGGCCGCAGACGTGGGCACATGAGGTCATCGCCCCCCTGGAGGCCGCGATAGCGGCGGGCACGATCGAACCCGTCGTCGTGGTAATGCCCGATTTTTCCGTTTCGGGTAGCGGGACCGACGACCCGGCCACCTGGTTTGACGACCGCTCCGGGAACTTTTACATCAACAGCAACCTCGGGAGGTTCGAGGATCACTTCTTTGGGGAGATCGTCCCGTTTATCGCCTCGTCGTTCAACGTGCGCACCGACCCGGATGGGGTCGTCCTCATGGGCGCGTCCATGGGCGGATACGGGGTCCTCTACTACGGGGTGACCCACCCGTCGTTTTCTCACGTCCTGGTCCCCATCTACCCCGCCGCCGACCTGCGCTACGGGATAGGGGGCGATAAGCTCGCCGATTTTGACCCCGCGGGCTACGCGCTGATAGACGTCGACAACCCCCGGCGCATCGTCAACGCCGCGGCCGGCAGGGGTTTCCTCGGCGTAACGGAATACTGGCTCTACTATCCCGTCTTTGACAGCGATAAGACCCCCGGCCCCGTATGGTCCGAAGATCGGCCGGTTTGGGAGCGGCTCTCGGCGGTCAACCCGGTGGAATTGCTTGACGGCGGGGACATGGACCTCTCCGGCCAGCGCTACTACCTCATCGTTGGGTCGGAAGACGATTTTAACCTCGACGGCCATGTCCCGGTCATAGCCCCGCGGCTCACTGCTCACGGTGCCGCGGTCTTTCCCGGGAATAACATCATTCCCGGCGGCCGCCACAAGCCCACGTTTATCCTGGCGCATATCGATGAAATCATCGGATGGATCGGGAAAGAGCTGGGCGATCGGTAACGATAGGCCCCCGGTAAACAGCAGTCAGGACCGGATTCGAATTGCGGCCGCCGCCGCGGCAAGCCAGGCGGCGGTCCCACCGGCCTAACGCCGTCTCTTCCGCAGTCCCCTCGTCCGCGTCGGTTCGGACCCAAAACTCGCCTCCCTTTTCTTATGAAAACTAATAACATTGTGAAGAACGTCACAAATAATTAGAGCCTTGTGCGGTATGCTTGCATCTAAATATTAGGATCACTTAATTTACAAAACGTCTACCGTCCGGCAAAAAATTGCGGAACACACACGGCTCGGGCGTTGTCTATACGGTAGCAGAAAGGAGGATGGAAATGAAAGAAGGAGAATTCACCGACTGGGTCATGCTCGCCTCCATGCTCATGGTGACGGGTATCTTGCTCTACGTGACTGTAATTTAAGAAATGATCGGCCGCCCCGGCGGCCCGCCGATTTGTTGAATGAAAACAGGGATTCACGCGCCCGCGTGAATCCCTGTTCGGCAACAGTGGCCGGTGCGCACGACCCCGTTTGAAAGTTCGATAGGGTCCCGACCCCACGTTGGCCTAAAATTTATCTGGCCGGCGGTTTCAAACCTGAACGGCTCGATCTTCGTATACCGCAGTTGCCCGCCTTCTTCCATACCGGCGTAAGACTCATCCAACCTACCAAACACCGCCTCTATTTGAGGTCCCTTTCGAGGCAATGCTTTGCCGCGGCAGTTCTTTTTCCTGCCCGGGGGATAAGACCACCTCTGATGATGCCGTTGCATCTGTCTCTCGCGTGCAACAACAATGAAACATGAGGAATCCAGCATACACTAATGCATATCTCGTCCATTGTCATATATACGATATTACTGATATATTAACCATAGTCTGCTAATTGTAACAAACGGTAATGCTGTTCCTTTTCGCCCTATCAATCCGTTCGCATGTGCAACGTATCCTGGATTCATGCGGCTGCGGCGCGGTTTTGCGTGCGATTATCTTATCAGAATGCTAAGGAGGTCGCAGAATGTGGGAGATTTGTACGGCCGGCCGGCACTATTAAAAAGTAAGAACTTCCTAATAATGGCACGGAGATTGCTATATATTAGGTATCAAGGGAACACGTGAAGTATCAGTACTGTCTAAACCGTAAGGGCAAGGAGCAGAACAATGAAAGAAAGCGAATTCAACGACTGGATCACGATCGTCGCTATGCTCGTGGTGACGGGGATCCTGCTGTACGTGACCGTAGCCTGAGCATGATTGGCTGCCCCGCGTCCTGTTGCCCGACTATGCGGGGGCGAACAGGGACTTACGCGATGGCGCGATCCCTGCCGAAGTGTCAGTCAAAGCTGCCGTAATTACGCCCGGCTTAATGATCGCCGGGGTTGAAGGGAAGCATGAGCGAGGACTTCATTTTGAGCGCATCTCAATACCTGAAAGGCTCGATCTTCGTGTACCGCAGCTGCCCGCCTTCCATCGTCCCGGTTATCGTCACCTTTGTGTTCAGGTGCTCGTCCAGCTGAGGGTCGCTCTGCCATAAAATTCCGTCCTTAATGATATGAACCTCGCTGTCGTCCCACTGCTGGAGATAGTAGCTCCGCCCCTCGGACTTCGTCCCGATATTGTCCAATTTACAGAATAAATATCCGCTGTAGGTGCCGGGTATTTCCACCCCTTCCTGCGCGGCCGCCGTAAGACAAAGCCCAATCAGCAGCCCGCATACGAGAACGAAGACCGCCGCCATTGTTCTTTTTTTCATGATAACACCTCCGTGCCGAAGCTGATACATTGTTGATAGCAAACCCCGTCGCCTTCCTCCGACACCCGAACCTCCCCGGCTCACGCCCCGGGCGTCGGGAAGGGCCTTACCCGCTCCCTGATCTTTCCGGACTCCACCATCTCCAGGAACTCGTCTCCCAGCCGCTCGCTTTCGGCCGCCGTCTTTTCCCAATAGGCAATTCGGTCCCTGTCGCGGCCTGCCAATAATTTAAAGTCCGCCCGGTCGGGTATCTTGCCGTAGGGAAGACACCCGACGAACTCGCGCGAGGGGGCGACCAGCAGCAACCGGTCAAGCGCCGAGGATTTCGGGCTGCGCCGCGGGAGGTGTTTATCGAACCATCCCGGTATGATCCGGTCAACGTAGTGGGGAAACAGGACAATTCCCTCCCCGGCCCGCATCGGTGAATCGGGGATCGTGACGTGGTAGTCGACCAGCCCGCCGTCCCAATAGAGGCCCGGCGCGGCCCCGGCAATGCCGGTTGTCGGCGACATGACCACCGGGATCGATCCTGAGGCAAGGACGGCGCCACGCAGGTTATCCGCGGTAAGCTCGACCGATTCGGTGGGTATCGGATCCTGCGCGAAGCCCGCCGCCCCGCTCATCGGCCCGCCGTTTCGGGGGTCGGCAAAGATGACCCGGACGAAGAATCGGGCCAGGTTGCTGCGGGAAAGCGCGTTGGCGATTCCGGCACACAGCATACCCGCGGCAACGGCTGGCCGCCTGACCGAAGAAAACGGCCCGCGTCCCCGGGCCGTAATGACCGAAAGGAGAAAACGGGGGTTGGCCAATATCGACCCCGCGCTGCCGTCGGTGAGGTAGGTATCCATGATCCTGACGGCCTCATCCGTGATATCCTGGGCAGAGGGTTTCCTGTCATAACGCTGATGGATGTAGGCCTCCCCGAGCGCCTCATGGGCCGCGATAGCCCGCCCGCCCTGGGCAATGGCGGCAAACCGCCATGCTCCAATGGACGAGCCGACGAGCCTGACCGGGGTCTTAGAATGGATAAGCCACGAAAAAAAGATCGCCCGGTCAAGCCCGGCCAGCACCAGCCATTTGGGGCCGCCCGCGGCCCCGAGGATCGTCGTGACAGAGGATGCCGAAAAGCCTCCGTTCCTGATCAGCCCGAGCGCCTTGGGGCCTGCAAAGAGTGAGAGATTCGCATCGCCGTAAATACGCGTCATCCTGGCTCCCCTGAGACACCGTTTACCCTTGATGGGCAATATCAATTGACCGCCACCGGAGCAATCCCCCGGCCAAACGGCGGCTGACTATCGTAACAGCGCGCCGGCCCTGTCCTCCATCTCCCGGTAGTGGTAGAGCGCTCCGTAGTCCAGCAAACCCGCCAGAGCCCCGGTGAATTGGACGTGGATGCCCTTTTCCTCGAGGATCGCCACGGGATTGAGACCCCCGATAACGACGATGCCGATCCTCCCGTCCCCGACGGGTATCTCCATGAGGGGCTGGCCCGGCCACCCGATTGAGATGAAACCGCTCAAGCCGGCCTGTTCCAGCCGCTCCGATATATCGATAACGCTGGCGCGGCTCTCGGCCGGGACCTCCCGAAAACTCGCGCCGATCCTTCCACTTCCGGTTGTCGTGGCGCCGAAATAGTCGGTCATGCGGCTGCGGATGAAGACCTCGAGGGGGTCAAGCGTCGTCCCCTCGTAGTGGATCAGCTCCACGAAACGGGTATATTTACCGCTCCTGATTTCCAGGAGACCCCCGAACCGGGAGACCGTCGGTATCCCCTCGGAAAGCAGCACACCGTTGACCGTAACCGAGCAGACCGTGCCGATACCCACGGCGTCCTGTGGAATGGTCACTTCCCCGATTCGCTCTCCAGGGCCGAATAAACCGACGAGACTGCCCATCGAGTAACCCGCCTGAAAGACGCTCGAAAGAAGCGGAACGGCGGTGGCCAGCATGTCTTTCGAAATGATGCTGAGGTTTATAACGACGGTGCCCGCCCTCTCCCGGAGGTTGAAAGTCATCCGGTACATCATCCGGTCTATCTTTGCCGCCAGATACCCCACCTTATCGTAAACACGGGCATTTGCCAACTCGGCTTTCCCCTTCTCCGTGATCGTCCTGCCCCGCTTGCCGTGGTTTTCGGTGAGCGCCTCTTCATCCAGTTCCTGGAGATAGAGGCGGATCGTCCTCTCGCTCATCTCATGGCCGGAGGCCGTCAGATGCTCGGCGATTGCGGGGCTCGACTGGGGGCCGTCGGAATCTGCCAGAAACCGGAGGACTGCAAGTCTCTTCTTTTCCATTTTTTCGCTCATGTATATAACGGTACCGGAAAATTTACCGGTAGTCAAGGGCATTATCGGCAGTATTGCCGGTACCTAAGTCGTTTTTGAGCGACGGGTTATGGGAATTCCCACTGATAACGGACAGTTTCCCTTCGTATTTCATCCGTTCCGCCTCGCACTGCGGTAATGATACGGCATGTTTGCCGATATTATCAATTTTTACGGTATAATTACCGCATCAACAATTCGTCATGATAAGGTAATTATTTAATACTCTTATGCATTTTGTTCTTGACAGGCCGTCACCGGTATGAAATATTGGCAATCGATTGCCGATCATAGAACTCCATTGACCGACATGCACGGTATCTCTACAGACACGCGCGAATCTGATTATCGTCAATTGATAGGATATACCGGCAGGCAGGAACCGCAAAGCTCGATATACGCGTAAAACACTTCAAATAAGTAAACCGAAATGGCGGAAAACCTAATGAGCAGAGCAGATGACGCAAGCCAGACCGCGGATTTCGTAACGCGGGTTATTGGCGACTACGAGGCAACGCCGGACAACCTCATCGCGATACTCCAGGATATCCAGGCCCAGTATCGTTACCTGCCGGAGGCGGCCCTGAAGCAGGTCGCGGGCAAGCTTAACCTTTCCCTCATCCAGGTATACGGCGTTGCGACGTTCTTCAAAGCCTTCAGCCTCACCCCCCGGGGTAAACACACCGTAACCGTGTGCCTGGGGACGGCCTGCCACGTGAGGGGCGGAAGGTCGGTGCTGGAGGAAATGGAGCGGCAACTTGGAATTGGAAACGGTAGTACCACCGCCGATGGTCTGTTTTCCCTGGAAAGCGTCAACTGCCTCGGGGCCTGCGCCCTCGGCCCGGTGGTCGTCGTGGACGGACGATATCACGCGAAGATGAGCTCAGGAAAAATCAAGAAGCTCCTGGACGAATACAGGAAGGATGCGACGAGGTCCGCAAAATGATAAAGAAGCTCCAATCACCGGATGACCTGAAAGGGCTGCAAAAACAGCTCGTGCAGGATAGTCGGTCAGAGAAACCCACGATAAGCGTATGCGGCGGAACGGGCTGTCATGGGTGCGGGTGCGAACTCGTTCATGCCGCATTTCTCGATGAAATCGACCGCCTGAAGATGGCCGACCGGGTCGGACTGAAACTCACCGGCTGCCACGGTCTATGTGAATACGGGACGCTTGTCACCATACACCCCCAGGAAACATTCTACACCCGGGTAAATCCACAGGACGTTGCCGAAATACTCACGGAGACCATCGGTAAAGGAGTCGTTATCGATCGTCTCCTCTATTCCGATTCGGACTCGGGACAAACCGTGCAGCACGAACACGACGTACCGTTTTACAAGAAACAGCGGCGGCTCATATTCGGCAGCAACGGCCTCCTGGATCCTACCAGTATCGAAGATTACATCGCGTTGGGCGGGTATTCCGCCCTCCCCACGGCCCTGTTCGAGATGAAGCCGGAGCAGGTCATCCGGGAGATAAAGGAATCGGGCCTGCGGGGCCGCGGCGGGGGAGGCTTCCCGACGGGCGACAAGTGGGAGTCATGCCGCAATGCCCCAACGTCAAACGGGACCCGCTACGTCATCTGCAACGCCGACGAGGGGGACCCCGGCGCCTATATGGACAGGAGCCTCTTGGAGGGAAACCCGCACAGCGTTCTGGAAGGCATGATCATCGGGGCGTACGCCATCGGCAGCGCGCACGGCTACGTCTACGTGCGGCACGAATATCCCCTGGCCGTCAAGAACCTGCGCGTTGCCCTCGATCAGGCGCGGGGATACGGCCTGCTCGGAGCCGATATACTCGGCTCCGGCTTCGACTTCGACGTCGTGATCGCCAGGGGCGGAGGGGCGTTCGTCTGCGGAGAATCCACCGCCCTCATGGCCTCCCTGGAGGGAAAGATCGGGGAGCCCCGCCAGAAACATATCCATACCGTCGTCAAGGGGCTCCACAATAAGCCCTCCAACCTCAACAACGTCGAGACGTGGGCTAACGTCCCGCTGATCATCAACAAGGGGGCGGGATGGTACGCGGATATTGGCACCGCCGGCAGCAAGGGCACCAAGATATTCTCGCTGGTCGGCAAGATCAGGAATACCGGCCTCGTTGAGGTGCCGATGGGCATTACGCTGCGTGAGATTATCTACGATATCGGCGGCGGCCTCTTGAACGGCAAGAAGTTCAAGGCCGTCCAGACCGGGGGGCCGTCGGGAGGGTGTATTCCCGAAAACCTTCTCGATCTGCCCGTCGATTTCGACGAGCTCTCCCGCGTCGGCTCGATGATGGGCTCGGGCGGCATGATCGTTATGGACGAATCCACCTGTATGGTGGATACGGCTAAATACTTTGTGAACTTCCTCACCGAGGAGTCGTGCGGCAAGTGCCTCCCCTGCAGGGAGGGTCTTGACCGGATGAACGACATCCTCGCCGGCATCACCGGGGGAAACGGAAAGAGCGGCGATATCGAGCTCCTGGAGGAGCTGGCCGACGTCATCAAGGAAACGTCCCTGTGTGCCCTGGGGGGCACCGCCGGAAACCCGGTTCTCTCTACCATACGGTATTTCCGGGACGAGTACGAGGCGCATATCGGGCAGCATCGCTGCCCGGCGGGGGTCTGCAAGGCCCTCATCACCTACACGATCGACAAAGAAAAATGCACCGGCTGCATGGTGTGCGCCAAGAACTGCCCCGAAAAGGCGATCACCGGTAAAAAGAAGGAAGTTCACGTGGTCGATCAAAGCGCGTGCATTAAATGCGGCCTCTGCCGGGAAAACTGTAAATTCGATGCGGTCATCGTTGCATAAAAAAGGATAGACAATGCCTAAACTAAGCATAGACGGGATTCCAACCGAAGTTGCCGGAGGGACGACGGTGCTGGAGGCCGCGCGGAACCTCGGGATCGCAATACCCACTCTCTGCCACAATCCCGGCCTCACGCCCTACGGGGCATGCCGGGTGTGCGTCGTCGAGATGAAAAAAGGCAGCCGCTCGACGCTCGAGGCCTCCTGCGCGCTGCCGGCCTCAGAGGGTATGGAGATCCTCACGAATTCCGAACGGGTAAGAAAGGCCAGGAAGGTCCTCATCGAGCTGCTCGTCTCGACCTGCCCTACCTCCAAGACACTGCAGGACCTGGCCGCCAACTACGGCGTCAATAAGATCCGCTTTACGATAAAGGATAAGAACTGCATCCTGTGCGGGCAGTGCGTCCGTTTCTGTAAGGAACAGATGCAGTCGGGCGGCATCGGCTTCGTGGGGCGCGGCACGTCACGGAAGGTCGGCACTGCCTTCGGGGTCACACCCCAGGAATGCCGTAACTGCGGGGGTTGCGAGTGGATCTGCCCCGTGTGCGAGCGGGCCTGTACCGCGGGAAACCTCAAGGACGGCCTCTGCGGGGGATGCCAGAACCTGGTTCACGTGGAGACCTGCGAGATCTGCGTACACTGCTCGGAGAGCGTGACCGCCAAAGGGCACCGGGCATATTAGCGGAACTAATTTAAATACATAGACAAACCGATACGAGAAGAGGAGTGAAGAATGACACTAACGAGATATAATGCGACGGCCGCGACCCTCACAAAGAACAGGACGGCAGGGGACTGGTCTCCCATCAGCGGTATGTGCGTAACCTGCGTTGACGGCTGCATCGGAATGTGCGAGATCGGCAAGAGCGCCTACCGGGGGCACGAGGTCATCTACCCGCAGCCCTTCGGGATCTCCACGATGGCCTCACAGAAGGATTACCCCATCGACCTTTCCCACTTTTCCATCATGGGAACCGCCGTAGGGGCCGTCGGGATAGAGGCCGATTCGGACAAGGCGATCTTCCCGAACGTCAGCCTCGAGACGAAGCTCGGCAATAACGGCGGTATAAAACTCCGGCTGCCGATCGTTATCGGCGGCCTCGGGTCGACGAACGTCGCCGGGATCAACTGGGAGGGGCTTGCCATCGGCTCGGCGATAACCGGGACGGTTCTGACCATCGGCGAGAACGTCTGCGGGATGGACGTCGAATCGAAGATCGAAAACGGGAGGGTGGTTGATTCTCCGGAGCTAAAACGGCGCGTCAAGCTCTTCAAGGACTGGCAGGAAAAGGGCTACGGCGCCGTCGTCGTACAGGCCAACGTCGAGGACACCCGCCTGAAGATTCAGGAGTACGCGATAGAAAAGCTCGGTGTGGACGCCGTTGAGCTCAAATGGGGACAGGGCGCAAAAGACATCGGCGGCGAGGTGAAGATCAAGAGCCTCGAGAAGGCCCAGCTCCTCGCCAAGAGGGGCTACATCGTCCTGCCCGACCCGCTCGATCCCGCCGTGATCGAGGAATTCAAGAAGGGCATATTCACGGAGTTCGAGCGGCACTCCCGGGTCGGCATGGTGGACGAGGAGAGCTTCGTGGCGCGCGTGGAAGAGCTTCGCAAGGCCGGCGCCAAGTTCGTGTCGCTCAAGACCGGCGCCTACCGGCCGGTGGACCTTGCCCGGGCGGTCAAGTTCTCATCCATCGCAAAGATTGACTACCTGACGGTTGACGGGGCCGGCGGCGGAACCGGCATGAGCCCCTGGCGCATGATGAACGAATGGGGCGTCCCGACCATCGAGCTCTGGGCGCTCACCAGGGACTACTGCGACCGCCTGGCAAAGAAAGGGCAGCATGTGCCTGATATCGCGCTGGCCGGCGGGTTCATCCTCGAAGACCAGATGTTCAAAGGGTTATCGCTCGCCGCTCCCTACTGCAAGGCCATCGCCATGTCACGGGCGCCGCTGGCGGCCGCCATGGTGGGAAAGACGATCGGAAACGCGATCAACAGCGGCGACGCCCCCGTCTTTATCGAGCGGTTCGGCAAGGACGTGGAATCGGTCTTCGTGACCGCCGAGGGGCTGAAGAGAAAATTCGGGAAGGACTACGACCGGATACCGACCGGCGCCATGGGCCTCTACACCTATTACGAGCGGCTCGCCCAGGGCCTGCGCCAGTTCATGGCCGGCTCGCGCAAGTTTGCCATCGACCGCATCACCACCAACGACATCGCCGCGCTCACCCCGGAGGCGTCCCGGGTCAGCGGCATCCCGCTGGTGAGCGATATCGACGCAAAAGAGGTAGATAAGATCTTCGGATAGCCGATCAAAAATCTACGGACTTGAAGGGAGGGAATTGATTTCCCTCCCTTTTTTTGGCGTGCTTTGATTGTGGCGTGAGACGGGGGAGCGGTCGGGCTTCGCTTCCGGGAATCTATTCACGATTTTCTACTCCGCCTTCTCTCAATTCGTCACCCCCACCCTCCGGCTCAAAATCGATTTCGAAGACACAGGCAGGGTCCCCGGCCGCCATGCACATCACCTCCAGGACGTGGGGAACACGGCCGGTAACGCCATTTATCGCGCCGATGAACCCTCCCCGATAGACGTGGCAAATCGGGGCCGTGGCGCCGTTTCTGCCGTGGCAGATGTCGCCGCTCCGATCGACGTAGCGGAATACCCTGCGGGCCTCATCGGTCTCAAGTGAGATCGCTTTGAGCCGCTTCTCCTCCGGCGCGGCATTGAGCATATCCTGGACCATTCCCGAAAGGATCGTCTCGACCCGCCATCGGTATCCCGGCAGCCTCTTCATTACGGCCAGAGCCGCCTTCATCGACGGCCCGAGACCCTCGAAACCCAACTTGCTCGTCACGATGCCGATCGCCACCAGCTGAGACCTCCCGCCGCCCACCTCTTCCACCGCCTGGAACAGGGCGCTGTAGTGCCGGGCGGGATACTGGAACTTTAGATCGTCTGCGGGCCAGTTTCGCTCGTCGAGATAGGCCGTCATCCCGGGGGCGTAGGTCTCCGCCCGCTTGATGACTGCCGCGAAACCGCTGTCACCGAGAAGCTCCTTTGAGGCCAGGAGGGCACCGTGAAGGTAGACGTTCAGTATCATCTTGTTCGGATCCTGATGGAAGTGCAAGCGGTCGTACATCGTATCCCCCGTTGTAAGTTAATCTGATCGGCAGTTCGCCAGTGTTTCAAATTCGCACAGCAGCCGATCTTGACGCCTGACGGTCTCTCTTTATCGCCTTACGCCTTGTCTGTTTCTTCCGCTTCGAAGCCGACCTCGAAAACACAGGCGTTGTCTCCCGCGGCCATGCAGGCCGTTTCGACGACCCTGGCGACTTTCCCGGTGGCGAGCTTTACCGCGCCGATGATCCCCCCGCGGTATACGTGGCATACCGGGGTGTGCACCCCGTTCCTCCCATGGCACGAATCGCCCGTTCGGTCGATGAAGAGGATCGCCCCTTTCTCCTTATCGGTCACGACACGGATAGCCTGCCTTTCCCGGTCGCCCGGGCTCGCGTCCAGCAGGTCATCGGCCATCGCCTTGAGGACCGTTTCGGCCCGCCATTGGAAACCGGGGAGTTTCTTGAGGACCGACAGCGTCGCCTTCATCGCCGGCCCCAGGCCCTCAAAGCCCATCTGGGCGGTCCTGATACCGATATTGACCATCTGGGCGCGTCCGCCGCCGACCTCCTCGATCGCCTGGAAGATCGCGGAAAAATGCCGGGCCGGCGTTGTAAGCTCCATGTCCGCCGGGGGCCAGCTATTTTCGTCGAGATACTGCCCCATTACCGGCAGGATCACACCCGCCCTCTTTATCACGGCGGCAAAGCCGTCGTTGCCCAGGAGTTCCCGTGACGCGGCAAGAGCCTGATAGAGATACGCGTTGGGGACCATACGATTAGGGTCCATGTGTAAGTCCAGTCTCTCGCCGATGTGCATTCCCGCCTCCGTATAGAAGTGTTATGAGGATAGTTTCCCGAACCAACAAGGATCGACCGGGCGGCCGATGCCCGAACATCGGTATTACCCGCGGCACGGACCGCTCTCTCCGGGGGCATACCCGGCAATTCGAATTAGTACTCTACGCCCGAATAGTATAGTACTTAAAATACTAAAACAATTAAATATACAATATATCAACTGTCACCTTCATAAAACGTTCAGCTTTTTCAGACATTTGTGGATTTTATTTGGCTGGTCATGAAAGCGGCCCGGATTGAGAGACGGGTGCTACCTTTCGGGAGGAGTGGCGGACTTGCCAGGCTTTCCGAATCGGGTGCGCAGCGCCGCTACGAACGTCCGGTCCGCCCGTTCGGAAAAAAGGCCGACCGGCGAAAACCCCCGCCGCCAGGCAAGATAGAGCGTCAGCGCAAGGAGGACCGCCGTGACGGCGATATTGGGCCACGCGTTGAGCATCCATTGGCCTTCCCAGAGCCACTCCCGCTCCGAGAACGGCCAGAGATAGGGGATGGTCCAGAAGGAGTCTCCCGGCCCTTTTGAGCCGACGAGGTCACCAAGCAGGTGCAGGTGAAAGGCGGCCAGCGAAAGCAGCGCCGTCACGTATCTCCGCCGGGCGGCGGCGTATGCGGCCGCGGTAACCGCCAGGCCGAAGACGAGGTTATGGCCCAGCACGTGGTGGAAGCGGGTGTACCAGTAGTACCCGGCCGCGGTGTCTCCCGAGACGAGGTCGGCCAGGAGACCCAGGCCGTCGAGATCCGGGATGACGGAGGCCGCCGTCACGATCGCGCGGTCGCGCCGGCCGAGGTCTGCCGTATTGGCGGCCAGCCACCCGGCGAAGAAATGGGTTATCGGGTTCATCCGTCGTCTCCCTCAGCCGGCCCGAAGGCACGGCAGCCTCCGCATCTAATGGGACACGTTCATGCTATCACAGATAGTCGTCCACCACAACGAGAACACCCCCGCGTAAGCGCCACGTTCTGACGCCGCCTAATAACGACCTGCCCCACAGCGCTATGATGTGAATTTAACAAATACTCACCAATATTCACAATAATGTGAGAACAGTCACGGAAATAGTGCACCCATGCTGATATTTCTGCTATAAATGAAAAAGATGCTTAATTTTTTGTATTACTATTGTGAGGCAATGGTATGAAAAGGAGTATTGTATCTACCACCGTCTTTGCGGCAATCCTGGCCGCCCTCCTGGTCATCGGCGGCCCGGCCGTTGCCGCCGGCATGGATATTACCGGCCACTGGTGGGGGAGCAACGGCGTCGAGTACGATATCACCCAGGTCGGGACCGCCTTCAACTGGAAGGTGCCGGCGACCGGCGAGATCGGCGTCGGGACCATCAACGGCAAGGATTGCTCGGCCGGCTGGCCCTTCGGGTTTGCCACCGGTATGATCGTCACCAACCCGTCGGGTGCGGCCATCGAGATCAGCTGGAGCAACGGCGTTGTCTTCCGGCGCCCCGCGCCGGGCGGAGGGACAGGAACGGGCACCGGGCCGGGAACGGGAACGGCACCGGGCGGCGGCACCACGAGCGAACTCCAATATAACTTCGGCCCCAACCCGGCGTGGCCGGGAGGCGAGGTGTGGCTGAACTTCAAAGAGCCCGTTGCGCACGACGTAAAGATCTGGCACAACGGGGCGGTGCTGCCCATTACGAAATACACGAGCAATTACAACGTCGTGGTAGAGCTCCCCATGAATGTCACGTCCGGCCCACTCCGGGTCGAATATAAAGGGAAACGCATCGAGGCAAACCAGCCCAGAAAGGATTTAGAGATCAAGCCCATTGACATCAGCGGAAAATGGTTCAACAAGAAGGATAAGTCGTGCAGTCACATACAGTGCAGCATCAAGCAAAACGGTACCATGATTACCGTTACGATTAAAAGTACCGTACAGAACAGCGTATATGACGGGCAAATATTCGACGGCAAGCGGGTGAGATGGTACACTGACCCGACAAAAACGAGTTACGCCGAATGGCTTATCGAAGAGGTCGACTCGAGTGGACGGGCGACAAAGCTGATTTCGCCCGGGACGGCTTGCGGCCTCATGACGCGATGAAACTGGGCCACCCCATACGTTTTTTCTGAGCATTCGGCGCGGGAACAATCCCGCGCCGTCTCTTTTCCCCCTTTACCGATGCCGCGGATTCATATATACTAAACGGCACAGGAGGGAACCGCCATGCTGCCGTTTAAAGACAACATCAAGTCATACCGCCTGCCCGTCGTCACCTGGGGCCTCATCGGGATCAACGTGATCGTCTTTATCTTCGAGCTGCTGGAGGGCGCCAACCTCGAACAGGTCTTCTACCAGTTCGGGATGGTGCCGGCCTACGTCACGGCGGGGACCTACGGGCCCCGCTATGAGATCGTCCCCTTTCTCACCTCGATGTTCATGCACGCCGGATGGCTGCACATCGGCGGCAACATGCTCTACCTTTATATATTCGGCAACAACGTCGAGGACCGGATGGGCCACGTGCTGTTCCTCTTCTTTTACCTGGCCTCCGGCGTCGGCGCGTCCCTCCTTCACCTGGCCACCGACCCCTCCTCGATGGTGCCGACGGTGGGGGCATCCGGCGCGATCGCGGGCGTGATGGGGGCATACTTCGTGCTCTATCCCAAGGCGCGGGTCAGGTCGGTGGTGTTCCTTCTGTATTTATCCGCATCATGGACATCCCGGCGATTGTCTTTCTCGGCTTCTGGTTCGTGCTGCAGATATTCTCGGGCGTGGCCTCCATCGGCGCCGCCGAGAGCGGCGGTGTTGCCTTCTGGGCGCACGTGGGGGGCTTCGTCGTGGGGATCGCCGGGGGGTTCCTGGCGCGCGTCCTCACGAAGGACCGGGCGGTGGTGACGACGGAGTACGGTGGAAGGGGCGCGTGGCGGTAGTGGCGGTGAGATCGCCGGCGTGGTATAATGAGCGGCAGAAAAGATGATAGAGGATGTATCATGAAAGATATCAATGAAAGAGTTAGGCGCTTACCTCCCGAAGACCGGAAAGAGGTGTCGGATTTATAGATTTCTTGATCGAAAAAAGGCAATCGAGGCCGAAAGGGAGACCCACGTTCTCATGGGCGGGGGGGTTGAGGGACTTGCGGGACCGGTATACCTCGGTCAAATTACAGCACGATATATCGAGTTTGAGGACCAAAGAGAAATGAGGTTGTTGCTCGATACGAACGTATTTCTCGAAATCCTGCTTGAACAGGAAAAGGCCGAGGAGGCATTGGAGTTCCTAAAGAACCGTGCCGAACATGAGTTCTATATCTCTGATTTCACGATCCACTCCATAGGCATCATCCTCTTTTATAAGCACCGGTACGAAATTTTCTACGCATTTCTAAGCGACATTGAAAGCCTTGGATTATCGACGGTATCTCTCAAACCCCATGAGATGGCCTCGGCGATAAATCCCGCGTCGCAGTTTAATCTTGACTTCGATGACGCATATCAATACGCTCTGTCTCAGAGATTTGATCTCGAAATCGTCAGCTTTGATTCTGATTTCGACAACACACCCCGCGGTAGAAAGAAGCCGGGAAGCATATCAGCACCATAGAATTAGATAGCGGCGATTTGCGGATATACCCGCGCAAAGTCCGGTGTTGCCTTCCGGGCGCACGTGGGGGGCTTCGTCGTAGGGATCGCCGGGGGATTTTTGGCGCGGATGCTGACGAAAGACCGGGCGGTGGTGACGACGGAGTACGTTGGAAGGGGCGCGTGGAGATAAAATTAGGGGGCGAAGGGATACAGTCGATCTAATCTCCTTGACAATCGTTTCCCGTTTGAATATTATTTTTATAATTCCCCGTTAAAAACCAGCATCAATTGACCCCAGTGGGAGTTTTTTCACTTTTTATCTTGAAGGAAAGTTTTACTAACAAATGACCCATTTCACGAAACCGGCGTCATTTCATCTTCTCCTTCCCGCATCGGCATTAGCTCGGCCTCACCGTCTATACTCGTACCGCCGGCTGAACAAGGAACCTACTGACGAGAGGTAAGACATGACCCTCAAGGAAGTCAAACCCCCCAAGAAGACTAATAGAAGGCTCATCATCGCTGTTACGGCGCTGGCCGTTCTCTCGATCCTGATCACGTCTCTCTTTGTTGACCGTGTCTCGCTTCTGACGACACTTGTCAAGAATGGGCCGACGCCGCTCAAGGTCTTCGCCATCGCGCGACTTAGCGTGGCAGGAGATACTCGCGCCTATGACGTTATCGTGGACGCGCTTGCCGACACCAATATTAAGGTACGGACGGCCGCGGCCCGCGCCTTGGGCAGGCTCAAGGACAAGCGTGCCGTCAAGCCCCTCTCGGACGCTCTGAAAGGCGCGGACCCGGCGTTTGCGGAGGCGGCGGCGTGGGCCCTCGGAGAGATCGGCGACGAGGGGGGGATGAAATCCCTCATCAACCTCCTGAGAACAACGCGGGAACCGGAAGTAATCAAGGCGGCACTACCCTCCCTCGTCAAGATTGCGGCGAGATACTACTCCAGGTACGCCTCTTTCGGCCACGGAACCGGTATTTACATTTTCCATGAGCTGTTCCATGGTACCGGTAGCCAGCGTGAGGAGGACGTATCCGCGATCTACATCGAGGCGCTGGCCCCGGAGCTCAAGAGCGAAGACGCGAAGGTGCGCGGCGTCGCGGCCATGTTCCTGTCGTACTTCAGTACACCGGACATCGCGGAGCCTCTTCTGGGCGTCGTCAAGGACACCAACCCACAGGTCAGGAAATATGCCCTGTACGGCCTAGGCAACATCGGCGACAGCCGCGCGCTCGACCCCCTGCTTGCCGCCCTGGATGACACCGACTACGAGATGCGGACGATCGCAATCAAGTTCCTCGCCAAATTCAAAGATCCCCGGATTCCCGACGCCGTTCTCGGCCACCTTAAAGACTCCGACCCGGGGTCCGGGGCATGGCGGCGTCCTACCTCGGCATGATGAAAGATCCCAAGAACATTGAGCCCCTCAAGGCGGCACTGTCCGAAAACACGGGTGATGTGGCCCTTACCATCCTGCGGGCCATAGCCTTAATTGATACAGCTGAGTCGTGGAACGTGGTTGCCGAATCCCTGGCTAATCCCGATTGGAGAGTTTGCGTGGCCGCCGCGACTCTCCTCGGGTCAACCCGGAACCCGAACATGATAGGGCCCCTCACGAAAGCACTTTCCGATGCGAACGCCAACGTGCGGGAGTCCGTCGTCGAGGCGCTCGCACAGATCAACGATCCGCGCATCGTCTCCATCGTGATCGGTGCCCTCAAAGATAAGGACGCGGGCGTACGGGCCGCCGCAGCCGCAAGCCTTGCCAGCATTAATTCCCCCGCGGTTTGTGACGCACTTCTGGCCTGTCTCAAAGATATGAGCCCCTCCGTAAGGGAGGCGGCTGCTCGGGGACTGCGGCGCTTCGAGGAGCCGCGGGTGGTCACCGCGCTGATCGCCTCCCTAAAGGACCCCGATCACTATGTCCGTAAAGGGGCGCTCGAATCCCTATGCATTATGCAAGACCCCAGGGCCCGGAAGGCAGTCGCGGATTTCATCTCTATGACAAAGAAACTGTAAGGGTTAGGCCGGGTCAGTTACCGGGCTGTAATATAGGATCTAGGTCGAGGAGGCGCGAACTAACTACCTTGACAAGTCCAAACCCGCTTCTATCAAGCCCTTCGCCGAGACCCGAGGTGATTGCGTCCTTGACATCCCCTTCCGACAGGATATAATCTACATCATTATGTCATATCGGTATGGAAGGGAGGTTCACGATGAGTAAATCGAATCGTACGCCGCATCGCGTGGCCCGACTTTTACCGGCTTTGGTTCTCTTCCTTTGCACCATAGCCCTCCCCTCCCCCGCCGCGGCCCAGGTTCCCCCGGCAAAGATATATTATTCCGACCTCCTGCGCTTTGCCATGCACGACCCGGCGTTTGCCGAAACCGGCTACAAGACCCGGCGCGACGTGCTGACCGGCGTGGCCGGGCCGGAGACGTGGGTGGAGCACTTCGTCAGCGGGCCGGATACCATCGAGACCCTCACCTACAACGACCTTACCTACGGCGTGGTCGTCAAAAAGAAGGACGGCGTCAACCAGTACTATGCGCTCAACGACGACCGGAAGACCTACACCTCTTCCGGGACCGAGACCCCTTCCGGCTGGTCAATCAAGAACCCGCCCTCCTACACCGAGATCATCGGCAAGGTCAAGACGATGATTGACGGCCGGCGCTATAACGACGCGATCACCTACATCACCCAGGTTATGCGCGACACCGGCACCGAGACCGCCGAGATCTATTTCTACCTCGGGTTCGCCTATGACCAGCTCGATGAAGTCTCATACGCGAAGCTGCAATACCGCCGCGCGATATCCCTTGACCCCACGATTGCCGACGCCTACTACAACCTCGGCGTAATCTACCGCAACGAGGGCGACGCCGCCGAAGCCGTCGGCCTGCTTCGAGCGCTACCTTGTGCTCAACCCCACCGACCCCAACGCGGCAGACATACGGGGCTACATCGACGCCAATAAATGATGGCCGGATCGACGCGCGTCTCGTCACACACACGCCTCTTCTGCCTTTTGGGAGACCCCGTCTCACGATCGAAATCGCCGGCGATGATGAACGCGGCATTTGCCGCCGCCGGCATCGACGGCGTCTACCTGGCGCTGCCGGTCGGCGGGCCCGCGCTCGGGGCCGTGCTCGGCGCGCTGAAAGAGGTCGGCTGCGGCGGGGCAAACGTCACCGCACCGCATAAGCAGGCAGTCATCCCGTTTCTCGATCGCCTCTCGGGCACTGCCGAAAAGAGCGGCTCGGTAAACACCATCGTGTTTGACGGGGGTAGCGCTCATCGGCACACAGCACCGACGGCGACGGGCTGGTCGCCGCCCTCGAACAACGGCTCGGGGAGCCCATCCGGGATAAAACGATCCTCGTTTTCGGCGCGGGCGGGGCGGCCCGGGGGGTGCTGCCGGCGCTTTTGGCCGGAGGCGCCGGCGATATCGTCATTGCCAACCGCTCGGTCGCAAAGGCCGAGCAACTGGCCCGGGAGTTGTGCGACCGGCGGGCGGCCGCCGCCCCGCTTACGGCCGCAGACCTCGGCGGCGTGATCGGCTCAACCGACATCGTGATCAACGCCACGGCATTGCCCGTCACGTCCGGGACGTTTCTGTGATATCGATCTGACGGGGCTCAGGAAGGGGGCGCTGGTCTTTGACATGAACTACGGCCGGGATAACGCCCCCGTCAGCGAAATCCTTGCCCGGCACGCCCTCGGTCTTCTCCGACGGCCTGGCGATGCTCCTCTTCCAGGGGGCCCGCTCGTTTTCCCTCTGGACCAATCAGGACGCCGCCGCTTTCCGCCATGCGCTCGGCCCTCGAACTCTGACAGCGAATCCGCACCAAAGGCCGGCGCCGCGGTAGGCCCGGACACCCGCCAAACCCGCCGAACCGACCCTGACGCGCGCGGCAAGTAATCCCGGCAAACATAGAACTTGACAATAACGCGATTTTTAGTATAGTATAGGGTGGTTATGCGACTATCGAACCCAATCATACCGAACAGTGAGAACCGGGGGTAACACTTTATGCATGAGAGATTGGGACAGCTTCTGGTCAGGAACAAGGTCATCACGACAGACCAGCTCCAAAAGGCCGTCGAACAGCAGAAGGCATCGGGCGGGAGGCTCGCAAATCAGCTCTCCAAGCTGGGGTTCCTTACCGAGACGGCCCTGACGGATTTCCTGAGCCAGCAATACAACGTTCCTTCCATCAACCTCAACGAATACGACATTGATCCGGCTGTTCTGAAATATGTCAGCGCCGATATTGCAAAGAAACACCTGGTCATCCCGATTTCCCGGACGGGGGCAAGCCTCATCGTGGCGATGTCCGACCCCTCCAACATGCAGGTAATCGAGGACATACGGTTCATGACCGGTTTTAAGGTGGACGCGGTCGTGGCCGCCGAAGTGGACATTATCGAGGCGGTAAAAAAGTACTACGGCACCAGGGGTGTTTCCGAATCCATCGGTTCGATGGATTTCGACGCCAAGGACTACGACCTGTCGGACAGCGACGCCGCCTCCAGCCCCTTTTCGGACGGGGACAGTGAGGACGGCGTCGTCGAAGTGGACGACTTTGACTCCCTGGTGCACGGCGCCGTGGATACCGTCGAGGTCGTCGATACCAAAGACGACGGGGATATCCTGTCCGAGAACGTGGACGCCCCGATCGTCAAGCTGGTCAACGGAATCCTGATCAAGGGGATCAAGCTCGGGTCAGCGACATCCACATCGAGCCCTACGAGAAGACCTTCCGCGTCAGATACCGTATGGACGGCGTGTTGCGCAAGGCCATGGGCCTTCCCCTGAAGATCAAGAACGCCATCATCTCCGCGCGTCAAGATCATGTCCAAGCTCGACATCGCCGAGCGGCGCCTGCCGCAGGACGGCCGCATCAAGCTCAAGCTCGGCAAGGGCCGCGAGATGGATTTCCGCGTCTCGGTGCTGCCGACCCTCTTCGGCGAAAAAATCGTCTATGCGGCTCCTGGACAAGTCCAACCTCATGCTGGATATGACCAAGCTCGGCTTTCGAGGAAAACGCCCTGACCCACTTCAAGGACGCCATCCACCAGCCCTACGGGATGGTGCTGGTCACCGGCCCGACCGGGTCCGGCAAAGACCACCACCCTCTATTCGGCCCTCGCCGAGCTGAACAAGGAGTCGGAAAATATCATGACGGCCGAGGATCCGGTTGAATACAACCTCATGGGCATCAACCAGGTCCAGATGCACGAGGACATCGGCCTTAACTTCGCCGCCGCCCTGCGATCGTTCCTCCGGCAGGACCCCGATATCATCATGGTCGGGGAGATCCGCGATTTCGAAACCGCCGAGATCGCCATCAAGGCCGCCCTGACCGGGCACCTCGTCCTCTCCACGCTCCATACCAATGACGCCCCGTCCACCATCAACCGGCTGCTCAACATGGGGATCGAGCCGTTCCTCGTCTCCTCGTCGCTCAACGCCATCGTCGCCCAGCGGCTCGCCCGCAAGATCTGCACCGAATGCAAGGCAGCAGATCGAGGTCTCGGCCCAGGCGCTCATCGATATCGGTGTGCCTCCCGGACGAGGCCGGAGAAGTCAAGGTCTATAAGGGCAAGGGATGTTCCGTCTGCGCCGGCACCGGATATCAAGGGTCGGGTCGCCCTCTATGAGGTGATGAAGATGAACGACGAGCTGAGGGAGCTGGTCCTTAACGGCGCGTCGACGGCCGAACTCAAACGAGAGGCGATGCGCCACGGCATGAAGTCGCTGAGACAGGCGGGGATCACGAAGCTGAAAGGAAGGGATCACCACGCTGGAGGAAGTAGTCCGATGCTCGGCCGCCGACTAACCGTGAATATTCCACACGTAGACATAGAGGGGGTAGATGGGAATGGTCAGTCTTCATCAGTTGCTAAAGGTAATGGTAGAAAAAGGCGCTACCGACCTCCACATCACGACCGGCACCCCGCCGCAGATCCGCGTAGACGGGCGGCTGATTCCCCTGGCCATGGATCCCCTTACCGGAGCCGATACCAAGAACCTCTGCTACAGCATCCTGACCGATGCCCAGAAACACAAATTCGAAGACAACAACGAGCTCGATCTGTCGTTCGGCGTCAAAGGCCTTTCCCGTTTTCGCGCCAACATGTTCATGCAGCGGGGCGCGATGGCCGCCGCCTTCCGGATTATTCCCTATAAGTTCATGTCCTTTCAGGAGTTGGGACTGCCTCCCGTCGTGGAGGAGCTGACCAAGCGCCCCCGGGGTCTGGTCCTGGTCACCGGGCCTACCGGTTCCGGTAAATCGACGACACTGGCTTCCATGATCAACAAAGTCAATGAAGACCGACACGAACATATCGTCACGATCGAGGACCCCATCGAGTATCTCCACCCCCACAAAAACTGCATTGTCAACCAGCGGGAGGTGGGGGCCGATACCGAGAGCTTCAAGATATCGCTTAAGTACATCCTGAGGCAGGACCCGGACGTCGTTTTGATCGGCGAGATGCGGGACCTTGAAACGATCGAGGCCGCCCTGACCACCGCCGAGACGGGCCACCTCGTCTTCGCCACCCTGCATACCAACTCCGCCGTACAGACCATCAACCGGATTATCGACGTCTTCCCCCCGTATCAGCAATCCCAGATCCGGGCGCAGATTTCGTTCGTCCTCGAAGGGTGTCCTCTGCCAGCAGCTGCTGCCGAGATCCGGCGGCAAGGGACGGGTCCTCGCACTGGAAATCATGGTTCCCAACGCGGCTATCAGGAACCTGGTCCGTGAGGACAAGATCCACCAGATATACTCGATCATGCAGGTCGGCCAGACGAAATTCGGGATGCAGACGATGAATCAATCCCTCGTTGCTCTCTATACGAAGGGACTCATTACACTGGACGTGGCGATGGGCAGGAGCCCGGATCAGGAAGAGATGCGCCAGATGCTCTCGCGCGGGGGAACGGGCCGGCGGCCAGGAGCACGCCGTAGGCGCAGATGAGGCCGACGCCCCAGAAGACATAGGGAAGGCGGGAAGATAACGAGCGATCCGTGAACGCGGCACGAGCCCAAAAACAATGAAACGAACACACGCGTGATGACAATTACATACGAGGAATAAATCATGCCGGTATTTAAATGGAGCGGTAGAGACGGTACGGGCGCTAACAAGAGCGGCGAGATCGAGGCCGCCAACCAGGCGGCGGCAGTGGGCGCTCTCCGCCAGCAAAAGATCACCCTCGATTCCATTTCCGAAAAGAAGGGCCTGAGCATGGATCTCCAGATCCCCGGTCTGGAGGCGCAACCCACCAAGAAGGACCTGGTCGTATTTACCCGCCAGTTTGCCACCATGATCGACGCGGGTCTTCCCCTCGTCCAGTGCCTGGATATTCTCGGCAACCAGCAGGAAAAGAACTCGTTCAAAAAGATCATTCTTAAAATCAAGGAAGACGTGGAGGGCGGCTCCACCTTTGCCGACGCCCTCAACAAACACCCGAGGGTATTTGACTCGTCTGTACGTCAACCTCGTGGCGGCCGGCGAGGTCGGCGGTATCCTCGACACGATCCTCAACAGGCTTGCCGCCTATATCGAAAAGGCCGAAGCCCTCAAGGGCAAAGTCAAGAGTGCAATGGTCTATCCGTCCACCATCGTGGCCGTGGCGATCGCGGTCACCTCGATTTTGCTGGTCTTCGTCGTCCCGATGTTCCAGGAGATGTTCTCGGGCTCGGGTGTCGCGTTGCCGCTGCCCACGCAGATCCTGGTCAACGTCAGCTACATCATCAAGCATTACATTATCTACATCATCCTGTTCGTTATCGCCTTCGTCGTGGGGTTCGTCTATTTCTACCGGACGCCTTTCGGGAGGGCCCTCGTAGACGATATACTCCTCAAGGTCCCCATCTTCGGCCCCCTGGTCAAGAAGGTCTCCGTGGCCCGGTTCACCAGGACCCTCGGCACCATGATCTCCAGCGGTGTGCCGATTATCGACGCCCTCGAGATCACCGCGAAGACCGCCGGCAATAAGACCGTAGAACGCGACGTCATGTACACCAGGACCGGCATCAGCGAAGGCAAGACACTGGCCGAGCCGATGTCTCAGAGCAAGGTATTCCCCCCTATGGTGGTGCAGATGGTAGCGGTCGGAGAGGCTACCGGTAATATGGACGCCATGCTCAACAAGATCGCGGATTTCTACGACCAGGAGGTCGACGACGCAGTTTCCGCATTGACGTCACTGTTGGAGCCCGCGCTTATGGTGTTTCTGGGCGTGGTCGTCGGCGGCATGGTCATCGCCCTGTATCTCCCGATCTTCAATATGGCCGACACCCTCGGCGGCGGCTAATCGAGCGGCCCTTCATGCGATGTACACCGTGCCACGTGACGGGTCCGCGTACGTGCTTGCCCGGAAAATCTAATCAGGCCCCTTATGCCCACCGAAAGTAAGAAGCTCAGGAACACGAACCTGAGGAAGAACATCGAGATATTCATGTTCTCGCGGGTCCTGATTATCTCGGTGCTCCTGGGGGCTTCCGTCGTCTTCCAATACTCGGAAAAGGGGCACTTCATCGCCCCGCAGCTCGTCTATCTTTATTTTCTGATCGGCCTGACGTATTTTCTCACCGTTATCTATATTCTCCTTATCAAGTTCGCCCAGAAGTACCTCACCGCGATCGCATACCTACAGCTCGCTTTTGACATCCTGATCATCACCGGGATGATCTTTATCACCGGGGCGGTCGAGAGCATCTTTTCGTTCCTCTACATCCTGTCAATCATCAGCGCGAGCATCATTTTATACCGCCCCGGCGGCTTTTTGACCGCGTCGATGTCGGGGATACTATACGGCGTCATGGTGGACCTGGACTATTACGGCATCATCCCCTCGACTATTGCCGGCATTCACCCGAACTATAACGAAAGCTATGTCTTCTATAATATATTTATTAATATCGTCGCGTTCTACATCGTCGCATTCCTTTCCGGATATCTCTCCGAGCAGGTAAAGAAGACCGGCGAAGAGCTGATAGAAAAGAGAATCGACTTTGAAGAACTCAAGATACTCAACAACAATATCATCCAGAACATCCAGACGGGCCTGATCACCATAGACCGGAAGGGCCGTATCATCTCGTTTAACCGGCAGGCGGAGATCATTACCGGGAAGATCGCTCCGACAGGTGTACCTCTCGCCGGTCGACGACGTAATTGTCGGCATTCTGAACGATATCGCCGAGAAGCGAGGCGTCACGGGCATCCGGCGGACTCAATCGCTGGACGAGAGAATTCGTCTCGGAACAAGGGCAATCGGTATTTCCTCGGCTTTTCCGTATCGCCCCTCAAAAATGCGCGAAACCAGCAGGTGGGAAAGATCATCCTGTTTCTTGACATCACTCATATTAAGGAGATGGAAGAGGAGATCAAGAGAAACGATACCCTGGTAAATCTCGGCAAGTTTGCCGCCAACCTTGCCCACGAGATCAGGAATCCCCTCGGCTCTATGAGCGCATCCATTCAGCTTTTGAGAAAACGAGCTGTCTCTTTCAGGTTCCAACAGGGAGCTCATGGACATCGTCTTAAAAGAGATCAACCGCCTCAACCACCTGATAACGAATTTCCTGATGTACGCCCGTCCCCTGACCGTAAAGAAAGAGCCCGATCGATCTCAAGAAGGTAATCGACGAAACCATAACGGTTTTCAAAAATACCCCGAAAGGGGAGCGCCGATATCAGCATCAGCACCGAGTTTAACGGAAAGACGACGATCGTCGGGGATTTCATGCAGCTCAAACAGGTCTTCTGGAACCTCCTGCTCAATGCGGCCGACGCCATGAGCGACGGAGGACAGCATTCGAATCAGGATGACGGGAGCACCGTCGGCGGGGACAGGTTAGTCTCCGTCTCCGTTTCTGACAGCGGCACGGGGATCGAAGATGAAATACGGCCGTTTATTTTTGAACCGTTTTTTTCCACCAAGGACGGGGGCACCGGATTGGGCCTGCCCGACGGTGAAGCTGATAATTGAGGCCCACGGAGGTTCGGTAACCATCACCAGCCGGCAGGAACACGGCACCGATGTTACCTTTACGCTGCCCGGCAAGTGACTGGGCCGCCCAAACAGCCTCCGGGCCAACGAGGACATCCGCCCGCCCGGTACGTCTCCGGCGGCGGGCGGCCTGTAGTTTCGGGTGTAATATCGTCGGGCCGAGATGACTGCCACCGCACTCCCAAGCACGGAGGTTATAGATACGCCGCCGGATCGATTTCCGGCAATCGTGACACCCAACAGAAGGGAAGACTAAATGAAAAAAACGACGCATACGACGGAAATGTCCCCCCGGATCGCCGCCCTCCATCGGGCGGTTAGTAACCGCTATACCCGCCGTCTGCCCGGAGCGGGCGCTGATATGGACCGACTACTTCAGGAAGCGGAAGAACCGAAAGAAATCTCCCCACGTACGGATCGCCGAGGCGCTGCGGAACGTACTGGTCGAAAAGACCGTCACCATTTATCCCGACGAGCTGGTCGTCGGCAACTTCACGCAGCAAGCGGGTCGGGGGCTCGCTCTATCCCGAGCTCTCCGGCGATCGTGGTGCTTGAGGATGTCTTTCGCTTTTCTACACGCAAGACCAGCCCCCTGGCGATATCAGGCAAAGACACGCGGCGTCTGTTGGCGACCCTCCCCTTCTGGGCGTTCAGGTTCGTCTCGTTTCTGGCCTACCGTAATCCCGTCAAGAAGATCCGTTTCATTCTCAATCAGCTGCGCGCCCACTTCTATATCATCAACGAATCGGGCGGTATCTCTCATATTGCCCCGGACTACGAGAAGCTCATTGCTGTCGGAACCGACGGGATAAAACAAGAAGCCGCCGCGCACCAGGCCCGGGTTCCCAAGAAGAGCGAGGCGTGGCACTTCTACGAAGGAGTGCGAATCGTCTGTGACGCCCTGGCTGAATTCGGACTTCGATACGCCGTATTGGCCGCACGAGACGGCCGAGACCGAGACTGATCCCGCCCGGAAACGGGAGCTGTTGTCCATTGCCGAGGTCATGCCGGCGCGTGCCGCGCAAGGGTGCACGGGATCTCCACGAGGCCGTCCAGTCGATCTTTTTCGCGCAGATTGCCCTCAATCTCGAAAGCCTCGACAACTCCGTCTGCCCCGGAAGGATGGATCACTACCTGTTTCCCTTCTATGAACGGGACATAAAGTCGGGGGCCCTCACCAGAGACACTGCCAAACAGCTCATCGCGGCGTTCTCGATCAAGATGTCGGAGATCGTCCCTGTCTTTTCGAGGCGGATCACCCGCTTCCACGGCGGAATGTTCAACGGACAGGTGGTAACCGTGGGGGGCCGAAACCGGGACGGCACGGACTCCACGAATGAACTGACCTACATCTTTCTTGAGGTGATGGATGAGCTGAGGATGCGCCAGCCCAACTACCACGCCCGTATTCATAAGGACTCCCCGGTGCGCTACCGAGACGCCGTCTGCAAGATCCTGTCGGCGGGCGGCAATTCCCCTGCCCTCTATAACGACGACGTTATCATCAAGACCATGACCCGCCACGGCTATGCGGCGGCGGATGCCCGTAATTACACGGCGGTGGGGTGTGTAGAGCCGGTAAGCCAGGGAAAGAGCTTTTCCTCGACCGACGCCGCGATCTTTAACGTTCCCCTGATGCTCGAGCTCGCCCTCAACGAAGGCAAGCGGTTCGGATCGCCCGTCCGTTCCGGCGTCCGCACCAAGCCCGTCTCGGCCATGAGCCGCTTCCAGGACGTGACCGACGCCTTTGCCGCCCAGCTTTCATTCGGACTGTCGCGCCTGATTGCCGACCTCCAGGCCGTGGAGCGTGCCAACCGCCTGCACCACCCCACGCCGCTGACAAGTATGCTCCTTGACGGCTGTCTGGAAACGGGCGTCTGTTCAACGGCGGGCGGCGCGCGTTACAACTTTTCGGGCGTCCAGTGCGTCGGGCCGAGCGACGTGGGAGACTCATTGGCGGCGATCGAGCGGGCGGTCTTTATCGATAAAAGGTTCACCCTGCGGGAGCTCGTCTCGCACCTGAAAGATAACCTCGCCGACGAGCGGATGCGGGCCTACCTGAGGTCGCTTCCGAAGTTCGGAAATGACATCAAATCGGTCGACGCCATGACGGTCTGGGTGGTCAATACGTTTACCGATGTCCTGCACCGCCATATCAACACCCGCGGCGGCGCGTACGTACCCGGCCTCTACTCGGTGACGGCCCATAACTATTTCGGGCAGGTTACCGCGGCGCTGCCCAACGGACGGCGAAAGGCGGAGCCCTTCGCCTCGGGCATCGCCCCGGCCAACGGCATGGACCGAACCGGCCCCACGGCACTCATCAACTCCGTGACCCGGATCGACTTTACCCGGATAGCCAACGGGATAAACTTCAACATCAAGCTTCGACGGATCGACCCTTGCCGGCCAGCGGGGCCGCAAACTCCTGGGGGACCTTCTAACGACCTACTTCGACAGCGGAGGCATGCAGATCCAGACAAACGTCGTAGACGCCGATACGCTCCGTGCGGCAAAACGGGACCCGGCCGCCTACCCAAATCTCCTGGTGCGGGTTTCGGGTTACTCGGCTTATTTCCACGATCTGGTCCCCGAGATTCAGGATGAGATCATCGAGCGAACCTGCCTCTTGTCCCGATCGGGTCAGTGACAGGGCGGCCGGCTTTCGACTGGTGACGGCAGCGGCAAACGACGGGGGGATGCTTCCCCCGTCTTCGTATACGAGTATCAGGGGTGGCCCGCCGGATAGCGCCGGCGCAGCATAGGTATGAAACGGCCGTTATATGCGGGCGAAGAGACAATACGTATGAAAATGAAAAACGACCTCACCCAGGCGCCTATCGCGAAGACCATCATCAGGCTCACGCTGCCGATGATCGCGGGCTACGCGGCCACCTTCTCGTTTAACCTCATAGACACGCTGTTCGTCGCGCAGCTGGGAACGATTCCGCTGGCCGCGATGAGCTTCACCTTTCCCGTGGCGACATTTGTCATTAGCGTATCGGTGGGTCTTTCCATGGGAACCGCCGCGGTCATCTCGCAGGCATACGGTAAAAAGGACATCGACGCCGTCAGGAGGCTCACCACCGCCGCGGTGTTGCTCGGGCTCCTGGTATCGGTGGCGTTCGTGATCGCGGGGCTCTCCACCATCGCGCCGCTCTTTACCGCCCTGGGTTCGACGCCCGAGACCCTGGGCCTCATCAAGCGCTATATCGTCCTCTGGTATATCGGCATCCCCACGATCCTCATGACCATGACGGCAGCCAGTGCCATCCGAGCCACGGGAGATACGAAGAACCCCGGCATCATCATGGTAACCGGGGCGTTGCTCAACGTCATCCTTGATCCGATCATGATATTCGGACTATTCGGCTTCCCCCGCATGGAGCTTGTTGGGGCGGCGCTTGCTACGGTCATCTCCCAGGCCCTCACCCTTATTCTTGCCTTCTTCATACTCCATAAGCGCCTGTCCATGGTGACCGTCTCGTGGCTGTCGCCCCGCGCCCTTATCGCCTCGTGGTCGGAGATACTGGCCGTGGGCGTGCCCAGCACGGGGACTAATCTCCTGTTTCCGGTTTCCGTGACGTTCGTGACCTGGCTTGCCTCCCGGTTCGGCCCGGAGGGTGTGGCTGCGGTTGGGGCGGGGTTGCGGATCGAATCCCTCGCGTTCGTCGTGGTTATCGGGCTCTCAAGCGCCATGGTCCCCTTCGTCGGGCAGAACTGGGGCGCACAAAGGTTTGACCGGGTCTACGAGGCCCAGGCGGCGGCCAACCGCTTCATATTCGCCTGGGGGCTTTTGTGCTGGGCGGCCTTCATAGCGCTGGCCTTTCCAATCGCGCGCCTTTTTTCCGGGGACGACCGCGTAATCCAGGATATCGCGTATTACCTGTGGATCATGCCGGCGGGGCTGGCCACCCAGGGGGTCTTCCTGGTCGTTTCTGGGACGTTTAACGCAATCGGCAGGCCGCTGATCGCGGCGGTCATGAGCGTGTTGAGGGTCTTTATCTTCTATCTGCCGCTGGCCTGGCTGGGGACGATCCTCTTCGGCTTTCCGGGGCTGATCGGGGGGATTGCCGTAACCAACGTCATCACCGGCGCGGCGGCAAACTTCCTGTTCAAGCGGATCTGCGTCCACGACGAGCTGTGCATCAAGAAGGGGACGCGGGCGGTCCCGTCACCGGGCGGGGGCGGGAATTAGTGATGATTCGGGCGGCTCACGAGCCGCCCTCTTCCATTCAACACGACTTCATTGTCATTGCGAGGAGGCCCCGTCGGGGCCAACGCGGCAATCCCCTGACGACGGAGGAATGACGTTCGTCTAACCGCCGTACCCGAGACGTAATCAGGGGATTGCCTCGCTTCGCTCACAATGACGGTAAAATAGTATAGATTCGGGCAGGGTAACGCCCTATTTCCCCGCGAACTTCGCCTTTCCCGGCCCGTTTTTCAACAATGAATCAACGCCGGTCTTTACGTCCTCGGTATCGAATATCGGCCCGGCGAGCTCGATCATCAGCCGATCGGCCTCGGCGGTGCCGGACGCGCTGTAGGCATTGATTATCTTCTTGGCGGATTTAATGGCCACCGTCGGGCCGTTGTCGGCAAGGTTCTGCATATAGGCCGTCGCCTTCCCGGCCAGCTCGGCGTCTGGCAGCACCCGGTTGATGATGTTCCATCGCTCGAAGGTCGCGGCGGGGTAGAGGCGCGCCCCGAGGACGATCTCCTTTGCCCGCGCGGTGCCGGCCCGTGCGGCAATCCGTTGGGAGCCGCCGGCGAACGGAAAGACCCCGATGGTGGCCTCGGCCTGGCCGAACGTTGCATTGTCGGAAGCCCATATAAAATCGAAGGACAGCGCCAGTTCGAGGCTTGCCGTCAGGCACAGTCCCCGCACCGCGGCCATCGTGGGGAACGGGAGCGATTCGATGCGGTGGATGACCTCAAGAAAATCCGAGAAGAGCTTTTTCGCGTCCGCGGGCGAAAGGCCCACGAACATCTTCACGTCGGCCCCCGCTCCGAAGTTTCCCTCGTCGTTTTTCAGGATCATGCCCCGGGGGGCATCTTTTTCGACACGGTCAAGAATCGCCTTGAAATCAGTGCCCATTTCCTGTCCCACCAGATTGAGCGGCGGGTCATTCAACGTAACGACCGCCAGCGCACCGTCACGCTCGTAGGTTATCTTCGACATACTTTAATTCTCCCGATAGCTGTCTATTCTTTCATCAATATATCCACGAACTCCTGTACGCCCAGTATCTCCTTTCGTACGGGGCGTTCCACCAGGGAGATCGCCCCCGAGGGGCAGGTCGGGTAACAGACCCCGCATCCGATACACTTTTCCGTATCGACGACCGATACGTCGTCCACGGTGACGGCCCCAACCGGGCAGCGCTCCTCGCACGTGCCGCAGCCGGTACAGAGATCGGCATCCACCTGCATCAGGTAGTTTGAATCGGCAAACGCGTTCTTCAGCCCGATATTCTTACGGGTCCGCATGAACACGCAGCAGTCACCGCAGCAGGAGCAGATCGTGGACACACCGGGGCCGTAATTGTCGGCCATGTGCACCAGCCCCTCTTCATGGGCGTCGCGAAGCATCGACTTCGCTTCGTCCCTGGTGATCTCCCGGGCCATACCCATCGTAACCATGTACTTTGCCATCGAGCCGAAATGAAAGCAGTTCTCCCGGGAATGGTCGCAGTGCTCCTGCCCGGAATACTCGGCCATCTGGCGGCAGGGGCAAAAGGCGACGGCAAAGTAATTGAGCCCGTCCATGAGATCGTCTATCTTCTCGTTGGGGGTGACGGTGGCCCCGGAGACGATGGATTCGTCCACCGGCACGACCCGCACCATCGGGAGCTTCCGGTCGCCTATCTCTTGGCCAAATGCGCCCTCGAGATACCGGTTCCAGTGGCGGGCCAGGGTTTCAGTGGTCTCGGTGCGTTTCCCCGGCCAGAACGGGGTCTCCGAAAATCCGACCATCGTGGGCAGGAGCCGGAACTTGCCCTTTTCGTTCATGAAGACCGTTCCCTTCTTTGCCATGCGCACCAGCATTTCCTTGAGTTTTTCCTCTTCCATCCCCGTGCTCTGGACGAGAGTGGGGAAATCGGCGTTGAAGAACGGGAGCTTTGAGGCAAGCTCCGCCTCTTCGGGGGTGTAGAGGATCTCGAGGATGGCAATCAGGTCATCGGTCAGCGGCGCGCCGATCGGCGCCATATCGAGGTACTGGGAGAGTTTGACATACACATCGCGCGACATACGGTTTCTCCTTCGGTGGGTTAAGTATTTGGTTACACGCGCCGCGTTACGGCGCGGTGATCAGTTAACGGCCCTTAAAAACGCCAGGGCGTCGCGGGAGAGCGCCCGCAGCGGACTAATGTCTTTTTTGACCCGCGAAAGCATCAGCGCCCCCTCAATAAGCGCAACCACAAACGTCGCAAGTTCATCGGCGGAGCGGTCGGCACGGATGTCGCCCGAGCGCTGACCCTCGGCGATTACGTTGACCAGGTGACCTTTAAGGCGGTCAAAGCAGGACGAGAGGTGACCCCTCAGCCCCTCGTGCCAGTCGGAGACTTCGAGCGTCAGGTTACCCAGGAGGCAGCCCCCCGTACATCCGGACCGTTCCATGAGCCAGGCCAGGCCTTCGAAGTACGCGGACAGTTTCTCCAGGCTCGTCCCCGGCCCGTTGAACAACGGGACCAGGCGGTGTTCGATGCCGCCGAAGAAGTGGTCGATAACCGCGTCCACCAGCTCGTCTTTGCCCGAGAAGTGGAAGTAGAAACTCCCCTTGTTGATCCCGGACTCGCTAAAGATGTCGTCCAGCGACGTGTTCTTATACCCGCGCGTATGGATGAGCCGCGTGGCCGCCCGGACGATGCGCTCCTTTGTCCTGTCTCCCTTTGTCATCGGCATGGGTTACCACCCCCGAACCATCGTGAACAGCGGATGGCGTTGAATCCTAAAAATATACCAACCAGTTGGTATATTCTATCCAATTGAAATCGGATGTCAAGTCTTTTTTAGCCCTTTTCCAGCCTCTTTCTTTAGCGATTCGCGGCCGTTGTGCGCCTTTCGTATCCGAAAATTTAATCTAAAAAAATGTTGACTTCCCTATATCCCATACTATAATACGCTTGCGGTTACGGAGACCGGACGGTTTTTTAGGCGTTTATACGCGAGATTCAATGTTTCTGTACAGTTTTTCGCACCTGCCCACAGCCTTCGATTCTCAATCAAGCACTCACGCCCAAAAAATGTCTCCAACTTTATCGTTACTTTTTCCGGAATAACTGATATTGCACGTTTCACGATTTGCTCAAGACGTACTCCTCGGATCAGCATCTTCCATCTTCCCCCGCTGCCACGGATATGAAGCCGTGAATATGTTCCTCTCCCATGAATCCGTTGAACAAACAGAATCGATATATCCTAAGACCGTCGTACGTTCCATACGTCGTCGACGGTATTGTCATTATAGAGTACATAATTCGCACGGTTAAAAAGGAGGTGGTTCCGAAAATCGAGCAGTAGCATTATTTGCGGTGTTTGGCATTCTCTTGTGTTTAATAATGTTCTCATACGTAGGGTACTTCGTTCGGTCACACGGTTCTTGGCTGCTGCCTCACGCCAAACATTATTGAACCGGAGATAAACAAAGAACACTCTTGGAGGAAATCATGCAGGGCAGCAAGCTGTACGTCGGCAACCTCACCTATTCCGTAACCAACGAGCAGTTACAGGAGCTATTCGCTGAATACGGCGAGGTAAAGCACGTAAACATTATCGAGGGCAAGGGATTCGGCTTTGTCGAGATGGGAACCCCCGAGGAAGCCCAGCGGGCTAAGGATGAGCTCAACGGCACAGAATTCTCGGGAAGGACTATGCGTATCGACGAGGCACGTCCGCCCAAGAGCGGTCCCCGAGACTCCGGGGGCGGCTTCCGGAGTAGATACTAACATACATAGCCAATTATGGTCTTGAGAGGGCGCTCGATCGGCCCTCTCAAGACCGGTTTTCCCGATGGACGGCCGCCGCGCCGACCTTGCGGCGATCTTTTCGGGTGGTCACGTTACGCACGCCCACCCGATCGAAAGGAGACGCCTACCGCGCACGGTCGGCGGTAATCCAGCATAAGGAGACAACCATGACGCAGGTCAAAGACGGCGATACCGTTAAAATACACTATACCGGTAAACTCGACGACGGAACCTTGTTCGATACATCGGCCGACGACGACCCCCTCGAGTTTACCGTTGGCAAGCACGAGGTCATCCCCGGCATGGAGGATGCCCTTATCGGGATGGAGCCGGGTGACGAAAAGACGATCACCATCCCCTCAGAAAATGCCTACGGCCCGTATCACGAAGAGATGGTGGTGGTCGTGAACCGGAGCGAATTCCCCGAGGAGATGGAGATCGAAGTCGACCAGCAGCTGTCCGTCGTGCTTGAGGATGAGCAGTCGATTATCGTTACGGTCACCGAGATTGCCGGCGATAACGTGACGCTGGACGCGAACCATCCCTTGGCCGGCGAGGACCTCACGTTCGAGATTCAGCTGGTCGAGATCGTTTCACCCATTATCATTACGGGATAAACGACAGGGCCGGCGGCCGCCCCCGTCACGAGCTATCGTTGGGGATACCGGGTCGCCGTTCATCGGGGGCTGCCGGTAGATCCGGGTCGCATGCTGCTACCATCCCGCCCTCACGAAGAGGCCCTGCCATGAAACGATTTGTCGAGCTTTCACATATCCTTGAGGACGGCACGGGCGCCTATCCCGGCCTTCCCCAGCCCTCCATCGGGGCGCACCTCGACCACGAACAGTCCCGATCGCGCTACGACGGCAAGGCCGAGTTCTACCTCGGACGTATCCAGACCGTCACCAACGTCGGCACCTATATCGACTCCCCATTCCACCGGTTCCGCGACGGCGAGGATCTCGCGGCCGTCGGACTGGACCGCGTGGCGGGCCTCGACGGCATCGTGCTGGAGACAGGCCCAAAGACGGGCCGCGCGGTTTCCTTGTCTCTACCGCCTTCGGACATTGCCGGACGGGCGGTGCTGGTGAGGACGGGGTGGGATCGGCTCTGGGGGACGGACGCCTACGCAAAGGACTCCCCCTACCTGGCCACGGGCTTCGCTGAGCTTCTGGTTGAGGCCGGGGCCGTGCTCGTCGGCGTTGACTTCCTCAACGTGGACAACACGGCCGACCCCGAGCGTCCCGTCCACACCCGGCTGTTGAAGGCCGGCATCCTTATCGTCGAAAACCTGGCCAACCTTTCCGCTCTACCCGCAAACGGGTTCCTGTTTTGGGCGGTACCGCTCAGGATAAAGAAGGGGGCGTCGTTTCCCGTCAGGGCCTACGCCGAGTTAGCGGATCGGTAAACCGGCTCTTTCGCCGACGTCTCGGCCCTCCCCACGGGCAATGCGCAATCTTTACTATTGAAAACGGGTTGCCGGTCTGTTACGATACCCGTCGGGAAACACTATTCGGTCACAAAGCGGCGTTTTTACGCTTCATCAGACAATCCCTCGACATGGGGCACGTCAGACCATGAAAACGTCTCATTACTACTACACCCGCGCTATGTGCCTGGCGATTGCCGCCCTCCTGCTGGCCTCCTGCGCCGTGACGCTGCCAATAAAGGACAAGACCACCGGGTTGGTCGTACCGGATAGTATCGCCGAGATTACCACCGTTGATATACAGGGTATAAAAAACTGGCTGGTTATCCGGGGCAGGAACGTCCATAACCCCATCCTCCTGTTCCTCCACGGCGGGCCGGGCTCGCCGGAACTGCCGCTGCTGCGCCACTTCAACGAACCGCTGGAGGACGAATTCGTCCTGGTCTACTGGGAGCAGCCGGGGACCTGTAAATCGTATTCGTCCGACATACGGGAGTCCGACCTCACGGTCAATAAATTCGTCGATTACACAAAGGGGGTCATCGACTATCTCAGGGCCCGGTTCGGAAAAGACAAGGTGTACCTCATGGGCCACTCGTGGGGGAGCGCGCTGGCCGTGCTGACCGCCGGGAAATACCCGGAGGTCCTCCACGCCGTCATCGGGGTGGGACAGGTCGTCAACATCGTGGCCGGAGAGGTTACCTCGTTTCGGCTGACCCTCACCCGGGCCAGGGAAGAGAATAACGAGGAAGCCGTCAGGGAGCTGACAGGGCTGGGGGACCCACCCGCCTACGTGCTGGTTAAGGGCGACAATTACGACGGCTTCATGATAAAGCGGAAGTGGGCCCTCTATTTCGGCCTGGCGCTCTACGGCAAGAAAAGCTATAAAGATTATGAGCGCTACTATTTCGACGCCACCGAGTACACGGTCTTTGACATCCCCGCATACATCAGGGGCCGCATGCTCACCGCCCGGACCCTTGGCCGCGACGTCGTGGACATCGACCTGACTACCCAGGCCCCGGAGCTTGCGGTGCCGGCATATTTTATAATGGGGCGCTACGACGCGATCTCCGCCAACGCGAGCTTCGACGAATACATACGGCGGCTCCGCGCTCCGAAGAAGGAGGTCGTCTGGTTTGAGCGGTCGGCCCATTTTCCCCTCTTCGAGGAATCGGCCGCGTTCAACGCCGAGGTAATCAGGATCATGAAGGAGACGGAAGGCGACGCCGGCCTGTCTCCACCACGCCAATAGCACGGTGGAGGGTTTTACCTCCCGACAGATCGAATCGTCGATGCAAAAAAGGTGAATCAATGAACCGATCCGTGCAAGATGACTACGGTGACCTGCTGGCCATCCCCGGGGTCGGGAAGAAAATCGCGGCCGACCTCATCGGGCTGGGCATCCGGTCGGTCGCCGATCTGAAAGACCGCGACCCGGAAGAGCTCTACGGCGCCCTGTGCGCGCAGGCCGGCATACGGATTGACCGGTGCATGCTCTACGTATTTCGCTGCGCCGTCTATTACGCGTCGACCGAACGGCGCGACCCCGAGCTCCTCAAGTGGTGGAACTGGAAGGACGATCGCGTATCGGGACGGCCCGGCCAAGACGGATCGTGAAGTTATGAGCCAAGGAAGTGCAACATGAAGGCGCGTCCCGGGCCCCTTGTCAATCCTCGCTTCGCGCCCCTGACCCCCGAGCGGTGGGGGGATTTAGAGGCGCTCTTCCGCGAAGACCGTACCTGTGACGAGTGCTGGTGCATGTGGTGGCGGCAGACGCACGCCCGATTCATGCAGAACAGGGGCGAGGCCAACCGGCGCGCCATGCAGGAGATCGTCCGCTCCGGCGTCGTCCCCGGGATCATCGCCTACGACGGGGTCGTCCCCGTCGGGTGGTGCTCGGTTGCCCCGCGGGAGGACTTCCCGCGGATTTGCCGCTCGCCCGTCATCGGACCGATCGACGACGAGCCGGCCTGGTCGGTGGCCTGCTTCGCTGTCGGCCGGCTCGCCCGGGGACGCGGCGTGATGAGGGCGCTGCTTTCGGCCGCCATACAGTACGCCGTCCAAAACGGGGCAGCCGTCGTCGAGGGATACCCGAGAGACACGGCCGTCAAACGTTTCTCCGCCGCGGACCTCTACGTCGGCACCGTCTCGCTGTTTGAGTCGGCGGGGTTCATCGAGGTCGCCCGCCGGTCGCCGACGCGCCCGATCATGAGATACCGCGTCAGGGGATAAGGGCCGTTCCGGGCGCCATTTCCCGTATCCATATACGCCGCTTAGGCTGCGGCCATGAAGACGTCCCTTCTCCGCCGGTCGGGATGAGAACTGCCTATCATCACTCCTTTTTTACTTGTCTCCGTGCTGCCCTGCTGGTATCGTGATACCGATAGTATACGATTGAGTGGTCCTCATGGGAACAAACGACACGCCAAATAGAGTTACGCCTGAAACAACGGCCGCGCCGCCCCCTACCGGCCGGAAGACGTCCGAACGGCGCTATGACGTGGACTGGCTCCGGGTCCTCGCGATGGGGATGATCTTTCTGTTCCACTGCGCGAGGTTCTTTGACTATGACGACTGGCACGTCAAGAACCTCACGCTGAGCCACGGGATGACCATCTTCATTACCTTCACCGCCCAGTGGATCATGCCGCTCTTTTTCATCCTCTCGGGCATCGGCGTTTTCTTCGCCCTGAAACACCGGACGAACCCGGCGTTCGTCAAAGAGCGGTTCTTCAGGCTGGTCGTCCCTCTGGTCTTCGGGATATTCTTCCTCGCCCTGCCGCAGGTCTACGTCGAGCGGGTCAGCCACGGCCGGTTCGAGGGGAGCATTCTCTTATTTCTGCCCCGTTACTTCGACGGCATGTACGGCTTCGGCGGCAACTTCGCCTGGATGGGGCTTCACCTCTGGTATCTCGAGATGCTGTTTGTCTTCTCGCTCCTGACGCTGCCGTTGTTCCGCGCGGCGGAACACGGAAATACAAAGGACCTCATTTCGAAGCTCGCATCCCTGTGCGTACGGCCGTGGGGGTTTCTCATTATCACCCTGCCGCTGCTTCTGATGGAGCTTTTCGTCAACGCATTTCCGGGCTCGCTCGGCGTCCGGGACTTCGGGGGCTGGAGCCCCCTGACCTATATCGTCTTCTTTATAATCGGGTTTATTGTTGGATCGGACGATCGGTTCGGACAACTATTCGAGTACCGCCGCGTAACCTGGCTGATCATGGGGATTGCAGCGTCCGCACTCGGCCTCGTCCTCATCGAAACCGGTATCCTCAACGGCCTGCCGCGAGCGGCGACGCTTCCCATCGAGGCGGCGCTGCGCACCCTCAACTCCTGGTTCTGGCTATCGGCGATCATGGGTTTCGGGAGGAGGTATTGTTCCTCAACGAACCGGGCGCTCGTCCGCGCGAACGAAGCCGTTCTCCCGTTTTACATTCTCCACCAGACGGTCATCGTGATTGTCGCGTTCTTCCTTGTCGGCTGGGCGGCGTCGGTGCCGGTAAAGTACCTGGCGCTGGTCGTCGTATCATTCGCGGTGATCATAGCGCTCTACGAAGGGATCGTCCGGAGGATCGGCGCGCTCCGGTTCCTGTTCGGCATGAAAAGGCCGTAGCTGTCTGCTTCACGTCTATCACGCAGGGAGGATAACAGTATGAAGTGGAAGAAGGTATCGCCCGAAATGTGCGATATACTGGAAGACGCGCTGAAGGGGTACGCCTGCCAGAAGCGGCCGATGTTCGGCACGCCCGCCTATTTCGTGAACGACAACATGTTTGCCGGCGCCTGGCAGGACGTGATTATCCTGCGGCTCTCGGCGGCCGACCGCGACGAGATAAAAAACGTCTCCGATGAAATCGTCGCCTTCGAGCCGATGGAAGGCCGGCCCATGAAGGAGTACGTGGCGGTGCCGGAGCCGTTCACCTCCGACCGGAGGGAATTTATGAGGTGGGTCGACAAGGCCTATGAATTCGCGCGGTCGCTGCCGCCCAAGGTAAAAAAGGAAAAGAAGAAAAAGGCGTAGGCCGCCGGCGGCAGCCCGTGCGTTCCGGTAGCGCCGCCCGCAAACCTGCCACGGTCATAGACACGGGGAATCGTCACGAAATGACAGAGCACGACATCGTCATCTATGGGGCCGGTTCAATCGGCTCGTCGGTCGGCGGGTGGCTCGCGCCCCACTGCCCGAATCTATCCCTGCTTTCGCGCGGTGAGCATGCCGCGGCGATGAGCCAAAGGGGACTCACCGTCTTTCTAAAAAAGGATAAGAAACGCCCCGCCCCCGTGCCGGTGCCGGTAATCGCCGATCTTTCCGAACGGCCGAAGACCGATATCATCGTTATCGCGGTGAAGAACTACAGCCTGGCCGACGCGGGGCGCGACATCGCGGCAAAGCTGGGAGGTGACCCGCTGATCGTCGCGCTGCAGAACGGCCTCGAAAATCGGGAGATCCTCCCGAGATATTTCAAACGGATTATCTACGGTGTGGTCTGCTACAACTCGTGGCGGGAGGCCCCGGGGGTCGTCGGGGCAAACCATAAGGGGCCGATACTCCTGGGCGTCCCGGATAACGACCCGTCGCTGGCCGGGGACCTCGGTGAAGTCCACAGGATATTCTCGCTCGGTCTTGACGCCCGGATTACCCCCGATCTGCGCAACGCGGCAATGACCAAGATGGTCGTCAACCTCTCCAACGCGGTCCTGACGCTCGTCGGCCACGGGTACCGGGAGATACGTTCGATACGCACGCTCAAGCACATCATGATCGGCGCGATGCTGGAGGGATTTGATATCGCCCGGCGGGCCGGTTTTTCCCCGGCCTCTATCCCGGGGGCTCCAAGCCCGGCGATGGTACGCATTTCCACGGTGCTGCCCGAGTTTCTCTCCGACCTCATCTTCAAGGGAAACATCGATTCGGTCGACCTCAACAGCATGGGCCAGGATATCCTTCAGCACGGGCGGGACGTATCGGAGCTTGGAAGCCTCACCGGGTATTTCGTCGGGCTTGCAGATACAGTGGGGATCGCCGCCCCCTACAACCGGACTATTTACGATCTCTGCAGGAAGAAGTTTACCGAGAGGCCGTTTACGCCGATGGATGAGACCGGGGTATGGCGGGAGATCGAAAAACGGATTGAAAAACGCGGATGAATTAGATAGCCGGGACGATTTGGGGGATATCGGTTTCCCCGTAGCATAACCGGCGGCCTTTTTTTCGCGCGTGAACCCGATTCATTAACACAGTATGGGCAGGTATGGATTTTCGGATTATCGAGTATAGTCCCGGTTACGAATCGCGGATCATCGGGCTTATCTCCTCTATCCAGCGAAACGAATACGGGATCGACATCACGCCCGAACAGCAGCCCGACCTGCAATCGATCCCATCGTTCTATCAGAGGGCGCCGGAAACTTCTGGGTCGCCCTGGCCGACGCGCCGATACGCCGATAACGCCGATAACGCAATAGCGTAGTCGTCGGGACGGTCGCGCTCAAGGATATCGGGTGCGGGATGGCCGCCCTCAGGAAGATGTTCGTCGCCCCCGACTGGCGCGGCGGTGAGAAAGGCGTGGCTCGCGCCCTGCTGGCCGCGGCCCTCTCCTGGGCGCGGTCAAAGGGCGTCTCGACCATCTACCTCGGCACGACCGCGCAGTTCACGGCTGCGCACCGGTTTTACGAAAAAAACGGGTTCGTCGAGGTGCCGAAAGAATCGCTGCCACCCTCCTTTCCGGTAATGGCGGTGGACAGCCGGTTCTACAGGTATAATATATCCGACCTCGATACCTTGAAGGATGAAACGCCGCACGGCGCGGCAGATAGACACCAAACCAATTGATGGGGGCAGAGATGGCAATAGCCGCATATATCGGCGTGGGCATAGTCGCCGCGCTGCACCTGTACTTCCTCGCTATGGAGATGTTCTTCTGGGATAAACCTTTCGGTCGCCGGGTCTTCGGCTTGAAAGCCGACTTCGCCAGGGCCTCGAAAACCCTGGCCGCAAACCAGGGCCTTTACAACGGCTTCCTCGCCGCCGGGCTCATCTGGGGACTTACTCTCGGCGTCTCCGGACACCCGATCATCTTCTTCTTCCTCGGCTGCGTGATCGTCGCCGGGATCTTCGGCGGTGTCACGGTCAACCGGAAGATCATCTTAGTCCAGGCGCTCCCCGGCGCAGTGGCGATGGTCCTGCTCTTGCTGTCCTGACGACGGCCGTCACGTATCGGCCCCTTTAAACTGTTGACCGCACCTTCCGGTACGCCTCCCCCAGCACCTTCCAGACCCGCGCGGGATCGTCGCTGGCAAGGTTCATCGGCGCGCCGCCCCGGTAGCTCCACGCGGCGATGTTGGCGATCCCCGCTCCCGCAATGACCTCCACCGCCCTGCCCACTTCCCCTTCTCTCCCGGCCGGTACCCCGTATGCCTGCACCCACATCTGCGGCTCCTTGCCGTAACGGGCGGCAAGGTCGCGGATCTTCGCGCACGTCTCCCCCACGTATTGCTCCAGCGGCCTGTTGAAGACGATCCAGTAGGGATCGGTGCCGATGATGTCCAGCGCCGGTATCGAGGCGAGTTTTTCCCACGAGGAGATGCCGATGAGCGGGTTTTCTTCCGGCAGGACACAGAGGGCGTTCTTCATTCCCGCGCCCTTCGCGTAGCCGGCCATCTCGGTGAAGAACGAGACGATCGATTCGTCCCGAAAGAGGATGACTTCCTCGTCCATGACCGGGGGCATCGCGTGTCCGAAGCGCGCCGAAAAGAGACCGCGGCATGCCGTGCAGGTGCAGGCCCACTCGTCCGGCCGCTGGGCGCCCCGCCAGACCGCCCGCGGGATGTAAAAGTGGGGCTCGTCCCAGAAGAGGTAGTCCGTCCCGGTGGCCGCGGCGGCGTCGATCCACTTTTTCATGAAGGACCTGAACGCCTCCCGGTTGAGGCAGGCTGAGGGAAGCGCCGTACCGTCGGCCTGCCGCTGGCACTGATCCGGGTTTTCCATCACGAACCGGGAAAACGCCTCACCGCCGAAGACGCCCCCCACCCCCCAGGGGTCCAGATAGACGTCAAGGCCCGCGTCGTGGGAAACGGCGACCGCCTCTTTCATCGCCTTCGAGTAAAAATAGTAGTCCGCCTCCGAGAACGTATGGACGACAAACGAGCAGTGGTGGGCGGCGATGTCGTCCATGTCCGGCGTTACGTGACGGACGTCCCGGGCGCCAAAATAGCTGACGCCGGTCTTGACGCCCCCTTTCGGCATGGCGGCCGGCGGCCGTATCGAGGGCAGGAACGGAATGACCATTGCCAGTGACGACGCACCGCCCAGCCCGCGAAGGAACTCCCGCCTCGTGCCGGAAGCCGCTTTCAGCCGTGTCCATATCGATTCCATCATTCCCCCCCGTAACCTCGATTGCCTTTAGTGGCCTTTGTTGGCCTCGACTATCCTCTCAGTCTCCAAGCCCCGGGCCGCCCCCTCCAGACGAGAACGAACGCCCCGTGGCCGCTATAACCGGCACCATTATAATCCGGTGGGCCAAATCGCGCCACCGAAATTTCTCCCGTTTCTATTCGGCGGGCCGCCGCCGTGCTGAAATCTATCGACAGGCCGCCGCCTTCCTGCTACACTGTCGCCGTATAAAATTGAAACACGGCAACCGGCCGGACGATTGTTAGGAGAAAAACCATGAATACCACCCGTTTCCTTCGCGCGTCTATCGCAATAATCGGTTTCATTCTCGTGCTCTCCGGCTGCGCCGGGTTTGACCGTCCCCGCGATACCATCTTCCAGGTATCGACGATCGACGCCCTTTCGGCGGGTGGCTACGACGGCGAGACTACCGTCGAAGAACTGCTGCGTCACGGCGACCTGGGCATCGGCACCTTCGTGGGGCTGGACGGCGAGATGCTCGTGATCGATGGGACCGCCTATCGGGTATCGACCGACGGCGTCCCCGGCGCCGTGCCTCCGGGAACGCTGACCCCCTTTGCCGTTGTCACCTTTTTCGATGACGACCTGACCGCGCCCGTGACCGGGGAGATAACCTATCCCGGCCTGCAGGAGAAGACCAACGGGCGGCTGGGGGGCACCCGCATGTTCACCGCCGTCAGGGTCCACGGGACGTTTGACACAATCACCTTCCGCAGCGTCCCGAAACAGGAAAAGCCTTACCCAACCCTGGCCGAGGCGCTCAAGAACCAGGTAGTCTTTACCCTGAACAACGTCTCCGGGACGCTAGTGGGCTTCGTGTGTCCCTCCTACGTCGGCGGGGTCAATGTCCCCGGCTGGCACCTCCACTTCATCTCGGACGATAAAACGGCCGGCGGCCACCTGTTGGGTTTCACGTCCCGCGATATGACGGTATCTCTCGACGAGACGGATCAGTTCTTCATGATCCTTCCCGCGGCCGCTTCCCCGGCCATCGGGGGGGGCGGGGGGAAACCGGCGGCGGGTATGGAATAGACGGTCGCAACGCCGTCCGCACCTTCCCGCCGTTATTTTCGCGTTGTAAAACGAATTTCCGGTGGGTATAATGTACCGCGAATCCGAGTATTGAGTATACTCCGTTGATATCAATCTCCCGCTGCCTCTCTCTCATTACAGGAGACGATCCATGAAGGTTCTGGCGATCAATGCGAGCCCCCACCGCGATAAGGGCAATACCGGACTCATCCTCAATCCTTTTCTCGACGGTATGAAAGAGCACGGCGCCGAGGTCGACGTCCTCTACACCAAGACGATGGATATCAAGCCGTGCCTCGGCTGCCTCAAGTGCTGGACGAAGACCCCCGGCGTGTGCGTCCTGAAAGACGACATGGAGCCCGTGCTCCCTAAGATCAAGGCGGCCGATATCCTGGTGTTTGCCACGCCGCTCTATTGGGACGGCGTATCCGGCCCGATGAAGATGTTCATGGACCGGATGACCCCGATGGGCCAGCCGTTTATCGACATCCGGGACGGCCGGGACCGCCACCCCGTCCGCGAGGGGTATGGCCACGGCAAAGTCGTCGTGATATCGACCTGCGGCTACTTCGGGGTTGAAAACTTCGACTCCATGATCCATCACTACAAGGCGGCCACGATAAACCTCGAGCGGGAGTTCGCCGGCGCGCTGCTACGCCCCAACGCGCAGTCGCTCCAGCCGATGATGATGATGGGCATGGGCGACCAGTTTGCGGACGTCTTCGAGGCGGCAAAAACCGCCGGCGTCGAGCTTGCCCGGGACGGGAAGATGAACGACGCGACCCTTTCCGTCGTCAGCCGGGACATCATGGATATCGAGACGTTTATGAGCCAGGCCAATAAGTACTTCACCAAGGTGCTGGAAGATTTGAAGGCGAAACGGGCGGGCTGATAGGAAACGGCCGCCGATTTCCGGGGACGGGACCATGAGAGCGCTTACCCTGGTCCATGTCCCCGGTTTTGTATCCCGATTTTACCGATACGCTATGATTGCCCCCACCACCCCCGCCGACTTTGCGGCGATCTACGCGATCGTCAACGACGCCGCCCGCGCCTACGAGGGGCACATCCCCGCCGACCGGTACCACGAGCCCTACATGCCGCAGGAGGAGTTACGGCACGAGATCGAGTCCGGCGTCGTCTTCTGGGGCTATCGGGAAGGGGGCGAATTGGTCGGCGTCATGGGAATCCAGGACGTGCAGGACGTGACGCTCATCCGCCACGCCTACGTCAGGACGGCCCGCCAGGGCGCGGGCATCGGCTCGGCCCTCCTTGCACACCTCATGGAGCTGACCTCCCGCCCGACGCTGATCGGTACGTGGGCCGCCGCCGGCTGGGCGGTGCGGTTCTACGAGAGGCACGGCTTCGTACTGGTGACCCCGGAAGAAAAGGACCGGCTGCTCGCGAAATACTGGGATATCCCCGCCCGCCAGGTAGAGACTTCGGTGGTGCTGGCAGATGCGCGGTGGCGCGGCCTGCCCGGACGCTGATACCCCCTGAACCCTTCGGGTCCCGGCGCTATCTAAACAGATAGAGAAAGGGGGTGATTATGATGGCGAAAATAGCGGTACTAATCACCGACATGTTCGAGGACTCTGAATACTGGAAACCCGTGAGGGCATTCCAGGAGGCCGGCCATACGGTTGTCAACGTGGGGCTCACCGAGGGCTCCGTGGTCGCCGGCAAGACCGAGCATACGAAGGTCACGATCGACCGAGCCGTAAGAGACGCCACTGCCGATGAGTATGACGCCCTGTTCATCCCGGGCGGGTATTCGCCCGACAGGCTCCGCGTCGACGACGAGGCCGTCCGGTTTGCGCGTGAGTTCATGGAAAAGAACCGGATCGTCCTTTCCATATGCCACGCGCCCCAGTTACTCATCACCGCTCGTATGCTGATGGGCCGCAGACTGACCGGCTACAAATCCATCATCCAGGATATCAAGAACGCCGGCGCACAGTTCGTGGACGCCCCGGTTGTGGAGGACGCAAACCTCATATCCAGCCGCAATCCGGGCGACCTTCCGGCCTTCATCGAGGCGAGCCTGAGAAGGCTGAAAAACGGGGCATCGGACGAAGTCAATGACATAGAGATCGAGGTCATGCGGGTCGGTTGATCCCGATATGCCCGATATGATATCGGCCGCCTACGGGTACTCACGGCATATGATTAAGCAGATAAGACCGGATGGGACCGCCGGGGACGGTACAAATCTCGAACCGTCACGCCACGGGCGTCTATCTCCGGCAATGACCGGCCGCTACTGCCTCGTCAAGGATATGAACTGCGCCCTGGCGACCCTCGAGGCGTTCCAGGACCTGTTCGGACTGCGCGACGACCTGCTGCTGAAGGCGGTGACGGGCCTCGAGGGCGGCGTCGTTGCCGGGGGGTCCACGTGCGGCGTTATCACCGCCGGGGCGATCGGACTTGCCCAGCTCTGGCGCGAGGCGACGGATCAGGACCCCACACGCTCGCCAGCCCTCATGGGCCGGATTGCCGACTACGTCGCGTGGTTTGACCGTACGGTCGGCACGACGCTCTGCCGCGAGCGCACCGGGGTAGATTTCCATACCGCCGGCGGCCTTTCCCGTTACTTCCTGCCGGGCGACCGCGTGCTTCGTTGCATCTCCCATATCGGTACTGCCATGGCCTACCTCGAACGGGAGGGCGCCGCAATGACCGCCCGGCCGGACGCCGGGCAGGAGGATGGGTGCGCCGGGCATCATCACTGCGCCTCGGCGGTGCTCAAAGACATACGTGAAAAAGCGGGGCTGGGCGACCGGCGTATCGAGCAGGTCGCCGCGGGCCTGTCCGGTGGGGTGGGGCTTTCCGGCGGGATTTGTGGAGCGCTCACCGGCGCGATCATGGGGATCAACTTCCTTGTCGGTATGGACGTAAGACGGTGCAACCGGGTTAAGATCATGAGGGATTTCGCGGTCGGGCATATCAATCTCCTCATCGCGCGGCCCCGGTGGATGCCCGAGCCCTTCGGGGTCGGAAGAGAGATCGTTCGTCGGTTTCATGAACGCGCCGGCACAAACACGTGCCGCGTCATCGTGGGCCGTGATTTTACGGGCCTCTCCGATTTTTCGGCTCACCTCGCGGGGTCCGGCGCGTGCCGGGACATGATCGCCCTATCGTCCGATCTCGCTCTGGAGGCAATCGAGCGCTGGGGGTAACATCCCCGGCAGATTTCCATCTCTCCGGTCCTCGACGTCGCCCCTCCCCCCGCCGACCAACCATCGTGAGGCGCCCCGTCTTTTTCATGAGTGTTATTTATGTTGACTTCCATCCCATTTCATGTACTAATATTAGCAATTTCGTCACGTTCTCCCAAACCGGTCATCTCCCGCCCCTGCTGGACCTCCGGCGATTGGCACACCGGTTCCGGGCGTAAAGAAAGACACGCCCGGCCGGGCGCCGGTAAGCAGACCGTTCTTTCCTCTTGTTGGGAGGACGAGAATCAGCCGACGGCGCCCGGATCTTATCGCCGCACTGATCGGTTCCTGCCCCTTTTCGGGGACGACGGTCGACGATCATGAACAAACCGAAAAAAGTCCTGCTGATCGAAGACAATCCCGTCACCATTCAGGTAATTCGAGACATGTTGTCCGTCGTTGATCCCGACGCATTCACGCTCGAATGCTGTCTCAGGCTTGAAGCCGGTATTGAGTCGCTCTATACGGTCAATCCTGACGTCGTATTACTCGATCTCAACCTCCCCGATACCGCCGGAATCGATACCCTGCTCGTATTCATCGAGCATGCCCCCTCGTTTCCAATCGTGGTGCTCACGGCCATCGACGACGAGAAGATCGGCCTGGAAGCGGTCAGACGCGGGGCACAGGATTACCTGATCAAAGGGGAAGTAACCAAAGAACTCCTCGCCCGCTCACTGACCTACGCCATCGAGAGAAAGCATCTGGAGGAAGAGCTCAAACAAATCCATGAGCAATTCCAGATGCTTCTCAAGGAGCGTACAGCCGAGCTGTCTCGAACAAACCAGGAGCTGCAAGAAGAGATCGCTGAAAGGAAACGGACGGAGGAACGGCTCCTTTCGTTAGTGAAGGCTGTCGAAAGCATGAAGATCGGCGTAACGGTCACCGATCTGGACGGCACCGTCGTATACACCAACCCCTATGAGGCCGCAATGCACGGGTATGCGGTGCAGGACTTGGTCGGAAAGCCGTCCCGAATACTGGCGCATAGGTCCGCAGCAAAACCCCTGTCGAGGGACCAGATCAGGACGATGAAAGGCTACACCCGCGAAACGACGAATATCAAGAAAGACGGCACCGTTTTCCCCGTAAACCTGATCTCAGACGTAGTACGCAACGAGGAAGGCGACCCGATATATATCGTAACGACATCAGCAGATATCACTGAGCGAAAGAAAATGGAGCAGGAGCTCACCAGGCTTTCCATCACCGATGACCTCACGGGCCTCTTCAACCAGCGGCATTTCCACAAGAGGCTTAACGACGAGATTAAACGCGCCCGACGCACCGATTCTCCCCTGACGCTTCTCGTCTTCGATCTTGACAACTTTAAAAGCTACAATGACACCTACGGCCATATCAAGGGCAATGGAGTACTGAAGGAAGTCGGCAGGATTACGCGGGATGAGATCCGCTCGGGCATTGACGCCGCCTTTCGTTACGGCGGAGACGAATTTGCCGTCATCCTGCCCCATACAGAAGAGCAAGACGCCCATCATCTGGGGTCTCGCATCAACCAGCGGGTTGGCGAGTCTTTTGCCGAAATCGCCATCTCATACGGTATCGCTCATCTCACAGACGAGACTTCCCTCCAGGAACTAATAGACACCGCAGATAAAGAGATGTACAAGCACAAGGCGGGAAAATCCACGGGGATTCCCGCCAACCGTTGATAACGGCGATACGGCCGACCGAGCAGCCGGCGGCGCGCGTATCAGAGAAAAAGGGGAACGATCGATGATAAAGATCATCCACTCAAACCAGCGGCACTTCTCCGATTTCGGATGGCTCAAGACCTACTGGCTTTTTTCGTTTTCTGACTACTTTGACCCCGAGAATATCCAGTTCGGGGCGCTGCGGGTCTTTAATGACGATATCGTTGCTCCGGGGACGGGCTTTCCCACCCATCCTCATCGGGAGATGGAGATCATCACCATCGTCCTTTCCGGCGCGGTTACCCATGCCGACAGCATGGGCAACAAGACCGTCATCAGGCGGGTGACGTTCAGAGGATGTCGGCAGGAACCGGGCTCACCCACAGCGAATTCAATCTCGAAACACGAGCCGGTACATTTCTTCCAGATATGGATATATCCCCGATGAATCGGGGCTTTCACCCTCCTACGACCAGACAAGCTTTTCGCCGGAACATGGAAGAACCGGCTGCTGCCCGTGGCGTCCGGACAGGGGCTCTCGGCGTGGTCTCGTTTCATACGAACGCCACGGTCTACCGCGCCGACTTCGATCATAACCATACCATTAAGTTTAAGACCACCGACTCCCGCAGGCTTTTTCTCTACCTTTCCTCCGGGGCGCTGGACGTAAATGGGAAACACCTCAGGCACAACGACCAGGCCCGGGTAGATATCGAAGAGACGGTCACGCTAACCGCCGTCGGCGACACGGGGTTCATCCTGATCGACGTGCCGTCGTGCAAGGGCTGGGGGTACGATAAGAAAACGCTCTCGGGCGGCGGGCGTAACGGACTGATCTACCGCCGATGTCCGAGCCGTCCGAGGTCCTGGAGCGCTCCCGACCGAACCCGGACCGATAAATTTCGCTTGATTTCCGAAACCGACGTGCTATGATACCGCCAACGCACCCGGGCAGGCCGGGTGTTTTTTTGTGCCCGCTAATCCCCGCGCCCCAAAACGGCGTTAAAGAGCCGGACGAATCCCTCATGGACGACGCAAACCGAAAAAAGGCGCTCCTGCTTGCTGATTGCAACGGCAATCCTCTGGAGCACGGGCGGCCTTCTGATCAAGTCGGTCAACTGGAATCCGCTGGCGATCGCCGGGATGCGCAGCGTTATCGCCTCCGTGTTGATCCTCGCGTACATGCGCCGTCCCCGGTTTAGTCTGGTCGGCCGCCCAGATCGGGGGGGCCCTTGCCTACGCGGCGACGGTCATCCTCTTTGTTACCGCGACCAAGCTGACGACCGCCGCCAACGCCATCCTGCTTCAGTACACGGGGCCGATCTGGGTGGCGATCTTCGGCAAATCGTTCCTCGGCGAAAAGACGACCCGGTTGGACTGGCTGATGATCGGCGCCGTCCTTATCGGGATGGCCCTCTTCTTCCTGGACAGGCTCTCACGGTCCGGGGGTGTGGCGGGCAACATCGCGGCTATCGGGGCCGGGCTTGCCTTCGGCTGGTTCATCCTGTTCATGCGCAAGCAGAAAGACCAATCCACCCTCGAAACGCCGCTCCTGGGCAATCATCATCGCCGCCGCTGTCGGCATCCCGTTCATGTTCGGCTCCTCGCCCGACCTCACGGGCTGGGCTGCCCTCGTTGCCCTTGGGGTGGTACAGCTGGGGCTTTCCTATATCCTGTTCGCGGCCGCCGTAAAGCACGCCTCGGCGCTCGACTCGATCCTCGTACCGACCATCGAACCACTCCTGAATCCCGATTTGGGTCTTCTTGCTGCTGGGGGAGCGCCCCGGACCCTGGGCGCTGGTCGGCGGCGCGATCGTGCTGATATCGGTAACCGCGCGTTCCATCCTGATGGCGCGCACCGGCGCGGCCGTCCCCGCGGCCGGATTAGGGAGAGACGGCTGCCGCCATGACCACATCGTCACGCCAGCGCAAAAGGGCGCTTCTCTTGTTGATCACGGCCGCCGTGTTCTGGAGCATGGGCGGCCTCCTGGTCAAATCGGTGTCGATACACCCGATGGCCATTGCCGGCGTGCGAAGCGGCGCGGCCTGCCTGGTCGTCCTGTTGTTTCTGGGACGGCCGCGCTTTACCTGGTCGATCCCCCAGATCGGAGGCGCCCTCTCGTACGCCGCCACCGTTACGTGCTTCGTCTTTGCCACCAAGCTGACGACCGCCGCCAACGCGATCCTGCTGGAGTATACCGCCCCGGTATATATCGCGCTTCTCGGATCGTGGTTTTTGGGAGAACGGACACGGACCGCCGACTGGCTCATGATGGGCGCCTGTCTGTTCGGCATGGCCCTCTTCTTCCTTGACTCCCTGGCGCCCGGGCAGCTGCTCGGCAACGTCTTCGGCATGATAACCGGCCTTACCTTCGCGTTCCTGGCGATCTTCCTGAGAAAGCAGAAAGACACGTCGAACCTTGAATCGATCCTTCTGGGAAACGCCATCGTGGCCGTCATCGGGATCCCTTTTCTCTGCCTGGACGTACCGGACGTGCGGGACCTTTCGTGGCTTCTTATACTGGGCGCTCTGCAGCTCGGCCTGCCCTACGTCCTCTACGCGAAGGCGATACGGCACGTCACGGCCCTTGACTCGATCCTGATCCCGATCATCGAGCCGATCCTCAACCCGCTGTGGGTATTTCTATTGATCGGCGAACGGCCCGGCCCGTGGGCGGTAGCCGGGGGGATCATCGTCCTTCTGGCCGTCACGGTTCGCTCCGTCTACATGGTGCGGGACAAGGTGCCCCCGCCGGTGGTATAGGCCGAATCGATCCCCGGACGCGCCCCGGCAATAAAGGTCTTTACAAAATCGAAAAATGGTGATATTTTTTTATATAGTTTAATTGTTTCAAGATAGAAGGGAAACTGGATGTCAATGGAATCCGAAGAGAATACCCTTATGGCCTTAACGGCCTTAACGGCAAGGGCGGCCGATACCTCGCCTTATCACCGGAATCGCCCGTCGTATCAGGATCAAAGCATCGGCGAGGAGATTGCCAACGGGATAACCCACGGAATCGGGGCGGCGCTGGCGGTCGCGGGCATGGTGGTTCTCGTAGTCTCCGCGGCGCTCTACGGCGATGCCTGGCGGGTTGTCAGCTTTTCCATATACGGCGCCACCCTCGTCATACTCTACCTCATCTCGACCCTCTACCACAGCTTCACCAACCCGCAGGTAAAAAAGCTCTTCCAGCTCCTGGACCACTGCTCGATCTACCTGTTGATCGCCGGCACCTATACCCCGCTCACCCTCACGGTGCTGAGGGGCCCCTGGGGCTGGACGCTGTTCGGCCTCATCTGGGGGCTGGCCATCCTCGGCATCGTGCTCAAGGTATGGTTTGTCGGGAGATTCAAGGGCTTCTCGGTCGCTCTTTATATCGCCATGGGGTGGCTCGTGGTCATTGCGCTAAAACCCCTCTTTACCCTGGTCGATCACGGCATGATCATGTGGCTGGTCATCGGGGGGCTCTCCTATACCCTCGGCGTAATCTTTTACGCAGCCAAGCGGATGCCGTATCATCATCCGATCTGGCACCTGTTCGTCCTCGGCGGCAGCATCTGCCAGTACCTCGGTATCCTTTTTCACCTGTCGGGCATCTGAGCAAACTCAGGCGGCCTCGAGAATAGCCTGTCCTCATCCAGCGGGATATTTCGGATACCGTATGAAGAGTTACCGCAAAGAGCTCTGGTTTGAGGTGCCCTCCCGGCGCGCCTTTATCAATATCACCGACCAGGTCCAGCAGGCGCTGGCCGAGAGCGGGATTCGGGAAGGCCTGGTGCTGGTTAACGCCATGCATATCACCGCGTCGGTCTTCATCAACGACGACGAGGGGGGCCTCCATCACGATTTCGAGAAATGGCTCGAAGGCCTCGCGCCCCACGAGCCGGTCTCGCGATACCGGCACAACGTCGGGGAGGACAACGCCGACGCCCACCTCAAGCGCCAGGTCATGGGGCGGGAGGTCGTCGTGGCGGTGACCGGGGGAAGGCTCGATTTCGGCCCCTGGGAGCAGATCTTCTACGGAGAGTTCGACGGGAGAAGGAAGAAGCGGGCGCTCGTGAAGATCATTGGGGAGTGACGAGACAAAAGAACGGCGATTATCGGGCCGCCGTTTCAACCGAACGCACGAGGAGTGACCATGAATACGATATCCGTCGACGAGAAGCTCTGCATCCTGTGTGAGGCGTGCGTCGATACCTGTCCCGCCCATATCTTTTTTATGGAAAACGGCTCCGTTGAGACGCGGGATCAGGAATACTGTATCGGCTGCGGCCACTGCGGTGCGGTCTGCCCCGAGGACGCCGTCATTCATTCGGGGCTCGACCTCGGCCCACTTTACCCCCGCCCCCGAGACGGGCGTAGCCCCGGAGGTCCTTATCGTTTCTGCGTTCCCGGCGCAGCTGCCGCTCCTGGCAGGACAAAGACGTACCCAAAGAAACGCTGGAAAAGCTCATCGACACGGCCCGGTATGCCCCCACCGGCCACAACGCCCAGAACGTCTCGTTTATCGTCGTCCGCGATAAGGAGACGATCAGGAATCTCTCGCGGCTTGCCGCCGAGTTCTACGGGAACCTGGCCGCGATGGTCGAGAAATCCCCCGACGGGCTTCCCCCCCACCGTCAGGGAGATGGTGCACAGCTTCAGGCTCAACTACGAGTTCTTCAAGGCGGGCAAGGACCGGATCTTCCGCGGTGCGCCGGTCGTCTGCCTCACCCACGCCCCGTCCGAAAACCCCTCTTCCATCGACAACTGCCTCTACGCCGCGCTTCACGTGGTGCTGACGGCCCACAGCATGGGCCTGGGCAGCTGCATCAACCGCTATTTCGTGTCGGCGGCCGAATATACGCCAGCAATCGGAGAGGCCCTCGGCCTTCCCGCCGGTAACAAGATCTACGGCTGCGTCGCCCTCGGGTGGCCGGCGTACCGATTCGTGAAGCTGCCCACCCGCAACGAGCCGGACGTCACGTTCCTATAATCCGGCAGGAAAACGGGGTAGCTTCGTCCACCCGAACCCCTGCCGAACCCGTCGGCCAAGGGTGCTAAAAACGCCGCCGGTCAGCCACGAACGTACATGTATGTCGTCGGCCGTCGTCTACTGCGAGCCCTTCAGAACGAACCCCTCGATAAGGTCCGCGACCATGCGGGCGCCCGTCTCGTTGAGATGGAGGTAGTCGGTCTCCAGCAGAAAGCCGTTCTTTCGTGAGATGTCCCCAAACGAAGCGCCCAGAAGAAAGTGCCGCGCGATCCCGGTATACATGGCCCGTTCGAAATCGCCCCGGGTATACAGCGGCGGCCGCATTGGGATGTTCCGCGAGGTAGGCCGTCATCGCTTCAAAGAGCCCCAGGTAGGAGACCTGCTCGATTTTTGCCACGTCCCTGATGATCGCGCCGTAATGATCGGACAATAAAAAGGCGGGGTCCGCCGGGTTCTCTCCGATCGGGGGGATCGACAGGAGCGCAATTCTGGCATGCGTGGACTCCTTGAGCTTCCTGACGAGCTGGGTCAGGTTTTCCCGGTACCACTCTTCCGTCGGTATCTGCGGGAGCTTCATCTCCTTGACCTCTTTTTCTCCCTGCTCGGTGGTCAATGCCCCGTGGGCGTCGTTGGTGCCGATGAAGACGGTCACATAGTCCGGATTGCACGCGATAATCGGCTCAACGCGCATCAGGACGTTATAGGCAAGCTCACTGTTGATCCCGGCGTTCACGACATAAAAATCCTTCTTTCCGAGGTCGTCGGACAGCATGTCAACGTAGTTGCTGCTCACCCTCCCGTGGGTGATGCTGTCTCCAACGCAAACCAGCACGCTGCCCGAGAAGCCCGGCTTTACCTCCGTGACGAACGCACAGGGATCGTTGTCCGGCTTTGCCTGGGCAAGCCCGAACACGTATTTGTAAACGCCGACCGAAAGCCCGATAAGACCGATAATAACAACCAGCGAAATGATCAATGCCTTTTTCATCGTTTCCACTCCTTTACGGTAGGGAAATTGTATCTTCGTACCGGTCTACCTTATCCGAATTTCCCGCGTAACGCAACCGGTAATCGTATACGGCGTATAAGGCCCACTACCCCACAATCGTGGACCTTGAATCCTGGAGTATGTTGTGATAATATAAGAGTAATAATTCCCAGATGATTCCGTGACAGACCGGGAGAAGGGCCATGACTCAATCACCAGTGCAGCAGCCGGTAAGAAACAGAATCATCCCTCTGGGAATACTGGTTGCGTTTGCCTATTGGCTCCTTGAATCGTTTATCGATTCGTACTTATTTCATTCCAGCCCGTTCTTCCATGATGCCCTGTTTCCCGCGAACGGTGAGCTCTGGATGCGAATCGCCGTCGTCGGTCTGATACTGGCGTTCTCGGCGTACGCGCACGTCACGGTCGCGCGGTACAGAAGGCTTGAGGGGCTCTGCCGAATAAGCGAGCATACCCAGCAGTCGCTGCTTAACGCAACGGCCGAGGCGGCCGTTCTCCTGTTACTTGACGGGACGATCCAGGCCCTCAACGACAAGGCTGCCGGGGACTTCGGAGCGCACGCATCCGATATCGTCGGAAAAAACATATATGACCTGTTGCCTCCCGATCTGGCCTTACGGAGGAGGAAACGGCAACGGACGGTCGTTAAAACGAAACGGCCGCTCCGCGTCGAAGAACAGCAGGACGGACGATGGTTCGATGTTAATATCTTTCCGGTAACCGATGCTGACGGACGGGTGATCCAGTGCGCGGTTTTTGGCAGGGAGATAACCGAAAACAAGCAAATGGAACAGGAGCTCACTCGGTTGTCGATAACCGACGACCTCACGGGCCTCTTCAACCAGCGGCAGTTCATCGAGAAGATCGAGCAGGAGGTAGACCGCGCGGATCGAATGAGATACCCCCTGTGCCTGGTTATCATGGACGTGGACAACTTCAAGGTCTATAATGACACCTACGGTCACCTTAAAGGCAACGAGATCCTCAGGGGAATCGGTGAGATCATCCGAAGCTCCATCAGAAAGGACGTGGACAGCGCCTATCGCTTCGGGGGCGACGAATTTGCGGTGATCCTCCCCTACGCGGATAAGGACACGGCGTTGGAGATCATTGAGCGTATCGGACAACGAACGGTACGCGAATTGGACGGCGTGTCGATCAGCTTCGGCATCGCCCCGCTCACAGGTAGCATAACCGCCCGTGAGCTGATACATTCCGCGGATAAACTGATGTACGAACAAAAGGGACAGTCACGAAATGGACGTGCTCCGGAAAACCCCCGTAACAGTTAGAACGATTCACTGATATAGTATGTAGTCCACCGTGAGGGTCTCTCTATGCCCGTCCAAACCCCGCACATCACGATACGAGACGCCGATCTCTCCGACGTCCCGGCGATCCTCGATATCTACAACGAATCGGTTATCTCGTCAACGGCCACCTTCGATATCACGCCCAAGACGACCCGGGAATATTCCGTCTGGTTTTCGGCCCACGACGCCCGTCACCCGATCATCGTCGCGGAATCTGATGGAGCCGTCGCCGGTTGGGCGGCGTTGTCCGCCTATTCCGACCGGCCCGCCTACGACGGCACCGCCGAGGTCTCCCTGTATGTCAGGGAATCGTGTCGGAATCGCGGGATCGGCCGGGGCCTCTTTTCGGCGATCATCGACCGGGGCCGCCGCGCCGGCCTGCATACGGTAATTTCCCGAATCGCCGGGGGAAACGACGTCAGTATCGCCCTGCATGTCTCGTTCGGCTTTACCACGGTCGGGGTCATGCGGGAGGTCGGTAGGAAATTCGGGCTCCTGCTTGATGTCACCATCATGCAGTATATTTACGACGGCACGTAGGCGGCAAATATCGCGCCCTAACCTTCGAGCGTCTGCTTACCACGAGGAGAGACAAACGAATGAAAGCGCTGTCCCCTGAGATCATGCGGCGAATCGTTGCGATGCAGCGGGGCGAGGCCACCGAACATATCGTCTATGAGCGATTGGCCCGCGCTATTGCCGATCCGCATAACCGCGACATCCTCTTGCGCATCGCCGCCGACGAGAAGCGGCACTATGAGTTATGGCGAAAACTCACCGGGCGGGACGTGAGCCCGAGCCGTCTTAAAATTCTCCTCTATTACGGTTCGGCGCGTATCCTCGGCATTACCTTCGCGCTTAAGCTCATGGAACGCGGCGAGGCCAACGCACAAATCGTATACGAAGCGCTCGCACCCGCTGTGCCGGGCGTGGCACAGGTTGTCGTAGACGAAAACGAGCACGAACGCGAGCTTATTGGGCTCATAGACGAACAGCGGCTGCGCTACGTCGGCTCGATCGTCCTGGGGCTTTCCGACGCCCTCGTTGAGCTGACCGGCGCGCTTGCGGGGTTCACGCTGGCGATCAGAGAAACGAGGGTCATCGCGGCTGTCGGCCTCATTACGGGGATTGCCGCGGCCCTCTCGATGGCCGCCTCCGAATACCAGTCGACCCGCTCCGAGGGAGATACGAAAAGCCCCGTCAAGGCGGCTTTCTACACGGGCACGATATACATCCTTACGGTCATCCTCCTCATACTTCCCTACCTTCTGCTCGGCAGCCCCGGCGCCGCCCTCGCCCTGACCATGAGCGTCGCGATGGCGATCATCCTCTCTTTCACTTTCTACGTTTCGGTGGCAAGCGACGTACCGTTTTTGCGCCGGTTCGCCGAGATGGCATCTATTATATTTGGCGTCGCGGCATTGTCGTTTTTCATCGGCTGGGCCGTCAAGGCGCTCTTCGGGATGGAGATATAGCGCCGCCCAGCCGCTCCCCATTACGTACCGGCCCACCTCCGCTTCCGCGGTACTAACGGCGTCCTGCGTTGCCCGATAGATATCAATCTAGATAGCGGTTCTCCCGATCTCCCCTGGCAATACCGTTAAGGCGTCCCATGGGCCGGCCTGATCGCCTTACGGCCGGCACCGCCGGTACGGATCGATTCAATTCGTGAGTTGTCAAAACAGAAAAGGGGTGACGGTGAAAATTAATAGTATTGTACATTTGTGACAATAACGGAGTATTTATTGAAATTAATGAAGCAAATAATTTCCATTAGACTATTTTTGCTATTGAACTCTCAAAAATATATGATATAAATTTAGTATACATAAGCTGCGTGCCTGATTATCCAATATCGGTTTCACTTCCCGCATATGGGGCGTCACTTTGAGCGGCTCGACAAAGAACTACATCCACGGGACGTCCGAGAAAGAACAGCAGCGGCTCTCGCTCCTTTCGGCCATCACAAACGGCTCGTTCATCCGCTTCCTGGGCGACCTCTCGGGAAAACACGTCTGCGATTTCGGCTGCGGAACCGGCGCCCTGATCGCCGATATCGCCGCCGCATATCCCAGTGCGAAGATCACCGGAATCGAGATATCGGCCGACCAGCTCCGGCGCGCGGAGGAGACGCTCGGGGACAATGGAAACATCACGCTCATACTGAACGACGCGACGAAAAACGACCTCCCCGACTCGACCTTTGACCTTACCTGCTGCCGCTACCTCCTTGAGCACGTCTCCGATCCCGTGGAAGCCGCCCGTCAGATGCTGAGGATCACGAAACCGGGCGGCGTGCTCGCCTGTCAGGAGAATGACCTCCATAACGTCCTCTACTGGCCGGCGGTTGACGGGATGGACCTGCTCATGGAGCAGTTCTGTCGCCTCCAGGTCGAGCTTTCCGGCGACCCCTTTATCGGCAGGAAGCTCTTCGACATATTCAAGAAAGCCGGCGCTACCGACATTAGATTGTCCTTCGAGCCGGAGATCTATACCGAGGACGAGCCGGACGGATACCGCGCGTGGCTCTCAAATGCGCATGATATCCTGCTTGGGGCGGGCGACAAACTCGCCGGCCGGCTGATGATCGGACAGCCGGAAATCGACACCGTCCTTACCGAAATGAAAAACCGCATCGAGCGCCCAAACGGCGTGGCGCTCTTTTATTGGAACCGCATCAAGGCACGAAAACCCATGGAGAGAGTATGAGCAACGTCATCAAGATCGACACAATTATTCGTTCCAGCCGCAGGAGCGTCGGCATAGAGATCGGCCGCGACGCCTCCCTCATTGTCCGCGCGCCGAAGAAGACCCCGATCGAGGCCATCGAGAAGATAGTATCGGAAAAGCAGGGGTGGATCGCCGAAAAGCAGCGGATCATGCGGGAGCGTCTCGAATCGATTCCCGATCGGAAATTCATAAACGGGGAGGCCTTCCCGCTCCTCGGCAAGGAGTACCCGCTGTTCATCGTCGAAAACGCAATGCCCCACCTTTCATTTTCGGGGACCAAGTTCACCCTCAAGAAACGATACCAGGGGCAGGCGCGCCGCCTCTTCTTCGTCTGGTACCGCAAAAAGGCCGCCGAAATCATCCCGCCGCGGGTCGAATACTTCGCCCGGCTCTACTCCATCTCCTACACAAAGATCAATATATCATGGGCCGCGAGCCGCTGGGGCTCGGCGTCCTCCCAGGGCACCCTCAGCTTTTCCTGGCGCCTGGCAATGGCCCCCGTTACGATCATCGACTACGTCGTCGCTCACGAGCTGGCCCACCTTGTGGAGCAGAATCATTCCCGGCGGTTCTGGGACCGGGTGTCGGAGATGTACCCCGGCTACCAGAAGGCGCGCAAGTGGCTTGCCGATAACGGGCACCTGCTGACCCTCGGGCGCGAGGATACGGTCTCCGACCCCGATAAGCTGTAGCGGTCACCCCTTCCCCTGCGAAAAAAGGGACCGGACTCATTGCCCGCCCCTCCGACGGTCGGCGTAATTTGCCTTGCCGATCCGGCCCGACGAATATATAATACGTGGGAGCTCTTTATCCTATTTCAGGAGTCATCCCATGAAGAAACATCCCATCGCGTTTTCCATTATCGGCGTCGTGATCCTCCTCTTTGCCTATCTCCTGTTCTGGCCGGTCCCGATCGACCCCACGTCGTTCGTGCCGCCGGCCGCCCCCGACCTTACCGACCCTTCCGGCCCGTACGAGCCAAACGACCTCCTCTCAAAAGTGGAAAGACTGGAATCTAACACCGGGTCGGCGCTTGAGGGTGTGGCGGTCGACCTCGACGGACGCATCTATGCCGGCACAAAAGACGGCCGGATCATCCGCTACGACAAGGACGGCGCCAACCCCGAGGTCTTCGTCGAGATCGGCGGATGGCCCCTCGGTATCGGCTTTGACAAAGCGGGTAACCTCATCGTCTGCAACGGACAATACGGCCTGAAGTCCGTCGCACCGGACGGCACGATCGCCGTGCTGACCACGGAGGCGGGCGGCGTCCCCTTCAAGAACGTCGACGGCATGGGCATCGCCCCGGACGGAATTATTTATTTCTCCGACGTTTCGAGCAAATTCACCGACGACGCCTACATGGACGACCTCCTGGAGCACCGCCCCAACGGGAGGCTCCTTGCCTACGACCCCGCCAGCAAAGAGACGAGGGTGGTCCTCGACGGTCTCTACTTCCCCAACGGGATAGCCGTTGCCCCGGACAACTCGTTCCTGCTGCTGGCCGAGATGGGGATGTACCGCGTGCTGAAGGTCGCCCTCTCCGGCCCAAATACCGGGACGTCCGAAGTCCTGATCGATAACCTGCCGGGGTTCCCCGACGGTCTTGCCACGGGTACGGACGGGGTATTCTGGGTGACTATCGTCTCCCCGCGCGACACCCTGGCCGATACCGTGCTCTTTCCCCACCCGTTCGTGAGGAAGATAATCCGTCGGCTGCCCCCGGCGCTTATGCCCGCACCGAAGAACTACGGGTTCGTGCTGGGAATCGACGGGTCCGGTACAGTCGTTTTCAACCTGCAGGACCCGACGGGGACCTTCGGGCAGATCACCAACGTGATGGAGTATGACGGGACGCTCCTGATGGGGAGTCTCTCCGAGGACGCCGTCGGCAGGATACCGGTGCCGAAGCGGTAGTTCGTCGGTTACTTTTCCGATAACATGCAGGAGGGGACGCCCGGGCGTCCCCTCTCTCTTTCCCTCTACGCGCCCATTTTACGCATTCTTTTGCCTCCGACTGAAAATAATCCTTGACACCACCATATAACGGAGTATAGTAATTGTAACAGTGTTAAGTTTACTGCCATAAGATAACTCTTTCGGCGCTCTCCTTCCGAAAGACTGCAGAGAGGCGACCATGACCCGACCCGAGAATCCCGAGCTGATAGCCGCCATCAGGAAGGCAGTGCTAGAGCTGACCGCCAAAAAAGACCCCTCCGCGGTCACCATGCGGGAGATCGCCGCCATGTGCGGCGTCACCCCCACGGCGATCTACTACTACTACGAAAATAAGGTCCAGCTCTTTGAGGCCGTTAAGTTCGACATTATCGACGACCTGGATACGATCCTGTCTGCCGCCGTCAACAAGGCCGACCCGGTCACGAAGCAGCTGACCGACCTGATGCGCGCCTTCATCGGCTGGTACCTCGCCAACCCGGGCATGGCCGATCTCATCTTCGATAAGCTCCCCCCGGCAACCGACCTTACCGACGAGCGGCTGGCCCGCTACTACAAGGCAAACCGGCACGGGTACGACATCATCGCGCGCGGCAAGGAAAGCGGCGAGCTTTCCGTCGATGACGTGGAGATCGACACCGCCATGGGCCTTGCCTTCATGTATGGCGTGATCAAGCTCTTTCTCCACAAACGGCTGATGCCGCGGTTCTGGGAAGACATCACGCCGCTGGCAGAGAGGATGATCCAGCTCCTTCTGGCCGGCCTTGCCCCGAAGAAAGATATATAACAGAGAGGAGATAGCAATGAAGATACTGGTACTGAACGCGAGCCCGAAGCGCAGGGGGAAGGTCGCCGGGCTGCTCGCCGCCGTTGCGGCCGGGGCCGACGGCCGCCACGAGGTAGAGCATATCGACGTCTACGGGCTCTCGATCAAGCCCTGCCTCGGCTGCATGAAGTGCCGTCCCGACAAACCCTGCGCCCTGCCCCGGGACGACGCCCACGCAATCGCGGAAAAGATTACCGCCGCCGACGTCCTCGTGGTCGGAACCCCCACCTACTGGGGAAACATGAGCGCGCCACTCAAGGCCCTATTTGACCGCATCGTTACGACGCTTGAGTACATCGAAACCGAGAAGATGAGCCTGCCCAGGCCCCTCTTAAAGGGAAAGCGGGCCGTGATCGTCACCGCCTCGTCGGCCCCCTGGCCCCTTAAGCTCTTGTCTTCGAGCGCGCGGGGGGCCGTCCGGAGCGTCTCAGTAGTCCTTAAATCGGCGGGAATGCGGGTTGTCGGGACGATTATGCTGGGCAACACCCGGACGATGGATACCATCCCGCCACGGGTGATCCGGCGGGCCGAATCAATCGGCCGCGCCCTATAGCAGTCGCGCGCGGCGTGTCCGAACGCCGCGTCTTTCGGCCGTATGCAAATACCATGAATAGAGGAATACAGTCAATGAACAGAATCCTTTATCTCTCCATTTTCGCCCTGTCGTTGTTTGCCGCTTCGGCGTGCGCCAACGATGACGTCGTCATCGTCACGAAGCCGGACGCGGTTGGCAGGCAAATCTCCGTGCGTTTCGAGGCCGGTGCTCATTATAAGCACCCCCTCAAGATCAACCGCATTATCACGATCAAGACCACACCCCAGATAGCCGTCTGGCTCGAGGACATCGACGGAAACTACATCGACACGCTGTACGTTACAAAAAGGGCGGGAACGCAGGCGTGGCGTACGTCGCCCGACCTTCCCGCGGAATCGATCAGGCGTCCCGAATCACTCCCGCTCTGGTCGCACAAGCGGGGCGTTGTCTACCCGGACGGGCTGTTTATGCCCACGCATGATAACCCCCTTACGGACGCCGTCACCGCCGCCAGCCCCAAGGGAGATTTTCATCTCAGGACGAAGACCCCTCAGGAGCTTCTGAAGTTCGTTGTCCTTGCCGAGGTCAATAATTCGGCGGACTTCAACGACGCCTACTCCGCAGACGCCCTGCCCGGCACGCCGAGCTACTCCGGCGGCAGCTGGGGCAGCGGTCAGCCGTCGATCGTGTATGCGGCAACCGTCGACCTCACCTCGGGACCCGGAACGTGGGAGCTTACCCCCGTCGGGCACGGGAGCCCTGACGGGAGCGACGCGAGCCTCAATCCCGACCTCACGGGCCTCACGACTGCAAAGGACATCATTGACCGGATTACCGTTTCGACCGAATAGTCGCGGCGGCATGTGCGAAAAGGGAATGGGACAAACGGGCGGAATTACATTGGCGGAATAAATACGGACGGGAGGTCAACCCCTCCCGCCCGTAGTATCGTTACGGTCGCTTGGCCGTTAGATCCACTTCAGGATTCCCGCGAATACGATCAGCATAAGGGCGTTGACCGCAAACATGGTCCCGATGACCGTCTTCTGGGTCTTGGGCTTCCAGTCGTAACTGTACATCGAAACGACGAAGAACGGGATATAAACGGTGATAAAGACCGGCACCGCCCCCCACCAGGGATAGACCCAGACGAAGGCCGGTGTCTTTGCCAGGAATATCTCGAAGATCGAGAAAAAGGCGGCGTTTGTCACCGCGAAGAAGAGCCGGTTGGGCACTCCCAGCACCTTCACCTTCGGATCATCCGGCAGTATCAGCGAGAATACGAGGCCCGCTATGATAAACATCAGCGAGAGCTCCACGCCAACCCCCACCAGGATCAAGAAGGCCGTCCCCGTCGGGACAGTCCAGAGCGCGTGGCCGGAGAAATGCTGGACCAGCGCGTTGACGATTTCGACAAACCAGTGCACCATGTACAGGGAAAGGCCCGCGGCGATCCCCTTCCAGTTCTTATTCTTGATCTCCCTGAAATAGACGTAGACCACCAGCGCCAGCAGCGTGATCACGTACCACTGGAACGGGTCCCCGCTCCTGAGGAGACTCAGGGCGGCTTCGGTTGCCTGGGGGTTGTTAAGACCGCTCATACTTCCTCCTTACGAATTAGTTCATTCCGCCGTGCAGCAACACCTATCGATCCATCCCGAGCTTCTTCATCTGGTAGAGCAGCACCTGGCGGGGGATGGAGAGGAGCCGGGCCGCCTTGGAGCGGTTGCCCCCGGTCTGGGCCAGCGCCTTTGAAATTAGATCGGTGGAGACGCGGTCCACGATCTCGTTTAGGTCCACCCCCTCCTCGGGGATAACCGGGGGTACCGGGGAATCGACCGGCGCCTTGCCGTTGGCATCGATGGACAGGTGCCTCGTATTGATGGTCGGGCCGTCGGAAACGATGACCGCCCGCTCGACGATGTTCCTGAGCTCCCTGATGTTGCCCGGCCAGGGATAGTTGTTGAGCCACTCCATGGCCGAGTCGGAAAAGCCCGCTCGACCTTTTTCTTGAGGTTTTTGCTGTATTCCTCCAGGAACACCGCGGCAAACAGCTCTATATCTTCCCTGCGCTCCTTGAGACTGGGCAGCTTCAGGTGCATCACCTTGAGGCGGAAATAGAGGTCTTTTCTGAATTCCCCGTTCTCCACCGCCCGATCCAGCTCCTTGTTGGTCGCGGCGATCACGCGGGTATCCAGCTTGATATCGGTGGTGCCCCCCACCCTCTTGTAGGTCATCGTGTCCAGAAAACGCAGCAGCTTTGCCTGGAGGAAAACGGACATCTCCCCGATCTCGTCCAGAAAGACCGTACCCTTGGAAGCCAATTCGAACTGGCCCCGCTTGCGTACCCGGGCGTCGGTAAAGGCCCCCGGCTCGTACCCGAAGAGCTCGGTCTCCATGAGGTTTTCGGGGATGGCCGCGCAGTTGATCTCGACGAACGGCTCGTCGCCCCGCGCGGAGCGGTAGTGGATGAACCGGGCCAGGTATTCCTTGCCCGTCCCCGAGTCCCCCTCGATGAGCACCGTTGCCGTGTCGGACTGGGCCACGAACAGCGCCAGCCGGTAGACCTCGCTCATCTTTGGCGAGCGGCCCACCAGGTAGTTGAAGTTGAATTTCTTACGATCGGCCTCCTTGAGGTACTCGATCTCCCGAATGAGGTCCAGGTGCTTGAGGTTCTTCTTTATCGAGAGGATCAGCTCGTCCTCGCGGATCGGCTTGGTGAGGTAGTCGCTGGCCCCGAGCTTTATCGCCTCGATGGCCGTTTCGATGGAGCCGTGCCCGGTCAGCATGATGACCTGGGGCGTCTCGTAGGTCTCTCTGATTTTTTCGAGGACCTCAAGTCCGCTGACGTCCGGCAGCATCAGGTCCAGGAGCACGAGGTCCGGCCGCAACGCCTGCACGATCTCGAGCCCCTCGGCCCCGGTCTTGGCCGCGTGCACCCGGTAGCCCTTGTCGGTCAGGGACTCGGACAGGAATTTGTTGAAGAACTGGTCGTCTTCTATGATGAGGATCGTCGTTTCCATAGTCACTGCCAAAAACCGGATGTGTGCTGAGGGCGCCCTGACGCTGATATAGTATTAGTTAGGTGGACATTTGTACCAATAATACCAGATATTAGGTAAATTGCCAGAAAAAATTAGCAAAGCGGTGTTCCGGCTCACACGAAAGCTAAAATGCCGGTATTTGCGCATTCATGTGGGATACATGTGTAGAGGGGAAGGCTGCGGGGCAATACGGGCGCGGGACGGGCCGATCTCGGGCCGGGGCGCCCGTCCGCGCCGGGGCCGCACCGATCGTTTGGACGCGGGGCAATCTCCGAAGGCCGCGCGCCCGCCTTAGCCGGCGGGCTTTAGCGTGGTGCCGTTATAGATACCGTATTTGTGGATTGCCTTGACCATCGTGATGTAGTGCTCCGGTTTTACGTCCGGATGGATGGTATTTGACGAGGTGATAATATAGCCGCCCCCGGCGGCCCCCTGCCCAAGCGCCCGTTTCACGTCGGCCACGACCTCGGCCTCGGTGCCGCGCGTGAGCACGTACATGCAGTCGACGTTGCCCAGGAGGCAGACCTTATCTCCGTAGTCCCGCTTGATCTCGCCGAGATCCATGCACTGGGGCTGGATGGGGTGGATGCCGTCAAACCCTGCTTCGACCAGGTCAGGCAAAATCGGCCTGAGGTCGCCGTCGCTGTGCTTGGCGATGGGGATGTTGTGGCGGTGGGCGGCGTTGACGATTTCGATATAATAGGGCTTGACGAATTCGCGGAACTGCACCGGGGACATGAACGTGCCGCTGTCAAACGCGAGGTCGCCGTCCATGGCGAATATATCGGCCCCGAGGGACGCCGATTTGTCGATCAGCCTCGATGAGATAGTCCGTGGTCATCCGCATGAGCCGGTGGACGAGCTTGAGGGTTCCTCCGATAGGCGATCAGCAAATACTGGAGGCCGCCCATGAGGCTCCATGAGAGCCGAAACGAGCAGCGCAGCGCCATCACCACCCCGCGCTTCCCCTTGACCTTGGCGCCGCCGTAGGCAAGCGACAGCAGATCGGCGTCGGTGACATCGGGCCGGGCATACGCCGCCAGGTCGGCCTCGGTCTTGATGGGCCCGGAGACCACCGGGGAATCGCCCGCGGGCGAAAGGAGGTACGTGACCCCCCAGCTGTCGCGGACGTGGCTCTCGTCGACATCCACGGTCTTTGTCAGGATACGCAGCGTCACCCCGTCCACGTCCAGCTCGTCGATGATCAACAGCAGCGCGTCAAAGAGCTTGATCTTTTCTTCCACGCTCATCCGCTGGAAGTAGTTGACGGCAGGCACGTTGTCGGTGAAGTGCCTGGCGATGCCGATAATGGACGATTCGTTATAGGCAAGCTCCATGTGGGGGACGCGGTCGGGCACTCCGCGCTTAAGCGCGGTCAAGAGTCTTTCGGCGCCGTTCATGGTCTACTCCTCGGATGAAATGACAAAATATCAAGCACTCCTCGGCACTAACTGTCATTGCGGGGAGCGAGGGGGTCTTCGTCGGGGACCCCGCGAAGCCTGCTTCGCGGGGTGACGCTCTATTCCCTCGACTACTTTATGGGATGGGACGAGCCGTGCACAGATGCCGGAGGTTGCCCGTGGTGCTTATCCGAAAGGTATTATACCGGATAGGGTACGGAAAGCAAGAGAAGATATGCGGGATACCCCTGTTTCCCCCATCGGGGGCTACCGCGCCAGGACGGTCGTCAGCACGTTCAACAGGTCGTTTACGGTAAACGGCTTTTCAAGATAGGCGCAGTCGGTCGTGGAAAGAAACGACCTCGTTTCCACGCCGAGTATATCTCCGGTGATGAAGATTATCCTGCCGGTCAGGCCGGGGTGTTGATCGGTGATATACCGGTACAGCCCGATACCTCCGGGGCCGGGCATCTTGATATCGGTGATTATTGCATCGAAGTCCCGTTCCTTGATGAGCCCGATGGCCTCGTCGGCCCCCGAGGCGGCCAGTACGTTATAGCCCCGCTCCGCCAGAACGTCCAGGAAGAGATCGCGGAGATGGGCTTCGTCTTCGACGACCAGTATATGTTTGCCGGCGTGCACCCCGATCCGGGGAACCTCGGCGGTCCTGCCGTCGGAGGCCGGCGCCCCGGTCACGGGTATGGAGACGGTAAATATCGTCCCCCCGGCCGGGACGTTTACCGCCTCTATCGTCCCCCCGTGCTCGTTGACGATTCCGTACGCCATGGAAAGGCCCAGCCCCGTGCCTTTGCCGACCTCCTTCGTGGTAAAGAAGGGATCAAAGATCCGCTTGAGGTTCTCCGGCTCTATCCCGTGGCCGTTGTCCTCAAACTCGACAACCAGCCAGCCCCTCTGCTGCCGCGACCTGATCGTGAGCGTCGCGCCCTTCCGTTCCGCGAGCGCGTCCGTCGCGTTGTTGATGATATTGACGAACACCTGCTGAAGCTGGTAGGGGTCGCCGTACGTCGGGGATAGCTCGCGCGACAGCAAAAGCTCCACCCGTATATCGCTGACCTTCAGGTTATACTCCCGGAGTTTATAGGATTCCATGATGGATTCGTTGACGCTGATCAGCCGCCGCTCCGGCTTGTGCTCGCGCGCGAACGAGAGGAGGCCCTTGATGATCTTCGAGGTCCTCAGCGACTCCTTGGCGATCGTCTCCAGCCTCCGCACCACCTCCTCCGGCAGCTCCGTGAACGTGGTGAGCATCTCGGCGTTGCCCATGATCGCCGTCAGGGGGTTGTTCAACTCGTGGGCGATGCCGGATACCATCGTGCCGAGGCTCGTGAGCTTCTCTGTCTGTACGAGCCGGCGCTCCAGCCTTCTCATCTGGGTGACGTCCTTGACGGAGCCCTGCAGGCCGATGACCTCCCCCTGCGCGTCCTTCTTGGGTACCACTGTTACCAGCGTGTCGATAAGCGAGCCGTCTTTCTTCTTGAGCTTGATTTCATAGTTCTCGACAAAGCCGTCCCTGATCACCTTTTGTACGAATTGTTCCCGCTCCTCGGGGTAGGCGTAGATGTCTTTCAGGTTCAGCTGCGCGATCTCCTCTTCGGTGTAGCCGAAGAACTCCCTGGCCGAGCGGTTGTAGTCAAGGATCGTCCCGTCCAGCGCCGCGATGTACATGAAGTCCCGCGAGGTCTCAAAGACGCCGCGGAACTTCTGCTCCGACTCGACGAGCGCGTCCTTGACGAGCTTCTGTTCGGTAATATCCTCAATGAACGAGAGCGACGCCCGCCTTCCCTCCCACTCGATGGGTACCCCGATCCCCTCGGTCCAGCGTACCGTCCCGTCTTTCCAGATCACCCGGTACGCGTTCGGCTCCCGGAGGGTTTCGCCGGCCATTTCGCGGGCGTACCGCGCGGCCACCCCCTCGAGGTCCTCCGGGTAGATCAGATCCCCGAAGGGCCGGCCGACCAGCTCCTCGGGCGGATAGCCGCTGATGCGCACCCCCGTCGGGTTGATATATTTGATACGGCCGTCCTGCACGACGACGATCCCCTCCTTCGCGTTTTCGATGAGCGTCCGGTATTTTTTCTCCGACTCGGCAAGCAGCTCCCGGTCCCTGAGCCGGCTGATCGCGCTGCCCAGCCGCGCCGCGATATCCTCCACCGCGGCCACGACGCGGGCGGATACTGCCTCCTTTTCGTGGGTCGCGACGTTGACCAAGGCGACCACGGCTCCCTCGAAGAGGACCGGCACCACCACGAGATGCGTGATCCCTTCGGCCCGCAGGTACTCGAAGTTGGGGTCGGCCTCGATTTCGGCCGCGGAAAACAGGATCGTCCCGCCCGCGCTGACCTCCCCGGCCTCGGGAGACCCCGCGTCGAAGAACTCCACCTGCGAGACGAACTCCGTGCTCAGCCCCCGGTGGGCCGCCATCCGCAGCGGCCCGCCCGGCTCCTCGACCAGGTAGATGCCGCCGCAGTCGAGCCCCGGTATCTCGAGCAGCCGATACAGGACAACGGACATTGCGCCGTCAAGCTCGTCGGCCGTGCCCAGGAATACGCCGATGTCCCGCTGGGTCGTGAGGAGTTGTTCCGCGAGCCGCGCCTGGGTCACGTCGTTGATCAGGACGATCGCCGCGGGCCGCCCCTCCCAGGTGCAGGGCATCGAGGCGTTCTCGACGATGTGCACCGACCCGCCGCAGTCGAGGTAGCGCCGGGTCACGGGGGCCGGGTCGTCATCTCCGGCGAGGACCCGCGTATGGGTCTCGAAGACGATTTCCCGGTCGTCCGGGTGGATAAAGCCGATGAACGGCAGGCCCGCCAGCCCGCCCTTCGGGCAGCCGGCCATTGTGTGGAGCGCGGGGTTGGCGTATTTGATCACGCCGTCCTGGACGACGGCGATGCCCTCGGCCGCATTTTCCGCCAGCAGGCGATACTGCTCCCGCGCGGCGGTGAGGTCGGCCTCGGCCCGCTTGCGGTCGGTGACGTCCCGCCCGATCCCGTGGACCTCCACGATCCTGCCGTCTTTCCACACCGCCCGCTCGCGTATCTCGACCACCCGCACGGCGCCGGAGTGGTCCATAAACTCGAGCTCAAACGGCCCGACGTCTTCGCCCCTGACCTGCCGCTTGAAGACCTCCACAGCCTTTGTGACCGACCCCGGCGTGAGGTAGGACGCGAAGGAATTGGCGAGGACGTCGCCTTTCGTATAGCCGCTGAACCCGAGGATCTGCTGGTTGACGTATTTGATAGTGCCCTGCCCGTCGACGACGTAGATGAGGTCGTTGGTGTATTCCACGACGTCCCGGATGGTCTCGTTGATGCCGGCCTGGGTGGACTGGTTGACGAGCGCGAGCTCGATGGAGGCCTTGAGCTCGGCGCCGCCGGCGGGCTTGGATAAAAAGCCGTAGGCGCGCGCGGCGCAGGCGCGTTTGATGACGGCGTCGTCCTCGGAGGCCGAGAGGAAGATGACGGGGATGTCGAGCTGGTCCCTGACGGCGCGGGCGGCGTCGATGCCGTCGGGATCGCCGGGCATGAGGATATCCATGAGGACGATATCGGGGGTAAGCCGGCGCGCCGCCTCAACGGCCTCGGCGCCGGAACGGGCCACCCCGGCGACCTCGTAGCCCAGCGACCCCAGCTCTTCGGTGAGCTGCGCTAAAAAGAGCTCGGAGTCGTCGACAATCAAAACCCGGTGCATCTGTAATCTCTGATAGTTTACTTTTAAATAATTATAACATATCTAATTTCTATATCAAGACATTGTGACGGGGGAACTGACCGGCCGTTATACGGATGGGCGAAAGAAGGGCAGGAAGGGAGAAATATACAATATATTTTTGGTTTGGGGGATGGGGATGAGGGGATGGGGATAAGGGGGAGGGAGAACATAAAATGATTTAGGTGAAAACTCACTTAAAATTTATTTACAAAACCGTTCAGATTGATTATTATTGTGGTCGATACAATCTGTTAACACTATTTAATTCAAAATATAAAAAGGTAGAAAATGAGGTTATCGGACAACGAACGACGTAACGCAATAAATTATCTTCAGGAAGGCAAACCCTTACCTGAAAAATATCGTTTTCTTTTATTCGATGATGAACGCGAAGTCGAGCTCGTATGGAACGGCAAAACGCAAGAGGTCTGTAATCTTGTTTTGCCCTTTCAGACCATTGAGCATATTGATGAGCCGAAGCCAGCGGATTGAGAAGGGCAAAGATCAGATGGACTTATTTGATGCATCTCGGGAGGCCAAATAAAAGGATGGACGAATAAGCTCATCTGGGGTGATAACAAGCTGATCCTTTCATCGCTAAAGAACGGCCCATATGCGTCGGGAAATTGATAAGCAAGGCGGGATTAAACTCATTTACATTGATCCGCCGTTTGACGTTGGCGCGGATTTTTCCATGAATGTAGAGATTGGTGACGAATCCTTTACAAAGAAACCATCAGTTATTGAAGAAGTTGCATATCGAGACACATGGGCAAGGGTGCAGACAGTTTTATTACCATGATTTATGAGCGGCTAAGACTAATGCACGGTCTCCTAGCAGATGATGGTAGTATTTATGTGCATTGTGATTGGCGGGTGAATGCAGCTTACATTCGGCTTGCGACTGGACAGAAGATTTTTAGAATTTCATTGCTGAAATCGCGTGGAAAAAAGTTCATCCGTAAAAGCTCAAAGCGCCCATTTCTCCAACATCAAGGACTAGCATATTCTGTTCTACTCAAAAACGAGAACGCCCATTTTTAATCCGCAATGTGTGCCACAAAGATGAAAAGCTACGAAACACATTATCGGCATGATGAGCCAGAACAGGCCGAAATACAATTTGGCGGACTTCACTCAAGATGGTCAAGGTCCCTCACGGAGATTTCGGACTGGCAAAGTATCGACCCGCCCTCTGGAAAACACTGGATTTGGTCGCAGGAAAAAATCGACGAAGGAATGAAAAACGGACTTATCTATCTTCTAAGAGAGGGGTGCCAAGCGTAAAACGATACTTGAGGAAGGTGGGTGGAACACGGGTTGGGGACATATGGACGGACATAAACCCAGTAAACTCCAAGTCCAAAGAGCGAGTTGACTACCCGACCCAAAAACCCGAAGCCCTGCTCGAACGCATCATCAAAGCCTCCTCAAACGAAGGCGATCTAGTCGCTGATTTCTTCTGCGGTTCCGGGAACAGCTTTAGCCGTTGCCGAAAAGTTAGGACGTAAATGGATCGGTGCAGACCTCGGCAGGTTTGCTATTCATACTTCCCGCAAGCGTCTTATCCAGGTTCAACGAGAGATGAAACTGACGGGCAAGGATTTCAGGGCGTTTGAGATTCTCAACCTTGGGAAGTATGAGCGTGAACAGTATATCAGCGTTGATGTTGACCTTCGAGAAAAGGAGAAACAGCAGATTCTAGAAAGGAAGGAAAAGCAATATGTCGAGATAATACTTTCCGCATATAACGCTCAAACCGTCGATTCCTATAACTCATTCGTCGGCAAAAAACGTGATCGTCTTGTCGCTGTCGGTCCTATCTCAACGCCGGTCTCATCTGCTTTGGTCGACGAGGCGATAAGAGAGGCCCGGGAAAAAGGGATTACGAAAATCGATATTCTCGGTTTTGACTATGAGATGGGGCTTGATTTTGCCGAGCTTAGCAGTCAGGGTGTTGATGTTCAGTTTAAGGTTATCCCCCGGGAAGTATTTGATAGAAGAGCTGTTGAAAAAGGTTATGTAAAATTCTATGACGTTGCTTATATTGAAGTAAAGCCGATTACAAAAGGGAGCGGGAGTAATAAGACAATAGCAGTTGAATTATGCGATTTCAGTGTCTTCTATAATCAGGACTGCGTTGAAGAGATAGAAGGGTCTCTCAGGGAAGGAGCAAGCAAAATCGTTATTGAGAATGGACAAGTCATCAAAGTCTCAAAAGATAAAACAACGGCAGTTGTAACTAAGGAAGTCTTGACGAAGAAATGGGTAGACTGGGTGGACTATTGGTCAGTTGATTTTAACATGGAAAACAGAAAGGAAATTATCCGGTTAATTGATCCTGATACTCAAGAAGAAAAAGAAGAATGGACTGGGGATTATATTTTTGAAAATGAATGGCAGTCCTTTAGAACGAAGAGAGATAGAAAACTCGAGCTTATATCCGCTGAAAAGGAAGTTTCAAAAGGACGGCGTAGGATCGCTGTTAAAGTAGTTGACATTTTCGGTAATGATACAACAAGAGTTATCGAGGTTAATATTACATAATGGCATTACATAAGAAATTTCCTAAAGATAAATTTGCGATTTTAGAACCGGAGATACGCTGGTTTCCGGCTGATGAGGCATTGCGTGAGCAGGGTTATGAAAAACTGCTCCCGCCGTTTGTACCGGAGTTGAGAAAAAGCATTAAAGAGTGGCGTAATAGAAACTACGATGGGGCAAGCGCTACCTCAAAAGCTCTCCTAAACTGGTGGTTTAAGCAGGAGCATATAGCCTATGGGGCGGATGGCAATACCTTTTTGTTTAAGTATTATTTCGCTCAGCGCGAGGCGGTTGAAACGGTTATCTGGCTATATGATGTTGCGGGCGTAAGGAATAAGTATGATCTTCTGCCTTTTGATTCTCTCGGACGTGTAAGTCCTAATATGTTTGATGAGGACTGGCTCAGGCTCGTTATTAAGATGGCGACCGGGAGCGGTAAGACAAAGGTAATGAGCTTGCTTCTTGCGTGGTCGTATTTCCATAAACTTTACGAGCCGGAGTCAGGACTTTCCCGCAATTTCCTTTTAATAACGCCGAATATTATAGTCCTTGAACGTATCAAGACTGATTTCGATGGCCTAAAGATTTTTTATCAAGACCCTGTTCTCCCGGACAACGGATATGAAGGAAATAGCTGGCAAGATGATTTTCAAATAACTTTACATCTACAGGACGATCTGACGGCGAATTTCCCCAACTGGCAATATCTTCCTTACAAACATTCATAGAGTCTATGAAGGCGATGTAAAAGGAGCGTCTTACAGCGATGACGATTTAACAGATTATTTCTTAGGACAGAAGCCAGTTTCCAGAACTAACGAATCATTAGTTGAATTAAGCAATGTCGTTAGAGATATTGATGAAATTGTTGTTTTCAACGATGAGGCGCATCATATACATGATCCCAAAATGGCTTGGTTTAAGTCCATTCAGGACATTAATAATAGACTAAAGCAGAAGGGGAAGCAGATTTCCCTCCAAATAGACTGTACGGCAACGCCGAAACATAATAACGGAGGGATTTTTGTTCAGACTATTTCGGACTATCCTCTTGTCGAGGCCATACATCAGGGTGTTGTCAAAACGCCGGTGTTGCCAGATGAGGCAAGCCGTGGGAAATTGCAGGAACGACAGAGTGTCATATTTACCGAGAAATATGAGGATTATATAAATCTTGGGCATCGAAGAATGGCGAAAGACATATAAAGAACTCGAACCTACCGGCAAGAAAGCGATTTTATTTATCATGACGGATGATACAAAGAATTGCGATGAGGTACACGCGTATTTGGAAAAGAACTACGCTGACTTAAACGGCAAAGTTCTAACGATTCATACCAATAAAAGCGGTGACATATCTGAAAAGGTCACTGGTAAAGCCAAAGAAGAACTAGATCGGCTTCGTAAGCAGGCAAATGCTATTGACGGACGGGAAAGCCCCTATGAAGTTATTGTTTCAGTCTTGATGTTAAAAGAAGGGTGGGACGTTAAGAATGTAACGACTATTGTTGGGCTTCGTGCTTATTCGTCAGCTTCAAATATACTTCCCGAGCAGACGCTTGGGTCGTGGTTTGCGGCGAATGTTTTTTGGACGGGAAGATGTCGAAGAATATGTCAGCGTTATCGGTACCCCGGCGTTTATGGATTTTGTCGAGTCAATCAAAGCCGAAGGCGTTGAATTAGAAAAGCGAAAGATGGACTCCACAACGAAAGCAATTACGCCGACAGTTATTGAAATTGACCATGATAATCCAAAGAAGGATATACAGCGGTTAGATATTGAGCTTCCGATTTTAACGCCGAGGATTCAAAGAGAATACAAGAACCTATCTGACTTAAATCCAGCCGGGTTTAATAACGCGAAGCTAAGGGTGAAGCAATTTTCTGAACAGGAACAACGGGAGATCGTTTTCAAGCACGTTATCGAAGAAAAAATTCATCATACAACGATTCTCGAAAGCAATATTGAGCCCAATTACCAAAGCGTTATTGGCTTTTTTGCCCAAAGCATTATGAGAGAACTTCGTCTTTTTGGATGTTATGATGTCTTGTTTGGAAAGGTAAAAGAGTTTGTTCAAAGGTATCTTATTCGAAACAGAAGTTGACCTTGAAGATAAGAACATTTTAAGAAACCTCTCGGAGATTGAGGCTACAAAGACAATAATTGAGACCTTTAAAAAAGCGATAAATGAGTTGACGGTTAAAGATATCGGTGATGCTGAGATAAAGAACTACATCAAAGTGAGCGATAGCCGTCCGTTTGTCGTCAACGACAGGGCTTATCTGGTGCCGAAAAAGAGCGTTTTTAACAGGATTGTCGGGGACAGCCAGTTTGAACTTGAGTTTGCCGGTTTTCTGGAAAAATTAGGAGATGATGAGGTTGTTTCATTCGCAAAGAATTATTACGAGGTGCATTTCAAGATAGATTATAAAAACGCCGACGGAACGATTGCCAACTATTACCCAGACTTTTTTGTCAAGACGAATGATAAGACAGTCTATATCGTTGAAACAAAGGGGCGTGAAGATTTAGACGACCCGTTAAAGATAAAAAGGCTTGCCCAATGGTGTGATGATGCAAACAGCCGACAAAAGAGAATTACGTATAAGATGCTATATGTGAAGCAAGAAGATTGGGATAAATATAACCCAAAGAATTGGAAAGATGTTGTTTCGATTGCGGGTAATATATAAGAGGAATATACTATCCTTACCTTACGGAATAACGAAAAATAAGCAAGGCGTAAAAAAAGGAGTATGTAACGATGAAAAAGTTCTTCTCCGCCACCGCCACCGTTGCCACTGTTGCTGTTTTCGCTTTTCTCGTTGCTGCGTTGATAACCATTGTGCCGGGCTGCGCGTATCCACCGCCCCCTCCGCCCGCGCCCGGCCCCGTCGTCGGCCCGCCGCCGCCTCCGGGACCTCCGCCGCCCGGTCCGCCTCCTCCCGGACCGCCTCCACCAGGGCCGCCTCCTCCCGGACCTCCGCCACCGGGGCCGCCTCCTCCCGGACCGCCTCCACCACCCGGTCCACCGCCTCCCGGTCCGCCTCCGCCGCCACCTCCTCCGCCGCCACCTCCACCTCCACCGGGTCCCTAACGGACCGCGATCGCCGTCAGGAGCGATCGGGGGCACTATTGCCGCTTCACGCTAAAAAGGGGCCGGATTTCTCCGGCCCCCTTCTTTAGTTCCTCTCATCCCGCACACCCACAAGGAGTTGTCATCGCGAGCCCCCTTCAGGGGGCGTGGCGATCTCGGATAATGATATACATACTACCGTGTTTTCTGGTAGTTATCGCGTCCGGGATTGCCACGTCGCTTCGCTCCTCGCAATGACAATAGTGGCGTTTGTACTTACAGTAGGTTTGTCAATACTCTGGGGCCGGAGAAATCCGGCCCCCTTCTTTAATTCATCTCATCCCGCACACCCCGCCCCTCCCCCCTCGGCCTCCGTTTTTTAGTGGAGACATCGCCCGACGATATGGTATACTACGTAAAAGGACGGTTCTTTCGGGGCCGGCCGATACGCGGCGAACGGGTATCACGACGCACAGGAGGTTACAATGAACAGGGTCGTATTCGAGGTTAAGCTTCCGGCCACGGTAAAAAAGAAAGCCGCCTACTGGGTATCGTCCTGCCCGGCGCTGGACGTATTTTCCCAGGGACCGACCGAAGAAGAAGCCAGAAAGAACCTCGAAGAGGCGTTGAGGCTTTTTCTGCTGTCCTGTTATGAGCGCAACACCCTGGAAGAAGCCGTTAAAGAATGTGGCCTCCGTTCGTCCCTATCCCCTCACCCCTCATCCTTCTCCCTGATATAATTCACCGCGATCTCGAGGCACGCCTTGACCGCCTTCGGGTCGAGCTTATCCACCGTATCGTTGACGGTATGGTAGACGAGACCCTCCCGGATGAGCTTCGTGGATATCCCGATGATCGAGGCCACCTCTATCCCGTGGTCGGCAAACCGCACCGCGTCCGTCCCCCCTCCGCCGAACGTCACCGGCCCCGAGGCGATATCGTAGCCGAGCCTTTTGGCTATCTCCACGCACTCTGCCGTCATCGGGGCCGAGAGCGCCGTGAACCCGTTGCGGTCGCGCGTCAGGAGACTGAGATCGCCCACGTCGTAGATCGCGTCGAAGTTGAGCACGGAGGTCGGGACCGCCTTCATCCCGGCGGCGTGTTCCCGCAAAAACGCCCCCGCCCCCCGCATCCCCGGCTCCTCCCCGTCCAGCGACAGCAGCACCAGCCGCGTGTGCTTCAGCCTCCCGGCGCCGGTTGTGCCCCGCACCAGCCGCGCCGTCTCGACGGCGACGGCCGAGGCCACGAGGTTATCCCCCGCACCGGGCGACGCCTTTGATCCCACGAACCAGAGGAACGGCGCCACAAAGACCAGCCCCGCAACGCCCGCCGCAAGCGCAAACCCGGCCCAGCCGGGGTCAGCGCCGTGAGCGCCCCGCGACACGGCCCAGGCCCAGGACGAGAGCCACACCGTCGTGGAAAAGATGATCGTCCCGATGATCCTGACGGCGTACCACTTCTGGAACCGGCCCAGGAACGTCAGGACGTAGGCGCTGTCGTGGTGGCCCACGACGTATACCTGCCGTTTTACCTCGCCCTCCGGCTCGATGGTCCCCCATACGTTGACGCCGACCCCGCCCGGGAACAGGAAATCCAGCGCCTCCAGCATGAATACGGATACCACGATCCAGTAGACCAGAGAGACCGTGAGGGCGGCCGCCCCCAGCCAGACCCACGCCCCCCCGGTAAACAGCATCGCCACGGCAAGGATGTAGCACCCGCCGACGACGTGCCCCAGGTGGCGCATACCGCCGGTGCGCACCGTGAACTCCTGCCGCCCCACGCCGTCGCACAACGGCCCGAGCCGCGCCCCGATGTCGGCCGCGGCCCCGCGGCACGAATCGCTCCCCGCGATCCGCGGCCCGAATTTCTTGATGATCCCGCCGATGAGATCAAGCACCCGCCGCACGTCGGCGTCCGTCACCCGTATCACACCCATCACACCCCTCGCCCCCGTCGCTCCCATCGCCTGATTAGATCTCGCCGCCATGCCGTATCCTCCCTGCCGCCGCTTATTGTCTATCGTCTATTATCTATTGTCGTCGTACCCATCGCCGTGCCGCCCGGCGCGCCTTCAGCGGCCCCATATATTATTATGTATCGGTATATAGTACCCGGCAACATGGGCCGGAGTCAAGCGCGATTCTCCGGCTAAGAAGGCGCCGGGGGCACCACAAAGGCACAAAGACACAAAAGAGATAAAAATTCCTTCCTCTCATTCCGCTTCGTGCCTTCGTGTCTTTGTGGTGAATTGAGTTTCGATACGCCCCGGCATGGGCCTACCGCAAAGTTACAAAGGAGAAATGAGCTTCCCTCTCATTCCTCTTCGTACCTTCGTGTCTTTGTGGTGAATACCCTCTCGTTCCGTAATTCACGAAACGCGGGCGACAAGAGAAGACACCGCCGCGACCCCTACCGCCCGTCTTTAACCCTTGATATTAAAATTTCTTTGACACCGCGCCGTTTTTTCTGTTATCCTGTCGGTCTATGCGCCGGATGACGCATCAACCTCAGCAACGATAGGGAGTGAAACCGCACCATGATCAACCTCGACTGCCTCTTCAACCCCCGCTCAATCGCCGTCATCGGGGCCTCGCCGGACATCGTGCGCGACCGCGGGGGCTTTTTTGCCTGCTATCACGAACACTTCAAGGGGAAACTATACGCCGTCAACCCCAAGTATACCGACATCAAGGGTGTGCCCTGCTTCCCCAAAATAACCGACGTGCCCGAGCCGGTCGACTACGCCCTCATCGTACTGCCGCGGGATAAGGTCCCCCAGGCGCTGGAGGAGTGCGTGGCGGCCAAGGCCAAGTACGTGCTGGTGTTTACGTCCGGCTTTTCGGAGGTGGGCGAAAAGGAGCTCGAGAAGCGCCTGACCGACGCGCTCGCGAAAGGCACAACCCGGATGATCGGCCCCAACTGCATCGGCATCCACGCGCCCGAGGCGGGGGTGCTCTTCTACCCGAGCCTCGCCACCGACAAGCAGGGCGACATCGCCTATTTCTCCCAGTCGGGGGGGCACGCCCTCAACTTCCTGGTGCGCGGGGTCAGCTCCGGCCTCGAGTTCAACAAGGTCGTCTCCGTCGGCAACCAGACCGACCTCAAAATCGAAGACTTCATGGAGTATTTCGCCGAGGACGATAAGGTCAAATACATCTGCGGCTACGTGGAGGACATCAAGCAGGGAGAGCGCTTCAAGAAGCTCGCCCGCCACATCGTTTTGGAAAAGAAAAAGCCGCTCGTCATCTGGAAGGGGGGCCGCTCCGAGGAAGGGGCGCGGGCCACCATGAGCCACACCGGGGCCATCGCCGTGCCCACCAGGATATGGGATTCGGTCATGGACCAGCTCGGCGTCATCAACGCCGAGACCCAGATCGAGATGCTGGACGTGCTGCTCTGCCTCAAGTACGGGTTTAAGCCCCGCGGCCTCCGCGCGCTGATCTCGGTCGCCGGCGGCGGCAGCTCCGTGGAGCTGACCGACGCCGTCTCGAACAACGGCATTTCCGTGCCGACGCTGGCCGGCGACGTCCAGGAAAAGATCGGCTCCACCATCTCCCGGGTCAACACCTCCACCGCCAACCCGGTGGACCTGGGGATGTTCGGCTTTGACCCCAAGGTCTTCGTGGGCGCCGCCGTGGAGGGCGAGAAGGACCCGAAGATCGACTTCCTGGTCCTCTGCCAGTACCCGGAGATGGTGCAGGCCATGTCAAAGGACTTCTGGGACTACATCGAGCAGACCATGTCCGAGGGGCTCAAGGGCCTCACCAAGCCCGCCGTCATGGTCATCCCGCGCCTGCTGCACAACAGCCCGGAGCTGGAGTCTATCCGGGCAAGCTTCACCAGGCGGCTTGCCGCGGCAAACATCGCGGCGTTTCCCAACGCCGAGCGCCCGGCCCGCGCGGCCTACAAGATCAACCGGTACCTCAACTACATGAAGAACCACGGAATCACGATTTAGAAGGACACCGTCATGGAAAAACCGAACGTCGCCGTCGTCAAATATCGAAAAGCCCGCCGAATCGCTCAAGCGGGCGATAACGCTCGCCGACGGCTTTACGGGCCTCAAGAAGACCCACCGGGTCGTCATCAAGCCCAACGCCCTGACCTGGGACAACAAACACCACATCCCCCCCTACGGGGTCTTTACCACCACCCGGCTCGTCGAAGACCTGGTGATCGCCCTCAAAGACTTCGGGTGCGCCGATATCGTCATCGCCGAGGGCGCGGTGCAGCTCTACGATGACTCCCCCACGAGCATCGGCGTCATGGAAAACCTGGGCTACGGGGCGCTGGTAAAGAAATACGGGGTCAAGCTCCTCGACCTCAACGACGGGCCGTTCGAAAAGGTGAAGCTCTCCGACGACCTGTCGCTCCTGATCGCGGAGCCCGTGCTCAGGGCCGATTTCCTCGTCGACATCCCGGCCATGAAGACCCACTCGCAGACCAAAGTATCGCTCGGCATGAAGAACCTCAAGGGCTGCCTCAAGATGGCAAGCCGCCGCCTCTGCCACCACAAGGACCTCGACCTGGACTACTGCGTGTCGCTCATCCCGGAAAAGCTGACGCCTGACCTCACCATCGAGGACGGGATCTACGTCCTGGAGAAAGGCCCCATCCACACCGGCAACGCCTACCGGGCCGACCTGATCGTGGTCTCCACCGATATCCTTGCCGCCGACGTGGTGGCGACAACGCTGCTGGGCATCGACCCGGCCGAGATCGGTCACCTTGCCCTCTACGCGAAGCGCAACGACTGCTCGCTGGACTACCGCGACTACGTGATGAAGGGGGAAGACGTAGAGAAAGTCAAGAAGCCGGTCAAGTGGGACTGGAACTGGAACGCGGACAACACCGGCCCCACGATCTTCGAGCGGATGGGGATCACCGGGGTGGCTATACCGAAATACGACGAGACGCTCTGCACGGGCTGCTCGCCCATCGTGAACATGTCCAATATCTTCATAATCTCGGCCAACAAGGGAAAGCCCTTCGGCAACTTCGAGGTGCTGTCCGGCAAACGGATGCAGGCGCGCCCCGGTTACGACAAGACGCTGCTCTTGGGCAACTGCATCATCGCCGCCAACAAGGGAAACAAGAACATCAACGAGGCAATCGAGCTGAGGGGGTGCCCGCCGTCGGTCGAAGACCTCAAGAAGGCGCTGACGGGCCTGGGCGTCGAGTTCGTGGAGGGTGCCTACGATTACTACCTGAACCAGCTGGCCACGAAATACGACGGCAAGGAAGGGTACGACAAGGGGCTGTATACGGCGGTGTAGGCAGGTTTCCTGTCGCCGGAACGGTTCGGACGGACGGAATATAAAGAACGGGGCGGGCGACCCAATGAGGTCGCCCGCCCCGTTTCGTCTCACGTATCGCGCTGATCTCATTTCTTCGGCGTCAGCACCAGCACGTCCTTCAAGCTTTCCGCGTCCGTATAGTGCATCGGGATCTGGTCGTTGGTGAGCCACGCGTCGACCTGGTCGCCGTAGTGGGGGGAGAGGTACTGGCCCGACTGGCCCGGCGGGGAGACGAGGGTCGATTTTCGTAATGTCGGAAAAGTCGACGATCATCCGATGCAGCCGCCGTAGGTCATGTCGTACAGATCTTTGATGCCCCAGTTGGCCGCGCCGATCGTGAAGAAGTCCCCGCTCATGGGAATCGCCGGGAGGTTCAGGAACGTGAGGACCTCGCCCAGCGGGTGGGCGAACGTCATCTCGTGGAGCTCTGCCCCACCGCCACTGTGCGGGATCGTCCCCCAGGCGGTCGGTCAGCTCGGCCGCGGCGTCGTTGAGGCTCTTCCTGATGATCTCGTCGCGCGTCTCGACGACGTCTGTTGTCGTCAAGTCGTCAAACAGGGCGAAGTCGTTTTCCCCGATGTGCTTTGCCAGCGCCTGGTCGGCAAAATAGACCATGTCGGCGTCGGTCAGCTCCTTCCAGATATCCTCGGGGAACTCGTCCTTGAAGGTATTGGTCAACAGGGGGAGGTAAAACGCGCCGTAGAGCGCCGCGGCGGCGCTGTCTTTATCCAGCGAACAGTCCCACCCGTCGAAGAGCGCCGTATATTCGGCCAGCTCCTCGTCGCCCTTTGCGGCCGAAAGGACGTAGGGGACCAGGCGCTTGGCCACCACCGAGACGCGATTCGAGCTGCAGCTGCCTCACGTCGTCGGGGGAAAGGGGCGTCGTCCGTTCGCCCATGATCTCGGCAAAACGGGCGGCGCGCTCGAAGTAGTAGAAATTGCTGAGCGCATCCCGTCCGCTTGGCCAGGTTGTTGAACCCGCCGAAATACCCCGCCCCGGGGGTTCAGGTCGTGCGGAAGCTCGTCGTACGGCACGTAGCCCGCCCAGTCGTATTGCCCGTCCCAGCCGGGGGCCGGCAGTATCCCGTCGCCCTCTTTCGTATCGGGGTCTTGGCGATGCTCTGGTAGCCGATGTTGCCGTCTTTGTCGGCGTACCCCATGACCAGCTCCGGCTGGGCCACGCCGGAAAGCGCCGTCCCGGAACTCGTCGTAGTTCGTGGCCCGGTCAAGTTTCAGAAATCCCTCAAAGGCCCCGGTGCCCGAGCTTCCCGTCCACATCATGGCGCAGTTTTCCGGCGCGCGTGAATCCACGTCCGAGATGATGGGGCCGTGACGCGGAAATCTTCACGGTCATCTTCTCTTCCTTAATGCCGTCGTCGGTCTTGATCTTCAGCGTCTCCTCGACGATCTCGAAGTCCTTCCAGCCGTTCTCGGTCAGGTACTGGTCCGGGTTATCGGGGTTGATCTTTTCGACGAAAAAGTCAAGGCAGTCCAGCTGGGATGCGATGGCCGACCAGGCGATGTGCCCGTTGTAGCCGAGGGGGCGATGCCCGGCGCGCCCGGCACCGACCCGCCGATCACGTCGTAACCCGCGCCCTTGAGGTGCGCCAGGTAAAAGATCGCCGGGATCTGGGGGGCGAGGTCCGGGCTTCCGGCAAAGATCGCCGCGCCCGTTGATGGTCCGCGCCGGCCCGAAGATCATCCAGTTGCTCCCGATGATCCGGCCGACGGGCCGTGAAGGGATTTACCCCGCCGGACCGCGGCCGGAAGACGGAAAGAGCGCGGACGTGCTCTGGCGATCGCGCCGGCGACCCGGCGTCCTGTCGTCCGGCGAGATCGTCGGGGCAAAATCGGGATACGAAGGCAGCAGAGTACGAGAGCCGTTCCGGCCCGATATGCTCACCGATCCGGTAGAACGAGAAATCCGCATCGACGGACGTTTCGAGCGAAAAGCCCATCAGGATGGCCGCCAGTATCGTATCCTCCGGTTCCCAGGGCACGGGTTCGGCCCCGAGGATCGCGTACTCACGCGGAAGGTGCTTTGCCGAATCGAGGTAGGCGTTAACCCCGTCGGTATACGCATCGACACGTCCTTCACCCACGCGGGGAGGGTCGGGCGTATTCGGCCTGGGCCATCCGGTAGAAGTCCGCCGTCTTCAGGTATCGATCCTCCTTGATGGTGCTGTCTCCGAACAGCGTGCACAGCTCGCCCCTGCCGGCCAGGCGCGTGATGTCCATCTCGAACATCCGCTCCCGCGCGGTGATGTAGCCCTGGGCGAAGAAGAGGTCGTGCTCGTTCTCGGCCAGGATATGGGGGACGGCAAATTCGTCAAACCGCACCTCGACGGGCGCGTTAAGCCCGGCGATCTCGATGGTGCCCGAATAGTTCGGGCAGCGGCAGACGGAAGAAGACCTGAAAGGCGATAAACGCGACGGCGATAATGCCCACGATCGCGATAGACGGAAATTTTGACGACCTTCATATGTATACCTCCACTTCTCGTATTAACGGACACATGTCCGACACATCCGGCCGACCCAAGGGACGATCCGCCGGACTGCCATACGCGCATCGGTTACTCTGTCGGAATCCGGGTACCGGGCTGTCCCGTATACGCCGGCGGTCTCTGGTGACCCGGCGCCCATCGGATGATCAGAGAAAAGGCCGCCGCAAAGACGATCGCGCCGCCCGCCACGATCCAGATCGACACATGGCCCACGGCCCCCCCCGGCGTAAGGTTCATCCCCGGCAGCTTGACGATCTCGAACAGGAACAACAGGGATATCGTGTTGTGCAGGCTGTGGGCGACAACGGTATCGGCATATCCGGTAGCCCCGGGAAATCATCGTCGAGTAGATGAGGCCCGAGATCAGCGCCCCCGGAAACTGGAGGGGGTTGACGTGCACCACCATAAACAGGACGGACGACGCCGCGACGGCGTACGCTGCCCCCCGGTGGGACGTAATCCCGCGAAAAATAACCCCGCGGAAGACCGCCTCCTCCATAAAGGGGCCGACCAGCGCGATCGAGGCAAGCCCCAGCACGAGATCGGCGGGTCGCTCGAAGAAAAAGATATCCATGAATTGCTTGAGGTAGCTCCGGTAGAGGTCGGCCGGAATCAGGTAGTGGATGACGATGTTTTCGACCTCGGATATGATAAAGGCAAGAGAGACCGTCATGAGGACAACCGGGATAACCGTTCGGCGTCCGACCCGGCCCCGGCTAAGGGTTGCCCTGAGCGTCGTCCCGTTCATGTGGGCGGCGATACCCAGGATCACCAGCGGCGGCACCACGACGCTCGTCAGGATTATGAGGCCCTTGCTTCCGGCGACCGCCGCGGCAAAAGGGAGATATATATCTGAAAAACAAGAAAGATGACGCAGATGATTACGGAGTTCTTGAGGTCGGGGTAGTGCGGGGTCACGTCTTCCTCACCGGTGGCAGTGAAACCAGATAACCACAAAACGGGATATTTGACAAGGCTTTTTTAGCGGCGGTGCCGGCATCGGGCGATACGCGGAACCGCCCGTCCGCCGAAAGGGCGCCGGAGCGGATCGTGCGGGAAAACGGACAAGGAACGGCTTGCCCCGGATAGTAAAACACCGGCAAGTATTACGTACTTGTCGGTGTGAATTGAACCGCCGTCGCGTTCCCATCAGCGATAGGAAGGGCGCTGGTCCATAAACCGACAGGACATCGGGCCGATTCCAAGGGGATCGTCAGACGTTTGTCGGCGATAAGCCGCCTATTTATTCCGGCCTGCCGCCGCCCGCTTGGAGGCCTTGAGGGGGTTGACCTTGAGGGCCTCGACCTTCTCTTCTTTTTTGATATGGGTGGCTATATTGCACAAGCCCCTGACCCACTTGGTGGCGGGATCCGGAGAGGCGCTGCAGTATTTTCCCGTGGGATATTCCTTAATCCGGGCGCAGCCCTCGCATTGTTCGGTGATCGGGTGGCAGCGCGTCCCGTTGTAGCCGCAGCCGGCATTCGTCATGAATACGCAGTCTACTCCGTCTTTGATCGTCGTGCAGTTCATGTTTTCGTTCCTCCTCTGTGGCAGGGATCATCAGGACAGGTGGCGCATCTGACAGAGTAAACGGCACCTCACATAAAAAGGGGCGGCAAAGCCTCTGCTCAACCATCCCCCGTTAACTCTCCGATTAAGCCCTTCTGCTGTATTCGGATGTCCCCGGACCGGTAACAACGGCAAACAAAACGTCAGATGCGTGGTGTCGATTCCTGCTCATGTCGACGGCCCGCCGCCCTCCGGCGGCCTTGGAACAGACCCCTTCGACGGCAGACACCCGTACAGAAAAGCTGATATTTTGTTTGAATTTTATATTATATTTCTATTTTGCAGACTATCTTGTCAACCATTTTTTTATGCACGCATTCGCAAACGATCAACCGGGATAACGGGTCACGTACCCCCGTTGCATCCCACGTACCTCGGCACGGGTAACCGAGGGTTATCCGTGCCGGATGATATCTGACTGTACAGCGTCCGTCTATCGGCCCTTTCGTCTATGCCGTATCTCCGCCGCCTACGGGTCACGCGTTCAACCCCGCCACAAACAGGTGCGTCGCCGGGCTGGTGATAGTGGGGTCGGTGATCACGTTGACCACCGCGACCTTTCCCGACGCCTTTGCCCGTTTCAGCGCCGGGATGATCTCTTTGGGCTCGGTGACAAACTCCCCGTGTGCCCCCAGCCCCGCGGCCATCAGGTCGTAACGCACCGGCCCGAGGTTCGGTCCCCACGACCCGGCCGTACTGAAGCTCCTGCCCGTGTTTGACCATCCCCCAGGCCTGGTCGTTGGCCACGACGATGATGACCGGGATATTGAGCCGCACCGCCGTCTCGATCTCCATCCCGTTGAGCCCGAAGGACCCGTCGCCGTTTATCACGACCGAGATCCCTGTCGGGATGCGCGAGCTTGCCGACGATACCGAAGGGAATGCCGCTGCCGAGGCACCCCATGAGGTTTCCGCCGTTGGATAGAAATCTCCCCGGCCCCCCGGACCGCAGGTGCATCTGGGAAAAATAGGTAATGTCCCCGCCGTCGGTGGCGTATACCGCCTCGCTTGCCGAAGACGGTATAGACGTCCGAGACCAACCTGACCGGATGGATCGGCGGATCGTCTCCCTGCTTCTTGCCGTTTTCGTCGGCCATCAGCCCCACGGACGATTCGCGGATCTGTTGCGGCCCAGGCCGAGTGATCGCATTTCCCGATGCCGTCGGCCAGCGCGGACAGCACCAGCCCGGCGTCCCCGACGATCCCCACCTCGTGAGGAAGGTTCTTGCCGACCTCGCATCCGGCGATATCCACCCGGATGACCTTTGCCGTCGGCAGCATCTTGCCGTACATCGTCAGCCAGGTCATCCGCAGGCCGGCGATCAGCGCAACGTCGCACTGGGCGGCCGCCGACCGTCAATCCCATCAACCCCCCGTCCCACAGTGAGAGCGGGTGATCGTCCGGGACCATACCCCGCCCTTCGTTGAGCAGGATAAAGGGAATCTTCGTCTTTTCGACCAGACGCTGCAGCGCACCGCCGCCCTCTCCCCAGCGGAGGCCGCCTCCGCCGATGATGAGTGGCCGTTGCGCCCCGGCCAGCAATGTGGCCGCCTCGGCTATCGCCCGCGGATCGCCCGCGGGTTTATATTCGGTCCGGCCCGTCGCCCCGAAGGGGACCGACTCAAGCTCCACCTTCTGCCCGAGGATGTCCACCGGGATCTCCAGGTAGACCGGGCCGGGGCGATCGGACAGCGCAAAGCGGAAGGCCGTCGCGATATACTCGGGGATACGCTGGGTGTCGTTGACGATAAACGCCGCCTTCGTGATCGACCGCATGAGCGCCGCCTGGTCGATATCCTGCAGGGCGCCCAGGTCGTTTTCCTTTCGGGGGCTGCGCCCCGAGATCACCAGTATCGGGATGTGGGACGCCATCGCGTCCACAACCCCCGTGATGGCGTTGGTCAGGCCGGGACCCGCCGTGACCAGGCAGACGCCGAGCCTGCCGGTGGCCATTGACCACCCCTGGGCCATCATGGCCGCCGCCTGCTCGTGGCGCACGTCGATAACGCGGATGGGGCTTCCCGAAAGCGCATCAAGGATTTTGTCGATGTGCCCGCCGCACAACGTAAACAGGTGGGTAACCCCCTGTTGTTCGAGGGATTTGACTACCAGATGACCGCCGTGAACCTGCGTCATAGCGACTCCTCCTCTGTAGTATTACTATCCATCGCCTATAGCACGATACGTGACCGATGTCAAAGGAAATGGATGGCGGCGCGGGGCGGCCGTAATCGGGAGTCATAGTAAAGATTTCCTTGACATTTTCGGGAAAAGGTATAAAAGGTATACATTTGGAGGAATCCAAAAATACCCTTCCCGAAAGAAGAATAAACATGAAACGCCCTCCCTCGGTGCCGTTCGTCGTAGCGATCTTTTTCGTTTGTGCGCTGGCTTTCTCCCTCCCGACTCCTTCTCATGCCGGACATGCCCTTATCCCGATGACCGACGACTACGTCTATCTGTCCCAGTCCCGGGAAGAGATCATCGCCGCGTGGGGTGGCAACGAAGAAGTACTCATCCTGACGGCGGAGTTGGCCGCCTCACGAGAGGTTTCCGTTATCAGGTTTATCGCGCTCCCGACGTATCCCACGGTCGAGGGGACGTCGCGCGAGGCGGTCTCGCGCCTGGATGCGCTCCTGACTAAGAAGGCCCCCCTGCTCAGTGTTGTCATCGACGGCAGGAAGACCGACAAGCGCGCCGATCTCGGCGTTGAGCTCATCTCCGAGACCACGGTCGGTCCGCGCGATATCTACGTAGTCAGGATAGAGAGTTTTGAGGAGTTTGAGCGGTGGGTGGCCGATCTCATGACGCGGGGCGGCGTTCGAGAATCCCGCCCCCCAGATCGAGCGGTACCGGTCCGTCGTCACCGATTACCTTTCGCGCAACATAAAGTATTTCGTCTTTGACGTGGTTACCGTCGGCGAAAAAAAGGCGGTAGTAGATCCACTCGTGCTCCGGTTCGAGGCCGACTCCCTCTTCGTTCCCCTCCTCATCTCTTCCCGGACGTCCGGTACGTCGGCGGTCGACCTCTTTCTGGTCGCCCCCGGATCGCCGAAGAAAGGCGCGGTTCCCTTTAGCTTTGCCCCTCTTTCCTACAAAATACCCGACGCGGTCGATTTTTCAAAATACCCGCACCTCCTCAAGAAATACAATCCCCTGACGTATCCCGGGGATCACCCGGTATCTTTTCCGATTGCCATGCCCGACCGGGTGGCGCTGTCGCCCGCCGTGGCAAAGGTACTACGCGGATGGGCCACGAAGGCCCGTTTCGTCGGTCTCAGGTATCGGGGCGATCTCTCGGGTCTGTCGGCGGACATTTCGCTGACGAGAGATGATTTTGAAGAGGCCGATTTTGAGACGGCCGCCGAGGCCGGCAGGCAGGCCGACGAATTTCGCATGGCGGCCCCCGGCGATAAGTTCAACATCCTGACGGCGGCAGGCGCCGGGCCCTTTGGAACCGGGGGATCGGACCCCTATACCGCCGGGGCGGCGGCCGATGGTGACCCGTCGACTCCCTATACCCTGCCGCGCAACGGCGAGTGGACGATCGACTTCGGCCGAGAGCGGAGCGTGGACGGAATCGAGATCGTGGCCGCCGTAACCAAACCCGATATCGTACCGTCAAAAAACCGGCTCTGCCTGTATGCGTCCGACAGCGGGGAGTTTTCCGGAGAGGAGAAACGGGTGGACACCTGCATTGTGAGGAGCTATATCGCCACCACGGGAACCGACGAACCCGCGCGGAATGCCGAGCGTGTCGTGCTGACCGACCGGCGGTTTTCGGCCAGGTTCCTCAAGATCACCTATCCCTATTCGGAATCGATCTGCAATATCTATCTCTTCGAGGTCATGCCCTGGGGCCGGAGCGAGGACTAATCCATACCTCTATTGGCTCTTCCTCCTGCCCGGCCGGCACTTCCCTTCCCGCACCAGCCCGATGAGATCCGTAATCCCGGTGATCCTTTCCTCAAACTCCGTGTAGGCCGCCCCCGCGCCCCAGGGGAAGTGCGCGTCGCTCCCGCCCACCTCCGGGACGCCGTACGGGTTGTAGAACGCCCCCCGGGCTCCGTTGAACCGCTCGATAGCGTGGGGAGGTGTCTTCGGGTAACGGTGGGGGTGGGCCAACACCGCCAGCGCCCCGATTCGGCCGGCCGCCTCCATCACCTCGTCCACCGTAAAGTCCATCCGGCCGAACCCGCCCGGCAGCGCCCCCATCAGGGCCGTAATGTCCGGGGGGTAGACCAGGATATCCCCCTCGACCGTCGAGACCTCCATGCCGACCATCATCAGCAATCCCCGTTGGGCGAATGCGGCCGCAAGGTTCGCGTAGGCGTCGGGCGAGAGCGCGTTTTCAGCCCACCCGAAGTTGTGGTCGGTGATCACGGCGCCGGAAAGACCCGCGGCCCGGGCGTAACGCGGGATCTCCAGCGGATCGTAGAACGCGCAGGGCGAGCCGATCTTCGTGTGGACGTGGAGGTCAATGCGGAACGGGACGGACGCCGCCGAGCCGTCTTTTAGTTGTCTGACCTTGACGGATCTACTCATGATGTCTATTGCATTTTCATACGGGTAGCGGCGCGGAGACTTCCGCGGTAATAACCACCGAAAGGCCGGAATGTCCGCGCAACAGCGAAACCGGAAACGCCGCCGTTATCTCCCCGAACAGAAATCGCCTGACCACGGCACGCTGCCATCCCCGGTTCATGAAGACCACGACCCGCCGCGCCACCAGGATCTCGGCCATCCCGACCGTGACCGCCCGGCGGGGGACCAGTTCTATCGCCCCGCCCGCCGCCATCAGCGCGTTGACGGTGCGGGTCTCGGGTGTCAGATCAACGACGCGGGTGGGCAGTTTCGAAAACTCCTCGATGTCCATGCCCGGCTCGGGCTCGTTGAAGGCAACGTGCCCGTCGATCCCTGCGCCACATAAGGCCAGGTCGATTCCTCCGGCCTCCCCGATGGACCTGCCGTACCGGCCGGGGTCTTCGGGGTCGGGGAAGTGGACCCGTGCGGGATTAAACCCGGGGTGCCCCGAAAGCGGCCGGATCAGGTGTGCCTGTACGAAGCCGCGAAACGAGAGGGGATGATTCTGTGGGATATACCGGCCGTCGCCGCCGACGTATTCATCCATGAAGAAGAAGCTCGTGTGGGAGAGGTCCAGCAGCTCCCGCCTGACCGCGTCTACGAAGACCGGATACCCGCCCCGCGGCCCGACGGGAAGGATCAGGGACGTGGGCTTCCCGAGCCGGTTGCCCTGTCCGATCTGGCCGGTCATCTCGCCCGCGAAACGTCGCGAGAGGGCGTCGTCGTCTCCGACGATCTCGACGCTGACGCCCGGACAACCGGCGATCTCGTCCGCGGTTGCCGAAAGGATAGTATCGAGCGTCCTGCTACTCATTTCCGGCAGGGACGGCCGGCGAGTTTGCCGGTAGCGGCGTTCCCGCTTCCTTTTCGTACAGCTTCCGGGCCTTCTCGTATTCATCCCGGGCGCCGTATGGTGAGTTCATCGCAGAGAGCGCCCCCGAGTAGATCAGGTGCAGCAGCACCGAGTTCGGCCGTTTTTTCAGCTCTTTTACGAGCAGCAGTTGTTCTTCCAGCAGGAGACGCCCCGACTCCAGCGTGAGCGCGGAAAGGGCAATCCCTTCCTCGGATCGGGCGATCCCCGCCCCCTCACACCACGCGGCCACCGCCGAGAGGTTGTTTTCAATCGCCACGATTTGTGCCGCCGAAAGGATTAGGAACGTCGGCCGAAGCGCCGCCCGTGACGAAAGGTGCAGGTTACACCGCTCGACGCACAGAGACACGTCCCACGAATAGACGACCCCGGGGACAAATGGTGCGTCATGCTCGGACACGAACGCGTGGCGGGCGTCCCCCATCCGCCGGCTGAAGACCTCATCGTCCTTCGAATAGGCGTGCAGGATGTAGCTGCTCCCGCCTTCGGCCCAGTTCCAGGCAAACGTCCTGTCCCAGGCGGAGTGCCGGATCGCCGTGTTGCGGGGCGAGAGCAGGAAGAGCTCGTCGGACCGGATCTTTTCGGTCGCGGGGGGAAACACGGGCGCGCGGACTATCCGTTCGTCGAGTATCTGCCTGATGGCATCAAAGGGCGGCCCCTCGGCCCCGTCGACGGCGGCCAGGAGCCGTTCGAAGACGGGGGTGGACCAGAGCGGGGGCGTCGTAGGCGTCTGAGAGACCGGCAGGCCGGCGCAGGATACCGCAAGGAACAAAACGAAAACTATGGCGAGGCTCTTACTACGGGAACTATCCATATCGTTATCCTTTCGGAAGTTTCCGGCCTTTGATCGGCCGGCGGATACCGGTGGCCGGGAGATCAAAGGCGACTATTCATATGTGTTAGATACTATAGCGCAACTTGGCCGTCGTCACAACTTTTAACTTGAAAAACGGCCCTCCCGACCGTATAGTTAAGTTTCGATAAGTAACTTATTATAGTACAGATTATCTAATTCCATTTATATAGAGGTGCAGGTATGAAGGAAAAAGAGTATGCGGCAGGGGGGATCGGCGCCCATATGGTGCTGGTAGTTATGTCTCTGTTGTACCTGGTCAATTTCATGGACCGACAGGTCCTGTCGGCGGTACTCGAACCAATGCGCATCGATCTGGGGCTCAACGACTTCCAGGCGGGGGCCGTCCAGACGATCTTCCTGCTGGGTATTGCCCTCTTCTCGTTTCCGGTAGCCTATCTCGCCGACCGCTGGAGCAGGAGAAAGGCGGTAGCGCTTATGGCCGTCATTTGGAGCGTCTTCACCTACCTGACCGGCCTGGGAAGAAGCTTCCTGGGCGTAGTCGTCCCCCGCGCAATTGTCGGCGTGGGTGAGGCCGGCTTCACCGCCGGCGGCACCGCTATGGTGTCTGCGTCCTATCCGAGCCGGTCGAGGGCCGCAGTTTTAGGCATCTTTTCTCTCTTCTCCGGCCTCGGGGCGGTGCTCGGAGTCGTCCTCGGCGGGGTCCTCTCCAAGAAGTATGGCTGGCAGACCCCGTTTTTCGTGTTTGCCGTGCCGGGGATCATCCTCGGCGTGGCGGCGTTCTTCCTGAGGGACTACAAAACGGCCGACGAAGTGGACGCGGCCGGAAACCGGCTCGGCTTCTTCTCCTCGGCCGCCGCCCTCTTCCGTATCCCAACCCTCAGGTGGCTTTACCTCGGGCACGTCATGCACAACGTCATGGCCTTCTCGCTTCTTACCTGGCTCTCGGCCTATTTTATGCGGTCGCGGAGCATTGCCGAGGATAAGGCCGGGATGCTGCTGGGGATCATCAGCCTCATGGCGGTTTTCGGCGCTCCCCTCGGAGGTCTCCTGGCCGACTTCTGGCAGAAGAAAAGCCCCCGCGGAAGGATGCTATGGGCGGCCCTGGCCGACGCCGCGGCGGCCCTCTTCATCATCGTCGCCCTTTTGTTGAACGTGGCCGGCGTCGGGTTCGGGCTTGCGCTCGTCTGGTGCTTCTTCACAATGTCTGCACTGCCGGCCCTGGCGTCCATCACGCAGGACGTCGTGAAGGCAGGGCTCAAAAGCATGGCCTGGGGCATGGCGGTCTTCGTCATGTATGTCCTGGGCGGCGGCTGGGCCCCGATGTTGGTAGGGGTGATCTCGGATTCGTTAGGCGGGGGCGCCGAAGGTCTCCGGAGCGCGCTGATGATTATGTCTCTTGGCGGTTTTGTCGGGGGCGCCCTGTTCTTTTTCGGCTCCCGCCACTACCCGGCCGACGTAGAAAAGGTCGGAGATCATGCCCTCGAAAAGGAATAACGGGGCCATACGTTAAGCGAAGCGGGGGGCATGCCCCCCGCTTTTTTATAACTGCCCGACTCCGTGTCAGGGTCGCCGGGCTTTCCGGCGATTGGACCCCCGTAAGCGAGCCGATAGCCCCGTGCCGATCCGATACGCCCGCCCGGTCAAGGGAAAGAGACCAAATCCTCACTTCCCGCGTGCGAATTTCGATCGGTATCCGATCTCAAATTCCTGACGGTCACCCCAGGAAAAAGCTTCCAAACCGCCGAAAACTATTGACACGGCAGCATGGGTCTGCTATAAAGTCATAAAGCTTAAAGTTATACTTTAAGATAGTTACCGCCTCCGGCACCCGGCTGGCGCGACAAAAAGGAACCTAACAGACAGACCACAATATCCGGCAAAACCCCCATTAGGAGTAGGAGGAACTCATGTTCAAGACCAAGATCACCGAAATGTTCGGCGTCAAGTACCCCATCATCTGCGGGGCGATGATGTGGCTGTGCACCCCCAAGCTCTGCGCCGCCATCAGCAACGCCGGCGGTATCGGGAATATTACCGCGGGTAACTGGAACTCCGAGGATGACTTCAGAAACGCGATCAGGGAAACGAAAAAACTGACCGATAAACCCTTTTTCGTCGGCATAACGATCCTCCCCTCCGTGCGTATATCCTCGGAGCACCACAAGATGTACGTCAAGGTGTGCGCCGAGGAGAAGGTCGCCGGCATCGAGGTTTCCGGCAGCCCCCTCGACAAGGGCATCGGGCCGGAGGCCGTCGATATGCTCAAGAAGGCCGGCGTCAAGATGTTCCACAAGGTCGGCGCGGTCAGGCACGCCGTCCACGCCGAAAAGGCCGGGTACGACGGCATCTTCGCCGCCGGCATCGAGGAAGGCGGCCACCCCCTCAACGACGACGTCACCACCATGGTGCTGACCCCCCGGATCACCGAAATGGTCAAGATCCCGGTAGTCACCGTGGGCGGCATTTCCGACGGCAGGTCCGTGGCGGCCGCCCTTACCCTCGGGGCCGAGGGCGTGATGATGGCCTCGCGTTTCATCGCCACCAAGGACTGCGACTGCCACGATAAGATCAAGCAGGAATTGATTGATCGACAGGAAAACGACACGACCCTCTTCGGAAAGTCCATCGGCCTGCAGGGACGCGCCCTCAAGAGCAAGAACATTGCCGACATCCTGGCCATAGAAGCCCGGGGCGGCGGCCTCGAGGAGCTCATCCCCCTCATGGCCGGCGACCGCATCAACCAGTCATGGAAGACCGGGGACGTGGACTATGCCCCGCTCATGGTGGGCCAGTCTATCGGCTTTATCAAGGATATCCCCACCGTCAAGGAACTGTTGGATCGTATGGCCAAGGAGGCCGTCGAGCAGCTCGAAAAAACCAAGAAGAAGCTGTCCGCATAACGGGGATCGGCCCAGGGAATAGAAACCGGGGCGGACGGGAGGATGATATGACTGAACAAACGGTCCTCGGAGAAAAGAAGGGAAACATCTTCTATATAACCCTCAACCGGCCGGACAAGAGAAACGCCATCTCCTTTGAGATGCTCGGACAGATATCGCAGATGGTCGAGGATCTGATCGTCGATCCCGAGATCCGCGTGATCATCCTCAAGGGCGAGGGGAAGCTCTTCTCGGCCGGCGTCGATTTCAACTCGCTGGGCGCCCTGGTCGGCCGGTTCATGCCCGATTCGGCGGCCGGCGGCGCACCGATCCGCGCCGATATTCACCGGTTCCAGTACTTCCTTAACCGGCTGGAGACCATCGAGATCCCCATCATCTGCGCCATGCACAGCCGGGTCTACGGCCTGGGCCTCGAGTTCTCGCTGATCTGCGACATCCGGCTGATGAGCGATGACTGCCAGTGGGGGATGCAGGAGCTCAAGTTCGGCCTCATCCCCGATCTCGGCGGCACGGCGCGGCTGGCCCGCATCGTCGGCCAGTCCCGGGCGATGGAGATCCTCATGACCGGGCGGATGTACTCCGCGCAGCAGGCGCTCGACTGGGGAATCGTCAACTACATCTACCCCCCGGACCGCCTCATGGAGGAGGCCGATAACATGGCCCGCGACATCATCAAGATGGCACCCCTTGCCGTCGGCGCGGCCAAACGGGTTATCAAGCGGGGCGAGGGGGTGGACCTCATGACTCATTTGGACATGGAGGTCGGCATGCAGAGCATGCTGCTGCGCACAGACGACTTCAAGGAGGGGGTCCAGGCCCTTATCAATAAGCGGGACCCCCAATGGAAGCGGAAATAGGCGCCGCGCCGTTTCATCCACGAAAAGGGAGGAATGTATGATCGAGAAACAATATAAAGTCATCGCCGACTACTGCCAGAACGGCATCCCGGCCATAAAGCGGACGGGGCTTACGATTGTCGACATGAGCGAGCGCTACGTGAAAATTAGGATGCCGCTGGAGGGAAACGCCAACCACATCGGCATGATGTACGCCGGGTCGTTGTTTTCGATCGGCGAGATATCCGGCGGCGTCATCCACGGCGCGAGCTTCGACACGGAGAAGTATGTGCCGATAGTCAAGGAGGTCAGCATACGCTTCAGGCGTCCGGCGCTGACCGACGTGACGCTGGAGGTCGCCATCACCAAAGAAGAGGCCGACCGCATCCAGAATGAAGCCGGCGAAAAGGGCAAGGCTGACTTCGCGCTGTCCCTTGAAATCAAGGACGCATCCGGCGAGGTGGTCTCGATCGTCAACGGGACCTGGCAGATCAGGAAGATGCCGGAGGGGATCCCCAGCCCGTTCCCGAAACCGTAGCGATGCGGCGCCGGCCGGCGCCGCCCCGTGACCGGGACCGTAGACTATTACCGACCCCAAAACCGGGAGACGGAGAAAAAGAGATACCTATGGACTTCATCAAGCTCTTTGAGCCGATTACCATCAATAAGACCCGCGTCAAGAACAGGATCGTCATGCCCGCAATGGGCCTCTTCATGACGGACGACTATTCCTTCAACGAGCGCTATTGTTCGTTCTACCGCGAGCGCGGCCGCGGCGGTGCGGGGCTCATGGTCGTCGGGCCGCTGGCAGTGGACCGGGTCGGAAGCGCCCCCTTTATGCCCGGGCTCTTCGAGGACCGGTTCGTCGAACCGCTGCGCGTGTTTGTCGACGAGATGCGTAAAACCACCGACGCCGCCATCGGCACCCAGTTGTTTCACATGGGCCGATACGCCTACTCCACCTTCTCCGGCATGACCTCCATCGGGCCCTCGGCCATCCCCAGCCGGCTGACCAAGGAAACGCCCCGCGCCATGACCAAGGACGACATAGAGACGGTCAAGGCGGCGTTTGCCTCGGCGGCACGGCGGGCCAAAGAGGCGGGCTTTGACTATATCGAGATTATCGCCTGCACGGGCTACCTGATCAGCCAGTTCCTGTCCCCGGTCACCAACCGGCGGACGGACGAATACGGCGGCCCTATAGAAAATAGGATGCGCTTTGGAATCGAGGTCATCGGCGCCGTGCGCGAGGCCGTCGGGCCGGATACCGCCGTCGGGATTCGTATCGCCGGAAACGACTTTATGGATGGAGGCCATACGAACAAGGAATCGGCGGCATTTGCGGCGGCGGCACAAAAGTCCGGCGTGGACGCCGTCAACGTGACCGGCGGCTGGCACGAGACCAACGTACCCCAGCTGACCACCAACGTCCCGGCGGGCGTCTATGTCTACCTTGCCCGCGGGATAAAGGAAAAGGTTACCGTGCCGGTCTTTGCCTCCAACCGCCTGGGCGACCCTGCCCTGGCCGAAAAGGTGCTCAGGGCCGGATCGGCCGACATGATCTGCTGGGGACGGCCGTTGATCGCCGATCCGGACCTGCCCAACAAGGTCAGGGAAGGACGACTTGATGAGATCGTCTCGTGTATTGCCTGCAACCAGGGCTGCTTCGATTCGATTTTTTACGGGAAAGCCGTCCACTGTGTCCTGAACCCGACCGTCGGCCGGGAGAATGAAGTCAGGATTACGCCAGCCAGGAACAAGAAGAAGGTCATTGTGGCGGGCGGTGGTCCCGGCGGGATGGAGTTTGCCCTGACCGCCGCCGCACGGGGGCACGACGTTACTCTCTACGAGAAAGATACCAGCCTCGGCGGACAGGTCAACCTGGCCAAGGTCCCCCCGGGAAAACACGAGCTCCAGAAGATCATCGACTCCATGAAAGGCCGGATGGAGCACTTCGGCGTCACGATCAAGGCGGGGCTCGCCCTCACCGAAACAATCGTCAAGGAACAACGGCCCGACTACCTGGTGGTGGCCACCGGGGCGCGCCCCATAGACATCAAGGTCCCGGGGATCGATAAGCCCCACGTCGTAAGCGCGTGGAACGTATTGTCCGATAAAATTGCCGATATCGGTAAGCGCGTGGTGATCGTCGGCGGCAGCGCCACCGGGTGTGAGACCGCCCACTACCTCACGGCGATGGGCGTCCCCGACCCCGAGGCCTTCACGTTTCTCATGTACCACAACGCCGAGGACCCCCTCCTCGCTATGGGGCTCCTCCACAAGCCGGGAAGAGAGGTCGTCGTTATCGACATGGTGGATCGCATCGCCGATAACGTCAGCAAGACCTCCCGCTGGTCCCTCATGAAGAGCCTGAAGCTGATGGGGGTAAAACTCATGCCCGGCACCAGGCTCCTGGAAATCACCGACGACGCCGTGGTCGTTGAAACCGGCAAGGGCAAACAGGCCATACCGGCAGACACCGTGATAATCGCCGTGGGCGCGCGTTCGGTCAACGAGCTCGCCTCCTCCGTCCAAAAGGACGGGATTTCGGTCATCACCATCGGCGACGCCAAGGCCCCCCGCAAAATAACCGATGCGGTGCGGGAAGGGTTCGAGGAAGCGCTAACGATTTGATATTTCGGCGCCCGTGTTTCTGGACCGGGCGCCCGATATGCCGTAGGACTGTCAACGAGAATCCCGGGTATGAGCATAATCAGGTGCCGACGGCCGCGATGCCGTCCGTTGTGCCGGCCGCGTTTGACTATCGGGAGAGTGGGTAGTTTTCGTTGATAGCAAGGAATGAATTATTCGACTGAATAATTTAGTCTTCTCGTCTTGTGTGAACGACCGTGGACCGCGGCCCGTTGCCTGCCTTATATATGATACGCATCCACGGCGATACGAAATCATTTAACATCATAACCAAAGGAGTCTTTAGATGGCCAAACACTATGACGCGGTGGTCATCGGGGCGGGGCTGGGGGGTATGTCGGCTGCGGCATACCTGGCCAAGAACGGAAGGTCCGTTCTCCTCCTGGAGCGCCACAATATCCCGGGCGGCTATGCGACGACGTTCTGTCGGGGGCGGTTCGAGTTTGACGTCTCCCTGCACGACCTCTCGGCAATCGGCCCGCCCGACGCCCGCGGCAGCCTCTATAATTACCTCGATTACCTGGGCGTCGCCGGAAAGCTTACGTTTCTCCCCATGACCGACCTTTTCCGAATTGCCGACAAAAACATAGACATGACCATCCCCGCCGGCAGGGATAAGATCATGGAGTATCTGATCGGACACTTCCCGAAACAGGCCGAGGGGATCGATCGGTTCTTCGAGGCCTCCAGGACCATGATGAGCGACTTCGCGGCGGTCATCAAGGCCGCGTCGATGCGCGGCACCGATCTTGACCCCGCCTCACTGCCCACGTTCGTCAAGTACGGCATGAAAACCTACCAGGAGGTCCTGGACGCCTTTATCACCGACCAGGACCTCAAGACCGTGCTCTCACCCTACTGGGGATACCTGGGCCTCCCCCCCTCCAAGGTTCCGTTCCACCTGATGTCGGCCGCGTGGGAGTCCTTCCTGGATACGCCGCCCAACCACATCAGGGGGCGCTGCCAGGCCCTCTCCAACGCCTTCATCGAGTCTCTTACCGAAAACGGCGGAGAGGTGCGGTTCAACTGTGGGGCCAGGAAGATCACCACGGGCGGCGGCAAGGTCACCGGCGTCATCACCGACGAGGACGAAGAGATCACGGCGACCACGGTGATCTCCAACGCCAACCCGCTTGCGGCCATGATCAACCTCGTGGGTATCGACGCCGTCCCGCGGGAATACATGCGCGACCTCAACAGCCGAATCCCGGGCTTTTCGCTGGTCAATGTATTTTTCGGGCTCGATTGCCCGCCGGAGGCGGTCGGCGGCAAGGTCCACGAGAACTACCTCAACTTTTCCGCGAACGCCGACCCGATTTGGGAGAAGGCCTTTACCCTGGATCCTCCCGAGGGGATATTCCTGACCTTTTATAACATGACCGATCCCGACGTCTCCCCCCCGGGGACGACCCTGGGCAATATCCTTCTTGCCTCCTACGCACGGCCCTGGTATCTCGTGCCCCCCGACCGGTACGTGGACGCCAAGAACCGGTTTGCGGACGCGGCGCTCGATATCGCGGAGAAATTCCACCCGGGCCTCCGCGAGCACATGGAGGTCGTCGAAGTCTCCACCCCCATCACCAACATGCGCTACACCGGGAACATCGGCGGGGCGATATACGGCTTCGACCAATACCTCTCCGACTCCGGCCTGCTGAGGCTCAGGCATAATACTCCCATCAAAGGCCTCTTTTTTGCCTCCGCATGGACAATCCCCGGAGGCGGTTACCAGCCCTCGATCATGTCAGGGTCAATCGCCGGAGGGCGTGCCCTTAAAATGCTTTTGTAAGGAGAAGACGATGGATATAAAAGAATTCATGGGGCATGTCGAGGGATTCGGGGAGGCCGTTGCCGAGCGTGAGACGCTCAAACACGTCTTCGGCGATTTATCCATCCCTAAGGATTTCGCGGAAAGCTACGTCAAGCTGCTCCACCCCAAAAAAATCGCGGTCAGGGTAGCGGATATCTTTGGAGAGACCGCCTCCGCTAAGACCTTCCGCCTGTCCCCCGTTGACGGCTACCTTCCCCCCTTTCGTGCGGGGCAGTACGTCAACTGGGAAGTCACCATCGGAAACGTAAAGACCGGCCGGGCCTTCTCGATATCCTCCCCCCCCACCAGCGGGGCTTTTATGAGCTGACGGTCAGAAGAATGGATCCGGGCTTCGTCTCGTCCTACCTGATCGACACGGTCAAGGCCGGAGACGAGTTCCAGATCTCCGGGCCCGCCGGGTTCTTTTATCATGAGCCACTGACCGACGGTAAAGACCTCGTGTTCATCGCCGGGGGGTCAGGCGTCACGCCCTTTCGGAGCATCATCCGGGAGGTGACGGAGCGCTCGCTGGACATGAACATCCGGCTCATCTACGGGACGAGGACTACCGACGATGTGATCTTCGGAGAGGAGCTTGCGGGCATCACCGATCGGCATAAGAATATCCGCTGTGAACTCGTGGTTTCGGAGCCGGGACCCGGCTATAAGGGAACGACCGGATTCATTACCGGCGACGTGATAAAAAAGTGCGTGGGGGATGTAAAGGGAAAGACCTTCTATCTCTGCGGGCCCGAGCTGATGTACCGGTTCGTGGAACCGGAGCTTATCAAGCTGGGCGTGCCGGGCCGGAGGATCAAGAAAGAATCTTCGGGTCCGCCGACCGACGTCACCAGGGAACCGGGATGGCCCGCGTCTGTCAAGCCTGACGCGGTCTTTTCTATCAGCGTCAACGGGAAGCAGACCATCAAGGCGAGGGCTTCCGAGCCTATCATCGTCGCCATCGAGCGGGCGGGGCTGGTCATCCCCAGCCAGTGCCGGAGCGGCGAATGCAGCCTCTGTCGGACGAAGGTGGTCACGGGTACGGCCTATATGCCCGATCGCGTTACCGTGCGGGAGGCCGACCGGTGGTTCAACTACATCCACTCGTGCCTTGCATACCCGACGTCCGACCTCGAGATCAGGTACTAAGCGGCCGGAGGCCGTTTCATACGGGAATAGTGTCCAAACGCCCCGCACGAAAGAGACGTGCGGGGCGTTTTTTACCCCTCAACCCAGCTGATACATTCCACCGGGCAGGATTCGATCGCTTCCTGGATCTCTTCTGCAGTCGCCCCCGTAGGATTGAATACCTCGGCCACCATATCGTCGGTAAGCCGGAAAACTCCCGGGCAGACGTCGATGCAGGTCTCGCACCCGGTGCACACGTCCTGATCCACGTACGGTTTTTTGGCCATTTGATATCCTCCCTGTCGGACCGCTGTCAGATCCCCTGTCAGATCATATTAAGGCTCCGTTACCCCAGAGCCCGGGAAACGGGCGACCGTGAGACGGGCGTGTCTTCATTTCACGAAACGCTCGTCTCGCATTTGATGCGCCTACCGAGGCGGAAAATGACGGCTGTCCCGATGGAGAGAAGCGCCTCGGCCACCTTACGTGATTTCCCTGCCCCCGATCCACACCCTCAGTATATCCAAACTCTTATTTAAAAACAAGAGGTCGGCGCGTTTCCCCACGGCAATGCTCCCTACCTCTTTGTCGCGGCAGATGAGGGTTGCAGGGTTAAGAGAGGCCGCACGGATGATGTGGGCGAGCGGGATCGCTGCGCGTGCGTGGAGATTCCTGGCGCCCGCCAAGAGGGGGCTGGCGCTTCCCGCCAGGACGCCGTTCTCGGGGAAAAAGACCCTGCCGGCCTCCACGCGGGTTTTCGTTCCGAAGAAATCGTAATCACCTTCCGGTACGCCCGGCGCAACCGCATCCGATACGATGATCATTCGTTCGGGGCCCTTTACCCGGTAGGCAAGCTCGATCATGGGCAACGCCAGGTGAAAACCGTCGGCGATGAACTCACAGAATACGTCGGACGCCAGCAGCGCCGCAACTGCAATCCCCGGTTCCCGGTGATGCACCGGGCGCATGGCGTTAAAGGTGTGGCACGCCAGCCTCAGCCCCCGTTTGAACGCGCCGACGGCCTCGTCGTATGTGGCGTCGGTATGCACCGCCCCCGGGACGAGCCCCGCGCCAACGAGATCATCGATCAGGTCGGTTGCCCCCGGCATCTCGGGGGCAAGGCCCATGATGGAGAGCGTCCCCCCCGCCGCATCGAGATAGTCGGAGAGGTCGCCCTCCGAATAGGTGCGCAGGGTATCCGGCCGCTGAGCGCCGGCCCGGACCGGATTGAGATAGGGTCCTTCCATGTGAGCGCCTAAAATGCGGGCGCCCTCGACGGCTGCGGAAGCTTCCCGAATTGCCGCAAGCACTCCTAATGTCATATCCTTCTCGGAGGAGGCTATTGTTGGGAGAAACGAGGTCGTTCCGAGACGCGCCAGGACCATTGACATCGCGCCAAGCTCCCGCACCCCGGCCCGGTCACACATAACGCCGGCCGCCCCGTGGATATGGATATCCACCAGGCCCGGACAGAGATAGGCGTCTTCCGCGTCCAACATGTCTGCCCGCCCCCGCGCCAACCCCGGGCCGATCGCGGCGATTACGCCTCCGGAGATCAGGACGTCGTCGGCCTCGGTCACGGTATCGGGGAGGATTACCCGGGCGTTTGTAATTACCAGATCGTTCACATACCCTCCGCGATGAGCCGCCGGGCGGCACGTAGTATCCCCTCGACGGAATCGGGCGACAGCAGCGTCATCGACGATTCGTAGTCACCGCCCCCGCCGCTCAGATAGCCGAAATAGTCGTTCGCATAACCGCAGACGACAAGGCCGTACCCGGCCTCGGCCTTGAGGCTGATCGCGCTCTCGCTCATTACCTCTCCGGGAATAAATATCATTCGCACCGCCCCTATCCGCACAAGCGTTACCGTCGCCGTCATGGTACGCTCCCCGAACAGTGCGTCCAATCCCCCCCTGTGAGCAAAGAAGAGGGAAACGACCGCCCCTTCCCTGACCGACTCCAACCGCCTGATCTCGCCGGGGCTCGCCCCCGCGCTCGCTGCCGCGGCGATTGCCTCTTCCGCTTCCGAGAGGCTTTTTTGGGCCTCGTCCCGATCGGGAAGCTCCCGATACCTCACCGGGACGTCGGCCGTTGTTACCTCGATCCCGGCTCCGGAGAGCGCAACGGCACCCGCTTCCGCCCGAACCCCCGCCTCGGAAAACAGCGCGGCGTATTTTGCCAGCTCCTGCACGCCCTTACCCTCCCGGGTGAAGCGGGTGCTTACGTCGCCGGCCGCCCCGTTGATAAAAACCGATACACCCCCCCGCTGACGATCGAGGGCGGCAAGCCCGCGCCCCACCCAGTCCGCGGAAAAGAGGAGATTGTCCGGACCCAGGAGAGTCGGGTGGCAGCCGTAGGCGATTGCCCGGCCGACGGCGGCAGTATCGGTCCCTCTCAGTGTCAGTACTGAAAGCTCGTCATCGACGGTAAGTCCCGGGTCATTCCGGTGTGCACCGATCCCGGTGACTTTGCTCGAGCCGAACAGCGCCGTTACGTCCCGTGCCGCCGCCATGAGCGTTCCGGCCTTCTCGACGATCCTTTCGGAGACCCCGGTAAGATAGGCGGGTTCCCCATCCACGACGGTGTTGAAGGACCTGAAAACAGCCGGGCCCGAGTGAGTATGGGTGGCCGTGATAATAATCCTGTCTCCGCTGATCCCCGTCTCGGTCTCGATAGACCGTCTGACGCCCCGGGACCAGCGGCCGTCGATATGTACCCAGTCCAGCGATATCAGAAGCAGCGCATCATCGCCAGAGGTCAGCAGGAGAAGGCGGGCGAGGATCGGATCGAGGGTCCCGGTCGAAACGCCTGTCCGAAGCATGTACCCGCCGAGGGGGAAGCCGATCGGCGGCGTCACGTCGATCACGGCCGCCGACGCGCGAAACCGCGCCGTCATCGGAGGTCTCGAACGAGCGTCTCTTTCATCGGCTCATAATCCCATCCGAGCCTCTCGCAGGCGATCCTCACCCCTCCGCCCACCGCGGGCATGACGGGCGGCGTGATCTGTGCCGCCGGGCACTGTTTCAGGACCGCCTCCGAAAAGGGCGCGATAATGACGTCCCCGGCCAGAAAGACGCTCCCCGACCAGGAAACCTCAAGCCGTTCATCGGTAAACCCGAGCTTCCCGGCCACCGTAACGACTCCGAGGGCGAGCTCGCGCCCTGCCCCCTCCATGATAGCGCGTGCCACGGCGTCTCCCTTATCGGCCTGTTCGGTAACCACGCGGGCGGCCTCGGCGATCCTGTCGCGCGTCATGGTCTTATCGACGTAGATCGTGACCGCCACGCCGATCATATCCGGCAGGCCGAAGTGCTTCGGAAAGGCACAGGTCAAGGTCGTCGGCGTCCCCCGCCCGTCGTAGGCGCGGGCTGCCGCCCGAAGCCCCGCGACTACGATGTCGTACGCGCTGCCCTCGTCACCCAGGATATGCCCCCATCCGCCCGATTGCAGCCCCTCGCCCTGTTCGTTCCGCCCATAGATCGACGAGCCGGTCCCGGCGGTTGCCACTACCCCCCGGCCGCCGGAGAGCGCACCGAAAAAACCGGCCACCATATCCCCGACCAGGTAGACCGGTATATCGGGGAAAAGCCCGGCGATGAGCCCCTCGACGTACTCGGCGCCCTCCCGCAAATATCCGATGCCCGCGGTATCCCCGGCGATAATGGCCACGTCCGATGGCAGTATCGCTGCGGTCCGGACTGCCCCCGTAATGGCGTCCCGAAGCGACGCCTTGACCACCTCGATGGGCGCCAGTACGTGGTTCGCCGGCCCGCCCGCCCCTTTGCCGATAATCCGGCCGGTTCGGTCAACGGCGATCGCCGTGGTGTGCGTACCGCCGCCGTCTATCGATATGAGGATCTCCCTGCCCATTACTGCTCCCTTATGCCCATGATCTTTCGTGTCTCTTCGGGACTGTCGCCGAGCTTATAGCCCAGCAGGACGAAAAATCCGATCAATGAGAAAACGCCGAGCATGACCCATACGAGCCGTATCCCCAGGGGATTGGCCCTGGTATACCCGAAGGTCTTAAAGAGCACCGGGAGTATCAGCGTAGACAGCGCAAATCCGAGTTTTCGGGAAAAACCGAAAACCCCGTAGTACATCGCCTCGCGTCGTTTTCCTGTCTGCATCTGGTCGTAATCAACGATATCTCCCATCATGGCGTAGACCAGTATCATAAAGCCGCCGAGCGGGATACTAACCAGCGGGAAAAAGATAAAGGCCTGGATCATGACCGGAATACCGGGGACGGCGCCAACAAAGAAGTTAATAGGAAAGATGACTGCCAGAAGCAGCGATACAACCTGGAGCATGCGGCGCTTGCCGTAGCGGTGGGAGAGCCACATCCAGAGTGGGACTGAGGCCACCATGCAGAGGATGAACTCGGCCTGGTAGTACATGACGAATGCCTCCTCCTTGCCCACGATGACTGTGACAAAATAGGGGATGACCACCAGGAGCACCTCGTAGCACATGTAAAGCGCGATGATGGCCACGCCGAAGAAGAGAAACTGCGCGTTCTTGAAAGTGGCCTTAAAGGCGTCCCAAAAGCCGATCTGCACGTCGGCCCGGGAAAACTCCACGGGCAGTTCCTTGATCCCCGGCAGACAGAGGTACATGGTCACCAGGCCCACGGCCGCTGTAACCAGCGCCATCTTGAAGGCTCCCAGGTTCTGGAAGAGGCCGGGCGCAATAATTGCCACCAACAGAAAACCGATAATGGCATAGATCAACTTCCAGGAAGTAAGCTTGACGCGGTCTTCCGAGGTAAGGGCGATCTCGGCCAGCACCGCGTCATACGGGATGCCGATGACCGTATAAAATAGGAAGTAAAAGAGAAAGATCACCATAAGATACACCACGTTCACCATGGAAACGCCCGATACCGGCGGGAGCCAGAGGAGGAGAAAGAAAAGGATCATGAAGGGTGTCCCGAAAATTATGAAGGGCTTCCTCCGTCCCCAGCGGCTTTTTGTGTTATCGGAGAGGTGGCCGATCAGCGGGTCGGTGATCGCGTCGAAGACCCTTCCGATAGTCAGGATCACTCCCGTCGCAATGATCGGAATAAATGCGGGTCTTCCCGAATCGGGGGGAGGGGCATAGAAATACATGATCCAGGTAAACAGGACTCCCTCGACGAAGTTTAGCGAAATAGACCCCCAGTTATAAAAGAACACCTCCTTATTGGAGAGGCGCTTGACGACGTCCTGTGCCATACCGTCCTCCTGACAAACGTTTAATTGACAATAGTGGCCGTAATCGACCACGACCTTGTTTCTCCCGGCATCAGAGAGAGGTGATAGAACGGCTCTACGGAAAAGACCCGGCGCTCGTACCAGATTCTGAGAAAGCCGAGCGGGAAATCCCCGACGACCACGAGCCTCTTGTCGTGATTGATATTGCCCAGCTCAAACCGGTTAACCAGCCCGTTATCGGCCGGGGTGAATTCGAGAAGCTGCGTGGGGAGCTCCGAAAAATCGTCCGGCAGGCGGAGCCCACCCCGGGGGTCGGCGGTAAGCGGCTTGAGGAACTCGTAGGCGGGCACGAGGGTTTCGGGCAGCTTCACAAAGCAGCGTGCGCCCATTCCCCCGGGGGCGACAAAGGGGTGCCAGTACCAGAGGGTCTGGATAGGTCGGTCGGCACAACAATTCGTGAGCGCCCATGAAACGGTAAATCCCGGTCGATCGCCCATGAGCCGGATCTCTTTTTTGAGCGTGTAGCCGACCCCCGCAACGGCGGCCTCCTGAACAAGCCGCAGCCCGCCGCCGGTCCTCTGTATCTTCCACGGGAGGACCTCCCTGACTCCCGGCTCATCGCAGAAGTGATAGGTACCGGCTTTCACCAGGTTGATAAACCCGACGCCTATCTTAAGGGCGGTATCGGCCAGCGCCGGCCGATCCCCGATGAAAAGGGGGGTAATAAATTCGTCCGGGTATCCGAAACCGTAGATACGGTCGTTCGGAAACTCATGGGGACAAAAGGTATACCCGTCGGACGTAACGATATCGTCGATCCATCCCCCGAGTACGAAGCGGGTCGAAAGCCCGGCCGGATCGTCCGGGATCGGGACCAGTGACAGGGCGATATGGGTGTCGCGGATCCTTTGCGTCATCAGAAGTGCCTGATCCTCCCCCGGTATTTCATATATTCCCTGCTGAGCTCTTCGAGGTTGGTCATCTCCATATTTACCGAAACGAAGACCGCCGGCGCCTTCCCCTTTTTCGCGAGTATGTCGACGGCTTCGACGATAATAGACTGAACGATGATCGATCCCATGATGGTGGATGTGGGACCTACCGGCGCCTTTACCCCCGGTACACTGACGGCCGCGTCGCCGATGGCCGCATGGTTATCGATAACGACGTCGGATACCTCGAACAGGCGCTTGCCCGAGGGGTGGCTCGATGTGACGCCGCTTGAATGTTCCATGCTTGTCACGGCGATGATCTTTACACCGAGTTCCTTGAACCTGAGGGCCATCTCGACCGGGGCCTGGTTCTTGCCCGAGTTGGATATAATAATGGCCGCGTCGCCGCTCCTGATCTGGTGGCCGGATAGCGATATGGAGGCGGCGCCGGGCAACCGTTCCATGTTCGTGCTGCGCATAGCGCCGTAGGAAACCATGAACGAGGGGTCGAGGATCGCGTTAACCGGGACAATCCCGCCCGCCCTGCAGAAGATTTCCTGAGCAACGAGCGCCGAATGTCCGCTCCCGAAGGTATGGATAATCCCATCCATCTCTATGGTCTCAACCAGGACGGCCGCCGCCTTTTTAATGGCCTGCCCCTCGGAATTGACCGTTTCCTTAATCTGTTTCTGGACCTCAACAATAAACGACTCCCACATATTTGCTAAACCTCCCCGTATTGAGTATGGTTAAATAATCGTTTCACGTTCGGACAAAACGGGCAGAGATCCCATGAACAGAGCAGAAAGAGGGGATCGATCGAGAGCATTTCCGGTATCAGCTCCAGGAGCCCTCTCCCCGATACCCGCTGAACCAGGACATCGCCCTGTCGGTGATAGGTGATCAGCCCCCGCCGTTTGAGGGGTTGTTCCACGGCCGTGAAATTTATGCTGCAGCCCGGATTTTCCGTCGGCGGAAACTGTCTGAGCGAGCCGTCGGAAAGGCGGGCGGTCAACGGGCAGGCGTATTGATCGTTGTAGGGGATGTCCAGGTAGGGGACTCGCGCGATCGCCTCGGCCACGTGAACCGCCGAGTTGGCCCAGTGGCCCACACCCAGGAGGATACTATCCCCTCCTTCCTCGAGCAGAAGATGCACGGGGGAGCCGACACCCAGGGCGGTGGCGGTCTCATGCCCGGCGGCAAGCCGGTCCTTGTGAGCCCCCCAGACCGATACCGAGTGGGTCGGATGGATGCTTCTGACCACATCGGGCCGCCTCAGGAAGGCCCCGGCGATCGTCCCCATAGTCGTCGGGGTGAGGACCGGGTCGAATACCTCCACGGGGGGGAACGTGAAGGCGGGCATCATGACCGTACCCGATTCGCCGACGGCCGAAAGGATCGCATCAATAACGGCGTTCGCCCCTCCGTGTATCCAGCCGAGGAGCCTCAGGCTCGAATGGACAAGGAGCCTGTCCCCCGGTTTGACGCCGAGGTGCCGCAGGGCTCGGGCGGTATCAAACGATATACCCTGGTTGGGACTCATGATAAGAGAATCCTCTGCCGCCGCAATCGGCCGAATAGGTGTCTTACGTCCGGATGATCTCGGAGCGTTCCATTTGGTTTCACACGGTGTCAGGTATCATGCGTTCGGGTATATGATGAGAAGAACTCGTGCCCGGCCGGGATGATATGACCGGCGGTTTCTCACGAGGTCTCGCTTATGAATTGTCAGGGACACAACCCGCGCCACGCGAAATGTTGGCCTATTCTATTCCTTTTCTTTGAACATTTACAAGATATTTTTGAACGTATGACGATTCGCGCGGCCTTTTTCTCCTTGAACAAAAATCGATGGACTGGTATAATTTTATGATATGTATTGATCTAAAAGGACGGTACCCATGAACGCCTACTCCGGAACCGGGACATATATCGCATCGCCAGACCTGATGGATTCGGTAAATGTCGCAATCGCACTCTCCCGGCCGCTGCTTGTAAAGGGTGAGCCGGGGACCGGCAAGACCCTGCTGGCCCACTCCGTTGCCGAGAACCTGAAAAAAGAGATGATCGTCTGGAACATCAAGTCCACCACGAAGGCCCGCGACGGCCTCTATGTCTACGATACCGTCCAGCGTCTCAACGACGCCCGGTTCGGCGAAGGCGACGTCTCCGATATTAAAAAATATATCAAGCTGGGCAAGCTCGGGAGGGCCTTTACCTCCGACGAGCAGGTTGTGCTGCTCATCGACGAAATCGATAAGGCCGACCTCGAATTCCCCAACGATCTGCTCAACGAGATGGATGTGATGACCTTCCATATCCCCGAGACCGATGAAACGATTACTGCAAAGCACCGGCCTATCGTCATCATTACGTCAAACGCAGAAAAGGAACTGCCGGACGCGTTTCTTCGCCGCTGCGTCTTTCACTACATAGAATTCCCCGACGAGCCGCTGATGATCGACATCATTCGGGTTCATTATCCCGACATTGAGGAAGAACTGCTGGCGGCCGTCCTTAAGAAGTTCTACTGGATACGAACGCTCGATTCACTCCGTAAAAAGCCTTCCACCTCCGAGCTTGTCGACTGGGTGCGCGCGCTCATCGTTGGCGGGATCTCTCCCCGAACGGTTGGAAGAAACGATGCCTTTCCTGGGCGCCCTGCTCAAAAAGCGGGAAGACTATGCCGTCCTCGATCACCAGAAGGAAAACCAGAAGATTTATGACAAGTACCGCACTCAGTATCGATAGACGGCGGGCAAGCCGGCACCGACGGGCAAGCGCCGCCGGCTACGGCGGGTAATCCATGTTCACCGACTTTTTCTTTGAGCTCAAGGCCCACGGTGTCCCGGTAACGCTCCACGAGTGGATCGCCCTGCACGAGGCGCTATCGAAGAACCTTACCGCGGTAAGCCTCGATCGTTTTTATTCCGTTGCCCGGTCTATTCTCGTCAAGGACGAGTCCCAGTTCGATAAATATGACCTTGCGTTTGCCTCTTACTTCAAGGGGATACAAACACCCGATCAAATCATAGACGAGATACTCAAAGGACTCAAGAAAGTCGAGGCGCTGGCGCTGACCCCCGAAGAGATGGCGGCCATCGAGGCCCTCGACCTGGAGACGGTCAGGCGAAACTTCGAGCGGCAGTGGCGGGAGGGGCATTATAACGAGCATACCGGGGGAAACCGCGCGATCGGCACGGGCGGCAGGTCTACGCAGGGGGCCTTCGGCTTCCACCCCACCGGGGTACGGATAGGCCAGGGGCAATCCCGGCACAAGCGGGCCGTCCAGATAGCCGAGGAGCGGCGCTTCAGGAACTACGATTCTGACGTCATCCTGGACACCCGCAACATCCGCGTGGCCCTCTCACGGCTCAGGACGCTCCTGCCCGAGGGGCCCGAAGACGAACTCTCGCTGGAAAAGACGATTGACAAGACCGCGCGGGACGGCGGCGAGATAGACCTCGTTTTCATCAAGAGCATTACCAACGCCGCCAAGGTGCTGTTACTGATGGACGCCGGGGGTTCCATGGACCCTTACGTGGAGCTCGTATCACGCCTTTTTTCCGCCTCCAAGGCGCAGATCCGGAACCTCCACTATTTCTATTTCCACAACTGCGTCTATCAGGACATCTATACCGATATGCGGCGGCGGACCGGTTTTCCCACCGGGGATTTTCTGAAGAAATTCGGCCCCGAATACAAATGTATCATCGTCGGAGACGCCGACATGGCGCCCTCCGAGCTATTAAACCGAAACGGGGCGATTCACTATTTCTACTATAATGACGTCCCGGGTATGGAGTGGCTCGCCCGGATTCGCGACCACTTCAAGAAGACGATCTGGCTCAATCCCCTCCCGGCCTACAGCTGGCCCCGTACCGACACGATCGGGATGGTTCAGGAGGTCTTCCCGATGTACGAACTGACGGTCGACGGCTTGACCCGGGGGATACGTGGGCTCATGCGGTAAAACGAGCGCCTACCCGACGACACTGCAAAACCGGCCGATAACGCGCCCCTATCCTGCCCCGAACGGGACCCGCACGTCACCTCAATATCAACACCCCCGCCCTTGGCCTTAAGATACCCCCTCTTTTTTCATTATACCTAAAAAAGGACTTGACAGACCATGCTATTTAAGTATAATGTTACTTAAATACCGAAATAGACCGAATGAAGAGAATTATCGATGACCACCCTTCTCAAAATCTCCCAGGCCGCTTCTTTGGCCGTACATACGATGGCGATACTGGCCGGTAATCGCCAAGGGCCGCTCTCCGCGGGGCAGATCGCCTCGACCCTTCGCGTCTCCGAGGCGCACCTTGCAAAGGTCCTCGGGAGACTGGCCAGGCAGGGTTTCGTTCAATCCACCCGGGGGCCGAAGGGCGGTTTCGTCCTGGCAAACGGCGCCGAACAGACCCCCCTGATGGACGTCTACGAGGCCATCGAGGGGAAATTCTTGCCGCACGACTGCCTCCTTGAGACCCCCCTTTGTGGGGAGGGAAAGTGTATATTCGGCGATCTGGTCGGGAGAATCAACGAAGAGATGAGGCGCTACCTGACCAATACGCGTATTTCAGATACGACCTTTGTTTTTGGAGACGATAATGGCAATAAGAAAGATCATTGAGATCGATTCCGAACGCTGCGACGGCTGCGGAAATTGCGTTACGGCATGCGCGGAGGGGGCCCTGCAGCTGATCGACGGTAAGGCGCGCCTGGTAAGCGACGTTTATTGTGACGGCCTGGGCGCCTGCATTGGCGACTGCCCGGCCGGGGCGATTACCGTCGTCGAGCGGGAGGCCGCCGCCTTTAACGAACCCGCCGGCCGGCCCGGCCCGCATGCAGACGGCCGCCACGCAAAAGCGCCGATCCCGGCCCATACCCCCCCGCAAACGCTTGCCTGCGGCTGCCCCGGCAGCCACGAGATGACGCTCAAAAAAGCCGATAAACGGGACGACGCCGGGCCGCACCCCGCAGACCAACCCTCGGAGCTTGCCCACTGGCCGATCAAGCTCAGGCTGCTCAATCCGGCGGCGCCGTATCTCGCCGGAGCGGACCTTCTGCTCCTGGCCGATTGCGCCGCCGCGGCATGCCCCACCCTTCACGATCGGCTGTTGAAAAACCGATGCGTGGCGCTGGGCTGTCCAAAATTCGACGACGTCGAGTTTTCAATCGAACGCCTGTCCGATATCATCCGGGAGGCCCGCCCCGCATCGATCACCGTGGCGCATATGGAAGTCCCCTGCTGCAACGGGCTTTTCGTTATCGCCGAACGGGCCGTTGCCGAAAGCGGAATGAGTATCCCGGTCACGCGGACAATTATAACCCGAACGGGCGACCCGGTTATCGAGCGGGACCCGATAACGAGCGACGGACACTATCACGCCCGCGGGGCAGTTTAAAACCGCCCCGCAGTGACGGCAGGTCCGATACTGCGATAACAAGGAGCCACGATATGACGCGCGGTAACTGCCCCGGACAGGATATGAGATACTGGAAGACCGGCGACATCTTCACCGTGGCCTGCCCTTCCTGCGGGGCCATGGTGGAGTTTTTCAAGGACGACGTCTCCCGGAAGTGCGGATGCGGACGGCGAGTCGAGAACCCGAAGGTGGGGCTTGGCTGCGCCGGGTGGTGCGGACATGCCGCCGAATGCCTCGGGCGTCCGCCCGAAACGGCCGACGGGGCCGCGCCGGTCACCTTCCGGGAGAGCTCATGGCGGCGATGTTCGACCAGTTCGGCGACGACACCAGGCGGATAAATCACGCCCTCTCGGTTCTCTACCTACGCCGAGCAGCTGCGAAAGATCGAGGGAGGAGACCCGCTGGTCGTTACCGCAGCCGCCCTTCTCCACGACATCGGGATACAGGAGGCCGAGCGCATATACGGATCACCGGCGCCGCGGTATCAGGAAGAGCTGGGCCCGCCGATCGCCCGCTGCATCATGGAGGGCCTTGCGATTGACGAGGCAACAATGGAGCATGTCACGCGCATCATCGGCAGCCACCATCGCGCCGGGGATATCGATACGATAGAGTTTCGCATCATCTGGGATGCCGACGCCCTGGTCAACCTCCAGGACGAGGGACCGCCCCGTTCTCCGGAACAATGGAAAATAATCATCGAAAAGGTCTTTAGAACCGTAGCGGGCAAAATCAGGGCGGGCCGGATCTTTATTGGGGGATAACCGATACGGGCGGCGTATGCGGTATCCGGATACGGCGCCCGCGATAACAAAGGAGGATACCATGACCGACGTTCATAGCGATAATCAGGTCGGAAAAAAGAAGCTGGCAATACCCGTGCCGGAGGGGCACCCTATCCACATCCTTATGAAAGAGCACGAATTGATGCTCGACTTTTCCGAGCGTCTCGTCACGATAGCCGGCGCACTTATGGGCTCCCGGGACCAGCGGCTTGCCTCCCCCCATACGGAGGAAATCCGCCACCTGGTCGATCATCTCATCGAATCCGAGAACCACTACGTGAGGGAAGAGAACGTCCTGTTCCCGGTCGTGGAAAAGCACGGGATAACCGGGCCGACTCAGGTAATGTGGGCCGAACACGACGAAATCCGTAAGCTGAAAAAGGGCCTTGCCCCTCTTATCGAAAAGCCGGACGAAACCCCTTTCGAGCAGTTCGCCAACCGGCTCTACGAGACGGCCTCGGCGCTTGCCGACCTGCTTTCCTCCCATTTCAACAAGGAAAACACGATCCTGTTTCCCGCCGCGCTTCGGGCCGTACCGGAACAGGAATGGCCGGAGATACGGCGGCAATTCGATGAGCTCGGATACTGCTGCTTCACGCCGGTATCTCCTGCGGCGGGCACTTCCCAACCCCCCGCCGGCGCCGAGTTAACCGGCGGCGCTGTCACCTTCCCGACGGGGGCATTGTCGGTTGCACAGCTTTCGGCGCTGCTCGATACGCTGCCGGTCGATATCACCTTCGTGGATAAGGACAACACGGTCCGCTATTTCAACCAGGCCGCTGACCGTATTTTCCCCCGCGCCAAGGCGGTCATCGGCCGCACGGTTCAGAACTGCCACCCCCAAAAGAGCATGGACAAGGTTCAGGCGATACTTGACGGCTTCAGGGACGGCACGCTTCCCATGGCGGAGTTTTGGATCCCCATGGGAGAAAAGCTCATATATATCCGCTATCTGCCCGTCCGCGACACAGCGGGCGCCTATCTCGGGTGCCTCGAGGTAACCCAGGATATCGCCCCGATCAAGAAGATCGAGGGTCAGAAGCGCCTGCTGTAGCCGCCGCGGATACCGTGGGCAGTATGCGCCGTCGGGCGTCGGGACGCCGCTGGCTCAATGGCGGGCCGGAAAGGCTTTGACGGTCGGCACCGTCTGCGGTATGATACTATGTAGGGATATGGTCTGCCGGAAAGCGGCCGTGCTCGTATGCCCCCTACCGTACCGGCCCGTACAGACCCGGACCGACGAGATCAATAATACAGCTTTGTTTCCTGGAGGAAGGATGATGAAGAAGTCCCCGGCGATCGCGGCCCTGGCCGGCCTTGCGGTTCTATCTATTTCGCTCTATTGTCTCGCCGCGCCGCAGGGACTGTCGGCCGATACCATCCGCGAGATATTACTCTCGGTCAAGAGCACCGAGGGTGAGGGGGATTTCTTCGCGGTCAATCCCGATTCGGTGACGATTGCCGAAGGTTCTTTTACCCGGCCGGGGGCCGCTGAGGCAATCGTCGCCTTCATCGACGACAATCAGCCCCACGTAGCGCTCCCCGGGGAGCTCTGGCTCCTCGGCTACGGCTCGCGATGGACCCCGGCCCTCATGATCGACCAGTCCGATGAGGTGAGCTTTCTGACGGTGGATATCGCCCGCGACGGTACGTCCGAGGTCCTCTATACCCTCAACCGCTGGCTGACCGGCGGGATTCTCCTCGTCCGGCATACCCTCGTGAGCCTGAAGGGCGGACGCGACACGACCATCTATAATGTCGACGGGACGGGCTACGCGTTTCACGAGGTCTGGAGTCAATTCGGGGATAAGGACCCGATCAGAGATCACGAGATACGCCTTGAGGATGTAAATGGCGACGGGACCGTCGAGCTCATCGACACCGAGCTTTCCGGAACGTTCGAATATACCGGCGCCGGTGATGACGAGGGCTGGGAGGTCCGGTATACCCCCGTAGCGAGCACTGCCTACCGCTTTGTCATCGACACGGATAGGAATATCCTCGGCGTCGAGAAGCTCCCGAATACCCCGTAATCCGGGCGATAACCCGAAACCCGCCGGCCGGGGACGGCCGCACCGCGCCGTCCCGGTCACGCCCCCGCGAACAGACGTTTCCTGAGCTTGAAGGCCACGTTAACCAGTGCAATCAGGATCGGGACCTCCAAGAGCGGCCCGATGACCGTCGCGAATGCCTCGTTTGACGATATCCCGAAGATCGCCACCGCCACCGCGATGGCCAGCTCGAAATCGTTGCTGGCGGCCGTGAACGAGACCGCCGTTGTCTGTCCATAGTTGGCGCCTATCTTCCTGGCTATAAAGAACGTCGCAAACCACATGACCAGGAAATAAATGACCAGCGGCACGGCGATAATCAAAACGTCCAGGGGCCGCTGGATAATGTAGGCGCCCTTGAGGGAAAACATTACGACGATCGTAAACAGCAGGGCGACAAGGGTGATCGGGCCGATCCGCGGGGCGAAGATATCCTCGTACCACCGCTTTCCCTTTAGCTTCAGGAGTGAGAACCTCGTAACGATGCCCGCGACGAACGGTATCCCGAGGTAGACGAAGACGGTCTTGGCCGCGTCCCAAAACGAGATGCGCGCATCGATCCCCTCCACCAGCCCCAGCCGGTTGAGCCCGACCGTGATGAAAAGGAAAATAAAGACGGCATAAAAGAGCACCTGGAAGACGGCGTTGAACGCCACCAGCCCCACCGCCAGCTCCCGGTCGCCCCCGGCCAGCTCGTTCCAGACGATAACCATGGCGATGCAGCGGGCAAGCCCGACCAGGATAACGCCGATCATGTAATGGGGATAGTTGTGAAGAAACAGGATCGCCAGCCCGAACATGAACAGCGGCCCGACGATCCAGTTCTGCACCAGCGAGAGGGCAAGGAGCTTCTTGTGCTGAAAGATTCTGCCCATTTCCTCGTACTTAACCTTGGCAAGCGGCGGGTACATCATCAGGATGAGACCCACCGCGATGGGTATGGATGTCGTTCCCACCTGGAGCCCGGAGATGAAATCGGTCACCAGGGGCCAGAAGGTGCCGATTGCTATGCCCAGGCCCATGGCGATGAATATCCAGAGCGTCAGGTAGCGATCGACAAACGATAGCCGCTTTTCCTCTGTCTGAGTCTTTTTCATGCCGTTCTCCTATTACCGGGACTAACCGCACAATTATCCATATACTATTTTACCCGTATATCCGGAATATGTATATCAGGCAATAATAGATCCCCACGAGGATGAAGATCACGCCGGTCAGCCGCCTTATCCAGAGCTCGTACCGGGCGACCCTATTGAAGATCGAGCTCATCTGCTTAACGCCCGCGGCCAGCAGCACCGCAAAGACCAGCACTGGGAGACCGGTCGCCACCCCGTACGCGGATGGGACTATAAGGCCGGACCCCGACGCGAGGGCAATCGGGATGAGGCTTCCGAAAAAGAGCGCCGCCGATACCGGGCAGAACGAGAGGGCGAATACTGCGCCCAGGAGGAACGCCCCTCCCAAGCCCAGTGCGTCAACCCATCGCTCAAGGCGTTTGCTCTGGCCGAAGCCGGAGACGTTAAAATTGATCAACCCGACCAGGATCATCCCCACGACGATGAGGATGGGTCCGAGAATCTTGTTGACGTTATTTTGGAGAAAAAAGGATAGATTCACGGCCGCCAAGCAGGCTCTTGACCAGGATCACGCCGATGATAACATAGACCGCGGTTCTCCCCAGCGTGTAGAGAAGGCCGGAAAGAAAGACTCTCCAGGAGCTTGTGACGTTTCTTCCGACGTAGGATACGGCGGCGATGTTGGTCGCCAGGGGGCAGGGGCTGACGGTGGTGAGGACCCCCAGCCAGAACGCGGAGGCAACGGCAACGATAAGGTCTGTCATCGGTCGATTCCCTTCAGGTAGTTCCGTGTTTCGCTCACGACGTATTTCTTGAACTCGTCCTTGTCATTGAGAAGGTCCCATACCCCCTCCAGCTTCTTCCATTCAGCCCGTTTGCCGTCAACTACTTTTTCGAGTACCACGATGTAGTACTCCAATCCAAAGTCATTCACGTATGCCTCGTTTTCCGGGTCCTGCATGTTGAGGATACGGATATGGAGGCTCCCGTTGCCCAACTCGGCGAGGAATCCCTCGTTTATGGCCTCCCGGGTGTACATCTCGATCGTCCGGCAGGTGACGCAGCGGTAGTTTCCGTGAAAGTAGTAGACATTGACATACGTATCCGGCGAGGCTTTTTCCGCGGGAAGCGCGGCCGTCGGCGTCTTTGCCGGAGGTGCGGACGAGTCGGGAGCGCCTGCCGCAGGCTCGTCGGGCGTTCCGGCCGCCGGTGTGAGCTCAGCGTCCCGTTTGCCGCCGATCTCGCCGAGAACGAGATAGACAACGCTGGCCGCGACGAACAGCAGCAGAATGATGGTGACTATTGTCTTCGGTTTCATCAATGGGACTCCTCATCGCGCGGTCCCTCCGGTCTGCGCGGGTGTGTAGTGCTCATGCTAGAAATCATACCCGAGTTCTTTCCATTTATTGAGGATTTGTTCTTTCGAAAAATAGCCCGCGTGACGATAGAGCTCCTTTCCGTTTTCGTCGAGGAAGATCTGCGTCGGTATCCCGCGTATCCCGTATTTCTCGGCGGGGGCGGGGTCTTTCCAGACATCGTAAAAGACGACGTCAAGTTTTCCCTTGTATTCCTTCTTGAGCTCCTCAAGAATCGGCGCCATCATCTTGCAGGGCACGCACCGGTCGGCCCCCAGGTCAATCAGGACGGGAAACGAGTCTGCAGCGAGGGCGGTGTTACCGCCTGGCATGCCATTGTCTAAGACCACGCCGTGCCGTATTACAGAGACAGACAATAAGCCTGTCACTATGAATACGATCAATACGAATAGAACAGTTCTGGTCACTGGAAAAATGTGGGGGCTGTTTATTTTATTTCTGGATTCCACTTTCATTCATCATCTCCTTGCCTGCTCTACGGCGCCAGCAGCGCCGCGCCCCTATCCGCGATACCCTTAATATTCTCGTCGGTGACCGGAGACTCCCCCTTTTTTAATCCATGGTCGGTTACCCTGAGGTGGAGGAATCCGCTGATGCCGGCTTTCTCAAGCGTCTTTTTCGCGCAGTCGATGGGGCACCCGTCTATGGCGAGGATTCCGGATGCTCCCTTGGCCGATTCGATCATGCCCGAGACCCCGCCGCCGATGCCTGCCAGGCACGACATCTTACCCACACCGTCACTGGTCAGCTTTCGGCCGGCCCGGTCGGCGATTGCCCCGACATCGGCCGATCCCGAGCAGGGGAAGATCAGTCTTGTACCCTCACCGCATTGACAACCTTCTTTCGAGCTCATGTGCTACTCCTCAATAAAGACTGCATGAATCCAAATCCGAATCCCGCCGATTCGGCAGGGTATACCGTCTCCCGGTAATTATCTCAGCAATTCCTTTATCTCATCGGACGTCAGGAGCTTCCCGGCCGCCTTCACCTCTCCATCGACAGCCAGCGCCGGCGTCACCATAACGCCGAAGGACGTGATCCTGTCGATGTCGTTTACCTTCTCGATCTCGTAGTCGATACCGAGCGATTTCGCCGCCGTCTCGGCGTTTTCTTGCAGCCGGTTGCATTTGGCGCATCCCATACCGAGAATCTGTATCTTTTTCATTGCCTCTCCTTTTTATCCTGAACGATCCATGTTGACCGTATCGTAGTCACGTTTCTGAAAAACTACCCGAATATCCAACCGTATAGCATCCCCGCGACCGTCGAAAGGACGACCACCAGCGTCACGTATACGACGGTTTTTTTCGTCCCCAGGACGCTCCTGATGACCAGCATCGAGGGCAGCGAGAGCGCCGGGCCCGCCAGCAGCAGCGCCAGCGCGGGGCCCTTTCCCATTCCCGCCCCGATAAGCCCCTGGAGGATAGGCACCTCCGTGAGCGTGGCAAAATACATGAAGGCCCCCGCCACCGAGGCAAAGAGGTTTGCCCACAGCGAGTTACCCCCTACGGCCCACGCGACCCATGCCGAGGGGATGATCCCTTCATGTCCGGGGCGGCCGAGCAGGAATCCCGCGACCAACACACCCAATAGGAGCAGCGGCAGTATCAGCTTGGCAAAGTCCCACGTCGAGGAGAACCACGTATTGGCTTCCTTTTTATTTAGAGCGGTTATGAGAGACAGACCCGCAACGCCGACGATAAACGGGATCAGCGGATAGCCCGGTGCAGCTAATGCCGCCACCGCGACGGCCGCAGCGGCCGCGGCGATCCAATACCATTTCACCTCGAACCAGAGAACCAGGATAGCCCCCAGGCCCGCCGCGAATAGACCAACGAGTATCCACTTCACCGAGGCGATAAGGGCGAAGAGTCCCGTCGCCCCCTCGGGGCTGGCCCAGGTAGCGAAGATGAGGATTGCCACCAGCACGAAGAAGAAGAGGCCGTTTTGCCACAGTGTCCTCTTCGGTTCGGAGGCAGGCATAGCCGTAAAGGCAGCGGTGCGACTGACCTCTTCCTTCCTGAAAAAGAGGTGCATGAAAAGTCCGATGACGATTGAAAATACGATCGCGCCGACCGCCCGGGCGACGCCGAGCTCAAGACCCAGGATGCGCGCCGTGAGGATGATCGCCAGCACGTTGATGGCCGGCCCCGAGTAGAGGAAGGCCGAGGCCGGTCCCAGCCCCGCCCCCATCCGGTAGATCCCGGCAAAGAGCGGCATCACCGTGCAGGAACAGACCGCCAATACCGAGCCGGAGACCGAGGCCACCCCGTAGGCCAGGACCTTGTTGGCGCCCGCGCCGAGGTATTTCATGACCGAATCTTGGCTCACGAACACTGCGATGGCCCCGGCGATGAAAAACGCCGGGATAAGGCAGAGCAGTACGTGCTCCCGCGTGTACCACTTGGCCAGCGCGAGCGCCTCGAAGACCGCGTTGTCAAACCTTGGTGCACCAATCGGCAGGAAGTAAAAGCCGATAAAGACGGCTATCATGCCGAGCAGGATCTTATATTCTTGTTTCCAGTTCATTTGAAGTCCCTTTAAACTTGGCTAGTTTCCCAAGCGGCCACCATTGCTGAGAAAAAAAAGCTTTCCCACAATGAAAAACAGCCTCGAACAAACACGAAACTTTTTTAGACACCCTCTCATCACCGGGAGTGACGGCCTCCCCCCTTAGCCACGCCAAGTGCTCTCTTGTCTTGCTCGATCACGGATTGTTGCACGTCCGTAACGCACGAGAAGAAATTGAGCACGCACGGCGTCTTCAAAGTGTAGAAAACCTGCGTCCCCCGTTTTTCGTCATCGATGATACCGGCACCCTTCAGGATGGAAAGGTGTTTGCTGACGGTGGACATGTCCGCGCCGATCATTTCGGTTAACTCGAGGACACACCGCTCTCGACGGCCCAGTTCATCAACGATAAAGAGCCTGGTCGGGTGAGCCAGCGCCTTGAAGATGCGCGTCTTGGCCTCGTAGTATGTCCGCGTCTTGGGGTCCATTAACGATGTCTCCTCCGGGTGCCGCATTGCTTTCCTATTTGGCAATATAGCAAAGTATAGCGGTTATGTCAACAAAAAAATGCCGCCCGAACCGAACGATACGCAGCCTTTCCCCCTATACCTTAGCGGCCCCATCGACGCGCACGAGCGCATCGGTCGTCCCCCGCCGTTATGTCTGTTCAGTCCTCGATCGGCCCACCCTCCCGCAACCATGATTCCCTTATCCAAGGATGTTCCGAATCTCCCTGAGAAGCTCGTGTATGTTGAAAGGTTTTGCGACGAATCCCAAAGCTCCCATGTTCATAAGGGCCTGGTGCCGCTCCTGCTCGCTGAATCCGCTAACCAACAGGACCTTGGTGTCCGGTCGTAGCCGGAGGAGTTGTTTCATTACATCTTCGCCCCCCATCCCGGGCATCATGATGTCCAGCAAAACCAGGTCGATCTCATTTACCTTCTCCTTAAAGATCCGAATCCCGTCGGCGCCGGAATACGCATCGAGGACCTGATAACCGGCATCCGTTAACAACCGGTGGATCATCTGGACTATCTGGATTTCGTCATCGATAACAAGGATCATTTCGGTCCCTCCTAAACCGGCCACCGATTCCACAATCGGTGCGGCCCCCTTCTCGTGCGACGCGGGAAGTAAAAAGGTGAACTCCGTACCGGTGCCGACCCGGCTGGTCGCGTTTATCCAGCCGCCGTGTCTCTTTACAACTCCATACACGACGGACAGTGCAGATCCCCCGATCTCCGTGCCCGGTTCTCTGGAAAAGGAGGTCTGCAGTATCCCCCTTCGGGCCTCCATGTCCGTTCCTGTACCCGTGTCTGAGACCGTCATACATGCGTATCGGCCCGGCGGTACTGCGTCCCCCAATCGGATCCCATCATCGGGAGCGTCGAGCATGAACGTCCTGATGGTCAGCACCCCGCCCTTCGGCATAGAGTCCCGGGCGTTTATGCAGAGGCTCAACGCCATTTGCTTTATCTGTGCCATATCTGCATTTACGCTGCTGATGCCCTCGTCCAGTTCCACCACGATCGTGATCGATTTATCAAACGTCTTCTGTATCAGTTTGTTGATACCGGCGATAACCCGGTTAATGGAAAAGGTCTCGATCTCCATCTTCGGGTGGCGCGAATAGTCCAGTATCTGAGAGGTAAGCCCGGCGGCGCGCTCCGCCGAATCCTCGATAGCCTCCAATCCCCCAAAAAAGAGGTCGTCCTTGGCTGCCTTACCCTTTAGAAAGGAGGCATACCCGAGAATGGTCGCGAGGATGTTATTGAAGTCATGGGCGATGCCGCCGGCCAACATCCCGATGGCCTCCATCTTCTGGGACGCCAGGAGCCGCTCCTGGACCCGCTTCTTTTCCGTAATATCTACCAGCGCGCCGACTACGACGCTCAGGCTGCCGTCATCGTCGCGAACGGCGGTGAGGGAGACGTCGGCCCACACCGTATCCCCATTCTTATGAACGTAGCGTTTTTCGGTACGGTAGGAATCGAGTGTGCCCTCGGCCATCTCGGCCATATATCTCTCGGTAAGCTCACGGTCGTCAGGGTGGGTAATATCACGGTCCGTGAGGGCCGAAAGATCCTCTTGGGTATAGCCGAGCAGCCGGGAAAAGGCCGCGCTTGTCTTGAGCCATCGGCCGTTTCGGTCGGCCATACCCAGTGCAACGCCGGTAAAATCGAACACCGCCTGCAGGAGGGCCTCCGATTGGGTACGCGCCTTTTTCATACGATTCTCCCCGTGACGGCGCTAATCCGCCGCAATAGGGTAACTACCTGATCCGGTTTGGGGCGTTTGTGAGGCCGTTCGATAATCGCGCTGTCCGCCGTCCCTCAGACCGGTCCCGGCAGGGGAGGCACCACGTCGCTTTCCCAGGTCCCGGGCAATGGATCGTCCCACCAGGACGCCGGGATACTCCGATAAACGCCGTAGGCTTTCAATCCACGACTGAATGCCCGTATATTATCCTTTCTCACGCCGATGTGGTTCGGCTGGGGATAAAAATAGGCGCCAAACCCGCCTTCCTTCGTACCGAGGTTTCTGACCATGTGCCACACCTCGCGCTCGCATTCCTCCGGTGTGCCCCGGGGGTAGATTGTCTGGATATTAACGCACCCCCACATCATGATCATGCCTCGGAACGGGGCAAGGTTCTGATAACCGGTCATGCGGGGTGAGTCGAGCTCGAGGGCATCCAGGCCCCACTCGATAAGTAACGGTATCAGCGAATCGATATTTCCGCAGGAGTGAAGATGGACTTCACATCCAAGCCGGTGAGCGTGCTCGATGATGGGCTGGAAGACCGGCTCGTAGAACTCGGCAAAGAGAGCGGGGTTCATGAAGGGCCGCTGCTGGTCGGCCAGGTCATCGTAGATCAAAAAACCGTGGGGAGCGGCGCCGCTTGCCACCCACGCGTCGATGGCCGCGCAGTAATAACGAGTAAGACGGCCAAGCAGCCGCCTGAGCTGTTGCGGATTTTTCCTGTGGTCGATCAAAAAATCGTTGAATCCCCGGATATTGGAGGCCAGCGAAAACGGGCCGAGGTTATCGAGGATCGCCATTCGATAGCGCCGCCGGGCAAGTATCCTGGAGGCAGCGGCGAAAAACCGATAGCGGGACCGATCGGCCGGATCTGGATCGTATCGGGCGACGTACTCGTCATACCGGGACCAGTCCGCCAGGGCGGGCCTGATAGGATGGCCGATGGAGGCGGCCTTTCCGTCCCGCCCCCAGATTACGCCCCACTCGTCAATTTCCTCCCGGAATATCGACATCCAGTTTGTGAAGCGGGGAGCCTTCGCCCATTTCGGCCGCTTCCACCGCCAGAGCCCGAACCGGACGAACAGGTCATCGCCGATGTACGGGAAGAGCCCTTCTTCGTCCTCGGCGTAACCCGGCCGCCATTTCTTCGGCGGAAGCGGCACAAGCGGGGCCACGTCCGCAAGCCCCGGTATAAAAACCGGGACGCGGTCGGGCCCCGTAAAATGGATCGCTGCCTTGACCCTCTGGATTGAATTCATTACCCGACTCGTTCGGAGACTACGGGCGTAAAACCTCCGGCGCATCTGAATGGAAGGCCGACAGCCGCATTGTAGCATGTCCCCACTATTTGACAAGCCATTAATGAGGCAGCCGTTACACGATCCGAAAGCGGACGCGGGCGAACACCGACCGCGCAAAAGCAGCTCGGAGTCACGGTAAGGCGGGACGCCCCTACCGGAAGAGGGCCTTTCCCCTGATAAGATCGTCGGCCTTGATCACGATGTTCGCACCTTTTACGCTGTGGGGTAAATACGACGGCCAGCAGCCGGAGGTGCGGTTTTTTGTCCCGACATCGTCGATCCGAAAGACCCTCCCGCACGCACGGCACTGGATATCGGTCCCCCGCTGCTCATATCCGAGCTTCCCGCCGCAGACCTCGCAGGCGTCAAAGGCGACACGCGGTTTTTTATCGGCGCCCAGTACCGCGAAAAACCGTATTGTGGTCGCGCCGTCTGAGAACTCGTAGTAGCGTGCCGTCGTGGAAACGTCCGAAACCGGTACGGTTACGGCGCCGGCCGCATCGGCCGTTACCGTCTTTGTGGCCGCCCGGGACGTGCCCGCAACCGAAAAGAGAAGGGAGATCAGTATCACGACTATCGAAAAAGCACGTCGTTTCATAACCCGCCTCATAATTTTTTGAATTTCAATAGCAGCGAATTGGTCACCACCGACACCGAACTCATGGCCATCGCCCCGCCGGCGATGATCGGGTTGAGCAGACCCAGCGCCGCGATCGGGATGCCGATGGTGTTGTAGATAAGCGCCCAGAACATGTTCTGCCTGATCTTGGACATCGTGGCCTGGGAAAGCCGGATAGAGCGCGGGATATCGGCAAGCTCATTTTTCATAATCACGATATTTCCGGCCTCCATTGCAACGTCGGTGCCGCTGCGCATGGCAATCCCGATATCGGCCTGGGCCAGCGCCGGGGCGTCGTTGATCCCGTCGCCGACCATCGCCACCGTCCCTTTCTTCTGAAGCCCGGCCACGTAGGCGGCCTTGTCGGCCGGCAACACCCCGGCAAAGACGTGATTGATGCCAGCCTGTTTGGCGATGGCTTTGGCGGTCGCTTCATTGTCGCCGGTCATCAGGTAGGTCTCTATTCCCATCTTCCTGAGGGTCGACACTGCGGCGTGAGAGGTTTCTTTTATGGTATCTGCCACCGCGACGATCCCCTGCACACGGCCGCTCTCGGCCAGCACCATGGCCGTCTTTGCCCTCGCGCTCAAGTGCGGAGATCCTTTCGGAAACCGGCGACAGGTTGACGCGCTGTTGCTCCATGAGCCTGACGTTGCCCAGCCGATACGTCTTCCCGTTGATCTTCCCGGTAACTCCCGCGCCGGCCACCGCGGCAAAATCCGTGACGCCGATCGATCCTGCATCCCCCGCTCTTTTGCCAGCGCCACGATCGGCTCGGCTAACGGGTGTTCCGAATTGTGCTTCGAGAGAGGCCGCAAGAGACAGCACCTGGCCGTCCGACAGGGAGTCGACGGGAGATAATATCGGTAACGGCGGGCTTGCCCGTTGTGATCGTGCCGGTCTTGTCGAAAACGATATATTTCAATTTATGCACGGTCTCCAGGACGTCTCCCCCCTTGATGAGGATCCCCTCCCGGGCTCCCCGCCCGGTACCGACCATGATGGCGGTGGGGGTGGCAAGGCCCAGCGCGCAGGGGCACGAGATGACCAGCACCGCGATGGCCGCCATAAGGGCAAACGCAGAACTCACGGCCCACCACGAGATACCAGACCAGAAACGTCAGGATCGCAGCACCAATGACCGCCGGCACAAAATAGGCCGACACCACGTCGGCGAATCGCTGGATCGGCGCCTTGGCGGTCTGGGCGTCTTCGATGAGCCGGATGATCCGGGCCAGCGTCGTGTCACCACCGACCTTACCGGCGGTAAAGGTGAAGGACCCGCTCCTGTTCATCGTCCCCCCGATGACGATATCCCCTACCGTCTTATCCACCGGGATGCTCTCGCCGGTAATCATGCTCTCGTCGACCGCCGACTCCTCCGGAGACGATCGCACCGTCCACGGGGACGGACTCGCCGGGCCGCACGATGATCTGATCCCCCACGCGGACCTGTTCAATGGGGATTTTGATCTCTGTGCCGTCCCGAAGGACGGCGGCGATCTTCGGGGAGAGCTCCATCAGCTTCTTTATCGCCTCCGACGTCCTGCCCTTGGCGGCGGCCTCGAGGTATTTACCGAGGATGACGAACGTAATGAGGATCGTGGACGTCTCGAAATACTGATGAGACAGCGGATCGAACAACAGCACCCAGAGGCTGTAGAAGTAGGCCGCGCTGGTGCCGGTGGCGATCAGCGTATCCATATTGGCGGTCTTATTCTTGAGGGCTCCCCACATCCCCCGGTAGAATCGGGCGCCGACGATAAACTGTACCGGCGTGGCCAGGACCCAGAGGATAAAGTCCTTGTAGGGGATCATGACTCCCGCCCACATGAGGACCATAGAGATGATAAACGACGGGACCGCCAGAAGCAGGCTAAACAGAAAGAGGTTCCTGATCTCGGCAATTTCATGTCTTTGCGCCGCTTCTTGTTCGGCCAGATCGGCCCCCGGGTTATAAAGCGCCGCCCCGTATCCCCTGTCCTGAACGATAGAGATCAGTCTATCGGTCGTGATCTTCGTTTCATCGAAGGCGACCGTCGCCTTTTCCGTCACAAAGTTGACGCTGGCCTCGCTCACCCCCTCGGTCTTCGAGAGGGCCTTGGTAACGGTGGCAACGCAGTTAGCGCAGGTCATGCCCGTTATGGTGAGAACCGTCTTTTCCATCTTCCCGATCTCCTCGTGTCTTTATCTGATATCAGCCGGAGCCAGAGGACTAATGTGTGCCATATCGATTATCGTGTTCGTCTTCTTAAGCACCCCGGCGATGAATACATCGTTTCCGAAGAACCCGTCCAACGTGTCCCCCGATTGAGCGATGAGCCGCTCAAACTTCATCATGGCAGCCTCGTCGGCGCCGAGTATGACGGGGTAGTATCGTTTCCCCCCTATTTCCCGGACGGAATAGTCGGAAAGCGATCCTTCCGCAAACGGGAGCGCTATCGGGGGATCTCCCCCCTCGGCGAGGACAAAAAAGAGCTTTGGAGATTTGTTATCCTTAATTGCGATGAAGAGCCGGTCCTGTTCTCCCTCTATTTTCTCGTATTCGGACTTCGAGACAAAATGCATATCATCCATGAGCCCGAAGGTCCTCTTGAGCACACCGCCGATAACGGGATCGATCCCAAAGAGACCCGTAATCGTGTCCCCCTGTCTTTTGAAGAGACCCTCTCGCCGCATCATGGCGGCCTCTGCGCCCCCGATGACAAGCGTGTTTTCGCCCGGCACGGAGTCTCCCTCCGAGACGCGATAGGCCGAGAGGGCGGCGGGATTGGCCAGGGCAAAAACCTTGAGCGCCCCGTCCTTGTAGTTCGCCTTGATCTGCATATCCCTATACACGGTTATATCCCGATAGACGTACAGCATCCCCGGATAGGGAGTGCCCCAGACAAAATAAGAGAAGGAAACGACAAACAGGACAACCGCCGTAAAGGCTATCGAAACCTTTTGCTTCTTGATAATATCAACGATCACATTCATAGTACCACCTATCTACAATTCAACGGAAGGTCGATGAATCAGCGCCTTATCCCGCCCCCGCAGCACCCGCTCCCGGAAAGTCCTCCCATTCGGCACGAGCCGCCCGCCGGGGGGGAGTATTTATTCAACTCCTTATCAATGGTCTCTTTATCCGAGAGATCGACCTCGTTCTTCACCAGGAAGGTTCCCGGGATCATCCCCATCCAACAGCTCCACGATATCGGCCCCTCCTTTGTCGGCGTGAACTCGATGACCTGCTCTCCGGACTTCACCGGAAAGTTCAATCCAAGATCCGGGACAACAATCGCGTTGTTGCAGGAGTCGATCTCCTTTCCCGTGATTATCCACCTGACCGGAACGCCTTTTTTCAGGATAAACCGATCCGGCTCCCATCCGTAGCGTGTCACGTCCATCCGTATGATCTGGTACCCGTCCTTCATCTCGACGCCGGCCCCCTTGACTTCCGATGCGGCCCCTGAAACCGCCAGCGATGAGGCATCCAGACCCGTTCCCGACAGGGCGAGCCCCCGGTTGATCATGATGACACCCAGGATCATGACGATGATACCGGAGACAAAGAGGATCTTTTTCGTTGCACGGCCCGAGACAACGCCGGTCACCACTCCGAACCCGAGCATGACCGGAAGTGTGCCCGCCCCGAAGACGAAGAGCGATTTTGCCCCTTCGACGGCACTGCCGGTCCCGGCCGCCATGACATATATCGCCTGGAGCGGCCCGCAGGCAATCATCAACCCGTTCAAGAGTCCGATTACGAGGGGACTCCTGGACCTGGTCGATTGTCGGTTAACGAATCGGTCCAGGAACGCGGGTGACGCGATCCTGATCGATTTCGTCCACGAGAAGACCCCGAGCATCGAGAGGCCGTAGATCAACAGGAATATCCCCGCTAGAATTCCCACCGCCCCGCGCATGAGTGGCGTAAAGGTGACGAATGAGCCCAGGAGACCAAAGGCCGCCCCCATGACGGTGTAAGAGAGGAGTTTCCCGGTGCCGTACTGGAGGTGCGATAGGGTGGGGCTTACTCCTTGTGCCGTTGCCTTTGTCGTATACCCGACAACGAAACCTCCGCACATCCCCACGCAGTGAAAGCCGGTCAATAGGCCAACAACAAACAGGAGCCCGAGCCCCATCGTCGGGGTGATGTCGGGGACCGTCACCATGCTGGATAGTTTCAATATAAGATACATAACGACGACAAGACCCACTACCGCAAAGACAATACCGGCGGTCTTTGGAAACACGCGTCGGGCGCCGGGGCCGGCGCCTTCGGGTCCGTTGTCGATTAAGGCGGCACGGTAGCCGATCGAATCCAGCTTGTCGACGATCTGGCCCGGCCCTACCTTAGTATCATCAAACGTCACCGTCCCCCTGCCCGTCTTCCAGCCGACCGATACCGCGGTGACGCCGTCCATAGCCCCAAGAGTATCCGCAACCCTCTTTTCGCAGTTCTTGCAGTGCATCCCGGTTACTCGTATTTCCCTGGTTAACGATGCCATTGACCCCTCCATACCGGCCCCCGATCAGGAATTCACGATAATTCCGCCGGGCCGTAATCAGATAATCTAATTACTACTAATTTAATATGCTTTCCTACCATTGTCAAACATCAAATGGAACTAAATCCTTCGAAAAAAGTCGGGTCATTTCCCTTGACATTCGGTTTCATTACGAGTATTATACTACTATATCTATTGGATTGGTAGTAATAAGGTTGGTTATGAGATTATCAACACGGGTCAGGTATGGTGTGCGTTTGATGCTGGCGCTTGCCGAGAGCTGGGGCAAGGGCCCGGTGCTGCTCAAGGACATCGCCCACCGGGAGGAGATATCCGAGAAGTACCTCTCGCTGATCGTCATACCGCTCAGGACCAAGGGGCTTGTCAATTCCACCCGCGGAGCCCACGGCGGATACGCCCTTGCACGGCCTCCCAAACAGATCACCGTGGAGCAGATCGTGGAGGCGATCGAGGGGAGGCCCTCTCTGGTCGATTGTATCGGCAACAGCGGCCGGTGCTCGCGGGCCGATGGATGCGTTACCCGGGACGTCTGGGCATCACTCGGCGATACGATTACTCACGCGCTCGATTCAGTAAGCCTTGACCGGCTCATCGAGATGAAAAGGGATAAATCCGGCAAGACCATAACCTACACCATATAACGAGCAGGGCGGTAATGCCTCCAAAAAACCGTCACCCCTCTTAACGATCCGACATTAACGAGGTCACCTATGAAACATATATATCTCGACTATGCGGCAACCACACCCACCGACCCCCGGGTAGTTGACGCGATGATTCCCTTTTTCACCGATAATTTCGGGAATCCCTCGAGCGTCCACTCGTTCGGTCAGGAGACAAAGCGTGCCATCGAAGCCGCCCGTGAGACCGTTTCCGGCCTCATCGGCGCCGCGCCCGATGAGATCGTTTTCGTCTCGGGGGCAACGGAGGCAAACAACACGGCGTTGAAGGGAATCGCCTTCGCTAAACGGGACAAGGGCAATCACATCATCACGTCATCGGTCGAGCATCACAGCGTTTCGGAAACGGCCGCCGCCCTCAAGAAGGAGGGGTTTCGCACTACGTATCTTCCCGTAGACCGCTACGGCGTGGTCGATCCCGACGACGTGAAAAAGGCGATAACCGAAAAGACGATCCTGATCTCGATCATGCACGCGAATAACGAGATCGGGACGATCCAGCCGATCACGGAGATCGGAAAGATCGCCCGGGAACACGGGATCACCTTTCATACCGACGCCGTGCAGAGCTTCGGGCATATCCCCGTGAACGTTAACGATCTGGGTGTCGACCTGTTATCCAGTTCGTCCCACAAATTCTACGGACCAAAGGGTGCCGGCTTTCTCTATGTCCGTAAGGGCACCAAGCTCATTTCGCTCCTCTCGGGAGGCGACCAGGAGAGGCGGCGGCGCGCCGGAACCCATAACACCCCTGGAATCGTCGGGACTGCGGCCGCGGCCAAAATCGCCTGCGAGACGATGGCCGAGGAATCGTCCCGAGAGGCCGCCATTCGGAATAGACTGATCAAGGAAATCATAGGCTCCATAGAGGACACGTCGCTCAACGGCCATCCCACTCTGAGGCTCCCCAACAACGTCAATATCTCTTTTCATTTCATAGAGGGAGAGTCAATACTCCTGTCATTAGATATGGAAGGGATTGCCGCCTCCAGCGGGTCGGCATGCACGTCATCGACGTTGGAGCCTTCCCACGTGCTTCTGGCAACCGGGCTTTCCCACGAGGTCGCCCACGGGTCAATCAGATTTTCCCTGGGCCGGTGGACGACGGATGAGGATGCGGCGCGCGTTATAGAAGTGCTTCCCGGGATCGTATCGAGACTGCGCATGATGTCACCGCTCTATACGGAGAGGACAAGCCATGGAATCGTACAGCGATAAGGTAATGGACCATTTCAGAAACCCCCGAAACGTCGGGGTGATCGACGACGCCGACGGCGTAGGCAAGGAAGGTAACCCCATGTGCGGCGATATCATGGAGCTCTTCATCAAGGTGAAGGACGACACGATCGTCGACGTGAAATTCCGCACCTTCGGCTGCGGCGCGGCCATCGCCACCAGCTCCATGATCACTGAGATGATCAAGGGGAAAACAATCGAGGACGCCCTTAAGATATCGAACAAGGCCGTCGCCGAGGCCCTCGACGGTTTACCCGCCAAGAAGATGCACTGCTCGGTCCTGGCCGCCGATGCCCTCAAGAAGGCGGTCGACGATTATCGGGAGCACCGGAAAACTTCATGAATCGGGTTCTTGTAGCGATGAGCGGAGGGGTAGACTCGTCGGTTGCGGCGCTTCTCATGATGAGGGCCGGTTACGACGTGACCGGAGTAACGATGTGCCTCGGGGTAAGCGAGAGTGCGGACTCCACCCGGGCCAGCTGCTGCGGGCCGGACGCGGTCCAGGATGCCAAGAGGGTCGCCGAGAGGCTCTCTATACCCCATTATGTGCTTGATTTTGCCGGGGAACTCGAAGCGAAGGTCGTCGATAAATTCGTCAACGAGTATCGATCGGGACGGACCCCCAATCCCTGTGTCGACTGTAACCGGTTTCTGAAATTCGATACGCTGTTGTCCCGGGCCCTCACCCTCGGCTTTGAGAGACTGGCCACGGGGCACTACGCCGGGATAAAGCACACGGACGGGACGTATCTCCTAACGCGGCCGAAAGACCGGAAGAAGGACCAGACTTATTTCTTGGCCGGAATTTCGAGGGCCGCGCTCGGGTCTATCCTTTTCCCGCTGCAGTCCCTGACAAAAGACGAGGTGCGCACGATCGCCAAGACGGCCGGCCTCCCGGTGGCCGAAAAGGCCGAGAGCCAGGACATCTGTTTTGTCCCGGATGGTGACTGCGGACGGTTTGTCGCCGCACGCGCGCCGGAGATAAGGCCGGGGCCGATCATCGATACCGGCGGCAGGGTAATCGGCACCCATAAGGGTATTTCATATTACACGATCGGCCAACGCGGGGGTTTGGGGATAGCCGCCGAAAGGCCCCTCTATGTAACGAGAATAGACCCCGGGAGCAACACGATCGTCGTGGGGACAAAGGACGACCTCAAGGCACGCGGGCTGGTATGCTCGGGCGTGAACGCCCTCGTCGACGATATCCCGGAGCACGCGACCGTAAAAATAAGATATACCAGGAAGGAGGCGCATGCCCGAATCATGACCGATAGCACAAACACGATGACCGTCATATTCGACGAACCACAGGAGGCAATAACCCCGGGGCAGGCCGTCGTCCTTTATCGTGACGACGTTGTCCTCGGAGGGGGAATGATCCAGCGCGTCTTAGACGACAACTGTACAATCATTCATCCGTTCCCCCAAACAAAGGATGTTTAACGAAGGTACCATGGAATCATTTGAGATAACGTATGTCACGCGAGACGGTACCGAGCTGCGGGATGATTGGGTTACCGAGGAGATCCCCCTGACCGTCGAGATAAACGGCAGGGAGGTCGCCACGCTCCTGGCAAGCCCGACCGGCCTTGAAGACCTGGTACTCGGTTTCCTGTTTACCACCGGCCTCATACCGGACGCATCCGCGGTACAGTCCATAGCGATTGATGACCGGCTCTGGAAGGCCGACGTCCGGGTCACGGCCGAAGGTCTTGGGGAGGAGCTTGCATTTAAACGGATCTATACCTCCGGCTGCGGCAGGGGGATCGTATTCTCCACGAGCCTTGACCTCATCAACCGCGTGAAGCTGCCGCCGGGATTTACCGTGAAGGCTCCTGTCATACTCGATCTCATGAAAAACCTCCTTTCCGCCTCCGAGGAGCACAAGAAGACCGGCGGAGTCCACAGCGCCGCCCTGGCCGATACGTCAGGCAGCGTGATTACCGCCGACGATATCGGCAGGCACAACGCCGTGGATAAAGTCGTGGGCGCCGCCCTCAAACGGGGCGTCTCGTTTTCGGAGTGCTTTCTCTTGACCAGCGGAAGGATCTCGTCGGAGATACTCGGCAAAGTCCTTCGGTGCCGTATACCCGTTATCGTCTCTCCGGGGGCGCCAACCAATCAGGCCGTCAGACTTGCCCGAGAGGCCAATCTCACCCTCATCGCTCACACCAGGGGGGCACGGATGAATGTCTATTGTGCGGCCGAACGCATCGGCTGATAAGTATTCATCTCCACCGGATTTCTACAGGAGCAGGAAATGACCAAATTCGATATGGACTTGAGGCCCGAAACCCTGGCGATTCACGGCGGCCAGGATCCCGACCCGACGACGGGCGCCCGGGCGGTCCCGATCTACCAGACAACCTCATACCAGTTCAAGGACACCGCACACGCGGCGAGCCTTTTCTCGCTGGCCGAGTTCGGCAACATCTATACGCGCCTGATGAACCCTACCACCGATATCCTCGAAAAACGCGTTGCGGCGCTTGACGGGGGTGTGGGGGCGCTCGCCGTGGCGAGCGGACAGTCGGCCATCACGATTTCCCTTTTGAACGTCGCCAGGGCCGGTGACGAGATCGTCTCGGCCGATAACCTCTATGGGGGGACGTATAACCTCTTCCGCCACACCTTCCCCCGGCTTGGCATCACCGTGAAGTTCGTGAAATCAAATGACCTATCCGCCGTAAAAAGGGCGATCGGTCCCAAGACCAGGGCGGTCTATGCGGAGTCCATCGGAAATCCCAAGATGGACGTGGCCGACCTCGAGGGTATCTCCACGATCGCGCACGACGCCCACATCCCGCTTGTGCTGGACAACACCGTAAGCCCGTATCTGCTGAGGCCGATCGATTACGGCGTCGATATCGTCGTCTATTCGGCGACAAAGTTCATCGGCGGGCACGGGACATCCATCGGCGGCATTATCGTCGATTCGGGGAAGTTCGACTGGACTAAGGGAAACTTCCCGCTGATCACCGACCCGGAACCGAGCTACCACGGGCTGTCGTTCGTCGAGGCGCTGGCCCCCATCGGCAACATCGCCTATATCATTAAGGCGCGGGTGACGCTGCTGAGAGACCTGGGGCCGGCGCTGTCTCCCTTCAACGCCTTCCTGTTCCTTTTGGGTCTTGAAACGCTGCACCTGAGGATGCCGCAGCATTCCCAAAACGCCCTGGCCGTCGCCCGGCATCTCGAAAATCACCCCGGCGTCGCCTGGGTCAACTATCCCGGGCTCGATTCAAGTCCCGAGATCGCCAGGGCCGTCAAATACCTGCCGAAGGGCGCGGGGGCCATCCTCACCTTCGGTATCAAGGGCGGTAAAGAAGCGGGGCGAACCTTTATAGAGTCATTGAGGCTCGTATCCCATCTTGCCAACATCGGGGACGCCAAGACACTGGCGATCCATCCGGCGAGCACTACCCATCAGCAGCTGTCTGAAGAGGAACAGCGAACAACGGGGGTAACGCCCGACATGATACGGTTGTCCATCGGTATTGAACATATCGACGACATCATCGAAGATATCGAGCAGGCGCTGAAGAAAGCGGCGGGCCGGTAGATCCCGGCATTTAAGATGCCGGAAGACATCGCCCGTTTTCCCCCGCAATACACCGGGATATTGTACGAGGTAGGTACATGACAAGAATTTTCGAAGATATTACTAAAACCATTGGCAACACTCCCCTGGTCAGGATAAACCGGATGGCGACAGGCGTCAAGGCGACCGTGCTGGTCAAGATTGAATCCTTTAATCCCCTGTCGAGCGTTAAGGATCGGATCGGAGTGTCTATGATCGACTCGGCAGAGCGAAGCGGCCGCATCACAAAGGGCACCGTCATCATCGAGCCGACCTCCGGCAACACCGGCATCGCTCTTGCCTTCGTCTGCGCCGCCCGGGGTTATCGGCTTATCCTGACGATGCCCGATACGATGAGCGTGGAACGACGGCAGCTTCTCAAGATCCTCGGGGCCGAGCTTGTCCTGACGGAGGGAGCCAATGGGATGAACGGCGCTATCCAAAAGGCGGAGCAACTGGCTCAAGAGATGAAAGACAGCTTTGTCCCGCAGCAGTTTAAGAATCCGGCCAACCCCGAGATCCACCGTAAAACCACCGCCGAGGAAATCTGGGCGGATACGGACGGAACCGTCGACTATTTTATCTCGGGAATCGGCACCGGCGGAACGATCACCGGGGTCGGGGAAATACTGAAGAAACGCAAACCCGCTGTTAAGATAGTCGCGGTGGAACCGGCGGACTCGCCGATACTTTCCGGCGGCAAGGCCGGCCCCCACAAGATCCAGGGAATCGGGGCGGGATTCGTCCCCGATATCCTTAACCGGGGCGTTATCGACGAAATCATCACTGTCGCCAATGAAGACGCGGGGACTACCGCACGGAACCTCGCCAAGCAGGAGGGAATCCTGGCCGGGATTTCCAGCGGGGCGGCGCTCTGGGCGGCCCTCGAGATCGCCGGGCGGACAGAAGGCGCGGGCAAGGTCATCGTCGCTCTCCTTCCCGATACCGGCGAGCGTTACCTTTCTACGTGGCTCTTTTCCGAGGCGTCCTCCTGATATAGAAGGAAGAATGAAAGACATGGAACAGGTTGTGCCTAGACATACCACCGACGGGGGTGGGTCTCGTAGAGACCCACTCCGTAACCCTTCGCTCATCCGCCGGACGGGATCATCCTTGAATCCGGAAGGCAACTGGGGCCCATCACGCTGGCCTACGAGACATACGGCACGCTCAACCGCGAGCGGTCGAACGCTATCCTGGTCCTCCATGCCCTGTCGGGCGACGCCCATGCCGCCGGATATCATGAGGGAGACAAAGAGCCGGGCTGGTGGGACGGCATGATCGGCCCGGGCAAGGCGTTTGACACAAATAGATATTTCGTCATCTGCTCCAACGTAATCGGCGGATGCAAGGGGAGCACCGGTCCCTCATCGATTAACCCTGCCACCGGGAGACCCTATGCGCTGGATTTTCCGATCATCACCATATCGGATATGGTGCGGGCCCAGGCGCTCCTCATCGACCACCTGGACATTGAGAAGCTCCTGGCGGTCGTCGGTGGATCGATGGGAGGGATGCAGGCGCTCCAGTGGGCGGCCGAGTTTCCCGAACGCACTTGGGCGGTGATTCCCGTGGCGACGGCCCTCAAGCACTCTCCCCAGCAGATCGCCTTTGACGAGGTCATCCGCCAGTCGATCATGGCCGATCCCGATTGGCGGCAGGGCAATTATTATGACTATGGACAGCCCGGCAGGGGACTTGCCGTCGCCCGTATGATCGGCCACATCACCTTCATGAGCGATACGTCGATGGAGGAGAAGTTCTCCCGCCGCCTCAAGAATGGGATATACAGCTACTCGTTTGCCGATGACTTTGAGGTAGAGGGGTATCTGCGCTACCGGGGTGACAACTTTGTTAAGCGGTTTGACGCCAATTCGTATCTCTACATCACCAAGGCGATGGACTACTTCGACCTTTCGGACGGAAGGCTCATCCGGGCCGACAGGAAGCGCGGTACGCGATTTCTGGTCATCTCGTTTAAGTCCGACTGGCTCTACCCTTCCCATCAGTCCCGGGATATCGTCAGGGAGCTCAAACGGGGGCATGTAGATGCGACCTATTGTGAGCTTGACTCGACCTACGGGCACGACGCCTTCCTGATCGAGACCGTCGCCCAGACCGGCCTGATTACCCATTTTCTTGACAATCTGGAGAGGCGTCGTGACTGATACCGCCAGGCTTGATTATCGCGTTATCGCCGATATCGTCGGCAACGGTTCCCGGGTGCTTGACCTCGGATGCGGCGAGGGCGATCTCATCGCTCTCATGGAGACCGCCAAGAACGTCCGCGCGCAGGGGATCGAACTGGACAACGACGCGGTGAGCCGCTGCATCATGCGGGGGCTTTCGGTGTTTCACGGGGATATCGAGAGCGGCCTGACGGAGTATCCCGACATGTCGTTTGACTGGGTGATCCTCAATCAGAGCATGCAGGAGACCCGAAAGATCGATTTTGTGATAGAGGAATGCCTGAGAGTCGGCAGATACGTGATCGTGGGATTTCCGAATTTCGCCCACATCACCGCCCGCACGGCGATCTTCTTCTGCGGGAGGACCCCCGTAACATCGACACTCCCCCACTACTGGTTCGATACGCCTAACGTCCGCTTTCTCTCGATTAAGGATTTCTTTGCCTTTTGTCGCCGAAAGCGAATACAGGTAATCGATGCCAGGTATCTCGGAAAGGCGAAGCCGGTGCGTTTCTTCCCCAATCTCCTGGCTATCAACGCGATATTCGTTTTGACGAAAAGGCCTCAATAACGGGCCTCAGCGCCGGGTCACCGGGGAAGAAACAATAAAGCCGTCTTCCTTGCGGTGACGGCCTGAGAGTTAGTATTCGTACGCGTACGGCTCGGGTGTCGGAATCCGGCGGCCTCGCGCCCGCCAAACGCCAAAGCGGTACGTCTGATCTTCGCCGAACGAACCGTTTAGTCGTCGGTTAAATCCCGAAAGCTGCCAAGGGCCAGGCTCGCAAAAACGACTACCGCCCCGGAAAGAAAGACCACAAGCGAGAGGAAGTTCCCTCCCACCAGATCGGCGTAGGATTCGGGAAACAACGCGGCCAGGATTGATAAAACGCCGCAGAGTATCGTAAGTATATGCCAAGTCATTATGTAGCCCCCTGTCTCGTAACAGGCCGCCCTCAATCGGCAAGCCACCCTTTTCCCATAGTAAGTATTATATCACTCCGGCGCGCCCATATCCAGATAAAACGTTACTATCGGGAATCTATTTGAAAATGAACGTATTGTTTCACACATATATCTCCTTTATGTAACACGTGTACGATAATGTCGCACACGCGCACGCCTCTCCATTACCACCACACGAAACCTTACCAGCCCGAACCGACCCGGGGATTGTCTATTTATACATATCCTCGCACGAGGGCTGTACAAACTGAGTTGAAGATGGGCAACCCGCGGTAATAGCCACATGGAAGGAGGTAAATGTGCGACAAAACACTCTTTTTTTCTTTATTTTTATGGATAATACGATATAGTGATAAATGATCACGACCAGCTTCGAGGAACGATCAATGTGTGACTATTCTTCGACCTATCTCAACCTTAAGGATAATTCCCACGTTTCCTACTCGTGTCCCCACCCGGCCAAGAGGCAATCCGGCCCGGCGGCAAAGCGGCTCTGCATCTTTCATGACACGCGAGAAGATAAGGATGCCGAACGCTTCCGTCTGGAATTCATGAAGCTCTACCAATCCGGACATCATCTCTTCTGCGGTTTCGTCTTTCCAAGATTGTTTGATTTTTCGCGGCTAAAACACGAGGCTGGTTCTCTCGCCTTCACCGATGCCGTCTTCTCGGATGCGGTATTCAATTGCCCGGTCGATCTTTCCGGGGCAACCTTTGGAGGAGAATCCGGAGCGAACTTTATCGAAGCTTCCTTCCTGGGTGACAATACGGTCTCTTTCGGCGGGGCGCGCTTCGAGGGGGCGGGCGGAACCAATTTCAGGATGGCGAAGTTTTCCGGGAACAGCACAACAAATTTTTCCCGGACGGTCTTTTCGGGAGGATCTGTCGATTTTACCTGGGCTAAGTTCGCGGCGGACGGCGGCGTGGACTTCAAGTTAGCCGAGTTTTCCGGTGAGGGGGCGGCGGATTTCCACTTCGCTGAGTTTACCGGCAAGGTGGCTAACTTCGCCGGGGCGAGCTTCGCGAAAGACGGGGGTACGAACTTTTCCCTGATCCAGTTTTCGGGGGGGGATGGGGCCAATTTTTCCAGCACGAGATTCTTCGGAAAAGGACAGGCGAATTTTTCAACCACCAACTTCTCCGGCCGGGGCGGAGCCAACTTCAACAAGGCGGAGTTTACCTGTAACGGAGGCGCCAATTTCTCGCTGGCACAGCTAACCGGCAAGAGCAAAGCGAATTTCGTTAACGCGAAATTTATCGGCGACGGCCCGGTTAATTTTTCCCGTGCGCGGTTCTCGGGAGGCAGCGGTGCAGACTTTTCCGACGCACAGTTCCATTGCCCTGCAGGCGTCTCCTTCTCCGGCTCGACGTTCTCCGGGGGCGGAAGGATACTCTTTTCCGGCAGGACCTTTTATCACGGCACTCCCGTGGATTTTCAGGATATCTCTTTCGAGTATCCTGATCGCGTTACGTTCGCCGTCGTTGACCTCTCGTGTGCGCGTTTCCTCTCTACCGATGTTACGCGGATTAATTTTGTCCGAATCTCGTGGTGCGGCAGGCGATATAACTCGTCACTCTTCTCCGGGAGGGTCAAGGTCTACGACGAGCTTTTCCAGGAACGGGGGAGGATTTTCCGGTATAGTCAACGGCCCTTCCGATTCCTCGGGATCGGAGGCCTGTTGCTTACCGTGGCCCGATGGACCCGTTTCCTGGACCGCCTCGGCACGCCAGGACGCACCGCCCGGCTCACGCTCCTGAAACGCGTAAGGATCTGGGCCGCTCCCAAGGAGGAGAACCACTGGGAGGTTTATCGGCTGTACAACCAACTCATGGAGAATTATACGCGCAACTACCGGTACCACGAAGCGGGCGACTTCTTCGCCGGGCAGATGGAGATGCGGCGCAGGGAAAACTTCGAAACACCTTTGGTGCGCATCGGGCTATGGCTCTACCGGCTGGTTTCGCTCTTCGGGGAACGGCCAGTATACACCCTGGGGTGGCTTGCCCTCGTGGTTGCCATCTCGGGGCTGTTAAACCTCCGTGTAGGGATTGTCCAGATACCCCCGGAGCTTACCCCCATCTCGGTGGAGGAGACGGTAGGTCTCACGCCACTGCCGGTGAATCCGGCCTCAGACGTCATCCGTTACGACACGATCCGGCCCGGCGACATGCGGCAGCCCTCCTTTCTCACGGACTACGTCCGTGCCCTCTCCGCAACGATCGGTATCTTCACTCCCGAACGATACCGCACCAAGTATCTTATTGACGATCCCCGCTGGGGAACCATTGTGGTTTTCGCCGAGGCCTTTCTGCTCTCCCTTTTATTCTTTCTGTTTGCCGCCGCCCTGTGGCGCAAGCTCGGCAGGCGGAGGATCGGGTAGGTTCGCGTTCTCGGGCCGTTTCATATCGGAAGGAATCGGGATATGGCGCCTTGTACAATAACTAACGCCCCGTCACCTCCAGAGGAGACAGGGCGTTTCCCTTTTCTCAGCTTCTACGCCGGCCACCGCGCCGCCCCGCTTCTAAATCTTCCCGTATGACAGGTCCAGCTCGCCCTCAATAATACCGCGGATCTGCTCAAGGAGGCCGTCACGGTCCTCGATCGTAAGCTCAGCCACCTCAACAAGATCGTGGATGATCAACTGGATCTTTCCGGGCCTCAGAGAGAAGAGCCCACCCCTGGGAAGACAGAACCGGCTTCCGTTGATAGTGACAGGCAGGATTGGAGTCCTTGTCGAGAGTGCCATAATAAAGCCGCCCTTTTTGAACTCAAGGAGTCTACCGTCTCTGCTTCTGGTCCCCTCGGGCAAGATGATAACCGAGAGGCCCGACTTGATTTTTTCATCGGCGGCTTTCATGCTTTCGTGGGCCTTCTCGGGGTCCTTGCGATCGATGATGATCATTCCCATTTTTTTGATGGCGAATCCGAAGATAGGGACCTTCATGAGCTCCCGCTTTGCCACCCAGCGTAACTGTAATGGGAGGCGGGTGGCCAACGCCAGGACGTCGAAATTACTCTGGTGGTTACTCATGACGATGTAGGACTTGTCCCTATCCACCTTTTCTGCGCCGATTACATTTACACGAACGCCGGAGAGTGTCAGGTTGATCCGGGCCCAGAGGAGCGCAAGGTAACGGTACGTAAACCGCGCCCCCCGATCGAGATGAGGGATAAACAGGATGAGTATTATGATAGGCCCGATGACGATCGTTGAGACGGCAACTATCAGTATCCAGATCGGTATGTAGAAGGGATAAATACTATGATAAAAGAACCTCTTCATGGAAGGCCCTCCGGAGTTGCCTGTAAAAAGCCGCCGGGTAACCCCTCCCCGCGAAAGACCGGCATCGTAGATAAAGCGGACAGTGTCGGAGGAAGTATGATTTCTGATATATTGTTAGACCGGCAGCGGAATTTGTCAAGATAATAGTTGGGGGAAGGGCCCAGTGAAGAGGGTCGTTTATGTATCACTACAGAATACGCCGACCGTCTCTATGTTTCCCCTAAAATCAGCCACCATAGCCCTATTACCTACAAACCCTTCCTCCGCCAGATGACGATAATGCTGAGGACCGACGTTGCCGCCAGCCCGAGGATTACCCAGAAGGCGTAGGGAAGCTTCGCGAGAGGAATGACCACGTTCATCGAAAAGGCGCTGACTACAAGAGTCGGGACCATGATCGTGATCGTAATGAGCGTGAGCGTCTTCATGAGGACGTTGAGGTTATTGGAGACGATGGAGGCCCGCGCATCCATCAGGCTTGCCAGAATGTTGGAGTAAATCTCCGCCTGCCGGTAACACTGGTTATTCTCGATGAGGGTGTCGTCCAGAAGCTCCAGCTCCTCCTTCGAAAAGCCGATCCTATTTGCGTTGAGCTTGAGTTTTTCCAGCACCACGCCGTTGGAGTTGATGAAGTTGAGGTAGTAGACAAGGCTCTTCTGCAGCGAGAAGAGATTGATAAGGTACCGGTTCTCCATGGCCCGATTGATCTTGTCCTGCAACTCGTCCGAAATGGCAGAGATAACCTTGACGTGCCCGAGGAAATGGTTTATCGACCGGTTGATGAGCCGAAGCAATAAATACCCCGGCGTCGCCATCCTTATCTGCTGCATTCCATCCAGCAGCGGAACATCTTCCGATATCACGATCACGAGCCGATCTTTGAAGAGATAGGCGCCGGTGGAGGCGATTCTGAATAGGAACTCGTCCTTATGGCTATAGGGCTCGGGCCGCTTGAAAATGATGGCGGTATGCCTGGGCTCGAATTCGAGGCGGGCCAGTTCATCAGGGTCCAGTGCAGAACCGAGGGTATGCTCGTCGAGCTTAAGATCATCAATAAGGTGCTTCTTTTCGCTCTCATCGGGATTGATGTAGATAAATAGGAGGGCGTCATTCTCCTGCGTCTCCGCCAATTTGCCGCCGACTACGTTATACTTCCTAAGCATGAAATCGCCTCACGCTAAAACGCCCCTCATGAAGGGGCTCGATATAAAAAACGCGCGGTCAGGACAGACAAAATCCTTACGGTACTAACGTATATACACCCCTTCTCGACGTTCTGCAATAGTCTCATATACAAAATGTATTCATATTAAAGGAACTTAATTGAATTCATCGCTTCCCACTTATCCGAAACGACCATCTCATACCTTCATTTGCCTTGACACAAACGAATCACTTATCTATACTTACACATTACAGAAGACACACAATACCTCATACTATACTCCAACCCGAATACCCGAGGAGGAATCGATGTCTGTCGTAGAATGGAAGAAACAAGGGACCGTCGCCGTCGTCACGATGACTAACGGGGAAAACCGCCACAACGCCGTCTTCGTTGCCGATATGTCCACCGCGTTGGACGCCATCGAAAAAGATAAGGAGCTTTCGTCGGTCGTTATCACCAGCAGTGATCCAAAGAACTGGTCTCAGGGCATCGACCTTACCTGGTTGACGGAGCGAATGGGAAAAAACGAGACGAAACAGATCAAGGAGTTCCTGTACGGGATCAACGGGGTATTCAAGAGGCTCTTAACCTACCCGATGCCGGTGATCGCTGCAATCAACGGCCATGCGGTAGCCAACGGGGCGATCCTGTCATGCGCCTGCGATTTTCGCTTCATGCGCGCCGATAGAGGCTTTTTCTTTTTTCCCGAGATCGATATCGGCATCCCGTTTTTGCCGGGGATGGTCGCCTTCAGCAGGAAGGCCATCCCTGAGTATAAATTCAACGAAATGCTCCTTTCCGGCAAGCGCTATGGCGCGGCGGAGCTCGAGGCGCATCATGTCATTGTCAAGGCCTGTGAAAACCAAGAGACGCTGATTGCCGAGGCGATGGCCTTAGCGGGAACCTATCAGAAGAAACGCGGTATATTTGCCGAGATGAAGAGGCGAATGTATAAAGAGATGGTTCAGGTAATCGATACGGAGGACCCACCGATCATCGAAAAGCTGACGCTCATGGTAAGTGATTGATTACCTTTTGACGGCCACTATACAATAATTCAACGGCGCGGTTGTTACCGCGCCTTTTTAATAGAACAGGCCGCCGAGGATCCCGAGGAACAGGATAATAGTCCCGACCGTGCCCATATCTTTCCTTAGGGCGTCGGCAAAACTCTCGCGACGGTAGCTCTCAAGAAATGCGCTGATCTTACTATCCTGAATCCTCCTGATAATCCCGTCCCTTATCGCTTTCCTGTAGGCATCCGGCGTGAGCTCATATCGATCCGTGGTTTCGTTATGGAGTATGGTTTCCGAGTCTACTGGCTGTACCAGCGACAATTCAGTAATCATTGCATCCACGTCGGCCTCGTTAATAAGAAGATCATCGCCTGAGCCGTTGTGATGAATTATCCATGACGCGGTGGAACATCCACCTGCTATCACTAACAGGCAGATCAGGCTACTCAATATTACAGCCATTCCAGACATAGAATAAGTAAGTTTGTTTATTCTCCCCATAGGTTTACCCCTATCCTTGTTAGTTCATCAGAGTCCTTTTCCTTCAATTTCGTGGGAATATACTCTCGTGTTACCCGTTCCTGAGCCTGAAGGCTCCGGGTGGAAACCTGCTTTTCCGTCAGTGCGTCTTCCCGGTACCTGTGAATGCCCCAGAGCATTATTAGCGCCCAAAGGGCTATGATAATGCTAACAAAGAGGATCCTCTTTTTAGTGAGTATCATATTTAACCTCAACCTCTTTCTCCTTCTTCCCATTAACTAACTTAGTCAAAACGTTTGCACCCATATACGCGGCAAAGATGAGCGCGAGGTTGAAATCAAATCGACCCGTCCAGACGTACACTATACACGCCAGCGTGAGTGCCAGGAACTTGCGCCCTCCGATAGCCTCCCAAATCTTCATACTACCGCCTTGTTTGCGTTATCCCATGATACATAAACCTGCTTTCCCATCCGTGTTACTGCGCCCCAGCGGGCCATCGCTCCCCGGGTATCAAGATGGAATCCCGGGTGCAGCCAATGAGGGTATATCCCGAGCCCTACCTTATCCCATTCACCTATCCCGCGAGGCGGTGCGCTCAAAAAATCCTCCATCAGGCCCACGGCATCTTTGAATGGTATCCCTTCGATCCAGAAGTCAACGGCTTTGCCGACGTAGTGTTGTGATGTTGCCGAGTGCCCGGTCCCCGGACTCCACGCCGACGTGATATTGATTGGTGAGCAATAGAGGTCGCGTATCGTATCGATCAGAAAAACAATCGACTGCTCCATCATGTGGGGACTCGGGGAAAATTCCTGTGCCTCGAAATATTTAACCAGCTGCCAATCTTCATCTCGCATCTTCATGGCTAATCCTTGAATATCATTACGAGCAGGGCCGCAAGAGAGGGGACTGCCCCGGCCAGAAATCCCCACATCCCCGCCTTGACTTTGAGCATGGCGAGATCGACGACGTGACAATCAACCTTTTTTTCGAGGTCGGTGATGCGCCGCAGTATGTCCTCTGTCCGTTCAAGCATCTTGCCCCTAAATTCTGCCGCCGTTATCCCGTTTCCGTCTGTCATCGGTACACCATCCTTGTTGTCGTTGCTCCGATCTTTGTAGTTTTCCCCGCGATCTCCGCCTGTCTCTTATCCCCGGAGAGATACCTGATTGATACATAGTCACCAGTGGTATAGTTGACACCCGATGCCGAGTAGACCATGATCCGTCGCCCGCTGGTGAGTTCCACCAAATGCCGCCCATCACTGTCTACCGAGATGACCTTGCCCGTGGCATAGTTATTGACCTGGGCGGCCCGCGCTGCTCGGGCAATGTATGTTTTCAGGCTCATTCAAACGCCTCGTACTTTTCGAGGGTCAGCGTGATCTTCGTGCCTTTATCATTCCCGGAAAGCGATACGCCCTGGATGTATAAGACCTGGTTGACAAGTCCCACTTCTGGACACGTGACCTTGATATGCTTTCCCACTTCGAGGAGATACCCGTTTGCCGGATACGGCATCGAGACGGTGTAGGAATCGACGATCTTCCATGCCTTGTTGAGCTCCGCATATCCCCGGTTGACCGCGTCAGCCTCGGTGATAATGAGGCTGTCCGTCACCGCGTCCAGCGGTCTTGAACCGTCCCCGTAGTGGCAGGATACGCTTATCATACACTCTCCCAGTAGTAGGGTATCTTGACCTTTACCTGTATCGGGGACCATTTCGTGACGCCTGTATCGGAATCATCGTTTGTCACATTTGAATTGGTAATGCTCCCCGGTATGGTGATCGAGGCCGTGGTAGTTTCGTATTCTGGATGAGTCAGTGTCACGACCCCCGTTACGCCCGGCTGTCCCTTTGAGAACGTCAGGATGCCGTTGACATTGGTGTATCCCGTCTCGGTACTCTTCTCCCCATGCGATAGAGTACGTAGGCGTGTTCTATCACAACACTATGGTCGTTCCCGTTCTTGACTATCCTCGACCCCGAGACGTAGGTCTTCCCTGTGTTGTCCGTGTTCGTAGTGTCGGAACCTGTTGTCGGAAGCTCGCGCAAGTCCATGTACCTTCAATGTCAAGATGCTATATCTACTGGCACGTTCCTCGTTAACATACCACTGGAAGCTTCCCATGCCCGTCTTGTCTTCCCACACCGCCTCGCTCGTATCGAAGCCTGGCTTGCGTCATTCGATATGATGAGCCTTCTAGTCGATGGGCCCAAACCACTTTTGCCGTTCCGTATGACATTACCGTATGAATTTGCCGCCGGATGATGCCTTGATATCTATATATACCCAATGAGGACTGATTGGCCCGCCACCGCCCGCTCCACCGCCCCCACCCGTCCCACCATACGGGCTTTCGATGGTGATGAACGTAGACCCGACCTCACCCCCGCATTGCGCAACGATGAGGTTTTGGATGGAGGTTTTCGGGATCTCCCGGTAGGATGGATAGGAAAACGTCGATGTCGCTATCCCGGTACAGTCATAGGTTACCTGAATCGGCGTAACCGAACTCGGCAGGGGCGTTGCCAGTGTGATCGTATTCCCGTCCACCGTCGCCCCCGACGCATAGTTGACATCAGTATACGGCAGGCCATTCTCATACCGATAGATCGAGGTCAAGGCGCTGATCTGGTATTGCGTGGATACCTCGATTTCCGATACGGGATAGATCGGGTTATACTGCCCGTTTTCAATCCCCCCGTCGGTGATGGATTCGGTCGTGGTGGTTGCCGTTGTCGGAGTGACCACCCCGGCGTAGTCTATGAGCTGTCCGTGTCCGATTACCGAGATATCGACATACAACCCGTTGTCGGCGGGGTATCCGTCGGAATCAAGCACCTGTATCTTGACCGTCGAGGTCTCGCCGATTGATATAGAGGAAGGATCGGCGCTCACGTCCACCTGCCCCACCCGTGGATCTGCTATCGTGACGGTGAGCTGGGCGGTCTGGGCGTCGAGGTAATCAGCGGAAACAACGGCGTACCCCCCTCCCCCCGATGAGGCCCGCAGCGTCGCCTCGGCCCGCCCGTTCTTGACCAATACTTCAGTAGGTGAGATATCGGCGTTAGCGTCTACCGAAAAGGTGACGGTGTTGCCCCCGTAGTAGGTGACAAGGTAGGTCGTGTCAGCCATCGCGGTTCCAACGCGGATCGTACGGGCGTCGATGACTTCATAGGGACCGGCGACAAGGGACGAGTCTGACTGCTTGACGATCGAGACGACACCGCCCGCGTCCTTATCAATCATGTAAGTAACGGATATTTCGTAGTGGTCGTTGGTCGCGGGGGTCTGTTCTTCGTCGGTCTGCAACTCCACATCGGGTATCGTCTGGTCCTCGTTCCGGCAGGTCGCGGTTACTGTACCGGAGTCAAAGCCGTTGGATTTGAGTTTGTACTTCGATGCTTCTATGCTGATCTGTGCCCACCCGTCGGTAATCGAGGTGTCTATGAACCCCTCTACCGTGACCTGATTTTCTCCGTTCGGGACCATCCGGGATTGAGAGATGGACACGATATCGCCGGAGGAAATGGACATCACCGGGGACTTTCCGGCAGTCTCATAGTCCTTGTAGGCGCATACGAGGTTATCGGATCGGTCGGTATAGACCAGTCCCCCCCCGGCCTCGACGATCTTCTTGATGACAGAAATAGGGGGTTCGTCGTCACAGGCCAGCGCCCCGATAGGAAGTACGGAGTCGGGGATCCCCCACTGTACGGTCAGGCTCTTATCCCGGCGAGGTCGCCGACTACCGCCGATTTGCTCGTGGCCTCGTCATAAAGCGTCTGGAGTCTTTCGGAAAACGGGATATCCAGTAAGGCAGTCATGGACCTGCCCGAGAGGGTGCAGGAATAAGATTTGTGCGCGGCGTTCTCGGATTTGTTCTCGATCAGGAACTCACCGAGGGAATACCCGTCTACATCCTATGATCTCTATCCGGGCGGTATCGAAGTCTGAATCTGAATACTTCCTGGTCTGGATAGACTGCGCGTATGCCCGATCTTTCACGGTTACGGAAACGGTCTTACATAGCGTCTGGTCGTCATAGTCGATAGACCAATCCGTGACCTTGCTGGATACGTCCGCGCCGTCGATCGCCACCGTGGCCCGATTGGAAAGCTGCTTACCCTTGATGTTTACCGTCTGCCACGATCCGTCGAGATAGATAAGTTGCCCCTCGACGCCGATGTTATTGAGGGCGGTGAAGTTATTACGGTATGGCTCATGGTCGAGGATAGAGTTCTTGAGGGTGAACGAATCCCTGTGCCGCGTCGTCAGGTTATTGATGATCGTCAGGATCGGTGATTTCTTGTAGGCTTTCGTGAGGCTGTTGCGGATGGTGAAGCGGTTGCGGGTGCTGATATCCGTGACGTAGATATGATCTAATCGCAATACCCCATAATTGTTTGCCGTCTCATCATCACCGATAAACCACCACCACGGGTTATTCTCGAATCTTATAGCATTTGATACCGCCGATTCTGCGCCGTCATGTGCGAAACGTAAACGTGCGGCGTTACGGGATTCCATGTTATTGTCAGAGTATAAGTTGTCGAAAGGTTAATCGTTCTGACGTTATTGGTCGTCGTCGTCGTCCACGCATTCGTGCGCGCCGTCATACGTGCGCAGGGTCGCCGATGCGTCGTAGTAGTACCACCGTTCGTAATACGTCGCTCCCGTCCGGGTCAGTCTGCAATAGTAACTGGTAATTACCGAGCGTATCGATCTCCGGCTTGTGTAGCGCTGTTTACTATCTTGCATCAGACTCAGGGAGTCTCCGTCCGGCAGTGAGGTCAGTTGATAGGATAGTGAAAACGTAATGGCCTTATTGAAAAACTCGGCAGCGGAAAGGGATTCGTCAGATACGATAATGGCCGCATCGGCATTCGCCGATGTCTGGATATATCCGTATGTCCCGTCCTGATAGACGGAGCCGCTGCCCGCCACTGCAGTATTGATACTTTCCTGAAAATATCCGTCAGGTAGATTGAAATACTCTTTTACAAAAAAGCCCATTATTTACCTAAATACCATCTGTATCCGAGCCCTCCCGAACACCCGGCAGTACTCGGGTCATAATATCCCAACAGAAATGCGCCGGATGGCCCAAGAGATATAGTGTCGCCCACTGAACCGAAATCGTTACTGCTCTTGAATGAAAACGTATAAACCGAATCTCCAGAACTATTTGCCAGTGGTTATTCATAGAGTCCCGGTATATGCTATGAATCTTATATATTTCCATCCCGAATAATACACGACTGGATGCGATGACGTAGCACTTGAAAAATCGCCAGGAGTAGAATTCCATAAGGGTGATGCGAAAAGACCGCCCCAAAAAGCACCCTCCCCCATATACGTCCATGTGATATCTGCTTCCTCGTCACCGGTGCCGCCTCCGGTTAATATGATTTTCTTGTCCATATAGATCTCACCCGTAAGCGCCGCGAGTGGTTCCATGTAGTATCACCCCCTCATTCTCGGGGAGTGGGGTCATGTAGATTACGTCGTCGGGCATCAGGCCGTTTCCGCATCGAGAGTGAAGCTACACTTATTCCCCGAGTAAGCCGCCGTAGAAGCTGGCACGACCTCTTTCATCCAGATCGCCTCTGCCGAGGGATAGGTGATGAATACCAGCGTATCCCCGTTGGCCCACGTCCCGCCCCAGCATGATGTCGGGATCTCAAAGTAGTACGAGCCCCAGTGCGCCGGTTTAAAGACGGTGCTTATCGTCCCGGCTCCCAAAGACCCCTCTGCCGCCCCCGCGACCGTGAAGGCCGTTGCCGATGAGAAGGTCACGGTAATGGTATCGTAGCAGGCCCCGAGGTCGTAGTTGACGATATTGTCCGTGAACGTCCCGAGTGGCGAGGTCTTTACCGGGGTACTATGAGAGGCCGCGATAGTCCCGAGTTCCAACACCCCGGCAACTACCGTACCCGTCGTCCCGTTATGTACGGAGTTATCAAGGCCAAGCTCCGTATCTCCTGTTGAATCGGAAAGTACCTGTATCGAGTTTTCGGCATAGTAGTCGTCGGTCACGATCTCGACCTTTGTGCCGGAGGCCGCCGCCGTACATCCGGTCGTTCCGCTATTTATCGCCGTGGCAACCTGGGCCGCCGTCATTCCGTCAGATGAGAATGTAACGGTCTGGGAATCCCCCCCGTTGACCTTGATTACCAGCGTGAGCCCGTCGAGGTCGAAGTTCTCATCTTCGGTCCCGGTTACCGTCCCCTGAGTCTTGACCGCGTGATTTGAGACGCAGGCGGGCGAGATGGTGAGCGTCCCCTCCGTCCCGGCCCATGCAGTTACTGTAACAAGGCAGTATTCAATCGTCGGTGGAGTTGCGGCGTCCCAGTCTATGAGGGCAACATACTGACCCGGCAGGATACAGGCCGTAACCTCAAAATCTGCGACAACCGTTGTATCTACCCCCCCGGTGAGAGCCGTATGGAGGTCGCCCGATCCGGTGTACCAGGTATAGACTATGTCTGTAGTAGCCGGATTGGAACCGCGTATCATAGTGGAGATTGTCATGGTAGTGGTATTTGTCCATGTCGCCACTGTTGCAATGCCCCGGAAGGCCCCGGCAGCGGTCGTGAATAATAGGAGCGTCCCCGGTGTAACTTCCGCCCGTGCCGCGCCCAAGACGATTGTGCGGGTTGCAAGCGTCCACGTAACGGTGGTATTCCATCCGAGGTCATCAGCCGTCAGTTGTGTGTGGCTATCACCGGCACGGGTGATAACGATATAATCTCCGGCAGTCGAAAGGCGGTCGATCATAAACTTGGCGTTCGTCAGGGTCCCGGAAAGTTTCTTGACCAAGACGTCCCGGTATCTCGTAATTCCCGCCGTTCGGTCCGCTTCGTTGACGTGTGGGAATACGTTTTCAGCGGTGTTGTCCACGACGGCATTATTCGAAAGCACCCCGCCGTTAGTGGTTTCATCCGACACGACCGATGATTTGAAAAGACCTGTGACTGCACTCATCTATATCTCCTATCCAGTACGCATTAGGTAAATGGTGCCGATCCACCAATCCGCATCTCCCGGATTCGAATGCGGGAATAACGTTTCAACCTGTATCGCCCCGCCAGATTGTTCATTCCTGAAACGTACAGTATATGAACCTGAATTCAGCGTCAGTGTATAGTAGGCGTTTGCAACGGCAGATAACGCCCTCAAAGATGTCACGGTCGATCCCTTGAGCCAGCCCGTCTCTTTGGTAGACTGAAGCGTGATGGGGTAATGTTCTCCCCGGCTATGAGATTGGACAATTTCAGCACCATCAATTGCTATAGCAGTTTCAGCGCTTAAGTCGTTATGTCGGTTCCTGTCAACCCAAAGAGGGGTACTATCAAGAGTTATTGCGCCAATAATACAGCTCACCACTCACCTTCCTTCCTCACCCAGATATCGTAGCAAGTCATCAATACGTTCACATTGCACATGTGATACCTGGACTCTATGTCCTTATTTTTATAAGAGTATGACATAGCAGGCTAATAGCAGTTTAATCTATGAATTAGAAAAATGGATATGCTATGGCGTGTAGATTTCCCAACGCCCGTATGCGCCGTAAACTCCACCAATATCTTTTAGGAATCTGATTCTACTTGTCACACCCGCCCACGAACCACCTTCCCCGGGTTTCAGAGGGAGTTCGGTCGTAGAAGAGAAGTTGACCCTGCTATGGGTTATCCGGAGATTATCTCCGTTAAGCAAGTGCTTAGTGAGACGAAAGGTAGAAACGGTAGGCGCTGGATTTTCGAAGATCCTGAAGCACTTGCCGGAATAGGTTTTATACGTATAATCAACACCTACCGTCTGGCCCTCACCGATTAACCCACTTGAGATCCGTTTAAGATGCCCGCCTTTACGGTCCAGGTAGTAATCCTCCCCCTCGATATAAGTAACGCTACCCTCCCGGTTACTAACGTTCACTGAGCTATCAAAGGCAAAATCGGCTGCATGAGCAAGCGTAATCCAGTCTATCCCCATCATTACCAAGTCTTCATTCACTACCGTTTGAATACCAGCTGTCGTTGCAGTTAGACTCCCGCCGTGTAATACTATAATCCATAAGCTGATATCAGCGATCTCCTCCCACGTGAACTCGATTTCCACATCAACGTTACCAAAGACCGTTTTATCAACACCTCGCGGATGTTCAGAAGCGTCAAAATGGGTGATCTCTTCCCCGTTAACGCGTACGGTTTCTTCTCTGATGATCCCAAGGACTTGCCAACCGGAACCGCCGTTGATTTCAATTGTACCTACTGCGGACCGATCGAGTTTTTCCGTTCCCATACGGTTATTCCTTTTTCATATTCCTTAATCGCCCTTCGGCAAGAACTGAAAAGATATTCCATACCTATAGTCAAAGAGGCCTGCCCCGGTAATCACACCCTCTCTTACACCCTCGAAGACGTTATAAACAATAAGCCTGGCCGTAAGGAAGCTCTTCCTATGTAACAGCCCTCGAAGCCTACCCTCAATTGCCGCCCTCAGATCCCGGGCCTCGGGCTTGGTGAATATGTGCAGGCAATACCGCTCCGTCCTTTCTTCAATTGCGGAACCAAGGAGGACCGGCGCGGGGGCAGGCATCGTCTCTACCACGATATAAGCCGGTTTAGTCGTGCTTATTTTCCGCACGTTTGAATCACTCAACGAGAGACTAATCCGTCTATCGATCTCGTCCCCTCCCAGATACGTTAAGAGGACAGCGTCTCCGGTCAATATTCCGTATATCAGCTCCTGGATTTCGCTTCCAAAAACCAGCATTTCTGGAACCCCACATAAACATCATACCTTAAGGTCGATTATGTGTCCCGGATTTCATCGGTTTGCCTGAGGCGGAATTCAAGGTGCGTGTCCCGATTCTCAAGGAGGTCAACAATAAAGTACTCATCGTTGATTGTTATTCGATCACCTTTTCGAATATCAGCAGCTACCGCCGCAAATCCGGTAAAATCAATTGAGTTTTCATTCCCCCGAAAAGACCTTTGATATAAGGAGTCCCGAGGCTGTAGGTATACTTTAACGGCCGGCCCTAATTCTTCCCATGCACTTTCGGTATGTCGCTGAAATACCATGTTATCTCCAAGAAAATCAATGATATGGGATGCGATATCAATCATGGATCGATCAAGTAACGCCGGCATGGGCCCCTCCTCCTCATTTCTATTGGCCCGGGAGAAGGGAAATAATCCCCTTCTCCCAGGCTTTATAACCCACGATTATCGTGACCTCCAACGCCCATCCCCTCTTTTCCTTCACGTATCTGCGGAAATCAGGAGAGGTGCACGTAATCTTGGGCCGACTGCCCTTCATATCTGGTAATGATTATGTCACGCGAAGCATGTTGAGATGAATAATATGAATTGCGAATATCGACAAAAAGGGAGGGTGTGGCCGGAAGAAACATAAAAAGGGGCGGAGTAAGTATTTCCTCCGCCCAAATAATAAGCAGCTCTACCAACGACTATACAATGCCGTTAGATCATTCTTATCGTCCTGGAAATAAACTCAGTTGTTATTGTGTGTTCCTATTTTGAGGGAGATCTACTATCTCCTCCAGCCGCCCGCTACTCTTATCACTTTCACCGTAACGTAGGGCATTCGACAGGCAGGCCCGCCCCTGCCCAGCGAAATTTAACGACCAGCACAAGAAACCAGCTTAGGGGGTGATATAGCAACGATTGCATAAAGTTCGGGATGAAAAGCTATCGATATGTTTAGTAACTATACCGGGGGCGGTTGGAAATCCCGTTAGGAGCACTATAGGGATCACCGGTTCCCTCACGGTAGACGGCGCTCCAATTGCCCGCACCTTCCTTTGAATAGACCTTCAGGTAGAAAGTCCCCGCACCCATAAGCTGAATGATTTCTCCGTTATCAAGGTCGAAGTCACCTAAAACCTCGATGCCGTCTTCGCCAATGACCCTGACCCAAAAATCAGCCGTCCCCTTCGGATAGCTAAAGGTAACTTCAACATAATCGATTTTAGCGTTGATAATGAACGTTCTGAATTCGCCGGGACCGGAAAGATAACCCGTTTCAAGACTCGTACCGTAAGGAAGCTTTGCTTTGTCAGGGAAGGGTGGGAACTTCGGCGCCAGGGGCACCGCCGGGCTTTCTCCTTCGGACGGGCTTGTGCCGAGTGCTACGGTCTCGGCTGGCGGGCCGCCGAAATAGAAAGCGGTGAACGAACCGGCACCACTCCGCGAGTAGACGGTTATCAGATATTTTCCTTTCTTGTTCAGGTCAATGATCTTTTCGTTCTTCAGATCGAAATCACCCAGAATCCTCTTCCCATCTTCAGCAATTACTTTTACCCAGATATCCGCACTTCTTGCCGGGCTGTCGAAATAAATGCTGATCCCATCGGTCTTAGCATCAAATGGAAACTCTTGTTTATCAGTTCCTCCTTTAAGATCGCCCTCGGCAATAATATAGGTTTGGGGGATAGGAGACCCCGCAGGATTGAACCTCGCCATAAATCCTCCCGAACCCCTCGTGGAGTAGACGGTTAGATAGAAATTGCCCCCGCCATAGAGCTCGATTATTTCACCTTTATCAAGGTCATACTGACCAAGCACCGTCCGTTTATCATCGGCCACCACCCTGACCGAGAGAGACATGGTCTCTTTCGGATAATAGAAAGCCACTTCGACATAGCTCGATTCGGTCGGGATCCGAAAGACATGGGTATCCCCCGGTCCCGCAAGCCTGCCGTTGATGGTAACCTCACCGGATTTGGGCGAAGGATTGCTGGAAAGCGGGGTGGAAGGTGGCACAGGAACGGCGTCGGTAGGTGAGGACACCGGCGGGGAGGTAGCAAGATCTAACTCGACGGTCCAGTTGCCCGCACCGCTCCTCGAATAGACGGTAACCGTGAAGAGACCCGCGCCGGTTAACCGAATCGAGTCCCAATTGTCCAGGTCGTATCTGCTGACGGTACCCGACTGATCAACAGTACTGACCCAGAAATCAACCGATCCCTTCGGGTAGAAAACCGTGAAATCGGTCGTTGGACCGGGGCTTGTAATCGTGAAGGAAGACGAATCCCCCGTACCCTTAAGATAGCCCTGCTCGGTCCAGGCGTAAACGGGAGAAATACCGGCTGCCGCAGAGACTATGGCGATTACGCATACCGAGATGGTAATGGCCCGTTTCATTGTGTTACCACCCAATAAATACAATTAGATAGTATTATAGGTTCCCCGTCAGCTTCCTGTCAAAAGAAATATTCCAGCTCTTGGGCCGTTTGGTATGTCGATGCCTCCTTAACTTGTTTCGCTACGGTAACTTCATTCAATCCACGACATCTAACCATCCGGGCGACCCAAGGGTCACAGTACAGGTAGTCCGGATGCATAAAACGGAACTTAAAAAACGGGCCTCCGGCGTATAAGATTCCGGACGCCCAGCTTAGAAACTACCAACGCACTCGAGCCCTTACAGGTGCCGTCTAAACGACGACCATGCAACCAAATGGACCGATCATCTTTCAATTCGTTATTGCTACCTGTCCATTCCGTCGATCATGGCCCTGCCAAACCTTATCCCTTCGCTGCCGGCCAGATCGGCCATCATGACCTCCCGCAGACGGATGAGCGCGGCCAGAGTCTTTTCCTGGTCAACGCTCAGCTGGCCTATTGAAAAGGTGCCGGCCTTAAGGGAAGCGATCTCGGCCTCCACGGCACCCAGCTGTTCTTTCGTGAATCCCATCAGTAGACCTCCAAGCGATAGGGTTCGGCCCCGCTCTCCCCCCGCAGCCATATCGCCCCGTGACGGCAGAAGTCCATCTTCCGCGTTTCCCCCGGCATTACCCTTCCATTAGCGTTAGGTCCGTCAAACGAGTATTCGATCCAACCGCTCTCGGCGTCATTGAAAACCGTGATGGAAAAAGAGGCGAACCCGAATTCAAACTCCACGAACGAATCGGTGAGTGCCTTAATAACATCGTTGGAAAACCAACCGTGTTTCGAAACCTGAATATCGCTGATAATCGCCATGCCCGTCTCCTTAATAGCAACGGGGGAGGTTTCCCTCCCCACCAAAAATAGTACCCAATCAACTTGTGGCCACGTTACACGCGTACCAATAGCGCCACTGGACCACGCCAACACCGAAACGTCGTTTTATCTTGGCAAACCAGGTATCGGTGGCCTCGTCACGGTAGACAGTGATCTTGGCCGGCTGGCGGTCATAGAAACGAACACCCCGACGAGCCACGCCCATGTACCAGGCGTTATCGTCTTCGATATACCGCCAGTAAACCGGTGTAAACATCCCTTCCAGGACATTCTTGTTCCCGTAGGCGTCTATCTCGTAGACGGACTGTAGAATCTGATCAAGGACAAATCGGTTCTTGGGATTGGTAACGATAACATTGGGCTCGATCTTGACCCGCTCTCCCCGCTCGTTTACCGCATTGGTAACGGCCATCGCCGAATAGACGGTCTGGATAGTATCGTAGCTCATATCCAGGCTCGTAGTGAGGTTATTCAGTCTGACTGAGCCTTTGAGCTTAAAGGGGTGGCCGTCCGCCCCGGCCCCAAAGAATCCCTTTCCGTCGTAAATGAACTTCGGATACGGATCGTCGTTGTTGGTGAACGAGCCGTTAAACGCGATACGGTCGCCGGCCCCCATCGCACCCTTATTGAAGACTCGGGCAACCGCCTCCTCTTCGGTAATCCTGACTCCTTCGCCCCAGCCCCTGGCAAATTCCATGAGATCGGCGTTAAGTTTCCCCGCATTGAGGTCACTCAGCATATCGTCGGTAAGCGCGATTTGGTCCTTGTACGTCTTGAACTTGATATACCAGGTCCATCCCTCGGAGGGTTCGGTGAGCGGTATCTCCTGCCCATCCGGGACTTCCTTGAGCCGGGAAACCCCGATAACCTCGGTACCCTTTATCCCGTCTCCCGTCGATACCGGCACGACCTCGACGATCTTGTCATAGACCGTTCCTTCGGCGTCGTATGATTCGAAATACCATTCGTAGAGATCCTGGGTAAGAAGCTCGGGAAAATTGCCTGATACCATAATTCCCATACACGTTCTCCTATTGTGTTATTAGGCACCTGCCGTGCCGTAGTCGATGTCCGATCCGGTATCGTTTTCCGAAAACGGCCCCTTCAGCATCGCATAGGCCAAACCCATTTCCTCGTCAACCTCGATGATCCAGGCGTTCTTGTAGGTATCGGCCGCAATGTTCACCGACTGGGGCCCGTTGATATCGCAGGTCTGGAAGCAATGGCCCCGCCCGACGCCCTGGGCGGGATAAACGAAGACGCTACCCGGTATCGCCAGCACGATTTGTATGGATTCATCGCCGTCTGCATCGGGCTTCTGCTCGACCTTTTCAAGAGCGACACCCACGATGGGATCGGACGCGGCGCTCCACTTCTTGATGTATCCAGCTCCGGCGGCCCCACCCACCGCGTCCAAGACGACGATATCGCCGTCATCAATCGTGCCGGTATCCGCCACTCTGGCCGTGACAACGACCCGGGGACCGTAGCTGTAACCATATTTCATGTAAGTTGCCATGTGTACTCCTCTTTAGGACTATTCTTTGTTTTCGAGAAACGAAAGCCTGTTGGCGCGCGGGATCCTCCATATGTCGGAGAGCGCCACATCGCCGCGCACTTTGTCCGACCTTTTCCTGACAAGCGCGGCGGCGAACTCAGGGCTTACTCCGAGCGTCCGCGCCAGGCCCTCAACCTCGTCAGGATGAGAAGACGGCCCTTTAACTGGATTGGTCTCCGTTCCGATGTCGACCTGATGGACGATGAAAAGATACGGCCTCTTCTCAAGAAGGGTATTGACCGCCGCATTCGTACCAATTACCTCCTTGGTCTCCAGATTAGCCGTTATGCCCGTCAGGTCGGCAAGTTTATAGGCGTCGGCAACCATGTTAGGGCTCATTCCGAGTTCAACGGCCTTCTGGAAAAAATCCGTGTAGATCAGCGCGTCGGCGGCCGCTTCAATTTCCCGGGCTATCACCTCCCTCGAAGAGCTATCCCCGTCCGCACACGGTTTCTCGCCAAGCGGCGCCATCAATTCAGTGAGGGTCTCAATCCGTTCCGCAAGGGCCTCCAGTAGCTGGACCAGCCGCTCCAGCGGCGCAGTATCAAAACCATCACCCGTTTCTACCGCATCACCACCGGACGGCGCGCCACCGCCAGATGCCGCCGGCTCGATACCCGAACGGATTAGTGCGGGATCGGCAGCAATCGCCGACGGCCTTGAAATACTAAACCTGTTAGCATCAACCATACGTACTCCTCTCCAAGATATTCTTGATGATCATTGTACGGCTGGGGCGGTCGGACTATTGAGAATATGAATTTCGATGGACATTTTATAACCGATACATTAGGCTTACGAAGCAGAATACGTAAGAAGTTTAACGACATATGAAGTGGAGAAATTATGGACGTAATCTCTGCGATCCGTACCAGACGGAGCATTCGCAGGTATGATCAAAGGCTGGTGGATCGGGCCTTACTCCTGGAGATGGTGAACGCCGCCCGGCTTGCCCCATCGGCGGTTAACCTTCAGCCCCTCGAATATATCGTCGTCGATGATGAAATCACGGTCTCCGGGCTCTTTCCATATACCCGGATGGGCGCGCTGTTACCGCAGAAGGAGCGGCCGGTGGCCGAGGTACGCCCGGCCGCCTATATCGCGGTGCTCGTCAATACGACGATCATGAAATCCGGGTATGAATACGATGTTGGATGCGCCGTTCAAAACGCGCTGTTGGCTGCCGTTGCGCACGGTCTTGGCGCGTGCTTCATCCGCAATATCGATCGTGATCAAATTCGCAGTCTACTGGCGATCCCCGCCGGATACGAGATTGACGCGATGATCGCGGTGGGATATCCGGCTCAGAAGCCGGCGGCCGAGGATACCCAAGGAAGCGACGTTCGGTATTATCAGGATGAGGCGGGTTCCCACCGGGTACCGAAGCGGACGATGGAACGGATCCTCCATCTCAACCGATTTGGGCGCGGGTAGATAAAGGTCCGGGCAAGCCGGTATTGATAACTGAAGGCGAGGGAACTCGGGGCGACAAACGGCGTTTGCAATAGTCGAGTATTGCCCGGCCCGTCCGAGCATAACGGGCCGGGGCCGCCGTTCGCTTTGAGGGCACCGGAGGGTCGGTCGTGCTATAGCGAAGCTTTACTACTCTTCGAGTGTTTTCTTCATCCGTCGGTATTCTTCTTCTCCAATCTCGCCGGCGGCAAATCTCCTGTCCAGGACTTCCCGCGGCGTTTCCTTCTTCTTGAAGACATTGAGAGGGTCTTTGTCCCCGGTGCCGAGCTTCCCCTGGGTATACAAGATATAGAGAACTACCGCAGCGACGATAATAAGCAGCAGAAATAGTACCATCTGATTATCTCCATTTCGATTCACAACATTCCACGAATATCTCCGTGGCCACTCGACCGGCCGGTTTTCTCCGTTTCTAACGTGAGAAGGTGGGGACTCGTCTTACGCGATTTTCCAAAGCCGGCTCTTTTTTACAAGATCAAAGAGCTCACGGCTCCGTCGATCGATCTGTTCGAATCCCCATCGGTCGTAACTCAACAAGGTATTAGTAATAGCAAGCTCCGTGTCCCAGTAGTATTTCTTCTCCTTTTTCTCGGAGAATGCACGGTTGGAGTGCCCCAAATTCCAGTCTCCGGTGACGAGGGTTAAGTTCCCGATACGACCCATGTTTTCCCGATGAAGCTTGAGAATCTCATCTTTTGATCTCACTTCATTGATAAGTTCTTCCCGCCACCGCGTTCCAAGCACCACCGGCATGATGTGTTCGGTGGTAACAAGGCCGACATCCACCGGCTGTTCGTCCGGTTTCATGAGCTGCGAAAGCGTCAAGAGTATATATTTAGTCCGAGACTCGTTACCTTTGAAGGGTCGGGTGATGAAGCTGCGGGCAAACGTTCTGTCATCAATGCCGTTTTCCAGCAATTCCTCTGCGAGCGTATTTGTAATGAACTCGCGATATTGGGATGGGTCGTGGCCCGCAAGCTCGAGACAGATCGTGTTGTATATTTGATCAAGGTTTCCGGTAAAGCGGCCGGAGATCCCCCAGCGAATGTGGAACGCCTCGATGGCGCGAAGGATATCGCAAACGTCTTGCTCGGATATATTTCGAGTCCCGGCCTCAAAAGCCGAAAAAACCGGAAGGAGAAGGGAATAAGAAGGCGTTACCTCAACAAGGTGGAGATTCTTAAGGCGTCGGTTTACGGCCTCCGACGAAAACCCGGCCCGAACGATCTTATCGTAGATTGCCGCCTTTTCGGCCATATCGGCGGTAAAGGCCTTAATGTCGGCCGGTTCGGCATGAGCGAGGGCAACTATAATCTTCTCATAGAGGCGGGCCTCGGGGACCTTTCCCTTAAACCGGGACAGCACGTAGCGTCTGAGGAACTTAACCGGGTCCTTATCCCTGACCCTTGTGAACATCTCGTTCCACAAGAAGATAGTTTCGTCGAATATCTCGCGTATACCGGATACCTTCATGAGCAGGAAGTTCTTGACCAGATCAACGGAGGAAAGCTCCAACCCTCGATCGTTGAGGGTATCGAAAAGCCGGAAGGCGTTGAGATGTGAAAATACATTGATATGTACGATGGAAATCTTATTGAGGAGGCCGGATAGAATATCTTCCTCGTTCTTATCACGGTAATAGGCATAGCATTTATTCAGGAGGCTCTCGTTCGCTCGGAGGGGGGTCCCCTCGAGGATTTCCTGAAAGAGCGGGTTGTCGAATTCGCCGAGAGTGAGTTTCGGAATCCTGATGAACTGCCCGTCGCTGTATTGGGTGATAAAGAGGAAACCGGTCAGGTAGTCGGCCAGCTCCGTTTCGCCGCGTTGCCTGAGGGAGTCCCGCAGGGCCGCCAACCATATCAGGATCGTGGCCAGGCGTTGTTGCCCATCTACGACCTGGTAATATTCCACGGCGGCACTTGTCTTCTGATCGCTTACAACGACCACGGAACCCAGGAAATGGACATCTGAATCGGCCAACCCCAGCAGGTCGTCGTAAAGCTCCTGCCATTGTTCTTCGTTCCAGACGTAAGGCCGTTGATAGATCGGAACCTTATATGCCCGGTTTTTATCCAGGAGAAGGTTCTGCATCGTAATCTCGTGTGCATCAAGGAACTTCATGGACGTATGTTTCCGTGAAGGAATAGTATTCCTGAAACTTTTAAGACGATCGGCCGCGAGGGGTGTGATATCCCCCGATGCCCGACCCGGCGTTACGCGCCAAATCTGAATCCTATCGGATTGCCTTACCGCTCCGCTTCCGGCACCGTCCTTTGACTACTCCAGCTTTCTCCGTTTCTCGATAATCCGCTGGGCGATCTTTAGAATCGCCTTGATGTCGTCGATATCAGACGGAGTCAGTTTATCCAATTCCTTGAAACCCTCGAAAGCCGATATCAGTTCGGGATCATCAATCCGGGGTATGGTGAGGTATATTTGGGACCGATCGTTGAAATTCTCCTGCCTTTCCGAGACGGCTCCAATATGATCGGGGTCCGCCGCGTCGGGTATCCGGTGCGATGCTTCGTCCACGTTCGATCTGACGTTGAGCTGCCCTGAATCATAGATAGTACCATCTTTCTTACGAATGCCGCGGTTTTGCTCGTCTATAGGAGGGTCATCCGAAGAGTCGAGCCCTTCCACCAGCCATTCGAGGGGGACGCCGAGGGCGGTGGCGATGCCTCGCATCGTACCCAGCGTCACCTCTCGCTCGCCCGATTCCCACCGGCTGACGGCCGATTTCCCGACGCCTAACAACCCCCCGAGCTCTTCCTGGGTTAATCCCTTCTTTCTTCGTATATTCTTAATATTTTCTCCGTCGCTCATAGTACCATAGTAGTAGTAAGTTTCTGTTATGTCAACTATATTCGTACACACCTAAATAAGTCGAGATAATCGGGGATTAGTTGACGTATTGGGAATATTCCAGAGCAAATAGTTGCCATAAGTGGGATATCGACTAAGACTCGTGTTGACATATTGGGAACTATTTCATATTGTATCGTCCGGTCATACACAAAAGGAGTCAGTATATGTTTAATCCCGATTGCTACCTCCCATCGGAAACCTTCTTCTCTCGATACGAAAAGGCCCTTATGGAACTCCCCGACGATGATCTGTTCGTTTGGCTGATGCACCGGGCCGGTAAGAGTCAGGAATGGATCGCCCGAAAGCTCAACCTTAGCCAATCAGCGGTCAGTCATCGGATTAAGAAGATAGAGCGTCATTTTAGGCGACGAGTGACCGGCCGGTTGGAGACGGGTGATCCCCGTATTAGGAAAAATTAATTGATCTGCTTGACTTTTACCGGAAAGTGATTATATAATTAAAGGTCTATACTCGGAAAGTTGCGGAAGGAAATGAACTCAATTAAGAAAACATCCATCTTTGTTGCTGTCCTCCTTATTCTGTCCGTCGTTCCCGGATCGGCGCTGGCCGGCAACTGGTTTACCGATTGGAAAGGCAAGATCGTTTACTATCATGAGCTCCTCGAGAAGCTTGTGTTTCTCCCGGATCTCCCGGCGTCCCCAAAACGGATTAACGTCCTCATTCTCGGCCTCGACGGCCGTCGAGGCCAACACGATCGAAGGGCCGATGCCATTCATCTCATGACGCTCCTCCCCTATCAGGGAAAAATTAGAATCACCTCGATTCCCCGGGGGACCATGAGCGAAAAAATAATGGATGGTAAAGAGATCATCGCCAACACATACTCGCTTGAGGGTCGTGAGGGAACCATTAAGGCCGTCCAGGATTACCTCGAGGTTCACGTCGATTATTACATTATCGTCGGTTTTTCCGAGGCGGAGGCGCTCTTCGAGAAGCTCGGCTATAATGGAGAAAAAACTCTGCAGGTTCTCCGCTCCCGCAAGGCATATGGGATGGGTGACCCCCAGCGATCGCACAACCAGGCCTTTTTCATTGCCTCCGAGATTATGCGCAACTACCCTCTTTTCAAGGAATACCCCACATTGGGCCGGGCGCTCCTATTCGTTTCCCACGAAATAGTCGAGACCAATATGCCCTTCGAGGTAATGGTTCAGGTGTCTGACCTTTACCTTGCCAACGGTCTGAACGATATCACCCTCCTTATGCAACCAAATGACTACATGTCAAGCCTCAAGGATATCAAGCTCACTCCCGAGACGATCGATACCGTCCTCAACGAACAGAAAAGGAACATGGAAAAGAATGAGGAAGCCCAAAAAGACATGGAGGAGATGAAGGAGAATCAAGAGGAAGAGGCACCGATGTCCCAATACCTTTCGGGGATCATTACCTACAATAAGCGATTTCTCGGGAAAGAGGACCGCAAAGTCATTAGTCGGACCTCAATGCACTACGAACAAAAACTCTGGTACCAGGTAAAGGATAAAAGGCTTGCGGAGAAACTTCACTTCCAGTTCATGGAGCTTCTCTACCAGGCCTATTTTAACCTGGGGGAATACGACAAGGCCCGTTCAGTTGCACAGGGTTTTATGGATGAGCGCTCGTTGGACCTGATCAATAAGGACTTCCAGCTTCAGGTCGGCGATATGATCAAACACTGTGAGGAGCGCCTTTACGCCGACAAGAACGTGCGGTAGCGGTTCGAAGTACGTAATCAGTAGCTCAGTTATTCCCCGAACTCTTAGACCGATTATCTGGCGCCAATCATTTGATACTATTTACCGGTTTTAGACTATGAGAGAGATCCAGAAACAAACCAGACAAGGCCGACGTCTCGGACGGCGCGAATCCCGCGTGTTCTCGAAGAGCGTTGACACGGGGATGGCCGTCACCGGATTACCTGGCCCGGCGGTTATGCGCCGTTTTGTTGTATTGCCTATCGTTCTCATCTTACCCCTGCTCGTCGGGTGTGCAACGTTACTGGGTAGACCCTCCGAGACGGCGGCCACGCCACCCCCGGATAGTATTGGACTTATTCAGGAGAGCCCGAATCCCTACATCCGCGATACGATTATAACCCACGCGAGTCTCCCCTTTGAGCCATTGGGCAAAGAGTTCCCCTTCTATCGCACCCCCTTCTGGGACACATTCTCTCTGGGTCATTTTGAACTCCGAGTGACACCGGAAGACGAACGACCGAACTGCCTCGGCGGAGTCCAGATGAACTATCCCAAGTGGGTTATCGCGTTGGCGCGCGAATTCGGGTACGCGAACGCGGTGGAGATGCTTTACTGGGGCGCCGTTTTCACTGACGTGATGCGAGGAAAGCTTGAACTGACATGGGCTGGAAGCCTCGAGTCATCCATGAATAAGGCACGCCGCCGGAACTTCTATTCCTTCTATGACTACATGGATCTTAATTACGCCGAGTTTTCGTGGATCTACTTCGAGCGGACATACAATAAGCGGTGGATTGTCGCCATGAAGAAGAACCCGGAAACCGGCCTGGATGCCTTCGTCTATTGGAAGGAACATAAGAAAGAATTCCCCGTACGGGTCAGGCTTCCACGGGTAGATAGCTTTCAATATATCCCCCGGGAAGGAGACATCGTAGTGGGTCTCTACAATCAGACAAACTACCCAACCAGCTACATCAGCCATATTATGTTTTGCGTTAAGGGGGGAGAGGACCCCGTTTTCGCCGAGCAGCTCGAGGAGTACGGCTATTTCTCACCCTATTCGAACCTCATCAAGAACGAATTCGATTATGGTATCGAGGCGGTTATCCGACCGTTTTATCCGGTGGACCCCTCCCGCTTCGACGAGTTCGTTAAAACACCCCTGACTTCTTACAACGAGCCAATCCCCGATGGTTCGATCTTCCTCGCACCGAAGGCGTTGATCAGGCAGCGCCTCATGGAAACGATGAAAGCTCCCGGGGCCGTTGGAGCGCTGGACCAATCCCGTTAGTCAGGAAGCCTATTCATGCCGTTACAATACCCGGGATTCCCGCACTACTTCTTTCTTGGAGATCTCGGCCAATAATCAATAACGCTCGTGTATTTTCCGTTCGTACGCCGGTGACCGCCACCAGGGTTGTATCGCAGCGAGACGGTTATCGCGTATGCCGGGATTACCGCCCGTAAGCCCCGCGACTGAAACCATGGAGATATCTTCTTCGGGCTCTTTCCCAATGCGATACCTCACGCCCAGAATACTCATTGACACATAACCTCCGATCGAGTATTCTATAAATGTAATAAGAGGCGCACTAGACGATGCATGTTACCTGCCCGTCATGTAAATTCGGTGGAACAGTACGAGACGATCAGATTCCTCCTGACGGCAAAGAAGTCTATTGCCCTAACTGTAACGTGAAGTTTCGAATAAGGAAGGGACGAACCTCCCCGCCAAAATCTCCCCGAAACCGGGAAGACGCCGTCACTGCCCGGACCGAACAACCTGAATACCTCCCGGTTTCCTGTCCCGTTTGCGGGTTCACAGGAAAGCTCAAACGAAGCAGCATCGTCGGCGGTCAATCGAAGAAGATTACCTGTCCTTCATGTAAGAATCCATTCACGTTCACCCCGCCTGACGCCGCCCCCCTGTCGGATAACGAAGCGCCGACTACCCGCACGGACAAGAATACGTCCTCATCGTGCCCCAGTTGCGGCTCATCCATACAACGTTTGTTACCGGTCTGCCCCTCGTGCGGGACGGTGCTCACCGGAACTAAGATTTATTGTCCATCGTGTAAATCTTCGAATGTAGCTATCAGCAGCAATTCCCATAATAACGGGGGATCACAGTGGGAAACCACGGTATTTAAACCCGTTTCTCGCACTGTGGAAAATTCCGAGGGTATACGCATTCCCATGTCATGCCGGGAGTGCGGCATGACCTGGATCGTACAACCCGCCCTTGCCGACACGACCGAAGAGGCGGCCGGATCTACCTCAGAGGAAGATTGAACGCTCGCTTCGCCGCTATTCCTCCCTTTACAGAATCCAGGGGAACTGAGTTTTCCGCAATAATAGCCGACAGCAGAATATCCATAGACACGTCAATTCATCAACTTCGCGTAATCCGTTTCTCCGACGTTTCCCAACACCGAAAGAGAAATCCCTTCCCTTTTCAGTCGAGATAGGCTATACTCTCAGATGAAAGTCTAATCGCTGATTCCTTTATTCTCTGCCCTCCAGGATAGATTCATGATTGAGCGTTATACCAGGCCGGAGATGGGTAACATATGGGAGCCTAAAAAGCGCTTCGAGACATGGCTTGCAATTGAAATCGCGGCCTGCGACGCATGGTCGTCTTTGGGAAGGATTCCTCCGGCCGACGCGGACATGATACGGAAACTTCGGGATTATAGATTTACCGATTCGGATATCAAGGAGATAGCCGATATCGAGGAGGTTACGAAGCATGACGTAATCTCGTTTGTGACTTTCATGCAAAAGAAGATACACGCCTCCTCCGCCCGATTCATCCACATGGGTTTGACCTCTTCAGACGTTCTGGATACTTCACTTGCCCTTCTGTTCATCCAGGCAGCAGATCTGATTATCGCCGACATCGATAAGCTCCAGGCAGTCCTCAAGAGGCGCGCTTTTGAGTTTAAGGATACGATTATGGTCGGCCGCACCCATGGCATCCATGCCGAGCCGATTACCTTTGGTCACAAGCTTGCCGTCTGGTATGAGGAGACGAAGAGGAACCGAGCGCGGATGGTAGAAGCCCGAAAGTCCGTGGCCGTCGGAAAATTGTCGGGAGCGGTTGGGACATTCGCGAACGTTGATCCGCGGGTGGAAGAAATCGTGATGGAACGGCTTGGACTTACACCGGAGCCAGCGGCAACCCAGATCGTCCAGCGGGACCGCCACGCGCAGTTCTTTACGACGCTGGCCGTCGTCGCGTCTTCCGTTGAGAGATTCGCCGTCGAGATCAGGCACCTTCAACGAACCGAAGTGGCAGAAGCCCAGGAATACTTCTCCACGGGTCAGAAGGGATCATCGGCCATGCCGCACAAACGAAACCCGATACTCTCCGAAAACATCGATGGTTTAGCGCGGATTATTCGGGCAAATGCGGTGGCAGCGCTCGAAAATGTCGTTCTGTGGCACGAGCGGGATATCAGCCACTCGTCGGTGGAACGTGTCATCGCGCCCGACTCGACGATCCTCCTCGACTTTATTCTTGTCCGTTTCACCAATCTCATAGACAAGCTTATTGTCTATCCCGATCGGATGAAAAGAAATCTCGAAGCGACCGGCGGGCTTATCTATTCGCAGAGGCTCATGACGGAACTCATCAACGCGACGGGAATGGAGAAAACGAGAGACGATATTTACGAGCATGTTCAGAGTATCGCGAAGAAGGCCCTGGAAGGAGGGACCGGTTTTATTGAACTGGTACGGCAAGACGAAAAAATATCGGGTTTCCTTCCTCCGGAAAGTATCGAGGAGATATTTAATCCCACGTGGTATGTCCGCTATACCGATTACATCTTTAATAGGGTCTTCTCGTAAGAGTTCTCTGTTTCCTGCAGTGTTTTTTCGTGATATAATGAGTTATTAAGAACCTATCTATCCTACCAATCATGGACGAACTTCACGAGGAGTGCGGGGTATTCGGCATCTGCTGCGACGGGGAGGCCAGCAAGCTCACCTATTTGGGCTTGTATGCCCTCCAGCATCGCGGACAGGAGAGCGCCGGGATCGTAGCACACGACGGCAGACGCTTTTACGCCCATAAGGCCATGGGGCTGGTCAACGATATCTTTGACGAGGATACGCTGGACGCCCTCAAGGGCCATATGGCTATCGGGCACGTACGATACTCCACATACGGATCTACGATAATCGAAAACGCCCAGCCCCTGGTCGTCAATAACCATCGCGGTGGACTCGCCGTCGCCCATAATGGGAATCTCATCAACGCCGGAAGGATCAGACACAGGCTGGAGGAAAGCGGCTCTATCTTCCAGTCTACCTCCGATACCGAGGTGGTGATCCACCTCATGGCGCAGTCCCGACGAGAGTCCCTTATCGACCGCCTTACCGATGCCCTTACCATGTTAAGGGGATCCTATTCACTCGTGATGCTTACGGAAGGAAAACTGATCGCCGCCCGCGATCCGCGGGGGTTCCGACCACTGGTGCTGGGAAGCCTCAAGGATAGCTACGTCGTCGCTTCCGAAACCTGTGCTCTTGATCTGATTGAGGCTCGCTATATTCGTGATGTGGCCCCCGGCGAAATCATTATATTCGATGAAAACGGGTTGCAGTCCTATTTTCCCTTCCCGAAGGAGGATCACTCCTTTTGCGTGTTCGAGTATATATATTTCGCGCGCCCCGATTCGATCGTCTTCGGCCAGAACGTCTATACGATCAGAAAATCGTTTGGCGAAAAACTGGCCCGCGAGGACAATATCGAGGCGGACCTCGTAATCCCGGTACCCGACTCGGGTGTTCCCGCCGCCGTCGGATACGCCCAAACGGCCGGGATACCGTTCGAATTCGGCCTGATAAGAAACCATTACGTGGGAAGGACCTTTATTGAACCCTCGCAGGGAATTCGCCATTTCGGGGTGAAGATCAAGCTCAATCCCGTCAAGCAGGAGTTATGTGGGAAGCGGGTTGTGGTCATTGATGATTCTATCGTGCGGGGGACGACCGCAAAAAAAATCATTGGGATGATCCGGGGCGCAGGCGCCAAAGAGATCCACATGCGTATCAGCTCACCGCCAACTACGCATTCCTGCTATTTCGGCATAGATACCCCCACACGGCAGGAACTCATCGCGTCCAACCATACTGTGAAAGAGGTATCCGACTTTATTGAGGTGGATTCCCTCAAGTACCTCTCCCTCGAGGGGCTAATGGACTCCGCCAATCAAACGGGACTATCTTTCTGCAACGCCTGTTTCTCCGGCAGGTACCCGATATCGGTGGGCGAGGATATCGACGACGAGGTATTGCAGCTCGTGCTCTTTCCAAAACGAAGCCGGGCGATGGGAGTAGTATAAGTGATCAGGTTGAATCTGCATAATACGGACGTCAACCTGAAAATTGTTATTATGGGGCCGGAGCGATCCGGCAAGACTTCGATTATCACCTATCTTACCCTCAATACAAAGAAACAATTCCGCTCTCCCCTCACTTCTCACGCAAATCCCGTAGGAAGGACGACGTTTTTCGACCACCTGGGGATTACCTTCGGGATGGTAGGGGACAAACGGGTAACCGTTGACTTATTCACGGCACCCGGAAGCCCCTATCTCTCCGCTCGGCGTAAGAAGGTCCTATACATGGCCGACGGGGTTATCTTCACCCTTGATTCAACCGGGCAGGGGAAAGTGAACAATCTCAAGGCGGCGGCCGAGTTTATCAGCTGGCTCAGGTCCGACGGTATCAGGCCTTCCCGCTTTCCTATTGTCTACCTCGACCATAAGGACGATGTAAAGAACCGATCGTCCCTTAGGATATTTAAGAGACTCTTCTCGCTTTCGCGCGCGCCATTGATCCACGGTTCCTGCTACGAGGGAAGGGGAATATGGGAAACGCTCGACGCTGCGATAAGAATCGCGCTTTCGTACAAGGGTAAGAAGCTTACCCGGGCTTTTGCTATACGTGAAGATGTCCCGGTAATCATGAGGGAATTTGAGGATATCTATAAGTCATACTACCTAAGGAAGGCGGCCTTTGAGTTCGATCGACAACTCTCATTCGGTCAAAGGGTCTTTAGAATCGATCCATGTTCCGAGGATTTTCTATTGACGCTTTCCGAGGCCTTTGAAAGGCAGGGTAAGTTCGAAAAGGCACAGAAATATCGTCAATGGGCCTCCCGACAGCACAATCCCGAGAATCCGGGAACGGCAATCAGGATCATAGACACGGAATCAAAGAACCCGATTAATACGTTCGAGCGCTCCCGGTACCTTGCAGCTTCACGCGTCTTTATCGAGCAGGGCTACGATGAACGGGCTCAGAAGGCCGTTAGGGCGGCTATCGCCGGTGAGGATGACTTGTTCCGTCATCTGATACTCATGAAGCGTTTGGCCGAAATGAAACTGCGCGTGGGGCGGCAGGAAGAAGCGCTCAACTCATTCTCGAGAATTGCTAACCGATTGGCCGCAGCCGGATATAATCGGCAGGCCCTGTGTCTCTTTTATCGAGTGCTTTCCGTACGCCCGCGGAGTCTTGAATGCCTGCTCGGAACCGCAAATGTTCTGGAAGCCCTGGGCAGGTACGTTGACGCCCTTGGCTATTTTAGAACGGTTCAACAGATCATGAACGAAGCTAAGATCGTCGTGGGCAGGACCGACGTACAGCATAGGATCAGCGCCATTACTAAAAGGATAGAAGATACACGGAAGGTAAGCGATAGAATTTAGGATCTAAATCCATTAAACGGTCCGCCGTATTTATTTCCACCGTATGTGTCCCTTTTTTACGTCAGGTCGGAGCCGGGATTTTAATCAAACCCAAACGTATGATGGATCATAAGCTCGCCCGTTTAGTGCTCTTTTATTGTCTATCCCGCCCTTCTCGGGCGTACTGGAACCGGGGCCGATTGTAATAAAACCGTTACACGAGACAAAGCGGCTATTTCGGAAGACATTCCATGTCCCGACAAGACACCGATAGTAGCAAGTTCCCATCAAGGACGCCGGTCGGAGGTGATGTAAATACCTCTGAAAATGCCGCGCCTCACGCGAGGCCGAAAAACACCGAAGGCGATTATCGCCTTGTCGTCGAAAACGCCGGCCAGGGAATTGTCATTGCCCGGGATAACGTCATACTATATGCGAACCCGAAGATTTCCGAGTATACCGGATATACCCGGGAAGAACTGACATCGCGTCCATTCATCGAGCTCATTCATCCCGAAGATCGGGAGACTGGAACCCGCCACTATCAAAATACCCTTCTCAGAAAAGCCACGTCGCCGCCGATAGATTTCCGCATAATAGACAAAGAAGGCCGCGTCAAATGGATGGAGGGCACCGGTGTTCCATTCACGTGGGAGGGGACGCCCTCTACGCTTTTTCTCATCAGCGACATCACGGAAAGAGCGGAGATTGAACTCAAGCTGAGGCAATCCGAAGAGAGATACCGGGACATGGTAGAGCATACCGGTGACCTTATCTACGTCACGGACAGCGATGGCAACTTCAAATTCATTAACCAGACAATTGAGCGAGAATATGGCTATTCCGCCGGCGAGCTTCTCGGTAAGGGATTCAGGGATGTCGTCGTACCGGAGTCGTATGCCGTCGCTATCGAAACCTTCAAGAAGCAGGTGAAAGGAATAGACGTAGGGCTTATCGAATATGACATCTATGATAAATACGGCCAGATCAAATCGATCGAAGCTAAGGAGCGCTTGACTTGGAAAGGAAACCGAATTGTAGAGATTTACGGGATAGCACGTGACGTGACGGACAGGAAACGGGTGGAGACCGCGCTCAGGGAGTCGGAGGAAAAATATCGATCGCTTGTGGAAAACCTTAATGATGTCATCTGCAGCACCGACCTGGAGGGCCGCGTAACATACGTTAGCCCGTCGATTGAACAGATTACCGGGTACCCGGTGCAGGAAATTATCGGCCGAGCCATTACCGATTTCATATTCCCGGACGACCTTCAGATCTTCAAGGAAAGCTACGCGAGAACCATAAACGGCCAAAAGGAGCCCCTCGAGTTCAGGGCAATCAGGAAAAACGGGGGAATCGTCCACGTTCGGACATTCAGCCGTCGGCAGTATTTTAATGGCGAGTTGACCGGTCTGACCGGTACTATTACCGACATTACAGAACGGATAAAAGCCGAGAACGCCCTGTGGGAATCGGAAGAGAAATACCGCCTCGTCGTGGAAAACGCCGCTGAGGTAATCATCCTCGCTGTGGATGGGTATTTAGCGCTCTATAATAAGAAGACCTCCGAATTATTCGGCTATTCGGAAGCAGAGCTGGCGTCCACCCCGATCATCGAGTTTTTTCACCCCGATGACCGCAAACTCGTCCTTGACCATAGAAGTAAACGTGATAAGGGCGATCCGGAGCCCCAGTTCTTCACCGCGCGTATGCTCACCAAGGGCGGCACGATAGTCTGGATGGAAAACAGCGTAGTGCCCTTCATCTGGCAGGGGAAACGCGCCGCACTTGTAATTGCCACCGATATTTCGGAACGGAAGTTGATCGAAGATGCCCTGAAAGAATCCGAGGAGAAGTACCGCCTTGTTGTTGAAAACGCCAACGAGATAATCACGGTATCTGTTGACGGCACCTTACGGCTTGTTAACACGAAGGCTCTGGCCGTATCCTCCTACAGTGAAGACGAGCTGTTGGGGACACCGACAATCGACCTCGTTCACCCGGACGACCGTCACCTGCTGGTCGAGCACAGGCAAAGGCTCAAGCAAGGGGAAAAAACACCCCCGCCGCTAGTCATGCGTCTTGTCACTAAGGATGGTAACATTATATGGACTGAAAACAGCATCGTGCCTATCCTATGGCAAGGAAAGCCGGCCGCCCTCAACATCGCCACCGATATCACCGAACGGAAGCGAATCGAGGACGCCCTGAGGGAATCGGAGGAGAAGTACCGGCTGGTCGTCGAGAATGCCAACGAAATCATCGTCATAACGCGAAACGGAATCGTCGAATTTGCCAACAACCGTGTCATGACTCTTTTCGGGGTTCCACCGAGCGCACTGCTTGGAAGGCATCTCTCTGACCTGGTTCTCAGAAGCGACCGGGAAAAACTGCATGACGAACTCGGAAGGTTGAGCTCCGGAGAACAAGCTCTGCCATTCTACCGGTATCGCATGCGCGATGCCAGGGGAAATCTACGCTGTATCGAGGTCAACGGGATCCCGATTATGTGGGAGGGGCAACCCTCGATTTTGAGTTTCGTCTCCGATATAACCGAGAAAGTTGACGCGGAAGAGGAAATAAAAAGACGACTTCGTTACGAGCAGGCCGTGGCCTTCTGTTCTCGTGAGCTTGTCCCTTTGGCCGACCTCGAACTGACGATGCAAAACATAGTCCGCCATCTCCTTGAGAAACTGGGAGTCGGCGGCGTCTTCATCTGCAAGAACATAATGGACCCCGTCGAAGGCATCAGCATGCTGACTATTGCTGAGGCGATGAACGACCGCAATAGGCCGCCGCTTGACTTCCCGATACCGGACAAGGTGGCATACAAATACCGCTCCCCAGAGATGTTCGACGCGTTGAGTAACGGTCATTGGTTCGGAGGGCCGACAAAAGATTACCCCCCAATTGACCGCGAGATCCTTACAATCATCGGTTCATTATCCAGCATAATGATCCCGATCTTCGTTGCCGATACATTCTGGGGTTTCATCGGTTTTGACGACTACGAGATAGAGCGCGTCTGGGACGAGCAGGATATCCTCCTGCTCCAGACCGTCTCCTCAATAATCGGAACGGCCGTCGCCCGCAGAGAGGCGAAAGCCGCCCTCACCGAATCCGAACAGAAATATCGTGAATTGGTAGACAGCACAAACGACATGATCTATGTGGCCGACTTCAAGGGAAATCTCAAGTTCGTGAACAACGCGGTACGGCAGTTGGGATACGAGCCGGACGAAGTAATCGGGAGGAACTTCTACGAGTTCTACGGCCCCTCCTCAAAGAAATATGCGCAGGAGCTCTTCCGCCTCCAGCGTACCGGAACCCGGCTTCACGGTTATGAGCTTGACATTGTCAGAAAAGACGGGCAAGTCCGAACGATCGAATTCAATGACGAACTGAAATGGGAGGAAGAAAAGATCGTCGAGGTTCGGGGGATTGGAAGGGACGTAACCGACCGTAAAAAGATGGAAGACCGGCTCAGGCTCGTGGCGGGAAGCCAGGAGGCCGTTTTGAATAGCCTGTCCGATATGGTCTTCTTTGCCGATCTATCCCTGAAGATAACGTGGGCCAATAGCGCCATGTCCCAGTTAACGGGCCTTCCGATCGAAGAGATGGTGGGCCGCCTCTGCCATGAGATGTTGTGCCAAAAGGACACTCCGTGCGAGGGGTGTCCCGCCGTTCTTCTCTCTCTGCCGGCCGGATCGAGAAGAACGATTCCATATCCTGTTTTGGCAAGAACCGCAGGATTACCGCGTACCCGGTGCCCGATCTTTCGGGTAGTATAACCGGTATTGCCGTCAGCATCGGCGGTATCACGTCAAAGAATCTCCTTGATATTACCGAGAGTCTTTCACAACTCGACGACGACATCGAGGATGACGGAAGCTCCGAGATATTCCTGGCGCCGCTGGACCCGAACTATATCTATCCCTTCTCCCTTTCCATTGATGTTCAGAAGGATGCCTTCCTCATTACCCTCAGGTGGGATGAATACCCAAGGGAACACGTGCTCAAACGGCTGGCAAGGTCCGAGTCGGCGGTTGCCCGTCTTATCTACCTTGCCGCACGCATGAAGTCGGACGGCAGAGGGTGGGTTGATAAAGACATCATCAGGGCCGGGACCATGGATACCAACCTCAATAAGCTGCGATCGCTCCTGGAAGAATCCAACGTGCCGTTTCTTGACCGCTTTTCGTCTCGAATGTTGATACGGAGTAACAGGGAAGAAAAAAAGAAGGTGCGGCTGGCCCTCTCCGCATCGAACATCGAGATATCTCCAAACATCAGGGATTTCCGGTCCAAGAAGCATAGATACATGGAAGCCGTCTCAAAAAGGATTAGGACTCTCGAGCGAGAAATGAAAAGACCCAGCCAGCCGAAGGAATACCTGATCAGTGAACTGTCTATACAACATCAGAATGAAGTCAATCTCAAGAAGAGTATTGAAGTCGTAGAGACGCTTATCGGTGATGCGGTAATCCTTCTTAAGCTGAGATGTGCGGTTAAAACCTGAATCTCCCGTTAGTCCCGGAGCGGCCTTCGGGCCGTACAAAAAAAACGGGGCATTCTTTCAAATACCCCGTTTCCCCCTTAAAAAGGCAGACTACTTTTTCTTCTTTTTTGTCTCGCAGGTATTGATTCCGAAGGGTACATATGCCGGGCAGAACGAGAAGGTCGCCGTCGCCAGTACAAGAAGGCCCAGGAGCCCCCACCAGCTGCTATAGTAATAGCCCACTGCGATAATGACCGCGCCGATGATGAATCGAATGACCTGATCCACGGTTCCTACATTCTTTTTCATAACAATACCTCCCTATATATTGTTATATAGATGCGCAAACGGCAAAAAGAATTCGCTGAATTTATCACGCGACCGTCTTTAGCCCGATGGTCGGCATGCCCCATCCACTCCGCTGTCTTGGCCTGCCGCCCAGGCCAATCCGATACCGGTCTCCGGATATAGGCGGACGAAACAGCTACCTGCTCGGCTCCACTCTCGAATTAACGATACCCAGCTCAAAGTGATCGGAAACGAGCACGCAGCTATAGATAAACCCCTGGATATAAACCCTGCTTCCCCTATCGAGGGAGGAAGACAGCTCGTCGGCCTGTTTGAGCCCGACATAAACCACGCTCCTTATCGGATTATCCGATTCCGCCTCGGCCTCAATGTCATAGCTGTAGAGCGTAAGGGGAAGCGTCTTCGCGTACATCGGGCTTAGCTTGCCGACGTCCCTGACGGTGAAATAACCGACAAGCATTTTCCCTACGAGGTCCTGTGCGAATCCCTTGAGATCAAGCTCCCTTTGAAGGCCGGTCACCTCGGTCTCCTCGTTTAGCTTCCCGTCGATTTCGGTGATATCAAGAAAGACGTCGCTGGTGAAGCTCTCCTCGAGGATGAGTGGCTCCGAAGGCTGTGCGGTATCGGTGTCGAGTGTGTTGATGGGGGCCGTGGAAATGGAATCTCCCACCGCTGTTGTCGAAGGTTCACCGGCCGGCGACGCCGGAGTCATGAGGCCGGCGGGCGCGGTCCCCTTTTTGTTGAGCGGGTTGTTGAGCGTATAATCGTGAGTATATCTTCCAATGAAAAAGCCGATTACGAAGACGGCCGACAGGGATAATGCAAAAACGGCGATACGGGTAACCATGCGGTCTGCTCGCGCACGCGAAACCCGTTCCTCACGCTGCCTGAACGGTATGAAATCCCTTCCATCCACGTCCACTTCAGGCCGCGCGTTGTTATTTTTCGCGGGCCTCACTATGGCGCCGTCTTTTTTGACCGCAAATGTAGCCTTGCACTGGGGACACCCGACGGTCCTGCCTCCCTCCGGAATCAGGTCGTCTTTGATGTCCCCCTCGTAGCCGCATTCAGGACACTGTGTTTTCATAACCTCCCCGCATACGTGCGAAGCAAACCGGCCGCTACTGCAGCAAAAGTTCAATAAGGCGTTTGGTAAGACTCTTCTTGATTTCCGGGGGGCGCGAGCCGGGCTCTCCTTTTCGGTGCCCCTCAATGATCACATCGACAAGGGCGACGCGCGTCCGCCTGTCGATCACCGCCTTCTTTATGATTCCCGCGAAAAGGACCGTGTCCCCGACACCATAGGTAAGGAACTCATCTGAATACGATTCATCCAGCAACAGCTCGATGTCATACCCCTTGAAGGTAAGGGTGATGATCGTTCCCGGCGCGGTCAGGCCGAAGAAATCGAGCACGGTCGACCCCATCGTCTTTTCGATATTCACGACGGTACCCATCCCCACGCATCCCTTACCGACAAGGCCCCCCTGGTACGAGGTGATCTGGAGCTCGGTCATGGAACCGGGATCGATTGCGATGGAATTGAGCAGGAGATACTCCGGGTATTTTTCACCGAGTTTCTTCAGGATATCGGATTCCTTGCTTTCCTGGACCTGCCGGGAGATTCCATTGATGAGGAAAAAGATCCCGATCCCGATCGCCAGGGCGGCAGCGGCAATAAGACAGCCCCAGAGAAACAGGCGCCGCTTTTTTTTCTTTCCGTCCCGGTATGGCGGTGCGGTATAGGCCCCACCGGCGGTCGGCTGATCGCCGGATGGCACAACAACCAGACCGACGGAAAACCGGTGGCCGCACGACGGACAGATGACGCGCTTCTTATCCCGTCCGTCTTTGCCTTCCGGGACCCTACCCCTGAAGCCGCATGCCGGGCAGTAAATGATCATCGGATCACCGATAGTTATTGTTATTAAGAATATCAGAAACAGGCGATATGTCAACGGAATTTCAGAAGCGATTGGAGAGGCCGCAGCAGGGTGCCATAATCGCACGTACCGCGTTTTAAATACGACGGGGCCGCCGCCCCCTATGGGACGGCGGCCCCGTCGCTTCGCCGGACCGCCCGCGGCCCGGCCGCTGACTGCCGGCCGCAATTCCAGCCTTTGGATCAGGGGCCTTGGCTCCCCTTCATCTTCTCCACCATCTGTTCGTCATAGCCGAGCTCCTTGAGCGCCTCGGTCATAAACCCCCGGTCGGCCAGGAACTGCGCCCGCGCCATCACGTGCTGGGGGTCCTCGCCGGAGAGAGACGGAAACGATACCGTCGCCACGAAGATGCCGGTGCCGAACCTGACCGCAAGGGACTTCTCTATCAGCTCTTCGAATCCTTTCCGCAGATAGACCAGCTTTTTTTCGGTGTACCGCTTGAGGCCCTCGAGCAGCGTGTTGAGCGCCTTTGCCGACGTGGCCGACGAGGCGATCTCCTCCCTGAGCTTTCGGGGTACGCATCCCATCCGGTAGAGATGGTCCAGCGCGTCCTCGAGCTCGCGCTCCACCGCCGAGAGGTCAACGTCGCCCCCCACCGCCTCCAGGGGGATCGGCGAAAGCGCCCCAGGCGATACCGTGATGGTCGTGCCCGGCGCCACGTGGCCCGATTCCTTGGGCGCCCATACCCGAAAGCTGTTATACTTCGTAGCCCAGGCCCGCTTGGTCAGCGCCATGTTCACGGCCAGCTGCCCCTCGACCAGGTCCTGGATTCCCGATCGGCCGTAGGGGCTCCCCTCCGATTCCTCCCGGAGGACCTTGACGACCGGGATAAAGCCGAAGGCGTGCGCCTCTCTCTTTACGAGCCTTCCGTCGATATAAAAGGAGAAGCCCTCCGCGTCGATCTCTTCCCGCATGACCGACATCCTCACGCCTCCCCCCTCCAGCGTCGCCGCCTCTTCCCACCCGAAGACGTATTTCTTGACTTCGAGGTAGTTCTTCTCGTCCGTGATTACTTCCACATCCTGGGAATACATCTTCTGCACACAGACCTCCCCGCCCCTGACGAAGAGCTTCAAAAAGAGCGTGCCGTAGTTCTCCTGTGTCAGGTAGTAGCCGGGCAGCGCCTCCCAGAAGGTGCGGCCGCCGCCGAAGTTGCGGGACTTCAGCCACGCCGTTACCTCGCCGGTCAGCCCGTCGTGGGGCGCGGTCTCGCCCCTCCTGGTCACGACAACGTCGAAGGTCGGCGGCATAAAGTTCGCCCTCGTGTCCTGGATGACCCGGATGTCGTTTTGAAAATAGAAGTCCCTGATTGATATCCGCTGCTCTTTCGGCAGACCTTCGGCGACCCGGCGGACCGTGAAATCTTTGAAGATCGCCTCCCGGCAGCCGTCGTAATAGTTAAGAAAGAGCTTCATGTCGTTTTTGTTCATATGATTCCCTTTCGCGGGCCGTGCCGGTAAACCGGCCGCAACCGCGGGAAGGCCCGAACCCCTACAGGGCGGCCTTCCCAAAGTCGTCCTGTGAGACCTTCCGGCGCCTGACGAGCGTCGCCCAGCGGATCGTATCCATCGGCAGTATCGCGACGACCCTGACCCACCGCCGGACAATGACCGCACCGTCGCGAACGTCTATTGACCTCACGTTTAAGAAGGACCGCGTCTCTCCGTCCGTAAACCGCACTTCGGCATCCATACCGGCTCCTTTCATCAAAAACCAAGCGTTTGTCCAAAGTCCGACTGGCTCACCCTGATCCCCCTGATCCCCCACGCGGCGAGGGCCAGCGATATGACACAGTCGTCATGGAAGCCCCCCGGCGCCCCGTATGAGACGCCGCCTCCCGGGAGGTTTTTCAGCTCGAACATCACCAGCTCATCGATAAGCTCCTGTATCGGGGGGATACCGATCTTCCGCTCGTCGATCAGGAGGACAAGGTTTTCGATGAGCGCCGACTTTGATTCGTTGGTGAATCGGAAACCCCGGCAGGCCGCGCCCATTCGTATCAGGTCTTCGAGGATCGGATCGCCCACGCCGGTGGAATCGACCCAGGCGACGGCCCGGTTGTACCGCCTGATTGCCGAGGCCACCCGCCGTTTCATCGCCGTCCAGGTCGTCCCGGAAAAGCGGTCAAAGTAGACGACCGACCCCCTGCCGTCGACAATCGTCAGCACCGTGTAGTCCCGGTGCCTGCCGATATCCAGTCCAGCCGTATACCGTCCGCCGGGCAGCGGGTCGGCCAGTTTCCCCGTGATGATGTCGTTGACCCCCGAGAAGACGCCCGCCCCGTCGTCGACAAAGCGGGCCAGGTACTCCTGGGCGAAGACCGCCTCGGGCAGGGTCCGCCGCGCGTCTTCGATCTCTTCCGGGCGTATGTACGGGTTATTTTCGGTGGGAAAGGTGAAGGACTGCCAGCCCGCCTGCTCGCTGTCCATCCCACGGGAAAAGAGGCGGAAAAACCAGTTCTTCCCCTTGGGCGTGCCCACAAAGAGCGCCTTGCCCTGCCGGTCCGAAAGCGCCGGCCTCAGGACCTCCTCCCAGAGGTCCTTCGAGAGAAAGGCCGCCTCGTCCACCACCAGGAAGTCGATGCCGAACCCCCGCAGGTTTTCCGGGATCTCGGCGCTCCTGAACTCGAGCACCGAGCCGTTGACGAGGCCGACCCTCCGGTCGGTCTTGTGGATATCGGCCACCGTCCCCCGCGGCATCCCCCGCCTCACCAGGTCAAAGGCGATCGCGCTCTGGCGCAGCACCGGCGCCACCCAAAACGAGAGAGAGCCCGGCCTTTCCCAGGCGTGCCTGATCATCTCCGCCGTGGCGGCCAGCGTCTTTCCCCACCTCCTGCCGCACGCGGCCACCCTGAAACGGGCGTCCGATTCGTGCAGGGCCTTCTGGCCCGCGTGGGGGCGGTACAGCTTAAGCCTCTTGATCTTCGTCATCGATAAAGGTCGCCTTGTAAACCACTTCGTCTTTGTTGTCCCTTCTTTCCGAAATGAGGTCGATATACTTGAGATAAAGCTCCTGGTACTTGATGTTTCCCTCCCCGGCCTTTTTGACGATGTCCCGAAAGACCGCGTCAGCGCCCCCCGCGCCGGCGGCATCCCCGTCACCGGCGGGAGACGCCGCCGTCGGGCGGGGCGGCCCCGGTCCCCTCTTCAGTGCATTTCTTCTTCATTCACCCGTCGCTTTATATAGTCCTGTATCCGGTCGATTCGATAGGCCACGTCCGACTGGGTAACGCCGATGCTGTCGCCGATGTACCCCTGGGAGTATCCCCGCCGGTGCATCAGCCATATCCAGAGCTCCATGTCGGGCATATCCATCAGCGCCCGCTCGTAATCCACCGCGAAATTACGCTCCGCAAAAAAGGTGTCCCCTTTATACATAGTCCGTACCTCCACATCTGTACGTCCGATTCTACCGGGTAATAGCGGACGCTATGAAGAATATGAGGGCGGAAAAGTGAAGGCGGCGATAAACCTTGGCAATGGCGTTGGCGTTGGCGTTGACAAAACGGGCGCGGTATGATACGTATCATGAGACGATACGTGCTATTGGAATCCGGGGCCCCACGGCGGCCCCGTCTATATTCTGGAAGGAATGAGCGGTGAAAGACAGACAATCTCCCGTACGCGTCCGGTTCGCCCCGAGCCCAACCGGCCACCTGCACATCGGCGGCGCCCGGACCGCCCTCTTCAACTACCTCTACGCCCGGCACACCGGGGGCGTTTTCATCCTCAGGATCGAGGATACCGACCGGGAGCGGTCGCGCGACGAATATACCGAGGCGATCCTGGCAAGCATGACCTGGCTGGGGTTAACGTGGGACGAGGGCCCGGAGTTTCAGAGCAAGCGCGACGGCCTGTACCACGCGGCCGTCGACCGGCTCGTGGCCGAAAAGAAGGCCTACCGCTGCTACTGCAGCAGCGAGCTGCTCGAGGAAAAGCGCAAGCGCGCCGAGGAGCGCAAGGAAAAGCCGATGTACGACGGCACCTGCCGGGACAGGGACCTGCCCGCCCGGGACGAGCCCTTCGTGGTCCGCTTCCGCTCTCTTCAGGACGGTGTCACCGAGTTCAACGACCTCATCAAGGGGCGTATCGTCTTCGAGAACAAGGAGCTGGACGACCTGATCATCCGCCGCTCCGACGGCTCCCCGACCTACAACCTCACCGTCGTCGTGGACGATATGGACATGGCGCGTCACCCACGTCATACGGGGCGACGACCACGTCAACAACACGCCCCGCCAGATCCAGGTATTCGAGGCCCTCGGCTACCCGGTGCCCGCCTTCGCCCACGTCCCCCTCATGCTCGGGCCCGACCGCTCCCGGCTCTCCAAGCGCCACGGGGCAAAGTCGATGACCGAGTACATCACCGAGGGCTACCTGCCCGAGGCGATGGTCAACTACCTGGCCCGGCTGGGCTGGAGCCACGGGGACCAGGAGATATTCTCTATGGCCGAGCTCATCGAAAAGTTCGACATTGCCGACGTGGGTAAATCGGCCGGCGTCTTCAACCCCGAAAAGCTCGAGTGGCTCAACGCCCACTATATCAAGGAATCCGACCCGAAAGCCCTTGCCGAGCGCCTGCTCCCCTTCGTCGAGTCCCGCGGATGGGGCCGGCCGGACGCCGGGCAGGTGTCCCGTGCCGCCGCGACCCTCAAAGAGCGGTCAAAGACGCTGGTGGAGATGGCCGAGATGGGGGCGTTCTACTTTGCCGACGAGATCGAGTACGACCCGAAGGCCGCCGAGAAATTCCTGACGCAGGACGTCGAGCGCCCCTTTGCGGCGCTGGCCGAGCGGTTCGGGACGCTCGATCCGTGGGAGCTATGCCGCCATCGAGGCGGCGTTTACCGACGTGCTGGAGGGGCTCGGGCTGACGCTCGCGAAGCTCGCCCAGCCGCTGAGGGTGGCGCTCACCGGGAAGACCGTCAGCCCCGGGATATTCGAGGTCATCGAGGTGATCGGGAGGGACCGGGTGATCCGGCGGATCGAGAGGGCGGTCGCCTATATCGGGGGCAAGGGGAAGTATACGGCGCGCGTAAACGGCCGGCGGATCGTCCGGCTCTAAAGCTCGCGGATTCCTGGTGCCTACCGCTTTTATAAAAAAACTCCCCCTCTCCGTGGAGAGGGGGAGTTATCACTTGTCCGGTAAGCGGTAATATCCGGTGCGGGCTGCCTAAGGTCCTGCCGTCGGCCTTTTCCTCCGTGGGTCGGATTCTTCCCGTCGGTGGGGTTGTTGGGAGTGTAGTAGTCAGCCACCACTCCGCTTTCATGCCCGAACGGGATCTTCTCTGCGTTCTTCGTGAAGAGCAGCAGGACGTCCCCGTCGCCCACCGCCAGCGATCCGGGGGTGGTGATGGTCCGCAGCTTGTAGTCGATGACGATCGGATCGTCGAGGTAGGTGATCTTCCCGTCGCGGGAAACCACCGCGCCGTCAAACTTGCCGGCCCCATCCGGGTTGGGGATGGAGATGAACTCCAGCAGCTCCGCCTCGCTGAGTGCTGCCGGAAAAGCTCAGCGCGCCGGCCGGCAGCGTCACGTCCGGCGTGTACTTGGCCTGGTCCTTGCCGACCCTCAGCACCATCGATCTCGATCGACGGAAATACCTTCGCGTTTTCCGCGATCGACATGGTGGCCGTCTTCACGAGGCCTTCATCGCTCGACACCGCGTCCTCGCCGAGCACGTCCACGTTGACCACGCGCACCTTGACCACCGGCGATGCCGCCATCGCCGCCACGGCCAATGATAAGACCGCTATGATCGCGACAAAGAATATACTCTTTTTCATGACACCCTCCTCCCTGAGGAAATTTCTTTCCTGTTAGTCAAAAAATCAGCATGAACCCTTTATACTGCCTATTCTATCTGATTTGTGCGTCCGGCGTCACACTTTTTTTCATATCGTGCGCGAAAATACCCATTGTGTGACATGACTCACCCGGCCGGTCGGTAGTTGAGCATTACGTACCCCGCAAAACAGCGCCCCTCTCTCGAGAGGGGCGCTCGTCGTCCGAGTCACGAATCGGTAATTCTAGCCGAGGCGTTACTTCTATCAGGGATTCTGTCGACCGGTCGGGATCTTGGGGATCGTAGCCGCCTTCCTGTTCCGGCTTATCGTGGCCGAACGGGATCGGCTCCGAGTCCTTTGCGAAGAGCAGCAGCACGTCCCCGTCCTTGACGGCCAGCGTCTTCGGGGTGACGATGGACCGCTCCTTGTAGTCGATGACGATCGGATCGTCGAGGTAGGTGATCTTCCCGTCGCGGGACACGATCACGCCGTCAAACTTGCCGGCCCCCTCGGAATTGGGCAGGGAGATGAACTCCATCATCTGCTCCTCGGCGAGGCTCCCGGAAAAGCTCAGCGCGCCGGCCGGCAGCGTGACGTCGGGCGTGTACTTGGCCTGGTCCTTGCCGACCCTCAGCACCATCGTCTCGACCGCCGGGAAGACGTTCGCGTTCTCCGCGATCGACATCGTGGCCGTCTTCACGAGGCCCTCGGGGGTGGAGACCTCGTCCATCCCGAGCTCGGTGACGTTGACCACCCTGACCTTGACCACCGGCGACGCCGCCATCGCCGCCACGGCCAATGATCATGACCGCTATGATCGCGACAAAAAATATACTCTTTTTCATGACACCCTCCTCCCGAAGAAATCCCTTCGAATTACTTTTTGAATTTCATCATGGTTTCTTTATACTACCGGTTCTCGTACCATTTTTGCATTCCCCGTCACACTTTCTTTCATATCATACATAAATATGATCATTGTGTGATATGACTCACGCGCCGCCGTACACGGCCGGGTATCGCCGCCCACCGTTCCACCGGTGAATATACTACTAACGTGATATTACATCGCAATAGAATGCAAAAGACATGACCCGGAGTATCAATTAGAGGAGTAAATTGGCGACAAGATAGGCCGCCGCGGCCACCGCGAGCACGAACAGGACCGGCAGCCACAGCAATCGATAGATCCCGGAAAGCTGGGCCCGGTAGTAGCGCGCCGTCAGCACGAGGCACAGGTGCACCGGCGACAGCATGATGCCGGCGTACCCCCCGGCGTACGCCAGCATGAAGGCGATCATCGGGAAGTCGCCCGTGGTAAAGTAGGTCAGCAGGATCGGAAAGGTGATGCCGACGTATGCCATCGTCATGCCCGTGGACATGGCGATGACAAACGGCAGGATGATGAGGACGAAAAACGGGGGGATGCCCAGCGAGGTGAGGTTCCCGGCGATCTCGGCGGCGGCCCCCGTCGCCTCCAGCACCCCCTTGAACGCAAGGATTCCCGCGACGATGGATACGTAGGCAAACGAGAAGTTTTCCCTGACGATCCGGCCGACCTCCCTGGGCTTGGCCCGGTAGATGAGCATACAGACCAGGAAAACCAGGATAAGCGTGAGGCCCAGGTCCGTGTTGAACACGAGCACCGCCACGATCACGACGATGAGCGGCAGGGCACTGATAGTAAAATCGAAAACGAGCTTGCGGGAGATGCGCCGTTTCCGGTCCCCGTGATAGGCCACCCCCCGCAGCCCGAAGAAGAGGCCCGCGGCTGCGGCGGCAAGCGTCAGCGGGAAGTTTGCCGCGGCGATCGTGGAAAGCCCCACGCCGAGGATTGCCGCGGACAGTATCACGCCCGGGTAGGTGGGAAAGATATATTCCCAGAGGTGGCGAAACCAGTAGTTGAGAAACGTCTTCTTTTCCGGCGAGAGGCCCAGCTCGTCGGAGGCCTCTTCGACCATCGGCGCCGATATCATCGCCCCGCCGATAATCGGCAGAAAGCCGATAATCGCGGGGACCAGCACCACTACCCCCCGCGGGTCGCCCAGGAGCCGCCGGAGCGAATCCACCATGGTCTTGATCCGGCCTTTTTGCTTCATCAGCTCCGAGAGGAAGACGATCATGAGGACCGCGACGAGGATCTCGGCCGCCACGAGGTTGGCCGTCGACCGCAGGCAGACAAGCGCAAGCTCGCCGACGTCCATGGCGTACATGAGCCCCAGCGCCACCGCCGCGATCACCAGTGAAAGCCCGAGGTCGAGCTTCCTCTTGATGAGCAGGACCAGCAGGACCGCTATGAGGGTAAATCTCAGGATGCCCATTGTGTAATCCGGCCGCACCGTTTCATAATCACGCGCCCGCCGCGCGGCTGACGGCGGCCTAAGCCGATATCTGCCTCAGGCCCGCAAGGACGCGCGCCGCCTGGGAAAGTTCGAGGTAGACCGGTATTCCCGCCTCACGCATCAGGCGCGTGAACGGTTCGAAACTCGGGATAAAGCCGAAGAGCCAGGACACGACCGGTTTTTTCGTTTCCTGGACGGCGCGCCTGATCGGCTCGATATCCATTCGCTCGCTGATCGGGGACGCAAACGGGAGGATAACGGCCGCGTCTACGTTTTCGTCCTCGAGGACGATCGGGATGACCATCTGGAGCGCCTCGTTTATTCCCCTAAGTTCCATCGTCGGCCAGATATCCACCGGGTTTTTCGGCGGCATCCATGCCGGGAAGATCGGCGTAAGCCGCTGGATGGTCTTTTCGGTGAGATCGGCAAGCTTCAGCCCGTGATCGTTGATCAGGTCCGCCGCCACGATGCCTCCCCCGCCGGAGACCGTGATCAGTGCGATATTCGCGCCGCCCCGCGCGGAAGGCAGCGTCGCCAGCGCCTTGCCGACGTTGATAAGCTCGATAAAATCAGTGACCCTGATGACGCCCGCCTGGGCCAGCGCGCCCGTAACCACGTCGTCGCTGCCGGCAAGCGTCCCGGTATGGGAGAGGGCCGCCCGCCTTCCCCCCGCGCTCCTTCCCCCCTTGAGGACGACCAGTGACTTCTTTCCCGAGAGCGAACGGGCGACGTCCATAAACAGCCGCCCCCGGGCGATCCCCTCCAGGTACATCAGGATGATGCGGGTATGCTGTTCACCCGCAAGGTACTGGATGATATCGACCTCGTCGATATCCATCTTGTTGCCGATGGCCGCCACCTTGTCTATGCCGAAGTAGCCGCCGTCCAGCACCTGCAGCAGGAAGCCGCCCGCCATCATGCCGCTCTGGGCGATGATGGAGACGGGACCCGGGATGAGGACTTTCTTGAGATCGGGCGCGGGCATGAAGGGAGAAAAAAAGAAGTCCCGCGCGCTTACCGAGCCCGTGCAGTTGGGCCCCCAGACCCGTATGCCGTGCTCCCGGGCGATCTTCATGACCGCCTCGGCCCGAAGGGCCCCGTCGGCCCCCACCTCCGCAAATCCCGCGGCCTGTATCTGGACCCGTTTAATTCCGAGGCGTGCCGCCTCCTCGATCAACCCGGGAATGGTCGCCGACGGCGTGAAAACAATAACGAGCTCCGGCCGCTCGGGCAGGTCCGAGAGCGTCTTATAGACCGTTTTCCCGTCGATATCCCCGTAATTGGGATTTACGGGATACACGGCGCCCTTCGTATAGTAGGTGGCCAGGTTGTTGTAGATGTGATAGCCGCCCTTTATCCTGTTGGGGGTAGCGCCGACCACGGCGATGGATTCGGGGCAAAAGAAGCTCTTCATAACGACTCCGGAAGCATAAAGGTTTCAGTATAGCATACTTCCGGACGGCCATAAAGGATTTTTAGATTTTGCCGGGGTTTATCGAGAATGCGGGTCGTGCGCGGCCAATCACGTTTGGCCCCGCCGACCGCGGGCACTCACCGGTTATCCGGCCGCCGTATGAACCGGCGGGGGTCGGCCTCTCCCATTTCATAGAGGATATCATAGAGCGCTTCGACGATCGGAAGCTCCACCCGGTATCGCTCCGCCAGCTCCATAGCGGCCTTCGTCGCCGCGTAGCCCTCGATGTTTTTCTTGGCGTCCTTGAAAAACCTCAGCGCGATCGGGACCGGCCAGCGGACGAGGGCCTTGCCGAACTCGCTGTTCCTCCCGCCCCGCGCGGTCGCCAAAAAATCGGCCATCCACGCCTGGCCCTCCGTATCGAAGGTCTCGGGGTCGGCCCCCATCGCCAGGGCCAGCGTCTTGATCTCCGCGGAGATACGGGTCACGAGCGTCGCGGTGAAGTTTACCGAGGCGTCTTTCGATCCGTCGGCGATCCCGTAGGCGATGGCATAGACGTTCTTCATGGCGCCGGCCAGCTGCGTGCCCAGGAGGTCGCTGGAGGGGTAGACGTAAAAATCGTCCGTTGAGAAGATATCGATGAGCCGTGCCCTCAGGTCGTTATTCTCTACGGCAAGCTGGGTTGCCGTCAGTCTTTCCTCCATGATCTCGCCGGCGAGGTTTGCCCCGGAAATTACGGCGATCTGGACGTTGGACCTCCCCCGCCTGTCCATCTCTTCCCATGCCGTCTCGACCGGCAAGAGCGAGGTCTCGGCCTCAAATCCCTTCGTGGCGATCACCAGCACAAACGGGTCGGGGTGGGCCTCCAGAATCGCGCGCGCCGTCTCCCGGAAGTGGTCCGAAGGGGTGGCCACGACGACGATCTCGGCGCGGCCGATCCCCGCCCCGAGGTCCGATTCCACGTGGACAACCTTCGGCAGCACGCTGCCGGGGAAAAAGTCGGGGTGCGCCCGGTGCTCCGCTATTGACTGCACGATATCCCTGCGGGCGTCAAACAGCACCAGGCTCCAGTCGGCATAGGCCGGGTCGGCGTCGAACTTCCTCCCCAGGTGGGTGGTCAGCGTATAGCCGAACGCCCCGGCGTTGACCACCGTCAGGTTGTGGCCCGACCACTGGGGATAGATCCGGTGGTCGAGCTGGTTTGCGTAGAACCGGCCCAGGACCCGGTTCGAGACGTAGAAGCGTCGGGGGAGCATCAGGCCCTTTTTAATGATACGGCGCTCCGTCATCGGCAAAAGCCCCGCCTCCACGGCCCTCCCGATGCCGCCCGAAAACGAGTCGTCCAGATCGGGCGCCGACCCGTAGCGCTCGCGATGAAAGGCGATCAGCCGTTCGAGCTCCTCGGCGGCCGCCGGATGGAGCTCCCGTTTTGTCAGCCGCTCGCGGCTCATAAGCGTCCCGGCGACCAGGTGCGTGGGGAGCACCTTTTTATTCCTGGCCGTCTCCTCCATCGCCCGTCTGGCGATGGTATCGGCGGGGTCGCGCCCGGCCGGCGCCTCCCTGATCATATCCCCCTTCAGGAAGGGTTCGCCGAGCGTCAGGTACGCCGTGCCGTAAACGCCCGGCATACCGTCGAGCACCGCGCTGAACAGGCGGCCCCACCAGCCGCGGCCGAATCTCAGGTAACGGGTAATCGGGACGTCGGCGCTCAGGTCGTTTCGGCTGATCAGGCCGGCCAGCGGTTTATGGTAGGTCAGCGCCCGGTCCTCGGGGACCCGGGAAAGCGAGAGAGTCAGCGGGACCACCAGCACGTCCCGCTCGGACGATAGCAGCGCCGAGATGATCCAGGGCGGGATGGTCGCCCGCATCGTCCCGTCGATGCTGCGGGTGGTGTACCGCGAGGCCTCGCTGTGAACGACCACCCGGGCGCCCCCCTCGAAGAGGGCCTTCATATATTCGGAAAGGATCCGCTCATAGGCCGGGTAGTGCGGCGCCCAGAGGTGGGACTTGGTGATCTTGATGACCCGCAGCCGCTTCATCTCCTGTTCGACAGCGACGCTCGGCATCAGCAGGTCGCCCAGGGCCGAGAAGGGGAGACAAAGGCCCAGGGCGTCGAAAAAAACCGCAATCATAACGCTGTCTAAATGGGAGTTATAGTTGGGGACGAAGAGGATCGGCCCGTCGTGGGCCCGTATCGCGTCGGCGTGCCGCGCCTCGCGCCGGTCTTTCGAGAGAAAGGGAGATGCGGGGTCATCGTGGGTGAAGAGGTAAGACGAGAGGTACCAGGCGATCCTCCGGACACGCTCGTGGAGGTCCGGGTCATAGGCCGCGGCCATGTCCGAAAGGACGGCCGGCGGAGAGAAGCCGGGCGGCACCGGGCCCGGCAGCCCCCGCTTGCCCAGCTTCTTGAGGGCGGTCCGCGCCCGGGCAAGCGCGTGCGGGGCCAGGCCGGTATCCTCGGTGCGCTGCGGAGGGATAATTCTCTCTACCTCGGAGAAATCCTCCCGCTCCTCAAAAAAACGATAGACTTGTTCCGGGGCAAGTCTATCGGCAAGAAAACTTCCTGATGGGATATTTTCCCACGATACCTTATGGCACGATGAGGATCGGACAGGGCGCCAGGTGGATGACCCGGTCTGCCGTGCTCCCGATGAGGGGCCTGGTGCCAACCCTGCGGCCATGGGTCCCCATGACGATGAGGTCGATCTTGGACTTCTTGGCGTACGTCACGATCTCGTCGGCCGGGAAACCCTCGCGGATAGCCTCCACAACCTTCACGTCCCATTCCTTGGCGGTATCCTTGACATCGCGAAAGTATTTTCTCCCCTCGTCCTTGAGGCTCTCGAGCACCTCCTTGGCCTGTCCCTTGCCGAGGCGCTTGAAGTTTTCCACCACCATCTCGGATATGACGAAGATGGCGTGAAGCTCGGCATTTGAAAGCCGGCAAAAGTTTACGGCAACCCCAACCGCCTTTTCCGAACAGGACGAACCGTCCACCGCAACCAGCACTTTCTTATAACCGGACATATAATACCTCCACCGCGCAAACTGGGTTTTAGCGTCTGTACCGCACCTATCAACAAAACGGTAATATCATATCGTAATCGGGGAAAACGTCAAGTCAAAAGGTGATGCCGATTCGGGTGGATGTCTGCCCGCAGCCCTCCAATGATTCCGGCGATATTTTCCCTTTTCTTTTTTCACCGTTCATCATATAGTGACCGTATAGTCGTCATTGGGGCCGCAATGTACTCGATCTGCCGCCTGACACCGATCCGTGCCGTACCGCGGTTACCACGCTTGGCGCGTTTTCTATTGGTGCCGTGTGTTCTATCGCTCCTGCTTGCCGTAACCGCCTCCGCAGCCGGCGATACCGCAATCGTCGTCAGGGTCCTCGAGGGTAGGGTTACCGACCGCGTAACCATCAGTGCGCCATCTCCCGTCCGCGTCTCGTTTCCCGGCGGTGCCCTTGAACAAAACCCCGTTACCATTACCGTTACCGCCAGTGGATCGTCGGTCTTGACTCTCACCGTAGACGATAAAGCGGCGCGCGTGCCGACCCCCCTGACTATCTCCCCCCTATCCGGGTCGACCGTCCTTACCGTCACGACGCCGACCGACGGGCACCGCTACCACGGGACGCTCACCCTATCGGCCGAGAAGGGCGTTATCGTCCTTCTCAACACCGTGCCCCTCGAGGAGTATCTCCTCTCGGTGGTGCCGGCCGAGCTTTCCACGAGGGAAACGGCCGCACTTTTGGCCCAGGCGATCGTGTGCCGCACCTTTGCTCTGGCAAACCGGGGCAGGCACACGGGCTGGGACCTGTGCGACCTGACCCACTGCCAGCACTACGGGGGCGTGGATACCGAGACCGCCGCCGGCACCCGGGCCGTCACCGAGACCGCCGGCCTCGTCGTGACGTACGGCGGCAAACCGGCCGAGCGTCTTCTATCATTCCAGCTCCGGCGGTATGACCACATCGCCCGTATATGTCTGGGGCGGGCCGGCCGTCCCCTACCTCGTCCCGATCAGGGACGCTTTCCGCGGGAGGGAGCTTTCGGCGGCGAGCCCCGATTTTGCGTGGACCTTCTACCGTCGAGAAGCGGCGCCTGCTTGCGGCGCTTACCGACGCGCTCGGCCGGCCGGTGACCGGCGTTGGCGTGGCGGGGCGCGACCCGTCGGGACGGGCGGTAAAGATACGGCTCACGGGGGCGGGCACCGGGCTCACGGGCGAGAAGTTCCGGATCGTCGTATGCAGCCGCTTCGGGTGGGGCAGCCTCAAGAGCACCCTCTTTGAGCTGCACGAAACCGGCGGCTCCTACCGGTTTGACGGCAAAGGGCTGGGTCACGGCGTGGGGATGAGCCAGTGGGGGGCGGTAGAGCTCGCCCGCATGGGAAGAGACTACCGGCAGATAATCGAGTTTTATTTCCCCGGGACGGGAATCGAGGCGATCGGCCGTTAGCGCGGACGCCAAGGCAGCCGGTTTTCCGGCCGATGCGTTACTCGGATAGAAATATAATGGATGGTTTCGCGATGGATACGACTATACGACGGGCCGGTCAGGACGACATCCCGACACTCGTGGCGATCATTAAGACGTCCTTCACAGAGGTGGCCGATCGCCTGGGGCTGCCCCCGGATAAGGACTCGAAGCACGCCTCCAACATCACCGACGCATGGATAGTCGGGGACATGGACAAGGGCGTTCATTATTATATTATCGAGGCAGACGGCACGCCTGCCGGCTCCGTGACAGTGGAGCACGCCCGGCCCGAGGTCTGCTACATCGGCAGGCTCGCGGTGCTGCCGGGCTATCAGGGCCGGGGCCTGGGCAAAAAGCTCCTGACATTTGCGATCGACGAGGCCGCGAAGACCGGGGCCGACCATGCCTCGATCGGGGTGATCTCCGACGAGGAGCACCTGGTCAAATGGTACCGGCGGATGGGCTTTACCGTAAACCGCCGGATCAGGTTTGAGCATTTCACGTTTGAGGTAACGCTCATGAGACGGGAGTTGAAAAAAAAATCATAGGGACGCGATTCATCGCGTCCGGCATCGGGTGGCACCCAGCGCTATTAAAAAACGGGCAGCCGTTAGGCCGCCCGTTTCAAACAGTTTGGTAGTCAATACCGGTCCAATCGTCAACAGCAGCAACAGCACCCCTCGCAATCCGCCTTTTTCTCTCCTCCCGGTTTTATTGCCGAGACTTTTATGCTGGCGGCATAGGGCTTGCCGTCGTCGATGATTCCTGCCGCCTTTGCCTCCTCGATCATCGGCTCAAGCGAGGGGTCGGCCATGAGCCATTCAGTGGGGTAGACCGTCTCACCGATCACCTCCACGTCCTCAAAACCGGCAGCCCTGATCGCGCCGATATAATCGTCCTTGATCAGCGCGCCGGCCACGCAGGCCGTATAGGCGTCCACCGATTTCCTGACCTGCTCCGGCAGCTCCCTCAGAAGCACGATGTCCGACACCATGAGCCTGCCTCCGGGGGTGAGCGACCGGTACGCCTCACGGAACACCTGCGGCTTGTCGGGCGAGAGGTTGATGACGCAGTTGGATATGACGGCGTTCACGGTCCCGTCTTCCACGGGAAGGTTTTCGATTTCTCCCATTCGGAACTCGACGTTGTCAAAACCGCCCCTTTTCGCGTTGGCCTGGGCCTTCGCGATCATCTCGGGGGTCATGTCCACCCCGATGACCCGTCCGGTTTTACCGACCTTCTTGGCGGCGATAAAGCAGTCGACCCCGCCGCCGGAGCCGAGGTCCAGCACCACCTCCCCTTCCGTCAGCGAGGCCAGCGCGACGGGATTGCCGCAGCCGAGGCCCATGTTGGAGCCGTCGGGGATCGAGGAGAGGTCGGCCGCCGAATACCCGATCTTTTCTGCAATATCGCCCGCGTCCATCTGCGGTCCGCAGCAGGACTGTGCCTGACCCTTGGGCGTGCATCCGCATCCGGCCGAGGACTCGGCGATGTTTCCATAGCGGTCCCTCACCGCCTTCTTGATTTCTTCCTGTTTCATATCTATACTCCTTATGCGTTTATTGCGTTTTCCCCGCGAGAACGTACGGTACTAATTCCCCTTTACATTTGACGGAATCCGGTACGGGATAAGCATGGGCACCTGTTTCTGATAGCGCCGGTACGAATCGCCGAACTCGCCTACGAGATCACGCTCCTCCAGGAGCGAGGCGATCACGATCCAGGCCGTCCAGAGGACGTTGAAAAGCAGCCGGTCGGCGGTCAGGTCCGGGTATGCCCAGACCATCAACACGATAAAGAAATAGAGGGGATGGCGTACCCAGCGGTACGGCCCCGCTGCTACCAGCGGCATGGGCCTGGGCTCTCTGCCCCTCATGCGGTTGGTGATCGGGCTCGTTCCGAAGGGGTCGAAGAACCTGAGCGACCGTACGCCCCAAACGAACCCCGCTATGGAAAGAACCGGCACCGCGCGTAGCGCCCATCGAACGGCGCCGTGGGCCGAGGCGATGATCACGTCGGATTCCTGCCAGAACGCGACGAGCGCGAGGAGCGCAACGCCGGAGGCGACCGTGTAGAGGACGCCGAAATATTCCGGGGAGACCGGACGGGTTATCCACGTGCGGAATGATTTACGGATCATCACGCTGTGTTGAATGAAAAAGACGAGCGACAGCCCCGCGTCAAGCCGGAGCAGGCCGCGCTGACTGAAGCTAAAGTCCAACGGACTTACGGGACCGATCACGAGAAAGGCGAGAAACGCCAGCATCGAGGCCCAGCCTATGGAAACCGCTATGCCGATCGCCGTGCGTGCGGCGCGTTTGTTCATCGGTATCTCTCCTATTGGCGTATCAGCCTATCGGGCTTATTGGATACGGCCGGGTTTCGGCCTACAGGATATCCTTCATAACCGGCCCGAGGACGCCTTTGACCACGTCGGTCAGCGCGTCGATCTTCATCAGCGTGATGCAGCAGACTTTACCGTCCTGCTCCATGCTGACCACGGCCAGCTTGTCGCCCGGTTTGATGCCGGCCTGCTCCCTGATCTCCTTGGGCAGCACCATCTGGCCCCGCTCGTCGATCGATACGATCGACTGCACCCGGCAGCACGAGGGCTGCCGGCCGGCCGCGGCTGCACCTTTCTTTTTAGTATCTTCTCCGTTCATCGGCAGCTCCATGAAATGTGGTATATCTTGACATAACCAACTAATCAGCATAATCAGTATATTCTGATTATGAACACGCGACGGCAGAATGTAAAGCACTTTTTTCGTTTTTTTTCGTGACGGCGGCCAATCCATCCACACTCTTGACAATCATCTCCGCTGTAGTATGCTACATGTACGTATTTGTTTCGCTTCTCCTTTCGTCATACCTGGATATACATCATGGCCCCTGCCGTTGAAATCTGGTGGATCTGGATGGCCGCGGGAGCCCTGCTGGCCGTTACGGAGCTTATCGTGCCCGGCATATTCATCGTACCGTTCATACTCGGGACGGTTACCGCCGGGATGCTGGCCTACGCCGGCCTCGGGCCAACGGTCCAGTGGACGGCGTTTGGGATCGTATCCGGCACGCTGCTCCCCCTGGCGCTGGTTATCACGAAAAGAATCATGAAAAGGCTCCCGCCGCCGATCGGCTCGAACCGGATGATCGGCATGCGGGGACCGGTTACGATCGCCGTGGATAACCGGAAGAACAAGGGCCACGTCCGTCTCGGCGGCGAGCTCTGGCGGGCCGAGAGCGAGCTGGGAGGGGACATCCCCGTTGGGATTGTCGTGGAGGTGACGGCCGTCAAGGGGATCCGCGTCGTGGTCAGGGAAATCAATAAAGAACACTAGCTTATTGGTACGCTTGACAATCGTTTCGGCGGGAGTATACTGAAAAGCGCAGGGACCTTCAGCCGTGGTTCCCCTCAAGCCAGACCGACCGGATCACACCTTAGCCGGAGGGCGTATCATGAAAAACGAATCAAAGCCAAAAAGGATTCTCTATTATATTCTGATAGAGATTATCGGGAAGTGGTATATCTTTCTCCTCCCGATCATTGCACTGGCTGCGGCGGCAGTACAAATCGCACTCAATCCGGATCTCGATCGGCCTCATGCCCTGCTCGATAATCTTCTCTTTTACGCGGTCTATATTCAGGGTTGTTTCTCATTCGTAGGATTGGTTTTTTTAGGGAAAAAGGTCGCGGAGTTTTCCGGGTTCGACCGAGGGGACGGGAATTTCCAACGGGAGGTAGGGTTCGTTCACCTTGGTTTTGCCGTCGCTGCCCTGCTGGCCACCCAGGTCGAATTTTTCAGTACGATCCAGTTCCGGTCGGCGCTCATCATCACCGTCTTTGTCTTCAAGGCGGGCTCGGCCGTCAATCACATCATCGAGGCAGTCATTAAGAAGAACTACTCGTGGGGTAACGTCTCGATGGCCTTCAACGTCCTGGTGGCCGGCCTTATGCTGTGGCTGGTGAGTTTACGGTGGTAGGCGCAGCACGTAGCGCGATGCTGTATCGATAGATAACTGATTTGCAGTTTGGAATCATTTCTATACGTATTGTGTTCCCGGTAGGTAATAGATAGCGATTAGTTATCTCTGTTTCACTAATTTCATCATTCCCTTTCATTCATAAGGAGAAATCCATGGCCGGCATTAAAGAATACGTAAAATACGATGCCCTGGGGCTGGCTGACCTGGTAAAGAAGAAGAAGGTCTCGCCCGCCGAGCTCGTGGAGGAGGCGATCGGCCGTATCGAGGCCGGAAACCCGAAGCTCAACGCCGTTATCCACGCCATGTATGACATCGGCCGCAAGGCCGCAAAAGGCAAACTCCCCAACGGGCCGTTTACGGGCGTGCCGTTCCTCCTCAAGGACCTGCTGGACGCCTACGCCGGTGTGCCGCTGACGAGCGGGTGCCGCGCCTACCGGAACTTCGTGCCTGTGCGCGACAGCGCAATGGTGGAACGCTACAAAAAGGCGGGCCTGGTGGTCATCGGTAAGACGAACCTGCCTGAGTTCGGGTTGGTGGCCTACACGGAGCCGGACCTCTTCGGACCGTGCCGCAACCCATGGAACCTCGAGCGCACCCCGGGCGGCTCCAGCGGCGGGTCCGCGGCGGCTATCGCGGCAGGCTTTGTGCCGATGGCCTCCGGCGGCGACGGGGGCGGGTCGATCCGCATCCCGTCGTCCAACTGCGCGCTCTTCGGCCTCAAGCCCTCCCGCGGCCGAAACCCGACCGGGCCGGACTACGGCGAGCTGTGGCAGGGGGCCGTGGTGGGCCACGTGCTCTCCCGCTCGGTGCGCGACAGCGCCGCGGCGCTAGACAGCCTACAAGGACCGGACCCGGGCGCGCCCTACGTGATCGCGCCGCCCGAGCGGCCGTACAGCCAGGAGATCAGGAGGAACCCGGGTAAGCTCACTATCGCCTTTAGTACCGTCTCTCCGGTCGGGAAGCCCGTGGACAAGGAAAATATCGCGGCCGTAAAGAAGACGGCAAAGCTTTTGGCCGGCCTCGGCCACAGGATCGAGGAGAAAGCGCCCCCGGTGGCCTTCAGGGATCTGGCGATCGGCTATTTCATCATGTACCTGGGCGAAATGGCCGCCGATATCAAGGTCGTCAAGGACACGTACGGCAGGCGCGCCGCGAAGCGAGAGGTTGAGCTGGTCACCCGGACCCTCGGGCTTTTGGGCAGGGCGATGTCGGCAGGGGAATTCGTGACGGCGATCCGGGAATGGGACAAGGCCGCGCGGGTGATGGGGACGTTCTTCGAGAAATACGACCTCTTTCTGACGCCGACGACGGCCCGACCGCCCGTAAAAATCGGGGAGCTCAAGCCCAAGCCCGCGGAAGTCGTGCTGATGAAGATCGTCAACGGCCTGGGGGCGGGAAAGCTCCTGAAGGCGACCGGTATCGTGGAGCAGCTTGCCATCGATAATCTTGCGGCCACGCCCTTCACCCAGCTTGCCAACCTGACGGGGCTGCCGGCGATGTCCGTTCCGATGCACTGGACGGCCGACGGCCTCCCCTGCGGGGTGCATTTCGTGGCGCCGTTCGGCAGCGAGGGGAGGCTGCTCTGCCTGGCGGCCCAGTTGGAAAAGGCCGCCCCCTGGTTCGACAGACGGGCCCCGGGATGGTAGGAAAGCGGACGGGATAAGAGGGAGGGAGCGTGCGGATTCGATAATCACGACCCCTCCCCCTTCGCCCTAATCTTTCAATTTCCGGTATACTCAAGGCAGCCGGTGAGAGGAAGTGCAGAGATGCCTATCGGTATGAAACGGACAATTACCCTCACGGCGGTCCTTTCCTTCGCGCTCCTCTGCGCCTCAGCCACCTGCTCAGCCCCCGCCTCCGATACGTCCGTCGCTGAGACGATCTCGGTATCCTATGCCAACCCCCGGCCCGTCACCATTCTGGGCTACTCCGGCGACGCGATGGAGCCGTTCATCAGTCGCGACGGGGCATATCTCTTCTTCAACAACAGCAACGACCCGTCGGTGGATACCAACCTCTTCTGGGCCCGGCGGATAGACGACCTGACGTTCGATTACCTCGGGGAGGTCGCCGGGATCAACTCAACGGCGCTTGACGCCGTGGCCTCGATGGACGGGGACGGCGTCTTCTACTTCGTCTCGACGCGCGACTATGCTCGGACCTTCTCGTTGATCTTCCACGGCCCCTTTTCCGACGGCGTGGTCGCGGCCGTCGAGCCGGTAGCGGGTATCGCGAAGGGGAGGCCCCCGTACGCGAACTTCGACGCTGAGATAAGCGCGGACGGCACGACCCTCTATTACGTTCACGGCAGGATCGTCCCCGGACGCGGTCTGCCGGAGGCGGCCGACATCCTGGCGGCCCGGCGGATGGGATTGGGCTTTGCTCCCGATCTCGCGGCTGCCGCGATTATGCGCGAGGTCAACTCAGGCGCCCTCGAATACGCACCGGCGACCTCGGCCGACGGGCTGACCCTCTTTTTCACCCGTCTGAGACACCTGGCGGGCCTCGTGCCGATCCACGTCGGGATCTACGTCACGACTCGGGATAGGGTCGGGGCGCCCTTCGGGCGACCGGCGCTGATCCGTGCGGCAGACGGATTCGTCGAGGCGCCGACCGTTGCACCCGACGGTTCGCTCTACTACCACAAAAAGGATTCCGGCACTTTTGTCATCTACCGCCTTGCCCAAAAACCACCCGCCCCGATAAAGGAACAGTAAGAGGCAAGCCGAGGCTTGACCTGCCGCGCTTCCGATAGTAGAATAACCTATCAGTATTACTTGGGAGTATCTCAATATGGGTAGGATTATCAGAAGCGCTTTCTGTCTTGCCGCGGCCCTTGCCGGGGGGATCATCCTGACTTCCGCCGCATGGTGCGCCGAATTTACGGCGGACGTTGCCATCGATAAAGACGGCTTGAAATATGCCGCCAAGGCGTATGTAAAAGACGGTAACGTCAGGTACGAGTTGACGACCGAGGCCGGCGAAGAGATCGTTATCTACCGCGCCGATTTCGGCGCCCAGTGGACAATCTTCCCGGCAGGGGAGGTCTACGATGAGGAGTGGGACTACGACGACGATGATTTCATCGTGCCGGAGGCCAACCGCAGGCTCGGCGAGGTCGCGACAAAAGAGGCGCTCGGAACGGAGACGGTCGCCGGAGTCGTGTGTGATGTGGAGTTCTACCGTTTTGTCAACCCGTCGCAGGGGACGCTTACCGTCTATCGCGCGATTAACCTGAGCTACCCGGTGAAGGTAGAACTCAAAACGGACACCCATCGTCTGACGAAAGAATATCGGAACATCAAGAGGGGTTCTCTCAAGGACTCGCTTTTTGAGCTTCCCCCGGACTACAGCATGCTGAAATAAGATTTGGAATTAAGGGGACGCAACTGCAATTAAGGGGAACCATACTTGAATAGTAATTAAGTATGGTGTCCCCTTAATTCGGCAGAAGGAGGTGGAGGGATGCGTACCGACGTAAAAAGGACAATCATCCTCATGGCGGCCGTTTCCTTCATCCTCTTCTGCGCCCCGATCGCCCAATGCGCCGAGTTTACGGCGGACGTTTCCATCGATCAAAACGGCGCGAAACACGAAGGCACGGCGTACGTCAAGGGCACCAGCGTCCGGTACGAGCTGATGACTGGAGCGGGCGGGAAGGTCATCATCTACCGCGCCGATTTTGGCGCCCAGTGGACGATCTTCCCACAGCATGGGGCTTACGACGAGGAGTGGGACAGTGACGACGATGATTTCATCGTCCCGGAGATAAATCCGCGGCTCATCGAAATCGCGACGGTCGAATCTCTCGGGACCGAGACCGTAGGGGGATTGGCCTGTGATATCCATTTCTACCGATATGACGATCCCGCCCGGGGGACGCTCACGGCCTGGCGTGCCCGGGAGATCGATTACCCGGTTAAGATCGAGCTGAAGACGAGATACCGCTACCTGATGAAGGAATATAGGAATATCAAGACGGGTCGGCTCGATGATTCGTTGTTCAAACTCCCCGAAGGATACACGATGTTGAAATAGGAACGCAGTGGACGCCATGTACGGCGTCCTCTTCGTACCGCCCTACACCACCTCGTACCTGACTACGAACGTGCACTCCGGCGCGCCCATGAGCTTACACTGCGTCTCCTCGACGGTTGTCTTCATCAGGTCAGGGCGGGAGTTGGTAAGCTCGGTAAGCGCCCCGACTACGATGGCGCATCCCGGCCTGGTAATATCTTTTGTTATCTCTTTATCCTTACAGATTTCGACGCACTCGTTGCATTGGGGCCGGTGGATGAGAAATGTTTTCTCGTCGGGGAAGTGCCCCAGCGTCTCTTCAGGTTTCATGCCGAACATGTAGATGTAGGCGGACAGCAGTGTCACGAGCTTTTCGACAGGTTGTTGCGGGCTCTCGATCAGGGCACGATAGGCCGGATTCCTTTTTTGCGCGTCTTTTACCGCGCTAATCCCCGCCCGGAAGACTACGGGGTTATAGCCCCTGTTCCCGAGGATGACACGGACCCCGCTCCAGAAGCGCTGGTACTCCTCGGTGGTTATCCGCTGCTCGGGGTCGTAGTCGGGGGGGGTCTTGATATACTGATCGAGTTTCGTATAGTTGAGGATCGCGTTCTTTCCGTTAGTGCCGATACTGTCCTCGATCGAGTCCATGACGAGCCTGAATCCCAATCGGGTAATTCCCTGTATTTCGCCCATTCGTAACCTCCACGGTTTCGATCTGCAATAAGGGAGTTAAAAGCTTCATAATCCAAATACTATTTAAGTAAATGACGTACCAAGTATGAGCACGGAAATCTTGAAGCATAGACATCAATTATTGCGGTGATAGTTCATTTTATGATACTAATAGTCGATTAGCTTGCCGGATGTGTTGGCTGGTAACGGGTATCGTATAGACAACGTGCAAAAGAATATCTGTCACCGAGTGGATAGTGTCACAAAATGACGTCTCTCCCCTTCTCGCTCCCCTACACCACCTCGTGCGTGACGTTGAACGTGCACTCAGGCGCGCCCATGAGCATGCGTTGCGCCTCCTAACTGCGCCGAAACCGGTTTCATATATGCTACCGTTTTGTCAGCAGATCATCGGCGATCCGGTAAAATGCCTTCCATATCCTCTTCTGGTCTTCGGGGGTGAGCCCGGAAACAATCCGGTCGATCTCGGCAATGAGCGTGCGCATCCGCGTCACGAACCGCTCGTCGGCCGCTCCCATAATGACCCTGCCGAAAACTTCCTGTGCGAAGGGGGAAAACGTCGCTCCTTCAGGGCCGACCACGGCGAACTTCACCCGCGCCAGGAAACGCATGCCGTTGTCGCCGGGAAACGGCCGGTTATGGTTGAAGCCTCCCAGGACGATCTCGTCCGGTATCCCCTCCGGGAAGGCATCGCAGGCAAAATGTCCGCTGCTATCCTCGTGAAAACGGACGCACTTCAGACAGAGCGGCGCGGGCCCCATAATCATGAGTCACTACTCCGGATAAGACAATAGATACGGCAAACGACAGTAACTTCTGTCAGCGTAAGGGCGGCCAATCAAACGGGGGCGATAAACCGCTTCCCTACGGGCCGCAGGGCCGTCCTGCGAAAAATCCGCCGGGACGCCATTCATGGTGTCCGTTTCGTTTCCGCCCTATATATCAACTCCTCCCCTACACCACCTCGTACCTGACCGCGAACGTGCACTCCGGCGCGCCCATGAGCTTACACTGCGTCTCCTCCACCGTGGCCGTCAGGAGGTCTTTGCGGACGTTGGAAAGCTCCGTAAACGCCCCGACGATGAACGCGCACCCCGGTTTGGTGATGTCCTTGGTTATCTCCGCGTTCTTGCAGATCTCGACGCACTCATTACACTGGGGCCGGTGGATAACGACCGTTTTGTCGTCGGAAAGGTGCTCCATCGACTCCTCGGGCTTCATGCCGATCGCGTAAAGGTAGGCAGACAGCAGCGTCACGAGCTTTTCGACCGGCGGCTGCGGGCTTTCGGCCAGAGCCTGGTAGGCCGGGTTCCGCTTCTTGGCGTCGCCGATGAGCGTTATCCCCGCCCGGTATACGAGGGAGTTATACCCCTTGTTGCCAAGGATGACGCGGACCCCACTCCATAGCTGCTGGTATTGTTCAGTGGGGATACGCCCCTCGGGGTCATACTCGGGGGGCTCTTTTATGTATTGATCAAGCTTCGTGAAATTAAGGATTGCATTCTTTCCATTAACGCCGATATTTTCGGCCAGCGAGTCCAGAACGATTCGAAACCCCAATCGGGTGATCCCCTGTGTCTCGCCCATGTGTGCCTCCATAGCCACGTTGATGTTATTCCAGCGTAGCGGGCGGTCGCGTCCGCCGCGTTACCCGGCGGCGATCATTCGGCCAATCTCTCCATGAGTCCCTTTACCTCCCGCATGAAAGCGCCGCGAACCTTGAAGGTCAGCTCAACCGGCGAAAGGATCATCCGGTCGGGATCGGTCAGGGAGGCCCGGTTGCCGGCTTCGATGAGGGCTTCGCACGCCCGGTCGGTATCCCCCGTTCGGGTGCGGATCACCCCTCGTATGGCCGCAAGCGTGGCATAGACTCCCTCCCGAACCGGCCCCTCCGGATTGCGGTAGGCGGCCAGAGCCCGCTCGAAGTGGGGGGCCGGGTCGTTGCCGGTCTTATCGACGATCCTTCCCATCAAGTAGTGTTCCTTTGTCCCCATGACTTTTCCGACCCGGTCTGCCAGCGCTTGTTGGGCCTCGGCGTATTGACCCGTATGAAATAAGCACAGAGCCATATCGGCGGCCACGTCCGCCCGCTTCGGAGAAACCTCCAGCACCTTCCCGAAGGCCTCGGCGGCCGAACGAAAATCGCCCTGTTCCATCAGGATGAATCCCCGTGCGTCCCACGCCACGGCATTGTCCGGCTCGTGGTCGATGATTGTGCGGAAATAGGCCAGGCTCTCGTCGAACCTCCCCAGTTCGTACAGCAACAACCCGCAGTGTCCCCACGCGGGCACGTTGATCGGTTCCTTTTTGATCATCATCAGGAAGAGGTCGAGCGAGCGCCGGTAGAATTCCTTCCGCTCGGCGACCTCGATGAGGTCGGGGACGTCCCTGAGGGAGATGACGGTGGCGACGGTGGCGGTATGGTCGGTTGTCGGTTGGATGGTGCCGCTCCTGTGTATCGACGGTAAAACGGGCGGTTGCCCGCAGATATGACAGACACTCCCGGCGGGCGGTGTGGCGCAATCCGCCCGCCGCGCAGCCCCGGGCAGCGCGCGACACGAGAAAACCGGGGCTGTCACCCTCGTTCGGGACAATTGTAGCCTCCCAATCCCCCTGCGTCAAACCTTTTTAGGGCGGTAGTTCGCTTTTTTGGGCGCCGAATCACTTTTTATGGGAGGTATACATTATGCTTGAAAATCGCGTTTAATTCTGCTATGAATAGACTGTCGTATCATTTATTATGTGAAGTAATTATGAAAACGTTACAAGCTCTCGCGTGTCTTATTGTCGTTCTCATAGCGGCGCCGGCGGCGTTTGCCCAGTTCCCCGAGGCCGACTTCGGAGATACCACGATACCGATCATGGTATCGGCGGATATGCTCTCGTACGACCGGGAGAATAAGATCTACACCGCCGAGGGAAATGTCGAGATCACCCGCGGCCCCATGGTCCTGAAGGCCGACCGCGTTAGCATGAACGGGGAGACGAAAGAGGCCGAGGCCACCGGGAACGTCTATTACTTCAACGGCAGCGACGAAATCAAGGGCGATCGCTTTAACCTAAATATCGACACACAAACGGGCGTCGTCTATAAAGGGATGATGTTCTACGCCGACAAGCATTTCTATATTACCGGCGAAGAAATGGAAAAACTCGGCGAGAAGACCTATCGCATCCGCGAGGGGAGCCTTACCTCGTGCGATGGGGCGGTCCCCGCGTGGAAGATCACCGGAAAACGATCCGAAGTTACGCTGGAAGGATACGGCAAAATCTGGAACGGCGCATTCTGGATCAAGAATTTTCCGGTTGCCTATATCCCCTTTGGGATATACCCTGCGCGGACCAAGCGGGCATCCGGTTTCCTCTTCCCCTCCTTCGGCCAATCCGGCAAAAAAGGCTTTGAGGTGAGGAATGCCTACTTCTGGGCCATCAATCGGAGCATGGACGCAACATTTACCGCGGACGTCATGACCGAGCGGGGAGTACTCGGGGGCCTTGAATACCGCTACTTCCTCAGGCCCGACTTAAGAGGAATACTGAATTATACCTTCATCGATGACGCCGGATATGACCTCGAGGACGGGACGAAGAGCGAAGAAGGCTTCCGATGGGGGGCCGAGTATTATCATCGGCAGATGCTTCCCGGCGATATTAAAGCGCTGGTTGATATCAACCTCGTTTCAGACGATACCTATCTTGAGGATTTTGCCGATAACGTCAATATGAGGACCTCCTCCTACCTGGAGTCGAGCGCGTCGCTGCTCAAGGAGTGGTATCCCGTTTCTATGATGCTGGACGCGTCCTGGTTTCAAAACCTTAACGATCAGATCGACTCCGATCGGGCAACCGTCCAGCGGCTCCCGCGGTTTACCACGTACGTACGTCCCGCATTCCTCTTTGGAACACCGGTGGCCTTTGAGATGGACGGCTCGGTGACCAATTTCTACCGCGAGGAGGGAGTCAGGGCGCTCCGCCTTAATGTCACCCCACGCCTCACGGCAAATATCGCGCCCGGTTATTTCTCCATTACCCCCTGGATTGAGGGCGATTTCAGCTGGTGGTGGATCAATGGGGACGGCTCCTATCCGGACGAAATGGACCGGGCCACGTACACCGCCGGCGTGGAGTTCTCGACGTATCTGGCCAAAACATATGCCCTGGATTCGGACACATACTCGTCCATGAGGCACATCATCAAACCGGTCGTCGGATACCGATACTCGCCGCCGATGGATGAGGAGTCCTACCCCAATTTTGACGACAAGGACAGGATCAGGAGCACCAGCCTCCTGTACGTATCACTTATTAACCGGATTCTGGCGCACCGGACGAAGGCCGAGGGTAACGGGTTCTCAGACGAACTTTTATATGCCGAGATCGGAGTCGGGATCGATTTTATGCCGGATATCCCGTGGCTCGGGTACTCGGTTGACGACCCCCATACGGTCAGCTACTTTGAGCTGAGGTATTCGCCGTCTTCCTACATCACTTTTCGGGGTAAAGGGAGGTTCGATCATACTCTTGACCGGGTCTTATATATAAGCACGGACGTTCGGCTTAATGACGTTCGGGGCGATACGCTCTCGCTGGGTTACGTCCTCCAATCGGATATCATCTATCACGATGAGAATGAGCACATTTTCGGGTCGCTTAAGCTGGTTGTGAACAAGTCAATAGACGTTTCGCTTGGGGCGCGATACTCGTTCGATCAGGACGGTTTGCGCTACCTCGGCGGGAGCGTCAACTATCACCGGCAGTGCTGGGGGGTCGACCTTACCGTCTATAACAACCTGTATCCGGAAGGTAACGAGCCCGACGAGCTCGGCGTTTTCATGAGCATTACCCTGACGGGCCTGGGAACTCTGCCGAGGATCAATCTCGGCCAGACGACTTACTAACCTTCGGAAGGCGCGCGCGGCCCCGCACGCCCCGCGCATATATCCCAGGCGCATATATCATATATCGCTCCGTTCGGATTGGGACCCTTTTTAAGGGGGAATCCGTTGCCTGCCGTCAAGGAAGGCGCACCCGAGTAGTATGCGTACCCGCTCATACGCGGCGGCCGCTTCCCGAATCGTTGCGGAAGTCCCCGGTCTTTCTACCCTCCGAAACGCCACGGCAATCAAGAAAGGATCCATCGATGGTAACGCTTGACTTCAAGAAGATCGGGGGCCTTGTTCCCACCATTATCCAGGATCACCTAACCGGGGAAGTCCTCATGCTCGGGTTCATGAACGAGGAGTCGTGGAACCTGACCCTGAAGGAAGGGACCGTCGTCTTCTACTCCCGGTCGAGAAACAAGCTCTGGAAGAAGGGCGAGACATCGGGGCACGTTCAGATCGTAAAAGAAATTCGCGTGGATTGCGACGACGATACCCTTCTCATAAGGGTGGAGCAGGTCGGCGGAGCGGCATGTCACACGGGTTACCGATCCTGCTTCTTCCGAAAGCTTGACGGAAGCGATCTTGTTGCCGACGGCAACCTCGTATTCAATCCCGAAGACGTATATAAGAAATAGTCTTATTACCGATTCCGGTCACCGCACCGTCCGCGTACCGGCCGAAAGAGCCGATACCGCCACCGCGATACGTATCCGCACCTCAGGGAGCGACCGTTTCAACGATACGATTTAGTCTTGCCGGGTCGATAATATGCCACTATAATGCTCATAAAGACAGAGGGAAGATAAAGGGAGCATCCGTTTCGGGTTCGCCTTTTACCACGAACCCTGTTATCGACAGGAGATCTTTGCCCGCTATTAGTCTACCTGCATTCTGGTTGGGACTTTATTCAAGAGGAAATCATGTCCGATCAGGAGAAAACGGTCAGTTGTATTCCAATCAGGGGGGCCTACGAGGCCCTTACGGAGATATTGGGAGAGAATGCCCGCACTATTATTCTGAGGGGGGCGGGTCTTTCGCGGATCATCAACGATCCGCCTCCCTATACATGGGATCGCGAATTCACCAATAAGGAACAGCTCGATATATTTTCCCAGACGGTAAAACTCGTCGGCGCCATCGGCGCCCAGGGGATTATCAGGCAGATCGGTTACAAGGGAATTGAGGCCGCCGTCGTAAGGTTTGGCGTCCTTGATTCAATAAAGGGACTTCCGCAACCAGAGCGTTTCAACAAGGCGGTCGAGTTTTTCAGGAGCGCCATTAACAAGGGTAAGGTAGCCGACGGTACCGCGGGCCTTGTCACCCTGGATGCCTTCGACTGTCTCCTCTGCGAAGGGGTTACCAGCAGGAAACCCTACTGCTCCCATTACGCCGGATGCGTCCAGTTCCTGGCCGATTGGGTCTTCGGTAAGGGGAAATACCAGGCCAGGGAGACCACGTGTAAGGCGATGGGAGGCCTGACCTGCCTCTTTGAGCTTGAATTGAGGTAACGGCCGAGAAGCGGCAGAGGCCATCCGTCCGACAAACTATCCTACTATTTCAGGAACCACACCATGCAGATCGAAATCCCCCGGCGACTCTGGTACGACAACTCGTCATCGACCATCGAGCTTCCCGACACCTGGGATGTCCAGGTGCTGAACATGCGCGGGCGCAACCGGGCGCCCCTGTCGCCCGAAGGTATCGAGCACGCGGTCAAACACCCTATCGGCTCGGCGGGCCTTTCCGAGCTTGCCCGGGGCAAGTCGAGCGCGGCCATTATCTTCGACGATATTACCCGCCCAACCCGGATATCGGAGATAGCGCCTGTCGTCATTCGTGAGCTGATAGCCGGGGGAATGAGCGAGGACGGTATTTCCTTTGTTGCCGCCCTCGGAAACCACGGCGCCCACACGCACCACGAATTCAGGAAGAAGCTTGGGCCGCGGATTACGGAGCGATTTGCCGTCTACAACCATAATCCGTACGACCACTGCACGTTCGTCGGGACGACCTCCCGGGGAACGAAACTGGCCGTCAACCGGGAGGTGATGGAGGCCGACCTCAGGATCGGCATCGGGTGTGTGACCGCCCATATCAACACCGGCTTTTCGGGCGGGGGAAGATCATCCTGCCGGGCGTCGCCTCTATAGAGAGCGCCGCACACTATCACATTCATGTCAAGGATCTGGCCCCCCAGACAACGGGGCCCGGCACCGGCGACGAGAATATCATGAGGCAGGATATCGAAGAGGCGGCCCGAATGGCCGGCCTGCACTTCAAGATCGACGCCGTCGTCAACGAGCGGGGGCAAACCACGGCGCTCTTTGCCGGGGACCCGCAGGAGGAGCACCGGCGCGCGGTGGAGCTTGCACGTGAGGTCTATTCCGTAGGCCCGCACCCCGAGGGCCGCCGCCTCGTGATCGCCAACGCGTTCGTGAAGGCAAACGAGATGTTCATCGCCGCCCGCATCGGGGCATCGGCGCTTTCGGATACAACCGGGACGGTGGTGATCATCGCGGATTCCCCCGAGGGGCAGATCCCCCACTATCTCCAGCGCAGCTTCGGGCGCGGCCACGGCGGCCGCCAGATGTCACCGACAGAGGTCCCGCCGGGGGTGCGGATCATCGTCGTCGCACCGCAGTGGGACGCCACCTTCACCGATTGGGTGAAGAATCCCGGGGCCATCACCCGGACGAGGGACTGGGGCGAGACCCTTACGCTCCTTACCGGCGAGTTCGGGCCGGGCACGCCCGTAGCCGTGCTGCCGGAGGCTACTATTATCTACTTCGAGCAGTAGCTAATCGTGCGACGGCAGCGGCTCTGCAGTGATTCCGACAACCGCTTTGTGCCGACCATCCCGCCGGGAGACCCGAAAACCGTCCCATGATTTTTCGTTTACATTTCAAATTCGGAAGGCTACAATATTAACCGGAAGTGACCGAAAACAAGGCACAGCAATGGAAAAAGAGTACGACATCATCGTCGTGGGAACGGGGCCGGGGGGCGCCGCCGTCGCCCGCGAGTCGGCGAAGAATAAAAAGAAGGTCCTCCTCATCGAGCGCGGCGGAAGGATTAACCGTGTCGGGAATACCGCGTCGATGGCGTTGATGGCCAAGCGGTTCGGGCTGACGCTCTCCCGCGAGGGATACTGGGTTGTCAGCGTGAACAATTACGGTGGCGCATCGAACGTTGCCGCCGGATGCGCCGTCGCCCCGCCCCGCGAGGTCTTTTCTCCCTTCCGCATCGACCTTACCGAGGCCGCCGCCCAGGTCAAGAAGGATCTCCGGGTACAGCTGTTGCCCGACGAGCTGGTGGGTAAAGCCAACCTGCGCATTCTGGAGGCGGCAAACGACCTCGGCTACCACTGGACGAAGATCGAGAAATTCATTGACCCTGAAAAATGCGTCCCGGACTGCGCCGACTGTATGCTCGGGTGCAGGAGGGGAGCCAAGTGGACCTCCCGCGTCTACGGCGATGAGGCGGTCGCATACGGGGCCGATCTCGCCCTCCATACCCGGGTGACCCGGGTGATGACCGAAAACGGCAGGGCAACGGGCGTCCAGGCCGTCCGATGGGGCATGCCCCTCCGTTACTGGGGGAAGACCGTCGTCATCAGCGCGGCGGTCGGCTCTCCTGTCATCCTGAAGAACAGCGGTATCGAGGAGGCAGGCAAGGGATTTGCCTGCGACTGGCTCCAGTTTGTCGGCGGCATTGTCCCGGGCTTGAACACGCTTCACGCAAACCCTATGAGCGTGGGGACGCTGGAACACCACGAGTCAGACGGAATCGCGATCCTGCCGGTATTCCCGGGCTGGTCGGCCTTTATGCTGCAGCTGATGCTGGCCGCGCCGCGCCAACTGCCCAGGCTCATGCAATTTCCCCGCTACACCGGAATCATGGTCAAAATCGCCGATGAAGTTGCCGGCGAGGTCGTCTCCGATACCTCGTTCTCCAAACCGATGACCGATCGGGACGGTAAACGGCTCGCCAAGGGTACCGGGATAATCAGGAAGATCCTCTCAAAGCTCGGCGCGCCCGATCATTCAATCATCGAGCTTCCCCCGATCGGCGCCCACCCGTCGGCAACCTGCCGGATCGGTGTGGTGGTGGATAAGAACCTCGAGACGAGGATCAAGAACCTCTTTGTATGCGATTCGAGTGTATTTCCCCAATCCCTCGGCCTGCCGGTCGTATGGACGGCGGCCGCTCTCGGCAAACGGCTGGCGGCCCACCTGAACGAGCGCCCCTCGTGACCGGTATGCCGCCCGGATATAAAAGATACAATGCTTCGTTACTAACCATAACAGGAAAGGACTAATCGATGAAGAAGTACCTGAAACTCGGGTATCTGCTGCTGGCCATCTGGCTCATCGCCTCGGGGGCACTGGAGCTCCTGGGGATAAGGCATTCCCTCCTGACGCTGGCGCTGCAGATACTTGCCGTCGTTACCGGGGTCGTTATCCTCATAGAACTGGGCAGGATGAACTGGCCGGAACGACTGGGGATGATCTTCCTGGCGATCTGGCTTATCCTCGTGGGACTGATGCCGTTTGTCGGGATGGGCCTTCCCTTTGCCAGCGAGATCACAATCGTGCTGGCGCTTCTGGCGGGAATCCTCCTTTTAGTGGGTATGAAGGGCAGAAAGACGGCCGCCAGGATCGGGATGGTGCTCCTGGCGGTCTGGCTTATCGCGTCGGCCGCGATCTCGCTCTTGGGCCTGATGATCCCGGCCTCCGGTATCATCCTCGCGATACTGGCCGTCATCTCCGGCATCCTGCTCCTCATCGGGAGATAGGCATCCGGCTGTCTCTTTATGTGCTAAAACCAGTGGCGTGGTGTGATATCCATGCAGAATGAACTGCCGATACGGACGACCGTTCGGGTCGGATACCTGCTCTTGGGCGGGTGGCTGTTGTTGTTCGGGCTGGCCAGCTACGTCGGGGGCCGTTATCCGATCGTCGCCTGGGTGCTGCATCCCGGCGCCATGATCGTGGGGATTATCTTTCTCTTTTGCCTGTTTGCCGTATCAAAGAGCGACCTGGCGGGGATGATACTCCTTTCGGTATTCCTGCTGGCGATGGGTGTTATTCCGTATGAGTCGGTGTTTCGATTCAAGTCGGGCAATCTCCTCGGTATGATCATCTGGGGCGTCTCGCTTCTGGCGGGATGCCTCGTCCCCCTGGGCCTGGCCGAAAAGAGATGGGGAGACCGGTTCGGCCTGGCCCTTTTGAGCGTCTGGCTTATCATCTGGCCGCTGCCGGTAATTGCAGACGAGCCGCGTATCGGCCTGATGATCAATGCGCTGCTGCCGGCGCTGGCCGGGTGTGTCATCCTGACAAACAGCCTGGTGGTTCTGCTGCGCCCCAAAAGGGAAATGCCGTAGTCCGGACGCCTGCCCGCCCGGCCCGTTCTATTCGTCCGCGGATGTAAACGTTACCCGAAGAAGGCGGCGCGTCTTGTCCGTTGGGGCAAATCTCCCGTCCGCCCCCCACCCCATGACCCACATGATATCGCTGCCGCACACGAGGATCGGGACAAGGTCTCGCTCGTGCCTCGGCACCTTTGCATCGATAAGCAGGTCCGAGAGCTTCTTGGTGCCGGAGCCTGCCGGCAGCGTAACCCGGTCTCCCGGCCTGCGGCCACGCGCTGCGGGGGGATGGGATATCCGGTCATAGTCAAGCAGCGCCGTGATCCGCTCTCGGCCGGACGGCCCCCGGTCGGTGCCGCCGGGGTGATCGTGGTCGGTTACGGACGGGACAGCCTCGATGATACGCGCCGTAACCACGAGCCCCCCGCAGGGTAAAGGGGTTACGCCGGGGATAGCGAGGGGCGTTTCGGGCAGGACCGGGCTATCGCTACCGGGGAGCGCCGCGGCGCGTGTGATCGCGAGTGAGTCGTAGACGCGCCGGGCGGCCAGCCCGCCGGGGAGTCTCACCGTCCTCGTGCCGTGGGTGGGGTCGGCCGCAAGCCGGAGGACCGCATCAATATGGGGACGGGAAAGCCTCAGGGGTGTTTTACGCGGCCCGGCCGCCTCGAAGATCAGGAGCTTGACGGCCTCCGAGGCGACCGCCGGGTCAAGCGCCGAAAGCTCCGCTACCCGGATCGTGCCGTCTTCGGCGTACCGGGACACAAAATCGCGGGCGGCGGCCGAAAGAAGGGCAAACGCGTCCCGGCAGGCCGCAGCAGCCTCGATGAGACGTTCCTGTACGGAGGGATTAACCGCGGCGAGCGCCGGCATGATCTCGTTTCTGATCCGGTTTCTCAGGTAGTCGTTCTTCAGATTTGAGGAATCGACGATCCAGGGGATACCCCGCTCCGTCAGGAACGCCTCGACTTCGGCCCTGGTCGTCTCGATGAGGGGGCGGATATAGGGCGGGCGCACCGGCGGGATGCCCGAAAGCCCCTCGGGCCCGGCCCCCGTGACGAGCCGCATGAGTAAGGTCTCGGCATTGTCGGAGGCGGTGTGGCCGGTGGCGATCTTCGTTGCACCGATCTCGTCCATAAGACGGCGGAAATAGACGTCGCGGACGAGGCGGCCCGTCTCCTGGGTGGAGAGCTTTTGTTCTTTCGCGGCCTTCTTTACGTCGGCCTTGTGGAGATAAAACGGGATGGCGAGGCCGTAGCGCCCCGCGACCTGCTGCGTGACTCTTTCCGCGAACGCGGCGTCCCGGTCGGCTTCCACACCCCGAAGCCCGTGGTGGACGTGGGCGGCCGAAAGGGTGAGCCGATAACGCGGCGCGATCTCGGCCATCGCCGCCAGCAGCGCCACCGAATCCGCCCCGCCCGACAGCGCGACGATGACGTGGTCACCATCGGCGATCATCCCAAAGGAGGAGATGGTGGAGAGGGTGCGGAAGAAAGCCAAATCGTTCATGAGGAAATCTTATCACGAAAACGCGTTCTCCAGTATCACATTATTCGGTGAGATAAATCAGGATGCTATCGGATTTACATTCCGATATGTATATGGTAATAGACTATCAGGTATATTCAATGATGCAAAGCACGGGCTCTGGGTTTCCCCTTTCGTCCTCGCCATGAACCGCAAATTCCGGCGGACGAAGGATTGAGGAAATACAAGACGGACACGACAAGTCGTGTCCCTACGGATGAAAAAACGTACTTGACATGAAGGACGTATCGGATAAATCGGGGAAACTCAATCGCCGCACGGTGCGACTACAATACTACGATTACTCGCAGGCCGGGTGGTATTTTATTACGATAGGCACGAAGCATAAGGCCCCCCTGCTGGGACGGATCGATCAAGACGGGATGATCATGTCGGAAATTGGAAACACCGCACAACGAATGTGGCGGGAGATACCGGATCACTACACGAATGTTGCCCTAGATGAATTCGTTGTCATGCCCAATCATGTTCACGGCATTGTCGTGCTAACACCCGTAGGGACACGACTTGTCGTGTCCGTCCCTTCCAAAAGAACGTTGGATAACGAAGCACCGTCTTCAGCTTTTTCACATCCAATCAGTGGCAGCCTATCGGTCGTCATACAACAGTATAAAGCCGGTGTTAAGCTCTGGTGCAACCGGCACGGTTTCCCTTATTTCCAATGGCAGCCACGATTCTACGAACACGTCATCCGTAACGAGCGCGATTTAAACGAAATTAGGAATTATATCCCAAGTAATCCGCTGAAATGGGCGGATGATACCGAGTACGTACCGTGATGATGACGGACACGACAAGTCGTGTCCCTACGGGTTGTTAAGGCGCAACGGGAAAAAACGGGCGTTATCACTTTAGACGGCGCTCGATGAAAACGGATACAGTAATTCGCAGGCATCTGAGTACCGACAGCCCTACCCTTAAGATCACCCCTATAAACTCACCCGCATCTTGTAAACGCCGTATTCACATTTCCTCTCAACGTCAAGGCCCGACTTCTCGAACACCCTGAGCATCGGGGAGTTGTCTTCGAAGACGTCTGCCGTAAACGCCACCAGGCCCTGCCGGCGGGCGAGATACACCAGTTGGTCGACCATCACCGTCCCGATGCCCCTGCCCTGGTACCCGTCCCTGACGACCATCGCGGCCTCGGCCGTCCGCGTCTTTTCGGTGATCTTGTACTGCCCCATCCCGATGACGATCTCCTTTTGGTCCTGCATGATCGTGGCAAGGACGATCATCTCTTTCGTGTAGTCGATGACCGCAAACCGCTGGAGGATCTCGTGGGGCATGTCCTGCCGGCGGGAGAAGAAACGCTTATAGAGCGACTCCGGCGAGAGCGCGTAGAAAAAATCCTTCAAGAGCGGCTCGTCGCTCATCTTGACGGGCCGAAAGAGTACCGTCATGCCCGTCCCCATCGTCCGCCACCGTTCCAGGTGCTCGGGGTACTCCCCGGCCTTACCCGTTATGAAGGCCTGGTCGCTATAAACAAGATTAAGCCGGCGCGCCTCCTTGATGAGCCACGGGCGAAAATCAGGATGGGCCACCGCGATAAGCTCCATCGCCCGCTCCCGGATGTTCTTGCCCGCCAGATACGCGATCCCGTATTCGGTCACCACGTAGTGCACGTCTCCCCGGCCGAGGGTCACGCCCGTCCCGTCGGGGAGCAGCGGGACGATCCGGGAGACCTTACCCTCCTCGGCGGTGGACGGCAGCGTCAGTATCGTCCTTCCCCCGGGCGACAGGATCGCCCCCCGCATGAAGTCGGCCAGCCCCCCGATCCCGCTGTAAAAGGAATAGCCGATGGATTCGGCCGTCGCCTGGCCGGTGAGGTCAACGGCCAGCGCCGTGTTCACGGCCGTCATCGCGTTGATCCGCGCGATCACGAGCGGGTTGTTGGTATACTCGGAGGTCCGAAACTCTATGCCCGGGTTGTCGTGGATATAGTCGTAGGTCGGCCGCGTGCCCATACAGAAGCTCACCACGGACCTGCCCTCGTCCACTCCCTTGGCGGAGTTGTCCACGGCGCCGCACCGGATAAGGTCTACCAGCCCGTCGGTCAGAAGCTCCGTGTGTATGCCGAGGTGTTTCTTCTGCCCAAGGTGGCCCAGGATCGCATTGGGCAGGCTTCCGTAGCCAACCTGGATCGTGTCGCCGTCGCGGATGATCGGGGATACATAGGAGCCGATCCGATCGGCGACCTCGTCGGGGGCTTTCTCGATGTATTCGGGAAGCTCCTCGTCGTACCGGATAACGGCATCGACCTCTTCAAGGTGGACGAACGCGTCGCCGTGCACCCGGGGCATCCGGCGGTTCACCTGGGCGATGACGATCCGGGCGTTTTTCACGGCGGCCTTCGTGATATCGACGCTGACGCCCAGGCTCATATACCCGCACGCGTCCGGCGGGCCGACCTGGATGAGCGCGGCGTCAAGGTCAACCGACCGGCTTTTCAGAAACCCCGGCACCTGCGAAAGAAAGATGGGTGAGTAATCGGCGCTGCGCCTGGCCACGCAGTCGCGCTGGTCGCGCCCGATAAAGAAAATATTCTTCCTGAAGTTGTCGTCAAAGGGGTCGGCCTCGCTCGGGACCACGCCAAAGGAATAGAGATGGTAGACGTGATTGGGAGAGACGGGCGACGGGTTGGCGCGGGCGTAGGCCGCCAGCGACTCGGCCAGGAACATCGGGCGGCCGCAGCCGCCGCCGAGGAACACCCGGTCGCCCCGGCGGACAAGCGAAAGGACTTCGTCGAGGGGACGGGTCTTTTCGGCGTAGAGCTTCTTTATGGTTTTTACGGCCATCACGTCTCCCGGAATCGAGGTGGGCACACGCGATGATGAAGAAGGTTACCGGACTCTTACGGAAGCGTCTTTCGGCACCTGCCCGTGCCGCGGCCACGCGGCCTACGAGAAATTATGCTTGAGGATCATGACGCCGCCGAGACTTTTCCTCGTGAGTTCAAAGCCGTTTTCCTCGAAGACGTGCAGCATCGGCGTATTTTCCGGGAGCACCTCGGCGGTAAAGCCAAGGAGCCCCTGTTTCTGGGCCAGATACATCAGGTACTTGAGGAGCTCGGTGCCGATCCCCCGGTTCTGGTATGAATCCCTCACCAGGAACGCCACCTCCGCGGTCAGCGAGAGCCGGTCGATGACATACTGCCCCATCCCCACGATGACCTCCCTCCCCTCCTGCTGGACGGTGGCCATGATTACCGCCTCCCGCGTGTGGTCGATTACCACGAACTTCTGAAGCTTCTCATGGGGCATGGAGATAAGGTAGATAAAGAAGCGCCGGTAGATGCTCGTGTCCGAGAGGTCGTAGAAGAAGTCCTTCAGGAGCGGCTCGTCACTGATCTTGACCGGGCGGAGGAACAGGTCCAGGCCCCCTTCGGTCGTCCGGTAGGCCTCCAGGTGTTCGGGATACTGGCCCTCCTTGCCGGGGATAAACGCCTGGTCCTTGTAGATCAACGACAAACGCCGCGCATCCTCGATGAGCTTCTGTCGAAAATCAGGGTGCGCCACCGCTATAAGCTCCATCGCCCGCTCGCGGATGTTCTTGCCGTGCAGGTACGCGATCCCCCACTCCGTCACCACGTAGTGTATGTCGCCGCGGTTCAGCGTCACCCCCTCACCCTCGCGCAAAAACGGCACGATCCGCGATACCTTGCCCCCCTCCGCCGTCGAGGCCAATGCTAAAATCGTCCGGCCGCCGGGAGATAAAATCGCGCCCCGCATGAAGTCCGCCTGGCCCCCGATACCGCTGTAAAACGTCGTCCCGATCGATTCCGCCGTCGCCTGACCCGTCAAATCCACCGCCAGGGCGCTGTTGATCGCCACCATGTTCCGGTGCTGCGCTATCACCAGCGGATCATTCGTGTAGTCTACCGTCCGAAACTCTATCGAGGGATTGTCGTTGATAAAATCGTACGTCTCGCGCCTGCCCATGCAAAACGTCGTCACCGTCTTGCCGCGGTTGATCGTCTTCTTCGAATTGTCGATCACTCCCTTTTGCATCAGCTGTGCAATCCCGTCGGAAAATAACTCCGTGTGCACCCCAAGGTGCTCCTTGTTCTCCAAATTGGCAATGATCGCGTTCGGCAGGCTCCCGTATCCCACCTGGATCGTATCCCCGTCACGCACAATCCGCGCCACGTACCGCCCAATCGCATGCGCTATCTCGTCGGGCGTCGTGTCCTCGTAGACCAGCAGCTCCTCGTCGTGAACAATGATGTAGTCGATCGCATCAATGTGCACAAACCCGTCCCCGTGCACCCGCGGCATCCGCGAGTTCACCTGCGCTATCACCGTCGTCGCGTTGGCCACCGCAGACTTCACGATGTCCACGCTCACTCCCAGGCTCACGTACCCGTGCTCGTCAGGCACCGATACCTGCACCAGCGCCACGTCCACCGGGATCATCCGGCGGTCCAACAGCCCCGGAACCTGCGATAAAAATATCGGCGTGTAGTCAGCAGCACCGCGGTTGATCGCACCGCGCGTGTCGTTCCCAATGAAAAACGAGTTGTGCCGAAAATTAGACTTGAACTTGTCGTCCGTGTACGGCGCCACCCCAAGCGTCCAGACCTGGAATACCTCCGAGTCGAACACCGCCTTCGGGTGCGACTCAACAAACTTGATCAACGCACCCACCAGATACTGCGGCTCCCCGCATCCCGTGCTGATGAATATCCGGTCACCCCGGTGAATGTTCCCGAATACCTCGTCCTCGGAAACAAACTTCTCGGGGTTGCGCGATCTTAGCTGGTCGATCGTATGTCGCACGCCGGCTTCCATATCGCCCCTAATCCACGAAGTTGAGCTTCATCTCGTAGACCCCTTCGCTCCCCCGCTTTTCGATATCAAATCCCGTCTTCTCAAACACGTGGATCATGGGCTTATTTTCCACGAGGACTTCGGCCGTGAAGCTTGTCAGCCCGTGCCGCTTGGCCAGATACGTGAGGTAGGTAAGGATCTCGGTGCCGATGCCGCGGTTCTGGTACTCGTCTTTGACGATGAAGGCCACCTCCGCGGAGAGCGACGTCTCCTCGATGATGTACTGCCCCATGCCGACGATGACCTCCTTTTCCTCCTCCATGATCGACGCGAGGATAACGATCTCCTTGGTATAGTCGATAATGACGTAGCTTTGCAGGCGCTCGTGCGGCATATCGGGGCGCATCGTAAAGAAGCGCCGGTAAATGGTCTTGTCCGAGAGGTCGTAGAAGAAGTCCTTCAGGAGCGGCTCGTCGCTGATCTTGACGGGCCTCAGGAATATCGTGAGCCCCGCGGCCGTGGTCCGGTAGATCTCCATGTGCTCGGGGTACTGGCCCTCCTTGCCGGGGATGAACGCCTGGTCCTTGTAGATCAACGACAAACGCCGCGCATCCTCGATGAGCTTCTGTCGAAAATCAGGGTGCGCCACCGCTATAAGCTCCATCGCCCGCTCGCGGATGTTCTTGCCGTGCAGGTACGCGATCCCCCACTCCGTCACCACGTAGTGTATGTCGCCGCGGTTCAGCGTCACCCCCTCACCCTCGCGCAAAAACGGCACGATCCGCGATACCTTGCCCCCCTCCGCCGTCGAGGCCAATGCTAAAATCGTCCGGCCGCCGGGAGATAAAATCGCGCCCCGCATGAAGTCCGCCTGGCCCCCGATACCGCTGTAAAACGTCGTCCCGATCGATTCCGCCGTCGCCTGACCCGTCAAATCCACCGCCAGGGCGCTGTTGATCGCCACCATGTTCCGGTGCTGCGCTATCACCAGCGGATCATTCGTGTAGTCTACCGTCCGAAACTCTATCGAGGGATTGTCGTTGATAAAATCGTACGTCTCGCGCCTGCCCATGCAAAACGTCGTCACCGTCTTGCCGCGGTTGATCGTCTTCTTCGAATTGTCGATCACTCCCTTTTGCATCAGCTGTGCAATCCCGTCGGAAAATAACTCCGTGTGCACCCCAAGGTGCTCCTTGTTCTCCAAATTGGCAATGATCGCGTTCGGCAGGCTCCCGTATCCCACCTGGATCGTATCCCCGTCACGCACAATCCGCGCCACGTACCGCCCAATCGCATGCGCTATCTCGTCGGGCGTCGTGTCCTCGTAGACCAGCAGCTCCTCGTCGTGAACAATGATGTAGTCGATCGCATCAATGTGCACAAACCCGTCCCCGTGCACCCGCGGCATCCGCGAGTTCACCTGCGCTATCACCGTCGTCGCGTTGGCCACCGCAGACTTCACGATGTCCACGCTCACTCCCAGGCTCACGTACCCGTGCTCGTCAGGCACCGATACCTGCACCAGCGCCACGTCCACCGGGATCATCCGGCGGTCCAACAGCCCCGGAACCTGCGATAAAAATATCGGCGTGTAGTCAGCAGCACCGCGGTTGATCGCACCGCGCGTGTCGTTCCCAATGAAAAACGAGTTGTGCCGAAAATTAGACTTGAACTTGTCGTCCGTGTACGGCGCCACCCCCAGCGTCCAAACCTGGAATACCTCCGAGTCGAACACCGCCTTCGGGTGCGACTCAACAAACTTGATCAACGCACCCACCAAATACTGCGGCTCCCCGCATCCCGTGCTGATAAATATCCGGTCACCACGGTGAATGTTCCCGAATATCTCGTCCTCGGAAACAAACTTCTCGGGATGTTTCTTCTTGAGCGCCTGAATCGTCGGCATAGCTATGCTCCATTATCGGAAATAGCACAATGGTACTATTGTAAATCGGGAAAACTGATTAGTCAACAGAATGAGGAAACCGGGCCCACCGATTGCATTATTGGCCTTAAATTTGGCATTAAAAAACCCGGCAGTGCCGGGTTTTTATCGTATCAGACGCCTATGGGGTCCCGATGCGTTTGTACCGCTCTTCGATGAGCTCCTCCAACTGGGCCGGAGACGGGATCGACCCGGGCGGATTGCCGAAGAAATCGACCCGCGCATCCCCCGCGACCGAGAGCCTGACGTCCTCCACCATCTGGCCGGTGTTGAGCTCCACCACGAAGAACTCCTTGACGCGGCGCGAGAGCTCCAACAGCGGCGCGTGGGGAAACGGGAACAGCGTGATCGGGCGCAGCAGCCCCACCTTCATCCCCTTCTCCCTGACCCGGTCAATCGAGGTGCGCACGATCCGGGAAACCGAACCGTATGCCGAGACGATAAGCCGGGCATCGTCGACGAGATACGTATCGTACTGGGCATCCTTTGCCATCGAATCGTACTTTTCCTTGAGCTTCCAGTTATGGATGGTCAGCTCCCCTTCCGCCAGGTAGAGGGACTTGAGCAACTGGGGCGGGCGGCCTGCCGCTCCCGTCAGTGCCCAGGGTTTGGCGAGCGGGGGGGCGACGGCCTTGTGCCGCACCATCGGCTCCTTTATCTGGCCCAGGATCGAGTCGCCCAGGATCACGACCGGATTGCGGTAGATATCGGCAAGGTCAAAGGCCGCTATTGTCAGGTCGTAGAGCTCCTGGACGGAGTTGGGCGCCAAAACCATCGTCCGGTAGTCCCCGTGGCCGCCGCCGCGGGTCGACTGAAAATAGTCGCCCTGCGAGGGCGAAATACCGCCCAGCCCCGGTCCGCTGCGCGAGATGTTGACGATTACGCCGGGGATCTCGCTTCCTGCCATGTAGGAGATTCCCTCCTGCATCAGCGAGATGCCCGGGCTGGACGAAGACGTCATGGCACGCTTGCCGGTAGCCGCCGCGCCCAGCACCATGTTGATCGAGGCGATCTCGCTCTCTGCCTGGATGAAGGCGCCGCCGGCCTTCGGCAGGTGAAACGAGAGGTACTCGGGGATGTCGTTCTGGGGGGTAATGGGGTAACCGAAGTAAAACTTCAGCCCCGCGTCCAGCGCCCCCATCGCGATTGCCTCGTTGCCCTTGATGAGCTCTCTCCTGGTTTCGGCCGGGCGTCCGGCGGTCTCGTTCACTTGAACACCTCAATAGCGATATCGGGGCACATCTCGGCACATAAGGCGCATCCCGTACATGTGCGGGCATCGTCTTCCCATACTGCCGTAAAGTAGCCCTGGCCGTTGGGCGCGTTTCCGATGACGATGATCTTTTTTGGGCACGCCTCCACACACAGCTCACACCCTTTGCACAGCTCGGCGTTGATGGTCACACTCGGCATCGATTCAGTTTTCCTTCTTACGACTACGCAATAGGTACATAGCCGTATCGATATATCGTATCATATCCGTTCTTGCCGCCGTTAAACGTCGGCGGTCTGTCACCGTAGTAGTGGGTGGATTGCTTCGCCCCATTGGGGCTCGCAATGATAGTGGAGGCAGTTCCACCTCCCCGACTGGGGCTCCCCCCGGCAAGACGGAGTTTTTCCGGGGCGGTTTAGGGCCACCCCGTCCCGATCTCCGGTTTATAGCTCTTGTACTTATCCTTGGTCGCGATATCCTTGAGGGCCTTATCGGCCTCCTCTTTGGTCTTGTACCACTTAATCCCCACGCGGGTTGTGCCGTCACCCAGGTCCTTGGAATAGGCCGGGTATCCGTCGTTCTTGAGCGATGTGACGAGGTCCTCGGCCTTCTTCTTGTCCTTCGTGGTGATCATCTGGATGAAATAGAAGACGGTCTTGCTGGCATCGTCCGGCTTGGGGCCGGTGGCAACGTCGGTCGGCGGCTTGGGCGTCTCCGGTTCCGTCCCGGGCGGTGTATACGAGCCCATCTCATCTGTCGGGACGTCTCCCTCACCTAGAGTGTCGTAGAAATTGACGGCCGGCTTTTCGCCTTCCGCAACCAGGTCCCCGGAAGGCGTCGGGACAAGGCCCGTTTCCCCGCCGGGAAGACCGGCTGTCTCAATCCCTTTGAGGGCCTGGGACTTGCCCGTGATATACCCGACGGAAAAGACCAGCACGGCCACAATCAGACCCACGACCACCAGCAGCGCCATGTGGCGCGACTCCAGGGAGAATTCGTAGGCTTCCTTGTTCTTGCGGTAGTCCCGCACCTTCTTTTCGTCATCATCGTCGGTGAAATATTTCATATCTCTTCCCTTCATCTCATACCCCCTTATGCGTCTATGAAATAAATAACCCTACATCCGCTCCGGCGCGGATACTCCAACAATCGTAAGGGCCTTTCTGATCACGACGCCGATCGCGGCGACGAGTCCCAGACGCGCCGCCGTCAGCGCACGGTCTTCGGTGATCACCCGGTTACGGTTATAGTAGCTATGAAAGTCAGACGCAAGCTCGAAGACATAGAAGATGACCCGATGGGGCTCCATCTCACGGGCGGAGTCCGCAATCACGTCCGGGAACCGCGCCAATACCTTCATCAGCAAAAGCTCTTCCGGCAGCTTCAGGGGCGAGAGATCCACGGTGCCGGGATCGGGAACCACGGCCTGCCCCGCTTCCTCGGCCTGGCGGAGGATGGAGCAGATCCGGGCGTGGGCGTACTGGACATAGTAAACCGGGTTCTCCTGGGACTGCTTGGTGGCCAGGTCAAGATCAAAATCAAGGTGGGAATCATAGGTACGCATGAGCATGAACCAGCGCATCGCGTCCTTGCCCACCTCGTCCATTACGTCCCTGATCGTCACGAATTCACCGGCCCGCTTGGACATGGAGACGGGTTTCCCCCCCCTGACGAGGTTGACCAGCTGCACGAGGATGAGGACAAGGTTTTCGGGCTTGATCCCCATCGCCTTGACCGCCGCCTTCATCCTGACCACGTAGCCGTGATGATCGGCGCCCCAGACGTTGATGACGATGTCAAATCCCCGCCGATGGAACTTATCCCAGTGGTAGGCGATGTCCGAGGCGAAATAGGTCGGCTCGTTGTCGCTCTTGATAACGACCCGGTCCTTGTCGTCCCCGTAGTCGGTGGTGTCAAACCAGAGCGCCCCTTCCTTCTCGTAGATCAGGCGGCGCTCCTTGAATTCCTGGATGTATTTGGAAACGAGTCCCTCATCGTAGAGGCTCTTTTCGGAAAACCATTCGTTGTAGACGATCCCGAAGTCCGCAAGGTCTTTTCTGATCTGGTCGAGGACTTCGCGGCAGGCGACGTCTTTACAGAGTGTAACGGCGTCCGCCTCGGGTATTTCCAGCAGCCGATCGCCCTGGGCATCCCTGATCCTGACCGCAATATCCTTAATATAGTCTCCCATATAGTAGTTATCTTCAAAGACAACCGACCGCCCGAAAAGTTCCTGATAACGGGCAAAAACGCTCTTGCCCAGGTTTTCCATCTGGACACCGGCGTCGTTGATGTAGTACTCCCGCTCGACCTCGTAGCCTGCGGCAGAGAGGATATTGGCCATCGCGTCGCCGACCACACCGCCCCGGGCGTGGCCCACGTGCAGCGGACCCGTCGGGTTGGCGCTGACGAACTCGATCTGTACTCGCCTGCCGCCTCCGAGGTCGACGTTGCCGTATGTTTCGCCGCCGTTGAGCACCCGGCGGACGACGTCCCGCCAGAAATTCTCCGACAGCGTGATATTGATAAACCCCGGCCCGGCGACCTCGACGCTCTTGACGAAGCCCTCATCCGATACGGAACCGTTTGTGGTGATTGCGTTTACGATATGTTCGGCCAGCTGCCGTGGGTTCTTTTTTTCGGCGGAGGCCAAGATCATGGCGATGTTCGTGGCAAAATCGCCGTGGCTGGGATCCTTGGGAATCTCTATCTGGGCGATGGGGAGGGGATCCGTAGAAATAAAACCGCTGTCCTTTAGTTTACACAGGCTACCGGTGATGATCTCGCGCAGATTTTCCTTAACCAATACAAGACGCTCCCGTTACCACTTCCAGTATTTATCTTTTTTCTTCATCTCGGCGTCTTTCATCTTTTCGTCGAAAGCCCGATCCAGTGGCTCTTCCTTTATAGAAAGGTCCTTGGTGAAATCCGAACAGTACAGGGCCCCCGAAACCCCGGATGAGCTTGAGAATTTTTTCTGGCAGTTCCTCCTCCATGCGCAGACCGCACAGAGTTTCTTTTCCAATGTCATTGGGAACCCTCCCTTCTCTGGGTGTTGGTATCTCGCTATGTATCCCGTATATCGCCCTGCATACGCCGACAGGGCGGCGGCGCGGTCATGTTACTTTCCGGCCGGCGGTCTCGGGGGCCGCCGCGTCCGGCCGATACTCATATAGAGGGATATACGCTTTATCCCTCCATTACCATTATACCAGAAGAGGCCAAGGCGCGTAAATAGGTTATATGAAAAAAAGACGTGTTTCTTTCGTTTTCTCTCATGATGCGCCGCGGCCGGCCTTTAAACCGCGGTAGACATCCGGCCGACGGTCGCCGAAAAAAGGCCACATCGACCGCGCACGCTCGACGTCGGCCGTATCTATCTCGAATAATGATACCGAGTCGTTCATACCGGCGGGCTGTCCGATCAACTCCCCATCGGGATTGGTCGCGAACGTTTCACCGTAAAAATCCTGGCTCTCTTCGCTGCCGGTCCGGTTGACCCTGAGGCAGAACACACCGTTGGTAATCGAATTTGCCGCTATGGCAGTCTGCCATCGCTCGTGGGTCTTCATTGCCGCCGCCGTGGGGGCCACAATGAGTTGGGCGCCGGAAAGCGCCAGCGACCGGCTGCCCTCGGGAAAGAAGTTGTCCCAGCAGATCTGTACCCCGAGCGTCAGGCAGCTGGTCTTAAATACCGGGAAACCCCTGTCTCCCGGCGCAAAACAGTCCTTCTCGTACCAGAGAGGGATCTGCGGAACATGCACCTTTCGGTAAGCTCCGAGAAGCGACCCATCGGCGTCTATGACCGCCGTAGAGTTGTAGCAGCGGGACCCCTTCCGCTCGGCCAGCGGCAGCACGATAACCATGTGATAGGCGGCGGCCAGCCGGCAGAACTCCTCCGTGAGGGGGCCGGGAATGGTTTCGGCAAAGGGGGCAGGGTCCGCCTTGGGACGGTAGGGAAACCACGGATTGCTGAACAGCTCCGAAAACGAGACGAGCTGCGCCCCCTGCTCGTGAGAAAGGCACAGCAGCTCTTTTGCCCGAGCGACGGAGCGCTCGACGGTATCGGTGACCGCAAACTGTATCCCGGCAATCTTCACCCGCTGTTCCGTAGCGTACCGCCTCATTGGATCATCGTTACCGGGTATCATATACCCCTAAAAAAAACCAGTCAAGATTTTTAGTTTGACAGGCTCTAAAAAAACGCCTACCATTTTATGGCCCGCCGGGAGAACCCCGCGGGCGCCACAAAAGGATTTTAAGACGCCATGATTTCAAATACGCGCAAGGTCGCGGTCATCCTCAACAAGAACGCGCGCAGATATACCCGCCGCCTCGTCGGCGACATCGCACGGATCATCCCCCGGCGGCACATCTGGGCCACCGGCTCGCTTGCCGAGGCCCAGGGCGCCGTGCGAGAGATCCTGGGGGGAGGTTTTGACGTCATCTTTACCGGCGGGGGCGACGGGACGATCGTCACGGCGCTCTCGGTAATCCGCGACGTCGTCGGCGCCGGCGGCTCGCTCACCGTGCCGCCGGTCGGCATCCTGAAACTCGGAACCGGCAATGCCTGGACGTACGCGGTGGGGGTTAAAGGGGGGCTCGGGCAGCTGGCTTACGTGGCCCGGGGCGGCGCCTTCTCCACCGTCGCCAACCCGCTCATCGAGGTCGGAGGGCTGTTGTGCCCGTTTGCGGGAATGGGGTGGGACGCCCAGATCCTCAACGACTACTACGACCTCAACAAGGAGCACGAAGGCCGGCTCCTTTCGCCATTTACCAAGAATCTCTTCGGCTATTTCCTGGCCGCCGCCACCAAAACGCTCCCCCGGTTCGCGGGCGGCGCCAACGTCCCCGAAGTGGAGGTGACCTGTACGGGCGGGCGGCTGTTCCGGCCGGACCGCAACGGCGACTGCGTCCCCGTAACCGACCGACGTAATGCAATTCTCTACCACGGGCCGGCCTCGTTTATCGCGGCGGGCGTTATCCCCTTTTTCGGGTACAAGCTGCGCGCCTTCCCCCACGCCGGCAAGGTGCCGGGGACGATGCACCTGAGGATAGTAAACCTCGATCCGGGGGTTGCCGTGCGCCATCTGCGCGGCTTCTGGAAGGGAACCTACCACAGCAACGACATCATCGACTTTTTAACCGACGGGATACGGATCACGTCGGCCGACGAGCAGCCGATCGAGGTCGGTGGAGACCCCAAGGGTTACAGCCGCTCGGTCGAGTTTACCATTTCAGATTTTGTCGCGACCATTATCGACTTCGAAGGGAGGTCATAATGAAGCTTACCGCTCCGGTTGCGTTCTTTCTTGTCCTTGTTTGTGCCGCGCCGCTTCTGGCCGAGTCCGATATCGTCATCGAGGATACCTCCGGCTGGACCATCGGGCGTATCCGTGACAACGGCGACGTGGAAGACTCATCGGGCTGGACGATCGGGCGCATCCGGGCAACCGGCGACGTGGAGGATTCCTCCGGCTGGACAATCGGGCGCGTTCGGGAAAACGGCAGCGTGGAGAACTCGTCAGGCTCGACAATCGGCCGCATTCGGGAAAACGGGAGTGTGGAGGACGGCACGGGCTGGACCATCGGGAGCATCGGCTCAGGCACGATCGAAAGCTCGTCCGGCGTTACGGCGCTCAGGTTTTCCGGGCCGGCCGATTATACCCGCCTAGGGGCGTATGTCTTCTTTTTCAACAGGGTGCTGAAGAAGTAACGGGGGCATATCCGACCCGGCTACAACCCCCGACGGCGCTGCAAAGGATGTGACCCTTTTCACCCTCACCCTTGAGCGGGATCGTTCAAGGCAAAGGAGAACAAACCATGAAATATGAAAGGAAGACGTTTGGTTCAAAGGAAGGAAATTGCTACACGCATGCCGTAAAATACTCGACGGGTGCGCTTATCTGTTTGGCGGTTATATTTTGTACTTTTGGTGTGGCGCGCGCGCAGGAAAAATGGCCTCACGTCGTCCCTTCCAGGGACGGCACCCCGATTTCTTATGAGGTATACGGCACCGGCGAGCCGACCCTCGTGTTTGTGCACGGGTGGAGCTGTGACGCCCGCTACTGGCGCGCCCAGGTACCGTATTTTTCAAAGAACCATCGCGTTATTGTCCTGGACCTCGCGGGCCACGGCCACTCGGGGCAGTCCCGCACAGCCTACACCATGAAGGCGTTCGGTGAAGACGTCCGGGCGGTGGTAGATGCGACGGACAGCCGCAGCGTGATCCTGATCGGCCACTCCATGGGAGGCGCGGTCATTGCCGAGGCCGCCCGGCTCATGCCTGACCGGGTGATCGGTCTTATCGGCGTAGATACGCTGGGAAACATCGAATATCCCCTGAAAGCCGAACAAATGGAGGAGATGATGGCACCGATTAAAAAGGATTTCGTGTCCGGGAGCCGGGCGTTCGTCTCCGAAATGATCTACCCCAAAACGGACCCCGCTCTTCGCGAGTGGATCCTGGGCGATATGTCGTCCGCGCCGCCCGTAGTAGCCCTGAGCGCTATGCGCGAGTATCTGTCGCAGTATATTACCGGGGAAGCGGCCGGGATATTCGACGAGGTCCGCGTCCCCGTCGTTGACGTAAACGGGCAACTGGAACCCGTCGACTACGAGGCGAACCGGAGGCACATGTACTCGTTCGACGCGATCGTTATAGAGAACGCCGACCACTTCCTTATGATGGACCGCCCGGACGAATTCAACCGGGCGTTAGCCAAAGCACTAGAAATGATCCTGGAAAAAATGGTTAAATGAAATTGACTGCATGATCGACGACTCGTCCGGCCTGACAGCGCTCAGGTTCACCGGCCCGGAAGACCTCACCCGCCTGGGCGCGTATGTCTTCTTTTTCAACAAGGTACTGAAAAGATAAAGGAGAGGACCATCGGTCCTCTCCTTAAATCGTTATCAATCATGCGGTTGGTATAGTGTCCTATCTCGTCTCTAACGAGGAGGCTCCTGCGTGTCCTGGGGGTCGGGCTGGGTGCTCGGCGTATCTTTCTTACCCTCGATCTGTTTCTTTTCCCCAAACTGAATCGGTTTTACTTCCTTGACAAACGTCAGGACAACGTCTCCCTCTCCGACGGTAATCTCTTCGTTGGTGTTGAGCGTCCTGTTCCTGTAATCGACGATTATCTCCTTATCTACCTTCGCCACGGAGCCATCGGGCTTCACGATAGCGATGTCGTACTTCGGCTCGTCTTTCGTGGGCGGCATGGATACGAACTCCAGCTTGTCCTCTTCTTTCAGGCTTCCGGATATATCAATCGGACAGCTCAATACACACGTAATGCTCGAATCCGAACCAGTGGCAACCTCGGCGCCCGACTTAAGGACGAAATCGGATACGAAGGGAAATACCTCCGGGTTTTCCACGGCCGACAAGACCGCCAAACGTGCCAACTCGGCATCGTCGAGTTTCGTGGGCGAGCTCAAAGCGCTCAGGTCGACTACCCGAACTTTAGCCAAAGGGGGCTCGGCCGAAAAGGCTGAAAGGGCCGAAACGACCGATATCATCGCTACCGCTACAAACATCGAGAGAAGTTTTGTCTTCATAGCATCCTCCTGCGAATGGTTTAAGGCTAAATACTACTATTATGGTAGTATTACTTTCTATACTTTGGATGTGCTCATTCTCAAATGGATTCATCTATTCGCCGCGAATACGCGAGGGAAAACCCCGGACAAGAAACTGGACTGTGGGTCGAAATCGAAAAAAAAGGGCGGTATATACCGCCCGCTTTCTTCAACCCGGTCAGCCGGATTGCATCAGCCCGCCGAATTCAAATACTCCCGCGCCTCGGCGTTCAGCCACTCCCCTACCCGCTTCATCCCCTCGGCAAGATCGACCCTCGGTTGATAGCCCAGGACGTTTTGCGCCTTTACGATGCTGACCGGCGCGCCCGAGGTGAGGATGCCCACGCCCAGCGGCGTCAGTTTCGGCCGGATGCCAAAGGAGGCATACAGGGCGTAACTGACGTGAGCCACTGCCACCGCCGCGGCCTTCGGAACGTTCCTGGTGATGGGCCCGTAGCCCGCCGTTTTTGCCAGCAGGTTGAAATAGTCCCCCCAGGTGGTATCGTGTTTACCGTCGCTGATGATAAAGACCTCACCGGGAGCCTTCGGGTGGCCGGAGGCCAGGACCGACGCGTCTATCAGGTTATCGACGTAGACGTGCCAGCAGAGCCCCCTGCCGGAATCGACGAGCACCATCTTTCCCTGCTTCATCAGCGAGAGCGGCCGCAGCACCCAGTTTGCCGACCCGGGGCCGTAGACCACCGGCGGCCGGAGGATCACGCCGGGAAACCCTGTCCGCACGTGCCGGTCCCGGATGATGCGCTCGGCCAGCCCCTTGGATATGCCGTAGTGCCCGCCGTTTGTCGCGTAAGGGGCCGATTCGTCGGTGACGTGCGCGCGCTTGATGCCGGTAACCGCATTGGTGGAGATATAGACGAACCGCCCCGCGGCCGCCCTCTCGGCCGCGTCGACCACGCCTCGAGTCCCCTCGGCGTTGGTGTGGTAGTAGCCGCGCCGGGGGCCGAAGTCGCCGACCTGGGCCGCCAGGTGAAAGACCCGGTCGGCCCCCCGGCACCCGTGCGCGAGCGCGTCGGTGTTGTCCAGGTCGCCGGGGATGATCTCGGCCTCGTCGTCAAACAGCGCCCGCGCCTTATCGACGCTGCGCGCCAAAACCCGGACGGTGTGCCCCTCGGCGATGAGCCTGCGTACCAGCCGGGAGCCGATAAAGCCGGTCCCGCCGGTGACGAATGATATCGTTGGCATGAGATGATTCCTTTTAGAAAATATTTCCGATGGTTATACCACCGTTGGACGGGCGGGTCAAAGGTTTTCGGCAGCCACCGCGAAACGGGCCCTGCCACGGCCTATCGATCGCCCTGTCCGCCCTGCCCGTGCCCCCTTGTATTTTTACCGTAACCATGATATAGAGAAATGGCATATCTCAGGGAGCACACGATGGATCAGATATCGGGAAAGGCGGTAATCGCCCAGGGCGGGGGACCGACGGCGGTCATTAACCAGAGCCTCGTCGGGGCCGTCCTCCAGGCCCGGCGCTACCCCCATATCACGAACTTCTACGGAGCCGTGGGCGGCGTCGAGGGGTTGATGAACGAAAACTTCATCGACCTGACCCAGGCCTCTACCCATAACCTCGAGGTGGTGGCCAGGACCCCCGGCGCGGGGCTGCTGTCGTCCCGCAAGAAGCCCACGAAGGACGACTGCGCCCGCATCTTCGAGGTGCTCAAGGCCCATGACATCCACTACTTCTTTTACATCGGCGGCAACGACTCGGCCGAAACCTGCCGTATCGTCAACAGGAATGCGATCGACGCCGCCTATGACCTCCGGGTCATCCACATCCCCAAGACCATCGACAACGACATCAAGGTCACCGACCACTGCCCCGGATACGGCTCTGCCGCCCGGTTCGTGGCCCAGGCCTTTGCCGGCATCAACCAGGATAACCGCAGCCTGCCGGGCGTTTACATCGGCATCGTCATGGGGCGGCACGCCGGGTTTTTGACCGCCGCCTCGATCTTCGCCAAGAAATACGACAACGACGGCCCCCACCTGATCTACCTGCCGGAGCGTCCCTTCTCGCCCGACGCCTTCATCAAGGACGTGGACGCCGTCATGACGCGCCACGATCGATGCGTCGTGGCCGTATCGGAGGGGATCGGGGATGAGGAGAACAAGCCCATCATCACCACCCTGACCGACCGCGTTGAGCACGACGCACACGGAAACGTGCAGCTGTCCGGTATGACGTCGCTGGGCGACGCGCTGGGCGACCTCGTCAAGGAGCGGCTCAACATCAAGCGGGTCCGGGCGGATACGTTCGGCTACCTCCAGCGGTCCTTCCTCGGCTGCGTGAGTGAGGTGGACGCGCAGGAGGCGCGGGAGGTCGGCGAATGGGCGCTGCAGTTTGCCACCTGGCATAAGGTGGACGGCTCCATTGTCATCGAGCGGGTGGGCGACTATGCCGTGCGGTATAATCTCGTGGGCCTGGCGGACGTTACCGGGGGCACCAAGAAGATGCCGGACCATTTCATCGAGGGGACCAACGACGTGACGGTCGCTTTTAAGAACTATGCCCGGCCGTTGCTGAGCACGCTACCGGAAAACGAGCGCATCCACGCCCCCGAGGTGGCTAAGGTGATGAAAAGATGAATGCGAAAAAGATCCTCAGGCACATCGCGGGCTTTACGATGGGCGGGACGCTCTTCGCGATCCTGATACCGCTGGGGCTCTATCACCTGTCCGGGATCGTCGACCGGTGGCTGGGCCTGCCGGCGTTTGCCGAACTCCCAGCGAGGCTCGTACTCGCATTACCGCTCGGAGCGATCGGTCTCTTGTTTGTCCTCTGGTCCAACCTCTTCCTGGTCGTCCGGGGAAAGGGCGGCCCGGCGGAGGGCTTCGGCATGGCGGTATCCCCCCGCACGGAACACCTGGTTGTCACCGGCCCCTACCGGTGGTCTCGAAACCCGATGGTCTTCGGGGCGCTTACCTGTTACGTTGCGCTGTCGCTTCTATGGGGGACGATTGCGGGGCTGATGATCATCGGCGTTCTCTTTCCCCTCGCGATGCTCTACATCAGGCGTTTCGAGGAGACGAGGCTGCTTGCGGATTTCGGCAAGGAGTACGAGGGGTACCGGAAGCGTGTCTCCATGATCGTGCCGTGGCCGAAGCGTCGGTAAAAGGCATCGCGGCGCGACGATAGCGATTCGACGGCATAGAAAAGGGCCCTCTCGGGGCCCTTCCGTTTTGGCTTGCTTGCGATAAAATCGACGCACGCCCATCAGTCCACCGGCAGGATCTCAAACCGGCAGGATTTGCTCCCCATCGCGATACAGGCCGTCTCCACCGACTTCTTGTCCTTGATATCCATCCATTCGATGACCGAGTCAAAGTACCCGTTATAGATGCTGCAAACCGGTTGACCGTACGTGACGTCCTTGCAGACGGAGCACTGGGGATTGTCGTAGACGATCACGTCGCCCTCTTTCGTTACCGTTCCCCTCCCCGTAACCATGGCATATAGGCCGACGGCCTTGAATAGCTTTTCGTCGGGCGGCAGGTCCTTGAGGGAATCATATACCCCGACCTCGATTGTTTTTTTGCCGCTGGCTTTTCCGATCAGGCGGTAAACGGCCCGGGCCCCGTCCATGCCCAGAACGGCGGCGAAGCTGGACGAGATGCCCCGCAGTTGGTCGTCGGTGAAGTTCTTCTCAAAGGAATAATCAGGTCTGTTTACCAACAGGTCGGACAGCCCGGAGAAGTTGAGGATCGCCTTCACACCGTTGACGCCGAGCACTTCCTCGGCCCCGTCAAGAACCACACGAAATACCAGGTTCGATACCGTCTTTTCCGCCACCTTGTGCACCTCTTCCTCTGAAATCAAAGTCACGAAAAAGAGCCGGCCCGTAAAACAGGGGCGGCTCATAGATACGCGCTCTATTCAACGGCACGATGCCGTCAGAGAGATTCTGTGGCGCGGCCCGGGGCACAGGGCGGCACCCGTCAGTCAACCGGCAGGACCTCAAACCGGCAGGATTTATCTCCCATCGCCATGCAGGCGGTCTCCACCGTCTTCTTCCCCGTGACCCCCGACCATTCGACGGTCGTATCCAGGTACCCATTATAGAGGCTGCAGATCGGGTGGTCGTGCTTTACTTTAGCGCACAGCGTACACTGGGGATTGTCGAAGACGATCACGTCCCCCTCCCTCATCACCTTTCCCCTGCCGGAGACCAGGGAGTAAAGCTCGATAGCCTTGAAGAGCTTCTCGTCGGGAAGCAGCTCCTTGAGCGACTCATATGCCCCGATCTTGATCGCGTTCTTGCCCATCGCTTTGCCGATCAGGCGGAAGATCGCCCGTCCGCCGTCCAAACCGAGAACCTCCGCGAAGCTGGACGAAACCGCCCGGAATTCGTCGTCGGTAAAATTCTTCTCGAACGAATAGTCGGGCTTGTTCTCCAACAGGTGGGCCATCTTGGAGAAGTTGAGGATCGCCTTGAGCCCGTTGATGCCAAGCACCTCCTCTGCGGAGTCAAGCGTCAGCCGAATTACGATATTTCCAACCGTTTTGTCTGCCATCTCGCGCTCCTAACTGGAATGGATTAAGGATGGGTGAATGATCCTATCCGTTAAAGTATATCTAACGGCGTCTTGCGTATTACATCTTCAAACCAGCTCGTACCGGCAGGCCGTATCTCCCATTGCGATGCACTTCGTCTCCACGGTCCTTTTATCCGTAACGCCGGCCCATTTGAAGTATTCGTCGAACATGCCGTTGAGCGCGGTGCAAACGGGGGTGCTGTCCTTCAATCCGACGCATGCCGTGCACTGTGGGTTATCGTAAACAACGATATCTCCCTCTTGAAAGGCCTTCCCCTTTCCCGTTGCCATGGCATATATCTCCAGCATCTTGAGGGCCTTTTCATCGGCCGGCAGGTCCTTGAGGGAATCAAAGGCCCCGGACGCGAGGACTTTACCGCCGATGGCCTTGCCGATTAGCCTGAAAAGGGCCTTGGCGCCGGACGTGCCGAGAATCGAATAGAAACTCGAAGTCAGGCCGTTGAATTCGCGTTCCTCGTAGCTCTTGGTAAAAGAGTAGTCGGGGATGTTGTCCAGGATATAGCCGAGCTTCGCGTAGTTGAGCAGGGCTTTGAGGCCGTTATCGCCCAGTATCTCGCACGTGGCGTCTATCGTCGCGCGAATCGAAATATTGGATACCGTTTTTTCCACCATTATCGTCTCCCGGATAGGTATACCTGATCTCCGACACAGGACGGATCAGCTGAGGCTATGAAAGACGAGACAACGCTGATGTATACAGTATACCTCTTTACCGCCCTCCCTTCAACGAAAAACGTATTATAATTAATGATAAAGATTTCTTAAATTGATGCACGTATGATTACGCTATCCCCGCCCGTTTTGCCTCTGCGTCGAACCCGAGAGGACGACAGGAGCGTTTCCGCGGCCGTCGAGCGCCCGCCCGATATATATCCGCGTCACGAGAAGGCCCGCCTCGTTTACCGCCGAAATACAAACCCCCCGGAAGGCAATCCACGGAGGGTGAGTAACAACAGGTGTGAGGTCCGAACCTCAATAGGCGTAGAGATTGCCGTAAGGCCTCAGTGATTTTGGGTAGTATTTGTAGAACGGCTCCGACATTATCTCGGCGGCGTCAAGGTCAAAGTCCTTGGCAAAATCGGCGATAAAGAACTCAAGGATCTCTCTGTCCTGTTGGCTGGGCTCGGCCACACCAAGCTCCTTGCCGAGACGGTTCTCGTCCACTACGCCTCTCACGAAGATCGCCCCGCCGTGCATCCCTGTTCCCATGAAGAGCCCCGCGATCGGCCGCTCGGGATGTCGAGAATACATCCCTAACAGGATGAGCCTTCCTCCCGCCATGTACTCGCCGAAGAAATCCCCTGCCTTACCCCCCACCACGATCACGGGAACTTTCTCGTAATACTCCTTCATGTGGATTCCCACCCGGTAGCCGCAGTCTCCCTTTATGTGGATCTTTCCGCCCCGCATGGCATAGCCGCAGACGTCCCCCACCATTCCGTCCACCACTATCTTGCCGCCGTCCATAGTGTTGCCGACGCCGTCCTGGGCGTTGCCGTGAACGCGGACGATCGGGCCGTTCATAAAGGCGCCGATATCCTGGCCCGGCGTGCCGTGTATATCGATGGTAATCTCGGCCTTGAGCGCGTCGGCGATATAGCGCTGGCCGTTGACGTTGATGAGATCAAAGTGCCTGACGCCGGAACCGATTTTATCCCTGACGGCCTTGTTGAGGTCTTTGTAGTAGACCCCCGCCGAATCGATCCTGAATGCCGAGTCTTTCTTCTGAATCATCTGTGTTTCCCTTATGCCGCGGCCGCATCCGAGAGGAGCGTGACCACCGGCTCTCCGGCGATGGGCGCCCAGACTTCATCGACATCCGGGCATATCTCGCGTATCGCGCTCTCCTCCGAGGCCAGGTAGACAAAGTCCCCCTGCTCGGCCACAACCAGCGGTCTGAGCTTCACCCGGTCGTTGAGGCCCACGAGCCCCCGGTTGTTGGCAAACAGAATTGCAAAGGGGCCGTTAAGAAGCGACGATCCGTAAACCATCCTGATCGCCGCCAGCGCCTGGGCTTCGTCCTTGTCCATCAAATCGATCTCGTGCCAGAAGGGGGAGGCCAGCGCCTTGCAGGCCACCTCGTAGGAAAGGCCGTGGCGCCGTATGAGCAGGTCGAGCATGTAGGCTACCACCTCGGTATCGGTCAGAAGCGTACACTTATACCCGAACATCTCCAGGTAGCGCTTATTGATGCCGTAGGAGGATATCTCGCCGTTATGGACGATTGACCAGTCCAGGATCGTGAAGGGGTGCGCCCCGCCCCACCAGCCGGGGGTATTGGTGGGGAATCGGTTGTGGGCGGTCCAGATATATCCCCGGTATTCATCCAGGCGGAAGAACTCGCTGATGTCCTCGGGAAATCCAACGCCCTTGAAGGCTCCCATGTTCTTGCCGGACGAAAAGACGAAGGCACCGTCGATATCGTGGTTGATGTGCATGACGCGCCCGACCATGATGTCGTCCTCGGTGACCGTGCCGACGTCCAGCTTCTGCTTTTCCTCGTTAGAGTGCGACGGCAGGACGAAATAGCGCATCAGAAGGGGATGGTTCTGGATCTTCTCCGTCTCCCGGATCGGCATCCATTCCTGGTGGTGGATGATCATCTTGTCTTTCAGGAACCGTTCCGTCTCCTCCAGCGCCCGGTCGTGGCTGTACATGATATGGAAGGCGTAGAGCTCGCGGTAGCTGGGATAGATCCCGTAGGCGGCGAACCCGCCCCCCAGTCCGTTCCCGCGGTCGTGCTGGTTCCAAATGGCCTTGGTGACAACCGAGCCGGAGATGCGCTCGCCCTTCCTGTTTATGATGCCGGCAAGTCCGCATCCCGAGATATCTTTCTGATAGGTATGGTTCATGATCTCTTCAACCTCTGTGTCCTGACCTCTTTATCGAAGTGGACGTGGCCGAAGTCCGTCGAGAGCATTTTCTCTTCCATGCCGGTCACGGGCGTCCCGTCCCTTACCAAACCGAAAAAGATGCCGGCCCGCGCCACGTCACCCACGAGGACCGCACCCACGAGTCTGCCGTCATCGAAGATGAGCTTTCGGTAGATGTCGCACGCTTCGTCCAGGCGCGTCACGACCCGGTACGGGGAACCCTCGGCCGGGTTAACCAGGCCCACGCTGATCGACGAAAGCCCGTAAAAGCCGATTGAGTTCATCGGCAGCCCCCCCTCGTACGATTCGGCCGCCCCGGCCATGTTGCGGCCTGCCTGCCGCCCCTGTCGGGAGGCGTTGGGCAAGATCGGCGTGACCCGCCGGTCCTTTGCCGCCAGGTCGTATGCCTCCACCACGTCGCCGGCGGCAAACACGTCCGGCGCCGACGTCATGAGGTACTGGTCAACGAGGATGCCCCGGTTGACCTTGATGCCGGCCGCCGCGGCAAGCGCCGTATCCGGCTTTACCCCGACGGCCACAACCAGCGCGTCCGTATCGATCGTCGCGCCCGAGCCAAGCTTTGTCGCCGATACGGCGCCGCCCGCGGCCGTAACCGCAGTAACGGAGTCTCCGGTTATTACGGCGATGCCGGCCTTTTCGAGCCGCTTCTTCATCAGGTCTCCGGCCGTCTTGTCGAAGGCCAGCGAAAGGATTCTATCCATGAGCTCGACAACGGTGACCGAAATCCCGATGTCGTTGAGGGCCTCGGCGGCCTTGAGCCCGATGAGGCCGCCACCCACCACCACCGCCCGCCTGATCCGGTCCTTTTTTGCCGAGATCGTCAGGGCGTCGTTGTAGGTGGTAAAGGTAAAGATCATGTCGGTCCCCGCGATCCCCTCGATGGGGGGGATGATCGGGGCACCGCCTGTGGCCAGGAGCAGCTTATCGTAGGCAATTGTCCCCGCGCGGTCAGTGGCGACCGTTTTCTTTTTCGTATCGAGCGTTACCGCCCGGGTTTCGGTGAGGATCGTTACGCCGGCCTCCCGGTAGAACGCCTCGTCGCGGAGCGGCATGCCCCAGTCGGCAAGCTTCCCCGAAAGCCAGTAGCTGATCCCCGGCCGCGAATAGGGGGGAAACGGCTCGTTGGTTACAAGAGTAATCTTACCCGTGGTATCGATGGAGCGGATGCCGTCGATGGCCCCGAGGGCCGCCACACCGCCGCCGATGATGAGATAGTTCATCCGACTTCCTCCTCGACGACAACCAGCGCCCTGTTTGGGCAGGCCTCAACGCAGGCGGGGGTTAGTCTGTCCCCACAAAGATCGCACTTGACCGATCTGTGGGCCGCCTCATCCATCGCTACGGCCCCCACCCGGCAGGCCATGACGCACGACCAGCACCCGACGCACTTATCGGTATCCACCAGCACCCGGCCGTCCGGCAGCTTATGCATGGCGCCGGTGATGCAGGCCGAGACACACCAGGCGTCTTCGCAGTGCCGGCACGTAATCGAAAGGGAGACCGGTCCTTCTTCCTCTACGTGGGCGCGGGAGACGGGACGGTCTTCTTCCCGGTAGGTCTTGACGATGTCTTTGGTTCGGGAGTGTTCCACGATGCAGGCGATCTCACAGAGCCGGCACCCGATGCAGACCTCCTCTTTGGCCACGACGTATCTCATGGGATTATCTCATAAATAGTCGTTCTATATAATTCCCGGGGTCTTTATTCCCCCGCGTGCTTGATCCCCAGGATATCCAGCTCCACCCGGGAAAGCTCCACGCCCCGTAGCCGCTCGCGGTTGCCCCTCAGGCTTTCGATTGCGTTGAGCCCCATCCCGCCGAGCATTTCCTGTATCTCATGGCCCCAGGCGTGGACGAGGTTGATGAGCCGCTCGGTGGCGATATCGGGGTTGAGCCGCTTAGCCAGGTATGGGTCGTTGGTGGTGATCCCCCAGGGGCACTTGCCGGTATAGCACTTCTGGCACATCCCGCAGCCCATGGCGATGAGGGCCGCCGTGCCGATGTAGACGGCGTCGGCCCCCAGCGCGATGGCCTTGACTACGTCCGCGCTGCAGCGGATGCCGCCGGCAGCCAGTATCGACGCCTGGTTTCTGATCCCCTCCTGCCGCAGCCGGTCGTCCACCGCGGCCAGCGCCAGCTCCAGCGGTATCCCGACGTTATCCCGGATCATCACGGGCGCTGCGCCCGTGCCGCCCCTCAGCCCGTCGATGGCGATGATGTCTGCGCCTGCCCGCACCATGCCCGATGCGATGGCCGCCACGTTATGCACGGCGGCGATCTTGACGGAGACCGGCTTCGCGTAGCCGGAGGCCTCCTTGAGGGCGTAGATGAGCTGGCGCAGGTCCTCGATGGAGTAGATATCGTGGTGCGGCGCGGGCGAGAGCGCGTCGGTCCCGGTCGGGATCATCCGGGTCAGGCTGATCCCTTCGCTGACCTTCTCACCGGGCAGGTGCCCGCCGATGCCCGGTTTTGCCCCCTGCCCGACCTTGATCTCGATGGCCGATCCCGCATTCAGGTAGTCGGCGTGCACGCCGAAGCGGCCCGAGGCGACCTGGACGATGGTCCACGGCCCGTAGTCGTACAGCGTCGGGTGGAGCCCGCCTTCGCCCGTGTTGTAAAGTATCCCGCACTCCCTGGCGGCCTTCGCCATGGCAAGGTGTGCGTTATAGTTGATGGCGCCGTAGCTCATTGCCGAAAAGACGATGGGATAATCGAGCTTGACCTGGGGTTCGAGCGGCGTCTTGAGCGTGAGTTTCCCGCCTTCCCTGACCACGTCCACGGCGTCCGGCTTTCGCCCGAGGTAGGTAATCAGCTCCATCGGCTCCCTCAGGGGGTCGATGGAGGGGTTGGTGACCTGGCTGGCGTCAAGCAGGATGTGGTCCCAGTAGATCCTGTAGGGCTTGTCGTTGCCCATCCCGGTCAAGAGGATGCCGCCCGTGGAGGCCTGCTTGTAGAGGTTCTTGATGTGGTAGGCCGTCCAACTGGCGTTTGCCTTGAAGTTTCGGGGGTTCTCACGGATGGAGAGCGCCCCGGTGGGGCAGAGGGCCTCGCACCGGTGGCAGTCTACGCATTTGGAGTTATCTTCCTTCATCGAGTCGGTCTCGGGATCGTACACGTGCGCGTTGTAAGAACACTGCCGCTCGCAGACGCGGCAGTTGATGCACAGGTCTTTGTCCCTGACGATGATGAAATCGGAAAAAGTATCGTACGGCGCTTTGTAGAGCAACGGTTACCTCGGTATATCTCTCGTTATCGATTTTCTGACACTTCGCATACTGAACCGCGCCGTCCCTCGCGGCGCGTCGGCATTCACTTATATAGGAAAACGCGAACACCGTCAAGACGAAACGCGTTTCCCTCGCAGATTTTAATGGGGAATTCTAAATTATTTCCGGCCTTTTGCTCGCCCTCGCCGTGCAACGGTTCGGAAATCCGCGGGGCGGGCTGTTTAAATCATGACTTATTCTATCATGTATCTTGCCGATGCTCAAGGCTTTTGTGCGCCCGCCGCCTCCCCAAAGGCCCGGCCCAGTATCTCCCAGACCTTTTCGTGGTCCTGGCATTTGTGGTTCCAGTAAGCCGACCCGAGGTACGCCCAGGCGGCGATGTTAGCTATCCCCTCCTCGGCCATGATCTGGACCGCCCGCGCGACTTCCTCTTCCCGGCCCTTCCAGATCAGGAACGCCTGCACCCAGAGCTGGGCCTCTTTTCCGGTCCTGTCGCAGATATCCATCACCCGCTGCGCCGTTGCCCGAACGTACTGATCGACGGGCCGGTCGAAGACCATCCAATAGGGATCGGTGCCGAAGATATCGAGGCCCTCTATTTCGGCAAGTCCGTCCCACGTGGACAGGCCGACCAGCGGGTTCTCGTCCGGCAGGACGCAGACGGCGTTTTTCATGCCGTGGCCCGCGGCATGAGCCGTGATCTCGGAAAAGAGATCGAGCACGACCCTGTCCCTGAATGCGATGAGGTCATCATCCATGTTCGACGGCAGGTCACGGCCGAACCGCTCGGTAAAGAGCGCCCGGCACCGGTCACAGGCGCAGGCCCACCGATCGCGCCCGGCGCCGCCGAAAAGCATCTCGTGGGTGTAATAATAGTGCGGCTCGTCCCAGAAGACGATGTCGGCCCCGGTGGCGGCCGCCTGGTCGATCCAGTACTTCACGTAGTCCCGAAACGGCCGGCTGACCAGGCACGCGATCGGCGCGTGGCTGCCGTCGTTCATCTTCTGACACTGGTCGGGCCGCTCGGCGATCCAGTGGGAATAGGGCTCCGGGCCGCCGAAGACCCGCCCCACCCCCCAGGGATTGATGTAGACCTCAAGCCCCATATCGTGGGAAAGCGAGACGATATCCTTCATCACCAGCGTGTTGAAGTTGAGGTCGTACTCGCTCATAGTGTGGACGACAAAGGTGCAGTTATGCGCCACCATGTCGGCGAGATCCTCCTTGACGTGCCTGAGGTTTCTCGTCTCGAAGTAGGCTACGCCTGTTTTCATCTGTCTCTTTTCGACCACCGTATGTCCCCTCCCTTAGGGTTAACGATAAGGGCTCAGTGCCCGGCGATATTGAGGCCCACCACCCCGGCGATGATCAGGCAGATAGAGACGACCTTGAATGCGCCCAGCGGCTCACCGAAGATGAAATATCCCGCCACCGCGATAACGGCCGTGCCCAGCCCCGACCAGATGGCGTACGAGACGCTCACGTCTATGGTTTTGAGCGAAAACGCCAGCGCGGTGAAGCTGATCCCGTAGAGCACGAACATCACGATGGTGGGAATGAGCTTAGTAAGCCCCATCGAGAGCTTCATGCAGATGGTCCCCGCTACCTCCGAGAGAATTGCGACCAGGAGAAACAGCCAGCTTATCATCGTCAGTCAACACCTATAGGTATGGGTTATGATATATTCCTTTCGGCTTTCTGTCGGTGCGGCGCAGCCTCCAAAACTGCCGACGGCCTCCTACCCGTTGAGACGCCATATCGCCCCGTTTAGCAGGGCCGCAAACGTTACCCAGCCGAGATACGGGACGAGCAGCAGGCCCGCCGCCCTTGATACTCGGAAGAAAAGGACAAGAGAGATGACGATGGAAACCCAGAGCGCCGCGATTTCCACGAGCGCCCACCCGGGCGACTTCAGGCCGAAGAAGACATACGACCAGAGGCCGTTGAGAAAAAGCTGGGCCGCAAAGGCAACGACGGCGGCCTTCATCCGCCGCTGACTCATCCCGTCTCTGACGACAAGGAAGAGGGCAATCCCCATCAGCAGGTAGAGGAGTGTCCAGGCCGGCCCGAAGACCCAGTCGGGCGGATTGTAGGCGGGCTTAATCAGTCCGGCATACCAGGTCGGGATCGCCGGCGCGGTAAAGAGAGACCCGACGGCGCCGGGGAGAAATGAGACGGCGACCGTAGCCGCCAGCAATAATGCCTTCCGCATGGTAACGGCCTCCTCACGGTTTTGCCCATCATAGCATATCGACGTCGAACCGGTAATAATTTTTTGGTATCACATCGTCGCCCCCTTCCGGTAAGTCCCCAACAGCTTCAGGTACTGGGTGCTATTTTTCAGCTCTCCCAGAACGTCCCCGTAGGCCGGGTCGTTGATGTCGATCTCCATATCGACGTAAAAAAGGTAGCTCGTCGATTTGTCCGGAACGGGCCTCGATTCGAGCTTGACCATATTAATAGTTCGGTCGGCGAAGACCTTGAGCGTTTCGAATAGCGCTCCGGGCCGGTCTGCCACCGAAAAGACGATGGACGATTTCTCTTTCGGCCCCTCGAACGGGTCTTCGGCCGCGATAACCGCAAAGCGCGTGAAGTTGCGGGGGCTGGTCTCGATCCCCTCCTTGAGGACCGTAAGATCAAAGAGTTGGGCGCTCTCAAGGCTACCGACGGCCGCCTCGTGTTTTCCCTTCGATTCCTTCACCCGGATAACCCCGGCGGTCGTGTCCTTGACGGCCACGGCGTCCCATTGGGGGTGTTGTTCGAGAAAACCGGCGCACCGCTCGAAGACCTGGGGCGTGGCGTAGACCCGCCGGATGTCGGAAAGCCCCGCGACCTTGCGGCCGATCAGGCTGTGGACGATCCTGAGCGTCAGCTCGCCCACGATCGTGAGGTCGTGCGCCATCAGGAGGTCGTAGTTCTCGTGGATGCTTCCCGTCAGCGAGTTTTCCAGCGGGATGATCCCGAAGGCCGCCTGGCCCGCCGCCACCGCCTCGAAGACCTCGGCAAAGGCCGGGCGCGCCTCGCTCTGGTCCGCCCCGAAGAACTGGGCGGCCGCCCGGTGGCCGGAGGAGCCGGGGGCGCCGCGGTAGACGACCCGGGCCGGCGCACCGGCCTTCCCCACGGGACGCGCCATGATGCGGGCCTTCTGGATGTAGCCAAAGTCAAGCTGCTTGCCCACCACCGGGGCGATCACCGAGAGGTCACGCATGAGCTGTTCAAACTGGTGCGGGTAGAGGCTCTGGGGCCCGTCGGAGAGCGCCTTTTCCGGCTCGGTGTGGACCTCCACGATAATCCCGTCGGCCCCGGCGGCAATCGCCGCGCGCGCCATGGGGCTGACCTTTTCGCGGATGCCGGTTGCGTGGCTCGGGTCCACGATGACCGGGAGATGAGAGAGCTTCTTGACCACCGGGATAGCCGTGAGGTCAAGCGTGTTTCGGGTATAGGTCTCGAACGTCCTGATCCCCCGCTCGCAGAGGATGACCCTGTCGTTTCCCTCCGACAGGATATACTCGGCGGCCATGAGCCATTCCTCGATGGTGGCCGATATCCCCCGCTTCAGGAGGACCGGCTTGTTGAGCCGCCCGACGGTCTTGAGGAGCTCAAAGCTCTGCATGTTGCGCGCCCCGATCTGGACCACGTCCACGTACTTCATCATCAGGTCGGCCTGGGCCACAGCCGTCATCTCGGTCACGATGCCCATGCCGGTCTCTTCCCTGACCTCGGCCAGGATCTTGAGACCCTCCTCCCCCATCCCCTGGAAGGAATAGGGCGACGTCCGGGGCTTGAACGCCCCGCCGCGGAAGAGTACCGCGCCGCTGGCCCTCACGGCCCGGGCGATCTCCAGGGTGCGCTGCCGCCCCTCCACGCCGCACGGCCCGGCGATGACCACCAGTCGGTCCCCGCCCACGACAACGTCGCCCACGGTGATGACGGAGCTCGCGGGGTGCATCTCCCGGCTGACGAGCTTGTAGGGCTTGCTGATCGGGATGACCTGGAAGACGCCGGGCAGCGTCTCGAAATAGCGGATGTCCCGCTCGATCTGGCCCACGACGCCGAAGATCGTCTCCTCAACGCCCTTCATCTCTTTTATGATCAGGTTCTGGGCGCGCAGCTCGTCGCGGAGCCGTTCTTTATCCTGGCTGCTGATGTCTTTGTTGAGCACGAGTATCACTGGATGTCCTCCCTGAATAAATGCATTTAGCCTAACTCATGCATGAGTGTCATTGCGAGCCGCCCATGAGGGCGGCGTGGCAATCCCCTCAATATCGGTGACAGTCAGGGGATTGCTTCGGTCGCTAAAGCTCCCTCGCAATGACGTACATAAGGAAAGCATTAAAAATCCCGCTTCACCCTGCATAGGGGTTTGTCAGTGGATAGAATAAAGAAAGTGAATTGTTACGGAGAGGTTTTATATGACTACCGCGGACAAGCAAACGCCTGCCCGCGGTATAAACGTAAAAAAGCCAGCGGATACTATGACGGTCCGTGGCCGGTTGGTACAATCATATTCGGATGTGCTCAGGCAAACCCCATTGGGTTGGGTGCTCCGTTTTCGGTCCATATAGTGCCGCTATTCTTGCATATCCCCGGTACCGCTGTCAATCTTTTTTTGCGGGGATCACCTCCGCGTCAGTGCGCCCGGTTGTGCGCCCCAATCTCCTCCAGCAGCGCTTCAAGCCTCACGAAGAAGGTCTCCTCGCTGTACTTGCGCACGTCGGCATGGTCCACGTCCACCATCACCGTGGGGATGCCGAAGGCGTCCTTGACCCGCCGCATCAGGTCCATCTGCATGACCGAGTAAACCTTGCAGCTGCGGTTGGACGAAAAGACGACCCCGTCGATGCGATAGCGCTCAATCAGCCGCGCCATCGCCTGGAACCGGAGGTCCAGCCCGTAGGAACAGATCGTGAAGTTCTGCATCCGCGCGACGTTCCTGAGGGGATCGGGGTCGATAAGCTCGATCGCGTCGATCTGCCCTTCGGCCGACCCGATGCAGGAGGTATAGGTGGCATACACTATATTTGCCGAGAGGTCTTTGAGCCTCGTGGACATCGCCCGGAGCTGGTGCCAGGGGGCGATGTTGTCCCAGAGGAGGCGGTATTTCTCGTCCGGGACGGGATAGATCCCGTCGGAGAGCTGCCGCTCGGCCTCGTCGGCCAGCATCGTGAAGTGGTCCACGAGGGTCCTGGTGCCCCGGTAGACGACGTAGGGCGCCATGTGGACGAATGTGTCAAAGGCCGTAATGGCCGACGGCCTCGTCTTGGCCAGGTCGTAAAAGCGCTTCCACTGCCGGTTGGCCTCGTCGGTGAAGGCGAGTGCCTGCCTCGTCTTTTCGATGTCGAAGTGCTGGCCCGTGAGGCGGGAGATCAGGTCGATGAGATCGGAGAACTGGCGCACCATGTAATCCACGTCTCTGGCCTGCTGCGGCCCGTAGCAGAAGGGGACGTCCATCACGAAGTGGGGGACGCCCAGCTCCCGCCGGTAGACGTCAAACCACTTGACCAGCAGCGTGCAGTTGTTGTTGTCCGAGACCAGCAGGGAGGGCCTCGGCAGCCCCATGCCGCCGCTGTCGGCCGTGCCGAAGAAGCTGCCGATGTCGATGCGGGCATACGAACACAGATCCATTGAAAACCCCATGCCCTCTGCCTCTTCGGAAAGCGCCCCGCCGATGCCCCGGGCGGCACAGACCGCCGAATGGTTTTCCGGGGCAATCACCACCAGGTCAAACCCCTTCAGTATCTCGATGGGGGCGTTGACCGCTATCCAGACCACCGGTATCCCTTCGGCGGCCCGTGTGTGGTTGCCGAGGAAGTAATCGGTCATTATCTTCGTGAGGTGCGCCTTGGACTCGACAAAACGCTTCGGTGCGGTCATGGGATTCCCCTTTCGTTGCTAATTCCAACCGTTAGAGTTATGACCCCGCCGGTTTTCACGGTCACCGGTGACAGTCGGGGGATTGCCACGGCCCCTAAAGGGGCCTCGCAATGACGGTGGCGTACTTCTTCCCGAGCCCTCTGACGGCCTACCGGAAGAACGTGACGTTTACGGGTATCACAGCATCTCCCCGAATGCCTCGACCCTGGTCTTTATCGGCCCCAGGTTTTTGTCCTCGGCCGATACCTCCAGGACAAGCGTCTTTATCCCACGCTCCCCGAGACGCCGCGTTACGTTCGGTATCTCGAAATATTCGTATTCGCAGAACTTCTCGCCGATAACGATGAGGCCCCCCGCCTCCCGTTCATCGACAAGCCCGAGGAGCCGATCCACCCGTGCGTCCGAAGACCCGATAAGCGTCGTACAGGGGTAGTGGTCGCGGTAGAAACGGACGTAATAGTCGGCCGGGTCCCCGGTCGGCCCCGGGCCGGCCCCGTAGGAGCGCGACAGCGCCGCGATATCGTTTCCGACGACCGTCATGCCCGCGGCCTCGATCATCGATATCACCTCAGGGGACGGGGGGTGGATCCCGGTAAGAACTACCCGTTTTGTGATACGGCCCTGCTTCGGTGCGGCATTGTCAGCATGACGTTTGCAGAAGGCCGAGAGCCGGGCGATGCGCTCCTCCACCCCGAGCCGGGTGTTTCCCATCATGAGCGCCGAGAACTCGGAAAACGAGGCGGTGTCCCGGGCCGTAAGCCCGTCGATCTGGCGGGAGAACCGCCGCATCTCGTCGTACCGGGAGACGCTCTCGATAAACCGGCCGGGTGAAAAATCCGCCTTGAAGAAATCCTCGAGCGATCCGACGAGGTCCCGGATCTCGGCGGCCAGGTACGCCCCGCCGTAGTCGCGCCCGAGCGCCTGCACCGGGACGTGGATGCTGAAGACGGCCGGCGTCCCCATCCGCCTTAGCTTTCGGCCGTCGGCGATGATCTCGGGGAGGTTCCTGATCGGATCGCACGCGTTGTAGAACAGGAGCCCGGCGAGCGAGGCGGAATCCTCGGTAAGGAGAAACTCGGTGACGTTTCTCACGATCGAGCAGACGTAGTTCTGGATGTGGCCGTCGGCCTCGGGGGTCCGCCGGATCACGTCCTTGAATCCCCACAGCACGACCGGTACGGCCCCGAACGAATGGATCAGCTCCTCGGGGGGGTACAGCGGCAGACACCCGATTATCGGCCGCCCATCCTGTACCAATGTCGCCAGAGGCCCGCCCATTACCGTATCATCCCCTCCCGATATCGGCAACCGCCCCGATCCGGTCCATCATCCGGGATACGAGCCTTTCCATATCGTCCATCTCGAGACGCAGCGCCCCCCTCGGGCAGACCTCGACGCAGCGGCCGCACCCCTTGCAGCTTTCCGGCACCACCGCGGTACCGCCGATAACCTGCATCTCCCCGATAAAGCAGCGCTCGGCGCAGATCCCGCACCCGTCGCACGTGTCCCGGTCGACGGACACCGATATCCCCGGCAGCCGTTTATAAGCGCGGTCAAGGTTCGGCCCCCGGTGTTTCATGTGGGTGCGGTAGAGGCAGCAGCAGTCGTCGCAAAAACAGATGAACATGAGCCGGGAAAAGGGCACCGTCCAGAAGGCCACGGGGTCAATCCAGACATGGGCGACGCTGGCGACAAGCCCCGCCTTGCCCGCCCGCCTGACGTGGGCCATCCCCTGATCGACCGTGACAAAGCGCCCGTGGGACGGGTGCATCCGCCGCGTGGCGGGCCCCAGGGCTATGCAGCCGATATCTTTCGGGTGGTTCGTGCACTCAAGCAGGCCGCGGCATATGCACTCGTCCAGCACGAAGATATCCGACGAGCGTTTCAGGACCTCCTCGATGATGCGGGAGGGCAGCGCGACGCTGTCGGGCATCGCGATCTCGGCGTTGATCGGGATCGCGGTGATCTCGTTGTGGGGATAAGCGAAGACCGGATTGATGATCCATTTAAGGAGAGGGACATTGCTGAGCCGTTTTGCCGCCTGCATGAGGGGCCAGCTCAGCGCGACCGAGAGCTTGACCATCCTCCTGTTCGGTCCGTACTTGAAAAGAGCCGACATATTTCCTCCCTAGTACCTCCTGGTACCTCCTGGTGACTCCTGGCATTTCCCTGTGCCCCGATCGAGCCTCCCCTGCTCGGAAACCGGCGGCCGGAGGGATCGGGTGGTCGGGAAAGGGGGCTACTCGAAATCCACGACGCCGGCAAGCCGTTCGGTTATGCTCCTGACCGCCGCCTCCCGGTCGGTGACCGTCCCCTCCGTGGCCCCCGTCGGGCAGACCGCCGCGCACCTGCCGCACGCCTTACAGAGTGCGGCATCCCGCACGATAATCCCGTCGGAAATCGAGAGCGCCCCCATAAAGCAGTCCCGGACGCAATCGCCGCACAGCGTGCAGCGCTTCGCGTCGGTGGTAAACGAGACCCCGGGAAGCGCGATGAGCGATTGTTGTGCCTGTTCGGGAAGGTACTTGCCGGAGGCAAAGATCGTGCAGCAGCAGCGGCAGCAGTGGCAGATCGTCAGGAGCTTCCCCCGGTCCCGGACGCCCCAGATGAAGTTGTCGAGCTTGACACGGCCCACCATGGGGATGAGGCCGTCTTCGAGCGTCCGGTCGAGGTGGGCAAGCGCGTCGGCCACGGAGACATGCCGGGCGATACGCGGGTCTATCTCTTTTGCCCCCTCGCCCAATAGCGTACAGCCCAGCGTGGCTGGATGCTCGGCGCAGTCGCGGGCGTCCCGGCAGGTGCAGCGCTCGATGATCGCCCGGTGGGAAGACCGCTCTATCAGCTCCCGGACGATCTCGCGCGGGAGATAGGAGCTGGGCACCCCCTGGAGGTCCTGGTTGATCGGGATGTAGGATATGGCGAGGTTTTTCTTTGAGAAGAGGGGCAGCGCCGTCGCGGCGACGAGCCTCCCCACTACCGGCCACCGGGTTGCCCGGGCCGAGATCCATGTCAGCGGCCAGATCTTGGCCAGGACGGACAGCCACCAGTTCGGACGTCGTGACATACGGATCTCCTTGATTGCCGAGAGCCATTGTAGCAGAAACCGCCGGCGGTGTACAATATTTATCGTCCCGGACGCCGCGCCCTTCCCGATAAGAGGCGGCACCCGGTTCCCGCAGCCGATGAATTCTCGATGAATTAAATTGACAACGGCCCGCCTTTGGTATATGTAAAAAGATAGGCGCCCGGCATCGGAAGGCCGGCGGCCCGAACTGGCGTCTTTATCGTATCTGTATGGAGGATGACGGTAATGCGACGAATCGGAATCGGTGTTGGGATAATTCTCGCGATCATCACCCTTGTTGCCCCTCTGCTCATCTCGGGGTGCGGCAAGACAGGCAAGGTCAACCGGATGATGGTCGGCCGCTGGGTAAGCCCCGAGCGCGAATACACGACGAATCCCGACGACAGCGTCTATTACATCATCCGCGACTATACCTTTACCGACGACGCCTTCCGGGCGGTAACGTCCGTCTACGGCGACCCTCTCTCGGATATCAAGTTCTACACCGCCATCGTGGACGGCACCTACGAGCTGGTCGGGGAATCCGAGGTCGTGGAAGGTGCGACCGATATCGACTTCACGTTTGCCCAGATAACCATGGAACCCGATTCGCTGGCCTTTATCGATATCTTCATGAAGTCAAAATGCGGGGACGGTGTGTGGGGGCTGGGAATGCCCCAGGACGTGAGCAAGACGGGGTGCCTCTCGTTTCGACCCATCACCGATTACCCCATCGAGTACGATATCGTCAAGGTCCAGGGCGATTCGCTTCAGCTGGGGATACGCCCCATCGACGGCGACCTCGGCTCGAATGAAAAGCGCCCGGTGGAGCTTTCCTTAAAGGCGCTGATCAGGCAGTCCGAGGAATAGACCGCCGCCGAAACCTGGCTCACGATAGACTGTTACCACGTACACGGGGGACGATAAAGAACCCTGTGTAAACGATGCCCCTTCTCACCCCCCCCACGGGAACGGCGCACCGCCCGCTCAGTCGGCCGGCCGCACCCCCCGAAGCCCCCGATACTCCTGATATCTCACCACGCGCGCCAAGGCCCGGAGCGCCCGATCGATCGTCGGGAAGACGACGCACCCGGCCGCCTGGAAGGCGGCCTCAGCCCGGCGGAGCTCCGCTTCGAGCTCCAGGTCCTCGTCGCTCGTTGAGATCGAAGTCCGGGGCAGCACGGCGATGATGGGCTTGCCCGAGGCCTTCGATATCTCGCCGGCGCCCTCGGCGAGCCTCGGGTAATGGGCAAACAGCGACAGGGACGACCCGGTCTGACCGGCGACCCGGCGCATGAGGACCTGCGAATGAAACAGGAGCTGCACCACGAAGATTGCGTCGATAGCGTCCCGCGCGGCGATGATCTGCATGATCTCGATGAGTGGGTCGGCCGGGATGAGGGGATTTCCCGTATCGACGGGGTTCCTGGCGCTCTTGCCGAACTCGGGCAGGCGTTTGTTGATCTCGTCCTGGACCTGCTTCTCGAAGACCGGCACGACAAGGCCGAGGTCATCCACCAGGTCGGAGGCCTCCACCCCCAGCGCCCCGCCGCCCCCCATCACGGCGATGCGCCTGCCGGCCCGGGGATAAATCGAGTTGAAGGCCGCCAGCGTATCGATCAGATCATTGAGCCCCCGTACCTTCACCGCGCCGGTCTGCCCGAAGACGGCCTCCCATATCGCGGCCTGGCCTCCCATCGACCCGGTGTGGCTCATGACCATCCGGGCGCCGGTGGCCGATGTGCCGCCCTTCCAGATGATTACCGGCTTCTTCCGCGTGACCTCGGCCAGAAGCCGCAGGAACCGGGCGCCGTCGGAGACCCCCTCGAGATAGGCTGCGATGATCGACGTGTTCGGGTCGTGGGCGAAATAGTCCAGCATGTCCAGCTCGTTGACGTCGGCGGCGTTGCCGTAGCTGACCATCGCCGAAAACCTCACGCCGCGGCCGATGGCTATCTGCCCCAGGTCTGCGGTGAGCCCCCCGCTCTGGGCAAAAAAACCGACCGGGCCCGATTCCCGGGAGAACCCCGAACCCGGCAGGACGGTGATCCCGGCCTTCGGAGAATAGACGCCGAAGCAGTTCGGCCCGATTACCCGGATGCCACGCCGCGCGATCTCCCTGACCCGGGCCTCAAGCAGTTTCCCCTCGTCGGTGTCTTCGGAAAATCCCGCCGTTATCACCACTGCCCCCGGGATGCCCGCCGCCAGGGCCTCCTCGAGGGCCTCCGGGACGTGGCGGGCAGGGATCGTGAAAATAACCGCGTCCGGGACCTCCGGCAGGGCCGCGAGCGAGGGATAGGTCTTGTAGCCGAGGATTTCATCGGCGTTCTTGTTGATGGGGTAGAGGTTGCCGGAAAAGCCGATGTGAATCAGCGATGTGAGGTATAACCATCCGAACTTGCCGGGGGTACCCGAGACCCCGACGAGGGCTAACGACCGGGGATGGAGGATACGGTCCAGTTGAGCGCGTGAGTGAGCGTCCATGGGTGGGTCATTTCCTTTCGGCCAGACGTTGCGAATAAAAACGCCCCCGCCCCGATCCTATGTGACGGGACGTGGGGCAGGAAGGTCTACGCGTTCTTTTTCTTGTTTATCTTGTCCGCGAGCCAACCGACCCATGCGTCCAGGCCCTCGCCGGTCTTCATCGAGACCGGGAAGATCGTGGTCTTCGGGTTTAGCGACATGACGGTCTTCCTGAAGGCATCCATGTCGAAATCGGTATGGGGCAGCAGGTCTATTTTGTTGAGGATGCAGGCCTGCGTCTCGATGAACATGAGCGGGTACTTCTGCGGCTTGTCGTGCCCCTCCGGCACCGAGAGGATCATGACCCGCACGTCCTCGCCAACCTCAAACTCTGCCGGGCAGACGAGGTTGCCGACGTTCTCGACGACCATGAGGTCTATCCCCGTCGTGTCGAAATCGGCCACCGCCTCGGCCACCATCGCCGAGTCTATATGGCAGGCCCCGCCGGTGTTGATCTGGACGACCGGGATGCCGCGGGCGTCCATCTTGTCGGCATCGACGGTGGACGTGATGTCCCCCTCGATGACCGCGGACTTGACCCCGGGCGCGAGCTTCTCGATGGTCTTGAGGATGGTGGAGGTCTTGCCGGCCCCCGGCGACGACATGAGGTTGACGACAAGGGTCTTTGACTTTTTGAAGCGCTCCTTCAGCAGGGCGCTCATCTCCTTGTTGTCCTTGAGGATGTCTTCCTTGATGGTAACGAGCTTTACGGCCATGGGGGCCTCCTTATATGTTCTCAAACCACTCTTTTATAATTATCACTTCTTCTACAACTCTTTCCTTAATCTCTATACCTATCGATAACTCCTTTAGTTTCTCGACCAATTCCTCGCCGTCTATTAAATCGACTAATTCGGCTCCGTCTCTTTTTGCCTCTTTCTTAGCGTCCCTTGTAAAAGTGCTTGTAGTGATAATAAGTCCTTTATCTGCCCTCCCAGACATAGCGCCACGAAAATCTCGAACGTCTTTCGCTGAAACACTTGATCTCTTATATCTCTTACATTGGAAGAAGACGGTGAAAGAGAGTAGTCCGCTAATCTTTATTACACCCTTTCCATCTATGCCTCCATCTCCGCTTCTCCCTGTAACCTCAACATTCTGAAAACCGGACTCTCTTAATACTCTTTGACATAGTTTTTCAAAGGAAGAAGGCTCCAACGCCTTTAGAATATCTAGAAGTCTATCGCGCCAGGTAATTTCAGTCTCTGCGTCGATTTCGTCAAGACTAGCTTCTATTTTTTGCTCACCTTTTAAATCCTTGTAAGTTTTAACAACATCCTTCACATTGACATTCTGTTCCCTATTCCCCTTTGGTGTTAACGACCAGACGCCTCTCTTTGAGTTTTCAATAATCCCGTATTTCTTTAGATAAGTCCTCGTCCATGCCAAGTTATAGCTTAGCTTCGTCCTGCTACCTCTATGAATCTCGTCTATATCTTTGTCCGATAGGTTCATCTTGATTGCTACTGAGTCTTCAAGTTCGGAAATGGTTGCAGAACCACCCAGTTCGTGAAGAACTTGAATAAGAGGATTCATCATATCATCATATTTTGGAACGGCCATTTTCCCCCCCCTAGTCCCCTATCACAAGCAAGAAGGCGCTACTATTCAAAACTTTCATTATAGAGTTCCACCGCTTCCTTCAGGTTCGCCTGCGCCTTCTCGATGGTCTTACCCTGGCTGACGACACCCAACTCAACACAGTGGGCGACGTACCATTTCTCTTCCTTGGTAATGACGGCATTGAATACGTACATTCTAACCTGATAATCGGAAATTACAGCGTCCGAGATTGCCGCGTCGCTTCGCTCCTCGCAATGACGAGAATAGCGTCACTGCCGCAAAACAGTTGCATTGACACTCCGGTGATTACTCTATCTCAATACTCTTTACTGTAAATTCCCTGCCCCGACCAGCTCCGTCCCCTTTTGACCGCAGACCGGGCAGTTGAAATCGAGCGTCTTTTTGTCCACCACGAAAGGCTTGTTGCACTGCCCGCACATCACCGTGATCGGCACCCGCTCGATGACGAGCTTTGCCTCGGCCGCTATGCTATCCTTGGCGAGGTACTCGAAGTATCGCTGTACCCAATCGTCGATGAGGTCGGTCAGATCCCCGATGACAAGGTTTATTCGGACGATCCGTTTGGCCCCGTTTTTCTCGCCGTGGGTCAGCGCGATTTTCAGAATATCCTCGGTGATCGGCAGTTCGTGCACGTTCTGGCCCCTGTGTATGAAGTCCTATCTTATCGAAAACCCGCGACGCCTGCAAATGAAATCTTAAGAACTCACCCCGCCGCCCAGATGGCCGGCAGACAACGGCTTGCCGATACCCTACCGCCCGGGACTATCGCCCCCTTTTCCCCGCCTTCGTTCCGAACTTCACCACGTAGCCGCATGTCTCCGGCAGCCAGTCAAACCGGGGGAGGTTTTCTCCGGTGAGCTTGATGCAGTCGTGGCAGACCTGAAAGCGGTTCTCGTATACCCTGCACAGCCGCGTGTCCGGGTCGATATACTCGCACATCGTGGAGGCCGTCAAATTGTCGTCTTCGTCGAATATCAGCTCGATACAACACTCCCCGCAGCGCAGGCAGATCGCCTCCCATTCGGGGGAGCCGGGCTTGATGTCAATGACCGGGCCTGCATCCGTCGTTTTGCCCCTTATTTTACCGAGCAGCGAGAGTAGTATCTTTGCCATGACCTCATAACCGTCACGGGGGCCGGCCCCCGGACATGCCTGAAAAACGCTCTGTCTAAAAACAACCGCCGGATTCCCGGCGGCGCAACGTGGCAAATACGCCCGATCAGGTCGGTAACAACGGTGCAGCGGCAACGCCGGCTTTCATAGTACCGCCTCGCCGTTCCCCTGTCAAGACGATGCGGCCGAATCCCGGTCCTCTTTTTTGGTCGCCCGGCCCGGATCGGTTCAACAAATACGTTGCGATTCCAGGACCCGTAGGGTATACTCATCGTCACCTTTTGTCGGGGGATATTTCCCGACGGAATATCAGTCCTTCGATGGGGTAGAAAATGATCGTCAAACAGCTTGAGGTGGGCAGGCTTGCCGTCTTCTGTTACATTATCGGATGCGAGAAAACCAAGCGCGCCGCCCTCGTGGACCCCGCCGCCGACACCGATCGGATCCTCACCGAAACGGCGTCCCTCGGCCTGGCGGTAGACTGCATCATAAACACTCACGCCCATCCCGACCATATCTCCGGCAACGCCGATATCGTGGAGCATACGGGCGCCCCGATCATCATCCACGAGGCCGAGGCGTCGTGGCTTTCGAGCCTTGCCAACAAGGCCTTCCTCACGATGATCGGCGGCAGGACATCCCCCCCGGCCGACCGGACCGTAAAGGACGGCGATACGATCCCGATCGGAGACATTACGCTTCAGGTTATTCATACGCCCGGCCATTCCCCCGGGAGCGTCTGCCTGTACGACGGCACAAAAAACCTCGTTACCGGCGATACCCTTTTCGTCGGCGGCGTCGGCAGGACGGATCTCCCCGGCGGGTCGATGAAGACGATGATGGCCTCCATCAAAGAGCGTATCTTGACGCTTCCCGACGATACGGTGATACTGCCCGGCCACAACTACGGCCCTACCCCCACATCGATCCTGGCCGACGAGCGGGAAAACAATCCCTTCCTGTAACCGGAAATAATTTTTGTCGGAAATCCTTGCAGCGGCGCAAACACATATACGAAATATTTAGCGGAGCAGCAAAATAGCTGTTTACAAAGTATTCTGGATAGTATATAAGTTTTTAATATCGGTATTTTTTATTAGTTGCCATGCGATTTAATTTCGACAAGAAAGAGATGATCATCAAGATCGTCTTCTTTGGGCCGAGCCTCGGCGGCAAGACCACGACGCTGCGTGCTATCTACGCCCAGCTGAGCCCGGATACCAAGGGTCAGTTCATGTCCATCAATACGAAGGACGACCGGACCCTCTTCTTCGATTTCTTCGACCTTTCGACCACCGCGAAAGTCCACGGCAGCAACGTGAAGGTCCGCTACGAGCTTTTCACCGTTCCCGGCCAGGTCACGTATGGGGAGACGCGCAGGCTTGTTATGAAAGGAGCCGACGGTGTCGTATTTGTAGCCGATTCCCAGGCCAACAAGATGGCCGAAAACATGGAATCGCTGGAAGACCTCAAGACCATCCTCACCCACTACGACAAAGACCCCGCTACCTTTCCCACGGTCATCCAGTACAACAAGTGCGACCTTCCGGACGCCGAGCCCATCGAGAAGCTCCGCGCCGCCCTGAACGCGGGCGGGCGCCCCGATTTTTCCACCGTTGCCCTCACCGGGAAGAACGTTATTGCGACGCTTGACGCGATATCAGCCGAATGCATCAAGGCGGCAAAACGATAAGCGCTTCGTTTGCTCCCCGATAATCCATCATCGCCCCGTTGTGCCGCTCTCTCCTCCGCATATTACGGTCCATAGAATAGCGCCACGGCGGTAGTTTCCCTCTGAGCCCGCCCTCCGCGACACTCGGCCGTATTTCACCGGCCATGGCATTTTGTGCCTGATCGGGCACAGCGCACCGTACCGGCAGTTACGAGGCCCTTCTCAAATTAGATTGGTGGAAGGGCCCTTTCGTGCATAAGTAACCGACGGAGACGTTTGGGAGGTACGTAAATAACTATGGTACAGGAGTAACCAATGGCAAAAGCGAAAACGAAAGAGTATCCGATGGGGGGGATGAGCGCACATAGTATTCTCATCGTCCTTTCCCTCCTCTGGATGATCAATTTCATGGACAGACAGGTGATGTCTGCGGTTCTCGAACCGATGCGCATCGATCTCGGCCTTTCCGACACACAGGCCGGGGCGCTCCATACGATCTTCCTTTTAAGCATCTCATTCTTCTCCCTCCCCATTGCATTCCTAATCGATAGATGGAGCCGTCGAAAAGCAGTCGCCATCATGGCCGTGATCTGGAGCGTCTTCACCTTCGTAACCGGACTGGGCCGGAGCTTCGCGGGGGTCTTTGCCCCCCGCATTATTGTCGGCGTCGGCGAGGCGGGTTTTTCGGCGGGAGGCACCGCGATGATCACCGCGGCGTACCCCCCCGAATCGAGGGCACGGGCGATGGGCATCTTCAATATCTTTGTCCCGCTCGGCGCCGCCCTCGGCTACATCCTCGGCGGCTATCTGTCGGCCAACTACGGGGGATGGAGGACTCCTTTTTACGTCTTCGCTGTTCCCGGTGTCATCCTCGGGATCGCCTCGTTTTTCCTGAAAGACTATAGGACCGTATCGGCGCCTGTTTCCGGCAAAAGGCCCGGATTTCTTGCCACGTTCGTTTCCCTGTGGAAGATCCCCACGCTCAAGTGGCTCTACATCGGGCACGCCATGCACAATATCATGGCGGTCTCCATCCTCGTATGGCTGCCCACGTTCCTCATGCGGACTCATAATATCACCGAGGCCAAGGCGGGCATGACGGTGGGCATTATCAGCCTGATGGCTATTATCGGTTCGCCGCTCGGCGGGTTCCTTGCCGATTTCTGGCAGAAGACCAATCCGCGCGGCAGGATGCTCGTGCCGGTGGTCGGTGACCTGACCGCTGCGGCCCTGCTGGTTCCCGCGCTGATAATGGATGTGTCCGGGATCGGGTTGATCCTGATGTTTGCCTTCGGGATATTCCTTATGCTGGGCCTTCCCTCCATCCATACCATCACCCAGGACGTCGTTACGCCCGGTATGAAGGGGATGTCATGGGGGATGATCATCCTGGTTATCTACCTCTTGGGCGGCGGATGGGCGCCCGCGGGGATCGGGTTGATCTCCGACTCTCTCGGCGGCGGGGCCTACGGGGTCAAGATGGCGCTCTTTATCGCGCCTGCGGCCGGACTTATCGCCGGAATCCTCTTTCTCATCGGCTCGCGTCACTACGCTGCCGACGTCAAGAAGGTAAAACACGAAATCATCGAGGAAGAGACTGCCTGATGGGGAGCGGTCACGTCGGAAATGGAACATAAATAAACCGGGGAGGGAGCGCTCAAGCGCTCCCTCCCCAGAATAGACAAAAACGAGGGCAGAGTAACAAAGGTTCGCGGATAAAGCAACCGACCTCGCGCGGGATTACCGTCAGCGGGCAACGATAAAGAACGACATCGAGCCCATCTCCTCCCAGCCGGGTTTTCCCTCGTACATACGGAAATCGTACATCCCCGGTTGCGGAGGAGCTATAAAGACCAAAACGCCCGACGTCTTCCCATCCAAATACATGTATTGGATCGTATCCGCCCTGACATCGTACTGATCCTTGCTCACCTCGTAGCCGTGGGGGATGCCCTTTGGCATAAGACCGATCCAGGAGTTCGGGGAAAAGCCTTCCGGCGCAGTGAAATGAACGACGATCGTTTCTCCCGCGACAAAATGCGTCTTTTCAAGCCACATCGAGATATCCTCGATCTGGCCATAGAGCGTCCCCGCCCCTAAAACCTGCACACACAATATTAGAACAATTGAGGCAACCGTAATACCCGGCAAATGATCTCGGTTCATTATAGCTCCCTTCTGCGAGGGTCCACGGATTAATAAGAGGCTGGTTAGCCGCGGCGGATTTTGATCAGTTCAGGATATAGTAGAGGGGATCGACGTGCAACCCGTTGAGAAGCACTTCGTAATGGAGGTGGGGGCCGGTGGTGCGGCCGGTGTTCCCGATCGTGGCAATCTTATCGCCCCGCTTGACCTTATCGCCCACCTTCACCAGGGCGGTATAGAGGTGGCCGTAGTGGGTGCTGATCCCGTAGCCGTGGCCGATGCTCATAAAATTGCCGTAACCCTGCTTGATGCCGATAAAGATCACGACGCCGTCGGCCGGGGCCGTGATGATGGTGCCGACCTTGTTGGCGATGTCTATGCCGGCGTGGAGCCTGCCCCAGCGCATGCCGAACTTTGAGGTGAGAAATCCCCTGGTGGGCCAGACGGCCGGCGTGCAGTCCATGATGTTTCTCTGTTCTTCCAGGATACACGTCAGCTCGTTGAAGCTCTCCTCCTGCCGTTTGGACTCGGCAAGCAGACGGTCAAGGTCCTGGCGCACCTGATCGGAAAGATCGTCATGGCGCCGTTCGAGCTCGTTCAGGGAGACCTCCTCGTATTGCGGCCCGCCTATCCCAAACAGCTCGTCCTGTTCCTTAGGCCCTTCTACGGCGGTCAAGGTCCTCAGCTCTTCGTCCATCTCCTTGACCGACTTCAGACGCGTCGAGACCCGATCGTAGGAGTCCTCGAATTCATCGAGCTGGCCCCTGAGATACCCGTTTTCCTGCCGGAGGGCCGAAATCTCCCTGATCTTGACGGACGTGTTCAAATAGGCATGGAACATGAAACCGAATCCGACAACGCCTCCGAGAAACAGGAGGCCGAGGATTACGAGGGTGATATTCGAGAGCGTGATCGTGCGGAACATATGGGCGCGTTCCGAACGATCGCCGGCGATAATAATGGAAAAGTAGGACTTCTTAATCATGATAGCGAACAGCCCGATGAAACTTTACATGCTACATGGCTACATGAAAGATAGTAGTATTTTATGATATGTGCCACAGACTATAAGAAAAAAACAAATGACTGTCAAGCCTATTAGGAAATTTTAATTATTGTTTTCGATACATCGATCGTTATTTCGCCTGATACGTAATCATTTAACGACCACCGTGGTCTTCAAAAAACGCCTTCAAAAAAATGTGTGGCGAAGCGCCTGTCTTTATGATATAAATCAATAAGGTTCAAAAAAAGGAATCGCCATGAATAGAACACGGAAGACCTTTTCGGTCTCAGCCGTTATTTTTTTCGTTATTTTGTTCGTCGTCTTTTCCTGCGGGCGGCAGGGGGCACCCGCCGAGACCGGCACCAAAGCGGCCGTAGGAGCGGCGGCGCCGGATTTCGTTCTCAACACGGTTGACGGGAAAAGCGTTCGGCTCTCCGATTACCGGGGACAGGTCGTCTTCCTCAATTTCTGGGCTACCTGGTGCCCTCCATGTCGGTCCGAGATGCCCTCTATCGAGCGCCTGAGCAGGGAAATGGAAGGACAGGATTTTATCATTCTGGCGGTGAGTATCGACGGCTTTGAAACCACGCAGCTCAGGAATATGATTTCACCGAACCATTACAGCTTTACCGTCCTTCATGATCCCGAACAGAAGGTGGCGGATATATACCTCATCTCGGGAATCCCCACCACCTACATCATCGATAAGGACGGGACGATCGTCGATAAATCCGTCGGGGCCGAATATTGGGACTCCGACGAGCGCGTCAAGCAGTTCCTGTCGCTGGCCAAGTAGGGTTCACCTCCCCGTACTATCTCGGGCCCGTCACCGCGCCCCTGCGTTTCGCGGGGTAGCGCGTGAATTACGCGCTATCGTGTCGGGCACGTATGGCGTCGCGCGTCGAGCGCCGCGCGATCGCGGGCGCCGTTGACTTTATAGGCCGTACCCCGGCCCTGCCGCTTCAGCGGCGCGACGGTCGAAGCATAACGCACCTCTTTTTGGTAACGATGGAACAGCTGTTTATCCACCTGCTTCAAACCCAGGCACTCCCAATCGCCGTTATCGTCCTCTTTCTCGGCTCCATCATCGAATATGTCTTCCCACCGTTTCCCGGCGATACGGTCTTCCTCTTCGGCGCCTTCCTTGCCGGGCGCGACATCCTGCCAATCTGGCTGGTTTTTCTGACGGGCTCGCTCGGCAGCCTCGTCGGGTCGCTGGGCATCTATGCCCTGGGCAAGACCAAGGGAAGGGACTACTTTATCAAGAAGGATTTCCCTTTCTTCTCCGCCGATAAGGTGCGCGCCCTCGAAAACCGGTTTGCCCGGTGGGGGGGAATCATTATCGCGCTAAATCGGTTCGCTCCCGGATTCCGGCCCTTCTTTTTCGTTGCCGCCGGCATCGCCCGGATGCCGCTGCTCACGGTGGCCGTTTACAGCCTGATATCGATCACGGCATGGAATGTGGGGATATTCTATCTCGGTTACCGCCTCGGGCAGCAGTGGGAGAAGATGAAGCACTTCGTTCAGGTCTATTCCACGGTCGTCTTCGTCTTCATCAGCGCAGCACTTATCCTCTATATCGTCGTCATGGTGGCCGCGGCGCGGCATAAAAAGAAGAAGACGTCCGACTCCGGCAAGAGAGGTTGACCCATGAAACCTATCGAATTTCGATCGATTACCAAAAACGCGGTCTTCTACGATCCCTTCAATAATTTCCAGAAAACCCGGCGGCCTACCGAGATCAGGATCGATCCCCTGACGGGCAGGTCGTCGCGGATCATCTACTTTCCCGTGACCCTTCCTCCGCCGCCCGACCAGAGCCAGCTTGCCGAGTTAACCAGGCAGTTTTGTCCATTCTGCAGGCCGGCGGTGTTTGAGAAAACGCCGCGGTTTCTCGAAGACATCGCCCCCGAGGGGAGACTTGTCCGGGGCAGCGCCGTTGTATTTCCCAACGCCTTCCCCTACGACGCCCACAGCGCGGTGGCCGTCGTAACGGAGGGTCACTACGTAAAAATGGATGCCTTCGACGTCCGCGAGCTCGAGGACGGATTGCTGGCGGGCCGTGAATACCTCGCGAGGATCAACGCGCTGGACCCCCGGTGCGCGTATCTTTCGATCAACATGAACTATATGCCGTCTGCGGGGGGAAGCATCCTGCACCCCCACATCCAGTTGATCGCGGGAGACGTCCCCACCTATTACCAGCGCGAACACGCCGGCAGCTTCCGCGAGTACAAACTAACACACGGCACCGGCTATTTCGACGACCTGATCGAGCGCGAAGAGCATAACGCGGAGCGTTTCATCGCCCGGACCGGAGACATCGTCTGGCTCTCATCGTTTGCCCCCCTGGGCATCACCGAGTTCCTGGCGATCTTTACCGACGGCGGCCCGATCACCCGAACCGATGAGTCGGGCTTCAAGACCTTCGCACTCGGTATGGCGACCGTCCTGCGGTACCTGGCCTCCCTGAACTTTGCGAGCTTCAACATGGCCCTGTTTTCGGCCCCTACCGACGACCCCGCGTTCCCCACCCATGCACGGATCGTTCCGCGAACCCTCCTGCCGCCCGTCGGCGCTAGCGACGTAAATTACTTCGAGCTGCTCCACCACGAGGTCCTGACGATTATCAGGCCCGAGGATTCGGCCCGGGGTGCGGCGCAGTTTTTTGAGGAGGCCTTTGGAAAGCGAAAGCGGTAGGACCGCCGGACCACCCATGCGGCCGCGGCCGTACATCTCCGGTTACCTCCAACTCGGTGGATTACCCTCGGATGTGGATAGGTGAGGGAGACGGGATTTCCGGTCGGGCAGCCGTTTCATGTCCCCGGCCCGGAAACGGGACACGTGGCGCAATCACGCGCCGTCCCTGTCGGCCGGCACCCCTATTCTCTCGAGTCTCAGGGCGTCCGTCAGGTAGGTGACTTTTATGTTATCCGGGTCTCCGTCGGTAACCGCCACCGGTTCGCCGAGCCGGAAGACTAACGTCCCATCGTCCACGGCGTCGGTTATCCCGTCTGCCGCGGCCCGTTCGTGGGCCTTCATGATCAGGTCGTAGCGAAAGGCCTGCGGCGTCTGGATGATGACGTGGCGGCCGCGGTCGATATATTCGGCAACCAGGCCGTCCCGTGTCAGGCAGGAGGCCTCCGCCGCCGGGACTGCCGCCACCGCCGCCCCATGCCGCCGGGCCGCCTCCACGGCGTCCCGAACGGCCCGGCCCGTCACCAGGGGGCGCGCCGCGTCGTGGATTACGACGATCTCAATCCCCGTACCCGCCAGCGACATCAGCGCCCGGCCGACGGACTGCTGCCGGGTTGCCCCGCCCGCAACGACCGAAACGGGCGCCGCATCTGTCAGATACCGGGTCACGAGTTCCCGGGCGCGGTCGATCCAGTCGGCGGCGGCCGCCACCGTGATCCCCTCAACGGCCCCCGAATCCAGCAGGGCCCTCAGCGTATGTATCAGGATCGGCGCCCCCGCCGCCTCCCGGTATTGCTTGGGCTCCCCCGTACCCATCCGTGTGCCCGCGCCCGCGGCCGGAACCACCCCCCATACCTTCATCCGACCATTCCCCGCTTCAGCATGAACCGCCACGCGGTCCCGACCATGTCCGTGAGATCGGTGTGGGCGGGACGCCACCCGAGCTCGGCCGCCGCCCTCTGCGAAGAGGCGACGAGCGTCGGCGGGTCTCCTGCCCGCCGGGGTCCGATCCTGACGGGAAACGAGCGGCCGGTCACCGCCCGAACGGCCTCGATGACCTCCCTGACCGAATGTCCCCGCTGGCTGCCGAGGTTGTAGTATCCGTTGCCTCCTCCGGCAAAAAGCCGGTCAACGGCGCACAGATGCGCGTCTATCAGGTCGGTTACGTGAATATAGTCCCGGACGCACGTGCCGTCGGGCGTCGGGTAGTCGTCGCCGAAGACGACGATTTCGTCGCGCCTGCCGCCGGCCGCCATGAGTATCGCCGGGATCAGGTGGGTCTCGGGATCGTGGCGCTCACCCAGCTCGCCGTCCGGATCGGCGCCGGCCGCGTTGAAGTAGCGAAGCGACACAAACCTGAGCCCGTAGGCGGTCGAATAGTCCTCCATCGCCCGTTCCATGACGTACTTGGTCATGCCGTAGGGATTGATCGGGTCACGGGGGTGATCTTCGGTGATGGGAATCTCCCGGGGATTCCCATAGACGGCGGCCGTGGAAGAGAATATGACCTTGTCGGTACCGGCCTCCCGCATGGCAGAAAGGAGGTTGATACATCCCACGACGTTGTTGTTGTAGTACCTGGCGGGATCCTCCACCGATTCCCCGACGTAGGTCAACGCGGCAAAGTGCATAACGGCATCGACCCGGTAATCGATAAAGGCGCGGGCGAGGGCTGTGCCGTCGGCCAGGTCTGCCTGGATGAAATCTGGACAGAGCACCGCGTCCCGGTGGCCGCGGGAGAGGTTATCCAGCACGACCGGGTGATAGCCCTCCGCCATGAGGGCTTTTACCGCGTGGCTCCCGATGTAGCCCGCCCCGCCGACAACCAGGATCGTCTTCACAGCGTTATGCCCACCTTAAGGATGTCGTGAATGTGGATGACCCCCACCGGACGATTGCCGTCATCGATGATGACCAGCGACGTAATGGCGTGATCCTCCAGCACCCTGAGAGCCTCCGCCGCCAGCTTATCGGCCTTGATGGTCTTTGGGTTTCTCCCCATGAGCTCGCCGACCTCCATCATGAGGGGGTTATCGTATTTCTGGAATACCCTCCTGAGATCGCCGTCGGTAATAACGCCGACGAGCGCGCCGTCCTTGCCGGTCACGGTGGCCATGCCCAGCCCCTTGCTCGTCATCTCGTAGATAGCTTCTTTCAGGAGGATCGTCTCGCCCACTTTCGGGCACCGGTCGCCCCCGTGCATAAGATCGGCCACCGACAACAGTATCTGCCTGCCGATGGCCCCGCCGGGATGCCGATGCGCAAAATCGGACAGGTCGATCCCCTTTTTCTTGATGAGTGTTACCGCCAGGGCGTCCCCGAGCGCAAGGGCCGCCGTGGTGGAGGCGGTGGGAACGATATCCCAGGGGCAGGCCTCCTTATCGACCCGGATGTCCAGGACAACATCAGCCTGCTGAGCCAGCGTGGACTTCACCGCCCCGGTCATCGCGATGATGGGTACCTTCATCCAGCGAAAATAGGGGATGAGCTTCAACACTTCCTCGCTGGTGCCGCTGTAGGAGAGGGCAAGCACCAGGTCGTCAGCGGTGACCACCCCAATATCACCGTGGAGCCCCTCGGCCGAGTTGAGAAAGACCGCCGGGCTCCCGGTAGAGGAGAGGGTGGCGGCTATCTTCCGCGCCACGATGCCCGACTTGCCTATCCCCGTGATGATAATGCGGCCCTTGACGCCTGACAGCAAATCCACCGCCCGGACGAATTCATCCCCGAGGCGGTCTATGAGGCTGCCGACGGCGTCCCGCTCAATGGCAAGGACGTCTTTTCCTTCTTGTACCGTATCCATAATATTTATTCGCCGATCACGTCAGTAAAGAGTTTCTCGAATTGTTGCGCTATGACCTCCCAGGAAAAGCGCTCCTCTACGTCCCGCCGGGCCGATTCCGTCAGGCTCTCCCGCAGGTCCCTGTCCGTCGCGATTCGCACCACTGCCCGGGCGATCGCGTCGGGCGACTGCGGGGGCACCAGGAGCCCGTTTCGTCCGTCCCTGATGATGTCGGGTATCCCCCCCACCGCGCTCCCGATAACGGGAACCCCGGCCGCCATTGCCTCCAGGAGGACCGTTCCCAGCCCTTCGGTCTCCCCGCTCGGGAGAATAACGGAGGGCAATACGAAGATATCGTGTTCGCCCAGGAGACCCGCGATCCGCTCGTGCGGCGCCTCACCGATAAATCGTACGGCGTCGGCAACGCCGGACTTCCGGGCGTGCCGCAGCAATGAATCCCTGTCCGGGCCGTCTCCTACCAGCGTAACGGTCGCGCCGGGAATCTGCTCCCGTATCGCCGTCAGCGCCCCGATCAGGTGCCGCTGGCCCTTGAGGGCGATGAGCCGCCCCACACAGATGATCCTGGGGGGAGCATCTTTTCCGAACGCCTCGGCCCGTTTTCCCGCCGGGCGGAAAGCCGCGGCATCGACGCCCATCGGGATAACCCTCAGACGATCGCCGCGGACGATCCCGGCCGCGCGGGCCGCGGTGGCCGCGCTGTTGGCGGTCACCGCCGGCGCCTCCGAAAGGCCGAAGCGGACGATGCGCCGACCCAGCGCCCCCATGCTCAGGTTCACGTCGGTCCCGTGGAGGCTGACGACGGCCCGGACATTAAAGAGCCGGGCCGTAAACCCCTGGGGAATCAGGAAATGCGCATTGACGATATCATGTCTGCGTAACAGCGCCCTCATTCGCATCCCCAGCGCCAGTACATACGGCACGACCAGGAGCATCCGCAGCCGGTTCTGTCTCACGTTGTTAAGCATGCCCCCGCCGTAGGCCAGCGTCTGAAGTGAGGCCGGCCACGCATAGCGAAAACGCTCGATACGTACGCCGTCCATCTCGTCGCGCAGCGGCAGGCCCCGGGCATGAGGGCAGAGGACGGTTATCTCGTGCCCGCGCACCGCCAGGGCGCGCCCGAGGCTCAGGATAAATACCCCCGCCCAATCCCCCGGCCAGCGGGGAAAAGAGCTCGTTACCAGCAGGATTTTCATTCACGCCGTCAGGTTTCTATATCGTATCGCCGTAAGTTTCTATTATACTCCAGATCGAGCTACATGGCAAAGAAGAGAGACTGGAGCCCGGAGAAGAACGGGAAGGCGGCAAACAGCACTCTCTTCATAACCGCTGCGCCGCGTCTCACAATAGGCCGACGGCTCCACGACGCACGTGGGAGGCCTTTTACGGAATTCTCTTCCTTAAAACCCATATGTATGTCGGGCAGAGAAAATAGGCCGCCCTGATTGCAATGCGGGCAATTCGATGCGTTACGGTTCCGGGGATAAGCATATCGGTGGCGCTATAACGGGCCGGTTCATCGACAATTTTCTTCGTGTAGTCAATTATCTCAAAATCCCTTACCAGCCTCCTGAGCCCCATCAGAGTCAAATGCCTCTCGTAATAGTATTTTCCCTTTCCGGTGATTCTCAGGTAAACATGGCCGAGCGTCTTTGGCATAACCGATAGCAGGGGCAGGCCATAGTGCCCTTCAACGAGGTTGAGTCGATTGCCCGCGGCAAAGTAACAGATACCGCCCGTCTTGAGGACCCGGCGTATCTCCCTCATCAATTGCCGTGCATCCGGAACGTGCTCGTAGATCTGGGTGCACGTTACTATATCAAAAGACTCGGGGGAAAAACCGGTCTGGAGGCAATCGGATACTACATAGCGGGTATTTATGGGGCGATTACGCGCGCCGGCGAAAAGAACCGCGTCCTTGTCAATGTCAATTCCCGTCACTTTTTTAAATTGCCGGGCGTATAATTTCGTCATAAACCCGGTGGAACAGCCTATGTCCAGCAGGTTCAGAGCCGCGGGATTTTTGCCTTCTTTTGATAGGACGTCACTGAGCACCGAAAGCGTCTTCTTACCCTTTATTCTTCGCTTTTTTTCATCGTACATCTCGTCGGCGTGTTGTTCCGAGAATCCGAGTTGATACCGGGTTTTATTCATAGGAGGGTCCATCTAACTATCAAAGATCTGCCGGCCGGCGCCGCGCCGCAGCTCTTTTCCCGATCGCCTTGCAATATACGTAACTATTTGAGGTTTTTATTATACTCCATATCGAACCACATGGCAAAGAAGAGAGACTGGAGCCCCGAGATGAACAGGAAGGCCGCGAACAGCGCGCTCGTAACGGCCACCCCGTGCCCGAGGACCCTCAAGACAAAGAGGTATAACCCGAATATCCCGCCGACGGGGGCCAAAACCAGGCCCATGACGTAGAAGAAGACCAGCGGATGAAAATCGAAGATGATATACTTCCTGGTCATCCGTGTAAAGAAGCCCTCAATCAAGAGCCAGGTAATCGTGGGAATTACCTTGTAGAGCCTGATCCCCGATTTTTCCCCCACGTTATAGACGGGTTTGACCGGCACGTCTCTGACCCGCGCGCCGACGATGTTGAGCTTGATGAGTAGATCGTTGGGCATCCCGTAGCGGGGGTAGATGTCGTCAAGGTCGATCTTGGCCAGCGTCTCCCGGTTGATCGCGGTATATCCGGATTGGGAGTCGGCCACGTGCCAGTACCCCGATGCGACCTTGGTCAACAGCGACAGGAAGGAATTGCCGAGGTATCTGACCTTGGGGATCATCTTCCAGGCCCCGCCCATGAAGAGCCGATTCCCCTTGGTATAGTCACAGTGGCCGCTTGCCACCGGGTCGATGATCGCCGGGAGATCACCGGGGTCCATCTGGTTATCACCGGCCATGACAATCGCCACGTCCTCTCCCTGTTCCAGGGCATCCCGGTACCCCCGGGCGATAGCCGCGCCGACCCCCGAGTTCTTCGGCAGCGTGATGAGGGACACCTCCCCCGCGAAGCGTCCCCGGTATTCGGAGACCCGGCGCGCGGTATCGTCGGTGCTCGCGTCGTCCACGACGACCGCCCGGTCAATGAAATCGGGAAGCCCGTCCAGCACCCGAACCACCAGCGGGCCGACGTTATACGCCGGAATGACTACGCACAGCCTCTTCTTTTTTCGCATAATTGGTATCTCTCGGGATTATCCCTTACCGTCACCTTGCCGCCCCGTGAGCGGCATCAACCTGCGGCCTTCCCCGGTTAGCCGCAAAGGACGCGCTCATAGGTCGTCTGAGGGGGCGCCGGCGGTGTCCGCAAGTTCGTAGAGGATCGTGCGGACCGCCTCCTTTTCCGGTTCAGGGGTCTTCGAGTTTGCCGATTCCATTGCCTTCTTCAGGAGCCTTTGGGCTTCCGCCGTATCCCCCCGGTCATAGGCTATCATGCCCATGCCGTAGTAGGCGGAGAACTTGTCGCCCAGCCGGAGCGCCGTCTCGAATTCCTTCTGCGCATCTTCGTACTGTTTCTTCAGGAGGTAGAGACGTCCGAGTTGAACATGCCCCCGCCTGTCGGTCGGCTCTATCGCGAGGGCCTTCTTGAACGCACCCTCGGCATCGGCAAACTCTCCGAGATTCATTAGCGCGATCCCGGTATCGACCATCTGTTTGGCCGTTAGAGAGTTGAAAAGCGCCGAGTATTGTAACACCTCCAGTTCCACGTCCCACAATTTCCGGTGAATGAAAAACGAGGAAAGCGTGTTAAAAACGACCCGGTAGTAATCGGCAAAGACCTGGTCGGTGAAAAAATCGTCACCCATCGTCTCTATCTGTCGCTTGGTAAAATGATCGATCCGCTCAACGTATTCTTCATAATACCGGTCCGGCGGCGCCTTGGCCTCCTCCTCAGTGACCAGCTTGAAGAAGAGGACCTCCGGCAGCAGCCGATAGGTGAGTTTCATGACGATATCCTCATCGGGCCCGATATATACCGGACGTTGCCGATAATTGAGGAATATCAGGTTCTTGAGGAAGGTCAAACCGGTGCTCCTGTCCAGGTGCATTTCCGGAACGATCAGGTCCGGAAATTTTTCCGCGGTAAAGCGATTGAAATAGTCGGGCTGGATGATATCGCCGACCGCTATAATTACCAGGTCCTCACGGAGCCGCTCCACGTCCTGGAGGCAGAAGAAGTTCGGCCAGAGGAGGTTTGTCACGACCATGGCGCCGTAGTCGAACCGGTAGAAATCGGAGTTGGTGAAATCCTCCGCCGCATAATAGTCGGATTTGTTTAGCTTGCTGAAGTTGAACAGGAGATTGAAGCAGACCAGGCCCGCCGCGATGACGGCCAGAATCCGCGCCGCGTTTACCCCTCGAGCGCCGATTGCAGACAGCCGCTCGTACAGGAAAAAGAGCCCCGCTCCGCCCGCCGCCATGACCGCCGCGTAGAACGGCATATATATCGTCCCGACGCTCCAATACCAGACAAAGAAGGCGATGTGCACCGCGCCGAAGAGGGTAAGAAGAGAAAACAGCCGCCAGTTCTTTCTGAAAACGAGGTAAAACCCATAGAGCGCTGCGAGCGGCCAGACGGGGGTCAGCTCCCGAATAAGTATGTAAAAGAATATGCCGATCTTTTCAAATAATCCGCCCCGGGATACCGCGAAGTGATACGCCGTATCCTTCTTGTCGAGGATCTGGACAAGAAAGCCGTCTAAGGTTTTCGCGTTTCCCCAGTCTATGTGGGGACCGGCCGCCGACCGAAAGGGAAGGTATATATAGATCGAAAATCCCACGATAAAGAAGAATAGAATCATGACCGGATCGGCGGGCTTGAGCCTTCCCTTGTAGTGGAGGATAACGAACAACACCAGCGCCGGGGCAAAGAAGGCGGCGGTGGCGTGCAGCCCCGCGGCAAGCCCCAGGAGAAACGATCCCGCAAACAGGAACCGTATATCGGCCGTCTCGGCCCAGATAATCGACCATAACAGCAGAAGCGCCGACACCATTGCTATACCGGCGTAGACCTCGGCCGATACGGAGCTCTCCCATAACGAAAAGGAGAAGGCAAACGCCAGCGCCGTCGCCGACGAGAAGAAAAGGGCGCGGCCGTTCTGCTCTCCCCCGAGGGAACGGATAAGGCGGAGGGTCAGGAAATAAAGGGCGACCGACGCGCCCGCGCCCATCAAGGCCGACAGCAGGTTTATCTTGAAGGCAATCGGCCCAAAGGGAAGGTAGGTCATGAGATTGGCCAGCGGCAGGTAGGTCGGGAACCCCGCCGGGTGCGCCACCCCGAGCGCAAAGGCGGCGTCAACAAATTCCGCGGAATCGCGCCAGTAGAAGGTTGGGCACAGCGTGACGAGGTAGACGAAAAAAGAGGCCGAGAAGACAAGCCACGGAAGATAGCGGGAGGCGTTTCGTTTCAGGAGCGGGATAATCTTCATGGGTTATATATATCATAAAATTAAAAAAAAGGCAGAGTTTTTCAAACTCTGCCTTAGATTTTCCGATAGGAAAAAAGCTACGTGATCAGCATCAATCCTGCGAGACGTCGTCGCCGGTATCACCGGTAACCTGCGTGCCGGGATCGGCACCAGCGTCACGGTCCATAGTCGAGGGGAGAATGTTCTGAGGCTCGCGGGAGTCATCGGTCTCGACCCATCCATCCCTGAAGTTGTCCCGGTCGATGTTGGCCGAGGTCGTCGAGGTGAAGTGGTAAATCGCATTCGCGGTAATCCAGCCCGCATCCGCCGGGTTGATGTAGTACTTGGGGACGGACGCCGGCTCAAAGCCGATCAATTCCGCATCGCCCGAGAACGTATTCTCCGTTGCGAAGTAGCCCATTTCCGCCTCGTACACACCGGTCAACAGCGTCCTGGCTTCGGACTGCTTGGACTTGGCCTGGAACTTGAGGAAGTTAGGGATGGCAATGGCCGCCAAGATCGCGATAATAGCCACAACAATCATCAACTCGATGAGGGTAAAACCCTTTCTGTTACGCATCTTGTTTAGCATGAAGACACCTCCTTTCTTTTTAAAGTCATGCACTGAGTTATAACTGCAATATCAATGCCAATCTGATTTCCCCATGTTCCATTTACCTGCTCGTAACACACCGGATTCATTACATAAAAAAATTTCCCCAAACCGCCCCTTGACGGCACGGTCGGCCGCGGTGCTCAAATTGCGCATTTACAAAAATCTATTGCGAAACGGCAATTGCGGCAATTGCCGGCGTATTCGCGGTCAATGGCCGGCCGTCAATGCCCCGTGCCCAGCCCGTACTTTTCTATTTTGCGCAGCAGCACCCAGTAGCTGATGCCCAGGATCCCCGCGGCGTCTTTCTTCCTGCCGCCGCATCGCGCAAGCGCTTCGCTGATGAGCTCCTTTTCCAGGTCTTCGATATAGCGTTCCATCGAAAATCCCTTGGTAAGAATATCGGCGGCCTTCTCCTTCCGGTCTACCGCCCCGTTCCACTTATATACCGATAGCGCCAGGCTCTCCGGCAGCACAATATTGGAATGCTCAAGCGCCACCGAGCGCTCGATGATGTTTTCCAGTTCCCGCACGTTTCCGGGAAAGGCATAGTCTTTGAGCACCTCCAGCGCGTAGGACGATATCTTCTTTATCTCCTTGCCCTGCTCGGCCGCAAACTTCATCAGGAAATGCTCCGCCAGCAGCACGATATCTTCCTTCCGTTCACGCAGCGGAGGAAGCTTCACCTCGATGACCTTAAGCCGCCAGTACAGGTCTTCCCGGAACTTCCCTGTGATCACCTCCTGCTCGAGGTCCTTATTGGTGGCGGCGATAATCCTGACATCCACCGAGATATCCTCGGTCCCTCCGACCCGCTTAAAGGTCCTCTCCTGTATTGCCCGCAGCAGCTTAACCTGGATGGGCGCGGTTAGTTCGCCCACCTCATCCAGGAAGAGCGTGCCCGTATCGGCGACCTCAAAGAGGCCTTCCTTGTGCGATATCGCCCCCGTAAATGACCCCTTCACGTGCCCGAAGAGATCGCTCTCCAGGAGGTTCTCGGGGATACCGCCGCAGTTTATTACGACGAAGGGGCGGTTCTTTCGCTGGCTCTTGTTATGTATTGCGCGGGCGACCAATTCCTTTCCCGTCCCCGACTCGCCGGAGACAAGGATATTAGTCTTGGTCTGGGAGACCCGCTCCACCAGGTCAAAGACCTTCTGCATTACCGGCGACAGCCCGATAATGTTCTCAAAACTGTGTCCTTTGTCCAGCTCCCGTTTGAGGAAAAGGTTCTCCCGTTCGAGCTTACCCCGTTCGAGCGCCTTGCGGATAATCACCTTGATCTCTTCGACATTGAACGGTTTGGTGATGTAGTCATACGCCCCCTCCTTCATCGCCTCGACGGCGCTCTCCGTGGAGGCGTAGGCGGTAATCATGATCACGACCGTCTCCGGGTGCACCTCCTTTACCTTTTTCAGGAGCTGGGTGCCCTTCATCCTGGGCATCATGATATCGGTGATGACCAGGTCGTATATCTTCGTGTCAAGCAGGGAGACTGCCGCCGCGCCGTCTTCGGCCGTATCTACATCATAACCCTCTTTGGCGAGCATGATGGAAAAGAGATTGCGCATATTGATCTCGTCATCGACGACGAGTATCTTTACCGCCTTCTTTTTTATTTCCTCTGCCATGGTTTTTTGTCCACTGTCTCCGGTAAGAATCAGTCCCGGCGTTCCTCGACCACGTGGAGCCCGATCGCCCCCACCAGCGGTATCGTATCGATGATCGACTCCGGGCCGCCCTCCGAGAATTTTATATGGGTAACGTCCGCGGGGAACTGGCCAAAGGAGGCGTCCACCCCGACCCAGGAGCCCAGATAAACCTCATTCCACGAGTGGTAGGCGAATCCTCCGATATCGGCCGAATAGACGATCCCCGATACGACCTTGGCCGGTATCCCGGCCGCCCGAAGGAGCGCGGCCTCAAGGTTCGCGTGCGCCTGGCACTCACCCTCAAGAGAATTGAGGGTGTCTAGGGCGGACGTAGTATCGACCATCCGCTTATTAATATTCTTGTATACCCACGCGGTGATCTTCCTGGCGTCAGAGAGGGGGTCGCCGGGCTTACCGACGATCTTTCGGACGGTATCCGTCATTTCCCGGCTGGAGCTTTCTACCTCGAGCGTCGGCGTCAGGTACTCTTGCGTCTCCGTCGGAAAGGCCCCATACGCCGGGATCAAGAGACCCGACAGTTCCGCGCGCGCAATCGTATAGGTATACCCCCCCGCCTCGTCCGGGCCGGAAACGGTCTGCATGTCGCTTCCGAGGGGGGTGATTCCCGCGGGGATGCCCGTGATCCTGACCGTCAGGGCCGATAGGCCCGCCGGATCGGCAATCGGCCGGTCGGGGGTAATCTGCGTGTAGTCGATGATAGCATACATCGACAGGCCGGACCCGGGTCCATCCGCATCGCCTGCTCTTTGGTCTCACGCAGCATCACGAAGTTATCCATCGTGACCTGCTTGATGACGGTGCCGTCGGCTCGCATAAACGAAGTGAACGTATAGCCGCGGATGGTCCCTTCAACGCGGTAGGCGGTCTCCGTTTGGCCGTTGACAGTTACTTCTTCCTGGTCCAGTATCCGGATGGTGATGTCTTCGGTGAGCCTGAGGCCCTCTAAAAAGACCCTGTAGGTATAGGTCTTGCCGGTGGAGATATCCTCGATCAGCGAGAAATAGGACAGAGCCGTGGCCGGATAGATTCGGGCAGACTCATCGAACTTGACCCTTTGGGTTGTCCCGCCGGACGTGATATCGATATAGACGACCCCTTCTTTCGCTTCGCCGACGATCGATAGTTTGTGGGTTTTCTGCGACTGATCATACTTAAAACCGAGGAGACGGCCGTCATCGGTAAGGAACACTTCACCGGAGCTGATATATGTTTCAGGATTATTCTCATCCTCTATGATGAACACGACGTTTCCGACGTCCCTGATACGGATGACGTCGGTGCCGTCGATACTGCCCCCGGTGATCTCGATGTGTTCCCACCCGACCTTCCGGTCCGCGAAATAGACGCCGTACCAGTCATCCATGAGCGACCGGCTCGATTCGAATCCCTCGAAACGCGCCTGGTAATCGACGGCGCTCGCGCACGAAAGCGGCAGGAGCGCAATCAGCAGCGCCGCGAATCGTGGAACCTTATATAATCTGCCCATCACGGTACACCACCTTCCCCCCGACGATCGTGAGCTTCACCCGGCCCCGCATCGTTTTGTCCGCAAAAGGGGTATTTCTGCTCTTGGAATACGACTTCGAGACATCATAGACCCACTGTTCGTTGGGGTCAAAGACCGTTACGTCTGCTACCGCCCCCGCCTTAAGCGTTCCCGCCTTAATCCCGATGATTCCGGCCGGCGCCACAGTAAGGGCCCGGATAAGCCCGCCCACGGAGAGCCTTTTTTGCTCGACCAGCCCGAGGGACAGCGGCAGCAGCGTCTCCAGTCCGATCATCCCGCTCTTGGCGTAGATGAACTCCACTTCCTTGTCATCGTTCACGTGGGGCGCGTGGTCGGAGGCAATGGCGTCGATCGTGCCGTCGGCCAGCCCCTCGATGACGGCCTCGACGTCTTCCCGGGTCCTGAGGGGCGGGTTGACCTTCGTGTTGGTGTCAAACGTCCGAACCGCGTCGTCGGTGAGCGTAACGTAGTGGGGGCAGGTCTCGGCGGTTACGGAAACCCCCCGTCTTTTGGCCTCGCGGATGATTGCAACGCCGCCGGCCGTCGTCACGTGGGCGACATGCAGGCGGGCGCCGGTCAGCGCGGCCAGGGTAACGTCCCGGAATATCATGATCTCTTCGGCCTCATGGGGCGAGGCCGGCAGTCCCAGCTCCGTGGACACGAATCCCTCGTTCATCACGCCCTCGCCCACGAGGCTCAAATCCTCAGAATGGGTAACCACGCACAGGCCGAACGTCTTGGCGTATTCAAGTCCGCGCCGCATCAAATCGGAATTCGCAATGACGCTCCCGTCGTCGGACAGCGCCACCGCACCCGCTTCCCGCATGTCGCCGATCTCGGCAAGGGTCTCCCCTTTCTGGCCCTTGGTCACCGCGCCGATGGGATAGACCCTGACTACCGCGTCGGCACGCGCCTGCTTCAGGATAAACTCGGTAACAGAGCCGTTGTCGTTGACGGGGTTAGTATTTGCCATGCAGGCCATCGAGGTGACACCGCCTGCCGCCGCGGCGCGGCTGCCGCTGGCTATGGTCTCCTTATACTCGTAGCCCGGCTCCCTGAGATGGGTATGGATGTCCACGAATCCCGGGCAGACGATACAACCCTTTGCGTTGATAATTTCCGTTTCCGCAGGGCCGGCGCCGGGCTTAACGATTCCGGCGATCCTGCCGTCTTCGACGATGATATCGGCCGGCCCCTCGAATCCCGCCTCAGGATCGATTACCGTCCCACCCTCAATGAGCATCTTCATAACCGCCTCCTCTGCCCAACAGCAGGTACAGTATTGCCATGCGCACGGCAACGCCGTTTGTCACCTGGTCCAGTATGACCGAATAGGGGCCGTCGGCCACCTCCGAGCTTATCTCGACTCCCCGGTTAATCGGCCCGGGGTGCATGACGATGGCGTCATCACGCGCCTCTCGCATGATGTCGGTAGTCAATCCGAAAAATCGGGAATAGTCACGGACCGAGGGGAAGAGCACCTTACCCATCCGCTCTTTCTGTATGCGAAGCATCATGACCACGTCGGCGTCCCGCACCGCCTCCCTGATGGTGGAGGCTACCCTTACCCCGAGCCGCTCGACTTCCCGCGGCAGCATCGTGCCCGGCCCGGAGACGGTGACCTCAGCCCCGAGTTTGGTCAGGCAATAAATATTCGAACGCGCCACGCGGCTGTGGGCGATATCGCCGATCAGTGAGACCCTGAGCTTCTTGAATTTCCCCTTCTTCTCTCGAATGGTAAAGGCATCCAGCAGGGCCTGGGTGGGGTGCTCGTGGGCGCCGTCGCCCGCGTTGATGATCGAGGACGCACAGCCGGGAGGCGAGGATATAGGGCGCTCCCGGGACATTGTGGCGCATAATAATGGCGTCCGGCGCCATCGCCTCGAGGTTCTTGGCCATGTCTATCAGGGTTTCCCCTTTCTGGACGCTCGACGTGGAGGTTGAGATATTTACGGTATCGGCCGAGAGGCGCTTTCCCGCGATCTCGAAAGAGACGCGCGTGCGGGTGCTGGCTTCATAAAAAAGGGTGATGACGGTTTTACCCCTGAGTGTCGGGACCTTTTTGATATCCCGCTCGGAGATCTCTTTGAAGGATTCGGCGGTGTTAAGGATCAGCTCGATCTCTTCGCTGGACAGGCTCTTGATATCCAGGAGGTCCTTTCTATCCCAGGAGATCTCCTTGGCGGCGTGCGTAGTGGTTTCTGGCATTATGGTTTCCCCGAGGTATTATTGCTTGCGTTTTTCGACCACCGCCCCCAGCAGCACCCCCTTTTCGTCGAACAGGACCTCGACCGTCTCGTCCGGGAGTACCGTCACGTCTTTACCGACGAAATCGGGCCTGATGGGCAGCTCACGCTGGCCGCGGTCAATCAGGACCGCCAGGCGGACCGTCTTGGGTCTGCCGTGATCCATCATCGCGTCCAGCGCCGCCCGTGTGGATCTTCCGGTAAACAGGACATCATCCACAAGCACGACGTCCTTTCCGCCCAGCGAAAAGGGGATCTCCGTCTTCCGAACAAAGTGGTGCTGGTTGGTGGTCGTGATATCGTCCCGATAGAGGGTTATGTCCAGAACCCCGATCGGCAGCTCTATCCCCTCGCCTGCCCTGATCTTGTCCTGAAGTATTCGGGCAAGCAGTATTCCGCCGGTTCTCATCCCGATAAGAACCAGGGTGGAGAGGTCAGGATATTTCTCCAGGATCTCGGAGGCCAGCCGGTTCAGTATCCGATCGATCTCCTGGGGAGAGAGAAGCATCCTTCTGTTTTCGGTTGTTTCCATGTCGTCCCCTGAAAAAAAGCCTCCCTTGAGGGAGGCTGGGTTTTCACGCGGTAAGAAGACGATGGGATTCTATCGCGCCGTCTCCTCGATATGAAAATTGAGGGTCTTTTCGAGCTTATCCTTGATTATTACCACCGTCTCCGAGTAGTCGATCACCAGCGTCGCCGGCCCCCCTTCCTCCTGCTGAACGGTTACGTTTTCCGGGTTAACCTCGATACCGGACTTCCTGGCCATGCTGAAGACCCGGTCCAGGATGGCGTCGTTACCCTTTTTGCCGACCGAGTTCATGGTATCATAGGCGATGTTTTTCATCTTGAGATAGTCGACAACGGGCGGGACAAATTGGATAGCGGAATAAAAAACGAACACGATAATGGCAAGGATAAGGAGTGTGGCTAATTTGCTTTTCCCCCGTTCATTGCCGAGCGATCTCATGAAACCGCCCATTCCTTATTCCCCCGTATAAATGATATCTTTTAATTAAGTATCATTTTCCGCCCCGGATGTCAATGGATTTTTCGACCCTTTTTTTAAGCTCCCGCCGGTGAGGATTCGAGGCAAATCCTTCCGTACGGCGGTTCGGGACGGTTCGGATGGCCGGCGTAAGCCTCACGTCCTCCTGATAGACTCCACCGGCCGCGCCTCCACGAGCGACAGCGCCCCGGACGGGCAGATCAGGGCGCAGTTGCCGCACCCGAAGCACTTGTCGATATCAACGACGGCCCGCTCGTCCATCGTGATCGCGTGAAGCTGGCAGCGGTCCTCGCACAAACCGCACCCGGTGCAGGAATCCTCGTCGTATTTCACCACGAACCGCGAGCGGGCGTAGGCCTCCCGGTAGCCCAGCTCGTTGATCATGAAGAGCCCCGTGCAGCAGCACGAACAGCAGTTGCACATGAACATGTCTTCCTTGACGTTATTGCGCACCAGGTGGACCAGCCCCGCGTCCTCGGCCTCGCCGATGCGCCTGAGCGCCTCGGCGCTGGTAAGCCGCTCGCCCACCCCGCGATCGATGACCGCCTCGGCAAACCCGTTGGTCTGCATACAGACTGACGTTTCCGGCGCCGGGCAGTCCGGAGACCTGCCGACCGCCTTTGCCTGGGTCCGGCAGGGGCAGGGGACCGCCGTGATCAGCGCGGCCTCGGTAAAGATCCGCCTTGCCGAATCGACATCCAGCACCGCACCCCTGGGATTGACCGTCTCCTCGATGGGCACCGCCCTGAGCATCGGCGGAACCTTGAGCTGTCTGAAGGCGGGCACGAGCGCGGGCAACTCCTGACGGACGAGCTTTTCCCATAGCAGGATGAGCTCTTTCGGGTGATCGTCGATCATGACGGTAGCGTCCCGAAGCTCGATCATGGCCGGAAAGAGGCGGTAGCTCCCTTTCCTGATAACGTGATTGACCACACCCTTGCGCGTGAGGTCAGCCAGCATCGCCTCCGCGCGGTCCTGCGGGATGCCGGTCTTTTGGGCCAGCTCTGCCGCCGTGCCGGGCATGGCGGCGGCAAGCAAACGGGACGGCTCGTCGTGAAAGAGGATGGAAAGGATTGCACCCATTGTCTCGGAGGTGGGAAATCCGAGCCTGGCCGCATAGTCCTTCAGTTGATCGGGTATAGGCATGGGACGCTCCTTGCCGTGGATGATGGTTGGATGCCTGACGCATGGAAAGGTGCAACCGCGCCCGGACGCTTACGTGCCGATTTACCCCGGTTACGAAGCTATCCGTAGCTGTTTTGTAGCATTTTTCCCGACGGACTGTCAATGAGAAACCGTCACGTCCGGCGTCTGACGGAAGAATGGCCGCCTTTTTCCTTGACCGGACGATTACTATAAACTATTATCCGCTTTTATGCTGATTCATTATATATATGCTCAATGCGTACGGCTTCCTGGCGACTGAGGTCGAAATCGTCGATAAATTATTCACCCGGCGTCTGGTGGCGCAATACGGCGGCTCGGAATTGCTACCGGATCGTTACCGGGAACCCGATCCGGATTTGAACCGCATACCTTATGACCAACCCATACGATAACACGGCCCTCGATATCAATTCGGCTCCGCTCTGGATCGATCCTTCGGATTTTGCGCCGTCAACTCAGGATGATACCCCCAGCCCGATAGCTGCCGACGGCCGGCCCGCCGTCCGGGCCGTTTACGCGGCCCTGTGGGGCTACCTGCGGCGCCCGGTGAAGGTGATCGATCTTGGTCACAGCCCACACCGGCAGCACTTCCCACATTTTATTATGGACCCTGGATCGGCCTCGGTCTGGCCCGATAGCTGCGACCTGGTGCTCTGCTCCGTCCCCCGTCAGGGCGAGGACGGGCGCGTGCGAGACGGCGCTGCTGGATGCCGCACACGGGTGCGCAAAAAGGGTCGGAGTTTTGTTGTTTGAAACGGTATGGGACGGTCGTACCGCGCGACAGCGTGACGAACTCCCCGACGAACTCAAACGCCTGCGGAGTAGCTTTGCGTTTGTCCACACGGTCTCGGAATCTAACGACGGCGGCACGCCCGGGCGCCGGGTTCTCCTGTTTTGCAGCAACCGGTACTGGTACGCCGGCGGCCACCTGGGCGCGTTTGACTCGTGGACATCCCATTCCAGCGAGATAACGGGGCGATTTCGTCGGGGCACGCGGCGGTACTTCTTCTGTGCCGATACGATTGTCAAGAGCTACTGTTTTTGCGGTTCGGCGGCACAAGACAACCGTCGCGAAATAGAGCGGGAGATCTCGTTCCTGTCGGAACCGCCGATCGAGGACGCATCCATACCCCGTCTCATCGGGTACCATATCGGCGGCTATGACGGCGTCCTCGTGATGGAACGCCTCCCGGGGATTCTTCTCACGACGGCCGTACTGCAGGAGATAGACTATAATCCCGCATTGGTGCTTCGCGACGTGCTGGAACGCCTGTATGCCCTGGAACGGGTCGGCCTCTACCACAATGACGTCGGGCAATGGAATATCCTGGTCGATGAGGACGGAGGCTCGGCGCTTATCGATTTCGCCTCGGTTACCGGAGAACTCCGTTCTCATCATTGGCCGTACGACCCGATCCTCCACTTCTTCCTGTTTGCCCAGACCGTTATCCGTCGGAGATTCCTCTCCTCTCCGATGGGTATATTCCCGATCACTCCGTTTGGCCTTCCACGGCAGTATCGCCGATGGGCCGCCCGGGTATGGTCCAAACCGCGCGAGCAACGCAGCTTCGCCCTGCTCAAGACCTGTTTTGAGGCGGCGGTCAACGGCCGTCCGCTGCACCAAAGACAGACCGGCGTTACCGGCAGGCTCTATCGATGGTTCCGTCGGTTCTTGTACTCGCGGGCATTGATCGAGCTTCAAATGAGATCGTTCGTGGAAAGGCTCGAAATAGTAACAATCGGGGGAATTATCCGGTATGCCCGGGCGGCCATCGACCGTTCGCCCTTGCCGCGGCGCGCCGGGTTGTCCTCACATCCTGGATGCCCGGATTAGCGGGGTGATGGTCCCTTACTACCCGGCCGTATCATAAGACCAGCACGACCTTCCCCATGATCTCGTCCCCGGCCACCGCCCCGAAAAAGCGGCTGTCGGTCGTACTGTCACGCCGGTCTCCCATCACAAAAAAGGCGTCGTCCGGCACGACAATGGCCGTCATATTGTCCCGGGCCGACAGAGCCTCGGGGTAGACACGGTCGTCCGAAAAGGCCACATAGCCCTCGGGAAGCCGCTCCCCGTCTATCCAGACCTCTTTATCGGTAATCGAGATCACCTCCCCCGGCAAACCCACGACCCTGAGCACCGCGGTGATATGTCTCGTAGCCCTTCGCGCCTTTTTTTGATCAAGACGATATCGCCCCGCGCGGGCCGGCCCATGCGCACGACCTCGCCGATAAACGGCAGCCTCAGGCCGTAGGCGGTGCGCCGGACCAGCAGGTAGTCACCGGCGTCAATCGCCGGCTCCATCGCCGGCGATTCAATTTTTACGTTGGCAAATAGCGCGAAATAGGCCAGAGAGATGATGGTAAGGGCCGAAAGGAGGATAACCAGGGGGGCGTTCCGTTTCATCAACGTCCCTACTTATTGAGCAGTACCATGCCGAGCCTCCCCCAGCGGACGTTCTTGATCTTCTCGGCCAGCCCCCCCGATGAGATGTCCCACGACCAGTAGATCACCACGGCGTTGCCGACGAGCTCCGCGTTATCGACGAATCCCCAGAAGCGGGAGTCCCTGCTGTTGTCCCGGTTGTCGCCCATCATAAAGTATGAATGGGGGGGGACGACCACCGGCCCGAAGTTATCCCGCACCGAGATCGCCGAGGGGAGCGTCTCGGGGTCCTCGTATTGGGCCGGGGGCACGGCAAATGGTTCCCCGTTTACGAAGACGGCCTTATTAATGACCTCGATGGTATCGCCGGGAAGCCCGATGAGCCGCTTGATGTAATGGATGCCCCTGTCCTCCGGGTATTCGAAGACGACGATATCCCCCCGCCGCGGCTCCCGGACTGTCAGGACCTTCACGTCCGACAGGGGTACCCGCGTTCCGTAAATGAATTTATTGACGAGGATCTGGTCGCCCTTTAAAAGCGTCGGGATCATCGAGCCGGACGGGATCTTGAAGGCCTGGACGAAGAAGGTCTTGATGATCAGGGCAAGGATCAGCGCAAAAATGATGGCCTCGATATACTCGCGGGTTGCATTGGGTCTGGTGCGTCGCTCTTTATTGTTTGTCATAGGTCAATCCTGTACGATAAGACAAGGGTTAGTGATTACCCGGCCGACCTCGTCCGTCCCGATGGAAGATGTCACCGATCCTCTCCCATCGGATGGCGCGGACCCGCTCCAGGAGGGAAGGGGCGGTGATATCCCAGGACCAATAAATCATGATCGGTTTTCCGGTAAGTCTCGGCCTCGAGAACGAACCCCCAGAATCGGGAATCGTAGCTGTTGTCCCGGTTATCTCCCATCATGAAGTAAGAACCCGGCGGGACGACGACGGGGCCGAAATTATCCCGTACCGACGACCAGCCCTCCATAACGCCCGGATCGTCCCAGTGGGCGTTGGGTACCGAAAACTCGCTCCCATTGACATACAGGCGCTTTTCCACGATCTCCACCGTATCCCCCGGCAGGCCGATCACCCGCTTGATCAGGTGAACGTCCCGCCCCACCGGGGATACAAAGTTCCGTGGGGGCAGGAAAACGACGATCTCGCCCCGCGCCGGCTCCCTCAGGGGGAAAAGCTTGACAGCCGGTAAAGGGGACCCTCGTCCCGAAGATGAACTTATTGACGAGTATCCGGTCGCCCAGGAGAAGCGTCGGGATCATCGATCCGGACGGTATCTCGAACGACTGGACGATAAACGTCATCACGACCAGGGCCATCATGAGGGCAAAAACAACGCGATTCGATAAATTCCCGGACGTGGCTCTTCTTGATCTCGCTCCTATCTTTGTTCATAGACAACAATCCGCCCGCCTCGGTTCCTTTCGTTCCTATCGTTTCTATCGGCCCCCGTGCTCGTGCCGTGTCGCCAGGTAATCCCGCAGCGCCTCCGTCCAATCCCGGGGAGTATGCCCGGTATCCCTGATCAGCTTGGCCATATCAAAAACGGAGTTATTCGGCCTCGCGGCCGGCGCGTTGAACTCCGCCGCCGTAATCGGGAGGACCTCCACGTCCCGCTGCGCCGTCTCAAAGATCCTTCGGGCAAAGCCGCACCAGGTGGTCTGGCCGGCGTTGCTCACGTGATAGATACCCCGGAGCTTTCGTTCCACCAGCGCCGCGGTTGCCCCGGCGAGATCGACGGTCCAGGTAGGGCTGCCGCGCTGATCGTCCACTACCGAGAGGGTCTTCCTGGTCTCGGCAAGCTTCAGCATTGTCTCGACGAAATTTTTCCCGCCTGCCCCATAGAGCCACTGCGTGCGGACGATCAGGCAATCGGGATCAGCTTCCCGGGCAAGCCGCTCGCCCACCAGCTTCGTATATCCGTAGTAGTTGACAGGGCACGGCTCGTCGTCCTCCCGATACGGCCGCCCTCCCGAGCCGTCGAAGACGTAGTCGGTCGAGAGCAGGACGCTCCGGCTTTGCGCAGCCCGGGCCCCCGCAGCGACGTTCCGGGCGCCCGTGGCGTTGACTGCCAGCGCCGCCTCTTTTTCCTTCTCGGCGTTATCGACCGCCGTATACGCCGCGCAGTTGATCACCACTTCGAAACGATCGCGCCCAAGCGCCTCGTGGACGGCCCGGGCATCGGTTATATCGATATCCTCGATATCCCACACGGTTACCCGGTGTCGGTCGGGCCGGCCGAGAAGGACCGCTTCCAGGTCGCGGCCCAGCATTCCCCTGCCGCCGAGGATGAGGATGTTCACGCGCCCTACTCCAGTGTTCCGTAGTGTTTGCGGTAATAGTCCTGGTACCTGCCGCTCTTGATGGCCTCCCACCAGGGGCGGTTTTTCACGTACCAGTCGACGGTCTCGGCCATGGCCTGCTCGAATGAAAAGCCGGGCGCCCAACCGAGCTCCCGCTTGATCTTCGTTGAGTCGATCGCGTAGCGCCGGTCGTGGCCGGGACGGTCGGTAACGTACCGCTTGAGGGAATCGGGTTTTCCCAGCGCCTTCAGGATGTAGTCGGTGATCTCGATATTTGTCCGCTCGTTGTTGCCGCCGACGTTGTAGACCTCTCCCGGTTTCCCCTCCCGCAGCACGGTCTCGATGGCGCGGGAATGATCCTCCACGTATATCCAGTCCCGGATATTTTTGCCGTCGCCGTATATGGGAAGGCTCTTATCTTCCACGGCGTTTGTGACAAACAGCGGGATGAGCTTTTCCGGGAACTGGTACGGCCCGTAGTTATTCGAACAGCGGGTCACCGAAACGGCAAGCCCGAAGGTCTTGTGATAGGCCAGGGCCAGAAGGTCGGCCGCCGTCTTGCTGGCCGAATAGGGGCTCGTCGGCTTGAGGGGCGAATCCTCGGTAAAGAGCCCCGTGGGGCCCAGCGATCCGTAGACCTCGTCGGTGGATATCTGGATGAATCGCTCGACCTTGTGATCCCGCGCCGCCGTCAATAACACGTTGGTGCCCAGGACGTTGGTCCTGATAAAGGCGTCGGGGTCCATGATCGAGCGGTCTACGTGGGACTCGGCGGCAAAGTTGACCACCGCGGTTATCCCCATGTCCATTGCCGTGCCGACGGCCCGGGTGTCGGCTATGTCGCCCTTGACAAAGGTATAGCGGGGATCCTTCTCCACGGCCGTGAGGTTTTCGAGATTGCCGGCGTACGTCAGGGACATCCAGGTTTACGACGGTAACGTCGGGGTCATTCTTGAGGAGATAGAGGATAAAATTGGAGCCGATGAACCCGGCCCCTCCGGTAACCAGTAGTCTCATGTAACGGTCTCACAAAATCGGGTCAGACGATTACCCGGGTGCCTTTCAATTGCGTCACACGTCCGGGATGATAGGATCATAACAACGTACGGGCGGGGCATACGCGGTCCACAAATCGTAATCCGGGCCACCCCGCCGACCCGATCTCTCTCCCGATAGGCACCCGTGAGGGCGAAGATTTCTCGGGGCGATTACCCGTCCTTTCGCTCCCACTGATAGGGGATGTCGTTGTCGTGGGGGTGAACCCGGTATTCGTCGGGCTGCGTGCGGTTATAGACCTCCGTGGGGACGTTTATGACGATTGCCTCCTTCACGGAGATGCATTTGAACCCGTGGTAGATCATCGGCGGTATCGTCACGAGACACGGGCGGTTCTCCCCGAAAAAAATTTCCATGACCTCGCCTTTCGTGGGGCTCTGTTCCCGCCCGTCATAGAGCACCAGCTTCATCATCCCGGAGACGACGACCATATTATCGGTCTGGATCTTGTGGTAGTGCCATCCCTTGACAACCCCCGGATATGCCGTGGTCATGTAGACCTGGCCGAACCGGTCGAACGTCTCCTCGTCGGATCGCAGGATCTCCATAAGCCGGCCCCGCTCATCGGGGATGACTTTCAGCTCCTTGATTATGACCCCGTCTATCATCTGTCCGCCCTGACCTAAACTGATTTTAGTCCGTCAAATTGGCGCCGGTCTTGGCCACGAGGCTCCCCGCCGAAAGCAGGGAATCAAACGTCCCGGCGTCGGTCCACCAGCCGGTAATTTCACCCCAGCTGAGCGTCCCCCATTCGATATACTTATTGTTCACATCGGTAATCTCAAGCTCTCCCCGGTCGGACGGCGAGAGGCCCGATATGATATCAAATACCCTCGAATCGTACATGTAGATGCCGATGACGGCGAAGTTCGATTTCGGGTCTGTCGGCTTTTCCTCGATCGTAACGATCTTGTCTCCCGTCAAACACCGGCACGCCGAAACGCTGGGGGTCCGGGACCTTCTTGAGGAGAATACGGGCGCCTTCCTTCTGCTTCTCGTATTCGGCCACCTGGGCCGCGATGCTCTTTTCGATTATATTATCGCCGAGGATAACGCATATCTTCTCACCCTCGGCGAAGTGCCCCGCCAACGCCAGGGCGTCGGCGATCCCCCCCTCTCCCTCCTGGTAAGCGTAGTTGAGGCGCTTGAGGCCGAAATCGGTGCCGTTGCGCAGGAGCTTGAGGAAGTCGCCGGCGCTGTTGCCGCCGGTGACGACCAGGATGTCCGAAATCCCGGCGTTTACGAGGGCCTGGATCGGGTAGAAGATCATCGGCTTGTTATAGATGGGCAGGAGATGCTTGTTGGTGACCCTGGTCAGGGGAAAGAGCCTGGTTCCGAGACCGCCGGCGAGGATAACGCCTTTCATGAGATACCCCTTCCTATATTCAGCGTTTTTCCGGCCGCCGCCGGGTCCTGTGTGTTGACGAAGCCGCCTGGGCCCGAATACCACGGCATTCATGCATCCGTGAGGACCCGTCAGGGCATAGAACGTTTAGATACCATAAAAAAACGGTTGTTTCAAGCAAATTAAGGCAATAGCGGGGATTTGTCGGGCGGCGGGCCGCGAGACGGCCGATTTCGCTCCCGCGAGAATGCCGCCGTTCTCCTGCAAAAGGTCCCACCGCATCCCCTGTCGGTCAAAGACACACCGAAGGCACTCCTACGGTGACCTGATCCAATAGGCCGCCGCCTCGACCCTCGTCGCTTTACACTCCGGGCAGCGGGAGGGCTTGGTTACCTTCTTGCGTTCCTTAAAGACGAAGCCGCAGGACTTGCAGTGGGCGGGTGCGACCTCTATCCGGTATTTCGCTCCGCCGTCTCCAGCGCGTGCGCCAGGTGAAAGGCCGCTTCCCGCTCCGAGACCCGCAGCAGCCCCGAGAGGTCAAAGGGGGTCACCGGGCCCCGTTTCATCAGTTCGATAATATCTTGCCTGATCGTGGCGCTGCGCTCGCGCGGGGCCTTATCCCTTTCATTGGTCACACTATCTGTTAGTCTATTACGAACGCGACACGTATCACCAAAATTCAGGAGTTCCTCTTCTCCTTGACGGCCCCCGAAAACCTGCTTATCGCGTGTCGTCAATACTGCGTCACAACGCAGCGCTCCCCGATCGGCGCGGGCACGATCCCCCGCGACTTGAGGTACTCGAGGTGGTCCACCACCTTGGCCAGGGCATTGAGCGCCCGCTCCATGGAGGGGTAGACCGGCGCCCCGGCGTTCAGCAGGGCGTGACGTGCCTTACGCCACTCGATCTCGAGCTCTACCTCATCGTCGTTTTCGGAGGTCGCCGTTTCGGGAAACACGCCGATGACCGGTTTACCGAACTCGCTGCAGATCTCCCGTATCCCCTCGGCCAGGACGGGATACGTCGCGAACGTCGAGAGCGGGATATCGGCCTGGCCGGACATTCGCCGAAACAGGATGTAGACGTGAAAGAGAAACTGCACCACCATCAGCGTATCGACCTCGGGAAGCTCTGCTGCCATCTTCATGATCTTTATCAGGACGCTCGGGTGCACCACCGGGTTTCCCGCGTCCACCGGGTTGGTGGGCGCCGACCCCGCCCCCTGCAGCAGGGCCGCGATCCGCTCGCTCACCTCGGCCGGGAACCGGGGAAGCCTGAGTCCCGAGAGCTCCGCCAGGTCCGAGGCCTCCACCGCCAGCCCCCCTCCGCCGCCGACAATCGCGACGTTCCTGCCCCCGCGGGGATAGACGTAGGCCAGCATCATCAGGACGTCCAGCATCTCCTCCAATCCCCGGACGCCGATCACCCCGGTCTGGGAAAAGAGACTTTCCCATAGCTCGCGGCTTCCCCCCATCGATCCGGTATGGCTTGCCGCCGCGCGCGCCCCCGCCTCGGTGATCCCCGCCTTCCAGATGACGACCGGCTTTACCTTTGCCACCTTGTCGACCAGCTCAAAAAACCGCCTGCCGTCCTTGACCCCCTCCATATAGGAAGCGATAAACTGGGTGTTCGGGTCGGCGGCAAAATATTCCAGCAGTTCGATCTCGTCCACGTCCACGGCGTTGCCGTAGCTGATCATCGCCGAAAAACGAATCCCCCGGCTCATCGCCATTTGGCCGAGGTCGGCCGTCATCCCGCCGCTCTGGGCAAAAAACCCGACCGGCCCCGAATCCCGGGAAAATCCCGAGCCGGGGATCAGGGTGATACCGGCCCTGGGGGAGTAGATCCCGAAGCAGTTGGGGCCGATAATCCGAATCCCGCGCGCGGCGATATCGGCGATATGCGCCTGCATGGCGGCGCCCTCCTGGCTCAGCTCCGTAAATCCCGAGGACATCACCACCGCCCCGGGGATGCCGAGGGCCAGCGCCTCTTCGAGGTAGTCGGCAACGAACCGGGCCGGCACCGTAACCACCAGGAGGTCGGGCACCTCGGGAAGCTCTGCGAGGGAGGAATAGGTCTTGACCCCGAGGATCTCGTCGGCGTGATCATTGACGGGAAAGAGCCTGCCCGAAAAATTGAGATCGATCAGCGCCTTGAGGTAGAGCCAGCCGAATTTTCCGGGGCTGCTGGACGCGCCGACCACCGCGACCGACGCGGGGTGGATGATTCGATCGAGCGTCTGAAATTCATCGAGTTTCATCGTTATATAATCCTGTATTTGACCGGTGATATTCCGCCGGACCTCTCGGCAGACGTCCGCCCGTCGGCGTCTATCGGAAATCGACAAACTTCCCGATACGGCCCGACACCTGAGCGCGGGCCGTTTGCTGATCTACCGTCACTTTATGGCCGCCGCGGGGCAAATCGACGCGCACCGCCCGCATCCTTGCATCGCGATTCGTCGCGAACAACCGTCGTGCCCACGAGCGTGAGCGCTCCCATGAAGCACTCCCGAACACAGGCGCCGCACGCCGTACAGGCCGCCGCATCTGTCGTGACCGTCACTCCCGGCACGGGCATGATCGACGCGTGTATCTCGGCCGGCAGGTACCTGGCCGACCCGAGGATCGTGCAGCAGCAGCGGCAGCAGAAACAGACGGTCAGGAGCCTGCCGCGGTTTGCGACCCCCCACATATAATTGTCGATCGGGGCCCGGCCGACCAACGGCATCAGGCCGTCTACGAGCGCCCGGTCCAGGTGAGCCAGGGCCTCCTCTTCGTGACGTGGCGCGCGATCCTTCCGTCTATCTCGGCCGCGCCGTCGCCCAGCAGCATGCACCCCACGCCCGCGTCATGATCGACGCACTCCCGGTCCATGCGGCACGTACAGTCGATGGATAATCGGCGCGGTGGGACGACCCGGCGATGAGATCGGCCGTGATAGTACGCGGCAGAAAGGCGGAAGGCCTTCCCCGGAAACCTCCCGGTTGATCGGTATATAGGTGAGACTCTGTTTGCGCGGGCGAAAAGAAGGGGAGCGTCACGAAGGTGAGCAGCCGTCCGACCAGGGCAATGGGATAGATTCGCCCCGCGATACGGGTCAGCGGCCATGTCATCGCCAGGAACCTGATCCACCACGCAGGCCGAAAGGTCATACGAAAGCTCCTCAAATACGCGGCTGCCTCCGGCTGCCGCCAGAGTGTTGACAAACCCGTTTTTCAGAAATAACGGTGTTCTTGTCATTGCGAGGGAGCGATAGCGACCGTGGCAATCCCGGACGCAGTAACTACCCGTAATCATGTTAGTATGTATATCAGCATCCGAGATCGCCACGGGCCCTTTGGGCCCTCGCGATGACAGCCCTCTAAAATTCCGTACTTTGTCAGCAGCCTCGCGGCTGCCTCCGGCGGCTACATTGGCGCCTGTTTTTATACTACCAGACATCGTAATGAAAAGGCAAGGCCAATTCCGGCGACGGCAACGGGTGTTATTCTCCGGCCGGCGTGTCGTACGGACAGGCCCGCCACAAAGACACAAAGGCACAAAGAATACGGGAAGGGTCTTCTCTTCCTCCTTCGTGTCTTTGTGCCTTTGTGGTGAATTGCTACTGCGGACGTGCAGGAAAATTGAACCGGGGGTGCACGAAGACACCGATAAAAAAGGATGTGGGTCACTTTTTTCTTGATATATATCACTCTGATATATATCATACTGCTATAAGGAGAAAAGACATGCCGAAGGAAAACAAGACGAAATACGCCATTCTCGGCCTCCTGTCCCTGGCGCCGATGTCCGGCTACGACATCAAGAAGATGACCGACTCTTCCATCTCCAACTTCTGGCAGGAAAATTACGGCCACATCTATCCCGTCCTGAGGCACATGGAGAGTCAGGGGCTGGTAACCGTCGACGTTTCAAGGGGAAAGGGTAAACCCGACCGGAAGGTTTATTCGATCACGGATGAGGGGAAACGCCAGCTGACCGAATGGCTCACTCTCCCGCCGGGCGGCGAGCCGAAGCGCAACGAATTTCTGCTCAAGCTATTCTTCAGCAACCTCATCCCGAGGGATTCCATTATCGAAAAGATCAGGCAGGAGCGCTCCTATCGCGAGGAGCTTCTCGAGAGGTATACCCGCATCGAGCGGCGACTGGCCGAATATGAGACTGCCGGAGACGAGAGCCCGCTGACTCTCTGGCTCTCGACCGTGAGGTACGGGATTGCCGTTTCGCGAGCGATTGCCGGCTGGTGCGACGATACTGAAAAGAGGCTTACTAGAAAGAAGAACGGAGAAGTCCATGGAAGTAATTAGCTACAACAGCGGCAAGTGCCACCGTTGCGGCCAGTGCGTGACAGTCTGTATGCACGGCGTAACGACCTTCAGTAGGGGCACCGTACCCGAGGTCATCTATCCTGAAAACTGCATTTTCTGCGGCCACTGTGTCGCCGTTTGTCCTAACGGCGCCGTCACGCATAACCGGATGGACATGGGATCATTTAAGCCGGTTTCAGCCGCCCCGGTGTCCGCCGACAAACTGGAAAACCTCCTTTCGTCCAAACGCTCTATCAGGCACTTTTCTAAGAAACCTGTTGAGCGGGACACGCTGGAGAGAATCGTTAACTCGGCGCGGATGTCGCCCTCGGTCACGAACAAACAGGACCGGGGCTTCGTCGTCGTCTCGAATCCAACAACGCTGCACCGGATTGAGGAAGCGGTACTGAACCATTACCGGCGTTTGCTGGTCGTTTTGAATCCTGCGGTGATATCGGCGCTGTCGCTCGTGGCGCCCCGCCAGGCCGGCGAGTTGAAAACCGCCGCGGCAAAGTTCAGGAAGCTGCTGGAGCGGGCTCGGAAAAACGAAAACCCGGTCCTGCGGGCGGCGCCGGTCGTTGTCGTAATCCATGCGCCCGTACGCAACGCCTCCTCCCGGGACGACTGCCTCGCGGCCCAGCACTATTTAATGCTTTCGGCCCATGTACTGGGACTGGGGACCTGCATCAACGGGTTTATCCAATTCGCCCCGACAACGGTCGAGAAGCTCCTCGATATTCCAAGGGGACGCCGAATATTCGCGGCACTGACTCTTGGGTATCCCCAGTTCAAGTATGTAACGACCGTGGACAGGAAACCGGCCGATGTCCGGTTTATATGAATAAGAACGCGGTATAAACAGTGAGGTATAGAAAATGAAGATCACGATTCTCGCGGGAAGTCCCAAGGGCGACCAGTCAGTCACGATGCAGTATGTCAAGTACATCATCAAGAAGTTTCCCGAACATGACTATACGACCTTCCAGGTCGCCCAGCAGATCAGGAAGATTGAGAACGATCCGGCGGCCTTCTCGGCGGTCATAGACTCCGTGAAGAAATCGGACGCCGTCCTCTGGGCGTTCCCCCTCTATTACCTGGTCGTCCACGCGGGGTTGATGCGGTTCATCGAGCTGATAGGAGAGCGCGAGGCCGGAAGAGCATTCGCCGGCAAATATACCGCGTCCCTCTCCACCTCGATCCACTTCTACGACCAGACCGCCCACAGCTATATCCGCGCGGTATCGGAAGACCTCGGAATGTCGTATGTCGGCTATCATTCGCCGGAGATGCACGATCTCATGAGCGAAGCGGAACGCCGGCGGCTCATCCTCTTTGCCGAAGATTTCTTCCGCACTGTTAAAACGAAGACCCCGACGAGCCGCCTTTTTTATCCGGTCCCGGCCACCGCGTTCCGATTTAAACCGTCGCCCCCCGCGGCCGCGGTCGACCCCGGCGCAAAGCGCATCACCGTCATCACCGACATTTCCGGAGACGAGCCTAATCTCGCCGGCATGATCGACACCTTCTGCCGCTCGTTTTCTACGAAGCCCCAGGTCGTCAACCTCAACGATATCGATATCGCCGGCGGGTGCCTGGGCTGCATTAGGTGCGGATGGGACAACACGTGCGCCTATACGGGAAAGGACGGCTTCATCGAATTCTACCGAAAAACGGTGATCCCGGCAGATATCCTCGTGCTTGCCGGGTCGGTCAAAGGGCGCTACCTCTCGTCGCGGTTCAAGCTCTTCTTCGACCGTTCGTTCTTCATGACCCATATCCCGGTTCTCGAAGGAAAGCAGGTTGCCTGCCTCGTCTCCGGCCCCCTGTCTGCAAACGCTCCCTTGGCGGAGGCCCTGCGCGGCTACCTCGAGACCCAGGGGGCAAGCCTCGTGGATATTGTCTCGGACGAGATCGCGGATTCGGCCCGGCTTTCCGGCCTCATTACCGGGCTTGCCGGAAGGCTCGTGGACGCCGCCGAGACGGGGTACGTCCGGTCGATGACGTTCATGGGTGTCGCGGGACGGAAGATCTTCCGCGACGACGTGTGGGGGAGGCTCCGGTTCCCGTTCGTCTCCGACTACCGGTACTACCGGGAGCACGGGCTCTTCGCGTTTCCCCAGAAGGCGGACAAAAAGTTTCGGAGGATCAATTTCTTTTTGACACTGCTAGCGCGTATACCGCCGATGCGGAAAAAGATATACGGCACGATGATAAAGGCTGAGATGGTCAAGCCGCTGGCGCGGGCGCTAGAGCAGTATTGAGGGGGGGCGGGACGGCCGGAGCTACGGAAGCAATCAGAGGTCGATGAGCGTCACGGCGTCTTTTTTGATCTCCTTTTCCAGGGCCTGCCTGACCTCGCCCTTGGAGGAGAAGTAGAGGACTTGCCACCCCTCCCGGACGATATCGGCCAGCATCCGCATCTGCAGCGCAAGCCGGTCGGGGTCGGAGCGGATAAAGGGGTCGTCCATGATGAAAAAGCCCGCGCCGTCCGGGGCGATACGACGGCCCAGCGCCAGGCGAACCGCCAGGTAGAGCTGGTCGTAGGCGCCGGAGGAGAGCTTGTCGGCGGTAAGCACGGCCCCGTCGCGGTTCTCGACGCTGATGAGGCCGTCGGCGGGATTAAACAGGACGGCGGCATAGAGCCCGCCGGTAATCGTCGAAAAGTAGTCCGATACGGGGCTCTCCTCACCGAAAAGCTGCGAGACCTGCCGGCGTTCCTCGGCCTCGATGCTGTCGAAAACGGCCAGCGCCGCCTGGGCATCGTCCCGGTCGGCCTCGATGCCCGCGATCAGGGACCCAAGCCGTTGCCTGGTCATTATAAGATCGGCCGATGTCTCGATCGGGGTGGGGCCGGTTATCTCCCCGAAGATACCGTCTGCGTCCCGCCCGACGGCGGAAAGCTCCCGCCTCATCTGTGAGAGGGTGGCGTTCATACTGTCGACGGCGGCCTCGGCCTGGGCCCGTTTTGCCTTGAGCGACGACACGGCCGCGTCATCATACACAAGATCGGTCCTGGCGTCCGCGAAGACTGATAGGGCCTCAATACCGCTTTTCCAGAACGGCAGGTACTGTTTCAACGATAGGTTCTGGTCTCCGAAAAGGCTCCTGAGCAGCGCGGCCTGCCTCCCCCTGTTCTCCTCGTATTCTCTCTTGCCGCGGAGCGCCTTCCGCAGGTCGGCGGGGTTTTCAAACCCCGTCTTGATACTGATCGTCTCAATAACGCGCTGCGCGTCGGCGATTTTCCGTTCTATCTCGGGAAGCTCACGCCCGGTCGTTTTGGCGATCTCGTCGTCGCAGGCATCACGCGTGGCCGACAGGCGGTTCAGCTCTGCCTCGGCACTCCGGTACCCGTCTGAAAATTCCTGGATCTTCGCGAATACCCCGTCGATGGTCGGCGCGGCGAGCTTATATTTGGAGGCGGCGACCGCGATGCGCCGGTACATGCCCGAAAGCCACGCCTCCTGCCTGACGGAAAAGAAGAGATACGCGAGCGCAACCAGGAGCGACACGCCCGACAGGGCCGCCGGAACGTACCAGCCGGGTGACGGACGTGCGGCCAACCCAAACAGGCAGCCGCTCAGGACGGCGGCCGAAGACAACGCCCAGACGGTGTAAAACCGCCGGCTGCCCGACCTGCGGGCGGCGTCTCCGCTCTTGATCTCGTAGTTCTTCAGCTCGGGCACAAGTTCGTCGTCCAACCGCTTCTTCCGATCGGAGAGCAGGGCCAGGTCCCGCTGCCTGGCCGTCATGTGCTGGCCGAGATCGTCCCGCCGCTTTTTGAGAGTCTCCAGGGCGTCGGCAGTCCGGCCCCGTGACTCGATGAGCCGCGCAAGGTCCCGGTCGGCGTCGCTCCATGCCCGTTCGTCTTCCTCGGTAACCTTTTCAAGCTCGGCCAGTTTCATGAGGGAAGCAGCCAGCTGCTCGTAGGCCGCCCTGCCCTTTTCGTAGAGCTCCCGCTTTCGCGCCGACTCGTAGCCCTCTATCTCCCGCTCGATGATCTGCCTCTCGTCACGGCGGGCTATGAGCATTTCCTCCATTTCGTCGAAATGCTCCCGTTCGATTTGGTCCTCAATGGCGGCTATTGTCTCGATGAGTTTCTTCGCACTATTCAGGCGCTTCTTTACGGGCTCGGCCTGGGTATCGCGGATGTCGTCGCCCTTGGGGGTAAGCTTACCCGCATTCCTGAGGGCCTTCTTTATCTTGGTGATCTGTTCGGTCTTAAGGCCGGTCAGCCGGTCGGTAACGGCGGCGTAAAAATCGGCCTCCGGCTCCTTTTCGTCCCTGCCGATGGAAAGGTCACTGGCCCTGACAATAAAGACGTTGCGGCACTCGGCCTCGGAAAGGTCACAGACGTCGGTCAGGGTCTCTTTAGCCGCGAGCTTCACCGGCTTGCCGCCGATGGTTACAACCACGTGGCCGGAGGGCTGCCCGTCCACCCGCTCGATCCTGTCGAACCGTTTTGCCTCTTTGCCCAGGAGGAGCTTGACCAGCGCGTCTATCGTCAGGGTCTTGCCCCGCTCGTTCTTCCCCCAGAAGAGGGTGAAGTCCGACGGCGCGAAAGGATCTTTATAGTGAACCGGGCCGTAGCGAATCACGTGGAATTCGGAAATCTTCACCGGCCGGCCTCCATCATGGCCCCGATGACCATCCTCGTGATGCGCTCCCTCCCCTCCTCGTCAAGATCCGGCGCCGTCGCGAGCCGCTCCCTGAAGGCGGCAAAGAGATCGTCGGCCAGGATCGTGGAGATATCCTTGACACGGTAGTCTATTTCGGCCCGTTTTCCCGCGGCCTTCCTGATCTCGGTAATGAGCTTCGTCTCGTCGGTCCCCAGCCGCGCGCCGTCGATGAGTCCCGTTACGGAAAGGAGCGGCGCCGCGTTCGGGTTGAGCCGGCCGATCCATTGCTTGACCGCTGAAACCGGGTCCTCGTCCGAGAAGGGGCTGCAGGCGATCTCCGCCCACACGAAATGCGCGGTGTCCAGTTCCAACCGGGCGGGCGTCTTGCCGATTTCAAACAGGTTTACGGCGCGCTGCCCGGTCTCTCTTTTGGTGACTGATACGGGCGATCCGGGATAGACGAAGTAGCCGCCGTCCCCGAACCGAAAGATGTCAAAGGAGGTGTGAAAGTGGCCCGACAATACATAGGCAAAATCGAAATCCGCGAAATGGGACAACCGTGCCGGCATATAGCGCTCGGCCCCCTCGTCTCCCAGGTCGGAACGATCGAAGATCTTGTCTGTCAGCTCGCCGTGGTAAAGGAGTATATTGGCCTTTTCGGGGGTAACCAGCTCTCTGATCGAGTGGAGGAGCGCGAGCACGCCGTGCTGCTCCCGGGGCACGAAGGGAAGTCCCCAGAACCGTACGCCCCTGATCTCGACGGGGTCCCTCAGGGACGAGAGGACGCTGACCCCTTCGCCGAGAAATATCCCCGTGGGGTAGGAATCGTGGTCGTGGTTGCCGGGGAGTATCAGGGTGGGAAAACCGGCGTTGGAGAAGACGGGGCGGAGCTTATCGTAGAGCCTCCCGGCGGCTGAAGCGCTGTCGAAGAGGTCGCCCGCGATGACCAGGACGTCGACCTTCTGCTTTTTTCCGATTTCTACGACTGCCGTCAGCGCCGCCCACCGCTCATCGTTCTCGGAGCGCAGGTGGAGGTCGGCCGTATGGAGGATCTTCATGGATTGCCCGTCCGGCATGGGTATGGATTTATTGATTATAGAGTATCCGGGCAACGCCGGTCAAGGAGATTGTCGGGACTGTTTCACTACGCATAATGAGGATCGTCCGTATCGAGCCCGCGGCGGGAGAGCCTTTCTAAGACGTTAAAAATATGTGTACGAATGCTTCACATAGGTATGCATATGAATATTCTATCATGTTTTTTATTGCATTTAACTAATAGATGGAATACAAGTATTTAGACTGAGACTACATGACAGAATCCCTAATACATCTATATACTGACGGAAAAGGAGACTGCTATGGCTTACAGACCCCCTAACCCCGAGGAAACCCTCGAACAGATCAAACAATCCATCACCGTTGACGAAGGCGGCATGTTTACCATGCTCGGCAACCGGATCGTCATCACTCCCCAGGGGACCTTCGGCAACATGATGCGCTCCGCCGCCGACCTCGGCGGCATCAACCTCGCCAAGGTCTTCATGCGCAGGGCCGGATACGATATCGGCATGTCGATGTCCAAGATCATGATCGATCTCCTTAAACTGACCGGCGACGACCTCGTGAAGTTCTACGCCGATACGGCGGGAAAGCGGGGGTGGGGTTTCAACGTAATAGAAAAAATAGACGGCGCGAACGGGGTATTCCGCACTGTCCTCCACTACTCTCCGTTCGTGCTCGGTTTCAAGGAAAAGACGACCGTCACCGTGTGCGATTTTCAGGCCGGCGCGCTCGAGGCCATGTTCCACGCGGCGGGCTTTAAGGAAATGCAGATTATCGAGACCGCATGCGTCGCAAGGGGCGACGAGTCGTGCGTATTCGAAGGTTCAAAGAAATAGCCAGGCGTATTGATGGCCCAAAAAAATAGGGGGGCGATACCCCCCTGTTTTGCGATCGTCCTTTTGTGGGATCACCCGCACGGCACAATCGGCGGCGCTGCGCGGAGCATTAAGAAATACCGCGACCGGGAGAAACGGCCGCCCTCACCGCAGGCCGTCCGGCCCGAGCATATCGGTGAAGCCGCCGGAGCGTAACGCGAGGAGTTTTTCGACGTCTTCGCGGACAGCGCGCAGCGCCATTGTATTCTCATTCTGAAGGTTCCTGATTTCCATGATCTCCCGTGAAAGGCCCTCCAGCGCGCCGGCGGCGGCCGCCGTACCGGCCGGGGCCTTCCCTTCCCCCGCCATCCTGTTTACGGCATCCTCGATCCGCAGGGCGGCCCGAAAGATCTCCTCGATCCGCGAGACGGCCTTTTCCATCACCGCGGCCGCGTTGCTTTCGCTTATCATGTTCATGTACTCCTTTAGTGGATAGATAAAAACAGCGTACCCCAAAGACGGCCGGGCAACAAAAAATATCCCCGCAAAAAACGGTCCGCCGGTCTGCGCGGGGAAGGGGGCCTCCCGCCGCCACGGCCGACGACCCGGGGATTAATTCCTTGACCCGAGGCCACTATCACGATATGATTAATTTATTTCAGATTCGTGGAGATTTCCCATGAGAAAGCCGATCGGTCCCGCGCTCGCCGCCGTCCTTTCCCTCTTCATCCTGTTTGTGCCCTCCTGCAAGAACGACTCGCCAATCGGAAACGGATCGACGGACACGGGCCCGGCCTATGGAGACGCCATCATCATTGGGTCAATCGGCGACGCCAGCAACCTGATCCCGATCATCTCGTCGGACAGCTCGTCGCACGAGGTGGCCGGCTTTATCTATAATGGGCTGGTGAAATACGACAAGGACTATACCATCGTGGGCGACCTGGCCGAGTCGTGGGAGGTCTCCAAAGATAACCTCACCTTCACCTTTCACCTCAGAAAGGACGTGAAGTGGCAGGACGGCGTCCCCTTTACGAGCGACGACGTGATGTTCACCTACGAGCTGATGATCGACCCGAACACGCCGACGGCCTATGCCGCCGACTTCCTGCTGGTCAGGGAGGCGAAAAACCCGGACCCCTACACTTTTATCGTGACGTACAATGAGCCGTTTGCCCCGGCACTGATAAGCTGGGGTATCTGGATTATGCCGAAACACCTGCTCGAAGGTAAAGACATCACCACCTCGGAGCTGGGCAGAAACCCCGTCGGCCTCGGCCCCTACCGCTTCAAGGAATGGTCCACCGGAGAAAAGATCGTCCTGGGCTCGTATCATGACTATTTTGAGGGCAGGCCCTACATAGACCAGGTCATCTACCGCATCATCCCAGACACCGCAACGATGTTCCTCGAACTGAAATCGGGCGGGGTGGACTGGATGGGACTTTCCCCCATCCAGTATAAGCACCAGACCGACGACGTGTCGTTCAAGCAGAATTTCGTGACCTATAAATACCTCGCCGACGGCTACACGTACCTCGGCTTTAACCTGAAGGACCCGAAGTTCGCCGACAAACGGGTGCGCCGGGCCATATCGTACGCGATCGACAAACAGGAAATCATTGATATCGTCCTCCTGGGCCTTGGCGAGATCGCCACGGGGCCGTATAAGCCCGGCACCTGGCAGTATAACGCGGGTGTCCAGCGCTACGACTATGACCCCGAAAAGGCAAAGGACCTCCTTGCCGATGCCGGCTGGAAAGATACCGACGGCGACGGCATCCTCGACAAAGACGGCGTTCCGTTTTCGTTTACCATCGTCACCAACCAGGGCAACGAGCTGCGCGCCAAATCCGCCGAGCTCATCCAGAACAAGCTCAAGAACGTGGGGATAAAGGTAAACATCAGAATCGTGGAGTGGGCGGCCTTCCTCTCGGAGTTTATCGAGCCGAAGGACTTTGAGGCGGTAATATTGGCCTGGAATATCCTGCAGGACCCCGATCTCTTCGACGTCTGGCACTCCTCGAAGATCGGCCCCAACGAGCTCAACCACATCTCGTTTGCCAGCCCAGAGGTGGACCGACTCCTCGAAGAGGGCAGGCGGACGCTCGACAGGGATGAGCGGAAAGAGTATTACGACCGCATGCAGGAGATATTGGCCGACGAGGCTCCCTACGTCTTTTTGTACGTCCCCTACGCGCTGCCGGCCATCCAGGCCCGCTTCAAGGGGATAGAGCCGGCGCCCGCCGGCATCAGCTACAATTTCAACCAGTGGTATGTACCCGGGGAACTGCAGCGATACACCGACCTGCGGTAGTTGGGGGCGGCTATCATGGCGCGATACATCGTCAAGCGGCTCCTCCTGATGATCCCGATCCTTTTGGGAATCACCATTATCTCGTTTGGAGTAATGCAGCTTGCACCGGGCAAGCCCACCGATCTTGCCACCGCCGAAAACCCGAAGGCAACCCCCGAGGCCAAGGAGCGGCTGACGAAATTGTACGGCCTGGATAAACCGCTCCACATCCAGTACTACAACTGGCTCAAGCGTATCGTCAGGCTGGATTTTGGCGAATCCTTTTCTCCCGACCGCAGGCCCGTCTCCGACAAGATCAAAGAGACCATCCCCATCACCATCGGGATCAACGTTCTTTCCATGCTGCTCATCATCGTCGTGGCCATACCGATCGGGGTCTTTTCGGCAACCAACCAGGACTCCTTCTTCGACAAGGCGTCGACCGTCTTCGTTTTCGTCGGCTTTGCCGTCCCGACGTTCTGGCTGGCGTTGTTGATGATGCGTCTTTTCGGCATAGACCTCGGGTGGCTGCCGATATCCGGCGTAAAATCAATCATGCACGATACCATGAGCCTGCCCGCCCGGATATGGGACGTGGCCAAACACCTGCTCATGCCGGTGACGCTCTCGGCCTTCGGCGGGCTGGCCGGCCTGTCGCGTTACATGAGGAGCACGATGCTTGAGGTGATCCGGCAGGACTATATCGTCACGGCGCGCGCAAAGGGATTGCCGGAGCGTGTCGTGATCTACAAGCACGCCCTTGAGAAACGCGCTCATGCCGGTCATCACGATCCTGGGCCTGTCCGTGCCGGGACTTATCGGGGGGAGCGTGATCTTCGAGAGCATCTTTTCGATCTACGGAATGGGGCGCCTTTTTTATTCGAGCGTGATGGCGCGGGACTACCCGGTGATCATGGGGATACTTGTCATCGGCGCGGTCCTGACGCTCCTGGGAAATCTCCTGGCGGATATCTCGTATGCCGTTGTCGATCCGCGCATCAGAAAAGGATAGGTGCGGTCATGCAGTCAAAAATGAGACTGGGCGAGTTTCTCGTCTCGAAAAACATCATCAGCCGGGACGATCTCTCGCGGGCACTCCGTTATCAGGAAAACTGGGGAGGCAAGCTGGGGGAGGCGCTTATCAGCCTCAGGATCATCACTGAGGATAAGTTGCTGGCCGCCCTGAAATATCACCTGAACCTGCCGGTGATCAACCTGGAAAACGCGAGCGTCCCCCCCGAGGTTCTCCGGCTGGTGCCAAAAGAGACCGTCAAGAAGTTCAAGGCGGTGCCGGTAAAGGTGGGCGATTTCGGCGGCAAGCGGTCCCTCTTCGTGGCGATGGCCAACCCCCTTGACCTCACGGCCATCGAGGAGATCCAGTTCTCGGCGGGTATGCGGGTGCAGCCGGTCCTGTCGCGCGAGAAGGGCCTCATCTACGGCATGCGCCAGCTCTACGGGATCGACGTGGAATATTACGCCCCCAAGCAGCCCGAGGCCATGACCGTCGGCGTTGACGAGGGGATGACCATTATCCGTGACGGGGAAGAGGTGACCATAACCGAGGAGGTAAAACCGATTCCCGTCCCGGAATCCATTGAACCCGACGTCCCGGCCGGCGGCGAGACTGCCGCCGCGCCGGTAGAGCGAAAGATCCTGCAGGCCCTCGTCAAGCTCCTGATCGAGAAGGGTATCATTACGCTTGCCGAGCTGCAGGAAAAGGCGAAGGAATAGCGCCCCGGGCGGCCGGGCCGGGTTCCGCACAGAGAGAAGTCGCATGAAACCCACCAATCATCCGTCTCCGATTTCTGGCGCAGATTCTTCAGGAACCGGCTTGCCGTCTCGGGACTGGTGATCGTGGGCTTTTTCTTTTTTGTCTCCATAGCCGCCCCCCTGATCTCCCCCTTTGACCCCAACGTGCCGGACAGGGATCACCTCCTTTCCCCTCCCGACTCGACCTACTATTTCGGAACCGATGAATCGGGGCGCGACGTCTTTTCCCGCATGGTCTGGGGGTCGCGGATATCGATCAAGGTCGGGTTCGTGGCGGTGGGCATTGCCATCCTGATCGGGACGATGCTGGGCGCCGTGGCCGGATACTACGGGGGCCTGCTCGACGGGGCGGTCATGCGGTTCGTGGACGTGATGCTCTGCTTCCCGTCGTTTTTCCTGATCCTTGCCGTCATCGCCATCCTTGAGCCTTCCATCTATAATATCATGATCGTCATCGGCATCACCGGCTGGATGGGGGTGGCCCGCCTCGTGCGGGCGGAGTTCCTGACGCTCACGAAACGTGACTTCGTCCTGGCGGCCCGCTCCCAGGGGGCCGGGGACTTCAGGATCATCTTCTCACACATACTGCCCAACGCCATGGGGCCCATCCTCGTATCGGCGACCCTCGGCGTGGCCGGCGCCATCCTCACCGAGAGCGCGCTCTCGTTTCTCGGCATCGGCGTCCAGCCCCCGACCCCCAGCTGGGGCAATATCCTCACCGAGGGTAAGGACTCCATCGAGGTGGCCTGGTGGCTGTCGCTCTACCCGGGGCTGGCGATCCTGTTGACGGTGTTGGGCTATAACCTCCTGGGCGAGGGAATCCGCGACGCGCTGGACCCGCGGCTGAGGGATCGGAGCGCGTGAAATCCGCGGCGACGCCCGTTGATTAGGGTTTCAGACAATGAGCAATAATCAGTCGACCACTATGGCGCAGCGGCGGATCATCGCGGGATGGGTCCTCATCGCCGTCTCCCTCCTCCTGCTCTTTGCCGGGGGACTGAACGTACTTGAAAAACTGAGGGCCGGACAGGCGCCCGAGCCCGTCCCGTTCATCTCGGTTATCGTCGGGGCGGCCGCGATTTTCATCGGGGCTATCCTGCTGATAGACGGGTGGACCGCCCGGTGGCAGGCGGAGACAAACAACGGGCGTGAAAACCGGCGGTCGGCATCCTCCCGGTTTGACGCGGCCTCGTCCGAGAGGAGACGCCGCGCCGGCGTCTCCCCCGGGGGAGACCGGGACACATTCGGGCGCCCGAGGGGCCATCCCCGGACGCCGCAGTCTCGAAGAGCCCTCGACGAAGAAATGCCCCGGCTGCGCGAAAGACGTCTACAAGGAAGCCCGCGTCTGCCGGTTCTGCGGCCACGCCTTCGGCGTGACCCTGCGCCTCAAGGTCTACCCGCCGGAGGACAAAAAGCAGCGGGAGCACGTCGTGGCGCTCCTGGCAAAGAAGCTCTCGATGCCCGCGGACGATGCCGCCCACCTGCTGGAGCTGGGGATGCGGTTCAAGTACGATTCGCCCGATAAGCTGGCCGCGGCGCGGGAAAAGTTCGAGTCGCTGGGGTGCAGGACGGAAACGTACGAGAAGGCGGGGAGACAGTGAGGGAGCCGAATTGGTGAAGGCTGCTTCACGACGAGGGAAAAGCTAAAGGGGTTTCGAAATCACCGCCCTTCTTTCCCCACCTTCACCACCGGCAGGTGAAACCGGTACCTGATGGCCAGGAGCCTCAACCCCGTAACGAAGGCGGCGGTCGAGAAATAGACGACCGCCTGCGGCACGCCGGAGGCAGCCAGCAGGAAATAGACCGCTCCCCCTAACAGGCAGGCCGTGGCGTAGACCTCGCTCCGGAAGATCAGCGGGACCTCGTTGACCAGCACGTCCCGCAGCACCCCGCCCACCACCGCCGTGACCACCCCCATGAGCACCGCGAAGATCGGGAGGACCCCGGCGCCCAGCGCCCGGTTGATCCCGATGAGGGTGAAGACCCCGATGCCCAGCGCGTCGAAGAACAGCAGCACCCTGCCGTACGCGAGCACGTGGCGGGCGAAGAGGAAAACGACAAAGACGCCCGCCGCGATCACCAGCAGGTAATTCACGTCGGTGAGCCAGAAGACCGGCGTCGCCCCCAGGGTCAGGTCACGGACCGTCCCGCCGCCCACGGCCGTCACGAACCCGACGGACAGCGCCCCGAAGAGGTCGAACTTCTTGCCGGCCGCCGACAGCGCCCCGCTGACGGCAAAGGTGAACGTCCCGAAAAGGTCGAGGATATAGATGATTTCCATGGGTAAATAGTCCGCTATTATTCCGGTGAGTTACCGATCATGGTGACAGTCGGGGGATTGCCGCGCCGACTTACGTCGGCTCGCAATGACACCAACTCCACCGACATTGCGAGGAGCGGTAGCGGGGATTACCGCTTCCTTTTCCTCCCCGGTATATAGACCTCTTTCACCCACCGCTCGATCTCGGCAAGCGCCTCGGCCTCGCCGACCCTGCTCTTCCAGCCCAGCTCCTTTTTGGCCCGCGCCGTATCCACGTCGAGGTTCCTGCCCATGACGCCGGCGGCGAGCCTCGTGAGGGGCGGCCGTATGCCGAGGGGCGAGAGGAGCGCCTCCAGGGCCGCGCCGAGCTTCCATGCGAAGGCAAAGGGGAGGCTCCCCACGGGACGCTTGCCGATCAGGCCGCCCAGGAACCGCTGATACCCCTCCCAGGTGATCCGGTAGTCGTCACGGAAGTGGTAGGTCTTGCCGGCCGCGGCGGGCAGCTCCGCCGCCGCGATCGCCCCGTCGGCGAGGTTGGTCACCCACACGAAAGCACCCGGCGCCCTGCCCCCGTCTATCAGCGGCAGCGGCCCGCGGTAATAGGCGTCCAGCACGTCCGTTACCCAGACGCTTCCCGGCCCGATGACGTTGGCGGGCCGCACGATGACATGTTCGATACCGGCCTCCGCGCAGAATCCGGCGACCAGGTCCTCGGCCTCCCCCTTCGTGTCGCAGTAGGGGACGCCGCATACCACGCGCGGCGCGGCTTCATTCAGCCCGTCGATATCCCGGCCGAGGCCGAGGGCCGCGACCGAGGAGAAATAGACAAACCGTTTTATTGTACCGCGGCCCTCGCGAAGGAGGTTTCCGGTGCCCTCCACCATGACGCACCGGAAGACCTTCATACTTCCCCAGTCCGCCACGCGGGTGGCCAGGTGGAAGACGACGTCAACGCCGTCGGCGGCCCCCTTGAGCGTCTCCGGTTTCGTCAGGTCGCCCCGGAAGACCTCGACGCCGAGCCGTTCGGCCGCCGCCGTGTCCTCGTTGGGCAGGAAGAGCCCCCGGACCGAATAGCCCCGCTCGATCAGCCCCCTGCTCAGAAACGAGCCGATAAATCCCCCCGCGCCGGTTACCAGTGCCTTCATGGAAGTACTCCCTCAGTGCGTATCAGAATTATCGCATCCGCATAAGACAGCCGCAGATTTATTTCGTATGATGCCTCCGGTACCACTCGTACATCGCCACCGCCGCCGACACCGCGGCGTTGAGCGATTCGCTGCCCGCCTCCATCGGGATGCCGATGAGCCGCTTTTGCCGGAACCGCTCCGGCACCCCCGGCCCCTCGACGCCCACCAGGAGCCCCATCGTCCGCGGCAGGGTCGTCTTCGCGATATTTTCGCCCTCCGCCGACAGGGTAAAGAGGGGCACCGCCCTGACCGTGAGCGCCTCGATGGAGGGCCCCCGCATCAGCGGCACGCGGAACAGTCCCGCGCCCGCCGCCCGCACCGCCTTGTGGTGGTACGGATTTGCCGCCCCGGCAAGGAGCACCACCCGTCCGGCCCCGAGGGCCGCCGCCGACCGGATAACCGCCCCCACGTTGGCGGGGTCCTGGAACGGGACGAAGAGGGTGAGCCCCTCGTTTTCCTCCGAATCCTGCCACTCGGGCAGCTGGGGCACCGCCGCCAGGATAAGCGGCCCGCCCGTGCCGTGGACGTCGAGCTCCTCGAAGAGCCTGCCGGAGAGCCGGTACCACGGCACGCCGGCAAGCGCCTCCGGCGGCCCGCCGGCCTTGCCGGTGCCGATCCACCCGACGATGTCGGCCGGGTGCCGGCCGACGATCTCGTCGATGACCTTGGCGCCGGAGATAAGGGCCGTCCCCTCCTTCTTGAGGCCGCGGCCGGTAAGGAGCGCCCTGAACTCCCTGAACCGCTCGTTGGCCTCGCTCACGATATCGACGACCCGCCCCGTGCTCCGGGGCGTCCCCGTCCCGCCCGCCCGGAGGTCCACTCCTCGCCGGTGCGCCCGAAGACCAGGAGCCTGCGCTCGTAGGGCGTATTGGGCACGGTGTAGGGGATGTCGCGTTCGAGCCGGAAGAAGGCCCCCGCCCCGGCCAGGGCCGGGTCTGACTCTCGCCCGCCCCCGCCGGCCCCTTCATGAGGATGACCCGCGCGCCCGGCGCCAGGAACGGCGCGCAGCGCAGGAGCGTATCCTCGGCGGCCTCCAGCGCCCGCGTGATCACGCCGGAGACGGACAGGGGAAAATCGGGCATGACCTTGTGGGGGTAGACTTCGGCGCTGGCAAGGCCCAGCAGGTCGATCATCTCCAGGATGAAGGCGACCCGTTTCTTGCGCGGCTCGGAAAGCACCATCGAAAGGCCGGGATTCATGATGAGCAGCGGCAGGGCCGGAAACCCCGCCCCCGTCCCGATATCCAGGAGCGGCGACGGGAGATCGGCGAGGCGGCCCGGCATGACCGAGTCAATGAAATGTTTGACGACGATGTCCTCGAAGGTCACCAGGCGCGTCAGGTCGGCCTCGGGGTTTTTTTCGACGAGCTTTGCGTAGAGGAGCCAGAACCGGTCGACCTGAAAGTCGGACAGGCCGATCCCCGACCGGGAAAAGAGCTCCCTGATCGCCCTGCTTGCTCTCCTTCACGCGTCAGCCCCGTATCGATACGTTTTTAAGGTGAAAAAACGACCGTCCTGATGTATCCTTATATCACACATTAACTGCCGGATAAAGATGAGAATCGCAATCGACTGGACATTCGAGATGATCGGGAACCTGGTCCTCTTCGAGGATAACCACCTGCTGGCAATGGTAAAACCAACCGGCATGCTCACCCAGGCCGACCGGACGGGGGACATCTGCCTGATGGACCTGGCCAAGCGGTATCTCGCCGAAAAATACGCCAAGCCGGGGGACGTCTACCTCGGGCTGGTGCACCGGCTGGACCGCCCCGTAGGGGGGGTGATCGTATTCGCGCGGACGAGCAAGGCCGCAGGCCGCCTCTCCGAACAGTTCCGGGAACGCGAGACGAAAAAGACCTACCGGGCGCTCGTGGAGGGGATGCCGAAGCTGCCGTTCGGGGAGCTGACCCATTTCCTGGCGAAATCCGGGACGATGATGAAGGTCGTCTATCCCGAGACCCCCGGCGCGCAGGAAGCGCGCCTGCTCTATACTATCATCGAGATCGGGGTGGAGACGAGCCTTGTCGAGGTGCAGCTGATCACGGGCAGGAAACACCAGATCAGGGCACAGCTTGCCGAAATCGGCTGCCCCATCGTGGGGGACATCAAGTACGGCGCAAAACAGATACCGGGCGAGCGGCGCAGGGCCGGGGACGTCGTTAAGGGGATCATGCTCTGGGCATACTCGGTGACGCTGGCCCACCCCACGACCGGCGCCGAGATGACGTTCACCGCGCCGATGCCGAAGACGTTTACGACAAAGATCGTCTATGACCCCGGCCCCAGCCGGGATGCGGAGCCGAAATAGACAGGGATTTTATGTGAGAGGGAGCGTAATGATTTCAGGAAGAAAACTGCTCAGGATCGGCTGGTATATGCTGGCCGTGCCCTTTATCCTCATGGCGCTCGTGATCCTGGTGACCTACCTCGCGTCCGAGAAGCCGTTTTCGGGCAGCGTGGCCGCAAATATCATCGTCGCCGTCCTCGCGCTGGTCATGCTGCTTTCGATATTCCCGATCGTGGCCGGCACCACGAAGATCATCGCGGAAAGGCTCGCGGGCGGTGGGAAGGATTCATCGGATGCAGAAAAATAGGACGCCGCTCTCCACGCCTCGCGGATGGGGGATCACCCCCCCACCCCGCTCATCTTCGCGCTCAGCTCCCACAGCCGCACCGCCGTTTCCGGGTCCTGCGCCTTGGGGAGGATATCTTTCTCTTTCGTCAGAAAAAAGAACCTCCCCGTCACCCCGGCAAGCTCCGGCTCCGTTGCTACCCATACCGGCGCGGCCGCGCCCTCCTCGGGCGTCTTCATGAACCGCTTCCACGCGCTGACGGCGGGACGGAGTATCCCGGCCGTATCCCCCTGCGCCAGGCCCGTCCTGATTACGCCGGGGTGCAGGGCGTTGACCGTCACTTCCTTCGGATCGAGCCGCCGCGCCAGCTCCACGGTAGACAGGAGATTCGCCTGTTTGGAATTGCAGTAGGTGAAAAACCGGCCGAAGTCGGCGCCCGCAGGCGTCTTTTCGAGGTCGAGCCTGCCGAAGACGTAGAGCCCCGCGTTGACGTTGACGACTCGTGACGGCGCGCCGGCCTCAAGGTTCGGAATCAGGAGGTTTGTCAGGATGAACGGCCCCAGGTGGTTGACCATGAAGGTCGTCTCGATCCCGTCGGCATTCAAGACCTTTTTGGTCATCCAGACCCCGGCGTTGTTGACGAGGCAGCCGATTGTCGGATACCGGTCCCGGATCGTCTCTCCAAGCCGCCGGGCGTCGGCGACCGTGTTGAGGCTGCCGACCACCAGCTCCACCGAGCCGCCCCCCGTGCCTTTCGCAGCGGCGCGCACCTCGTCGGCCGCGATACGGCCCTTTTCGGCGTCCCTGCTTACCATGACCACGCGCCGGCCCATGCCGGCGAGTTTGACTGCGATCGCCTTGCCGATGCCGGCGTTTGCGCCGGTGACAATATAGGGTTTCTTATCCATTCTTTTTTCCACCCGAGTAAGGTTTGAATCAAGGTGCAGAGATTCGAGCGATTTCGTATCCGACGGTACCCTTTCACCTAGAGATACTGCCGCCCCCGCTGTCCCCGCGCCCGCCCGGATTCTCAGCCTTGCCGGTTAGGGTGCTCGATCACCTCGTAATGCACCGAGCGGTCGTCAAAACGGGACAGGAGCTTTCGCGCGGCCGGCGGCACGACGGCGGCCTCGTAGTCCTCCCCGGCAAACGCCCGCACGGCCGAAAGCGACTCGAACCACATGATCGTCACGAACTCGACGTCCTCACCAACGTCACGGCGCAACAGGTGGATCCCCCGATAGCCGTCGATCGCCCGCTCGGCGACTCCCACGAAGATCTCGGTACGTAACAGCGCCTCGTAGACGTCAGCGTTTTCGCGGCTCGTCCAGCCGTGCCATATTCGGCTTATCATTTTCGGTTCCTCTCATGTCTAATCCCGGAGACGGCTCCCCGGTTCTTCCTCCTACTTCCTCTTACTCCCGTTTTCATGCAGCGTGTCGATGATCTCATCCAAGAGATCGACCTGCAGCTGCTGCAGCTCGAGGATGCGGCGGTTGTGGTGGATGATGATGTGATCAAGTTTCTCGTGGAGCTGTTTGATCTCGATCTCTGCCTTGAGGTTCACCTGGTAGTCGTTTTCTGAACGGGTCCGGTCCTTGGCCTCCTTGCGGTTCTGGCTCATCATGATGACCGGCGCCTGGATCGCCGCCAGGCACGAGAGGATCAGGTTCAGGAGGATGAAGGGATACGGGTCAAACGGTTTCTGGACGAGGACAGCTATATTGATAAGTATCCACACCATGAAAAAGACGAAGAACGCTATGATGAAGCCCCAGCTCCCCCCGAACTCCGCCACCCGGTCGGCGACCCTCTGTCCGAGCGTGTACCGCTCCTGGATGTCCTTCTCAACATTCCTGGAGAGGATCTGCGCGTTCTTGATACTCTTCAAGACCTCCCGCTCCAGGTGCGTCATCTCACCCTTCTCTTTTTCGAGCATACGCTGGACGTGCTCGTGTCTCAAACGATTAAGCTCAACGATCGAAATATAGCCGTTCGGGTCCCAGTCGGGGTGCTGTTCCTTTACCAGATCGAGTGAGGCCTGGCTGATCAGGGATGCCGGCACCAGCTCCTCCATCGGGTATTCCCGGTGGGTAATCTGACATACTGCTGTCCTTTTTTTTCTGTTCTTGTTCATCGGACCACCAGATATGTGTCATGGAATTGAAACGATACAATGATTAATTATAATCCATAGGTTTCATAAAGGACATACCTAAATACGGCGTCGTCGCAATCAAGCCGTTGTCTTGGACCCGCTGAGTTTCCGGGGCCGTTGGATACGCAGAGTCTAAAAAAACGGGGGGCATCGGCCCCCCGCGGTGTCACTCATTATGATCGGATCCCTATATCGCCGACAGGATATCGGGGTCCAGGCTTTCGAACTTGGCCAGCCACGCCTCCCGCTCCTTCCTGAGCACCTCGGTGAGGCGGCGGTACTCTTTGTCGTCGTAGAAGCGGTGCGGGTCGAAGCGTTTAATATCAATACCGGGCACCGACGTGGCCACCTCGTAGCCCCAGTGCGGGTCTTTTTCCCACTCGATCTCGCCCCGGGCGATCTCGCGCATGATCGCCGCGGAGTCGGTGAACGGTGATCTTCTCGCCGTCGGCCCCGCCGACGCGCCCGGTGTTCATGAGGAAGCACTCGCAGTCCGGATTATTTCGCAGGAACTTCAGGAAGATATTTCCCTCTTCGGCCTCGTCGCCGACGATGAACGGGTTTGTCCCCACGACGCGCTTGGATTTGCCCGCCTGGGTGGGGTCGCCGGCCGACGTCTCGATGGATTCCCCGAGCATGAAGAAGGCCGCGCCCTGCTCCGGGCTCAGGCGCACGACGGGCGGGACGATGTCGTTTCGCCGGGTGATGAAGATGATGATATCGGCCCTGGGCAGGTCGATGTCCTTGTCGGTGATAACCCACGTCCTCCCGGTAGACGACGCACCGGCCGTTGCTGGTGATCTTGTAGTCAAAGAAGTCGATCGCGCCGTCGCGGTCGACCCAGATGTTCTCGAGGATGGCGCGCTTGCTGGTCGCGGCGGCGAAAAGCAGCGGCTGGCCCTTCGGCTCCAGGCCCTCGGTCTTGATATAATAGTTGCGTTCGGTGCCCACGCAGTACATGTCCGGCAGCATGAAGATGACGTCGTCCTGGCGGATGACGATCCCCTCGTCACCGGTAAGCCCGTGGTTATGGCACGAGAGCGACGTCTTGCCCGTGCCCGACAGCCCGAAGAGGATGGCCCCCTTGCTGACGAGCTTGCCGTCCTTGGTCTTGACGTTGATGATCTTGCTGCCGGCGTGCAGGCCCAGCCCCCCCTTCTTCTTGGCCCGGTACATCCCCATCCTCAGGTGGGCCTTCTTGTTCTCGCCCAGGTAGTCGGTGCCCGAGGACATAGGTGACGCCCGAGGTCGGGTTGGACGAGGACCTTGCGCTCCCGCCACTCGGGAACGTATATCGATAGTCTGGTCGGGCTCGCGGTTCGGATTTTTCGGCTCAAACAGCGTCTCGTTCCACATGTACGCAATGCGGGCGTATTCCTCGGTGATCAGGAGCCGGCAGAAAATCACGTGGTCGGGGTTGATGCACATGTCCCGATCCACCTGGATCATCGTCTTCCACGTGAGGTATTCCTGGACGTCCTTGAGGATCTTTTCCTGCTCGGGCGTTGGGTCGCCGAAGACGACCTCGGTGAACTTGGCAGAACGGTTCCTGACGACGCTGATGTATGCGGCGCTGCCGTGTTTCGTGGTACGCTCGTCCTTCTTGGCCAGATTACGCAGCTCGTCCGTCGACAGCCCCTTGAGGATGTGATTCGCGTCGATGGGGTTTCTGAAAATGTCTTTTCCCGCCATAGATAGTAACCTCCTGAGTGTGGTTTAGGTGACCGTTGCTATCCGTTCCGAAGTATCGTCTTAATCGAATGGGCCGCCCTCACGAAGGCGGCAGGGTGTCGATGACCTCCCGCATCCGCCGGATCGTCTCCGGGCGTCGTGCCGCAGCACCCGCCGACGACCCGCGCACCGGCGCCGATCAGTTCCGGCGTCATTCGGCGTAGACCTCCGGCCCGTCGATATAGGTCGTTACGCCGCCCTCCGTCTCGGGATTGCCCGCGTTGGGCTGGGCGATGATAGGGATATCGATTGCGCCTGCCATCTCGGCCACCACATCGATCATGTCACCGATGCGAAGCGAGCAGTTTGTCCCCACCGCCGCGGCCCCGGCCGTCGACCAGCGCGCGCGCGGCGTCCGCGGGTTTGTTGCCCATGATCGTAAAGTAACCGCGGGGCTTCTTGCAAACGAGATCGTCGCAAAGACGGGAAGCCCCGTCGACCTGCGCCGCCGAGAGCGCGATGAGCGCCTCGTTCACGTCCATCATCGTCTCGATTATCAGGAAGTCCACCCCGCCCTCGGCCAGCGCCTTGGCCTGCTCGGCGAACACAGGGCCAATTCGGCCTCGTCGGCGTCGCCGGCGGGTTTGAACAGCTTTCCGGTGGGGCCGATGTCCCCGGCGACGAACCTGCCCGCGGGGCAGGCCTTCCTGGCGAGCTCGGCGCCCTTCCGGTTGATCTCGGCGGCCCGGTCGGAAAGCTTATAGTGCGCAAGTTTCAGCGACGTGGCGCCGAAGGTCGCCGTTGTCGCAACATCGGCCCCGGCGGCAAAGTAGGCCCGTGGACGGCCTCGATCTCGTCGGGGTGGTCCAGCACCCAGGTCTCGGCGGTCTCTCCGGCCTTGATCCCCCGTTCCATGAGCATCGTTCCCATGGCACCGTCAAACAGCAGGATGTCGCTTATAAGCTTCTTTTCTATCTCATGCATGGTCATGTCACCATCGTATTATTATATGTATTCGGATACCGGACGCGAAAGGGCCGGGGTCAGGGCGTAGGCGGAAGCCTCTCGTCAGTAGTAGAGCCCCGGCCCGAACAGCTCGCCCATCACGTCGGCCGCCGCCGCCCGCACGCCCCGGTCAAAAAGCGAATAGAGCCACGGCCTCCTGACCTGCATCTGGATAACCCGGTGCGGTTTTACGCCGACCTCTTTTGCCAGGGCGTCGGTCGCCGCCCTCAGATCCCCGAGCTCGTCCACCAGGCCCAGCTCTTTACCGCGCCGGGCGGTGAATATCTCGCCGGTGGCGACCTTTCTCACTGCTTTTTCGGGCAGCTTCCTGCCCTGCGCCACCGCGCTCACAAAGTCGTTATACACTTCCCGGTTGATGGCCTCGATCTTCTTTCTGCCCGCGGGCGTCATCTTCTTGGTCAAAAGCGTGTCGTCTTTAAGGGCGCCCTCTTTGAGGACCTCGACCTTGACCCCGATGCGGTTCATGACCCCGGAGATGTCGGGCTTGAGGAAGATCACGCCGATACTGCCGATTACGGCCGACGGCACCGCCACGATCCGGTCGGCGACGGCCGCAGCGTAGTAGCCGCCGGAAGCGGCCATGGTCGTCCAGACAAACAGGGGCTTTTGTTCCTTGAGGCGCCTGAGCGCCATGACCAGGACCTCGGTTGCGGTGACCGATCCCCCCTGGCTGGAGAGGTTCAGCAGCACTCCCCTGATCCGCCGCGCCTTTTCGGCATACTCGATCAGCTCCACGACCGACGCCACCGACTTCATCGTCAGTACGCCGGAAAAGGGTATGACCGCTATCACGCCGCGCCGGATGGATCGTATCATGACACCTACCGTCCCTAAAATAAAATGCGGGATACTATATCAGGACTAAAATCTGTTGTCAAGAAAAGAAGACGATGCGGCGCCTGCTAAAAGAGGATAGACGCCGGGGAGTTCCATGAGGTGTAGAGGTGGCCGTCCTCGAGGAAAACCAGGGAGCGGACGTTGTCTCCGAGGTTATGCTCCTGGATACAGTAATCGCTGTAGGAGAACGAGACGCCGCCGCAGTCGTAGACCTCCACCCCGTGGTTGAGCGTGCGGATAAGTTTCCCGTGCTCGGATACGAATAACCGCGCCTGCTCCATGAGCGAGCGATAGTCACTGTCGTGGGCGTGACGCGCGATCCAATCCGCCGTCCGGGCGTCCTTCGGGTCTTCGGGGGTAACGATCCGCCTGAGCGTGAGCTGGGAGATCCTGTTTGTCCGGCAGTAGGTCAGAAGCTCCGAAAAGGTAATTTCGCCCAGGAGGTCGGTGATATTGACGGTGATGCGAGAGATCAGCCCGGCTCGCCCGATCCGCGAAAAGAGCTCACGGTAGGCGTCGAGCTCTTTCCTGTTGTCGATGGATACGGCGACCACGTCAAACCCCGCGTCGTAAAGCCCCGATAGCAGCGAATCGTCGCCGTCCGACAGCCCTATCCCGTTGGTCTGAAGCTCCAGGGGCCAGAAGTTGAAGAGGCCGGCCAACTCGATAAGCTCCCGATAGACCAGCGTCGGCTCCCCCTTGCCGGTAAAGAGGACCGACGTGACCTCGGCGGCCCGGGCGACGTGGATAACCTTATTGACGTTGCGCAGCATCCTCGGGTAGTCGTTGGTGACGTAGCCGGTCATGCGCGAGACGCAGTAGGGGCAGTTCTTGTCACACCCGGCGTTCGGCACCGAGATCGCCAGGTTTTCGGCCTTGAGGTCCCGTCCCACGGAATGTTCCTTCCTTTCGTTTTTTATCTACCGTATCATAAGATACCCGGAAACGCAAACGGAGCGGTGGCGCGCCTTCGCTTTAACCCTCACCGGCTTAACTGAACGCGGTCAGCAGGCCGGCGCGGAAAACGAGCCTCCCTTACTAATTTGCCGCATAAAGGGTTAGTCTGTAGAATACGGATCAGCATGCGAGTTATTAGCGTTGACTTTTCGTACGCCGGGCATTACCATGTGTCTCTGGAATAGTCCGTCCGTATGCCGCGGCGAATTATTCGTTTATACACTATGATAGACAGGAAACCATGACCGACAACGTATACCGGCGCCTGGCAAAGCGCCTCGACGATCTGCCAAACGGCTTTCCGCCCGCCGACGACGGCGTGGAAATCAAGATCCTCGAGAAGATATTTTCGCCCGAAGACGCCGAGACCGCACTCCTGCTCAAGGCCATTCCGGAGGACGCCGAGACCATAGCCGGCCGCCTCGGGAGGCCCGTAACGGACGTGGGGGCGACCCTTGATTCCATGGCCGAAAAGGGCCAGATCGGCTGTATCAGCTGGGAGGGGCGGCGGTTTTACCTGCTGATGCCCTTTGTCGTGGGGATATACGAGTTCCAGATGTACCGCATCGACGCGGAGCTTGCGGCGCTCTGCGAGCGGTACTGGCCCACGCTGCAGCGCACAATCGGCAGCTTCGCCCCGGCCCTGGCCCGCGTGGTTCCCGTCAACGCGCCTATCGACAAGCGGGGCGAGGTATTCGCCTACGAAGACGTCAAGAAGATGATCGCCGACGCACAGTCATTCCACATCCACGAGTGCATCTGCCGTAAGGAACGGCAGCTGACCGGCCACGAGTGTGACCAGCCGATCGAGGTCTGCCTCTCCTTTTCGGCCAGGCCGAGCTCACCGGGGGATTTCTCGCTGGGGGGGCGCGACATCAGTAAAGAGGAGGCGTTTTCCATCCTTGAAGACGCCGAGCGGCGGGGGCTCGTCCACAGCGCCTTCTACAACACCCAGACGGGCCACTTCGGGCTCTGTAACTGCTGCCCGTGCTGCTGCGGCCTGTTGCGGGGGATCCGAGAGCTCGGCGCGCCGCACCTGCTGGCGCGCAGCGACTATGTCGCACACATAGACCCGGCCGCCTGCTCCGGCTGCGGGATCTGCGCCGAGGAGCGCTGCCCGGTGGGGGCAATCGACGAAGATAACGGCGCCTATCGCGTGGCCGCGGAGCGCTGCATCGGGTGCGGCCTGTGCGCGACGGCCTGCCCGGCAGGATCGATCACGCTCGTACAACGGCCCGACGCCGAGTGCGAGAAGCCGCCCGAGAATATCCTGGTCTGGCTCTACCAGCGGGCGCAGAACCGGGGGATCGAACTGAAGCTCGATTAATCGAATTACGGAGAATTACGGGGACGCGTACCTAATTTTCTGGTTATGTATATAATACTTTCAGAAATGAATTAGGTACGTGTCCCCGTAATTCCGTGTCCGCGTCCAATAAAAAAAGGGAGGGAATATTCCCCCCCTTTTCTCAGTCGGAATCGACTATCGGATTAGTACCTGCTACGGTATCCGCCGCCGCTTCCGCCACGGTCGTCCCTGCTCTTGGGCGGCTTAGCCGTATCCACGTTCAGTGACCGTCCGGAAAAGTCGGAGCCGTTCAGGGCCTCCTTGGCCGCATCGGCCTCTTCCTTGGTGGACATCTCGACGAACCCGAAGCCCTTGCCCTCGATGACCTTGGCCTCTACGACCGATCCGTGGTTGGCAAAGAGCCCGGTGAGATCCTCGGAAGTAACCGAATAGGTAAGGTTTCCGACAAATAACTTGTTTTCCTGCATCTTCAACTCCTTTTCTCTCCTGCTAACAATAGTCGTCTGAGGAGGTTAAAGGGAGAAAAGAAACAGGACCTCTTAACAGAAAACATCATTACACACGAGAATGAAAAAATAAAAAAGCCGCCTGAAAGTTCGCTGATCACCTCAAAGAAGGTAGTCAGACCCCCTCTCCGGCAGCACACAAATCAGAATCCATATCCTGATTTTAACTAATTTTATACGGATTTTTATCAAATGTCAAGGAAATAATGAGAGCGGCCTCGGTAATAAGACGAATTATCGTGGATTATCGGCCCTTACGGGCCGGTAAAAGGCCCCGGAATCGGTAGTCGGCCGCCCTACCCGAACCTCGGCTGGGTGGCACGGACGTCTCCTGTCGGGGCCCCCCATGCAGCTTGCCGAATGAGGTGGCGTTTAGGTTGCCCGTATGAAACCTCAAACTAAGACGAAACACCGCTCTTTTTCTTTCCGCTGCCTGACGACGGGACTAATGCGGTCCAAAAAACGTTATCGGGTTATCGTTCATCAGGAGCTTCAGATCACCTGCCGAAAAGATATTTTTAAAGTTGGCAAAATAGGATGCCATCGTTATCTCGTCCGTGAAATACATCACGTCAAAATCGGAGCCGAACATGAGCCGCGACCTTAGTATAGGGTTATCATCCCAGAGCTTCTTTGCTGCCTGCAGGTCATCTCTACCGGTGTAGCAGGACAGATCGGAATAGACGTTTTCATAGTTATTCATCAGGCCAATAATGGCGTTTGCCCAGTCATGGGTTGGATCCGAACTCCCGAGATGGGCAAAATTAATCTTCAGGGCCGGATATTGTTGGATAATAGGTTCAAAGTTCAGGGGATTTCCAAAGTCGGCATATTTCCATTCGTTACCCGGGGGAAAGCCGCTTTTTCCGCAGTGGAAGGTGACGGGAATTTTCCGGTCGTTACAGTAACGATACAACGCATCCATCGGCGCAGATTGCGGATGATAGCCCAAGCGCGGGTAAAGCTTTACCCCGTAAAATGGGCCCTTATTGTCGATATAGTTCCCACCGACGATTTCTTCGATTATGCCCGGCCTGCGCGGATCAACCGCAATAAAGGGGTATAACTCGCCCTTACGTCGTTCAACCAGATTTACCAGGTTGTTCAAGTGAAAGCAATAACCTTCCGTTTTATAAAACCCTTCTGCCCTAACTAAACCGGTCCTAAACCTTACGGTCCCTCCTACATCTCTTTCAGCGTCTATCGCATCAAGGGAAATAGTAAGCTCATTACCTTTCGCCAATCCAGCGCCGCGCACTTTCGATGATATATGATCTGTGAGATCGTCAAGGATTTCGTCCCAGGCCTCTTGAAACTCGGCTTTTTCAATAGGTCCCGTAGTTATCCCCCTTTTTTGCTCAGCCGTTTGCCCTTTACCTAATGGATAAGCGAAAATGTAAAAAATATCCATCATGAGCGGCGCTATGCGCCATTCGGTACCGAGCATGGCCTTTGAGGATTCCTTCTGAAGAAAGTCAAGGTTTTCTTCTTCCGAGCCGAATGACGCCGATATTAGCTCATAGAATTGTCTCAAAAAGCCTTTAATGCCCGACCGCTCGGACTTAGTCAGCTCTGTTGCGGCGAGGGGCGGATGCCATGGATAGGTTCCGTCGAGCATGTCGTGAACCATATTCCTGGCCTCTTTCAATCCAAACCGCAGGGTAAAGATATGGCAGTGTGCATCAAAATAAGTCTTATTCATGCGATACCCTCCGAAGAAACAGTATTTTGTTGATGGAGAGCTTCATTTAATTTAATTTATACGGCTTTCCATTTGGAAAGTCAATAAAAAAATTTTAGCTAAGAATTCGGTCGAAAAAGACAAAGGTGAGACTATTCAGGACAAACGCGGAAAAAGGATTTGAGATCGCGGTTGAGGAAGAGCGGTCCTATACTTCGCTCACCGAGTCGACGAAGTCCTTGACCGAAGAAACGAATTTAGTGCATGTTCCTATATCCCCCTACCCGAACCTCGTCCTGAAGCCCTTTCCCCCCTCCGGCCACGAGAAGCGGACAGCCTCGCGGTCGCAGATGTACCAGCAGGAGCCGCACTCCATACACTCGTCGAGGCTCCTCACCCGGGCCTTTTTGTTTTCGACGGTAAAGCATCCGGCCAGGCAGACCTTCATACAGTCGCCGCACCCGTTGCACCTCTCATCGTCGACCGAGACGAAGTCGGCCGCCGCCTTTACCCACTCGACTCCCGGGAATCTCTGTGACGTCGTTGTCATATCAGTTCCTCCCTTTTTTCGGCCTGCCGCCGAAGACCGACGGATCGGCGTTCACGGTATAGGCGACAAGACGCTCGCTCAGGCGCGCCGCCACGCCCTTCGTTATTCGTACGCCCCCCGAATAGAGCGGCTCGACGACGGGAAGCACCAGCCGCGCCAGGGGGTTCGCAAGCCACACGGGCAGGATCGACAGCAGGGCCAGGAACCTGATAACCGGTCCCAGGATGAAAAGAGAAGAATCCAGGAGCCCCCACGCAAACGCAAATCCGCTCCCCCCGTCTCCCGTTTTCTTCGGGCCCGTCTTGACCGGCTCGTTCCGCGATGTGCCGTAGTCGAACCGCTCGTAATGCCAGTTATGGTAGTAGCGGAAAAACATCGCCAGCCACCTGGCGATAACCCGCGGGTTCTTTACGATCTCGACGAGCGCCACCCGCAAAATCGGGGTGCTTATCTCCCCGAGCGCGGCCAGGCCCCACCCCTGGTGGACGTATCTCCTGAGCTCGTTCTCGTCATGGCTGGCTTGAGCCTTTCGGAGGTTGTACCTGTTGGTCGCCCTGATGGACCATTGGATGATCGGGTGTCTTCGTATCTTCCTGTCGTATCGGGAAAGGAACCGGGCCGACACGTCGCCCCTCTTGACCGCCTTTATCGCCACGTCGGCGGCGATTTCTGCGGAAAACCAGGCCGCCGGCACCCCGTCGCACAGCTCCGTGCTCTCCAGGCCCGCCGCGTCCCCGATCAGGATCATCCCGTCGGTGTGGTTCGGCATGGCGGCAAGCTTGTCGTCAAGGCCAACGAATATCTCGAACCCCTCCCACATCCGGGCCCTCAGCGTTATGTGGGGGGCGATATCGTCGGCCCACCAGGGGAGCTTTGAAGTGACATTGGCGTGGTACTCGTCGAAGGCCTTCTTGAGATTCACCACCCGCCCCTCGTCGAGCCTCAGGCACTGGTCCTGCATGAAATGGAGGCTCTCCCGGTAGGGCCACACCATGAGCCCGTTTCCGTGGCCGAGCGGCGGGGCGATCCGCTGCTCGTCCCATCCCCACGAAAAGCGGATGGAATAGCCCATGAGCCTGTCGACCGCGTCCTTGGGCATCTCGTAGTCGTACGTATCGGCAAGCGAGATCGTTTCAGGCGGGTACTTTTTTCGGACGCCGGCGCGCACGGCCACGAGCCCCTGCGACCCCTCGGCGTCTATGATGATCTTCGACCGGATGCGCCGGCCGCCTTCGATGACCACGCCGGCAACTATCCCGCCCTCCACGATCAGGTCGGTGACCGTGGTCGAGGTGAGAAGCTCCGCGCCCGCCTCCACCGCTTTCCTGGCCTCCCACTCGCAAAACGGCATGCAGTACGCGTTGTAGCCGAACGCCACGATCGGTGAGAGGGGTTTCGGGATCATGAGGGTATCGTCGACCTCTATATCTCCGGTGTCGATATCTTTGACGATATAGTTGATGATGCCGTCCACGGGCCGTTCGATCGGCGGGTTTCCGTCCCGGATGAACTTTGGCCCGAACAGGAACCCGTAAATGGGAATCGTGAGGCCCGAGATGACCTTTTCTCCGACCTTCTCCGACCGCTCGATCATGAGGGTCTTCAGTCCGTTTTCCGCGCACTTCATAGCGGCGACGGGGCCGGCAAAACCCGATCCGATAACGATGACGTCGTAGGATTGAACCATAGAAATATGCCCCTCAACAGATTAATATGGCGTAACGGCAGGATGCCCCATTTGAACATATTGCCGCCCACATGAAAAGGAAAAAATACACGCCGAGCGTCGCGACGACGGCTCCGTGTGCCGATCTGCGGGCGACAAGGGGGAACGCGGCCGCTAAAGTTTGGTCATAATCATTGAACGCCCTTTGACCCATATCAGAAATATGATATAGTCAGTTTTTTCGTTACCCACCGAAAGTGAGCATGCCGATGATAACTGCGTCCCGCATTAAAAGACTTGCCGCAAAGGCCGGCGCCGACCTCTGCGGCGTCGCGCCGGTCTCCCGGTTTTCCCAGGCGCCGCCGGGGTTTGCCCCGGCCGACATCTGGGCCGGCGCACGGTCCGTGGTGGTCGTTGCCAGGCGGCTGCCCGAGGGGGCGATGCGCGCGCCCGGCCCGGTCCCCTACACGTGGGCCAACGAGGCGACGCTTTCGGAGGTGTTCAGGCTCACGCGCGACCTGGCGATCCTGCTTGAGGACAAGGGGGTCGGAACGGTTCCCGTCCCGAGCGAGCCGTACGAGTACTGGGATGAAGAAAAGCGCGAGGGGCGGGGGATCCTCTCCCTGAAGCACGCGGCCGTCTTGGCGGGGCTGGGCGTGATGGGCACAAACACGCTGCTTACCAACGACCGGTTCGGAAACCGGATCACGCTGGGCGCCCTGCTGGTCGACCGGGACCTTGACGGCGACGCCGTCGCCGCGTACAGGCTGGGGTGCGATGACTGCCGCGCCTGCGTGACGGCGTGCCCGGCGGGCGCGGTCGGGGATGCCGGCGTCACCCAGAAGTTGTGCCGGTCGAAATCTTCGATTACCACCAAGAAGGGATATTCGCTCTACACCTGCCGCACGTGCAGGGCGGCGTGCCCGAAGGGCCGGGGAAGCGTCTTCCGCGCGCACGTAATAGCAGCATCGTAAGAGATATTTATAGCCAGGGAAAAACTTCTTGACAAATACTCATAATTCGTATACAAATTAAGCCGTACACATATAGATAGGCGCTTCCGATCCCGGAGATCCATCTGGGATGTCCGGGACGATAGGGGTCGCGAAGCAATTCGCTACCCTGCCGTGTTTGCAAAGGAAGAGAGGCCGACGAAGCAGTTCACAGGCTCGTCGGGGTTTCTTCCTTTTTTTATTTTCATCACGCTCTTTAACCTCACTATGCTTTCATATACATTATGAAGGAGATTGCCATGGACAAGATTTTACGGGTCAACATGGATGATCTTACGGTCAGGGTAGAATCGGTACCCGAAGCCTACCGGGGCTTGGGCGGCAGGGGTCTTACCTCAACCATCGTGGCGGCGGAGGTGCCGCCGACATGCGACCCCCTGGGACCCGAGAATAAGCTGGTGTTTGCCCCCGGTCTCCTGAATAACACGCCCGCCCCGAACGCCGGACGTCTATCCGTGGGGTGCAAGAGCCCGCTAACCGGCGGCATCAAGGAATCCAACTCGGGCGGCGTGGTGGGCAACAAACTCGGCAGGATGGGGATCGCCGCGGTGGTCGTGGAGGGGAAACCGAAGGGAAACAAGTTTTATAAGCTCATCCTGTCCAAGGACGGAGGCACGATCGAGCCCGCAGACGATCTGAAGGGCTTGGGTAACTACGACACCGTGGCACATCTTACCGCGAAGTTCGGGCAGAAGGTCGGATACGCTTCCATCGGACAAGCGGGGGAAATGCTCCTCAAGGCGGCATCCGTTGCGATCACGGACCGTGAGAATCGTCCCACGCGGCACGCGGGCCGGGGAGGAGTAGGAGCTGTCATGGGATCAAAGGGGCTGAAAGCCGTTGTCATCGACGATAGCGGCGGGCAGTATGCCAAACCCGTGGATCCCGAAGGATTCAAGAAGGCATCGAAGAAGCTTCTGGATGCCCTCAAGACCCATCCCGTTACCAGTCAGGGCCTTCCAACCTATGGAACGAACGTCCTGGCAAACATCATCAACGAGGCCGGCGGTTACCCGACACGGAACTTTTCCGAGGGGAGATTTGAGGGGGTGGAAAAGATCAGCGGTGAAAGGCAGCACGACGTGATCCTTGAACGGGGCGGGAAAATCGCCCACGGGTGCATGCCCGGATGCGTAATCCAGTGTTCCCGCATCTACCACGACAAGGACGGCAAGTACGTCACGAAGGGACCGGAGTACGAGACGATATGGGCAAACGGGGCCAACTGCGGGATCGATGACCTGGACGCAATCGCCCAGATAGACCGCCATTGTGACGACTACGGCCTGGACACTATCGAATGGGGGGACGCGGTCGCCGTGGCGATGGAGGCCGGCGTCAAGAAATTCGGTGATGCCAAGGGGGCTATTGAATTGATCAAGGAAGTGCCAAAAGGTTCGGAGCTCGGCCTAATCCTCGGTAACGGTGCGGCATCCGTCGGCAAGGCGTACAACGTGTCCCGGGTGCCCGTGGTGAAGGGTCAGGGGCTCCCCGCGTATGATCCGAGGCCCATTATGGGCATCGGGGTCACCTATGCCACCTCGACGATGGGCGCCGACCATACCGCCGGATACGCGATCGCCCCCAACATCCTGAAGGTTGGAGGTTTTGTGGATCCCCTGAAACCGGAGGGGCAGGTCGATACATCCAGGAACCTCCAAATAGCCACGGCCGCCCTGGATACCGCGGGTATGTGCGTTTTCGTGGCCTTCGCGATCCTGGACATCCCTGCCGGTTTCGAGGGCATCTATGAGATGCTCAACGCCCAGTACGGGCTGAAACTCACCGCCGATGACGTGCTTGCTCTCGGCAAGCGGATACTCAAGACGGAGCGGGAGTTTAACCGGAAGGCCGGGTTGACCAGCGCGGATGATCGCCTGCCGAAATTCTTCTTGACCGAGACATTGAAACCGCACGGCAAGGTGTTCGAGGTTACCGACGCCCAACTCGATGAGGTTTTCAACTTTTAGTCCCGAATACCACGGGCCGGCGCCGCCGCCTCCGATCGCAGAGCCGCGCGGGGATAACGCCGGGATTTCGCTATGAATGGAAACAACTCCCGTAAGCCATGAAGGTCGAGATAAAACTCTTTGCCGGATTCAGAAAATACTCATCGGATGAACGCACAGGACACGCTATCATGGATATCCCCCGCGGAAGCACCGTGGGGGATATCCTTGCCCTGCTGGGGATACCCGATAACATCAAGAAGATCATTTTCGTCAACGGCATTCATGGAACAAAAGAAACCCCGCTGAGCGAGGACAACCGGGTGGGGATATTCCCCCCGATCGCCGGCGGCTGATACGGTGCGATCAGGCACGCGGAAGAATAGTATCCGTCTCACTTTACGGGCCCGTAAACGGGTGTCTGCGTACTAACCCATGAGGGTGCTGGAATGACCCTGAACACGATCAAGATAACAGCAAAGCTCTTTGCTTCCCTGAGGGAACGTATTGACTGCGGCCCGGTAGGCGAAATAGACCTGGAGGTCGAAGACGGCTCGTCCGTCGAGGAGATCGTATCCATCGTTGGTATCACGAAGGACTGTGTCAGGATGATCATGATAAACGGAACGATCGCCGCTTTCGACGATCACGTCAAAGACGGCGATCGGGTCGCACTGTTCCCGCCGGAGGTGGCCTTTAACCTTTACGTGGCCCTCAACTTCCGGGAGGACCTCAGGCGAAAGGAATAATCGTCAAGGCCCCCCCCGCTGCGAAAAATCCTTGAATCCACCTCCCCGAAAAGAGGTCATAAACCGGCGCGCCTCCCACGCGAGGAGAAGGAGATCAGCGACCCGGTGTCTCATAGTCGATTAAGCCGTTACTCCATACCGAGTGTGTCCTGTAACGCATTTTCGCGCCCAATAAAAAAAGGAGGGATAGTTCCCTCCTTTTTTTGGCTAAAAACCGATTGGTTTAGTACCGGCGAAAGCCTCCGCCGCCGCCGCCCCGGTTACCGCCGCCCCTGTCGTCCCTGCTTCGCGGCGGCTTTGCCGTATCCACGTTCAGGGTCCTTCCGGAAAAGTCCGTGCCGTTCAGGGCCTCCTTGGCCGCGTCGGCCTCTTCCTTGGAGGACATCTCGACAAACCCAAAGCCCTTTCCCTCGATAACCTTGGCCTCGACAACCGTGCCGTGGTTGGAAAAGAGATCGGTGAGTTCCTCGGTCGTGACCGAGTAGGTGAGGTTTCCGACAAACAACTTGTTTTCCTGCATCTTCAACTCCTTCTTACTCTCCTGCTAACACTGAACTTCTGGGGAGGTGGAAGTGAGAAATGCTGAAGGACCTCGGCGCACAGAACAGTATGTTAAACACGAGAATCAGAAAATAAAAAAGCCGCCTTTAAGTTCGCTGATCACCTCAAGGAAGGCAGTCAAACTCCCTCTCCGGCAGCACCTTCACTCGGGCACCAATACCCGATTTTTGGTTATTTTCGCACGGCTATTTATCGGTTGTCAAGAAAAAAATGGGGCATATTTCGGTATATTTCAGCACACTCATGGCGGGCAGCCGGCCGGCGCCTTTGCCGCGCGGTGAACCGAAACACGGGCCGGGCGCCGTTTGTTGACTTTTCTGGCCGCTTCTGATACAAAAGGGACGTCCGCCACCCAATTCAATACAGGAAAAAATAGACCGACATGGACATCATCAAACCACGGATCATGAAGGGCACCCGGGATTTCCTCCCCGACGATATGCGCGTGCGCGAGCACGTCATCGGCATCATCAAGAAGCGGTTCGAGACCTACGGCTTTGCCCCGCTGGCCACCCCCGCCATGGAGTATTACGATATCCTCACCGGCAAATACGGCGACGAGGGCGAGGGGCTGATCTTTGACCTGGCCTACAAGGGGGGCAGGGAGGTGGCCCTCAAGTATGACCTGACCGTGCCCATGTGCCGGGTCATCGCCCAGTATCAGGACAAGATCGTCATGCCGTTCAAGCGTTACCAGATCCAGCCGGTCTGGCGGGCCGAAAAGCCCCAGCGCGGGAGGCTTCGTGAGTTCTTCCAGTGCGACGCGGATATCGTCGGGGTCAGGGACGCTGCGGCCGACACCGAGATCATCGCGCTCATTACCGATGTCATGGGCGACCTGGGCTTCAAGAGCTCGGTGACGCTCGTCAACCACCGGAAGCTCCTGGCAGGGATCATGGCGCACATCGGCATCGACGAGACGCGCGCCGCCGCTGCCATGCGCGTCCTGGATAAGCTCGATAAGGTCGGAGAGGAGGCCGTCAGGGCGGAGTTTGCCGAGGCGAAATTTTCGGCGGCGGCGATAGACTCGCTCTTCTCGCTCACCGGGACAACGGGGGACGCGGCGGCCGACCTCGCCCGCATGGGCGGCGAGCTTTCCGGAAACGAACTCGCGGCCGGGGCGCTCGCAGACCTCACGAAGATATTCCGGCTCCTTTCCGAGGCCGGCATTGACCCCACGCGCGTCTCGTTTGCCCCGCGCCTGGCCCGGGGCCTTGCCTACTATACCGGCCCGGTTTTCGAGACGGTGGTCACCGCCCCAAAGATCGGCAGCCTCGCCGGCGGCGGGCGGTACGACGGGGTGATCGGGCTCTTCACCGGCATCGACGTGCCGGCCACGGGCATGGCCCTGGGGCTGGAGCGCATCATAGACGTGGTAAACGAGACGGGTCTGTTTGCCGATGCGGGGTCCGCCGCGGCGGTGCTGGTCATCGCCTTCGGGGAGGCCGAGATGGGCCCGGCGATGAAGATCGCCCACGAGCTGCGGGCCGCCGGGGTCAATACCGACGTCTATACCGACGGCGGAAAGCTCAAGAAGAAATTCGCCTATGCCGACAGGTCCGGCGCCGCACAGGTCGTCATCGTGGCGCCCGACGAGCTTTCCCGCGGGATGGTCAAGATCAAGGACATGAAGACGGGGCAGGAGAAAGAGGTCGAAATCTCGCAGGTGCAAAGCTCCCTGGCGGGTAATGAACATGGATGATACGGCCAGGCGGGATTTCGGGCAAGACTGCCCTCCGGGGGATATACTTCTAAAGGACGAGCGGAGGGTGGCCTATTTCTCGATGGAAATAGGCATCGACTCACGGATCGCGACCTACAGCGGGGGCCTGGGGGTCCTGGCCGCCGATACGATACGGTCGTGCGCCGACCTGGGCGTGCCGATGGTGGCGGTCAGCCTGCTGACAAAAAAGGGATACTTCCGCCAGAAGATCAACGACCAGGGATGCCAGGAGGAGCTGCCGGACGAGTGGAACCCCGTGCGAATTGCTGGCCCTCCTGCCCGCCCGCGTCACGGTGCAGATAGAAGGCAGGCCCGTCGTCATCCAGGCGTGGATGTACACCGTGCGGGGGGTAGCCGGCCATTGCCTGCCGGTGATATTCCTGGACGCCGACGTCCCGGAAAACGCCGGGGCCGACAGGGAGCTGACCTACCACCTCTACGGGGGGGACCGGCGCTACCGCCTCTGCCAGGAGGTGATCCTCGGGATCGGCGGCCTGACGATGCTGCGGGAGCTGGGGTATACCTCGCTCGACCGGTATCATATGAACGAGGGGCATTCGGCCCTGTTGGTGCTCACGCTCCTCAACGAGTCAAAAAGGGACTGCGACCCCGTCTGGGACATCCACGGCGTAAAGAAACAATGCGTATTCACCACGCACACGCCCGTTCCGGCCGGGATGGACCAGTTCCCCTACGACCTCGTCCAGCAGGTCCTGGGCGACTACGTCCCGCTTGACTTCCTCCGGGAAATCGGCGGCAACGACGCGCTGAACATGACCCTGCTTGCGCTCAACCTCAGCCGCTATCACAACGGGGTCGCCAAGCAGCACGGGAAGGTATCGCGGGAGATGTTCCCCGGCTACCAGATCGATTCGATAACCAACGGCGTGCATTCGGCGACCTGGGTGTGCGAGGGCCTGGCGAGGCTCTTCGATACCTATATCCCCGGATGGCAGCGCGAATCGTTCAGCCTCCGGTATGCCCTGAGTATCCCCAAGGACGAGATATGGGCGGCCCACCAGGAGGCGAAGGTCCGGCTCATCGACTGCGTGAACGGCCGAACCGGCGCCGGGCTCGACCCGCATATAATGACCATCGGGTGTGCCCGCAGGGCCACCGCCTATAAACGGGCCGACCTGATCTTTCACGACGTAAACCAGCTCATCGAGATTTCCAGGCAGGCCGGGCCGATACAGCTCATCTTCGGCGGCAAGGCGCACCCCCACGACTGGCCGGGCAAAGACCTGATTAAACGGATAGTCGACCTCTCCCGGCAGCTCAAGAACGATATCAAGGTCGTCTACCTCGAGAACTACGACATCGAGGTGGCAAAGCTGCTGGTGGCGGGCGTGGACCTGTGGCTCAATACGCCCAAGAAGCCCCTCGAGGCCTCCGGGACGTCCGGTATGAAGACCGCCCACAACGGCGTACCGTCGCTGAGCGTCCTGGACGGCTGGTGGATCGAGGGGTGCATCGAGGGGCTTACCGGGTGGGCCGTCGGGCAGGCGCGCGAGCAGGAAAGCAGCGACAGGGAACACGCCGAGTCTCTCTACGGCAAGTTGGAGTATGTCATCATCCCGATGTTCTACCACGAGCGGGACGACTGGATAAACGTCATGCGCAACGCGATTGCCATCAACGGCTCGTTCTTCAACACCCACCGGATGGTGCTGGAGTATTCCCTGAAGGCCTATTCGGGTTAAGGGGGTTAAGGGGATTTCGGGGAATTGTGGCGACACCGTACGTAATTAAATAAACCCATCTCCCGTAAATAAAAGGTATAATTACGTATAGTGTCAGTACTATTCCCGACGAATGCCGCGGGGACAAAGACGGCAGGTGAAAAAGGGAGGGCTAAAAGAGATGACAGCCGACCGACGAAAGAAGATGAATGAAGTTATGACCGACTATCTCCGGGAAGAACAGGTCGTTTCCCGGCGTGAACCGACCGAATTCATGCTGCCGGTGATCACGGCCGCCCGCCACGCGCGGTTTGCGCCCGGCGGTAGGCTCGCGTTCGCCGACGACGGAAATGCCACCCCCGAGGCACTCGCCGCCCTCAACGCGTCGCCCTGGATCATGGTGTCGGACGTGGAAGGATTCGAGGGCTTCTCCCAGCTCGTCAAGTCCGGCGACGGACTCTGGCTGGTGGAGATTGGGTGGAGGGAGGAAAAGAAGTAAGGAAACAAATCGGTTTTAAAGGCAGTAGTAATTGATGAAGGTAAATGTCGTTTGTGCTGTAAGCGGTATGCTTATAGATGCGTTAGGTGCCATTTTCATAGCTCGTAGCTTTATATTTAAGAAACCGGATAGCGTATATAGCGACGTAAAAAGCTTGGGTTTGTGGGGTTTCTGTTACTCTCCCGGCGCCTGTGACCTATTACTTTCTTGGTTAATACAGGGGATCGAGGCACGGACCGGGGCGATACTCATGTTAGTGGGATTCGCCCTTCAAATACTAGCTCAGTTCCTAATTCCTACCGAATCCCTGTACGGCTTTCTTATCGTAAGTTGCGTTGGACTGATAGCTGTGGCAGCCTTCTTTTTTTTACCGATACGATTTGTTCGTCGAGCTTCAAAACAAGCGTTGAATTATTATCAACAGATTAGATCGGAAAATAAGAAACTTGAGGATATTAGTGAGCGGGAAGAATACCTAAGAAAAATATACGCTTCACCCTATATATGGCTTAAACCTTCGAAGAAACCTAAGATGCCACAACGTGATCCTTAATTCTGGGAAGAGAGGGGCGTATCTTTAGTTTTGTTTCACTTTATAGACCCGACCCCTCCCTCCTTCTCTTCTTACTTCCCTCCCCTCACCTCTCTCTCCATCTCCCTCTCGATCATCCGCTCGATGACGGACAAAAAAACGGGCCCGATGATAACGGGCCCGTCGTTATGCCGTCCGGTCTTTACCGGGCGACGGATCAGAAGCTATAGGACATCGACAGGATGATCGAATAATCGCGACGCTCTGAGGTGTAGCCGATCGGGTCGCCCCCAAAGAGGGCGGGGAAGGTGTGCGCGCCGCCCAGGCGGTAATCCGATTTGTAGAGGATAGGGATCGAGGTGGTGAGAGTCGTCTTGAGGTTGCCCGTGATATAGGATATCCCGATGTTTGCCGCGAGAGACCGCTCATATCCCGTGCCGTCGTAGTCGTAGTAGCTGATCTGGGCCAGGTTACGGTAGTAATTCTGATTCTCGCGGAGGTTGAGGAAGGTATAGGAGTAGCTCAGACCGCCGGAGAGCTTCAGCGCGTCGGTGATCGGCACGTTTACGCCGGCCGAGAGGCCTACCGTATGGTTGTTGAACCTCACGACGGTATCGGTCATGTCGTTGTTGAAGCCGACGCCGGTTTTGTCGGTGGTGCTGAACCGGTGCTCATCCCCATACTTATAGGCGTAGAGCGCCCAGAGGAAGACCTCCATCCCCTTGTCACCCTTCGGGTAGAGGTTCACGCCCGCGCCGAGGTCAAAGCGGTTAGTGTTGTAGTAGGAGCGGTAGTCCTTCCAGTAGGGGCCCGCGGCGCCCGCCGACGGCGTATAGGTCCCGAAGCCGTCGTACTTCTCCAGTCCGCGGGCGTGGGTATAGGCAAACCGGAAGGGAATCGTGAACGAGGGCGAGGGCTTAAATTTCCCGTCGAGCCTGGTCCTGACGGTAAACCCGTCGAGGCCGCCCGTGTTGTCGTAGTCGTGCCGCTCGCCGAGATCCTCATAGTTGAGGAGGTGCTCCTCATACCCCTTTGTCCCGAAGAAACCGCCCGCTTCGAGGGCCAGGTCGAGCTCGAGGGAATCGGTCGCCTTGAAGGCCGCCCCGATCGTCCCGGCAAGATTGTAGCGGCTGCTGGTGAGGGCGTACTCGTACGTGCGGAATCCAAAACCGGCCGAACTATCGATCGTATCGTAATGGGTCTTCTCGGTGAGGTCGGTGTAGGCAAACGTGAAGGCCGCGCCGAGCGCCAGGCGGTCGGTGAGCTTCTGGGAGTAGACGAGGTCCAGGCGCGTGTCCCAGTTGAGGACCTTATCCCGGTAGCTCTCGGTGTAGTAGTTCCCGGTGGTGGGGAAGGTCTGGTAATAGAGACCGTCGGAGCTGCTCCACGTCAGGCCATGGCTGACGAAGGCGCCGAAATTCCGCTCGGCCGAGAGGTTATGGACGTAGCCGACATAAAGGGAATGAATATAGGCATCATTGTCGGCCATGACAAGGCGGGCGTAGGGGATTGTCTCGAGGACATGGGACCTCGAGCTGAAGTCACCACCGCCGAAGCTTGTCCCGTAGTAGGTGAAGATCGTGTTCTTTTGAACACCGCGGATGAAAACGGGGTTGTCCTGCCACTCCGCGGCATACAGCGGAACCGCCAGGACGGCCGTTGCCAGACAGATCAGGACGATTTTCTTGAGCATGCTATCCTCCATGTGCTCTGAGAGGTTATGGAACGACGATAATATTGATGTTATAGTAAAATAATCTTATCTTTTGTCAAGATAAATATTGACTCGGCGGAGATATGCCCATATACTTGAACCGTTGATTCAGTAAAAGGAGCGTTGTATGAAAGCTTTACGAATTTTATTCTTTGCCCTTACGGCAGTTTCCTTACTCGCGGCGTTTGCTTTCGCCGTTTCCATGGATCCGCCTCCGCCGCCGCCGCCTCCGCCCCCCCCCGCTGCTTCGGACTCCAGCCATTTTGGGAATTCTAACAACGGCGCGGCGACCCTGCCGGGGAGCGGCGCGGTCCCGGGGGATATGAACAACAACTTCCACGACAACTCCGGCGGATCGGGATTCGGCAGCGGGTTCTAGCAGAAGTACTGTCGAGAAACCCGGAACGGATGGAAGTGATCGGTGCAGGTAAGAAAAACGGCGGCAAATGCCGCCGTTTTTTTACGAGGAACAGGAGAAGCCGGGTGCCGAATCTCCGGTTCTAATCCATTCATACCAAGAACCCGACCCCTTCCTGCCCTCATTCCCTACTTCCCTACCCTTCGCCTCTTTCTCCATCTCCCGCTGGATCATCCGCTCGGTGATCCCGCCGCGGAACACGAATACCGAAAGGAAATGAAAGGTCAGGCACATGCCCCAGCCGACCAGCGGCCAGGTGAACCACGCAAATCGTACGTCCCCGTCTCGTTCCAGTTGGCGGCAAACAGCACCACGTTCACCGCGGCATAGATGCCCAGGTGGGTGTAAAAGCCCATCCGCGCCTTGACACGCCGTTTGGCCCTCTCGTACAGTTCCTTGTTTTCCATTGTCTTTCTCCTTTGTTTTGGTAAATCTCACGAATTAAGGGGACACAAAACTTAATTACAATTTCTATAATTTAAGCTAAGGGTCAATTAATTAAGTATTATGTCCCCTTAATTCCGCCTCAAATCCGCACACCGGCATTCAGGCCGCCCGTTTCATGAAAACCTCCTGAATAAGCTAATCCATTTTCATGTCATTGCGAGCACCCGGAGGGTGCGCGGCAATCCCCTGACTGTCACCGTACAACAAGGGGATTGCTTCGTCGCTGCCGCTCCTCGCAATGACGGTGAGGGACGTACCCGCCCCATTGCCGCCCCAACCTTACCCCCGGTCCCCGATAATCTCCCTGTGCCTTCTGTCGCCACCGCCGCGGCGATCGCCTCGCAGCGGTCGATGCCGCCTTCGGAGAAGTAGCGGCCGGCCGCTTCGGCTCCCGGATATCGATCCCCGTCAGGTCGGCGCAGCGCACGCTCCCATACGTTTCGGCAAACCACTCCATGAGCACCTGGCCCCGGTTTATGGCCGGGTTGAAATTATTTACATCGTCGGCCATCATGTCGCCGCCCATTAACATCCTCGCCATCATCGCGAAGACCCGGCGGTAGCTGTTCTCGATCCGGCCCGTCGCAAGGCCTATCGCGAGCACCCCCGCGGCGGCGGCCGTGCACGTCCCGCCCGAGAGCGCGAACCCGCCGACGAACGGGTAGGTCATATCCGTCAGCCGCCCGCACTCGGGGACGATGCCGGAAAGCTCCGAAAAGACGCGGCGTACACAGTGGAACGGCCGTTCCCCGCAAGCCGCCGGCAGGCCGGAGGTATGGCAGTCGGGGCACGCATCGCCGGGGGGCGTCACGTCGGCGCCGATGACCTCCCGGACGAGCTCCGGCGCGCTGACCATTGCCCGCATGCAGGGCAGCGGGTTTTTCCCGCCCTTCCTGATCTCCTCGCAATGGATGCCGCCGTGCACCTCCCCGAACCGGTCGATCAGCCGCTGTGACAATGAGATCGACAGCGGCACCCCGCCCGGCCCGGCCCCTTCCCCTTCCCCGTACCGGTCGCCCAGGTACAGGATCGACGAGGTCAGCGCGCCGCACTCGCGGCCGCTGTTGCCGATACCGCCGGCCATCGCCGAGGCTAACATAACGGCGCTCTCCCGGCCGGGGTCGCCGTCGGCGATCAGCGCCGCCATCACCGCCGGCGCGCAGTGCCCCATCTTGAGGGCCGCGTCGAGCGACCGCCGGTGGCCGGCGCGCATCGGCCGTATGCTAAATCCCGTGCCGCCCTTTGCTGTACCGCGCTTCGCCGTACTGCCGGACGGCTCCGGCGCACCACCGCGCACGCCGCACGCCCCGGCCGCCCCCGCCCGCTTAACGTCGGCGCCCCCCACACCGCACATCCGGCCCTTCTCCCGTTTGTCTTTCATCTCCATTTCCCCCACATTAAGATCTGAAACGAAAAGCGAATACTATATTCATTTTATAGACAAAAAAACTCAACTGAGAAACTTCGCGATGCCCATATAGTGATAGTCGAAAAAGCAGTCGTAGGCCGCCGCGATATCGTCCCTGCCCTCGAACCGGGTCAGGATGCCGGCGATGGCCCCGTACATGTTGTCGTAGATGAGGGCGAGCACCCGACGCTTGGCCGGGGTCAGGTCAAGCGGCTTGCCGCTTACCGTGTGCAGGTACCGGAGGGCGGTGTCGATGGTGAAGTTGACCAGGTCCTTCCTGAACCCCTCGTACTGCGTGCCCGCCGCATGGACGAAGAGGATGACGATGCGCAGCCGGTTATCGGCAAAAAAAGATTTCAACGCCTCGTCCCGAATCTGCATGGGGCGGAACTCCTTGACCTTGTCCAGCTCAACGCCCTCTGCCGTCTTCATCTTCATGCCGATCTGGCTTGTGAAGTCGCACACGAAATCGGGGGAGAGCACTGCGTAAAATAGCGCGTCTTTGCTCCGGTAATAACGGTAGATGTTGCCGACGGACAGGCCCGCCTCGCGCGCGATATCGGCCATGGTGGTTCCCTCGAAACCCTTCGCCGCAAAGACGACGAGTGCCGCGTCTTCGATCCTCTTTTTTACGTCGTCCTTCTTCGTCTGAATCATGTGATGCCCTCAATAGCGAACAGTATATTCATTTATGGAATGCGTGTCAAGCTTTTTTTTGCATTCTGTTCGTCTTTTTTTGATGCCCGATCCCGGCGTCTCGGCGCAATGTATTTTGTATTTGTTGTTGGAAGGTTATGCAAAATATGATAGTAAAATACAACTATATATTCGTTTGAGGCCTCATATTGGATATATTATGCCCGGTATGCAAATTCAAAGGGTCTATCAGCGATGACCTGATCCCCGAATCAGGCAAACGCGTTGCCTGCCCCAGGTGCAGGGCAAGCATATTCATCAGGAAACCCGTTATATCGTTAACGGCCGGAAAATCAAAAGGATCGTCCCCGGGCAGACCGGCAGGCAATAGCAGCCCGGTCCCGGTGGATACGGATACCAGGGTCATCCGCGCACGGTGCGAAAACTGCGGCGGGGAAATTAAGGTGCCCGAGAACAAGAAGATGGTGCTCTGCCCCGGCTGCGGCGCGAATATCGTCCGGCAGGTCGTTGAAGAAGAGCTGGAGCCGGGATTCATCGAGTACTCCGTGGAGGCGATCGGCCAATCATTCCGGTCCGTTTTCAAAGGGTGGGGAACATTCCTGAAGAGACGAAGGGTCAGGCGGGTTCTCGGTGCCGTCCTGGCCCTGCTGGCGCTGTCTCTCCTGTTTTACGGAATCGACCGGGGCAGGCAATCGCCGGACGGCTTCCTTAACAAGAAGATCGATATTACGTTCAATTCGCCCGCGTCGGGGGACGGCGCCTCCACCGACAGCCGGGACGGCGGCTTCCTCGGGAACCTGATACAGATAAGGATTACGTCCCGTGACGAGCAGGATAAGGAAGAGGTGCGGGTCTACCAGTTAGTATTCAAGGACGGTACCAGAAGCGGCTATTTCAGATACTATCGCCACGACAGGGGCCTCGTCTATATCATGCTTCCCGACGGAGGGGGAGGGTCCTACGAGCTGGGCTATGAGGACGACGATATTCGGTCGATAAAGAGGATTCGAAAGGTGCCCGGCGACGCCAGGATATTCGGCGTCAACTGACCGGCTTGCCTATTGCCCGGCTCTAACCTCTTTTCGACGCCGCCTCGCCCCCCCTGCTTCATCCTTCGCTACACCCACACCACCCGGAGCGTCCCCATCACAGCGTCCAGCACACGGTCGATACCGCCGCGAAGGGGCGGACTGTAGAGGTCCGCTTTCTTCGGACGCGATTGCACCCGCCGTTTCCCTTTCTAAATGTCTCTCGGCCACGGGAGGCTAAGATAGCCGGTTGCCCCTTAGCCGCCGGCTTCGATTACCGGACCGGGTCTATACCCGATTAGATCCCCCACGATCTTTAACGATAGCGCCGATACCAGAGCCGCAATTATGGTGTATAATGTATTTGATGTGCTAAGAAAGATTATTCAAAGGGAGTTCCTGAACACACGCCAAGAGAGGAAGACCAAGATGCGAGAGACAACCAAAGAAATCATAGACCTGGAAAAGGTCATCCTTAACGGCATACCGGAATCCATCATCTATATAGACACCGACAGAAAAATACTCTGGGCCAATACATGTGCGGGCCAATCGGTCGGTATCTCCTCCGAAGAGCTGGTTGGAAAACGGTGCGGGGAGGTCTTCTCCGGCGCGTCCGAGATCTGTCCGGGTTGTCCCCTGACCGAAGCGCTCGAAGTAAAAACCCCCCGCGAAAACGAGTTTGTCTCTCCCGACGGCAGGGTCTGGTCCATACATGCGTATCCGATCTTTGACGACGGCGGCGGTATCAAGGGAATCATCGAGACCAGGAGGGACACTACCGCAAAAAAAATAACCGATGAGTCGATCAGGGAGACGAGGGAGCTCTTCAAGCTCCTGGCCGAAAGCGCACGGGACCTCATATTCCGCTACCGCCTCTCACCGACGAGAGGGTTTGACTACGTCAGCCCGTCATCGACTGGTATCACCGGTTACCGTCCGGAAGAGTTCTATGCCCGGAGAGATCTCTTTTTTAGTATCGTGCATCCGGAAGACCAACAAAAAGTGAAAGACTACTTCGAAAAGACGAATAACCTGACGCCCCTAATTGACTTCCGTTTATTGCGTAAAGACGGAACGTTACTCTGGCTGGAGCTGCAGCTGACTCCAAAGCACGACGTTCAAGAGAAGCTCATATCGATACAGGGTATCGGACGCGATATCACCGAGTGGAGGCGAGAAAAGGACCGCCAGAGACTGGTGGTCGAGATACTGGAGGTGCTCAACCAGGTAGGCGAAAAGAAAGACAGGATTATGCTCATCCTTCTCCTGATCAAGGACTATACCGGTTTTGACGCTGTCGGAATACGCCTGAAAGAAGGGGATGATTTCCCCTATTACGAGACAAGCGGATTTAACGCAAGCTTCGTTGAGGCTGAAACGCATCTCTGCGCACGCGATAAATCGGGAGAAATAGTCAGAGATTTACAGGCCGCCCCTTCCTTGGAATGCCTGTGCGGTAGCGTGATTTCCGGGAAGATAGATCATATACTCCCGGACTATACCAGGAACGGGAGCTTCTGGACGAACGGCAAACCCGACCTTGACGCCTTGTCAAAGAAGAAGATCGTCCCGGGCCTCAGGGGCCGTTGTTTCATCGACGGATATGAATCGGTTGCCCTCATCCCTCTTCGATCCGAGAGCGAAATAATAGGGCTTCTTCAATTGAACGATAAACGAAATGACATGCTCACGACGGAGATGATCGATTTCTTCGAGGGGATTGCCGTAAGCATAGGGATTGCCTTCAAACGGAACACAATAGAGGAGGAAAAGGGGCGGCTTATTCGTCAATTGGAGGAATCTCTCGAGAAGGTCAAGACGCTGTCGGGGTTATTGCCTATCTGCGCGAAATGTAAAAAGATCAGGGACGATAAGGGATACTGGAATCAAATAGAGGAGTACATCAGGGATCATTCCGACGCCAACTTTACTCACGGAATTTGTCCTGATTGCTCCAAAGAGCTTTACCCGACCGTACCGGCAAAGGATAAGGGAACCGTTTAGCGGTATCGTGGGTTAAGGAACATACTACCTATTCCTATAACCGAAGACGAGCAACGCCACGCCGCAGGAAGCTCCGGGATCGGATCTTTGGATATACGTCATAATCCAAAGACCCGACCCCTCATCCGCTTTATCCCTCCTACACCCACACCACCCGGAGCGTCCCCGTCACGGCGTCCACCACCTGGTCTATGCTGCCGGTCTTGCCGACTTTAAGCTCCTTGTCGATTTCATAGAACTTCAGGCAGGTGCCGCACGAAAAGACGTTGACGCCTTCTTCGGCGAGCTTACGCAGCTGCGGTACGACGCTGTCTTCGGTGGTTGTCAGGCGGACCCCCGCGTTGAGAAAAAAGACCGTATGGGGAAGGTCATTACCCGCCGCCATCGTCTCGAAGAACCGGATCATCAGGACCTTCCCGAGCGCCTCGTCCTTTCCGAGCGAGTCGGTACCGACGATCAGGAACGTCTCTCCGACTGCAGGGGCGCAGACTGCGGGCGCGTCGGCGTCCGACCCCGCCTTGGTGACGCGCACGCGCCAGCATTTCCCCTCTTTGACGACCGAACAGGCAAGCTTCTGCGACTGCGCGAGCCGCTGGAGGTTCCCGACGGCCCCCTCGTTGTCCACGAGGATCTCGACGGTTCCCTCGTCGATCATCCCGAGGGCCTGTTTTGTCTTGACCACGGGCTCGGGACAGTCGAGCCCGCGCGCATCGATCTTCATCGTATCTCTCCTTTATTCATGATTGTCCGGGGAAGAAAAACGCGGATCTGCGTCCCGGTCTTTTCCCGTGCATGATCCGCGATCGCGGACATGCCGGCGTCCGGTGCCGCCCGGCCACAATCGATACTGGTGTTGGGAATCTGTGGATCTGTGTGCACGGACCTCTCCGCCACCGCGGAGAGGGTGTGAATGGTTAGCCCTTTCCGGCGGGAGCGATCGGTGAAGCGCTGCCGCGGGACCGCCCGGGCCCCGGACCGGCGCCTCACCGGCAGTTGTTATATATCAGTACGGTATACGGTTTCATTACAGGTATCCAATAAGCCCTTATTATCCGGCCGAATCCTACTTCCCGTCGATAGTCTTGGCGATGTGGCGCAGCATCTGGCCCACCACCATCTCCACCACCGGCCGGGGCAGGAAATAGCCCTCACCCTTACCGCCCATCATGGAATCGGTGATCTCAACGGTGCTTTTCGGGATGTCGCGCGTCTTCGTGTATGATTCCTCCAGGAGCGCGCGGGTATCCTTGGCCGCGGCGATCGCGCGGTGTATGAAGCCTTTCCCCTCGGCCCCGGTGAACGCCCCGTAGTGCTCCGAGAGATGGACCGCTACGTCGTAGGCCGCAAATTTCTCGAGGGTCTCTTGAAACTGAGTGAAATTACTGTTACCGGCGGCAAAGACCGTGTCGCCGTACGGGATGCCGCCGGCGTCCGACGCGAAGAGCGCCTTGTCCGCCGGCAGGTACGCCGCGATGGAACAGGACGAATGCCCCGGCGCGTCGATGATCTCGATGCCGTTGCCCCCCCATTCGACCCGGTCGCCCCCCGAGACGACCCCGTCCACCCGGATGCCGTCAAAGACCAGTCCGAACTCCTGTGCCTCTTTTTCCATCTTGTTCATGGCGATCATTCCCTCGTTGAGGGCCTTGATCTGGGCCGCGACGTCCGGGTTGGCCAGGAGATCCTTTCCGCGGGGGGAGGTATAGACCTTCAGGTTTTTGAGCCGCTTTTGCAGCACCGGCACAGCGCCGCAGTGGTCAAAATGGGTGTGCAGCACCAGGAGCCGGGTGATCGCGTCCTCGTCGATGCCGAACGTCTTGAGCTGGGAGAGCACTTCCGGCACGATATGGATCATCCCCCCGCCGATGATCGCGTGATCAGCCCCCTTGACCCCCTTCACGAGATAGATGCAGGATTCTTCCCTGCCCAGAAGCACAATCCGGTCGGTGACCGGTCCCGGTTTCTTGATCCACATACTTCGTTCCTTTAATGGACGGCCTTAGATTCGCAGCAGCACCGTCGGGTTATCAATGCGATACGGCGCCTGCACCTCATAGTCAGGGGATTGCTGTCCGCCACGTCGCTCGCAATGACATGATTCCAGGACTCTCCCCACGGTACGCCCGGGGCCCTGCGGATATACCCGGTTCTGTTTATTTTGCCCCGGTGTAAAGCACCGCCAGTATCTTGGCCGGGGAATCCCCCTTGGCGCCCACCCGGTGGGGGATGGTCGAGCTGTAGTAGATCGAATCGCCGGCGGCAAGCACGTCCGAATGGTCGCCCAGGGTTACCTCCATCTCGCCTTCCAGGACAAAGATAAACTCCTCGCCGTCGTGGGTGGACTGGGCGGGTTTCTTGAGCGACTCGGGATCGAGCGTCACGATGAAGGGCTCCATCTTACGGTCCTTCTTGTCGGCACCCAGCGACTCATAGGAATAGCCGTAGCTGACCCCCTCCTTGCTGGCAACCCGCGAGACCGAAACACGCTCGTCTTTCCTGACGATCACGTAGGGGGATTTCGGTTTTTCCTTGAAGAAATAGCCCGGCTCCACTTCCAGCGCCTTGGCAAGCTTGATAATCGTGCCCAGCGGCGGGGATATCATGTGGTTTTCGATCTGGGAGAGGATGGCCGATGAGAAGCCCGATTTCTGGGCGAGGTCGGGCAGGGAGAGTTTCTTCTTCTCCCTGAGGAGCTTGATCTTTTCACCTACCTTGAGGTCTTCGGTCATGGCTTTCCCCCGTTGTTGGCGGCAAATTCAATGCCCGCAGTGATCATCTCGACGTTCTTGGGAATGAGGCGGTGGTACCGTTCGTCCAGCACGTGCGAGAAGGAATCGAAAATCGACTGGGGCCGAACGACCCCGATCAGCTCGAGGAACGCGCCGAGCATCACCATGTTGGCCATCTTGTCGCTGCCCAGCTTCTGTGCGATATCGTTGGCCGGGACTCGGACCTGCCTGAGGTCCGGCCGGGATTCGAGGGAGTCCGGGATCAGCGATTCGTTGATGAGCACCAGTCCCCCCTCTTTGACGGTGGGCCCGAATCGCGTGAGGCTCGGCCGGTTCATGACGATAGCGCTCATCGGGTGGCCTATGATGGGCGAGCCGATGACGGTGTCGGAAATGACGACGGTGCAGTTGGCGGTGCCGCCCCGCATCTCCACGCCGTACGTGGGCATGTAGGTGACCTGCCTGCCCTCCTCCATCGCGGCGTAGGCGAAGAGGTTACCGATGAGCATGATTCCCTGGCCGCCGAACCCGGCCATCGTTGTGTCAAAGTACATTAAAGGATACCTTATAAGTGCCTATGTAACCTGCCCGAGCCGGAAGCGCTGTTGTCGTACTCCTCTCTTCTAACCGGGCCCCACGGAAAACTCCGTATTCCGTGGGTGGTTCCTTTACATAACGTCAGACATCGTCCGCTCTTTAAAAACGCCCAGCGGGAAATAGGGCACCATCTCCTCCTCCACCCGCCACGCCGCCTCCTTGGGCGTCATCCGCCAGTTGGTAGGGCAGGTGGACAGGACCTCGACGAACGAAAAACCGATGTCCTCTATCTGCATCCTGAAGGCCTTCTTGATCGCCTTCTTAGCGGCGATGACGTTCTTGGGCTTGTTGACGGCAACGCGCGCCACGAAGGCCGCGCCCTCCAGCGTCGCAAGCATCTCGGCCATGCGGATCGGGTAGCCGTCCTGGGAATACTCCCGGCCGTAAGGCGAGGTAGTGGTCTTCTGGCCGAGCATGGTCGTGGGGGCCATCTGGCCGCCGGTCATGCCGTAGACGGTATTGTTGACGAAAATCACCGTTATCGGCTCCCCGCGGTTGGCGGCGTGCACGATCTCGCTCATCCCGATGGAGGCCAGGTCGCCGTCGCCCTGATAGGTAAAAACGATGTTGTCCGGCTGCGACCGCTTGACGCCCGTGGCGACGGCCGGCGCCCTGCCGTGGGGCGCCTCCAGCACGTCGATGGCAAAGTAATCGTAGAGAAAGACGCTGCAGCCCACCGAGGCAACGGCGGTCGTCCGGGGGACGAGGTCGAATTCGTCCAGCGCCTCCCCCACGATGCGGTGGATGATGCCGTGGTTGCAGCCGGGGCAGAAATGATACGGTTTATCGGTGAGGCTTTTGGGCCGCGAAAAGACCTTTTTTGGCTCCGTCATGGGTGCTCCCGTTATTTTCGGACGTGCTCCGAACGGTCAAAGTAATAACATAGTATATTAGCCGGATGGCCAAGAAAGTCAAGAGGATTGTCGGGAAAATGTGGCGAAGACATGCGGGCGTATTCCCCGAAGCAGTATGAACGTGCGTATCGATCTGTATCACGCACGGCAAATTACCCGCGTTAAAACGCGGCGCTCTCGCGCGGAATCAGTTGACACATCGGGCCGCATCACGTATAGTATATTTAACATAAACAGGGGGACGCCGCTGACATTGGGTAACAGCCATCGGCGGGGGATCTCATCACAACGGTTCGTATCCAGAAAACGAATACCCGAGAGCAGCACCGATGAAAGACAAGAAGAAGAAAACATCCCAGGAAGAAGTAACGAAACGGCCGGAGAAGCTCAGCCGGCGCGAGGCGCTGGTGCGTATGGCCAAGGGCGCCGCGCTGCTGGGCACCCTCGGCGTCACCGCCGTCGTAACGCAGGGCCAGGACGAGTGTTACGGCGGGTACGCGAACCTCTACTATAACTACTCGGACGGCGGCGGGGGCGGCTATAACAACTACTATAACTATTCGGACGCCTTTAATTACTACAATTATTCTGACAGCTACAGCGACATGTACTACAACGTATACGACAACTATAACGACACGTACACCGCTTACACGAACTCCACCTACTATAACTATTCGGACGCCTTCAACTACTACAATTATTCCGACAGCTACAGCGACATGTACTACAACGTATACGACAACTACAACGACACGTACTATAACTACTGAGGCCGGGGCTCAGGCGCCGCGTCGATTCCCTCGATGTCATGGCCGCCGGAACCGGTGAAATCCGCCGGTCCTATCTGCCGCGCCACCCTTCCACAATCTCAGACCATAGATCCCCGATAACGACCACCCGCACCCGACGGGCACCCGTCCGTCCCCCTGGACGATCGCTGCTTCCCCCAACGCCCGTCCGCCGTTAGTAAGTTCCGGAGCTGCGGCCGTGGGATCGGCCCTGTTTTCCCCGGCCCCGACGACAACAAAACTTGCACGTATGCAAAAATCCTGATACTATATCCTCGTTTTGTTGCTCCACATCTTGACTGGTACATAATTATTCCCTTAGAAAAAGGCACGGCCACAGGGGCGCGATCGGGGCCGTAACAATACCGCGTGGCCTATTGTATATTGTACGAAATACCAATAAGGAGCAGATGATGGCGGAAAAAGTATGGTACAAGTTTTACCCCCCCGGTGTTCCCCGAAGCGTTGACTACGAGAAGGTCACTATCTCCCAGGTGCTGACCAGGACTGCGGAGAACTATCCGAACAGCCCTGCCCTCGAATATATGGGCAAGAAATACACCTATAAAGAGCTCAACGATATGGTCAACCGTTTCGCGAAGGCGCTAATCGGCCTGGGCGTGAAGAAAGGGGACAACGTGGCGGTGTGTCTCCCGAACATCCCCCAGGTGGTCATCGCGGACCTCGCGATCTTCCGCATCGGGGCGGTCATCGCGCAGAACAATCCCCTCTATACCGAGCGCGAGCTTGAGTACCAGCTCAACGACTCGGGCGCAAAAATCATCGTCACCATGTCGCTCCTGGTGCCCCGCATGCTGGGGTTGATGCCCCGGACCAAGATAAAGAAGATAATCGCCTGTCATATTCATTCATACTTGCCGTTTCCTAAAAAGCAGCTCTTCCCGTACGTGAAAAAGGCGATGCACCGGGAGATCGAGGAAACCGAAACCGTCCACGAGTTCAGCAGCCTGATAAAGAAATACCCGAAGGACGCCGTCAAGGACGCCAGCGCGTGGGATAACCTCGCCACGATCATCTACACCGGCGGGACCACGGGTGTCAGCAAGGGCGTCATGCTCTCCCACAAGAACCTCTCCGCGAACGTGCAGCAGGTTCGAGCATGGTTTCCCGATCTCGAGTTCGGGAAGGATTCGATGGTGGCGACCTACCCGTTGTTCCATTCGGCCGGCAACTTCATCAGCTGTTTCATCATCTGGATGGGCTGGCAGCAGATCCTGATACCCCGTCCCGAGCCGAAGGGGATCATCGAGATGCTCAAGCGGACCAGGCCGCAGTGGCTGCCCGGCGTTCCAACGATCTTCGTCGGCCTCCTCAACGACCCGGAATTCCGCAAGATGGACCTCGCCTTCATAAAAGGGTTCTTTTCCGCCGCCGCGCCCCTGGCGCCGGAGACGCTGCGGGACCTCAAGGATCTTACCGGCGCCACCATGTCCGAGATCTACGGGATGACCGAGGTCTCGCCGGCGGCGACCATGACCCCCAGCAGCGGGACGATAAAGGCGGGAACCGTGGGTATCCCGCTGCCCGACACGGACGTCAAGGTCATGGACGCGGATACCGGCAAGAAAGAGCTCGGGCCCGGCGAGACGGGTGAAATTATCATCAAGGGCCCCCAGCTGATGATGGGATACTACAACAAACCCAACGAGACCAAAGAGGTCGTTAAGAACGGGTGGTTTTATACCGGTGACATCGGGTCTTTCGATAAAGACGGCTACCTCTCCGTCGTGGACCGGAAAAAGGATATGGTCATCGCCGGTGGGTATAATATCTACCCCGTTGAGATAGACAACCTCCTCTACGAGCACCCGAAGATCCTGGAGGCGTGCGCCGCGGGAGTGCCGGACAAGTACCGGGGCGAAACGATCAAGGCGTTTATCGTCGTCAAACCGGGAGAGGTGCTGACCACCGACGAGGTCATCGACTACTGCAAGAAGAACCTGGCCGCTTATAAGGTCCCGAAGGCCGTCGAGTTCATGGACGAGCTTCCGAAGAGCGTGATCGGAAAGGTCCTGCGGCGGAAGCTGAGGGAGATGGAGCTGGAGCGGGCAAAAGGGGCGAAAAAATAGGGGCGCCCTTCGAGGGGGCCCCGTAACTGAGGCTGTGACGGCGCTGCCCGGGTAAACCGGGCAGCGCCGTTATAATTAATTACATCAGCGATCCATCCTATCCGACCACGACCCCGGCCTTGATCTTGGGATCGACGACCCCGCCCTTCAATACCCTCTTCCCGTTGATGAAGACGTATTCGATACCCGTGGGGGCGTTGCTGGTCTCCGACACCGTATTGTTGTCCTTGACGGTGTTCCAGTCAAAGACCGTGATATCCGCCGGTGCCCCTTTCCGTAATAACCCGCGATCCACAACGCCGAACCGCTCGGCCGTGGCGCCGGTCATCTTCCTGACCGCTTCTTCGAGCGTGAGGAGTTTTTTATCCCGCGACCACTCCAGGAACCTCGGGAAGCACCCGAAACAGGCCGGGTTCTGCACCCCCGTCTCCTCCACGGAGGCGTCGGTCATGAAGAGCGACCTCGGGTGCTTCATCAGCTCCTCGACGATCTCAACGTTGGAATAGCGGTGGTTGAGCACCCGTGCGACGCCGTTTGACCGCTTGGCGATATCAAAGAAGTTGGTAAAATCGTCCATCCCACGGGCCCGGGCGATCTCCGAGAGGAACATGCCGTTATACTGATTGAGATCGTCCACGCCGGCGTAAGTGATCTGAATGTCGTCAAACCCGAACCCGAGGACATTGACGATAAAGGTGAATTGAAGCTTGATGCCTCTGAGCGCGGCCTCGTCGTCGTAGACCTCCGGCGCCCTCGCCAGAAACTCGGGCGGGAAGAAGACGTTAATGTGGGACGTGCCGCAGTGATACGCATAGGTATCAAACGCCACGTCAACGCCGTCGGCGATTGCATCATCGATCATCTTAAGCGCCGTGTCGTAGTTCTTCCAGGTCAGGGACCCGACAAAGATCAGGTGGGAGAGCTCGAGCCTGACCCCGGTCTGCTTGGCGATATCCAGCATCTCCTTGAGGGCGATCAGGTTGTGGGGCGCCCCGAGCGGTTTCATCGGGTAGGTGCCCGAGAGCGTCGAGTAGGCCTTCGAGTGGACGGTGACGACCTTGTCCTTCTTTTTCACGAGCTCGCAGATCCTGGTGATCTCGCCGGTCGACGCGAACAGGCCCGGCTCGTACTGGAGGCCGAATGAGACGCCGTAAGCCCCCTGGTCTATCGCGGCCTCAAGGAGCGAGAGCATCTCCGTCATCTCCGCATCCGCCATCGGTCCGGCCTCAAAGCCGCGGATGGAGGTTCGGGTCGTGCCGTGTCCGGCGAGATTGACCAGGTTATGGGTCATCCCGACCTGTCTGAGCCGGGCAAAGTAGTCCTCCATCGTGTCCCACGTGACGTCCAACAACCCCTTCTTCCAAGCGGTGATGAGGTCCCGGTGGGGCGTGTCCTTCTTGAAACCCGCCACGCCGTATCCGCAGTTGCCCGCCACGAACGTGGTGATCCCCTGCGCGGTAAACGGCGTCTTGAGATCGTCGTGCCCCGCGACCGGCAGGTACCAGTCCATGTGCGAATGGGCGTCGATAAAGCCGGGGGCAATTACCTTGTCCGTGCAGTCGATGACCGCAGCATTGCCCGCGCTTAGCGTACCGGGAGCGACGTCAGTGATAGTATCGCCTGAAATCAGCACGCTCCCGATGTATCCCGCCGTGCCGGTGCCGTCGACAACCAGCCCGTTAGTCAGCAGCGTCCTGGGGCCGGGCCCCGACGCCGTAATGCCCAGGCCCATCGGCACGGCCGCGGCGGCCCGGGAACCGAGAAGCGGGACGGACGCCAGCGCGAGCAGCGTTTTTGACGCCGAGCCGAGGAAATCCCGGCGGTTCAGGTATTTGGAAAAGACCTCTTGCCATTCTTTCTTCATTACGACACCTCTTCAAAAAGATCCGCTCTGTTTAACGCGGGGTACGGCTCCGGAAATCCATGTCACGTCCGGGGACGGCACATAGTATATTGTATCATTCGTATAGTGTTATTCAAGACAAATTTCGGGGGTAAACGGCATGTATCCCGCGGGGTGGGTACGCATCCGGTATTGACAGCTTCCCCCCCATATCGTATAATAACAAAAATATCTTTGGAGTACCTTGATGCGTAAGACCCTCCGGCCCAACATCGCGATAGTTCTGGCTCTCTTCTTCATCTTTATGGGCGTATCGTACTGCGATAACTACACGCCGCCGGCCGCCGACTTCACGATCGTCTACAGCAACGATGTCCTCGGCGAGACCGAGCCCTGTGGGTGAAAATCCAACCAAATTGGCGGTCTGCCAAGAAAGGCGACATATATCGGTACGGTGCGGGAAGAAGTTAAGGACCTTCTCCTCCTGGACGCGGGCGACCTGTTGTTCCATGACTATAACTACGGCGACGACCCCGACATCACGCTTGCTATCCAGGGCAGGAAGATCATCGAGTCGTATAACGCGATGGGATGGACCGCCCTGGGGCTGGGCGAAAAGGAATTCGCGCTGGGTCTGGACTACCTCAAGGACCTCGAAAAGACGGCCGATTTCCCGTTTATTGCCGCCAACGTACTGGACGCGAAGACCAATAAGTACGTCTTTGAGCCCTATACCGTCGTCAAGGTCAACGGATTTCGGGTCGGCATAACCTCGGTCATCGGGAAGGATACGGACTTTAAGGCCACGCGTCAGGAGGAGCTCGGGATCATCCTATCCGATCCGGAGAACGCGCTGGCCGCCGTCATACGGGAGCTTGAGAACAAGGCCGACTTCATCGTGGTGCTCGCCCATACCGGCACCAACGACGCCAAGGTCCTGGCGAAGGGCTTTGACGCCGTCGACCTGATTATCGTGGGCCACGGGGGCGATATCAACCTCTACCAGCCGATCACCGAGAAAAACACCCTGATTACCGAGATATTCGCCCGGGGCAAGTATATCGACCGGCTGGATTTCTCGATCGGCGATACCAAACGCCCCTATAACTTCTTTATTGCAGGAAGCGAAAAATCGGACTCCTTCGAGCACCGGGAGCTGATCATGAGGAAGAAGCAGCTCGATATCTTCATTGCCGATATCGAGGCCCAGAAGAAAGAGGGTAAGGACGTCGCAGCGATCGAAGAGGTCGTCACCGACGAAATGGAGCAGGTAAATAAGAGGCTCGAAAAGCTGGGAGAGGGGCCGGATGCGGAGCATCCGAACACCGTGACGGCGTCCCTGATCGCTCTGGATGCGAGCCTTGCGGACGACCCGGATGTAAGGGGTATTTTCAAGAAGTACGCCGACAAGCTCCTGGAGATAAAGAACCAGGAAAAGGAATCGCTGCTCGAGGAAGGCAGGCGTGATACCTCCTCTCTCTCGGTCGAGCCCCACTACGTGGGGATGGAAAGCTGCAAAGTATGCCACACCAGGATATACTCCTTTGTCTCCGGGACCGCACACGTGAAGGCCTATGAGACCCTCCGGGAAGACGAGCGGCAGTTCGAGCCGAACTGTATCGCCTGCCACACCACCGGCTACCGCAAGCCCGGGGGATTCAACAATATCCTGACGGCGAAGGACCTCCTGGGCGTCCAGTGCGAGGTCTGCCACGGACCGGGGAGCCTGCACGTCAAGGACAACACGGCCAACAAGATGCGCCACCTCACCTCGGCGACCGACTGTATCTCCTGCCACAACCCCGAAAACGACGACAACTTCGTCTATGCCGAAAAGCTGAAGAAGATTCAATGCCCGGCCAAGTAGCCGGCAGTAATTAAAAAAACCGCTATAATGATTAGAGATTATCAGGTATTCCAGGCCCCGGTCAAGCATCGCCGCGTTGATCTCGAACTCCTCGATCAGTTTCTTCCGTGCTTCAGCACTATTCGCTTTGTTGATCTCGTTTCTCTTGATGATGAGCGCGATGATCCCCATGCCGAACTTGTCCTGAAACTTCCTTGACATCAACACGGAATTTCCCCCTTCGAGAAGCCGAAGGCAGCGCGGCAACTCGGACGGTAACTGCCGGCAAGTCCGCTTCCATCGCGTGCGGATCGCTCCCACCAATTCCTATATTTCTATTTCTACAGGCTCCAAATGCCTGAAATAACTGAAACCCCTTTGCTGTCATCCTCGATTTCCGAGGCAGGGTATTATCCGATTGGATTTGTCTTCACTATTTTAAAGTGGTAACTCCTATATAAAGGTTTCGGTTTGAACGTATGGATATGTACAAAAAAAGAGCCGAACATCTCATAATTATCGAGGATACATGCATATATGAACATATAAGGTACCGATGGTATCTCGACAAACGCCCTAAGATATTATATAATTACAGTTATATTTCTCATTGCACCGTTCAATAGTAAATCCGCTTCCCTCTTTTCATATCTTATGAAGGCAACCTTGCATCGTACAACGGGAGAGATATTCAGATGAAAAAAGAATCGATACGGGTCCTCGTCGTCGAGGACAATGTCCTCGATGCCCGGGCAATCACGGACCTGCTTGCCAAAGGGCAAAAAGGCCTGTTCATCGTGGAAACGGTCGATCGGCTTTCATCGGCGCAGGATATCTTGGCGAGAAAACGGTTTGATATTGTCCTCCTTAACCTTAACCTCCCCGACAGTGAAGGTATTGATACGCTAAAAAAGCTGAAACCCGTTGCCTCCGATGTCCCCATAATCGTCTGTTCCGTTACTGAAAATGAGTCCATCGCGTTATCTGCGCTACAGGCGGGTGCCCAGGATTACCTTGTGAAAGGGCATATCACCGCATTTGCGCTGATACGTTCTCTGCTGTACGGCATCGAGCGAAAAAAAGCTCGTGTCTCGCTCGGAAAAGCGCAGGAGAAGATAGATCGGGATAGGCCGGATGGACAGGAAAAGAGAAACGATATCACCGCGATCGCGCGGGCCGTGGAGGAGCTTCTAAAACGAGAAAAACTTCTCTCGGCCATTGCCGATAACCTGCCCGGCACCGTCGCCCAAGTGGACCGCAAGCTCCGCTATCTGTTTGCCAATGCCCAGTATGAACGGTGGCACGGTCAAAAACCGGAATCGATCCTGGGACGTACGATACCGGAAGTGATCGGGGATGAAGCCTTCCGGCGGTCAAAGCCCTACGTAAAGCAAGCCCTATCCGGCCAACGGATCACTTTCGAGGCGCCGATCGAAGTATCCTCCGGAGACACGATATACGGACTGGTCACGTATATACCAAATATCGGCTCTGACGGGAAGGTCAAGGGCCTTTACATTGTCGTGAACGATATCACGAAGCGCAAACGTGCCGAGGAACATATCGCTCATCTCAATCGCCTGCTGAAATCAATCCGAACTGTTAACCAAGTTATCGTAAAGGAAAAGGACAAAGAGAAGCTCCTAGAAGACGTGTGTCATATTCTCTCGGAGCTGAGCGGGTACCGATTGGTCTGGATAGGGATGATTGAAGAGGGCCACAAAAGGGTCGTGCCGGCCGCCCATTACGGATATGAAGACGGGTATCTCACAAAGGTCAAGATGACCTGGGACGGTGAAGCGACGGGGATGGGGCCGACCGGGATGGCGATAAAGACCGGGAAAACATCCGTTTTAAAGGATTTAACAGTACCACAATACGCGCCGTGGCGAAAAGAGGCTGAGAAGAGAGGGTATAAGAGTTCAATCGCGACCCCCATCTTTCATGGAAAGAATATTTATGGGGCACTGAACGTCTATGCCGATCGGACAGATCTCTTCGATGCCGAGGAAATCAAGCTGTTGGAGGAAGTCGCCGGGGATGTCGGTTACGCACTTCGGGCCATCGAGTCAAAACAACGCGAGGAACAGGCCCAACGGGATATAGGTTACATCAAGGAGTTCAACGAAAGCATCATCAATGCGATGCCCGATCCGATAGACATCATCGATAAGGATATGGTGCTGGTGTTTCAGAACCGGGCGTCTCGAGAGAAGTACGGCGGCGGGCTTGGCAAGAAGTGCCACAAGCATTACCGGAAGAGTAGTTTTCCCTGCGAATACTGCACTGCCGCCCGCTCGCTCGCCGATAAGACAATCCATGTCCGGGAGACCCGGATGGAGGACGGCTCGTGGCTCGAGATCCACTCACTGCCAATCTCGCTTCCCGACGGCCGGCAATGCGCTTTGGAAATCATGAAAGAAACCACCGATCGCAAGCTGGCTGAAGAGGCGCTTAGAAAAAATGAGGAGAAATACCGTTCCCTCGTGGAGAACATCAACGATGTCGTATTCAATATCGACTTAAACGGAACAGTCATGTATATCAGCCCGGTTGCTGAGAATATATCGGGCTTTAGCGCAGATGAATATATGAAGAAGAACTTCGCCGAATTCATTCATCCAGAAGATCTTCCAAAGCTCATCTCCGTCTTTAGACAATCTTTAGAAGGAATCAAAAAAGAGGCGGTATTTAGAACTATCACAAAAACCGGCTCTTATCGGTATGTCCGCTCGTCATCCAATCCCATCGTTGAGGCCGGTTCCGTTATCGGTTTTACGGGTCTGATAACTGACATCACCGAACAAAAGCGAGCCGAGGAAGAGCTGGGCAGCTCACCGCATCCCTTCTTGAATCGGAGCGCCGCCTTAAGGCCCTTATCAACAACATTCCCGAAATTGCCTGGCTCAAGGATGCGGAGGGCCGATTCCTCGCAGTCAACGATCCTTTCGGTCGATCGTGCGGTTTTTCCTCCGAGGATCTCATCGGCAAAAGCGATCTTGACATATGGCCCGAAGACCTGGCCCGGCGTTACCAGGAGGACGATAGAGAGGTCATGCGTTTGGGGACTGTAAAGATCGTCGAAGAGCCCCTGGCTGATAAACAGGGGAAGATTAACTGGATAGAGACGATCAAGACCCCGATCTTCGATGAACGAGGAGAGGTCGTCGGCACCGTAGGCATCGCCCGGGACTTGACCGGGCGCAGGAAAGCCGAAGAGGAACTTCGACAGAGCGAGGAGCTTTTCAGAAAATTGTTCGAGTACCACGCCGCCGTCAAGCTGATCATTGATCCGGATACCGGGCGTATTGTCGAAGCGAACAAAGCTGCGGCAAGATTTTACGGCTGGCCGATTGAACGACTCAAAGAAATGAGTATCCAGGATATCAACACGCTCCCGCCCGATGAAGTTAAGAAAGAGATAGAAAAAGTGAGATCATTAGAACGTGTTCATTTTGAGTTTCATCATCGGAGGGCGGACGGCTCCGTTAGGGATGTGGAGGTATTCAGCAGCAAAATCGAGGCAAAAGGAAAAGAACTTCTGCATTCCATTATCCACGACGTCACCGACCGCAGGCGGGCGGAAGAAGCACTGAGGGAATCCGAGGAAAAGTTCAGGAACCTGTTTGAGACATCCCCGGATTTCATATATATCGCTGCACTGGATGGCAGGATCATCGATGTAAATCAGGCGGTAAGAAGGCTGTCCGGTTATTCACCAGAAGAGTTCAAAAACCTGAATATAGTCGATTTTTATGCCGATCCTGAAGATCGTGAAAAATTCGTGAAGGAAGTACTGAGAAAAGGATTTATTGACTCCCGCGAGCTGAAGCTAAAGAAGAAGGACGGTACGCTGATCAATGCCCTGGTGACGGTTACTTCCATAACGGACAAGGATGGAAACGCCGTCGGTTTTCAGGGCGTGGTGAGAGACATCACGGAAAAGAGAAATCTGGAACTTCAGCTTCTGCAGACCGAGAAACTCTCGGCCGTGGGCACGATGATCTCCGGTGTAGCCCACGAGCTCAACAACCCGCTCACCTCGATCATCGGCAACGCGCAGTTGCTTGCGAAACGAGACGTGCCCGCGGACATCAAGAACAAACTGAGCGTCATCCTCAAAGAATCGATACGATCTTCAAAGATAGTCGGCGGGTTGTTGGCGTTCGCCCGGGAGCACAAGCCGGAACGCAAGATGGTCAATATCAACAATACCCTGATGGAAGCGCTCAAGCTCAGGGAATACGATTTAAAGGTCAGCAATATTTCCGTGGGGACTTTGTTTTCCGAGGATCTCTCCGAGACATACGCCGATGCCTACCAGCTTCACCAGGTCTTTATCAACATCATCAATAACGCCCGCGATGCGCTTGCCGATCGCGAGAAAGCGGCGCTTATCATCAGAACTTACAGAAAAGATAATGCTATCCTAATAGAGTTCGAGGATAACGGCCCGGGTATTGACAAGGAGTTGGTCAAGAAGATATTCGATCCGTTCTTTACCACAAAGGAAGTTGGGAAGGGAACGGGCCTTGGGCTCAGCATGGCCTACGGTATTATCAAGGAGCACGGTGGAACCATCTCAGCGGAAAGCGAACCGGGCAAGGGTACAAAGTTTATCGTGACGCTTCCGATGACGGAAGAGAGAGAAGAAGAGAAAGGAGAGGAGGTCAAGACCCCCGTAAAGGTGCCGAAAGGCGTTAAGACCGTGCTCGTGGTAGAGGACGAGGAGTCGCTCCGGAACCTCCTGGAGGAATCCCTTACCGAGGGAGGGTTCTTTATTGAGGCGGCTTCATCCGGGGAGGAAGCCATACGTCTAATCGAGAAGCGAAAATACGATGCGGTGATATCTGACATTAAGATGCCGGGAATTGACGGAAAGGGGCTGTTCATCTATATCCATAAGCACCACCCCGAGATAGCGGACAAGGTCGTTTTCATAACCGGGGACGTCCTGAACAAAGATACGCTATTATTCCTACAGACCACCAATAACAGGTACATCGAGAAACCTTTTAACGTCGATGCGTTAGTCGCACTGCTCAATGACGTGCTGTCGAAGTGATTTTATTGAAATGCAGGGATTCTGTTATCTGCATATACTGTGAGCCATTATGAAGGTTAGTCCCATCGAGACTTATTATCGAGGAGTCAATTAAGTTCCTCTCGTTACTTTTCTCGTACTATTTCTCTCAGCAAGAACCGAAAACTATATAAACCCGTTCATCTTACCATTCCAGTGAAGGAGTGGTAACAATAGAGCACTACTATATCTCAAAACTGGAAATGATCCTTGGAGGTCAATTAAGAGAGAAAGAATCAGAAAACTATAAAAGCACCAACGACATAGATATCCTTGAAAGCCTATTGAGGTAGCGCCCCGAGAACCTGAAACAGATCATCGACCCGGTATAGACCCCAAGACCCGCCGATCGGCCGATACGCGGGCTTGCACTATAAAAAGATATTGCTTTCCCCCACCGCACGTATATAATAGGTAATTGAAACTCACCATACAATAACGGAGGCCAGTATGCCGGGCGGATTCACGGGAAAATACCTGATCATTGATCTGGGAAAGAAAAGCTTCGACGTTATCAAGCCGAAAGAGGAATTCTACAAGAAGTATCTCTCGGGCTATGGGCTGGGCGCCGCGGTCATCACCGAACGGCAGAAACCGGGTATCAATCCCCTCTCCGCCGAGAGCTACCTCGGCTTCTGCACGGGGCTCTTGACCGGGACGGGCGCCATGTTTTCCGGACGCTACATGGTCGTCGGCAAGTCGCCGCTGACCGGCGGCTGGGGCGACGCAAACTCGGGCGGCTTTTTCTCCAACGAGCTCAAAAAGGCCGGGTACGACGCGGTCTTTTTCACCGGGGCGGCCAAGGAACCCGTCTGGGTGCATATCGCCGACGAGAAGATCGAGTTCAAGGACGCCAAAAAGCTATGGGGTAAAGACACCGTCGAGACGGAAGAGATCATCAAGGCCGACCTCAAGGACAAGAACATCCAGGTTGCCAGCATCGGGCAGTCCGGGGAAAAGATCTCCCTCATCTCCGGGGTCGTTACCGACAGCGGCCGGATCGCCGCCCGCTCGGGCCTGGGCGCCGTCATGGGCTCCAAGAAGCTCAAGGCGTTTTCCGTCCGCGGCAAGGGCAAGGTTACGGTTGCCGACCCGGAGAAGATGAAAGACCTCAATAAGAAGTTCATGAACAAGTTCAAGAAGATCGGCCCGCCCGACAAGATATCCGTCATGCTGCTCAACTTCATCAGCAAGATCATCGGGCGCACCGGCGTCTCCATCCCGACCCAGCCCTCCACCGTCCGGCTCCTCATGAAGCAGTACGGCACCGGCGGCCTGACGGGCTACTCGGCGGAAGTGGGCGACAGCCCGGTCAAGAACTGGGACGGCGTGGGCTACAAAGAGTTCCCGGTCGACACGATGAGCTACAAGCTCTCGGATAAGGAGCTCGTCAGGAACGAGAAGAAGAAATATCACTGCCAGTCCTGCCCGCTGGGCTGCGGCGGGATCTTCGACATCAAGACCGGAAAATACAAGGGGACCGAGGGGCACAAGCCCGAGTACGAGACCCTCTGCGCCTTTGGCGCGCTGATCCTCCACGACGATCTGGACTCCATCGTCGAGATCAACGAGATGTGCAACCGCGCCGGCATCGATACGATCTCTACCGGCGGGACGGTAGCCTTTGCCATAGAATGCTTCGAGAAAGGCATCATCACCGAAAAGGATACCGGGGGCCTCAAGCTCGGCTGGGGTAAGTCCGCCGAGATCAAGAAGCTCGTAGAGATGATCATCGAGCGCAAGGGAATCGGCGACCTCCTGGCCGACGGCTCCCGTAAGGCCGCCGAGGAGATCGGCAAGGGCGCCGGATAAATACGCCGTGCACGCGGGAGGCCAGGAGCTTCCCATGCACGATCCCAAGCTCGACAAGGGCTTTGCGCTCGCCTACCAGTGCGAGCCGACCCCCGGCCGCCATACCATCGCCAGCCTCCTGTACGGCAACCTTTGGGGGGTTAAGAAGATCTTCCCCCGGGCCAAGAAAGAGATCAAGGCAGCCAAGGGCCAGATGAAGGACGTTGCCCTCTACAAAGCGACAACGGTCTATATGCAGATCATGAACGGCTGCGGGATGTGCGAGTTCGGCCCGTTGACGAGCCCGCTTCCGATCATCGAATACATCAACGCCTCGACCGGCTGGAAGCTCGGGCCCGACGACTACTGGGTCATCGGAGAGCGGCTGCTGTCGCTGCGTAAGGCCTTCAACGTCCGCGAGGGGCTCAAGGCCAAGGACGCCGCCATGCACGGCCGCGGATGGGGCAGCCCCCCGATGACGGCCGGCCCCCACAAGGGACTGACCCTCGATATGCCGGGGCTCGAGAAGGGCTTCTTCGAGATGATGGGCTGGGACCGGACCACCGGCGGCCCGACGAAGGATAAGATCAAAGAGCTGGGGCTGGGGGAACTGAAGCTGTAGGATCGATCGTGATAGAAACAAAAAAGGGGGCCTCGGCCCCCTTTTTATTTGTCCAGGATCTTTTTGACCGTTTCCAGGAGCTCGGAAAGCTCCGGCGGCTTCTGTATAAAGCCGTCCGGGGACAGCGAAACCATCTCCCGCGCCTGGCCGTTGGCGCTGTATCCCGAACAGCCCAGTACCTTTATATCCGGCTTTATCTCCCTGAGCCTCGGGATGGTTTCCTTACCGCCCATACCCGGCATGACCAGGTCGACGATAACGAGGTCTATCTCGTCGCGCCGCGCGCGGAAGAGCTCGATTCCCGCCCGGCCGTCCTTGGCGTCAAGAACCGTAAAACCGTGGCTAAACAGGAAACGGCTCCAGACTTCCCTGATACCGGGATCATCGTCGATGATGAGGATCTTGCCTCCACGCTCTCCGTTTTGATCGGCGGAATCGGTCGATTGATCCATCAGGGCCGGGAAGTAGAGCCGGAACGTCGTCCCCTTGCCGGGCTCGCTGTATACGGTTATCTTGCCCCCGTGGGTTTTCATGATCCCGTACACCGTTGAAAGCCCCATCCCCGTTACGCCGACCCCTTCCTTCGTGGTGAAAAACGGCTCGAATATCCGTTCCTTGACATTCGGGGTCATTCCGACGCCGGTGTCGGAGACAGACAGCACAACGTAGTCCCCCTCGCGGAGCCCGAGATGCGTATCCGCGAAATCTTTATCCACCCGCCTGTTCGTGGTCTCAATGACGAGCCTGCCCCCGGACGGCATCGCGTCTCTGGCGTTGATGCAGAGATTGAGCACGCTCTGCTCCAGCTGGCCGGCGTCGCCCTCGATAATCAGCAGGTCGCCGCCCAGATTTGTCGTGACCTCGATCGCCTTTTCAAAGGTGCCCTCGACGAGCGGGAGAGTACCGGTTACGACGTCGTTCAGGTTTACCCTGCCGGGGTGATACTGCCCGACCCGCGCCGCGTCCAGGAGCTGCCCGACGAGAGTGGACGCCTTGATGGTTCCCTCGTTAATGGTCTTGAGCGCCTTATAGTCGGGATCACCCACATCCTTCTTACTCAAAAGGTACTCGGAGTATCCCATGATCCCGACGAGAATATTGTTGAAGGTATGGGCTATACCTCCCGCCAGGGCTACGATGGCCTCCATCTTCTGGGACTGGATGAGCTGCTGTTCCAGGTTCTTTTTCTCGGTTATATCCTTGATGATCCCGTGGAACCCGATGACGTTGCCGCCCTTATCTTTGCGCTGGGAAGCCGTGACAAGGCAATGGGCGACCGACCCGTCTTTCCGTAGCAGGTCCAGCGCGAAATCCTTTACGAACCCCTTTTCTACTATCGATCCGATGAAGGGCTCCCAATCCCGGGGATTCGCGTAGCTCTCGGCTATGTTCTTCCCGATGAATTCCTCCCGCGTATACCCGGAAAGCTCCAGTCCCGCCGGATTTATATCGACGATCTTGCCCTCGGTCGTCGTCAAAAAAATAATATCCCGGGAGGTTTCGATAAAATTCCGCCATTTTTCCTCGAACTGCCTGAGCACCTCCTCGGTTTTCTTCCGGTCGGTGACGTCCTGTATGAAGGAGAGCAGGACCTGCTTCCCCTCCCAGGATGCCGCCACGGCGCTGATCTCGGCCCATCGGAGTGATCCGTCCTTGCCGACGAACCTGAGCGTTGTGGGGTACCTGAGCTGATCTCCGGAGAGCTTGCGCTCGTACTCCCACGCTGCCTCGTCTCGTTCTTCGGGGATAACGCATTCGAGGAATCCCCTGCCTATCAGCTCCCCCTTCGGATAGCCCATGATCGAGCAGGCGGCCGGGTTGAGATAGCTGATCAGGCCGTCCCGGACGATCGCGACCCCGTCTACGGCGTTTTCCACGACCAGGCGGTATTTCTCTTCGGATTCCCTGAGGGCCTCCTGGGCCTCTCTCTGGGCCGTAATGTCCTGGGACGTGATGATAGCGCCCCGAGAAAAGGGCGAGATGGTTATCGCGAGGTAGCGGTCATCGTACTTCTGCGCGGGGAAGTGCTTGACCGTTCCGCCGACGATGGCGTCCATCATCTCCTGCCACATGTCGTTTTGGTGGCCGCCCGCAAAGTCACGATACATCAACTCCCCGACCTTCGGTACCCTTCCCTCCGTCAGCCTTTTGGCCCGGTTGAAGTTGACAATCTTCCCCTCGAGGTCGACGACGATGGTTTCTATAGGATTGTGCTCAAACAACGCGAAATTAAATTCATTGCGCTCGGTCAGTTCCTCGGTTATGTGCTCCAACCGGGCCATTTGCTCTTCGATTCCCGTGTCTATCTCCCGATGGATGGTTTCGTCTCGATCACGATCGGGCCTTCTCCCGATCGCACGGCGGGCCGCTTCTGCGACCGTAGCGCCGTCTATCCGTCCCCTGATCAGATAATCCCGGGCGCCCTCTCGGATTACCCGGGCAGCTGTCCCCTCGTCTTCGGCGTCGGAAATAACGATAACCGGGACATGCGGGTGGCGGACGAGGATCTCTCTGAGCGTATCCGTACCTGAGCCGACGGATAGATCGGTGTCAAGGAGGACGGCGTCGAAACTCTCCCGGTCGAGGATGCCCAACCCTTTGGCGAGGCCGGCAACGGCGTCCACAGCGAACTCCCGGCCCGCCGCCTCGGAAAGCATCTGACTAATGCGCTGTGTTTCAACGGGATTGTCTTCGACAATCAAAAGGCGCGTCCGTACTTTTCCTGATGTCATATACGTAAATCCGTCGATGCTCCGAATAAACAGATGATAGTCCGCAATGCTGCCCAACGATTCGGCGCTCAGGTTCGTCGCCCGGTATCTGTCTCACCGGTGCTTTTTGGCGTTGGATTATACACTCTCAGACGGCTCTTTTCAATAATAAAATATTACGTATTTTTATTACTTGGCTGCCCGAACGGGCGTACTGCATGTGATCCCGTGAACTGAAAATAAAACCCCCTTCCATAAAGGAAGGGGGTTTTCTGCTCTCTGAGCGGGCTTTTACCCCACGCAGCTATCGCTGGTTTCCCCAGATGTACCAGTCGGGGTAGACATAGACCCAGTAGCCGGCCGGGATATTATCATATCCTGCGTACGATGTGCTCGAATAATACCCATAATCGTCAAAATCGCCGTAAGAGCCCTTATCCTGGGGGACGTTGATCGTTTTAAGCAGGTTGTAGTATTTCCCGTTGACGGAGGCCTTCGCGAGGTTTGTTCCACCGCCCGCCGAAACGTTCTTCCAGACATACCAGTTCGGGTATACGTAAACCCAATAGCCCGCCGGAATACCAGTATATCCGGCGTACGATGTACTGCTATAGAACCCGTAGTCGTTGAAGTTACCGTACGAGCCCTGATCCTGGGGCACGTAGAGGGTCATCAACAGGGTGCTGTACTTTCCGCTTACCGACGCCGTAGTCAGGTCGTCGGCAGCCAGTGCCGTATTAATTCCGCCGACGATGATCAGGCAAAACAGGGTAACGGCAAATAGTGACGAGAACACAGGGACGCTTCTTTTCATCCTCACTACCTCCATACTATACGATCTAATCATTGTGAAATATACCTTTTGCAACAAAATAGCATATCTGCATCAAACGGGGCGTAATCCAGGTCACAGTTTGCCCACTTTATGCGGGCCGTTACCGGCGTCCGGTAAACGGGTAACTACGCCGGATTGTGGCCGCGGATACGGGCATGCCCTACCTTCCCGCCATCAGATTCGCCGCCGTTTTCAGGAACCGGTCCCGGTCCGCGACCGATATCAACGGATAGCTCCTCCGCTCCTTCAGGCGGATCTCCACGGTATTGCTCAACGTCTGGTTCAGTTTGATGGGCCGGTTGGAGAAGAACGTAAAAAAAGCGCCCTCTTTCAACTCGGCGATCCGTTCCCAGGGATAGGTGATGTCGTAGAGAACCCCGATGATTCTGATCCCACCCGGTACAATAATGATATAAAGGGGGAACATTGGCCGAAGGAAAAAGAATACCCGTGTCATGAAAGACGGCGCCACCCTCTCGAAATACGGAGAGCTGAACAGGGGTGTGGCCGCCTCCTCGACAGATTCCTTTGACCTTCGATACAGTACTCCTAGGACGACGAGCATCGCGAGGTATCCGCCGACCAGGCCGATGATACACGGCAGGATATCGGCGGCGGCGCCCAGAATAGAAAGATAGAAGACCGCCGTGAATCCCTCCACGATCCAGTCGACCAAGGCCATGATATACCCTGGGACCGCGGGGGCAATAAAGAATAGGTCGATAAACACGATGACAATGTGGGACATCAGCATGAATCCGCACATCGCGATGAGCGGAGTTATCGGTTCCGTGGCAAAGACGGGATTGTCTGAGAACGAGCAATAAACGGTCAACGGATCGGGCAGAAAGGGCAGAAGCCCGAGCCACAATCCGGCCGCAATGATCATGATCACCAGCGCCGGTACGTGCCGGCGATACGTTGTCCATATCATAGTAATTACCCCGCCCGCGTCTTATATCAGAATTGACAGCGACAGCGCCATCACCGCCATCCCGATCAGGAGGCCCATTATCGCGAGGTGCTCCTCGCCGTGTGAAAACGAAACCGGAAGCAGCTCGTCAAACGAGATAAAGACCATGATCCCCCCGACCGCCGAAAGCGTGCCCATCAGCACCGGTTCGGTGAGAAAAGGTCCGATGAGAAGATACCCGAAAACCGCCCCGATCGGCTCCGTCACGCCCGAAAAAAACGAATAGAGGAAGGCCTTCTTCCGGTCCCCGGTGGCGTAATAGACCGGCATCGCAACGGCGATCCCCTCCGGTATGTTGTGCAGGGCGATCGCCACGGCCAGCGATCCCCCGATCGTCAGGTCGTGCATCGAGGTAAAGAGGACGGCCATCCCCTCCGGGAAATTATGGATGGCTATCCCGGCGGCCGTCATGAGGCCGGCGTTCATGAGCCGCCTCTGATCGGCGGTTTTACCCCCGCGAAAGCGGCGGCCGCCGTGGTGATGGTGAAGCCGTATCTTTTCGGCCGGCGCGTCGGCCGGGAACGCCGCATCCTCTTCACCCAGGTACGCGTGTGGAATAAATCGTTCGATGACCGCGATGGCAAGGATTCCGCCAAAAAAACAGAGGTTGCTGGTCACCAGCCCAATCTCTGTAATCGACTTTCCCAGGAGATCCACGAACGCCACGTAGAGCATGACCCCTGCCGAAAAGCCGAGCATTACCGAAAGGTAGGTGTGTTTGAACTGCTTGACGAAAAGGGCGGCGACGCTCCCGACTCCGGTAGATAGCCCGGCTGCCACGGTGATAAGAATGGGTATCAGGATTTCTTGTTGCATATGCAGTCAGTATCTCAGCGGGCAATTTCCGCGGTTGGCGTTTCAGCCAACAGGATCGTCCCGGCGCTATGCCGGGCCGATATTACCGTTTTCCTCGTGCTTTCTCATGACGGCGATTCCCGACTTGACGATATCCCGGATTCCGAAATGCCTGATGAGCGCCAGGATCGTGTCGAGCTTGGCGGGCGTCCCGGTAAAGGCCACGGTCAGCTTATCGTCGGTGAGGTCCACGATCTCGCCGTAGTAGTGGTTGACGACCTGGAAGATATCGCCGTGGTTTTCGGGGCTGTAGGTCAGTTTCACCAGGACCATTTCGTATTCGACGAACTCATCGGACATGGAGTTCTTGACCTCGATGATATTGATGAGCTTGGCGAGCTGTTTGACGATCCCTTTCAGGCCCGTGGGGGTGGCGTAGAGCTTGATGATGATCTTGTAGACGTCGTCGGTCATGGTGCCGGCGCCGATAAACGACGTGATGTTGAAGCCGCGCCGGGAGATAACGTTGCTGACGTTGGCCGTCACGCCGGGCTTGTTCTCGCAAAGGATGTAGAGCGTATATTCCTTTTCGTCTTCTTTCGGGTAGATCCGAAGGATCCGGTCTAATTTTTTGTCCATTGCTTTTTCCTTAACCCCCGTGCCTCTTGCCGGGGGCATAGAAGGCCCGATCGTTACCCCGCCAGCTTGATCACCTTCGTGGGGGCCGACAGCGACTTCTTGCCGCGGTACATGGATACCTTCCCGGTCCTCACCGACTCGATAATCCCATACGGGATGAGCCGCTCTATGAAGGCGTCGACGCGGGGTTCCTCCTCGGCGATCTCGATGATGGCCGCCCCGTCGAAGATGTCGATAACCCGGCCCCGAAAGAAATCGACCAGGTGTATGATCTCGGTCTTGGTGTTTTCGGTGAAGTTTATCTTGATCAGCGCGTATTCCCTGAGCTGCGAGTTCTTGCTGTCGTGCTCGGCGGTGCGGTGGACGTTGAGCAGCTTCTGCACCTGTTTCCTGACCTGCTCGAGGACGCCCTCGTCGCCGTTTACCGTGATGGTAAAGCGGCTCTTGCCGGGTATCTCGGTGCTGCCCACCGACAGGGCGTCTATATTAAAGCCCCGTCGGTAGAAGAGGCCGGCAATCCGCATGAGGACGCCGGGCCTATCCTCCACGAGAATAGAGATGATCTTTTGCATGGTCAGGCTCCTCTATCATCACTCGTCGTACGACTGGTACGGGATATTTTCCTGGGACTCGATGATGCACTCCACGACAAAGGTCCGGTCGGAGGAAAGCCCCTTCTCTACGGCCTCTCCAACCTGTCCGATATCGGTAACCCTCGTCCCGTCAAGCCCCATGGCCCGCGCCAGGCCGACGTAGTCCACGTCGGGCGGGAAGGTGCACTCGACGTGTTTGGCCTTGTAGAAGGTGTCCTGGAGCTGGCGGATCATGCCGAGGTGACGGTCGTTCATCACGACGGCCACGACCGGGATGGCGTGGTGACTCGATGTGGCAAGCTCCTGGATGTTCATGAGAAAGCTCCCGTCACCCGTGATCAGGACGACCTTTTTGTCGGGGTGTGCAATCTTTGCACCGAGGGCGGCGGGCAGCCCGAAGCCCATCGTCCCCAATCCCCCCGAGGTTATGAAGAGGCCGAGGGGGAGCCGCGGGCTGTTATAGTACTTTGCGGCCCATATCTGGTGGCGCCCCACGTCCGTGACGATGATAGAGTCCTCGCCCCGGTCCGACAGCGCCTGCACCACCGCGGGGGTGGAAAGCGGCCCCGACCCGTCATATCGCTCCAACCGCGCCTCGGGCGCCTCCCGCACGGCTATCGTTCCCTCTTCCTTTTCCAGCCGGTTGTTTATCTCGTGCAGGACCTTCCTGGCGTCCCCGACGATGGGGATATCCACCTCGACGGTCTTTTCGATCTCGGCCGGGTCGATATCTATCTGGATGAAGCGGGCAAGCTTCTCGAATTTCTTATAGGACAACACCGCCCGATCGCCGAAACGCGCCCCCACCGCCGCGATGACGTCGGCGCCCTGAAGGGTCTGGACCGCCGTGCGGCTGCCGTGCATCCCGATCATGCCGAGGTAGTATTCGAAGTCCTGCGGCACGGCCGATTTACCCATGAGCGTCGTGAGGATCGGCGCCCCCAGAAGACGCGAGAGCCTGAGCAGCTCGTCGGTCGCCCGCGACCGGATCACCCCGCCGCCGGCCACGATGACCGGGGATTTGGCCTGGGCCAGCAGCTTTGCCGCCCGCTTGATCTGGCCCCCGTGCCCCTCGAGGATCGGGTTGAAGCCCTCGATGGCCACCTCCTGGCGCGGGTCGAAGGGTGATTCTTCCTCCAGCACGTCCTTGGGGATATCGAGGAGCACCGGGCCGGGCCGGCCGTTTCGGGCAAGATAAAAGGCGCGCTTGACCGCGCCGAAGATATCGCCGGCCGACATGATGTGCTCGTTGTGCTTGGTGATGGGGATGGTGATCCCGACGATGTCCACCTCCTGGAAGGCGTCCGTCCCGATGAAGCGGCGCTCTACCTGGCCGGTGATCGCCACGACAGGCGAAGAGTCGAGATAGGCGGTGGCGAGCCCCGTGACGAGGTTGGTGGAGCCGGGGCCGCTGGTAGCGATCGCCACGCCGACGCCCCCCGAGGCCCGGGCGTAGCCGTCGGCCATGTGGGCCGCCCCCTGCTCGTGCCTCACCAGGATATGCCGGATGGGACTGTCGCACAGCCGGTCGTAAAGGGGCAGAATCGCCCCGCCGGGATACCCGAAGGCGACCGTGACCCCCTCGGACAGGAGGGCCTGGATCAATATATCGGCGCCGAGCAGCTTTTTCATCGGTTTATTCACCTTCCGAGGAGTTCCCCGGTACGCGTGTGTTTTTCCGATTGTATCCGATAGAGTCCCGATATTCAAGGATTTTTTCCGACCCCAAAAAATTGGGGGTAAGATCGGGGCGTTCTATGATATAGTGGCCGAAATCCCATACGAGGCCCGCCGTGGACGCAAAACCCTATCCGAAAAAAGACCTCATGACCTTCGGGCCCCCCGCCCCGAAAGAGGGCCGGTACCTGGACGAGATCGCCTTTGGGCTGGGGGGCATCGGCACCGGCACGATAGCCCTGACCGGCCGGGGCCAGCTGGTCGACTGGGAGATCCAGAACCGGCCCAACAAGGGGAGTATCAACGCCTTTTCCTTCTTCACCCTCTGGGCGCGGGAACAGGGCAAGGACCCCGTCGTAAAAGTGCTTGCCGAGCGCCCGATGCGGATGCTCGCGGGCTCCGGCCCCGGCCTCTTTTCCGGGTCCGGTTTCGGGGCCAACCGGCTCACCGGGTTGGGACTGCCTCACATGAAGCGGGCGTCCTTCACCGGCCGTTACCCCTTTGCCGGGATCGAGTTCACCGACCCGGATATGCCGCTCGAGGTGACGCTGACGGCCTATAACCCGCTCGTCCCCCACAACGTGGAGGACAGCTCCATCCCCGGCGCGGTCTTCCTCTTTGAGCTGAAAAACCCCAGGGCCGTCCCGGTTTCGGCGACGGTGCTCTTCAACATGCACAACTGCGTGGACGGGGACTTCACCAACTACAACGAATTCGTGGAGCGCGACGGGGTGCGGGGGATAAACATGGCCTCCGAGAAAAAGAAGCCCGAATCGCCCCGGTGGGGGTCCATGGGGATGTTCACCCCGCACGCGGACGTTACCTACACGCGGGCCTGGGCGCGGGGGGCCTGGTTCGAGAACCTGTTGACATTCTGGGACGAGGTGCAGCCCGCGGGCGATGTCGTCGACCGGACCTACCCGCCGCTGGCCGGCGACATCGCGACGCTCGGGATGAAGACAACGATAGGTCCGGGGGAGACCGTGACGCTGCCGCTTTTCGTGACATGGTCGTTTCCCACGATGGAGGGATACTGGCGGCCGGACGTGACCGGGACGGGTCCGGACGGCGCGCCCGTGACGGAAAAGCCGCGCTGGCAAAACCATTACGCCCAACGCTTTCCGGACGCTTTTACCGCCGCGGTATACCTTGCCGAGCACCACGGCCGGCTGCTGGCGGCGACCAGGCGTTTTTCCGACGCCCTCTTCTCCTCGACGCTGCCCGACTACGTGCTCGACGCCGTATCGAGCCAGATTTCCACGATCCGCTCCACCACCTGCATCGTATTGCCCGACGGCACCCTCTATTCGTTCGAGGGCTGCCACTGCGGGGACGGCTGCTGCGAGGGTTCCTGCACCCATGTCTGGAACTACGCCCAGACGCTCGCCTTCCTCTTCCCGACGCTCGAGCGCTCCATGCGGGAGGCCGAGTACCGCTACAGCATGGCCGACGACGGCCGGATGGCGTTTCGGATCTCGGTCCCGCTGGGGATGAAGGCCGCCGAGGCCGCCCTGGGAGGGACGGCGGGATTAGGGGAGGTCTTTCATCCGGCGGCCGACGGCCAGATGGGCGGGGTCATGCGGATATACCGGGACTACATGCTGACCGGCGACCGGGACTGGCTCGCCGGCCTCTGGCCCTCGGTCAAAAAGTCCCTCGAATACGCCTGGAAATACTGGGACGCCGACAGGGACGGGGTGATGGAGGGTCTCCAGCACAATACGTATGACATCGAGTTTTACGGCCCCAACACCATGATGGGAAGCCTCTATGCCGGGGCGCTGGTCGCGGGCGCCCGGATGGCCCGCGTCATGGGGGAGGGGGATACCGCCGCCGGGTACGAGGCGCTGGCCCGGCGCGGGGCGGCCTGGATGGACGCCGAGCTTTTCAACGGCCGCTACTACGTCCAGCGGATCGACCCGGACGCCGACCGGCTCTCTCCCGTCGCCACGGACGTCAGCATGGGCGGCCAGGATAAGGACGAACAGGGCAACCCCAAGTACCAGTACGGGACAGGCTGCCTGTCGGACCAGCTCTTTGGGCAGGCGCTGGTGCGCCTCTTCGGGCTGGGATACCTCTTTGACGAGTCAAACGTCAAGACGGCCCTTGCCTCGGTCTTCCGCTACAACTGGCGGGCCGACCTCGCCGGGCACATCAACCCGGAGCGGGTCTTCGCCACGGAGGGGGAGCCGGGGCTGATCATCTGCACCTGGCCCGACGGCGGCAGGCCGCGCCTGCCCTTCGTCTATGCCGACGAGGTCATGACGGGCTTCGAATACCAGGTGGCCGTCCACCTGATCGGCGAGGGGATGGTCGACGAGGGGCTCTCCATTGTCAAAGGCATCAGGATGCGCTACGACGGGAGATACCGAAATCCCTTTAACGAGGTCGAGTGCGGCAACCACTATATCCGGGCGATGGCCAACTGGGGGCTGGTGATCGCGCTCTCGGGCTTTACCTTCGACGCGCCGGGAAAGGCCTACGGCTTTGCCCCGAAGGTGAGCGCGGACGATTTTAAGACCTTCTGGTCTACCGGCACGGGCTGGGGGACGTTTACCCAGCGGGTGGAAAAGGGGAAAGTGCGGGCGGAGCTGACGGTCCTGTACGCGAGGTTGGAGATACAGCGGCTCTCGCTAGGGGCGATCGGGGGCACGGCGGGCAGTGCGACGATCACGAAGGGGGACATTGCACTTTCGGGGCATATCGAGCCGGTCGATGGTGGCGGCGCGCTCGTGGTGCTGGATACACCGGTAACGCTTATGCCGGACGAGACGCTGAGGATTGAGTTTTTAACATGAAACGGCAAAGACAGTCATTTACTCACATATATTGGCTCGATTATAGGCGACTATTTCCATGATGGGCCAGAGATGTGACGATAACTTTTTAAATATACAAGGACCTATCTCCTCGCGGAAGATATGAGGGAATTTATCTCCACGTTAGCGACCTCTTTTCTCTTCCTTGCCCTGGGCATCGTCGCTCTCCCCGTGCCTGCCGCCCACGCCGGCGACCTCCCCGGCGGAGGGTATCTCCGCACGAGCTACTCGGTCGACGTCTATTACGAATCCGTCTGGGGTAACCGCCTCAACTCCACGCTGGACGTCGATTCCGAGACCGGCGACGCGTGGCATTACGACGAGAACCTGCGGATTACCTTTTCTCAACCGCTTCCCTCCGGCACCGGGGTCGAGTTTTCCTTCTGGGGCAGGCACACGAGCGACGCGCTCCTCCAGCGGAACCCCGGCGAGGAGTGGATGGCAAACGAAATCCGCCTGAGGCTGACCGGCGAGACCTTCGATATCGGCCTGGGCGACCTCTCGGCCGTTTACTCCAACTACACCTTCAACAACGCCTTCTTCGGGGCCTCGGCAACGCTCTCGCCCACGAAGGGGCTGGCCCTCTCCGCGCTGGGCGGCGTCAACCGCTGGCCCAAGACCGATACCTACGGCCGTGCCTTCGGCGGCCTTCGCGTCGAGGTCGCCCCCGCGCCCGGCCTCTCGCTCTCGGCAAACTACGTCCATACCGAGATCACCGACCTCTACCCCGGCACTACCGTGACCGACTACGCCAACGACGTCTGGTCGGCGGCCGGCCGCCTCGCGCTAATGAACGAACGACTGATCGCCGCCGGCGAAATCGCGGTCAGCCGCACCGTTGCCGACCGGGAATCGGACGACAGTGCGGAATGGGGGAGCGCCGCCTGGCTCGCCCTCTCGTTCACCCCCCTCAGGAACGAGCTCTCGATACTGGCCGCGTGGGAGCGCGTGGACCCGGCGTTCGTGGGCGCGATGGGCGCCTATTCAGCGGATCGCGAGACTATGTCGATCGGGGCGCGCTATACGCCGAGCGACGCGTTTACCGCCACCGCATATTTTCGTTATTACGAGGGCCTGGTGACGGATATCTATGGGACCGAGTACCACGCCGTCACCCGCGACCCCGCCGTTACGATCACCTGGCGGCCGTTCATGTACGACCCCGGCTCGCACTTTACCAACCTCGCCCTCGACTGTACGATCTCGCATACCTCCGAGCGGTCCGCCGACCCCGGCAATACCGTCTCGTTCGAGCGCATCTATGCCCACGTCGGCCTGACCGACACACGGGGGCCGTGGCGTTTCGGCGCCGCGTATGACCTGGAACGCGACGACGACCTGACGGCGGCTGACCTTGACACCCTGGCCAATACGGTAACCCTTTCCCTCGGCTGGCGGCACGAAGCGGACCGCTATACCCTTTCCGCGGACCTCATGGCCCAGGTGAAACTCGAGTCGGTAGACGACAACGCGGCCGGCAGGCGCTACCTGGACGTGGGCCCGCGGGTCGTGGCGGGGATTTCCGCCGTCATTAACCCGGGCTCCGATTACCCCACCCGGTGGTCGCTGCGCTACGACGGGATCTTCTATCAGCGCAGGTACGCCGAGGACCTCTATGAGCACGGGTTCGAGGCCCGGTTGGAGCAGGTCTTCCTGGCGGCCGGCGGGATAACCGGCACCCTCGGGATGGACGTGAGGCTCCTCTCCGTGGCCTCGCCCGAACCCCCGCTGTCCTACGGGGAGGCGGTCTATGGCGCCTTCGTGCGCCTGGAGTTTTAAACAGGAGAACGTGACGATGATACGACGATCTATCGCCCCACGGTCGACGCGTTCGATATCCCATATCGCCGCGGGGCTCGTACTCTCCGCGGCCCTGGTCTTTTCGATGGATACGAGCGTCTGCGCCGCATCCGCTCCCGTCGCGCGAATCGCCCGCATCGACGGTGCCGAGGGGGCCAAGGGAGCGGTCTCCGTCAAATACCGGGGCACTGATTCGTTCGTCTCCGTCTGGCGGCACGAAAAGATCGGCGCCGGCGATACGATCGCCACCGGGTCCGGGGGCACGGCCGAGCTCGCCTTCTCCGGCGGGACACGGCTGGTCCTCGGGCCGTCGGCGACACTCGAGATCACGGATATCGCACCCCGGCGCGCCGGGGACGACGGGAGTGACCGGGTAGTCTACGACATCTCGGTCCGCCTCGAATCGGGCAGGATGCGGGCCGCCGCGCCGCCGGGGGGGGTATGTACGCTCTCGATGGGCGGCGGCACGATTACCGTCGTGACATCTCCTAAGACCGGCGCCGATATCACCGCGGCGATGGGTATCTTCGCGTGGGGTGAATACGCCTCCGTGGGGGCGGGGTGCGCCTATTTCACCGGGCCCGGCGGCGGCCCGATCACCCTGTGCGCGCCGGACGGCCGGACATCCGGGCTGAGGTTCGGCAGGGGCGCTCCGGTGCCGGTTGACGAATTGCCGGTCGACCTCGCCTTTTCCGGGGAGCCGCCGGCCATAGAGACGGACGCGGGACTGATCTCGGCAATCATCATGGACGAAAAGGCTCCCGCGCCCGCCGCCGACGGCGCATCGGATATACCCGCGGAGGGGCCGCCGGTCGGGGAATCGGAGACGGCCGATCCCGAGGCCGTGGCCTCCCGGTTTGTCCGCGCCTTTACCGCGGCGCTGACCCGGGGGGATACCGGGGCTCTCTCGGCCCTCGTCTCGCCCGACTACAGCGGCTCGGCCGGGGGCGCCGGCCGGTCGGCCATGCTCAGGGGGGTGTCGGATTTCTTCAGGTCCGGGGGGACGCTCTCGGTCAGCGCATACGTCACGGGCGCGAGCACGGCGGACGGCACCGTCATCGCGACGATGAGCTTTTCTTCCCGCGTCAACGGGGCGCCCAAAAGCGGAAACCTGAGGCTCTGGCTCACGCCGGACGGTACGCTCACCCACGCCGAGGGGCAGTGGGTGCTATAGGGCCGCGTTCGGATATGAGATATGATACGACCGCCGGCGAGCGACGGCGTTCAGATATCCGGGTATACAAAAAAAAGGCGGGGGATCTCCCCCGCCTTTCTTGTGCGCCGGTGACGGTCGATAGTCTATCGGTTACTTGCCGCCCAGCGTCGCATACTCTTTACACGCGACGTCCCAGCCGCCGTCACAGGCAACCTTGAAATCGGCCAGGGCCATGTCGGTCTGCCCGAGCCGCTTGTAGACGTCACCTCTGTTGTAGTAGGCGATGGAAAGCGTGGGGTCCAGCTCGATGGCCTTGTTCAGGGCCGCCAGGGCCTCATCGTTATTGCCGGAGAGGATCAGGTCAACGCCCTTGCGCTGCCAGTCGATGGCGGTTACGGGCTCCGCGGCCGTATCGGGGCCCACGGTCTCCATGGGGGTGGTTTCTTCGGTGGCCGGTTCGTCGGAGCCGGAGCATCCGATAAACGACATGAGCATCAGCAGCGACGCAACGATCGCAACGGCAAACAATACGCGTTTCATTCCTAATCTCCTTTTGTGTTCCATGTTCAGATGGCCCGGATAAGGCGACGGCGGATACTCTATCCGCCGCTCTTGATATATGACAAATATACTATAGGAAACCGGTTGTCAAGGATAATTGACAGGCATGCAATCAAAAGGAGGCATGTGTTTCTTCGCGGGACAAAAGATCGGCCCGGCCCATTCGAAATCCGGAACTCTCATATACTCTGCACCTTGTTCACCGTCTCGCTGTCGTTGATTTCGAGCAGCCTTCTGATGCGCGGTTCCGTCCAATAGCAGGGGCTCGGCTGGAGATAGATGAGCCATCGGCCGTCGGATGTTTTTTCGGCGATAAGAATCGGTTTGGTCGAGGAGTTATCGTATAGAGACACGACGTCGGCAATGCGCGCGGCCTTGGGCAGAAGCCTCATGCTCCGCTCGTATCGTGATACTATTTTTCCCTCCGGCACGTCATGGCCGCCGTCTTGAACCCTGTTACGGACACGCGCTACATTGATGGCCGGGTTCTGTGTTGTTATATACTCCAAATGGATATGGTATCCCTTCCTTTTGGCCTCGCGAAGCATTTCCACCTTTCCCGGGGTAGACATGACCGTTTCCATGACAAACGATACACCGGCAGCGATCGCGTCGTTTCTCAGCCGTTCCGCCTCCAGGGCCGCCCTGTAGGCGTCTATGGAAAGGTCTTTGGCGATGGAATCGGCATTGATGTAGAGGCGGGGCAAACCCGTGGAGTTTATGTAACCGATCCGGGTTAGCGTGGTCTTGCCCGATCCGTTTGGGCCGGCAAAGACCGCCAGAATCGGTTTCTGATCAGTCACCCTGCTCGTCCCGATCGGATCGATTTACGTATCGCTTCCGGCCGTCGGGATAAAGACGGTACACGCCGTGCTCGTCCCCGTGGGTTGTGTATCTTCCCGCTGCGTGGTGCCGGGCGACTTCGGCCGCTACGCCCTCCGCGTACATGGCGGCCCTTTCTTCACCGCTCATATCAAAGAAACTCTTTTTCGCCTCGGCGCCGGCGGCGATGGCCACGTCTATCAATTGGAGGAGTTTTGCGCGCATGTTGGTTTCTTCGTCTACGCATATCTTCTTGAACTCCTTATATGTTTCCGCCGGCACGACCAGCTGAATGTGGCGTATCCGTTCTTTTGCCTGCTCGGCCATAGACTCCCCCGCGTTATGATATACATGATATAAGTATATCATATATATTACCTGATACAAGATATTTCTTTGCCCGAAATAAAGGACGGACACCATACCGGTGTCCGTCCGATCTAAATCCCCGCGGCCCACAAGACTCTGCCGATGGTTTATGCCGTCGGCAGGTATATCTCTATCCGCTCCTTGCCGCCGCCGATGTTATTTCTCTTGAGCTTCACCGGCCCGACCTCTCCGGTCTTTTTCGGATGGGTTCCCCCGCAGGCGACCTCTGCAAAACCGTCGATGCGCCAGCGGCGGCGCTGCTCTCGTTCGTCGGTGAATTCGCTCGCAATATCCAGGTTCGCGTCCACGAGCTCCCTGATTCTGTTTTCCAGGAACGGGAAGGTCTCGGCGATGCTGCCCTTCCAATAAAAGTCCACCCGCGCCTTGTCGTCCGTGATGTTGGCCCCGATCTTTTCAGGCCGGCCGTAGTTCTGGTAAACCAGTTCGAGGACCAGCTCGGCCGCGAAGTGGAGCCGTATGATCCGGTATCGTTTGTCCCAATCGATAATCACGGCGACCCTGTCGCCGGTCTTCAGGGTATGGCCCGCCGGGATCGTATAGCGGATATCCAGCCCGTCGCACCGCGCGTCGAGGATTTCGTATCCGCCGATCGTCCCCGAGTCCGACTGCTGGCCGCCGGAAAAGGCGTAGGCGATCGTCCGGTCCAGCGTGACGGCGTCGCCCTCAACAGAGGTAACGGCGGCCTCGATTTGGGTCAGGTAGGGATCGTCCCAGAAGAGTTTTTGGACGGGCATGGTTATGGTTCCTTTCTCATAGAGGCGTCATTCTACAATAAACTTTGCTATTGTGGGAGAAAAAGTAATGCATAATCTTCATACTGAAAATCGTATTGGGGTTATTCTGTTGACAGGCCGGTAAAAGTGTGACTATACTTTACATGGAATTGTGAATGGAGGAGGTAACAGAATGAGTATCGCCACAGCCGATAAAATTGCCGATTACATTCTCTGTTACTTCCACGAGCGTGGCGACAATATCAGCAATCTTAAATTGCAGAAACTCGTATACTACGCCCAGGGATGGTTTCTCGGCCTTCATGACCAACCGCTATTTCGAGAAGAAATCCAGGCCTGGGTGCGCGGCCCCGTCCAACCACGGCTCTACCGCCGATTCAAGGAGTTCTCCTACCATCCGATCGATGAAGACCCCGATTGCCCCGACTTTCCAGACCAAAGAGTAAAGACTCTCATCGATTATATCCTTGACCTCTACGGTGATTATTCCCCAACAGAGCTCGAACGGATGACCCACCAGGAGCCGCCGTGGATTGCCGCCCGGCACGGACTGAAACCGACCGAGGAGGGGAGCGAGACGATCACCCACAAATCGATGAGGGATTTTTTTGAGAAAAGGGCACGCGAAGAAGAAGCAGTCGAAAACCGGATAATGCTAAAACTGAGCGAAATGCACCTCGATAGAGAATGGCTCTCGGAAGAGGAAGATGAAGCTTGGAATCAATGAAGCTGGTAAGCGGTCAAGTTGTCTTCTGCTACTACCCCTTTACAAGTCAAACAAAATCTAAAAATCGACCGGCGTTTGTCATCGTTGACTTGAAAAACGAAGATTTCATTGCCTGCAAGATTTCCGCTCAACCCATACGTACGTCCGAAAAACACGCCATTATTGTCAATGACACCGATTTCGAGTCGGGTGGACTCGGCCGCCAGAGCAAGGTCGTGCCGACGAGTATCTTTACTATTTCCAAGAAGGTGATAACGTCGTCGGTGGGAGTACTAAAAAATGAGAAGAAGGACGAAATATTACAGATAATAAGAAGCATATTGGACGGGGATATTTAATCAACAGATTATCTAATAGTAGCCAGTAAATGGGACTACGGCGATATGTCAAATAATATACAGTCGCAGGTAAGTTTTCTTCCATATATATCTCTAAAGAATGAGCTTATAATAGACGGCTTTCTTTTTTGGGACTTCCACGAAAGTAAAGACACATACCTGGGTGGCAATAGGGAGGAAAAGGAGCACTTAGAAAGGATTTTCAAACAATACGTAAAACATTCGAAAAATGAACCCATCGACTCAATCACAGTTGCATCATTCAAACATCCGAATAATTTCGCTCCTTTAAAGGAAAGTCAAAGCAAGAAGCTAGGAGATATAGTAACAATACTTTGCTTTTCGTCCATAGTTAATAACAATAGCGTGAACGCCTTTGCTTCTGATGATTTTCAGCTTTACACCCAAAACTTTAGGGTTGGCCATTACGACATAGCCCCGTTTTCAGGGAGTTATATTAGAAGGGGCGCCGGAGGACTGAAGTTAGAAGAAGTTTATTTTTACACGCCGTTTTACATAAATAGCGGCTGGGCCATTAATTACAATGAGAAGCTATTAAGATCACTTGAGGATCTTCTTAAAGATAAAAATAGGAAAGAACTATGTCGATTAATAGTAAGATCTCTAGAATGGGTCTCTTTTGCGCATTCCAATACAGAGGGTTTTAAGTATGAGTCAAGAATAATTATGATGTGTGTTGGATTCGAAATTCTTCTGGGAGGCTTTGGTAAAAGGCGGGATTTTATCAGGAAGATACATAGATATATAAATACTCCAATTCCTACAAACAGAAGAACAAGACCACATCCACCACTAATGGACGGTAGCGGAAACGAATTAGTGTCCAGTCCCACAGACATTGAGGTCTGGGCGTATGATTTTTATGGGCTTCGAAGTAATATCGTTCACGGCAAAGAGATTAACAAGAAGGACTACTATAGTAGAAAGAAAAAACTTCTTTTTCACCAATCGATTCGTGTTTTTCTGGAGTGCTTGAAGAAGAAGCTTGAATCGGAAAATCTCTACAATTATAATATGGCTGACCGAATAAGCTATTTTACTGATTTTGAAGATATATAGATTGGAGATTACCAAAAAACAAAATGGCGGGGCCTTAGCCCCGCCATTGTATGTTCCGCCGATCTATCCTTCCGACTACATCCCTTCCACAATTATCGCCGCACCCTGGCCGCCGCCGATGCACAGCGTGGCCAGTCCGTATTTCGACTTGCGTTTCTTCATCTCATAGAGCAGTGTCGTGAGGATGCGCCCGCCGGAGCCGCCGATCGGGTGCCCGATGGCGATTGCCCCGCCGTTGACGTTTACCTTGTCCATCATGGTGTCCAGCCCCAGGTCCTTGACCACCGCCAGCGACTGGGCGGCGAACGCCTCGTTGGCCTCGATGAGGTCCAGGTCCGTGACCTTTATCCCCGCCTTTGCCAGCGCCTTTTTCGTGGCCGGGATCGGCCCCGTCCCCATGATGGCCGGGTCCACCCCCGCCGACGCGTAGGAAACGACCTTTGCCATGGGTTTGAGCCCCATCGCCTTTGCCTTCTCGGCGCTCATCACCACGAAGGCCGCCGCCCCGTCGTTGATGCCCGAGGCGTTTCCCGCGGTGACGGTGCCGTCCTTCTTGAACGCGGGTTTGAGGCCCGCCAGGGCCTCGGCGGTCGCGCCGAAACGCGGGAACTCGTCGGTGTCAAACACCTTAGGGTCGCCCTTTTTCTGGGGGATCATAACCGGGACGATCTCGTCCTTGAAGCGCCCTTCCTTGATGGCCTTTTCGGCCCGCTTCTGGCTCTCCAGGCCGAAGGCGTCCTGCGCCTCGCGCGTCAGCTTCCACTGCTCCGCGACGTTCTCGGCGGTTATTCCCATATGGTAATTGTTGAAGGCGTCCCACAGGCCGTCCTTGATCATGACGTCCACGATTTTGCCCTCGCCCATCCGGTAGCCCCAGCGGGCGTCGGTGAGCGCGTAGGGGGCGTCGCTCATGTTCTCGGTTCCGCCGGCGATTACCACGTCGGCGTCACCGGCCTTGATGATCTGGGCCGCCAGCGACACGGACCTCAGGCCCGAGGCGCAGACCTTGTTTATCGTGAGGGCCGGCACCTCCTGGGGTATGCCGCTTGCCATCGCGACCTGCCGCGCCACGTTCTGGCCCTGGGCCGCCTGCAGCACGCAGCCGAGGATTACCTCTTCAACGTCCGCGGGCTTGATCCCCGCCCGCTCGATCGCGGCCTTTACCGCCGTAGCCCCGAGCTGTATCGCCCCGAGGCCCTTCAGCGCGCCCCCGAAGCTTCCCACCGGCGTTCGCGCCGCCGATACGATGACCACATCTCTCATGAGTCTCCTCCATTCTCGTATATATTACTGTCGTTAGTTCCAAGTAATAGTATATATGACTATTGCGGCGGACTCAAGGAAGTTTTATCGAAGGATACCGTGGAGAAAAGGGAAAGACGGATTAACGGGCCGTGTGATCAATTCCGTTGAGGGGAGCATGGACGACAACGCCGTGTATGCGGGAACGATCGGCGTATCAATCCCGGGGCTTGAGCGCCCCGGCGATGATCCGGTTCACCTCGGTGTAGGGGTCCGTGACCCTTTCGGCGATCTTCTCGGAGACCGCGTCTATCGCCTCCTGCCCCCCCTGAACGTCAAGCACCGCCGAGAGCAGGCCCTCTTTCAGGAGCTCGACCAGCTCGTAGCGCGCCCGCTCGATCCGCTTTTTTCTCAAGCCCTGGCCGCCCTCTATAAACGCCCGGTGGCGGCCGATCGCGTCCATGAGCTCGTCCATTCCCTCGTCATAGAGCGCCTCGGTCTTGACCACGGGCGGCCGAAACTCGTCGGCCTTCCACCCCCTCATGGAAAGCATCGTTTCAAGGTCGCGGACCGCCCGGTCTGCACCTTCCCGGCGCGCCTTGTTGACCACAAAGACGTCCCCCACCTCGAGGATACCCGCCTTGATGGCCTGGATCTCGTCGCCCATCCCCGGCGTGAGGACGACGACCGTCGTATGAGCCGTGGAGACAACCTCCGTCTCATCCTGGCCGACCCCAACGGTCTCGATGATGACCACGTCCTTTCCCATCGCGTCAAGGACGTTCACGACGTCGTTGGTGCACCAGGAAAGGCCGCCCAGGTGCCCCCGGGTCGCCAGCGACCGGATGAAGACGCCAGGGTCGGTGAAGTGGTGGGCCATACGCACCCGGTCGCCGAGGATCGCGCCGCCCGTAAAGGGGCTCGTGGGATCGACAAGCACCAACCCTACGGTAAGGCCGTCTTGCCTGAGCCGCTCGACGATCCGGTTGACGAGGGTGGATTTGCCCGCACCGGGAAGGCCGGTAATACCAAGCAGGTAGGCCTTCCCGGTGTGGGGGTATAGTTTTTTCAGCTCTTCGCTCGCGTTCGGCATCCCGTCGTCGATGTCGCGCATGAGCCGCGCCGCGGCCCGCACGTTGCCCGAAAGGACCCGTTCGGCAAGCGATGGTGTGTTAGAGACCAAGGTTCCTCGATATAACGATGCGCTGCACCTCGCTGGTTCCCTCTCCTATCTCAAGCAGCTTCTGATCACGGTAGAAACGCTCCACCGGATACTCCTTCATGAGCCCGTAGCCGCCGTGGATCTGGACGGCCTGGTTGACCGTCCGCGACATGACCTCGCTGCAGTAGAGCTTGGCCATCGCCGCCACCTGCCCGAAGGGCTTTCCCTGTTCCCTGAGCCAGCAGGCCTTGTAGAGGAGGTTCCGTGCCGCCTCAATCTCCATGGCCATGTCGGCCAGCTTGAAGGCGTTTGCCTGGAACTTGCCGATGGGTTTGCCGAACTGCTCGCGCTCCTTGGCGTACCTGAGCGCCTCTTCGAAGGCGCCCTGCGCACCCCCCAGCCCCATTGCGGCGATAGAGAGTCTGCCGCCGTCCAGCGTCTCAAGCATCTGGTGAAACCCTTCGCCCCGTTTACCCAGCAGGTTTTCCTCCGGCACCTTCACGTCGTCGAAATAGAGCTCGCCGGTATCAGAGGCGCGCCACATCATCTTCTTGGTCATGTGGACTTTCTTGAATCCCGGCGTGTCGGACGGAACCAGTATGCAGGATACCTCTTTCTTGCCGTCCGGACGGGTCCCGCTGACGGTTTGAACGGTGCAGACCCCGGCCATCGGGGAGGTCGAGTTGGTGATGAAGATCTTTGATCCGTTGATGATCCAGTGGCCGTCCTTGAGCACCGCCGCCGTCTTGCTGGCGCCGGCGTCCGACCCCGCGTTGGGCTCGGTCAGTCCAAACGAAGCGAGTATCTCGCCGGAGCAGAGCCGCGGAAGCCACTGGTCCTTCTGCTTCTTGCTGCCGAAGTAGTAGATCGGCCCGATGCCGAGCGAATTTGCCGCCGCCACCGTCGCCGCCTGGGAGCCGTCCACCCGGGCAATCTCCTCCACCGCGATGATGTAGGAGACATAACCGACGTGAGACCCCCCGTACTCCTCAGAGACGAACATGCCGAAAAGCCCGAGCTCGCCCATCTGTCTGGTAATATCGACGGAAAATTCGGCCTTTTCGTCGAGCTCTTCGGCCCTGGGCTTGATGACCTTCTCGGCGAAATCGCGAACGGTCTTGCGCAGGATGTTCTGCTCTTCGGTCAGGTCATAGTTTAACATGCTGTCCTCACACTAATTAGGCCGGCTCAAACCACATCAGCAGCATCGGATGGCCCACCGGTTCCTTGGAATAGGCGACCTTCACCGGCATCCCGGTCTTGATCTTGGTCCGGTCCGTGCCCCAGTTCCTGAGCTGGTGGGTAAACAGAGAATCGGCCCCGTCCAGCTTGACCATCGTCAGCACGTAGGGAAGCTCGACCTTCATGAAGGCCGGCACGAATTCCGAAATCGAGTAGCTGGCAAGCGTCCCCGTGCCGGGCAGCTCCTTCCACGTGGTGATTACCAGGCAGTCGGGGCAGACCGGCCGCGGGATCGCGTAGACGAAGCCGCATTTCGGGCACTCGGTGGCGAAGAATTTCTTATTTTCAAGCTCGATGAAGAACTTGGAGTATTTGCCGAGGGAGTGGCGATAGGTGATCTCCATCTTCCACTCGACACGCATGATCTCCCGGAAGTCCTTCCACGGGTCCTGGTCGGGCCGGTGGATTGGATCCCAGTGGAGCTTGGGTCCGATGGGATCGTCGGCCTTGAAGACGTGGAGCTTCGTGGAGACAAGGCCCCGGTCCTTGCCCGGCGCCAGGTCGTTTATCTTCGGGAGCTTGGGATATAACGTCTTCTGAGGATCGTCGAATACACTTTTTGCCATGATTGTTTCTCCTTTCTCTTAGTCCACGCGCCGGAAGATGTTGATGGCCACGAAGGTTCCGGTTCCGCCGTGGGAGTCCATACCGCCCTGCCCATTGATGATCTTGGCCTGGCGCTGGGGATGGACCTCCTGCCGGAGCTGTTTCATCACCTCGATACCCTGGTTGATGCCGGTGGCGCCGACGGGATGGCCCATGCCGATGAGGCCGCCGGAGGTGTTGACCGGGAGCTCACCGCCCAGGTCGAAGTAGCCTTCCTCGTAGAGCTTGCCGGATTGTCCCAGGCCGCAGAGGCCGAGGTCTTCGCAGCTGACCATCTCCACGCCGGAATAGGCGTCGTGCACCTCGAAGCAGTCCAGTTCCTTGGCGGGGTTCTTGATGCCGGCCATCGCGTAGGCCTGCTGGGAGGCAAAGCGTTTTGACCGGAAGTGGGCGATGCCGGGATAGGGGGACGGCCGGTCGGCCAGCCGCATCGTGTCCGTCCCGCAGCCGGTGCCCGCCACCTCGATGCGCGGCTTGCGGTGCCACGAGGTCGAATGGGCCTTGGCCCACTCCTCGGTCGCGAAGATCAGGCATGACGCACCGTCGGAAAGGAGGCAGTTGTCCAGCACCTTGTAGGGCGAGGTGATGAGGGTTGAATTCATAACGTCGTCTACGGTGATCCGCATGGGGCTCTGGGCGTACTCGTTGTAGATGGCGTTGCGGTGGTTCTTGACGGATACCCGCGCAAACTGCTCTTCCTTAGTCCCGTACATATCCATGTGCGCCCGCATCATCATGGCATAGTAGGCGACATAGAAGCCGGCCACCTGGACCTCCCAGTCGGTGTCGGAGGCCAGCGCGATGAACTGCTGGGCCACGTCCGAGGGGACATGGCGGCCCATGTTTTCGGTGCCATAGACGATCATCGAGTCGCAAAGGCCTGACTTGATGTAGGCGTAGGCGTTTCGGATGGCAAGCCCCCCGGTTCCGCCGCCGCCCTCAACGCGCACGTTGGGCTTGGGGCACATCCCCACGCAGTCGTGGAAGATAGCACCCTGTTTCAGCTGCTTGTCGAAGTGGTCGGAGAAGTACGATGTCGTGGCATGGTCGATATCGGCGATATCAACACCGGCGTCCACCACGGCCTCCATGACCGCTTCCACGACCCAGTCGCGAATATTGCCGTCCGGGCGCTCGGCGGCCATCTTCGAGATGCCGCCCCCGAGGACGTAAACCCTTCTGTCGCTCATAGAAATCCTCCTTGTCTGGTTATCTCTAAATCAGTGACTCTAATATGACGAAAAAAACGATTTTCTCGGGCTCCCCCGTTTGTCGCCGCTTCCGGCGGCCAGCATATACTCATATCCTCGTATCCTCGTGGGGGTTACCGGGGGTTGATATTGCCCCGTATCCACTCGATGATCCGGTCGGTGCTGTCGCCCGGCAGGAATATCTCGCCGACGCCCGCGGCCTTGAGCGCCGTGATGTCCTTGTCGGGGATGATGCCCCCGCCGAATACGGCGATGTCGTCGGCCCCCTCTTTCTTCAGGAGCTCGATGACCTTTTTAAAGAGGTGGTTGTGCGCCCCCGAGAGGACCGAGAGCCCCACGGCGTCTACGTCTTCCTGGATGGCCGCCGCCGCGATCATCTCCGGCGTCTGGTGAAGCCCCGTATAGATGACTTCTATGCCGGCGTCCCTCAGTGCCCGCGCGACGACCTTGATCCCGCGGTCGTGGCCGTCCAGCCCCGGCTTGCCGAGGAGTATCCTGATTCTTCGTCCTTTGGTCATGGGTTGTGTCTCTATAGATATCGTTTATGTAGTATGGTTTATACGTAACCCGGGTCCCGATACTCGCCGAAGACCTCGCGCAGCGTATCCACCATCTCCTGGAGCGTGGCGTAGGCACGCACCGCTTCAAGGATATGGGGCATGAGGTTATCGGTGCCTTCGGCCGCTTTCTTGAGTGCGCCGAGCGCCTCGGCAACCCGCTTGTTGTCCCGCCGCTGCTTCATCGCTTCGAGCTTCTTCTTCTGCTCGTTCTCGACCGCCTCGTCGATGATCAGGGTGTCGATCGGCGGCTCCTGATCCATGACGTATTTATTAACCCCCACCATGACCTTCTCGCCGGACTCCAGCCGCCTCTGGTAGTCATAGGCGGCATCCCCAATCTCTTTCTGGGGGTAGCCACGCTCGATGGCGGCGATGATCCCGCCCATGTCGTCGATCTTATTGATATAGTCGAGCGCCTTTCTCTCCATCTCGTTGGTGAGCGCCTCCACGAAATAAGAGCCGCCGAGTGGGTCGATGGTGTTGGCCACGCCGCTCTCCTCGGCGATGATCTGCTGGGTGCGCACGGCGATCGTCACGGACTGCTCGGTGGGCAGCGCCAGCGTCTCGTCCAGCGAGTTGGTGTGCAGGCTCTGGGTGCCGCCCATGACGGCGGCCAGCGCCTGGATCGTCGTGCGGATGACGTTGTTCATCGGCTGCTGCGCCGTCAGCGAACATCCCGCCGTCTGGGTGTGGAAGCGCAGCATCCATGAGCGGGGGTCCTTTGCCTTGAAACGGTCCTTCATGACCCGCGCCCAGATGCGGCGGGCGGCGCGGTACTTGGCGATCTCCTCGAAGAAATCGTTGTGTGCGTTGAAGAAAAACGAGAGCCGCGGCGCGAACTCGTCGGGGTCTATCCCCGCCTCGATGCCCGCCTGGACGTAGCCGATGCCGTCGGCCAGGGTAAATGCCAGCTCCTGCACCGCCGTGGAGCCCGCCTCCCGAATATGGTAGCCGGAGATGGATATCGTATTCCAGCGCGGGACGTGCTTGGCGCAGTAGGCAAGGACGTCCGTGATGATGCGCATGGAGGGCCGGGGCGGGAATATCCACGATTTCTGGGCGATGTACTCCTTGAGGATGTCGTTCTGGATGGTGCCGCCGATCTTGTCGAAGCCGACCCCCTGCTTTTCCGCGACGGCCATATACATCGCCAGCAGGATGGAGGCCGGGCCGTTGGTGGTCATGGAGGTGGTGACTTTATCGAGCGGTATGCCGGAGAAGAGGTCTTCCATATCGGCAAGCGAGTCAATGGCCACCCCGCACTTGCCGACCTCGCCCGCCGCGAGCGAGCTGTCCGAACAGAGGCCCATGATCGTGGGCATGTGGAAGGCCACCGAGAGGCCGGTCGTCCCCTGTGAGAGTAGATATTTATATCGGAGGTTTGTCTGCTGTGCGGTCGAAAAGCCCGCGAACTGGCGCATCGTCCAGTACCGGCCGCGGTACATCGTCGGGTGAATGCCGCGGGTGTAGGGATGCTGGCCGGGGAATCCCAGGTCGCGGGAGTAATCCCAGTCGCCCAGGTCCCACGGGCCGTAGAGCCGGCCGATCTCTTCCCCGCTGATGGTCGTGAAGTGCTCGGACCGCTCCGGGGCTTCGTCGAGGCGCTTTTTGAGGGTCGTCTTTTCCCAGGCCTCTTTCTGTTTTACGACTTCTTCATCGACTTTCTTGGTCATACACGCCTCCACGGGAGGATATTGCATTTACTTTAATGTCGTCTACCGTTCTATTCCCGGCCGTGCCTCAACACCGGCATTGTACGGGTGTTTGACCTCCCGCATCTCGGTGACGAGGTCCGCACGGTCGATGATCTCCTTCTTCGCGTACCTGCCGGTAAGTATCAATTCCGTCTCGGGTGGCCGCGCATCGATCAGCGCGATCACGTCGGCAAGATCGACCAGCCCGAAGTCCAGCGCCACGTTGATCTCGTCCAGCACCACGATGTCGTACCGCCTGCCGGCAACGATCTCCTTTGCCAGATCCAGGGCCTCCCGCGCCAACCGCACGTCCTTGGGGTCGGGGTCGCTCTTGTTCACGAAATCGGGCCGGCCCATCTGGATGATTTCGAGATACGGGGCGAGCATCTTTGCCGCCCCCAGCTCGCCGTAATAGATCTCGCCCTTCATGAACTGGATGACGACGGTCTTCTTGCCGTGGCCCGCCGCCCTCAGCGCCAGGCCGAGGGCCGCCGTGGTCTTCCCCTTGCCGTTTCCGGTGTATACCTGGACGAGGCCGCGCTGGCTTTTCTTTTCTTCGTCTGCCACGGTAGCCGCCTTGTGCTGAGTGCCACGGACAACCACAGGTTGTCCGTGTTGATCCCCCTAAAACCCCATATCACTGACAAGCGTAGCTTGTCAGTGGCACCCCGGATCGACGTGTATCTGTCCCCGTCCCCTACTCCTGCTCCTTCTTGAGCTTATCCCGCATCCGCTTCTGGAACTCCTCGATCTCGGTCTTGAGGAGCTTGAGCTCTTCTATCCGGTGGTCGATCGATTTCTTGTGGCTGTCAAACAGCTCTATGATGCGGGGGAATACCTTGGAGTTTTTGCGGTGGGTCTCGTAGATCGCGTTGAGCTCCTGCATCTCGGCCAGCGTCAGCCCCAGTATCTTGAGCTTCTGGATGAACCGGATGCGGCGCAGGTCATTGTCGGCAAAGACGCGCTTCCCCCCCACCGTGCGCTTGATGGAATCGAGCAGGCCGATCTCTTCGTAGTAGCGGATGGTGCGGGGGGAGATATCGAGCCTCTTGGCGAGGTCGCTGATGTTCATGAGGGGCAGGCCCGAGCCGGAGCCGGACGAGGCAATCGCCCTGTCGGCCTTTACCGAGCCGTTTGTAAGGGAATTCGCGTTGTTTTTCCTGACGGCCATTATTTTACCCCTGGCTGCCCTGTCTTTCGGTCGATGATAATCTGCGATAATCTGCTTTACTCTGCCACATTACGTAAACTGGCAGATTATACGCCGTTTGTATCAAAGGGAAACCTGCTTGTCAAGAAAAATGTGAATGATTGGTCAATCAACTGCGGGTGAATTAAAGGGACGGAATTAAGGGGACACTATACTTAATTACCTATAATTTAAAATAAACTGCGGAAGTGCTATTAAGTCTGGTGTCCCCTTAATCCAAAAGGATTGTCATCGCGAGCCCCCGAAGGGGGCGTGGCGATCTCGGACACTGTTCTGTATACTAACGTGATTATTGGTAGCTACCGCGTCCGGGATTGCCTCGTCGGCCTTACAGCCTCCTCGCAATGACAGGAATAGAGTTAGTATAGAAAAGGGGTTCTTATAAATCAAACGCGGGAGTTTATACTCCCGCGTTTTCATTCCAATCGCAAAAGAGCTGCCGTACTATAACAGCTCCTCCGTCGTTACCTCCTCGGGACGCTTGGTCATCAGCAGCTCACGGAACCGGTCCACCCGCTCGATGATCTTGTTGCGGTGGGTCATGATGAACGTGCACGCGGGGGCGCCCATCGCCGTGCAGGTGATTTCACGGGCCTCCAGCGGGATATCGAAGCTCGAAGAGCACCACCCCGCCGAATAGCCGGCGTTTATCCAGCAGATCGGGTGATCGGCCTTCATCCCGTTATTTATATACGCATCGGCCTCGAAGGAATTCGGGTGGTTATAGGTCAGGATGTAGTCTTCGTCCGGTCTTGGCGCGCTGGACGGCAGTATCTCCACGAAAGCCCATCCCGAATAGGCGAAATAGACGGGGCCGGCCGCAAGCTTCTCGAGGGGCTCGGTAAGCCCGAACCGTTTGTGGAACGTCGTGCCCTCGACGGCGCCGAGGGATTTACCCAGCTTATAGAGGATCTGCTCCGCCCCCTTTTCGCCGTATACGCCGGTGAGCGTCTCCCTGAAGGCGGTCGCCAGTCCCTCGCTCTGGGAATAGCGGAACCTCATCCCGCCGATCTCCATCTTTCCCATTTCGGGCATCATAGTGACTTCTGAGAAGAAGGCCTTGATTCTCAATTCCATGGCGGCAAAGGCATCAACAAATTGCGGAGGGGCAGAAACGGCGGTCAGGGTCATATCCGTCTCCTTTAATAAAAAAGGTGTTAATAATTTATTACTATTCTATTTTAGTACATCTTGTATGAACATATGTAAAGGGGGGTTAATTAGGGGGGGTATGCGGCGGCTTAACGGCCTAATCTGGAGGGTTCTATACTTAATTACTATTCTTGCGGTTTATCGAAATTCCCTGTAATCAATTACAGCGCCCCTTAGTCCTCTCCACCTTTTTCCCTTGACAACCGTCCCCCCCGACGCCTACGATAGAGCAGATACAAACAGTAATCCATACAGGAACCAAAACGCCCATGGACCTTACCGTCCTCGTCGTCGCCCTCGGGTTCGTCTTCATCATCGAGGGGATTCCCTACGCCGCCTCGCCCCAGGCCGTCAAGCGCTTCACGGCCCTGATCGCCACCATCCCCGACCGCGTGCTGCGGGCCGTGGGGTTTACGGCGCTCCTGGCCGGGCTTATCCTCGTCTACGTCGGCGCCCGCGTCCTCACGGGCCTTCTCCACTAATTTCTTGACAATAGTTCATAAAACTGTTTAAAATACAGAATTTGGCAATTCCCTTTTTTTCCGGCGCGGGGATGCAGAAGAGCGGGAGAGGAGTGAAATTCCCTTTGATCCCTTCAGGGGCGGGCAACGGCCCGGCGGAGCCGTGAATCTCTCCGATTTCGACTACGACCTGCCGGAGGATCTGATCGCCCAGCGCCCCCCGGAAACGAGGGGAGACTCCCGGCTCATGGTATTGAACCGGGGCCGCCGGACGATTGAGCACCGCGCGTTTAGGGATCTTGTCTCCTATATCCGTCCCGGCGATCTCCTGGTCGTCAACGACACGAAGGTGATACCCGCGCGGGTAGAGGCGAAAAAGACGACCGGTGGCAGGCTCTCGATCCTGTTTCTGGACGAGGACCAGGCCGGCGCCACCTGCCTGATCTCCGGCAGGGGCATAAAGCCGGAAACGACGATCGTGCTGCCGGGGGAGATAGAGGCCCGGATCATGGGCCGGGAAAAGGGTGATGGCGGGCCGTGGCGCATCGCCGCCCGCTTTCCCGATGGGCTCTTTGATTATCTGGACACGTGGGGCAGACCCCCGCTGCCGCCCTATATCAAGCGCAGCGCGGGAGACGACCCCGCGTCCGACCGGGACCGCTACCAGACCGTGTACGCGCGGGACCCCGGGTCGGTGGCCGCCCCGACGGCGGGCCTGCACTTTACCGACGCGATGATGCGGCGGATCGAGGATGCCGGCGCGAGGTTTTCGGCGGTGACGCTCTCCGTGGGTATCGGCACGTTTCTGCCGATCCGGACCGAAGAGATCGAGGGCCACCGTATGCACGCCGAGCGCTACGATATTTCGCCCCGGACGGCCGAGGCCGTCAACGATACGAGGGGCCGCGGCGGCCGCGTGATCGCCGTGGGCACCACGACGACCCGGGCGCTGGAGGGCGCGGCGGCGCAGGGGCAACAGGATCGGCTTTTGCCGGGGCCCGGCGAGACGTCTCTCTTTATCACGCCCGGATTTCGTTTCCGGGCAGTGGACGCGCTCGTGACCAACTTCCATCTGCCGAGATCGACGCTGTTGGTGCTGGTCTCGGCGTTTTCGGGACGCGAGCTCATCCGCGAGGCGTACCGGCAGGCCGTGGGGGAACGCTACCGGTTCTTCAGCTACGGCGACGCGATGTTGATCACGTGAGCGGGGGATGAGGAGGGTAGGCCCCTGTTCTCATTCAGACAGCTGCCCGGCCCGAAAGCGAGGCCGGCGGTCGAACCTGTGACGAAAGGGGCCGATGTTCTCGTATACGATAACGCACACCAGCAGCGACACCGCGGCCCGGGCGGGGCAGTATCTCACCCCCCACGGGACGTTTCATACACCGGCGTTTATGCCGGTCGGCACCCAGGGGACGGTCAAGGCGATGAGCCCACGGGACCTCTCCGAGATCGGCGCCGAGATTGTTCTTTCAAATACGTATCACCTGTATCTGAGGCCGGGGTACCGCGTCGTGGCGGATCTCGGCGGGCTCCACTCCTTCATGGGGTGGGACCGGCCGATCCTGACCGACAGCGGCGGGTTTCAGATCTACAGCCTTGGGGCGCTGAGGAAGCTCACCGAAGATGGCGTGAAGTTCGTCTCGCATCTGGACGGCTCTTCCCATTTCCTCAGGCCGGAGGGCGCCGTGTCGATCCAGGAGGCGCTGGGGGCCGACATCATCATGTGTCTGGACGAATGCACCTCCTACCCGTCGTCATGGGACGAAACGCGGGCCTCCATGGAGCTGACGCTTTCGTGGGCGCGGCGCTGCCGCGACGCCCGCACCCGCACGGACCAGGCCCTTTTCGGGATCGTGCAGGGGGGCATGTATCCCGACCTCCGGCGGGCGTCCGCCGGGCGGACGGTCGAGATGGATTTCCCCGGGTACGCCGTCGGCGGGCTCTCGGTGGGGGAGGCCAAGGGGCTCATGTACGAGATGGCCCAAATCGCGCTCGAACAGCTCCCCCCCGGCAAACCCCGGTACATCATGGGGGTCGGCACGCCGGAGGACCTCGTCACTCTCTCGGGGTTCGGGGCCGACATGTTCGACTGCGTCATGCCGACCCGGAACGCGAGAAACGGGACGCTCTTTACCTCCACGGGCAGGCTCGTCATCAAGAACGAGCGCTACCTGAGAGACGAGAGCCCGATAGACGAGGCGTGCGGCTGTTATACGTGCGCCAATTTTTCCCGGGGATACCTGCGCCACCTGTTCATGGCGCACGAGATCCTCTCTTCGACGCTCAATACGATACACAACCTCTCCTATTACCTGTGCCTGATGGGCACAATTAGAGAGGCGATTGCCGCGGATCGATACGCGGCGTTTCAAAAAGATTTTTTGTCACGTACAGAGGGAGAAAACAAAGATGATACCGATTGAGATATTTTTCGCCATGGCCCAGCCCTCCGGCGAAGAGGGCGGCCTCCTGGGCAGCGTTACCGCGTTTCTGCCGATCATCCTGATCTTCGTGATCTTCTATTTCCTGTTGATCCGGCCGCAGCAGAAGCGGCAGAAAGAGCATCAGCGGATGATCACCGAGCTGAAAAAGGGCGACAACGTCATTACCGCCGGCGGCATCCACGGGTCGGTCGTTGGAGTCGCCGAGAACGTCGCTACCGTCGAGATCGCGCCTAACGTCAGGATAAAGGTCACCAGGTCCTCGATTGCCGCGGTCAATAATATGGGCGACACCGGAAAGTAACAACAGACCAGGATAACGGCGTCCCGCGTGTTTAACGCGGGGACGCCGTCCTGTAATACGAACTGCGGCCCCCTGCCGGTCTCTGGCGGGGGGAGGGCCGCTGACCGCGACGGCAAGACGGCAAATAGCCGCGAAAACGTCCCGGTCGTGCCGGCTCGCCCGTAAACCCTGTCAGCTACTGGGGAGAATTGCAATGATCAAAGACTTACGAATCAGATTCGCCATTATCCTCGTTGTGCTGTTGGGCGGCCTCTTTTACCTGATGCCGACGATATCTGGCTATTTCGGCTTCGGGTTGCCAGATTACTGGAAAGAGCCGCTCCCCACCAAGACCCTCCACCTCGGCCTTGACCTCAAGGGCGGCATGTACCTGCTGTTGGGGGTCAACCTCGACGAGGCACTCGAGAATTCCATGGATCGATCGACCGTCGAGATCAAGGGGTACCTCGATGAAGAGAAGATTCCCTACTCCTCGGTAACCCGCAAGGGCGAAACGGCGATGTCCGTGGTTATCACCGATCCCGAAAAGGAGGGGGCCGTGCGCGACTACATCGAGAAGCGCTACGACTATCTCGAAGTCACCGATTCGGTCACCAACGAGGGAAATACCGACATTACCTTCACCTACAACGAGAAGTCGCTGAACTCCTTTCGGGAGCGGACCATAGAACAGACGCTGGAGACCATCCGCAACCGCGTGGATGAGCTCGGGCTGGCCGAGCCCGAAATTACCCGCCAGGGTGATTACGACATCCTCGTGCAGCTGCCGGGCCTCACCGATCCCGAGTCGGCCAAGTCCCTCATCAAGAAGGTCGCACTGCTTGAGTTCAAGCTCGTGGACGATACGAACGACCTGGAAGCGGCGCTGGCCGGAGAGGTTCCCGAGGGCGACGAGGTTCTTTACGAGAAGGTGCGTGATCTCGAGAGCGGCCGGATCATCGAAGAGAAGCCCTACCTGATCGAAGAGAGCACGCTGATGACCGGCGAGGCGATCTCGGACGCCGGCGTGAGGTTCGACAGCAGCAAGGGCGCGAAACCCTACGTCCAGATCGAGTTCAATTCCTCGGGTGAGGCCCACTTCGCGCAGGTCTCCGGCGATAACGTGGGAAGGCGGCTTGCCATTGTCCTGGATAACAGCGTTTATTCGGCCCCGGTCATCCAGACCAAGATAACCGGCGGCTCGGCGATCATCACCGGCAACTTTTCCGAAGAGGAGGCCAAGAACCTGGCCATCGTGCTGAGATCCGGGGCGCTACCGGCAACCATTACGGTGCTCGAAGAACGGACCGTCGGGCCGTCTCTCGGGTCGGACTCGATCCGCCGGGGATTTCTCGCCACGGCCGTCGGGGTTGCACTGATCGTCCTGTTTATGGTCATCTACTACGGCGTATCGGGGCTCGTGGCCGATACCGCGCTGATACTGAACCTTATCATCATCATGGCCGTCCTGAGCGCATTTCAGGCGACCCTGACTCTGCCGGGCATCGCCGGCATCGCACTGACGCTGGGTATGGCGGTGGACGCCAACGTCCTGATAAACGAGCGGATCAGGGAAGAGCTCAGGCTGGGCAAGACGCCGCGCGCGGCGCTCGAGGGGGGCTACGATAAGGCATTTACCGTCATCATGGACGCAAACATCACCACCCTGATCGCGGGGCTGGTACTCTTCCAGTTCGGGACGGGGCCGATCAAGGGATTTGCGGTGACGTTGTGCATCGGTATTATCGCCACCCTCTTTACCGCCATCTTCGTCACGCATGCCATATTTGATTTCGCTTTGTCACGCATCAGAGTCAAACGACTGAGCGTATAAACGGGGGATATCCATGGAATTAATCAAGCCGGGTACGAATTACGATTTCATCGGAAAGCGTAAGTTCGCATATATCGTCTCGCTGGCGCTGCTGGCCGTCGCCGTCGTCTCGCTTATCGTTCACGGGGGGCCGCGGTACGGCATCGACTTCTCCGGGGGGCACCTGATCCAGGTGAAATTCTCAAAGAACGTGACGATCCCCCAGCTCAGAGACGCACTGACCACCATCGGTCTTTCCGACGCCACCGTCCAGGACTTCTCGGGGGGCCGGGAAAACGAGTACATCATCAGGGTCATCAAGACCGACGTGGATAGCACGACCCTGTCGGCTAACGTAGAGGAGGCCTTCACCACGGCCTTCGGGGCGGGATCGTATGAGGTCAGGCGCGTCGAGATGGTCGGCCCGAAGGTCGGAAAGGACCTCCAGAAAAAGGCCCTCTGGGCGGTGTTTCTGGCCTGCGGGGGTATCCTCATCTACGTTGCGGTCCGCTTCGAGCTCCGGTTCGCCGTCGGCGCCGTGGTGGCCCTCGCCCACGACGCCATGATCGTCATCGGGGCCTACTCGATCACCAACATGGAGGTGAACCTCCCGGTCATCGCGGCGGTGTTGACCGTCATCGGTTATTCCGTTAACGACACGATCGTGGTCTACGACCGGATCAGGGAAAACCTGAGGAAGGCCGGCAAAACCCCCGAGGCCGAGGTGATGAACAGGAGCATCAACGAGACCCTCTCCAGGACGGTCATCACCGTGGGCGTGACGTTGCTGGCGGTCTTCGCGCTCCTCTTTTTGGGTGGCGGGGCGATTTACGAAATCGCCTTCGGGCTCGCCGTTGGTTTTATCATGGGCGCCTATTCCTCCATCTTCGTCGCGTCCCCGCTGGTACTTGAATGGAGCAGAATCTTCCCGCACAAAGGTCCGGGGCATCGAAAGAGCTTCAAACGATAGCCGCCCTTATCCCTGCCTATAATGCCCGAGAGACGATCGCTGCGATCGTCTCGGGCACGAAAAGGCACGTGGGGTACGTCCTGGTGATCGACGACGGCTCCGATGACGGCACCGGCAAGGTAGCCGCCGGGGCCGGCGCCACCGTCATCAGGCACCTGAACAACCGCGGCAAGGGAGAGGCTCTCAAGACCGGGTTCCGCTTTCTCGTCGCGCGGGGTTTTTACGCCGTGCTGACGCTCGATGCCGACGGCCAGCATGATCCCGACGATATTCCCGCCCTGCTCTCCCGGTTTGAGGAGGGCGCCGCGGGAATTGTCATCGGCACCAGGATGGCCCAACGCGATAAAATCCCCCGTTATCGTCTCATCCCCAACCTCGTGGGTAACTTCTTCCTCTCGCGCGCCTCGGGCCAGCCCATCGCCGACAGCCAGTGCGGCATGAGGGTCTACTCGGCGCGGGTGATCAGCGAGGTTTCCGTTGCGTCTTCCCGTTTCGACGCCGAGGCCGAGCTTCTCATCAAGGCGGGCAGGCGCGGGTTTATGTTTGCCTTCGTGCCCATATCGGCGATCTACCGCCAAGGGGCAAAAAGCCACTTCATCCCCGTAAAGGACACCTTTCTGATCTGCATGGTCTATCTGAAGAGCCTTTTCTGGAAGAGAGCGTGACCTCCGTCCGGTTGCCGATTGCCGGCCTGGATTCGATCCGCCGCCGGGCAACCCTTTCTGATAATATAAAAGTAATATACTATAGTATTAATCCTTTTTCCTTGACGACCGGACCAAATCGTACTACAATTTTTGAAATAGGATTATTGAATGAAACTATACGACGATTTTAGACGTTTTGTGCTCGTCAACGCGCTCCATCATGGGCTCGGCGTCCTCTCGACCTTTTCCGATAAGAACCTGATCAGGACGACCCACCTGATGGAGAAGATCACTACGCGCGATCACTACAAGCGGGCCATCAAGACCATCCGTACCCTTTTTGAACAGGACCACCCCAGCTTTACCGTATTCAAGAAGGTCTTGAGGGAGACAAACACCCATCACCGCAAACGGCTTGTCAAGGCATTCATCATCAACCAGCTGTTGATCGGCAGCAACCGCCGTAAGGCCTTCTCCGAGTCGCCCGGCGGGTTTTATCCCCCGGGACTCCTGGTTATCTCTCCCACGATGCGCTGCAACCTCAATTGCTACGGCTGCTACGCGGGCAGCTACGACAAGGGCAAGGACCTCCCGATCGAGGTGATGGACCGGGTCCTGAACGAGGCCAAGGAGCTCGGCATGTTCTTTGCCGTCATCTCGGGGGGAGAGCCCTTTATCCGTGACGACGTCGTGCAGCTCTTTGAGCGTCATAAAGACGTTGCGTTTCAGGTCTACACCCACGGCGGTCTTCTTGACGAGAAGATGATCGCGCGGATCATCAAGGCCGGCAATATCCTCCCGGCCATCAGCATCGAGGGATTTGAGGAAGATACCGACCGCAGGCGGGGCAAAGGCCACTACAAGAAGATCATGAACGCCATGCGCCTCTTAAAGGAAAACGGCGTCCTGTTCGGCTTTTCCTCCACCCAGACGAGGGAGAACTCCGACATTATTACGAGCGACGCCTTTATTGACCACATGGTGGATATGGGCTGCACGGTCGGCTGGTACTTTACCTACGTCCCGATCGGTCGGAACCCTAACCTCAACCTCATGCCCACTCCCGAACAGAGGGATTCGCTGAGGCGGTGGGTGCTCCACGTCCGCAACACGAAGCCCATCCTGGCGGCGGATTTCTGGAACGACGGCCCGGTAGTGGGAGGCTGCATCGCCGCCGGCCGCAAATACCTGCACATCAACGCCAACGGGGACGTTGAGCCGTGCGTCTTCTGCCATTTCGCCGAGCATAACATCAAGGACACGCCCCTCAAAGTGGCCCTGAACTCTAAGACCTTCCGGTTTATCCGGCAGACTCAGGACGACAATCCCAATCCGCTCAGGCCCTGCATGATTATCGACCATCCGGAAATTTTCCGCGAGGCTATATCGATGGACGGCGTCTATTTTACCCATGACGGCGCCGACAACGTCGTGACCGACATCTCCGAGTTCCTCGACCAATACGCCGCGGACTACGCACGCTATTCGGAAAAGGCGTGGAGAGAAGAATACGGTCATGATTAGGCCCGCGCGGTTTCTTTTGTCGCTCCCGGCACTCCTATTCCTGGCATCCTGCGTGCTCCCGGCCGTAAAGCCGACGACGTTGATGCCCCCCCTTATCGAGGCCTCCGAGGCCGTGGCGGCATTGACCGACGCAGACACCGCCGTCAACGATATCCGGGGAACCGTCACCCTGAAGACCTTCGACGGCAGCGGGAAGCCCGCAAACTCCGTCACCGGCTACATAGCCTTCAAATACCCCGACAAGGTCAGGTTCACCTACATCGGCCCGTTCGGCATCGTCCTGTTCGAGGCGCTCGTCAACGGCACGAAGACGATCCTCTTTCTCCCGCAGCAGCTGCTGGCATATTCGGGGAAAACCGACGCAATCAAGGACAGCCCATTCTCGCCGTCTCTGCTGGGAACCGCCTTCCGCAAACCTGCCGGCCCGGTCTTCGTCATAGAACATGACGGAGCCCGGAGCATCCTGTACTCCATTTCGGAGGATGCCGGTCGGCACAGCCTGGTTGAAAAGATCGTGCTTGATCGGTTAACCATGCGGCCGGCCGTGCGCGAGAGCTACGAGAACGGGCTCGGCCGGTATCGTATTACCTACCTGACCTACGAACAGGCCGGGGGGGTCAGCGTCCCCACCGATATTACCCTCGAGGACCTGGCCTCAGGCTCCCGAATGGAAATCACCATCCGGGACTACATCGCAAACTCAGGCATCGGTGACGAGGTCTTCGACACGGTGGTGCCGCCGCCGTACGTCGAAAAACCTCTCGATTCGTTTGTGCCGCCCGAATATTAGCGGGAGGCGCGAAGGAAGGCGGCCCCGCCAGGGGACGCACATTGACGACGTTTCTCAATGGAGGAGACAATGAAAAGAAAGTTCGTTCTATTCTCTCTCGTTTTCTCGTTTCTCGTCATGAGCGCCGTCTGCTATGCGGGCGACATCTCGATTACCAGGGGCATATCGTACGACAAGTGGATCACGCTGAACCTCGAAAGAGAAGGGCTCGTCGTCAAGGAAGTTATCTTTCAGTCCGATACCGAGGCCAAGACGGGCCGCTTCGGCCTGGGAGTTACCCGGGGCCCCTACATGACGTTTGTCATCGTCAACAATAGCGGCCACGACATGGAGTATGGGGTCGCCGTCGCCCTGTTCGATAAGGACCATGTCCTGATTACCGCGGCCGATTTCGCCCAGGTGGGCACGCTGGATGCCGGCGAGCGAAATGAAAACGATATCGTCTTCGGACCGGTTAACCTGAGATATAAAGAGGCCTCCTACTTCAAGATCGTTCTTGAAGCCAAGTAGGCGCTCGTTCGACTACGCGCCGTGCTGTACCTATTCCTCACTCCGGTTATATCAATTTTAGCGGCCCTCATAAGCGGATCGTCGCTTGTGGGGGTCGTTATTTTTGTAATCCTTACTGTCTGGGTCGGATCGGGAATATTCCTGGTTGGGGCGCCGTTTTTCTCCCGGCCCATTACCCGGGTAAATACCGACAGGCCGCTGGTGGCCCTGACGTTTGACGACGGCCCCCACCCGGTGTATACCGGGCGGATACTGGAAGTGTTAGCAGCACACGGGGCCCACGCGACCTTCTTCGTCACGGCGGCCAACGCCGAAAAACACCCCGATATCATCAGGGCCGTCATCGCCGGAGGCCATGAAATCGCTAACCACTCTACGGACCATCGGCACCTCCTGTCTCTCTTACCGTACCGGAGCCAATATAGAGACATTCGGAACGCCCAGGGAATCATCGAGCGGATTTCGGGCGCGGCGCCCCTCCTCTACCGCCCCCCCATGGGCTACAAGACCCCCGAGACCTTTTTGGCCGCCGCGCGCGTGGGGCTTACCGTCTGCGGCTGGGACGTCAAGGGCCTGGACACCGTACTGACCAATCCGCGCAGGATTGCCGACCTCGTCGTCTCACGGGCCCGGCGAGGCTCGGTCATCCTGCTCCATGACGCGGGCAGCCTCGAAAACCGGCCGGCCGACAGAAACGCCACCGTCCGGGCCCTTCCCCGAATACTGGCGGGTCTGGCCGAAAAGGGTCTGCGCTCGGCCACGCTGTCTGACCTCATACAAAAGGAAGAATGACGTATGAAACGAATTCCGATCGCCCTTATCATCCTGCTGCTGGTCTCCTTTTCGGCACAGGCCGCAACCGTCGATGAGGTTCTGACCGGCCTGCAATCCTATTGGGGAACCATCGATACCTTTACCGCGCACTTCGTACAGAAAAAGCGGCTCGCCCTGCTTTCCGGAGACGTGACGTCCCGCGGCACGTTTGCCTTCAAGAAACCGGGCGACATTGTCTTTCGATACGATCCCCCTGACGATACGGTTATCGGGATTAAACCGGGCATGGTCACCTACTATTTCCCGAGCCTAAAAAAGGCGAAGCGGATTCACCTCTCGTCCGGCACCGATGTCCCCCAGTGGATGTCCTTCGGTTTGGGTCCGATAAACGACATCGGGGCCCTCAAGGATGCGGCCACGGTGACCGTTTCCGAGGCAAACGGCGTGACTGTCCTGACGTTCGCACCGAAGGACACGAAAGAGGCCATCAAGGAGATATCCGTCTCCATGAGGAAGGACTACGCCCCGCTGAAGGTTAGAATCGTCGAGAAGAATGGGGATTTTACCCTCATCGAGTTTACCGAACAGCGGGTGAACCCCCCGGTGAGTGACTCAGTTTTCGACGTAAAGATACCCGCGGGTGTGGCCGTGGAAGACATCGGGAAATAGCCTGTCAGGACGCCTCCTGCCCTCAAAGAGACGGTATATCCGCATGATAAAGACCGAGAAGATAAAAGAACATGCCATTTGAGCGAAAAATAGTTTGACATGTGGTGTTTTTTTATATATAATTTTGCAAAAGTTATATATACTTATATATAAACCTGTACGAGGCCTTCCTTGATGGGGTGACACCATGAAGCGAAAAGTCGTTTTGGCGTGTATTCTTGCCGTCTTCGTGATGCCCGGTGTCGCCGGGGCCTGGGATAATCAATTCCACATCCAGATGGTCAAGGACGCCGTTGCCCTGTGTCCAACCCAGCTCAGGACATTTCTCAAAGAGAATATCGGCGGAGTCCTGCACGGGGCCGTCGATCCCGATATCACGATATCGACTCCTATCGGCTACGCCTACGGCTACCGGCAGCACTACTATATCCCGGAAACGGACAAAGGCGACGGCCCGGACGAGGTCAAGAGGCTCAGTCTCTCGGTAGTCGATCTCCTTTCGGACAACTTCCCCGACCGGCAATTGATAGCCCGGCGCATGGGACTGGTGAGCCACTTTATCGCCGACTGCCTGGAGCCCAAGCCGTATATCGGCCTCGCGCCGAATTATCCAAGGATTTCATCGCCGAGGCGTATCGAAGCAACGAGGTTGCCTACCTCCCGGTCATCTTCAACGGCTATAATCCGATAGATGACTTCTCCGCCGACTTGAAGACCCTCGCGAAAGAACTCTGGTATCAGGATCTCACCGACGACCAGTACTATGACATGGCGGTTAACCATATCGTTGACGTGTGGATCTCTATATGGGAGAATTCCGGTAAATCGTCCGGCGAAATGGTCGTCACCGGCTCAATGATTCGTCCCGAGGCCGCCAAAGAGACGGCAAAACCCGCCGCGGTCTTTTCCCCTTCCGACGTGCTTGACCTCAATGTCCTCGGGGAGACCACGGGCATAACCGGTACGTACGACGAGAGCACCTTTGATATCGATAAATACGGCAAGGAGAAGGAGCCCACCGGCGAAACCGAAGAAGCGCCGCTTGAAAAGAAATCCCCCGAGGAGATCGAAAACGCTACCGGGACGCCGCCTCCCTCTCCGGGTACCACCCCCCAGCCCGAAACCGAGACCGAGACGCCTCCGGCTGAGGATACGCCGGCCGAGGGAGACGAAACCGGCACAACCCCCTGACGCCGCCCGAGCGATAGATCAAGGCGCTCGTAATCGTGAACATACAAAAACCCCGGTCGAATCATCGACCGGGGTTTGTTATGACGGCATCCGGATATCACTCAGAGGATAGCCGGGTGATCGGGCCACGGCGTTACCGCCGCTCCGCCCGACGGGCGGCGACGTACCGGCGCCTGTCGAACTATCACCAGGGCGGCCGGTTAGATCCCCATAAGCCGTTTGACCAGCTCTACCCCCGATTGCGCGTCCTCGCCGTACCCGTCGGCGCCTATCTCATCGGCGAACTTCTGGTTAAGCGGCGCGCCGCCGATGATAAACTTAAACTTGTCGCGAAGGCCCGCTTCAGTAAATACGTCGATCGTATCCTTCATGGACGGCATCGTGGTGGTCAGGAGGGCCGACATCCCGATAATATCCGGCGTATCTTCCTTCGCCCGCGCCAGGAACATCTCCGGTTTCACGTCCACACCCACGTCTATCACCTCGAAACCGTTACCCAGAAGCAGCGCCGAGAGGATGTTCTTGCCGATATCGTGGATATCCCCGAATACCGTCCCGAGCATCACCCTGCCCCTGGCCTTGTAATCCCCTTCCTTGAGGAGTGGTTCCAGGATCTTGAATGAATTATTATAAGCCTTGACCGACATGAGGACGTCCGGCAGGAAGTACTCCCCCTCCCTGAAGAGCACCCCCACCCGGTCAAGGGAGGGCAGCAGTCCCTTGTTTATTATCTCGACGGCGGTAACCCCGGACCCAAGCGCTTCCTTTGTAAGCCCCTCGGTGTCCTCGAATCGCATCTCGATGACCGCCTGTGCAATCTTTTCCAGCAGTTCGTGAGCCATGTGATCCCCCTTATACTATTTGCGTCGCCTGTCGACGGCGTCGGCTATGCCTCCCACTCGGCGGCGTAGTATTCGTCCAGCGTCCGTTTCTTAACCATCTCGATGAAGTCATTCATACCCTTCATCACGGCAGGGTCGAGGTCCTTTGGGGTATGCTTGGCAAGGACCGCCAGGGCTTTTTCCCGCGCCCTGCCGACCATGTCCTTTTTACCGGCCTTTTCCCAGATGTCCCGTTTATCCCGGTCGCAGAGCGAAGGGATGAAATGCTCCGTGCGGAAGTATTTCTGGGTATGTTCCTGCATCAGGTAGTCGCCGCCCGGCCCGACCTTCTTGATTATCTCGACGGCCTTTGTCGTCTCGTTGACCTCGATGCCCCTGATGGCCCGCTCGATCGATCCGATAAGCTCGTCGTCGATGACCGTAAGCTCGTGGGCGCCGGCGGTCGTCGATTCGATCGTCCCCACGCAGGTGATATAGTTGACTCCTCCCATTGCCGCCATCTGCATCGTCCGGGCGCGCTCGACGCCGCACTGCAGGTCCAGGAGCTTGGATTCGGTGCCGCCCGCCACCCCGCGGCAGGGGATATTGTAGGAATGCGCAATCTGGGCGATGGCCGCACTGATGAGACCGGTTTCGACCGATCCCAACGCCACCGTCCCGCGGCGCATCTCGGCGATCGTGGAGACGGTGCCGAATAAGACGGGAGTCCCGGGATTGACCGCCTGGGCCATGACGATGTGGGCCAGCACCTCGGCGCTATGCTGGATGAGGAGGCCCGCCAGCGTGATCGGGGCGGTGGTGCCGGCCATCGCCTCAGGCGAGAAGATCGCCGGCTGGCCGTACTCGGCAAGGATCATCAGTCCCTCCAGCTGAATCTGGGCGCTGGAAAGGGGGCTGACCGTATTGACGATGGTCATGTAGGGGTGCGTGTCTTTGATCTTGTCCTTGCCCCCCATGACGATGAGGAGCATCTCCATCATATCGCGCGTCGGCATGACGCCGTAGGCGCCCATCCCGAACGATTTCTTGCAGTTCATTGCCCAGGTACGGATGGCCTCAACCGGGATCGTCTGCATCGGGATGTCGGAGGGCCATATATCCATCTGGTTGGACTGGACGTGTTCCAGGCTGTCCAGGATGATGAGATGACGCCTCAGATCGTCCATAGTGGCGGGCCCGTACGTACCGGTCTGGAGGTCATACATATTGACGGCGGTCCCCAGCCCACCCCAGACCCTCGTTTCCGGGCTGATCTTCCAGGTGAGGTCCCGGTCGTTGCCGCACAGCGTGAACTCCCGGGGCGCCTTGCCGACATACGTCTCGACGACGCGGGGCGGGAACTTCACGACCCTGGTCTTCTCGTCCACGGCGCAGCCCAGGTCTGCAAGGATCTGCCGCATCTTCTTGACTTCCACCTTGATACCCGCCTGTTCGAGCACCTCAAGCGTGGCCTGTTTGATCTGGTCGATCTCCGGTCGACTGAGGACCTCAAATCTCGTACTCTTCATAGCACGCTCCACAAGGTAACTATAATAATCCCTCTATTGCTTACGGCGTATAACCGAAAAACGGGTCAATCCGCGACCACGCCAATTCCCACCACTCCGGCGCCGCGTACCGGCAGGACGAACAAGAGAAAACCACGATTTCTCCGTTCACTGCGCACTCTCCCCATCGACCGCAAAAACACCCCGCAGCCTGCCGGTAGCTTTCAGGAAAATGAGGTAGGCGATCCGCGCCGCGTCCCGCCGGTTCATCGTCCGCCTGAAGATGTTTTTAATCCGGCTGGGCTTACTATAGAACTCGGCGGGGATGGCCATGCCCTCCCTCTTGAGGACTTCCCGGTCGACCGTGTTCGGCCAGAACACGAAGTTCATTGCGCTCATCTGCTTCCAATCTTCCTGGAAGCTGCCGTATTGCGAGATCGTGCGGTGTATGTCGCTGCCGGGATAGGGAGTGAACTTCGATACGTTGATCAGGTCAAAGGGAAGCCGGTCGATGAACGCCTTCGTCCGCTCGATGGTCTGGACGGTCTCTCCCGGCACGCCGATCATGAACAGGCCCTTCACGATGATGCCGGCCTCCCTGGTCAGGCGCACCGCCCGTTCCGCCCGGGAAAGCGACAGTGACTTGTCCAGAAGCCTGAGCAGCTCGGGATTTGCCGTTTCGATCCCATAGCTGATCATCCAGGCGCCCGCCCGTTTCATGAGGGCAAGCATCTCCTTGTCCACGAGGTCGGCCCGGGCATCGCAGGCAAACGTGATGCGAAACGGCAGCCGCATGATCGCCTCGCAGAGCGCCGCCAGGTGGCGCTTGTCGGCGGTGAAGTTATCATCGTAGAAGATAAAATGATCTATACCGTGGGCCTCTTTGAGCCGCCGGATCATCTCGACGATGTACCCGACGCTGTGGAACCGATACCGGTTGCCGAAGACCCCCCTATCGCAGAAAGTGCAGTGGAAGGGGCACCCGCGCGACGTAACCAGCGTAACCGCCTTTCCCTTCGGCGAGTGGAAGATCGGGGGGTGGTAGGAATTGGGAAACCCCGGCAACAGGTCGAACGCGGGAGGGGGGATCGTGTCCAGATCGTCGATCAGCTCGGGACGTGTATTGACCCGAACCGCACCGCCTTCCCGCCGGACCGCGCCGGCAACGTGTACGGGGGGTTCACCCGCAAGGATCGACTCAAACAGGCCGGGAGCCGAACGCTCCCCCTCGCCGATCAGCCCGTAGTCGAAATCGGCAAAGGCCGTCATCGTCTGTTCGGGCACGGCCGTGACGTGGGGCCCCCCGATGACCGTAACGACGCCGGGGAGCGCCGCCTTGATATCCCGGGCTATTGCGGCCGCCGCGTGAATCGAGGAGGTATACCCGGTCAGTCCGACGGCCGCCGGGGAGCGGTCTACCGCCCACGCGACGACCTCTTTCGGGGTCATGCCGAGCGCCTGGCCGTCGATAATGAAGACCTCGATCCCCTGTTGCCTCAGAACGGCCGCCAGAGAAGCGATCCCGATCTGCGGTAGGGTATTGAGAATCGGCGCAAGCCGGCCCTTCCCCTCCCCCCAGACCTCGGCGGGCGGATTGATGAGAACGACCCGGCGATTGGTTCCCATCGTTACTGTTACCCCTGCTGTTTGATCGTCGCGGCTATTTAAAAAACTCGATCATCACCTTTTTTTTCAGCGCCCCGGCAACGAGGTCGGAAAATACCGCCGGGAGGCTGTCGATGGTGATGACGTCCGAAACCAGGCGCGCCGCTTCATCGCGCCGCCGCCTGATGAATGACAGGGCCGCCTCGTTATCGACGGCCCTGGTGGAGAAGACCGGGAAGATCGAGACCTCCCGCATCGTGATCGCGATCGGGTAAATCGTCAGCGGCTCGAAGGTGACCCCCACCAGCGCGGCCCGGCCGCCCGGCCTCACGATATCCAAGGCTCCCTTTATTGCGTCGGCCCTGCCCGCGAATTCGAGCGCCGCGTCGGGCCCTGCCCCCCCGAAGTCGTCCCGGAGGCGCTGCTGATAGCCCTCCTCCCTCGGAGAGCAGACGAATCGGGCGCCGAACTCGGCGGCAATCCGCTGTCTGCCTTCGTTGACCTCGACGACACCGAGCCGGCCCGCACCCATCTCGGAGAGCACCATGAGGGCCGAAAGCCCGATCGGGCCTGCGCCGAAGATCACCACGTCTTCGCCTGCCCGGACGTCGGCGCGGGCGATACCGTGGCAGGCCACGGCGATGGTGTCCACCAGCGCGGCGTCCGAAAGCGAGACGTCGTCAGGGACCGCCATGAGCATCCGCTCGGGAACGCGGATATACTCCGCGTACCCCCCCATTTGCGACCCCGTCCCGACGGCAAGCTTGGCCGAGCACAGGTGCGGCAGGCCCCTCCCGCACATGAGACAGCTGCCGCACCCGGCGGGCCTCACCACGACCCGGTCGCCGGCGCTAAAGGTACGGACGTCATTTCCCGTCTCGACGATTACGCCGGAAACCTCGTGGCCCATGACGTAGCCGTCGCGCAGCGTGCCCGAAGAAAAGAGGGTGAGGTCGGAGCCGCAGATACCCACGGCCGCCACCCGAATCAGGGCCTGATCCGGGCCCGGAACGGGGCGCTCAACCTCGGCGACAACCAGCCTCTTTTGTTCTTGTGAGAAACAGGCAGCCTTCATAAAACGTGTATATTCCTCGCATCCGCGCCTGACAATGAGCGTACCGCATCGGCCGGCCCCGGGAAGATCACTGAAATCCGTCCGCCGGCCCGTCTTGGATACGTCAGAACGCCATATAGTGGACCAGCTCCTTGGTCATCGCCACGAGGTCCTCCACAAAGACGAACTCGTCGGCGGCATGGGCAAGGATGTTGGAGGCACGGATCACGCCGAAGCCCGCCGCCTCGATCGGGGCGGGCTTCAGGGCCTCGGCCACGAACCCGAGATCGGTCGAGCCCGATATACCGCCCGCGATGAAATATTCATATCCCTTCACCGCCTTCTTGGCCTCCTTCATCTTCTTTACGGCCCGGTTTTCGGGGTCCAGCTCCACCGGCGGATAGGAATGGACGACGTTGACCGTCATATCCAGGAGCTTCGACTTCTTCTTGCCCCTCTCCAGCGCGGCGGTGATCTCGGCAATCACGTCGTCATACCGTTCGTCGATGATATAGCGGCGGTTGATGGTCAGCCTGCATTCTCCCGGAACGATGTTTTCCTTCGTCCCGCCCTTAACGATGGTGAGATTGAACATCGGCGTCATTTTATCGGAGGGAGCGCCGGGCAGCGGAAAGGTCGGGATGCGTGACACGCGCTTTTCGACCTCACGCTTGAGGGACATCAGCTCCTGCATCACGGGGACCAGCTCTTCCACCGCGTTGACGCCCAGGTAGTTCATTCCCGAATGGCAGCTCTTGCCGATCGCCGTCACGTCTATGCGGATGGAGCCCGCCGCCCCGATGGTGACGATCGGCTCCATCGCTCCCAGCTCGAGCCACATCAGGTGTGGGGAGAAATACCCCTCCTCGGCCAGGTACCGCGCGCCGGGATAGACTCCCAGCTCCTCGTCGGTGCAGAGATTGCAGCCGACGTCGTACAGCGGATCGATCCCGAGGTCATGAAGAACTTTCATCGCCCCCAGGAAGCAGGCGATCGCGTTTTTCATATCCACGGTGCCGCGTCCGTACAGCTTCCCGTCGACGATTTCCCCGCCGAAGGGGTCCTTCGTCCAGGGCTCGTCCACCGGCACCACGTCCATGTGGGCGTAGGCGGTAACCGGGGGCTTGCCGTTGCCGAGGGTCGCCACCAGGTTGGTGCGCTCGCCCTTCAGCTCCCAGGGCATCTGCCTGACCTTATCCTCCGGCACGACCACCCGCTTGGTGGAGAACCCGAATTTCTTATATTCGGGCTCCACGATGTCGATGAGCTTGGCGTAGTTCTCTCCCGGCGGCACGCTCGTGTCCACCGCGATGACTTTCCTGAGGATATCGACGATATAGTCCTCGTTCCTTTCTACCGCGCGGAACGCTTCATCGTATTTCACTTCCGACCTCCTTGCTACATCATCCCCTCTCCCTTGACCCACTTCTTTTTATACATGATGCGCGCCGCGATGATCGAGAGGATGACCATCGGCGGAATCACGATGGAAAACGGAAGATTCGGGTTGATCAGGGCGACGATCAGGCCCAGCCCCAGCGGAACGATCCCGAGCTTCGGCACCCTGAACAGGAAGACCCCGCCCAGCGCCCCGAACAGCGCCGGCAGCACCTGATCCAGCGCCACCTTGACGGCCGAGCCTGTGCCTTCAAGCGCCGTTATAAAGGGGAGAAAGGCCAGCACCCCGACAATCATCACGAGCTGGCTGCCGATGACGGAGCCCGCAATGCCGAGGGTGGAGACGATCTCGGCCTCCGGCGTTCCCTCCTTGGTGCCCACGACCTGCTGGGCCGTCGCCGAGACGGGGACGCGCAGGTTCAGGACGTTTCCCACCAAAAACGACATATAGGTGCCCCCGAATCCGAGGACCGGATAGTAGACGATAGGCTCCACGACGGCCATGATGGCCATGAACGACCAGACGGCGACGATGGCCGAGACCATACTCCAGAAGGGCGGAATGAGCCCGTGGAAAATATATAGGTAAAGGCCCGGGATAAAGAGGCAGAGGGCGGCGATTATCATCGTAATCATCCCTGTGTTCTTAACCGGACCGATGAACCGCGACTGAAATATTTGGTTCTTGTCTTCCATCTTACCCTCCTATCCCAAACCAGAAGTAGGCAAGTCCCGCAGCCGCCATCCCGCCGATGATCGCCAGCGATAGCGCCCACTCCTTGAGCCAGTTCTGTTTTCCGGCCGTAATCATAATCCCCAGCAGGGCCATCGTGACGAATCCGCCGATGAGCGCAACCAGCGGCGTGCCCCGTTTCACGACGGGCTGGGCCACCATGTAGCCCACGGCGCCGAAAAAGGCCGCCGCGGTCATCACCTTCATCCAGCCCTCGTCGCCGCCGGCGATCTTGTCCTTGAGCTTCATGATGTTGGGAGTGAAGAAACCCACAATAATAAGGGCGAAGATAGATCCGATGGACATCGCCCAGACAGCGTTGGCAAAGGCGATACCGTTCATGTTGCCGGAAAGTCCCCCGTCAACCACGGCGCCGGCGCCGATCCCCGCGGCCATCAGCTCATAGGAGACCGATCCGATGACCGAAAGCCGCATCCACGGAAACGGCAGGCCGAGCTTGGGGATCATGACGATGAGCCCCAGCAGGACCGCGATTGCAGGGACGATGGACGTGGTGAGCCCCGTCCTGAAGGCCTGCCAGAGCTGGCTTGCGGGCATCCCAATCTCGCGGCCGGTGCGAAATGAGATCATTGACAGCCGTATCGCCTGGACGAACACCACCACGATGATGGCGCCCGAGGCAAGCCACATTCCCCAGCTGTTGGCGATCGAAAGGTAGTTGTCACCCATACAATACCTCGCTCAATGAATGGAATGATTACCCAATGAGCCACCATAATACGGGAACGATCGGGAAAAATCAACGAAATAGGCGCGGCCCTTGCGCCCGGGCGCCATAAATAGTATACTTATATGCGATCATTTGTATGTTTTACAGGAGGTGTAATAATGATGCGCACGATTGCGCGGCCGTCGGCCGCGGTGTTACTGCTTGTGGGGCTTTCCCTGTGTCTGGTCTTCTCCGGCTGCCCGAAGGGGCCGTTCGGCGGGACGCCGACGGAATTTGCCTGTGACTACCAGGCGGATTTTGTCCAGAAGATAGTCAGGGGCGGCGTCGGCGCGACCATCATGGAGGGCACGATCTACACCAACTGTGAGCTGACCCGTACCGAGAACCGGATGGTTCAGCCGGGCGTCCCTTCCTTCACCATGATTATGATCAACCGCCCCGACAAGGGCGTCAACTGGCAGCTCTTCCCAAAGAGCATGAAGTATGTCGAGACGCCTATCAAGCCGGTCGACGCGACCGAGGGCGCGCCCCTCCTGATCAACCCGAAGGATGTGAAGGTGGAGTCCGAGCGGCTCGGTGAGGAGGTGGTCAACGGCCACCCCTGCGTTAAGTGGAAGGTCACGATGACGCTGCCGGACGGGAAGCCTTTCTTCTACTATTCCTGGGCGGCCCAGGACCTGGACAATTTTGCCATCAAGAAGGAGTTCGAGACGACACCGGGAGAATCGATGGTTATCGAGTACAGCAACGTCGTCCTCGGCGATCCGGACGCTTCGGTCTTTGAGATACCCGCCGGCTACGCCCAGGCCCCGGAGTCGGAGATGAACGCCCTGATGATGAGCGAAATGGGGATCTCGCTGCCGTTCGGTATCCCGTTCGTACCGCCCACCGATAACCAGTAGCAATTCGGTAACGCCCTCGAGGGAGGTTCGCGGCCCAAACCCGGCCTCCCTTTTTTTATTCACATAGACCGGCCGGTATGATATGGTTCTAACGCCTTCGTAACGTATCGCCCGATTAATACCCATACCGAGGAGAACGTCCATGCCCGACCTGTTCGAAAAGACCGCCATTAAGTCAATGGAGCTGAAAAACCGCCTGGTCCGCTCGGCGACCGTCGAACGGATGTGCGACGACGGCGGACTGCCAACCCAGGACCTGTACGGCCTCTACGGACGGCTCGCGAAAGGAGGGGTCGGCCTCATCATCACCGGCATGACCTATGTCTCGCCGGACGGGAAGACCTTCCCGACGGGATCGGCCGGTATCGACACCGACGAGTCGGTGGCCGCCTGGCGCGCCCTGACCGACCACATCCACTCGCTTGGGACCGGCGTGAAAATCGCCATGCAGATCGCCCACGGCGGCAGGCAGACAACCCGCGCCGCAATAGGGCAGACGCCGATGGCGCCCTCGGCGGTCACGGACGGATCGAACTTCGTGACGCCCCGGGAAATGACGGAAGACGACATCGAGCCGACCATCGAGGCGTTTGCGCAGGCCGCCCGAAGGGTCAAGGAGAGCGGATTTGACGCCGTCCAGCTCCACGGCGGCCATGGCTACCTCGTCAACGGGTTCCTCAACCCCCACACCAACCGGAGGACGGACCGATGGGGCGGCTCGCTGGAAAACCGGATGCGGTTCGTCTCGGAGATCTACTCGAGGAGCCGCAAGCTCGTCGGTAACGATTTTCCCATCCTCATCAAGACCAGCGCCTATGATCACATGAAGAAGGGCATCAAGATCGACGAGGGCATCCGGGCGGCCGAGAGGCTTGCCGCGATGGGCATCGACGGCATCGAGGTGAGCTGCGGCATTGCCGAGGACGGAATGAGCACGCTGAGGGGCAGGCTCCCGCTGGACGTCTTGATCGAGGACCTCGGGATGTTCAGGAAAAACGCCCTCATGCGCTTCGTGATGCGCCGCTTCGGAGACCGGATCATGAAGACCGAGCCCTTTCACGAGGACTATAACCGGAGCGCCGCCCGCGCCATTAAGGAGCGCGTCACGGTGCCCGTCTTTGCCGTCGGCGGTATCATCCGGCCGAAGACGATGGAGGATATCGTCGCGAGCGGGGATGCCGACTATATATCGCTTTCCCGCTCGCTGATCTATAGCCCGATCTTCCCCCGGAAGATACAGGAGGGGAGCCGGGAGCCGTCCGGCTGCATCCACTGCAACCACTGTCTCTTTTACCTTAGCCTTGGCCCGCTGAGGTGCTACAACGGAAAGCGGATAAAAACGGCATAACTCACGGACGTCCGCCAGATCTCTTAAAAAGAAGCGCCCCTTCTTTCGAAGGAGCGCTTTTTAGCGCTATTGCCGCCCGTTTCACCGTCATTGCGAGCCCCCGACAGGGGGCGCGGCAATGCTTAACCCTGTCGCCTCCGGCGACGATTACTATCGTCATTGCGAGGAGCGTCAGCGACGAAGCAACCGACTGTCACCGTACAACACCCCTCGTCATTGCGAGGGGAGTGAAACGACCGAAGCAATCTCAGCATCGCGTCGGGTTCTCGTGCGGTTGTGTTTTTTGTATCGCCGTAAGGCCTCCGGCGGCGGAGAGATTGCCGCGTCGGCTAAAGCCTCCTCGCAATGACGGCGGTAATGACGTCTCCCGCCGCCGTAGCCGTCTCGATTCCGTGAAAACCTACCGTCGTTACTTATCCACCTGGGCCACCGCCCGAATCCAGCCGGCCGAGGCCGCCTTGATCTTGACGGGAAAGCAATAGAAGGTAAACCCGAAGGGCGGCAGCTTATCGAGGTTGGTTAGCTTCTCGATCTGGAAATACCCCTTCTCGATGCCGGCAAAATGCGCCTCCCAGATGAGCGACGCGTCCTTGGTCTTGGCGTAGTCCTGTGCTATGAACGGCAGCGGCCGGTCCCAGCTCCAGGCGTCGGTCCCGACGACGTTGACCCCCATGTCCAGGATGTGCAGCGTCGATTCCTTGCCCATCCCGCAGCCCGTCAGGAGGTATTCGAGCTTGCCCCAGTTGCGGTCGGCCCCGGTCATGATGAGCACGGCGTCGTTCGGCTTGATTGTGTAGCCGATCCGCTTCAGCTCGTCGTCCACATCTTTGGGCGTCACCTTGTAGCCATCCGGGTATTTACGGAAATCCAGCACGACCCCGTCGGCGATGCACCATTCCAGCGGCATCTCGTCGACCGTCAACGCGGGCTTACCCTTGTCCTGCGTGGGGTGGTAGTGCCACGGCGCGTCGATGTGGGTGCCGGCGTGCGTGCTTACTGAAAGCAGCTCCACCGCCCAGCCGAGGCCGCCCGGCAGGTCCTTGTCGGGGTCGATGCCGGGGAAAAAGGGGACCATCGTGCCCGCCCCCTGCTTGTGGTCGACGTACTGTATCTTGGGGATCATCAAAGGGGGGTCCGACGGAAGCCCGTCCTCGATGGCGATAGACAGGTCGATGAATTTCCTGGCCATAGTATCCTCCGCTGGTATTTTAATTGATCGTATTAGTATCTGTAGGGACGGCTATTCGTAAGAATGTCGCCTTCGGCGACGATTATCATTGTCATTGCGAGCCCCCGAAGGGGGCGTGGCAACCAGCCGCCCGTCTTAACGCGGTGCTTTTTACTTCATCGCCTCTACGATCCGTTCCCCCGCCTCGGTGAGGCGCTCTTCCGGGGCGCACAGGGTAAACCGGACGTAGCCCTCGCCGCTCGGGCCGAAGCCAGACCCCGGCGTGGCCACGATGTGGGCCCTCTGGATGAGCATCGCGGCAAACGCCTCGGAGGTCTGGCCCTTCGGCGTCTTGACCCAGAAGTAGAAGCTCGCCTCCGGCATCCGGTATTCCAGGCCCGCGGCGCTCAAAGCCTCGGCCAGCACCCCCCGCCGCCGCTCGTAGACCGCCCGGATCGGGGGCGTCAATTCTTCCGCGTGGTCAAGCGCCCAGCCCGCGGCAAGCTGTATCGCCTGGAACACCCCGGAGTCCATGTTGGACTTGACCTTCGCCAGTCCCCCGACGATCTGCCGGTTTCCCACGGCAAAGCCGATACGCCAGCCGGTCATGTTGAAGGTCTTGGAGAGGCTGTGGATCTCCATCCCCACCTCCCGGGCGCCGTCGATCGCAAGGAAGCTCGCGGGCTCCTTGCTGCCGTAGTAGACCTCGGAGTAGGCGGCGTCGTGACAGACGACGATGTTGTGTTTATCGGCAAAGGCAACGACGTCTCTGAAATAGTCCGGGGTGGCCGTGGCGGACGTGGGGTTGTTCGGGTAGTTGAGAAACATCAGCGCCGCCCTGTCCGCAACCGACTTCGGGATCGCCGAAAGGTCGGGCAGGAAATTATTGGCGGCGACCAGCGGCATGTAGTGGACTTCGGCGCCCACGAAGGCCGACGTAATGGCGTAGACCGGGTAGCCCGGCTCCGGGACCAGCACCACGTCTCCGGGATTGACGAAGGCAAGCGGAATGTGGGAGAGCCCCTCCTTTGACCCAATGACCGAGATGACCTCCCCGTTTGGGTCGAGCGTTACCCCGAAGCGCCGGGAGTACCAGCCGGCCACCGCCGTCCGAAAGGCCGAAAGCCCCGCGGTGAAGGGGTAGCGGTGGTTCTCGGGCTTAGCCGCCTCCCGGGAGAGCACCTCCACGACGGGCGCGGGCGTGGGGATATCCGGGTCGCCCACCCCCAGGTCGATGATATCGGCGCCTTTGGCCGCCATTTCGTTCTTGATCCGGTCTATCCGCTCGAAGAGATAGGGGGGGAGATTCAAAATTCTGTCCGCATAGGTAATCTTCATGCCGCGTAATGCTCCTGTTCGGTCCGATGTGGATGGTTATGGTAAACGTCTGGTCTGGTTGGCGAGGGTCCCGATACCCGTAATGATCACCTCCACCCGGTCGCCCGGCGCCATCGGGCCGATGCCGGGGGGGGTGCCCGTCGCGACGACGTCGCCGGGAAGCAGCGTCATCACCGAGGATATGAACGACACCAGCTCATAGGCCCCCCACTTCATCTGGGCCGTGTTGGAGCTCTGGACGGTTGTGCCGTTGAGGCGCGTCTCGATCGGCAGGGCGTAGGGGTCAAGCTCCGTCTCCACCCAGGGCCCGATGGGGCAGAAGGTGTCAAACGATTTGGCGCGGGTAAACTGGACATCTTTTGCCTGAAGGTCACGGGCGGTCACGTCGTTGAGGCAGGTGTAGCCGAATATATAGCCTTTGGCTTCGGCAACCGAGACGTCTTTGGCGCGCTTTCCCATGATGATGGCAAGCTCCCCCTCGTAATCGACCCGCGTGCTGCTTTCGGGCATCACGATATCGTCGCCCGGCCCGATGACCGAGGTGGAGGGCTTGATGAAGAGGATCGGGTCTTCCGGGGGCGTCATCCCCATCTCTTTGGCGTGGTCCAGGTAGTTGAGCCCTACCGCCACCACCTTGAGGGGGGCCGTGGGTGAAAGCAGCCGCACCGTGTCTATCGAAAAGACGTTATGCCCCTTTTTGGGGTCGGCGGGATTGGAATCCGACAGTTCGACCAGCGATTGTCCCTCGACGATCCCGTACCTGACCGCGCCGTCGCGCTCAAATCGTGCTATCTTCATGAACCACTCAGCCTTTCACGGCCCGCCGCACCCCCGGAGCCGGTTACCGCTTCCTCCGCAACGCCAAAACATCCTGCATGTCGTACAGGCCCGGCGCCTTCCCGACCACCCAGCGCGCCGCCCGGACGGCCCCGCGGGCAAGGCTCATGCGGCTGGTCAGCCGGTGTACAAGCTCGACCCGCTCTCCCTCCGAGACAAAGAGGACCGTGTGCTCGCCGACGATGTCCCCCGCCCTCACCGCGTGGATGCCGATCTCGCCCGGCGGGCGTTTGCCCACCATCCCCTGCCTGCCGTAGACACCGACCTGCAGGGGGTCACGCCGGAGGGCGCGGGATATGATCTCGAACAGCCGCCGCGCCGTCCCGCTGGGCGCGTCGACCTTCTGGTTGTGGTGGGCCTCGATGATCTCGACGTCAAACTCATCGCCCAGCACCCGCGCCACCTCATCGGAAAGGGCAAACAGGAGGTTGACCCCGACGCTCATGTTCGGCGTCATGACGATGGGTATCTTCTTGGCAAACGCGTTGACCTTCGCGACGTCTTCCTCGGAAAGCCCCGTGGTCCCGGAGACCGCCGGCATTGTCCGTTTTGCCGCCTCCGCGATCGCCGCCAGGGACGACCGGGGCCCGGAAAAATCTATGACCATATCGGCGTCGTCGAAGGCCGCGGCGATATCGTCCGTGATGATAATCTTGTTTTCGGGTAATCCCGCGAGAGCCCCGGCGTCGCCCCCCAGGGCCGGGTGGCCGGGCGCCTCCAGCGCGCCGGAGACGGCTATCTCGTCATCCTCGGCGATCGCGGCGATTACCTGCCTGCCCATCCTGCCTGCCGCCCCTGATACAACCACCCTGATCATCAGACACTCCTCAATGAGATAGTGGAGACAACGGCCGATACCGCCAATATCAACCGCGGCCGTGTCGCATAAAGATCGGGCTTCTCCCTTCTTCCCCGTCGGCCCCCTCGAAAAAGGAAACTTTTGCGAGGTGACTTTATCGTATCAGCTTTTCGGCCGCCTGTAAATCATTTATTCCCCGCCTTTGCCGCCGCCTCGAAGATCACGAAGTAGAGCGCCTCGAGCTTCCTGCAGCCGGTTCTCGTACCAGGCGTAATAAAAGATATACGGAACCATCAGTACGAAGAGGAGGGCCTCCAGGAGCACGAAGGCCAGCCGGAACTGATCCTCGAATGTCCGGGGAAGGATGATGAAGAACAGGAGCGTAACCAGCATGAACGCGAGGAAGTGCATCTTTCGCTCTTCCTTGAAATAGTCCACCTTTTTTTCATGGACCGCCAGCAGGAACGACAGCTCGTCCTTCGAGAGGCCGCCGACGGCGGTGAAATCCTTCTTCAGGTGTGCTTCGTAGAGCTCCATCGTTTTTCCCATGGTATCCCCCGTGCGTATAGGAAGTCCCTCCATTATAGGGGCGCCCGCCCTCCCGGTCAAGGGAAACGAGAGCGGCCTGATTATCCCTTTTCAAACCCTCCGAATCGTGATACGATGAGTACTGTTTGAACGGCCGGGATAGGCGCCCGGCCGTATTGGGTATTATAAATATTCGGGAGTTACTGACGTGAAAAAGCTTGTCCTGCTCTGTGCCCTTCTCGCGGCGATCGTATCCGCGGGCTGCCCCCCCTGCCTCCTGCGGGACCGGGGACGACCGGCACGCCTGCCGGGCCGGACGCCGAGAAGGCGGCCGATCTTTATTCCCTGGGTCTCATCGCATTCAACGCCGGAAATCTGGACGTATCGCTTGACTATATCAACCAGGCGATGGCGTTTACCGGGGTCGACGGGCCGACGCGGTTGAAGATGCGCCTGGTGCGGACGGAGTTGTACGTGGGCCTCGAGAAGTACGACCTTGCCCGGGCCGAGATCGACGGGTTCATCGCAGAATTCCCCGATTCGGCGGATGCCTATTTCTTGAGCGGCCTTCTGAACTACAGGACCGGCAATATGGCGACCGCCGTGCGCGATCTTACGCAGGCGTTGACCATCAACCCGTCCTTCGCCCGGGCACAGAACCTCCTGGGCAACATCGCCAAGGAGCGCGGCGATCAGGAGAAGGCCCTCTCGTGGTACAACGAAGCGATCATCAGCGACGACACGTTTGCCCCGGCCTACTTCAACCGCGCCGAGGTCGATATGGCCCTCGGTTACTACGACAGCGCATTATCGGACTACTCGAGCGCCATCGCCCGCTATTCCGAGCTGCAGACCGGCTACCTCGCGCAGGCATACTGCGGCAGGGCCAGGGCGTTTCTGATGAAGGGGGATATCGACATGTCCCGGCGTGACCGGGAAAAGGCAGATTCGCTGGTCACCGGTATATGCGTTGAGGAAAAGCAGACCGGCCCGCGGTGGGGCAAGGGAGAGATCAAGCTGCAGTAGTCATACCGGAAATGTAAGTATTTTTTGGGGCCCCGATTGGGGGGCGAAGGAAGGGTGAGATTACGTTTATGCGGGCGCGATATGATGTGTCGCGCCCGTTCTATTTTCAAGGCTCGAATCGAGACACAAACCATTTGAGAGACTACCTTATTGTAGCAGAGTGTTAACCTGGCCTCCGACCGAACCTTTCCCGTCGATTCTTTCCCTTCCCCAATTACAGGATTGACTCTGATTCCCATCAGGGAAATTGATGGCTCCGTCAGTAATCCGTGAAGGACTGATCCGCGATCCCTGATCCTCAAACCTGAATACAATAACGCAAAGGTTATCGAAATGTGTTATATATAGCCCGGGAGTATACCATATGGAGGGAAAATAGAATGGCCGGTAAGTATAAGAGGCTCATCTATGAACGGAAAGGGAAGGACGGGGAAGTGCTCTATCTGACGCTGAACAACGAAAAGATGATGAACGCCATCACCGAGACGATGCAAAACGAGCTTGTCGAGGTGATGGGCGAGACGGCCCGCGATAACACGATTCGATGCGTCGTTTTAACAGGAGTCGGCGAAAAGGTATTCTCGGCCGGAGGGGATATCAGGCTGTTTCAGACCCTGGATCACGTGAGCGCGTACGACCTTATGTATCAGAAAGGAAATATCCTGCAATATTACATGACGCATATGGAAAAACCCCTGATCGCTGCGGTAAACGGCATCTGTTACGCGGGCGGGCTCGAACTGGCTCTCTTTTGCGACTTCATTTATTGTGTTGAAGATGCGACCTTCGGTTTTCCCGAGATCAATATCGGGCTCCTTCCCGGTTGGGGCGGCACCGTCCGTCTTCCCCGGGCGATTGCGGTCAGAAAGGCAAAGGAGATGATATATACCGGGGAGGTACTCACGGCACAAGAAGCTCATCAATGGGGGTTGGTTAATAAGGTCCTCCCGACACAAGGAGCCCTTTTCGAAGAAGTGGAAAAAACAGTCGCCGCCATGATGGCAAAGCCACCCCTAACGCTCCGGGCGGCAAAGAACGTGATCGTCAATTCGATCACGTGCGACAGCGTTGAGGCGGCCCTCGCCATCGAGCGGGGCAGCATTATGTGGCTCGCTTCGTCCGAGGATACGCGGGAGGGGATTTCCGCGTTTATCGAGAAACGTCCGGCTCGCTTTAAGGGGAGATAAGGAACGTCCCATGAAGTGTTGTTCGGGGGAACCTGTATTGAAGGTTCCCCCGAAGATATTTTACGCTTTTCCCGCGCACCCCAGCACATTAACCAATTTATGCCGGACGACCTCCCTGATCGCGTCCCGGGCGGGACCCAGGTATTTGCGGGGGTCAAACTCGGCCGGGCTCTCGGCCATGACCCTCCTGATCGTGGACGTCATCGCCAGTCTCAGGTCCGTATCGATATTGACCTTGCATACCCCCATCGCCGCGGCCTTGCGGATCAGGTCCTCTGGCACACCCTTGGCCCCGGGGAGGTTTCCTCCGTACTTATTGGCCTCCTCAACAAACTGGGGCAGGACCGACGAAGAGCCGTGGAGCACCAGCGGGTAGCCGGGCAGCTTCTTGGTGATCGTCGCCAACCGCTCCATGTCCAGCGTCGGCTCGCCCTTGAACTTGTACGCCCCGTGGGAGGTGCCCACCGAGACGGCCAGCGAGTCGCACCCGGTACGCTTCACGAACTCTACCGCCTCGTCGGGGTCGGTAAAGACCGACTCCTTGCTCTTGATCGCGTCCTCTATGCCCGCGAGCTTGCCCAGCTCCGCCTCCACCGGCACCCCCCGGGCATGTGCGTAGACCACCACTTCCGTGGTGAGCCGGACGTTTTCCTCGAAGGGGTGTTTGGAGCCGTCTATCATGACCGACGTGAACCCGCCGTCAATGCACGACTTGGCGATGTCGAAGGTCTCCCCGTGATCCAGGTGAAGCGCGATCGGGATGGTCGTGGTCTCTACCGCCGCTTCCACGAGCTTCCTCAGGTAGACCGGGTTGGCGTATTTACGGGCGCCCGCCGAGACCTGCAGGATCAACGGCGCGCGCTCGGCATCGGCGGCCTCCACGATCCCCTGGATGATCTCCATGTTGTTGACGTTGAACGCCCCGACGGCATACCCCCCGCGGTAGGCCTTCTCGAACATCTCTCTGGTTGAGGTTAGTGGCATCTGTCCCTCCTGTCACGTAGCGATGGTATATGAAGGTGAGTTGTTTTCCCGTGTCGCCTGTTCGGCGAATCCCGCCGCGCCGATGATCTCGACGTCCTCGTTGACCACCGCCCAGACCGGTATCCGCTCCATGAGTCCCCTGAACCTTCCCTTGTCAAGGAAGGCGTCGATAAAGGGCCCGCTCTTGAGAAGTGAGAGGTTCTTCCGGGCAATGCCGCCCCCCACGTAGACCCCTCCCGTGGCAAACAGCGTGAGCGCCAGGTCGCCCGCCTCGGCCCCGTAGGCCGACAGGAAGACGTCAAACGTCATCCGGGCAATGGGGCACTCCCAGCCGGCGGCGCGCTCTGCGATGACCGGGTTCGGGTCGGGGCCGGCCAGGGCCTGTTCAATCTGGGGATCGGGATCGAGGCGTTTGACGTCCCGCAGGAACTCATAAACGGCGGCGATCCCGCCGCCCGAGACGACCCGCTCGGTGCTGACGCGGCCGAACCGCCTCCTGAGGTGCCGCCAGAGGTCGGCCTCCGTCTCGGTCCGGGGTGAAAAGTCCGCATGGCCGCCCTCCGAGGGCAGCGCCCTGAACGAGCTGCCGCCCGGTGTTGGGACGAGGTACCCCTGCCCCAGGCCCGTCCCGGCCGCGATCACGGCGCGGACTCCGCTGGGATCGGCCGCCCCTCCCTTGAGGGGGACGATATCCGGGGGGGAGAGGCCGACGACCCCGAGGGACAGGGCCACCAGGTCGTTCAGCAGGAAAACCCTGGCCCCGGCGCCGACGGCCGAGGCGATCTGGTCCGCGCTAAATTTCCAGGGGAGATTCGTCGCGCTGACCCTTCCCCCCTCCACCGGACCCGCCACCCCAAGGCAGACCGATCGGACCGTTTCGCCGGTATTGATGAAATCCTCAAGGATCGAAAAGATCGACGGGTGCTCCCGCGAGCGGTAGGTCTTCTTCCTGGTACAGACCAGGCCCTGCTCCGCTGGCTCGAAAAGCCCGAGCTTGGTCTTCGTGCCGCCGATATCGCCTCCAAGGATCACCGAGAGCTCCCGAATTGAAAGAAAATGATACCATAAACAGGGCAATTTGATAACAAAAAACCACCCGCGCGGTTTGGATAAATTCCTTGACATCTCATGCACTTTTAGTTATTTTTATCTGACATAACAACGTTCATTCGGAGTTATCCGATGAAACCATTTTCCGACAGAGAGGAGATGGTCCGTATCCTCACCATCCTCTGGGACAAGATCCTCTCCAATCCGCAGATAATCAAGAGCGTCGGCCAGTCCAGGATCCTGGTAAAGTTCCGCCTCACCGATCCCGATGCCGACCTGTATGTCGACACCCGGGGGGCCACCCCCCGGTTCTACTGGGACCCGAAGGCCCCCGAGGACCCGGACGTGGAGATGATTCTGTCCGGCCAGACGAGCCACCTGTTCTGGATGGAGCAGCTCAACGTCCCGCTGGCCATCGCCTCTCGTAAGATCATCGCCAAGGGGTCCATCCAGAAGGCCCTCAAGCTCCTGCCCGCCCTCAAACCGGCGTTTGCCCTCTATCCGGGGGTCCTCCAGGAGGCCGGCAGGGGAGACCTTTTGGAACAGAGTCCGGAAGGTCAAAAAGCTGCGGCGTTTTTCCTGGCTGCCCGTGCTGAAGAAGCGGGGGTATGATCTCGCGGCGCTGGGCTCCGTGCCGCTTGTATTGGTCGACACCGCACCGAAGGCGGCGCCCCGCCCGGCAAAGGCCGCTAAGCCGGCCGCCCCCCGGGACCTCGATATACTCAAGACCATGTCTCTTATCCGCGCCTTCGAAGAACACCTTTCGACGGCGTTCAGGGCGGGCGCGATCCCCACGGAGGCCATACACCTGTCCATAGGGCAGGAGGCGGTGGCGGCCGGCGTATGCCTGAACTTGAGGCCCACCGACTACCTCAACACCACCCACCGGGGGCACGGCCACGTGATAGCCAAGGGGGCCGATATAAACGGTATGATGGCCGAGATCTACGGAAAGGCCTCGGGCCTGTGCTCCGGCAAGGGCGGCTCGATGCACGTCACCGATTCGGCATTGGGCATCCTTGGGGCCAACGGGATCGTCGGGGCCGGCTACCTGCTTGCCATGGGCGCGGCGCTCACCATCAAGAAAGAGGGGCGGGACGACGTCTCGGTCGTCATCGCCGGCGACGGCTCGGTCAACCAGGGGATGTTCCACGAGGCGGCCAATATGGCGGCCGTCTTCAATCTTCCGGTACTGTTTGTCATCGAGAACAACCGCTACGGCGAGTTTACCTCGGTGGAGCGCCACTCTGCCCTACCCGAAATATATAAGCGGGCCGCCGCCTACAATATCGAGGCAATCCGGGCCTGACGGAAACGACGTGCGGGAGGTCTTCGAGAAGGTCGGCGCCGTCATCGGGAAGATTCGGCGGGACAAGAAACCGCGCCTGGTGGAGCTCATGACCTACCGCTGGCACGGGCACATGGAGGGCGAGCCGGAGAGCTACCGGAGCGCCGAGGAAAAAGAGCGATACAAGAAAGCAGTGCCCGATCAAGCGGTTTTCGGCCTTTCTTGCCGCGCGCGGCGCATCCCCGGAAGATATCGACGCCGTCAGGCAGGAAGCCGCCGCGGTGGTTGCCGCGGCGGTGCGGTCCGCCGAAGCCTCTCCGGAGCCGGCACTCTCTACCCTCACCGAGCATACATACGCGCCCGAGGACCGTTCGTTGTTCGAGGGCGCGCTTTCTCGACGAGCCGAAGGGCAGGCTCATTTCCGTCGGGCAGGCCGATCAACGAGGCCCTGGCCGAAGAGATGGAGCGCGACGGGCGCGTCTTCATCTGGGGGGAGGACGTGACCCTCGGCGGCTACTTCAACGTTACCGAGGGGCTGGTCGACCGGTTCGGGAGCGACCGGGTCATAGACACGCCGATCTCCGAGAACGGGATCATCGGCGGGGCGGTGGGTGCGGCGATCACCGGGCTCGTGCCCGTCCCCGAGATCCTCTTTTCCGACTTCCTGACCTGCGCGATGGACCCCATCCTGAACCAGGCCGCCAAGATCAGGTACATGACCGGCGGGCAGGTCTCGGTCCCCTTGACCATACGCACGCCCGTGGGCGGCGGTATCGGCATGGCCGCCCAGCACTCCCAGTCGATGGAGCGCTTCTTCTTCGGCATCCCCGGCCTGATAACAGTGGCGCCGTCGGACCCGTATACCGCAAAGGGGATACTGAAGGCGGCGATCCGCTCACAAAACCCGGTTATTGTCTTTGAGCACAAGCTGCTGTACCCCCAGACAGGAGTGGTGCCCGACGGAGACTATACGCTGCCGCTGGGCAAGGCCCGCATCGTGCGGCGCGGCGACGACGTAACCATCGTAACGCACCTCCTGGGCGTGGGCGTATCGCTGGAGGCGGCAAAGCTCCTCGATCAGGCCGGGATACAGGCCGAGATAGTCGACCTGGTAACCCTCTATCCGCTTGACATGAAGACCGTTCTTGACTCGCTGCAGAAGACGGGCACGCTGGTCTGTATTGAGGAGGGGAGCGCCACGGGGGGGATCGGCTCGGAGGTGATCGCGCGGACGGCCCGGGCGGGCCTGGGCCTCCTGAAGAGGGCGCCGGTCCTGATCGCCGCCCCCGAATGCCCCATTGCCTACGCGAAGGGCCTGGAAACGGCGATGATCCCCAGCCCCGAATTCGTGGCCGACGAAATCCGGCGGCTGCTCGCGAAACGATAGCCGTTCGCCAGCACGCACGAACCCCGGCGTCAGGATGCCGCCCGTTCTCGACGATTCGGACGGTAACGGCGGCGGAAACAACGCCGGAAACAACAGCATACATCGAGCCGATTCTGACAGAGCCGCTCGTATTTTTCACCGACACTTTTGGATGGGGAGCACACATGACACAGTCCTACAAGGTCTTCGAGATCGAAAAGAAAGATCACATCGCGTGGTTATTCATGAACCGCCCGGATAAGCTCAATGCCTGCGGTCCCGTATTTTGGAAAGAAATCATCGACGTCATGCGCGAACTGGATACCGATGACGACGTGCGCGTCGTTATCCTTGCCGGGCGCGGCAAGGCGTTCACCACCGGCATCGACCTGGTCGGGATGGTCTCGGAGGTGCCCGCCCTCACCGAGCCGAACGTCCAGGGCAACAAGCGGTTCAAGTTCGTCAAGGATATCGTCCGCCTGCAGGAATCCATGACGTGCGTCGATCGATGCAGGAAGCCCGTCATCGCCGCCGTCCACGGCTGGTGCATCGGGGCGGGTGTTGATCTCATCACCGCCTGTGACATCCGCCTGGCAAGCGCCGATGCGCAGTTCTCGGTTCGCGAGGCGCGGATCGGCATCGTCGCCGACGTAGGCACGCTCCAGCGTCTTCCCCGGATCGTCGGAGAAGGGCACGCCAAGGAACTCACCTATACCGCCAAGGACATCTCCGCCTCCCGGGCGAAGGAGATCGGGCTACTGAACGAGGTCTATGCCGACAAGGACGCGCTGTACGCCGCGGCCCAGGAGATGGCGCAGGAAATATCCGATTCGTCTCCCCTGGCCGTTATGGCGGCAAAAGAGGTCATTAATTACTGCCGGGATAAGTCGGTTGCCGACGGCCTGGACTACGTCGCCAACCGGAGCGCCAACATATTGCCCTCTGAGGATTTTTATGAGGCGATCGCGGCGTTTTCCGAGAGGAGAAAACCCCGTTTCACCGGGAAATAGCGGCGTTGAATACTGCATGGCGGACAGGTGATTGCCTCCGTCACGCGGCAACGGGGGTCGGCGTATCCCGGCCTATACAGGCTATCCCGCAGTGCGTCGATACAACGCCGGGATACAACCGGGCATCCCCCGTCACAAGGATGTGAGGGGGCCCGCAAAAAGGATGGACATTGGTGGTTTCCCATGAACCACCGGGGTATAGAGTAATTTCCCACTTACCTGTTCGGAGGCATCTATGTCAAAAGAACTCACCACCGCCCGGATATTTTTGCAGGCCGTCCTTCCTCTCTTCGAGGAACTGCCCAAGGGCGACGATGCGTCAAAGAAGGCGATCAAGGGGCTGGCCGGCGTCATCACCTTCAGGGCGCCCCAGGGTCTTGCAGCCCAGGTCGAGATGAAGGACGGGACCATCACCGTTACCCAGGGTAAAGAGAAAAAGAGCTCCATTACGCTGTTTCTCCCGACAGTGCGGATGCTCAACAACCTCTTCAAAAATAAGGGGTTTGCCCTGCCGCTGCCCATCTGGGGTATCTGGAACCTCAAGCTGGTCAACGCCTTCACGAAGCTCGGCGAGCGGCTCAATTTCTACATGGCCCCCAATCAGAAGAAGCCGTTAAGCGCGGGAGAGACGAAGCTTGCCGCGACGCTCCTCTTGTTCGCGGCGACCCTTGGCGCGGCCGTCGTGGGTCGGGACGCGGGGCCGAAAGTCGCGGCAAAGATCCCCAACGGGATTGCCCAGTTCGAGATAAAGGGCGAGCCCTCCGTCTATATAGACAAGAGACAGACCGATTTTCGCGCGGCAAAGGGCAGGCCCCGCGATTACAATATGTTCATGTCGTTCCGGGACTACACCATCGCCTACAACATGTTCGTCGGCAAACTCGATTTCATGGCCGCAATTCCGATGGGTGATGTCACCCTTTCAGGGTCGCTGCCGATGGCCGACCAGCTCTCGCAGCTTATGCTCAAGGTAGGGGAATATACCCAATAAATCTTTACCGTCCGGGCAATCCGGACTCTACGATAAATACGGAGGCACGTATGACCGAAGAAAGATATAAGAAATCGATACAGCTCTTCAAGCGGGCGGCAAAAGTCATCCCCCAGGGGATATACGGCCACCTGACCCCGGTAATGGCCGGGCCGATGGCCTCACCCTACTTTACCGCGAAGGCGAAGGGATGCCGGTATTGGGACGTGGACGGCAACGAGTATATCGACTACATTTGCGCCTACGGGCCGATGGTCCTGGGCCATAACCACCCCGAGGTGGACGCCGCCGCCGATAAACAGCGCAAGCTCGCCAACTGCACCAACCATCCGGGCGAGGTAATGGTGGAGCTTGCCGAGCTCATGACAAAGCTCATCCCGATGGCCGAATGGGTCGTATTCGGCAAGAACGGGGCGGACATGACCAACCACGCCCTCCTGATCGCCCGGGAGCATACCAAGAAGAGGAAGATCATCACCGCCAAGGGCGCCTATCACGGCACCGGTCCCTGGACCGAGGCAAACCATAACGGAGTCCTGCCGGAAGACCGCGCCCACATCCTGAGCATCGATTGGGGCGACCTTGAGGGATTCAACCGGCTGGCCGAGGAGCACCGGGGCGACATCGCCGGGGCGATCTTCACCCCCTACCACCATCCCACCTGGGCCGACCAGGTAATGCCGCCCAAGGGGTTCTGGGAAGGCGTCCGCAAGACCTGCACCAGGGAAGGGATCGTCCTGATCCTCGACGACATCCGGGCGGGGTTCCGGCTCAACCTGGCCGGCTCCCATGAATACTTCGGGTTCACTCCCGATATCTCCTGCTACTGCAAGGCTATCGCCAACGGGTACCCCCTCTCGGCAATGGTGGGCAAGGATGACCTGCGTATCAGCGCGTCCAACGTATTCTATACCGGCAGCTACTGGTTTTCGGCGGAGCCTATGGCGGCGTCCGTGGCGACTCTGACGATTCTCAAGCGGGATAAGGCCATCGAAAAGATGAAGAAGATGGGCGAGCTGCTCAAGACCGGGCTGGAGGAGATGGCCCAGGCCCACGATCTCGAGATCTCGGTAACCGGCCCCGCTGCGATTCCCTTTATCACTTTCAAGGGAGGCGAGGACTTCCGCATGAATCAGCTGTTTGCCGCAGAGTCCATGAAGCGGGGTGTTTTCTTCCACCCCCACCATAACTGGTTTATATCGGCGGCCCACGAAAAAGCAGACATCGAGAAATCGATCGACGTCGCCGATGCGGCATTCAAAGAGGTCAAGCGGGTTTTCGGGTAACCACACGCCCCAGACGATACCGGGAGGGTGACCACACCAGGTCACCCTCCTTTTTTTGTCGGGTTAATGACGCTCACTTTTCGATTGAAGGATTGTTCTATTTATGTTAGATTGCTCACACTCCTATTCGCCCTCCGTTGATATAACTATGCGTAATCGAGGGTCATTCAACAATCATTTCGAGGTATCATATGTCTTCATCAGCAAGAGAGATCGCCTGGGAACCCGCCGGCGGCGCTATTTACCTCGACGGGGGCAGCGGCAGGGATCGGGTTATCCTGACCCGCAAGGGGTTCATGGAGGCGTTTTTTGACGAGATCGAGCTGGTTGGAGGAAAAGACACCCTGACCATGGTCTTTCGCTCCATGCTCACGAAGCTCGGGGCGCCGGACGCTTTGCTGGAACACCCGACGCTTGCGGACGTTACCCGGTTCCATGATGAGGCCATCCTTCCGTGCCGGTTTGCCGACGGAACCATCCCGGCGGGCTTCGTCCCGGTTGCCGACACGCGTGAGATCACCGCGTACGGCAACACCGCCTTTACGGTTCAGACCGTCCGGCTGCTTCAGCAATTCAAGGAGGCGATGGGAGAGATACTTACCGATCGGGGCGCCTTGGCCATCCTCCACAGTGTCGCAAAACGGGGGGGGTTCGCGGTGGCCGAAAAGGCCCTTGCCGACTATAGCTGGAAGGAGCTGGATCCTGCCCTCGGATCAATGGACGCGGTGCTTGGGTCCGTGTTTCCGCTCTACGGGTGGGGGCTTTCCCGGACAGTCACCGGCAGGGGGAAGGATAACCGGCGGGTGTTTTTCCTCAAGTGCGCCAACATCTACGAGGCCGAAGGGATCACGTCGGCCAGGCCGCAGTGCGTCGTTCACCAGAGTTACCTGGAGGGGATCGGTGAGTGCCTCTCCCAAACCTTCGAGCATAAAGCGGTCGAGTCCCGGGAGGTTGCGTGCAGGGCAAATGGCGACGGCTACTGCGCCTTCTTCATCGTGCAGAAGGAAAACGACGAGAAGGGAATCGACTGGAAGGAGTTGGAGGAAGACGCCGCGCGGCTGGACGCCGCGCTTCCCGCGCCCGGCAGGTAGCCGGTAGTTTCGTCATGGCATATAAAAAATGGGGGGCTGTAGCCCCCCATTCCTTTTGGTTCGATCGGTACCGGCTACGGCAGCGTACAGATCTCGAAGTTGTCGAAGTAGGCGTTGTAGCTGTTGCTGCTGCCGTTGTAGAGCCAGAACCCCGGCCCGCCGGTCTTGAGCGTGGAGTTCGTGACCGTTCCGCTGCTGATGAGGTAGGTTGTGGGCGATCCGATATTTGTCTTGGATACCTCATACGATATGGTCGATCCGTCGACCGTCACCTTGAGGTGATAGACGGCAGACGTGCTGTACGAGTATGACGTAGTGTCCGAATCCAGGGTACTGGAGCTGCCGACGTCCGTCAGGTTTCCGTCGTAACGAAGCCTCACCCGCGTATCCCCGCCGTCATTCGAAATGTACAGGTAGTAACCGGCGTTCGACGTACCGTCGTTCCTGAAGAAGAGGCCGGCTGAGGACGACGTACTCGTCGGCCGTATGTCGACTTCAACGGTGTAATCGTCGTAGAGGTCTACCGCATCATGGTTGCTCCAAATGGCGCTGTACGTACCGGCCGATGCCCTGATCAGCTTGACGCCGCTGTAGTTTATGCTGGTATAGCGAATCCCCTTGCTGTTGCCGTTCGAAGCGTCCTGAGCGATCACCCACGACCCGACCCATGATGCAAAACCGGTGTTGCTGAGGCTCGAGTCGCTTGCATCGAAGTTCTGCGTCAGGCACGTCGGCAGTGGCGGCGGCGGCAGCATCATCGCGATGCACCCCAGGGCGTCTATCGCGTCAAACTCGTCCGGGAAGGCCCCCGTAAGGCTTCTCGTAAAGACGACGGTCGCCCCGGTGGACGGATTGACTGCTGAAGGTCCCGCTGTCGCTCGGCGTGACAAGCCAGTCCACCGGGCCCGGGGCGGGCAGTCCGTAGATGGTGTCGGTCAGGGAGAGCGTCACGCCGGTTTCGGCGGGGAAGGTCAAGTCCGACGCCGTGATCTGCAGCGGCGCGCAGCCGCAGACCTGGACGTTGTCGAACTTGGCGATAACGTCCTTGACCCCGAAGCCGATGCTCCCGTGCGTGTAGTTCTTGTCGACGGCCGAAGACCCGCCCACGGCCGATGGGCCCGACATACCGTCGAAGTCCAGCAATACGTCGTCGAAGTAGATATAGAAATCGTTACCCTCAAGGACGATCTCGGCCTTGTGATACTCCCCGTCGTCGAAGGGGACAGTGAAATCCGTCCCCGTGATGTCCCCGCCCATCTGCACCACTTCCACCGTTACGGGGTTTGCTGCCTGGATCGATCCCGTCAAACCGGTAGAGCCTGGCCAGCGGGTTGCCGCTCGGCATCCTCGGTCCATACCGCGATGTAGCCCCGGTCGAGCACGTCCATCGTCGGGTCTCCGTCAAGTGCGGTCATCGTGACGTTGGAGGACGCCGTCCTGAAGAGGAAATAGACGCCCTTGTCGATATCGGGAAGGTAATAGTCGTCGATCGTTGCCGTGATGCTCCCGTAACCGACGTCATCGGGATCGCCCATGGTCTTGAACCGATACGAAACCGACAGGTCTGTCCAGTTTTGTTCGGATGCGGGGATCCCGACGATATCCTCATCCAGGTCGACCCACACGAAGGATTCGACGTTTCTCCACTTGACGGCAGGCGTCGTGGACGGCGGGAAGGACACCGCGGACCCGTTATAGAAATACTGGGCGTAGATCGAGCCCGACAGGTACATCTCGTCGCAGAACTGGAGCATCAAATATTTGATCCACGTAGCGCTCGGTGTGATACTGGGGGTGAGGGTCCTCCTGGTGATGTTAAGGGTTGAGAACCCCCGCCAGCTCGCGGGATCGGCCAGCGCGAAATTCGTCATGTTGGCTGTGAGCCCGTCGTACGATGCCTTGGCGTAGTTTTCAACGAACCGTATCCCCTCGACGCACTGGTCCAGGATTGTCAGGATGCTGCCGATATCGTAGGCATAAAACTCGTTCAAATCGTCGTCGACGTATCTGACGTTTACGAACGAGCCGTTGATGATATCCAGCACCGTATCGTTATAGCTTGTGCTCCAGCCGGGGGGAAGCGCCCTGGTCTTGATCTTGCCGCGGAAGACACCCGTATTGTTGCCGGTCTCCGTGAGCGTTACTGCTTCCGAGTCGTTGGTGGCGGCCAGGAATGAGTATACGGTGGCCGTGGTAGTGTCGGCGGCGCCGGTGCTTTCGTTCTGGTTACAGTCGAGCACCTCGAGGTAGACATAGTCATCGGTACGGATCCCGTTGGCCGGGCTCAGGAGGTCCTTATAACAGCTGTCCCGGTAGGCAAAGACGATATGCTCCTCCCCGACCGGGTAGGTAATGGTCGTCGTGTCCGTATAGACCGGCGCGGTCCCATTGGAAGTGGTCGCGCTGATCACTACGTCGGCGAGGGACGTACCGGTGAGCTTGAGGCCCGCGAAGGCCACGCCGTTGGTGTTGTCGGTATTGACGGTCGTCGTGATGAGGGTCGGGTTCCCGCCGGCGTCCAGGAACCGGGCGCCGCCGCTGACCACCGTGAAGGTGACCGGGTTAAGGATGACCTCGTCACAGATGGTCGTCGGGGGGATGTTCAGGGTGACCTCCGCCACGACGTCAATATTGTCGTAATCACACCCGTTCTGGTAGAAGCCGTCGGTCAGCGTGCCGGTACCGCCGGTTGTATGCGGCTCTTTCGCAGTAAGGACGATGTTGATCCCCACCGGGCACTGGGCCAGGGTTACCGGGTCTATTATGCCGCTGGCGCCGCCTTCCGGTACGGTGTAAGGATAATTCCCTAACTCGTAGTTGAATACCCTGATACTCTCGCTCTCTGTATTGAGGGCGCACCCCGTGGTCACGAACCTCAGCCGGTATTTCTGGTCATGGGAGTCGTATAGCATCACGGCGTTCTTGACACCGAGGTCCGCACCGAACTTATCTTTAAGCGTCCCGACGATGTTGGTCGGAATCTGGGGACGTTTTTTCATCATCGCCGAAAATCGACGCCCAGATGAGGCTGGACCCATAAGCATTGAGGCTTCCGCAGTCATACCCGGTAACGTAGAAATCGAAATACTCGTTCTCGCACCCGGACCCGGCGCCGTGTTCGGTGGGAAGGACGGTAATCGAGTTTACCTCGCCGGGCAGTATGGTGATATTGCACGTCTTCTCCGGGTTATCCGAAAAGCCCCAGCCGTCCGGCACGGGGTCGGTCAGCTCTTTTTGGTCGAAGGCCGTCGCCTCGAAGGCGATCCCGAGGCTCGGCAGGTAGTATGGTACCGCGGGATTGGTTATCATCGGAGACGCATACCAGATGAGGTATTTCCCGTTGTCGTCTTCGTTGCTCGAATAATCCACCATTTCGTTCATGACGGTGGACGTCCTGCTATTTTCCTTGTGAAACGAACCCGGATTGATATCAGAGGTGATAGGCGTCCCCGGAGTCGCGGGATTAAACGGCGTCACCGTGATCGTCGCGCCTTCCACCGGGAACCCGTTGCAGTCTTCCGCATAGAGGGAGAACGGCTTAATGGAGTCGGTCAGGCACGCGGTGGCGTCCGTGGGCGTATTGAGCAGCACGACGGTCGCCGGCGGGCCGACGACAAACGGGACGACGACGGAGGAATAGATCGGTATCGACCGGTCGACCCCGTCGACGGTAACGGTTATGGCGGTATCCGCGGATACGGTGACGGATACCGGCTTCTTGGTGCCGTCGGCCATCACGAGCGCGCTCAGGGTGATGCCGGTTACGACCCCGTTTTCGTCGGTGATCGGGTCGCCGTTCACGTCGGTATCCGATACGCCCGTATAGTCGAGCCCCGACACGAGGGACGTCGAATAGAAATTGACCACCGCGTCCTCTATGGGGTCTCCCTCCCGGTCTCTCAATGTGGCCGTAAGGGTGGCGGAGGTATCGGGGCACCTGATCTTGACCGGGTCGACCGTCAGGGTCAGCTGCCCGTACGGGTTAAGAGTGAGGTTCTTGGGGGTCACGCTCGAAGTCAGCAGGAGCCGGCGGTACTGGTCTTCGTACTCGACCTTATTATCGGTGAGGGTCGGGTACGTCTTATTGTTGCAGTACCGGTAGAAGCAGTCCCAGTCCGACAGGCCGGCGCAGCTGACCAGGTAGGGCGCCCCGGCACGGAACTCGGCGTCGCCGCACGACCAGCCGGCGGGCTTGCCGCTCGAGTCGTAGGTCGCCACGGACCCCGCGGGGTATGATCCGGAATCGGTCCACTTGTTGTCGACCCGTGTCGAGCGCAGGAGGACCTCGAACTCGACCCTCCTGATCCGGGTCATGTCGTCGCGGGTAAGCATATACGGCGGCTTGGGGGTAATCCTCCTGCCCGCGTCGTCGAAGGTCGCCGGCAGCGGGAGGTTCTCTTCGTCGTAGTAGCGGATAATGAAGTTGTCGACGCCATCGGCGATCAGGTCCGGCGCCGGGTTGACGATATAGGGGTTGCCGACGCTGTCATACGCGTCGTCATCGTCGAGGAGGTTAAAACTGTACCGGTAGACCGCGTAGGGCGGGCCGTCGGCCAGGAAGAGCCTAATAGCGTCCTTCTGGTCGAGGCTGCTGTCGTCGCGCGCCGTGTTGAGGTTATATCCCGACGTGAACTTCTCGGCATCCCCCACCGTGCCGTCGCCATCCATGTCGAAGTATGCGTCAAACCCGAACGACCTCTTGCCAGCGGTAAAATCGTCCTGGCTGGGGTCCCGGACCAGCTCGGTCGGCTGGTCGCCGGCCTCGATTTCCCGGGTCGGTTTATTGAGGACGATCGCGATGACCTCCTCGGGGCTGATGACGTTGTCGTCGTTTTCGTCCATCGCCGTGACAAAATAATGGTCGGAGGCCGCCTCGAACTTCATCCCCTGCTGGATGTTGTATCCCGAGTTCTGGATGATCCTGGTGAGGTATTCGATGGCGAAGTCGCCGCGGTTTTCCATCTCCAGCACGGCGTCCTCGGTGACGTAACGCCGCTTCTGGGCGATGAACACCTCGAACACCGCGGCCAGGATGATAAAGGAGATGACAACGGCGATCAGCATTTCGACGATGGTAAAGCCCCGCCGCATCGTAATCCATCGGACTGCAGTTTTGTATGCGCGCATCATGTTCCTCACTCTTCGGTTGGATCCTGAATGAATTCTTCTACGTACTCGTCGCCCTGGTACCAGCCGACTCTCTCCACGCTGTAGGCCGACGGGCAGTAGGGCGGCCAGTACTGTGAGTCCTTGTACCCCGGGTCCCACCCGAAGAAACGGTCGGGCGGCCGGTACACACGGTCAACCCCGGTTGATACAACATCGAAAAACCCGAGGGCCTGCCGGGTAAACCAGAGGTTGATGAATGACCCGTTTATCGTGCAGTCTATGGTATTCCAGTCCTCCGCGAACCCGAGGAAGTTATGGAGCCCCTCCGTCTCGTCGTTAAAAGCGCCGCCGCGGATGGCGAAGTCGTTCAGGTCGTCCCTTCCGGTGAAAAAGGCCGCGCTGTACCACGTATTCGTCGCGACGGTTAGGGCAAGGGTCTTGGCCGCGGCCGGCCTTCCCTCGGGGACGCCGATATCAAGGTCAGCATGCCAGTCGTTGGAGAGGAGCGTCACCAGGTCGGCGATGACGGCGCACCCCGTCTGGGGATAGGCGCCGGCGACCCTGTAGTTGAAGTTCCCCTCGATGTAGACCGGGTTGTCGCTGGCGATGGTGGTCGGGCAGAGGAGCTCGTCGCTGTGCCAGATCTTGATGGCCTGCAGCACCTGGAGGGGCTTGTTGTCGTAATAGGGGTAGGGCGGCCCGCCGTCCGCGGTATACCCCGCCCACCCCGGCACCTCGGCGACCGTCGGGGTGCGGCTGATGTAGATGACGAGCTTGGTCTTGTTTCCGGTAATCTCGTCGGTCTGGAACTTTTCGATCGACTGGTTGCCCGGGTTGTCGTCGTACTCGGAATCGAGATACTCGGAGTAAAACCATTTCTCCAGCCGCTCCAGGTCGATTACCGTCAGGGCGACCCCGTTCATGTCCTGCCGCTGGTCGTTGCGCTCCAGGTAGACGGGATAGGCCAGATTGATATCGCTGTTCGGAAACAGCGGGGGGGGGCAAGGGGGTTCCTGACCGTCTCGGGAGAGAAGACGATATCCCCGTCTGTCGCGGTGTAACCCGCCGTTTCGCACGCTATGTCGCTGCCGGCGTAAAACACCTGCGATGTCACGTCCTCGATCTTCACCCCGTCGGGAAAGGTCTTGTAGTCATGGGCGAAGTCCTTGGTGGCGGCGTAGATATGCAGCGTCCCGGTTACGTCGGTGGTGGCGTTTCTCGGCGGCCAGTTTCCGCCGCCGTTTCCCTCGATGACGATGGTCAGCCCGAAATACTCGCTGCGCTCCGGCGCGCGGGCCCTGCTCTCGTAGAACCCATTTCGGAACGTGGCGTTAAACGAAATCGACGGGGACTTGGGGACGCCCGTCATAACGTAGGAGCAGCCGTTGGGGTCCGTGAAGCGGGCCTTCTCGGCGTCGGCGTTGGCCGAGGTGATGTCGGCGTTTATTTCCACGTAGTCGCCGGCCGGGTTGGTTCCCGCGTTATAGAGGGTCTGGTTATCCGTTGTCGAGGTGAGGTGATAGACCCGCATGCGGACGGTCCCGCCGCGGGTCTCCGTCGGGACCATACCCAGCACACGGTCCTGGTAGATCACGCCGGAGGCGGTGACGAAATGCTCGACCATGACGCTTCCGCTCGTGAGGTTCTTAAGATATATAGCGCCGGTAGGCTCGGGAGAAAACCAGATACTGCCGTTGGTGTGGATCCTCCCCCATGCGTTCATCGTCGGGCCGGGGTGCCAGGGCAGGTCGTCGTCAAAAAAGACGAAATACTGGACGAGCGGCGTCTCCAGGACCCGGATCTGCCGCTTCAGGTACTGCGTCCCCCCTATCCCGCTGGTCGGTTCGGCCAGCACCTCGATAACGTAGGGGTAGGCGTAGTGGATCATCTCCGAGCAGGAGACGTACGTCCGGTAGAGGAAGCGGTTCTTCTGCGGGTCGGGGTTTTCGGGGATGACGCGGTACTTCACTTTGACGTCGTTATAATCGTCAAACAGCGTCTGGAACGGGTACCCGTACTTCGTTGCGTTGTCGTCCTCGTATTCGGTCCGCGCGGTGCCCGAGAAGGGCTCGAGCTGGCCGAGGATTTCTTCGTGGGTGATGCGCATGGCCACGCCGAGCCCCGCTTCCGCCGCGTTCAGTACGTCCCGGTTGACGCGGTAGTTCCTGGTGATGGAGGTCTCCAGCATGACGTTGGAGACGTACCCCACGGCGATGACGGTCAGGGTAAGCATGATGATCAGCGCCAGCATCATGATATACCCGCCCTTTGCCCCCGTCAGGGGGTTCACATTAACCTTTTTCTTAGACACGGTGGCCTCCGCCGTTACGTTCGCATGATATGAGCCGCGGGCGTTTCCCGCCGCTCCATTTTGCCCGCCGCGCGGGCCGTCCCCATCCATGTACTGTCCGCCGTTTAGGTAGACCCGCGGACAAGCAGGGTATTGTAGTTAACCGACCGGGTATTTCCCGTCATATCGGTCCACGAGCTTATCACCGTCAGCTGCGCCACGTCGGCGCCCGTCGTTGACGTGCCCGACAGGGTGGCGTGGGAGAGCGTCCGCTTGTATTCCGCCCCGCCCACCGCCACGAGCGTCATCGGCTCGAGGACGGTCCTCCGGGTCAGCGTCCAGCGCCATTGCTTCTTCTCGGCCGCCGTGAGGTTGGCGTATTCCGGCTGGGGCTTGACCTCGCCGGTATCCATGTTGATGTAATCGATGCAGCTCCAGATGCCGTCAGCCGCCACGTCGTCGCCGTGTATCTCAAGACCGTCGTCATAGAGGATCTTGATCTTATCCTTGCGCGCCTGTTTTTCTTCGGCTGATATCCCCTTGGCGTCAATGCTGGTCACCGCCGCGGTGTAGCCGGCGGCGCCGGAGAGGAAGCCGGGGGTCGCATAATTGTCAATGAAGCCGTACGCGGCGTCTCGGGATAGGATATAGTTGAAGTTCAGTACGGTGTTATACCGGACGTCCACCTCGCTTTCGGATATCTTCCTGATCTCCTCGATCCGGTCGTAGGTCGAGGAAACGGCGAAGTTTACCTGGCGGTTGAGCACACGGGCCCTCGTGGAATAGACGAGCATGCCGCCGATTGCCATGATGCCGATGGTAAAGATGCTCAAGGCGATCATCGTCTCCAGCAGCGTAAACCCTTCGGCGCGCGCCGAGCCGCGGCGGCAGGCGGAACCGATAAGCCGATTGACGTTCCCGACGTCCTTGTTAATTCGCTTAATTAGACTCCGGCTCATTTGCCCTCCTCTTTCCAGGGGTTTTTGCCTGCGTCAGCCAGTGACGTATGGTAAAACCAGCCGATTGTCCTGCCCGAGAGTCTCTCGAGAGAGATTGCCCTCCGGTTTTGGTTGATGTTCCTTTCGAGGCTTTTCTCGGGAATTATGTAGACTTCACCGCCTTCGTCGGCGTTCCCACGGGGCAGAAAGGTAACCTTGTTATCCGAAAAAGCGATCCCGTCCCGATTCTGGGCGTCGGCCGCGATATTATTGATATCGGGTTGTCCGTTCAGGTCGTACATGATACCGCCCGGAAGGTCCTCGATTCTGGTCGTTTCACCCGAATCCTTCGTGCCGTCTTTATCCAGATCGGCCAGCATCTCGATATAACTTCTGGACTGGCCCTTGTTGAGGGTGGTGCGGACGGAGAACGTAACGACGTAATTGCAGTTCTCGGCGACGGCCCGTATCCGCGCGTAGTTGAGCGCAAGGGAGACCCTCCGCACCGCCGTATCGGCCCTGATGCGGTCGAGGTTCGTGTTGATGCTGTAGACCGCAATCGCCGAAAGGATCGCGATGATGCCCACGACCGTCATCAGCTCCAGGATGGTAAACCCTCCGGCCGGATGAAAAGGCGCACGCCGGCCGCTTTCGGATCGGTTTCTTCGGCGATCCGGGGAAGCGATGAGAAGACAGATAGATAATAGGATTCGCTTCATATAGACTACCCCTGTTTTCTTTAATGCATTATCCATGCCAAATAAAGGGACAATTCTGCCATTCGATGACCGGACAGCGCCTCGTATCTCCTTGGAATGACAGGTATTTTCGCACCCCTTTGCGGTGCGCGCGCGGCACGTCAAAGAAATGCGCAAATAGTGCATAGAGAGTGTGAAAAGTATGCGCATTTTTTCGATGCGCGGCGCTATCGAATGCCGTATTCTTTTATCTTATAGAGCAGCGCGCGGTAGCTGATTTCGAGGAGTTTTGCCGCCTTCGTAAGGTTTCCTCCGGTCGCCGTCAGCGCGTCGGCGATCAACCGCTTTTCGATGGTCCGTGACGCCTCCTTGATTGAAAAAGACGTCATCGAGAGGGATACCGCGCTGCCCGCCGTGGCCGCCCCCGCGCCGGCGATCTGGTGGGGGAGGTCGGCCTGCCTGATCACCTCCGCGTCCGACAGTATCATCGCCCGCTCCATGCAGTTTTCAAGCTCCCGGATATTGCCGGGCCACCGGTATTCCATAAGCGCCGAGAGGGCCTCCCGATCGATTCCCTTTGTCGAAAGACCGAGCTTGGCGTTGAACCTCCCGATGAAATACTCCACCAGAAGCGGGATATCTTCCGTCCTCTCCCTGAGAGGGGGAAGCTTCAGCGAGATTACGTTCAGTCTCCAGTAGAGATCGTCGCGGAATGACCCATCCCTTATCTCGTGCTCGAGGTCCTTGGCCGTGGCAGCGATGATGCGGACCGAGACTTTTGTCGAACCGGTCGCCCCGACCCTTCTGACCTCCCCCTCCTGAAGGACCCTGAGCAGCTTAACCTGCAGCAGGACCGGAAGCTCCCCGATCTCGTCCAGAAAGAGGGTGCCCTGGTTTGCCTCCTCAAAGAGGCCCGGTTTATCCCTGACGGCGTCGGTAAACGCGCCCTTGACGTGACCGAAAAGCTCACTCTCCAGAAGGGTTTCCGGTATCGCGGCCAGGTTGACCGGGACAAAGGGGCCGCTCTGGAGACTGCTCTCGTAGTGGATCGCCCGGGCTATCAGCTCTTTCCCGGTGCCGCTCTCCCCCATAATCAGGATGCCCGTCGAATATCCCGACACCTTCTTGATGGTCTGGAATATCTTGTGCATCTGGTCATTCTTGGTGATGATGTCATGGAAGGTGTACTTACCGGCCAGCTCCCGCTTGAGACGGATGTTCTCGTCCCGGAGCATCCGGCTCTCCTGGACCTTGCCGATGGTCAACAGGATCTCGTCGAGCCGAAAGGGTTTGGAGATGTAGTCGTAGGCGCCCAGTTTCATCGCCTCCACGGCGTTGTCAATCGTGCCGTAGGCGCTCATCATGATCACCGTGGCCTCGCAGTTTATGTCCTTGAGCCGGCGCAGCAGCTCGATGCCGTCCATATTCGGCATGACCACGTCCGAGAGAATAATATCGAACCGTTCCTGCCCGATTCGCGCCAGCGCGGCCGTCCCGTCCCCGGCGACAGCCGCGGCAAATCCCTTTTCGGCAAGGAAGTCCGACAGCATATCGGCCATGGGCGTGTCGTTTTCGACAATCAGTATTTTACTTATCCCCCCCACGCATCCTCCCTTTCGTCGGAATTAACATCTTTTCGCATTATACAGTAACTTTTGCCCGTTTTCAATACCCTGGCTCCGATCCGTTTGCCTTTGACGATCGAACGTGCTATTATGCCGATGGGAGTCATTACCGTGATAAGAAAAGGCGCCGTCATCCTCATAGAAGACGATCCGTCGGTGCTCTCGGCGGTCGGGCGGATATTGAAGCGGGAAGGATACGACGTGGCGGGATTTGCCGATCCCTTCGCGGCGCTATCGTCCCTTGGGGAATCGCCGTCCGTTTTCGATCTCATAATCATCGATATCAACCTTCCGGGCATCGACGGGTTCGACACATCGCGGCGTCTCAGGGAGATCCGCTCGCTTGCCGACGTTCCAATAATCTTCATCTCCGCCATCCATACCGACTCCGAACGAATGTTGCAGGGGCTTCAGCTGGGCGCCGTCGACTATATTGTTAAGCCGTTTGACCCGGATATCTTCCTTAAGAAGGTGGAGAACTTCGTCAGGCTCAAGCAAAGCACGGAGCACATAGAGTCGCTGAGCCGCCGTTACCGCCTTCTCTTTGAGGAATACGCGGATCCGACGTTCATCCTGGATCGCAAAGGAACGGTGCTTGAAGCCAATTCCGCCGCACGCATGAATCTTGACGTAGGCACAGCCGCCAAAGACCCGGATTTCCTGAACCTGGTTCATCCCGACGATCGCAACGACGCCGAACATCTTATCGCCGATTTGACTTCGTCGTCGTCACCCGCCCTCCCCCGCCTGATCAGGATGAGAGATAAGAAGGGCGGCTACCGCTTTATGGAGGTCAACGGAGGGGCTTTCGTGCACGAGGTAATGCCGACCCCCGTGCATATCACCGCACGCGATGTGACCGAGAGGATTACGCTCACCGCGGGACTCGCCCTGCTCTATACCACCTCCCGGCGCCTCTCTACGGCACTAACGATCGACGACATATTCCCTATACTTGTCACGTCCATCAGGGAGGCGGTCGCCGCGGACCGCATCGGGGTTATTACCATAGATCCCGAACAGGGTGCCGTGATCCGCGCGACAACGGAAAAGGGGAAGGACCGCTTTTCTCTGCCCTATCCTATCGATCTTTCCCACTATCCCGAATACCGGAAGGTCATTAACGAGAAGCGCCACCTTTACATTGAGGATGTGGACAGCGTACCGCTTTTCTTTGCCGATGAAGATCGAATCAGGCAGGCCGGCGTCAAGACGCTGCTCCTGATACCCATTGTAATGGGCGCGAAGGTCTTCGGCCTCATCAGCCTTGCCCGTCTGAGAGAGAAAAAGCCCTTTGAATCCTCCGAAATCGACGTGCTCAGGTCCGTAGCGGACCTCGCGGCGCTCTCAATGGAAAACGCGCGGCTTTTCGGGGAGATCAAGAAAAACGAAGAATTCAAATCGCACCTGATTAACGTCTTCACCCACGAAGTGGGGACCCCCCTCGGCACGATCATGGGGCACGCCCAGCTTATCATGGAGGCCTCCCGGGACGACCAGAAGATTCAGAGGCATCTGACCGCGGTTTTCGCCGAGTCCGAGCGGCTCAAACTCATTATGGAAAACTTCCTTGACATAACGAGGCTCCGCTCCGGTAAGATCAGGCCGCGGCGCGACGAGGTCAACCCCCATATTCTTGCTCAAAAGGTCTTCAGTGATTATGACGAGCGGCTCACCAATAAGAAGATCGAGCACCGCCTGATTCTCTCGGCGGACACCTTGAAGATCGAGGGTGACCTTTCTCTGTTGGAGGTCGCCCTGACGAACCTGATAAAGAACGCCTTAAAATATACGCCCACGGGCGGGTCAGTCACCATGACGGTAACGGCCGTCGCTGATTTCGGCGAAACGCCTGCCGACGCCGGACATTCAAAGCGCCTCGCGCCCCCCCTGGTATCCATCGCAGTGGCCGATACCGGTATCGGGGTGGCCCCGGAGGAGCGCAATAGGATCTTCGAGGAGTTCTACCGGGGGGGAAACGTCCCCTCGACTGAAAAGGGGGCGGGGCTGGGGCTGGCGATCGTCAAGGAGATCATCGAGGCCCACGGGGGCGCTATTGACCTCATCAGCCCCACGGAGGGAGGCAGCATATTTGAGATCATGCTCCCGGCGGTACAACAAAAGGCTTGATTCTGCCGCCGTATCGTGATACATGCCGTGCAGTATACCGTGCCGGGGGCCCGCGACACCGTCTCGGCCCCCGCGGCGATTTAGGTTCACATTCCTATAGAATACCGTGCCATGCCCCCTTACCGCCTTCCCCTCATACGCCTCGTTTTCTTTTCCATGGGGCTTTTCGCCGTCCAGACCTTCTGGGGTTTCCTGGGCGCCACGCTTCCCCTCTTTCTGATCGAGCTGACACCTTCCGAGACCGTCGTGGGGCTCGTTTTGTCGGCCTCGGGGATCTTTGGGATCGCCATGCCGATTGCCGCCGGGACGATGTCGGATCGCCTGCGGTGGCGGCTCGGCAGGAGGAAACCGTTCATAGCCGCCGGTTGGATCGTCGTGGTGATCGTCCTGGCGGTCCTGCCGTATGCGGCGTCTCTTTCCGCCGCGATCCCCCTTATCCTAATCCTTTTTGCGGCTTTCTTCTTTACGATGGGCCCCTATTTTGCATTTCTGGCCGATATCTCGCCGCCCGAGCGGCGGGGGAGGGCCGCCGGTGTCATGTTTCTTGTCGGCGGAACGGGGGTCATCCTCTTCCTCCTGTTCGGCGCGCCCCTCTGGGACTCCGACCGCCGGCTCGTATTCCTTTGGACGTCGGTGGTAATCGTCGTGTCGGTAACGATCCTTTTTATCGGTGTCCCGGAGCCGCCGGACACCCGCGGAGAGGGCCCGCATCCCGGCATGCTGCAGATGATCACGGGAGACCGGCGGATCAGGACGTTTTTCACGGCCATGATCTTCTGGTGGACCGGCATCTGGATGGTCAACTTCTTCTTTGTCATCGCCGCCAAGGACCTGCTTTCCGCCACGAACCAGCAGGCATTTTTTGCGCTCCTGCTGACCACCGCCACGTATGTCGTATTAGCATTTCCCGTGGGAGTCCTGGGCGATCGGATAGGACACCGGCCGGTCCTTATGGGAGGGCTCCTCATTCTGTTCCTGGTCCTGGGACTGGTCCCCTTCGTCTCGGACATGAGGGGTATCTATGTGCTTATGGTGGGGGCCGGCGCGGGCTATTCGGTAGCCCTCTCGGTGGCGTACGCCTTTTTCGTCCGGCTCATCCCCCCGAATCGAACTGCCCGGTTCTTCGGTTTGTACATGGCCTGCCAGAACGGGTCGCTGGTCATCGCCAACGTCCTCGGGGGCGCCGCCGTGGAGTATCTCGGGCCCTCCTTCCTCTTTATCGGCGCTGCGCTGTTTGTCTTGTGTTCGGTTGTGATCGTTTCACGAGTGAGGGGTTGAATTCGGCGCGGCCGCGCCCTTTTCGAGGAAGAGCTTCTTGATCCAGAAAGCAATGAGAAAGAGGGCGAAATTGACCAGCACGATCGTTCCCCCCGATGGGAGATCGAGCCAGAACGAGATCACAATCCCCGCGACCACCGATAGTATCGCGGCAAGTGCCGCGATGATCAGAGAGCCCCGAAACGTGCGAGAGAGCTGAAGGCTGGTTGTGGCCGGCAGGATCATCAGGGCGGCCACCAACAGTAACCCCACAACCCGCATCCCCACCACCACCACGAAGGCCGAGACAGCGGCGAAGAAGTAGTTATACCGGTCAACCCTGATCCCCATCGCACGGGCGGCTTCCTCGTCAAACGTCATCGCAAAAAGATCGTGGTAAAACAGGAGGATAAAGACAATCACGATGCTCGATATCAGGGCGGAAACGATAAATTCCGTCTTTCCGATCGTCAGGATGCTCCCGAAGAGGTAGCTCATCAGATCGACGTTGAAGCCGCCCGCGATGCTCGCGATAACAACGCCTACCGCCATGCCTACCGCCGATACGATCCCGATGGCCACGTCCGCGTAGACCTTTACCCGCTCCTGGAGCTTGAGTATTCCGAACGAGGAAAGGAGCGTCACCGCGAGCGCGGCCCAGAAGGGCTGCCCGCCGAACAACAGCCCGACGGCGACCCCCCCGAACGCGACGTGGGTCAGGCCGTGGCCGATCAGTGCGTATCTTCTCAGCACCAGAAATACGCCGAGGACCGCGCAGGCCGTGCCGACGAAGAGCCCCGTGAGCATCGCCCGCTGGATAAACCCGTAGGTAAACAGCTCAAACATACCGTGAACCCCGCCATTGTGGGCGCGCCGCGGCGGCAGCCGCCCTAATCATCTCCCGTTTCCTGACCGTCTTCCGCGTGCTGGTGACAGATCACGTGCTGATATTTTCCGAAATAGTCCGACATGTCCTCGGCCAGGCAGAACTTCCCGCCCTCGCCGAAGAAGACCTGCCGCCGATTGATATAGAGGATCTTGTTGTTGTGTATATTCATCCCCGCGATGTCATGATTGATCAGGACAATCGCGGTACCCTGTGCGTTCAGGTCGTCGACGATCCCAAAGAAGTCCTGCCTGACGGACGGCTCGACGGCGGCGGTCGGCTCATCCAGGAACAGCAGCCGGGGGTGCGTTATCAACGCCTTTGCCAGGAGCACCCGTTGCAGCTGACCGCCGGAAAGTTCCCCGATACGCTGATCCCTGATATGTTTGATGCCGACGCGCTCAAGCGCCTCGTCCACCCGCGCGCCGTCGCCCGCACCCGGCCGGGGATGCCGGCCCCGTTCCGAGAGGAGCCCCATTGCACAGACTTCTTTCACCGAGGCGGGAAAGAAGGGGTCGAAAAACGCTATCTTCTGCGGGACATAGGCGATCATGTTCCACTGGTCAAATACCCGGAGGTCCTGCCCGAAGAGGCGGATTACGCCCGATTTCGGCGGCAGGATACCCAGGATGTTCTTGACGAGGGTCGTCTTGCCCGACCCGTTGGGCCCGATCACCCAGAGATAGTCGCCCTGGGCGAGCCTGAACGTAATGTCTTCGATGACCGGCCAGTGGTTATAGGCAAACGTAAGGCTTTTCACGTCCAGGACGATGGGCTTTTTCACCGACATGAGAGACCCCGCTTGAATTCTTCAAGGTTCGCCTTCATGATGTCCACGAGCGTAACCCCGCGCTCGAACTGGTCCCTCGAAACCTCATGGCCCGATGAGACATACAGGATCTCGGCCCCGGTCTCCTCACGAACCGACTCCGTAAGCCTGGGGTCAAGCATCTCTTCGGCAAAGAGATAGCGGGTCTTCTCGCTCTTGACCAGATCGATAATCTCGGCTATTCGTCGGGGCGTCGGCTCCGCGTCCGGCGAAAGGCCGTAGACCGACGTATAGGTAAGGCCGTAACGGGACGCGAGGTAGCCAAAGGCAAAATGACCGGAAGAGACGATCATGTTCGTTTCGCAGCGGCCTAAGCCCTCCCGATAGAGCGCATCCACCTCATCGAGCGCTTGCCCGTAGACTTCGGCCCTTCCGCGATAATCGGCGGCGTGCGCGGCGTCTTTCGATTCAAAGGCCGCAGTTATCGCATCGATCTGTTTCTTGGCGTTATCAACATCAAGCCATATGTGGGGGTCCCATCCCCCGTCTTCACCCTTTTCGGCAATGAGGGTGATTCCGTCACTCGTATCGACGACCAACAGATCCGGGTTCCTGAGTCCCGAAAGGATCCCCGCCACCCAGGGCTCCATGTCGGCCCCGTTATAGATGAAGACATCAGCCTTTTCCAGCCGGACGATGTCTGCGGGGGTCGGCTCGAAGGTATGGGCCTCGGTGCCCGGGGGTGTGAGCAGCGTGAGATCGACATCGGCGCCGCCCACCGCGCGCGCCATGTCGTACATCGGGAAAATAGAGGTCATGACGGTGAGTTTACCTTGCGGCTGGTCGTTCTGACGGCATGATACGAGGGCAATGGCAACCGGGACTAAAACAATCAGGCAACCGACCGCCAGTAACCGCGTCATCGCTGGTTTCATGAGAATTTCCTCCCTCGCCAATGTCGTCACGGTTCCTCTATTTCTTGTTGCAGCGGGCGCAGAGCCCCGAGAGAACCAGGCTCTCCGCTTCAACAACGTACCCCTCTGAGCCTACGTCGAGGTGCGGCACCGAAATCTCCTCCAGGCAGTCCATTTTCCCGCAGGAGCGGCAGGTAAAATGCGGGTGGTTGGCCGCGCCCCGATTGAGGGCGTAGCGCGACACGTTATCGGCGCCATCGATCCGATGGACGATCCGCCGTTCGGTGAATACCGTAAGCACCCGATAGACCGAAGCCGGGTCCATGGCGTCTCTGCCGAGCAGCGCGATGAGCTCGGCGCCGGTCAGCGGCCTTTGAGCCGACATGAGCAGCTCGACTATCTTGACCCTGCCGATCGTCTTCCTGAGCCCGGTTTCCCTCAACAGCCCGTCGCCCGTTTCGTGCTCAGCCATTGTATAATGGTCATCGGTCATTGCGACCCCTCCCCCATCCTGGATTCCGACGCGCTCCCGTTAACGCGTCCCTGTCGACAAGCCTCCGATAACGGCAAAATCCCCGATCTTCGGCGGTGCCGATTTCTATTCGCCGGCAGGTGATGCGAGGCGGTCACCGTCGGCCTTGTATGATCGGCATGAATACAATAATATTACATATGCAAGTCAATTGCAATAACTTTTTGTACCCGGAGGTCGTCAGTAGTTTGAGAAGGGTGAGCGGTAATGCGGTTATAACGCGAGGGATCGGTGGAGGTTCTACGGTCGTCCGGATCGATCGGTCTATTTCTTGCCGGCTTCCCAGCCCACGAGCGGGCTGCCGGAGGTCAACATCCCCCCGTAGAATGTATCGTTTCCGGCAAACGCCCCCTCCATCCTGAGGAAGATCATGTTACCGAGATGATCTCTCTCGGACTTGGGGACCGCGTTCGGGTCGACGCCCGTATCTATCGCGTCCAGCTCGATGGAGAATCTCCCCCTTTCGTCGATTCGGCCCACCGAGTTGTTCGACGTGGGGAAGGTGTTCTCCACGGTATAGATCGTCTCGTTCTTTGCCACCTTGGTATATGCGAGGTATCCCGGGGCATATTCCACGTTGAGCCGATAGGGGCCGATTTCGGCATCGGTTGACGACACGGTTACGACGATGTCGCGGACGTTCTTCCCCTCGATAAACAGGGTCACATCCACGAGTGCGCTCTCGCCCGCCTTTGTCGTGTAGCTGAGCCTTCCGCTGTAATTGCCGGTAAGGTCGGCCGGCACCGAGACCTTGTCCGGGAGGCGGTCCTCATAGGCATCGGAAACGACAACCTCCTTGAGGCCGAAGGTAAGGGTCTGGATCTCGTCCTTGTATTGGTAAAGGAGCAGTCCGGCGGCAAGCACAAATACGAGGAGCAGTATCTTAAAGGCCGGGCTTCCGATTACCGTTTTTTTCGCCTCCTTGGCGGCATAGAGACTCTTGACCTTCTCGAAACGCTCCTTTGTCAATCCGAACGCTTGATCGGCGGTATACATTTGTTTTGCTTCGAACTTCCCGCCGATCGTCCGCTTCGGGGGCGGTGGCGTTTGGGCCCGATCAACGTCGTCGAATACGCCCGAATACTCGTTGAGGGGCGGGGATTCACCAGGCGCCCCCCCGTCCGTCGCGGTCATACTCTTGAGCTCATCCTGGGATTCCGCGTGGCCGTGAACAACCCAGGAATCGGCGGATTCACCACCCGGCGGCGTGCCTACCGGTATCGGCTCCTGCGCCTCGATCCGACGGAGGCTTACCTCCCCCCCCATTCGCTTGATCTCCATCCCGAACTGCCTGGCCTTCTCAAGTTCATAACTGCCGATTCTCACCGGGAGTTTCTTGCTGAAATCCAGCATCCTTTCCGGGGGGATCTTAAACCTGGAGGAAAACGCCGAGATGAACGCGCGGACCGCTTCCGGGGTTCCTCCCATTGATACGATATATACGGAAACTTTATCCGACATCGTCTCTCGACCAAAACTGTTTAAGGATATAGAGAAATCATGATATGATTATTTTTATCGAATGTCAACTCTCCGCACCCTTTCGCCCGTTCGGTCGGCCGTTCACGGTGCGGTTTTCCCCGGCGGCGTGAACGGCCCCTCAGGGAAGGAAGTAGAGCGGATTGAGAGCCACCTCATAGTATAAGATCTCAAAGTGACAATGAGGTCCCGTGCACCTTCCGGTGCAGCCTACGGACCCGATAATGTCTCCCGCCTTGACCGCGTCGCCCTCTTTGACCACCGTCTCCGAAAGGTGGGCGTACCGGGTCGTAAAGCCGCCGTCATGCTTGATCTCCACGAGATTCCCGTACCCGCCGTATCCCGACTTACCCCCCGCCACGATCACGATCCCGTCCTTTGCCGCGACGATGGGGGTCCCCCGCGGGGCGGAGATATCGATACCTTCGTGGAGCCTTCCCCAGCGGGGGCCGTAAAGCGAAAAAATTATCCCCTGAACCGGCCAGACAAAGACGCCCTTCTGGATCTTGGCCGCCAATTCCTCGATGCTCAGGGGGGGGACCACGAGCGGCTTCTTGGCGCCGGGGATAAATATCGTATCGCCGGCGTTGACATCATCCGGATTATATATTCCGTTTACCTCCGCAATGATCTTCGGGTCCAGGTCATATACATCGGCGATGCGCCACAGGTCCTCTCCTGGCCCAACCGTATGAAGAATCCCCTTCGTGACGGGAAGCATCGTTGTACAGGCGCTCAGGAATATAATTACGAGCAGCGAAAGATAGCGCCAGCTATGGGTGTGCTGTCTCAAACCGTATCCATGCATTAGGTGTCACGTCAATCGAACCGGGGTCCCGCGCGTCGTCGCCGGGGCACCCGGCCGCGTCAGGAAAGACGGGCCCCGTCCTTTTTCAGCTCCGACTGCAGCTGTTCCATATCGACCTCGGAAGGACCTGCGCCGCTGGCTGCCGCCAGGGCGCATGCCGCGCCCGCCGCCTGTCCCTCGGCCATGCATACCCCCATTACCCGGGCGGAGGCCAGCGCACCGTGATCCATTGAGATGGCCCTGCCGGTAACCAGCAGGTTCTGCGTCTCGGCGGGCAGCAGGCTTCGGTACGGGACGCCGTAGTAGAGCCCCTCCGGCAGCAAGGCCATCTCCGGCTCCCTGCCGTCCTCCCATTTCTCAAGCGGCCACGAGGAAAGACAGATGGTATCGGGGAACTTCCTGCCCGAAAGCACATCCGCCTCGGTCAGGACGTATTTACCGACGATCCTGCGCGTTTCCCGAATGCCCACCTGGACCGCCGTATCGGACAGAAACGCGTTTTCAAAACCCGGGATCTCCTTTTTCAGGAATTCCATGGTGACCTCGGCGTCGTCGCGCCCTTTGAGCTCAGCATACGTGAGGTCGGAAACAACGCTGCCGTCCAGCGCGCGCCCGTCCCGGGCAAGTGACGAGAGCTTTATCATCGCCTCGCCCTGGCGAAACGTCGGGATGACCAGCCCCTGGCCCACCGTGAGCGGGTAGCTTTTTTTGGCGATCGCCTCCCGGATTTTGTCGTTGAGAAGGGCCATACCCTTCTGCTGGTAGGCGATCAGGTCAAGTCCCTGGACGGTAAACATCATCGTGGGGTTCATGACCACTCCCCGGGAGTCGCCCTTTTCGGTCCTGACACCGGCGGCCATGGCTACCGACGCGTCTCCGGTCGCGTCAATATAAATACCGGCGCTGACCGCATACAGGCCCTCGGGGCTCGCAACCAGAAGTGACTCGATCCGGTCTGCCTTTCGTACCACGTCGGCCACGTAGCTGTGCAGCATCGGCGTGATATTCTTCTCCCGGCCGATCCACTCGTCCAGGAGACGCTTCAGGTGCCACGGGTTATAGAGGAGCGCCGTAAAACCCTGGCGTATGAATGGGCCGAAGGCCCCCGCCCGCCCGACAAGGGCCTCGGCCAGCTCCTTGGCGAATCCCTCGATGATATATTCAACCCGGTCGGGATGGTGAAGGTAGAGGCCGCAGATGGTCCCGACCGACCCGGCCGTTGCGAGCCCGCCGAAAAAGCCGTATCGCTCTATCAGGACAACTGAAAGGCCCTTTCGCGCCGCCGTTATCGCCGCGGCAAGGCCGGACGGCCCGCCGCCCGCTATCACCACGTCCGCGACGGCCCGGATCGGCACCTCGCGTCGGTCAACGACTATGGTCCCGGTATGCATAGTTCCTCCCCGATTAAGAAAGGGCCTTCATCAACGCCACAAGGTATTCGTTTTGACGGTACTCGGCGTTCGGCAGTTTCGGACTAGGTACGAGGTGACGCTTCAGATGGGTCTTGTCGAAATCCACCACCATCGCCAGGCGGGTCCCGGAGCGAACGATCGGCTGGTGGCTGATTCCGGTTACTATTCCCGACAGGGGCGACTCGATATCCTCTGTCTTGTAGCTGGTCGGGTCAATGATGTCGCCGATGATATCTCCCTTCTTGACGAACTGCCCCAGCATGATGGCGGGTTTGAATATCCCCCCGAAGGGGCTCCTGATCCATGCTTCATTGGACTGGAGCAGTATCTGCCGATCGGGGATCGAAGCCTTTTCGTCGATCATCCCGAGGACGGCCATAACGTTTTTCACGGCCGTCGTTCCCACCAGGACGTCGGACTCCGTAATGACACCCGCCGCCCCGATCTCAACGGTAACGCAGGGAATCTTGCTTTGAAACGCCTGGGTCTGGAGCATCCCCTTGATCGACGGGCCCTTCCAGACCGCGTTGATGCCGGTTGACGCCACCAGGTCGAGGTAGGGCCTTGTCGGCCGGTCAACCCGGATGCGGATATGGGGGATCAGCTCATCGGGAAACTCCGCCGAGTGGAGATCGATGATATAGTCCGCCTGCCGGGCGAAGATCGTAAAGAAGCTGTGGGCGACGCGCTCGGTCATCGTCCCTTCGGGGTCCCCCGGGAAAACCCGGTTCATGTCGATGTTATCGTACGGGTCCCAGCGCTGCCCCGAGGTAAAGGCCATCGGGTTGACGATGGGAACGGCAATGAGGTTGCCCGAGAGTTTGTTCGGATCGATCTTGTCAACGATTGTTCTGACCACCTCCACCCCGACCACCTCGTTGCCGTGGACCGCCGCGTTCAGCAGCAGGGTTGGGCCTTTCCTGGCGCCCCAGAGGCCGAAATAGTAGAGACATATATCCTGCCTGCTCGCGCTCTCGGCGATAGTGATCCGATCCGATACCTTTGTGCCCGCGACGGGCCTCAATTCAGCGAACACCGGCGCTCCCTCCAGTAATCAGCTCTCTGCAGCGTTTCCTGACCGATTCCGAATCGACGAAAAAGGGGATAGTCACCCGCTGCGACAGCTCTTCCATAAAAAGCGGCAGAGAAGTAATGATTCCAGAAATGAAATCGGGAACGATACCATGAACATGCTCCAGGTAGGTTACCATGCCGTAGGCCGAGACACTGTCCGTCGCACAGGCAACGATCATCGTCACGTCATCCATGATCTCGCCGGGAAGACAGGATCTATTCGGTCTCCCGCTCGAAAATGCCGTCGGCCGCTTCCGTCACGATAACATCGATCCCCCGTCCGGCAAGCTCGCCCACAAGCGCCCGGTGAATCGCCTCGAGATCTTCCGACGACAGGCCGTACGTGGAGGGCCAGCCGGCGTCGAGAAAATCGACGACCTCCAACGCGCCGGCGGTCTTCATCCTGAAGAGGTCTTTCATGCGGGACGTGCCGGTCAGCTTGCCCCCCCGACCTTAAAGCCCTCATCCGAGTCAGCATCTGGATGATGAAGGCCGCGCTGGTGGTCTTGCCTGAATCCATGGATGAACCGATCACGAGGATTACGGCGGGCTTTGCATCCAGCGGGTCGGGCGCGATCGGACTATCGAACGTCGACAGCTTCTTGCCCGTCTCATCGGTCGCGTGGCCGATATAGGTCAGGACGGTGGGGTTGGAAACGGCGCTCGCTTCCGGTATGATGCGTCCGGCTATACCCCCGACGTTCAGCAGGTCAAGCCGTTCCCCCGAGGATAGGCGCTCGGGTATATCAGCGAAAAATTCCGCCGTAGAGTAGCGGCGCCCGAGGACCACGCAGCAGCAGTCTCCCGTCCCGAGGGGGCGTTCCAACCCCTCGACCGTCTCGATTGCCCCGTGGCGGCCGACGCTCGCAACCCTCCCGACGACGACATCCCCCACCGCGCAGGGATCGCCCGCCTCGCGGACTTCCTGATTCTCGGATACCCGGGTCCTCCGGGTCGGCCGAGGAGACGACGTCGATGCGCACATACATTGGTAAATCGTAATACATTTATCCGGCCGTTTTCAAGAAAAGAATCATCCCCCGTTTCATCGCCCCGGGGCGGCGAATTGGGCCGACCGATCCAAAGTGCTTGCCAAAGTGCTTGATTTTCCGACGGCCGGCCTGTATCATGGGGCACGGTTATCGTCCGCTTCTCGGATGCGGAATCGAGAACCTCGCACCTCGGATTGAGGCTGATGCCTATCCTGTCGGGACGCTCCCGCGGATGGTTTCCGGTATCGTTTCATCTGTCGTTTCACGCCCCTTTCATGGCCCGTTCACGGCCTATTCATGGAGGTTCTCATGGATAAGATCAAATTCGCCATCGTCGGATGCGGCCGGATCAGCGACCTGCACGCCCGGGCGTATGAGCGAAGCCCGGATGCCGAGATATTTGCCGTATGCGACGTGAACCCGGACCGGGCAGCACAGCGAAAAGAGCAGTGGGGCGCCAATAAGGCCTACACGGACTACGAGAAGCTCCTCAAAGACCCCGATATCCAGGCCGTCGAACTGCTCGTGCCGCACCACCTCCACCGGGATATGGCGGTGGCGGCCGCCCAGGCCAAGAAACACGTCTCGGTCCAGAAGCCGATGGCCATCGCCGTCTCCGAGGACCGGATCATGATAGCCGCCGCCAAGGAAAACGGGGTACTCCTCAAGGTATTCGAAAACTTCGTCTTTTACCCGCCCTATGTAAAGGCCAGGCAGCTAGTCGCGGAAGGCGCGATCGGGACGCTCATAACCGTCAGGATGCGGCTGACTACGGCGGGAAAAGGCGGATGGGTTATACCGGGGGAGGCGTGGATGTGGCGGATTGGAACCCGAAAAGGGAGGGGGCGGCCTCATCGTCTTCGACGACGGTTACCACAAGTTCTCACAGGCCTATGACATCGGCGGGGAGGTCGAAAAGGTCTACGCCTGGATCGACCACACCAACGTCATTGTGGACGCACCGGCCTTCATCATGTGGAAATACCGCGAAGGGCAGCGCGCCCGCTACGGGGCCTACGACATAACGTTTGCCCCCGACATGCTGGTCAATTCGGACTATTACGCCGGTGACGACAAGATGGAGCTGGTAGGAACGGAGGGCGTCATCTTCGTCAACCGGTGCACCGGCAATCTGATCCAGGAGCCGTCTCTGGTCCTCTATCGGGACGGGGAGACGCGCTGCTTCCACGCCCTGAGGGACGACTGGGCCGATTCGTTCATCGACTCCGGCAGGCACTTCTTCTCCTGTATCAAGAGCGGGGGCGACCCTATCCTCTCCGGCGAAACCGCGCTCTGCGGTACTCCAATTTGCCCTGGCGCCGGAGATATCGGCGCGGGAAGGACGCGAGGTCGATCCGGCCGAGATTGATTTCTGAATCGGGGCGCGGTCGACATCAGAAAAAGCTTTCATACGCCGTAAAATAATGGTATATATGACTAATTTCCGAAAAGGAGGACAACGAATACCATGAGAGAAATCGAGGTCGCCCTCGTGCGGGTGCCTGAACATAAACGAGACGATGAAAAAACCGTAAGAGATAAATTCAATACCCTCATCGACATTGCGGGAGGACTGGCTTTTGTCAAGCCGGGAGACTCAGTTCTAATCAAGCCCATCCGTCAACTCCGGAAAACCCTATCCGGCCACCACGGACCCGAAGATCATCAGGATGTTGATTGATCTCCTGGTCAAGAAGAATCCCTCGGCGATTTTCGTTGGAGATAAACCGTCGTTTTTTGGCGATACGAAAAGGACACTCAGAAAAACCGGCATAGAGTCGGCCGTCACGGAGGCCGCCAAGACCTACGCCCCCCTTCCCATAAAGCTTATCTATTTTGACGACTACGTCTGGAGGGAGCGGTACCCGAAACCGGACATGGACGATCAGTGGGAGATGACGCCGGGTAAACTACCTGTTCCGGATGCCCAAGATGCTCTACGAGAACGACCCGTATCTTCAGCAGCAGAATCTCCCCCCGAAAGTCGACCACATCATCGTCCTGGCCAACGTCAAGACCCACGTGCTGGCCGGCTTTACGCTCGGCATGAAGAGCTACGTCGGTTTCATGGATGACGAAAGCCGCTACCTCCTCCACGCGCTGCCTCACCGCAACCTCCTCCGATGGGGCCGGATAAAGACCCTTTGACATCCACGCGCCTTCAGGAGCGGATCGCCGAGATCCACTCCCTTGCTCCGCCGCCGAAGCTCGTCATCCTCGACGGGCGTGAACTCGTCGTCACGGGCGGCCCCGACTCGAACAACCACGTACAACCGCTTCCTTCATTGGGGAAAAACCCGTACGCCGGCATCATGCTGGCGGGCTCGGACGTAGTGGCCACGGACGCGGCAGGCGTCGCCCTCCTCAAGATTCAGAAGCACGCGGCCAAATGGATCAGACGTCACTCGATCTGGGAAATGCCGATCTTCAAACGGGCCTGCGAACTCGAGTCTCGGCGCCACACAGGCCGATAAGATATGTCTCAATACCGACAGCGAGGACGACCTCTTCGTGTCGATGGCCTGGTATCTCCAGTAGGCCTATTGATCGGCAGGCCGATAGTTCAATGGGCCGGTATGTCGGTTGACGGCCCGGCGCCGGAAGTGCGAAAAGGCGGCCGGTCCATACCGACAAAAGACTGGTATACAAAATCAGCAGGTCGTGACAATGAGTATCTTTGACATAATCCTGATAGTCCTCATTAGCACGACCGTCATCTACGGTATCACGAAGGGTTTCATACGGGATATCTTTTCTCTGATTGCCGTTATCGTCGGTGTCGTCGTGGCCTTCATCGGATACCCCTGGGCGGCCGGATACCTTTCCGAGATCATCCCCGCGGGCCCGCCCGCTAATATCGTCGGCTTTGCCGTCATTCTCCTTTCGGTCTCGATTGCCGTATCCGTGCTTGGTGTCGTTATCTCCAAGGCGATATCCGGCGCGGACCTCTCGGTGTACGACCGTATCGCCGGGGCCTTTTTCGGCCTGTTCGAGGGGATTGTCGTGGCCTGTTTTATCGTCGTCATCGCCGCCACCTTATCCCCTCGGCCACCTCGTCTTCCCGAATCGCCCCGCACCTGCTCAGGGTCGTCAACGCGGCCGTAACGCTCCTGCCCGCCGATACCCAGAAACAAATCGATGCGGCCAAGGGCACCCTCGAAAAGATGCGGAACGAGGCCGTCACGACGCCCAAGGCGCAGGAAGGAGCCATAGAGCCTTTTTTCACGGACCGCCATTCATCATGGGGGTTTTTCCATGAAAATTACTAAGGTATTCGTCGTTGTTCTGATCATTCTTATCGCAGGCCTGTACGTCTTTTATCAAGCCTTCTTCCGCTCGGCCGTTCCCCCCTATTCGGGCAGTATTGAGCTTTCCGGCCTCTCGGCGCCCGTGGAGGTGCGCACCGATGACTACGGTGTCCCCCATCTGTTCGCCGAAAACGAGCATGACCTCTTCCTTGCCCAGGGTTACGTCACCGCCCGGGAGCGCATGTTCCAGATGGACATGACGCGCCTGGCCGGCCGCGGCGAGCTCAGCTCGTTGTTCGGGGAGGCCACCCTCGACACCGATAAGTACCTCAAGACCCTGGGCTTTTACCGCACCGCCCGCGCCGAATACGCCGCCATGCCGCAGGACGAGAAGGAGATCATCGAGGCCTATACCGCGGGCGTCAACGCCTATATCTCGACGGTAAAAAGGCTCCCCCGCGAATACGCCATCCTCGGGACGAAACCGGTAGCCATGGGAGCCGGAAGACAGCGTCGTCGTCGGCACCCTCATGGCCTACAGCCTCACCCGTTCCGTGAAGGCCGACCTCATTCTCCACAACATCGGCCTGAAGGCGGGGCCGGACATCCTCGCGCTCCTTACCCCGAGCTATCCCGATTTTGCCCCGACCGTCTCCCCTGAAGAGGGGGAACCGCCGCTGCCCGCGGACGGCGGGGATATCGCCGCCATTCGTATCGACGCCGGCCCGTCCCGCAAACGTACCGGTCGCTTCCCCGTTTATCCCGGAGGTCCCGGCCAGCAACTGGATGATCTTCGCCCCCGCCCGGACTACGACCGGAGAGGCGATCTTCACCGGAAGCCCGGACCTTGAACCGAAGATCCCCGCCCTTTTCTACCTCATCGACCTTTCCGCCCCGGGGTTTACCGTCATGGGCGGTTCCACGCCCGGGGCGCCGGGGGTCAACGTCCTGGGGACCAACGGCGTCATCGCCTGGAGCACGGTCAACGGGCGGGTGGACGAGCTTGACTACTTCATCGAGCAGGTCAATCCCGATAACGCGAACCAGTACCTGACCGAAGAGGGATACCGTGATTTCGAGGTCATCGAGGAGACCCTGGCGATCAAGACCAAGGAGGGGATCAGGCACGAAAAACTTGACCGTCAGGGTATCCCGGCACGGCCCCGTCATCTCGGATGTGATCAAGGAGGCCCCCGCCAACACCGCCATGAAATGGGTCGGCTTTGAGCCGGCGGGTATCTTCACGGGCTTTCTGGCGCTTAACCGCGCACAAAACTTCAACGAATTCAGGGCCGCCCTGTCCCTCATTGCGACCCCGACGCTCAACATCGGCTATGCCGACGCGGAAGGGAACATCGGCTACCAGTATATCGCGCGGGTGCCCATCCGTATGAACGGAAACGGTACGGTGCCGGTGCCGGGGTGGGACGGAGTCCACGAGTGGGTGGGCTATCATGCCCTTCGATGAGCTTCCCTACGACTACAATCCGGCAAACGGTTATCTTGGCTCCTTCAATAACCTGCCGAAATCGACCACCTACCCCATGACGAACTACTACCTCTTCGAGCGGGCGATGCGGTTTGACCAGATCATGAAGAAAACGGAGACGATCGGATTGGAAGACGCCCGGGGCCTCCAGACTGACACGGGATCGGTGGTCGCCGAGCGGTGGATACCCTATATCACGGCCGCCTGCAGGACGACCGCGGAGCTCAAAGAGCCGATTGCCCTCTTTGACGATTGGGACTTCCGCATAGACAAGCAGAGCGGGGCCGCCGCGCTTTTCAACGCGTTCTATTTCCGCATGATGAAAAACACGATTGCCGACGAGATCGGCGACGACCTCTTCCGGGAACTGTCAGCGCCCTACCTCGTCTACATCATCGACCTCGTGTTGACCAAGAACATCGGCAACCGCGATTTTGCCCTCTTCGACGATGTCGCGACAGCCGACATCACTGAATCCAGAGACGATATCATCAAAAAGAGCATGATCGAGGCGGTGGACGAGCTCTCTGACCGGATCGGCAATGATCCGTCGGACTGGCGATGGGGAGACATCCACACCATGCGGTTTGAGCACCCGATGGGAAAGAAGCTTCCCTTCTTCAACCTCAGCCCGATACCCACGGGCGGAGACGACTTTACGATCAACGCCGGCCTCTGGGACAATCTCAAGCCGTTCGAAATGAAGTCCGGCGGCGTCATAAGGATGATCGTTGACTTTTCCAACATGGAAAACTCCACCTTTGTCTCCCCGCCCGGCCAGTCGGGGCTCCTCAAGAGCCCCCACTACGACGACCAGGCCGGGTTATGGGCCGACGGCGGCCAGATCCCCATGCACTTTGATACGGCGCGGGATCTGAAAGACCTGCTGACGCTGACGCCCGCTCCGTGATAACCCCACGACGCCGAACATTCAGTGTCACCGGGCGGCCCCTCTCCGAGGGGCCGCCTTTTTACAGCCCGGCCCAATGCGCCGGTACTGCCTCCCATAACGGTATCAAACGGCGATTACACCTGATTTACTATTGAAAAACCGGCCGCGGTATGGTATCGTTTGTCCGCTTTATCATACATGCCCGCGCAGCACCCGGCTCCTTTCGGGTCCGGGCAATGTAAACATCTAACAAGGACAGGAAGTGTGAAATGAAGGCATGGCTAAACGGAGAAATGGTTGACTGGGATAAGGCTACGGTTCCGCTCCTCTCCCACAGCTTTTCGCGGGGTTCGGCAATCTTCGAGGTGGTGGATATCGTCAACACGACGAAGGGCCCGGCCCTCTTCGGCCTCTCGGAGCATATCGAGCGTTTCTTCAACTCGGCCGCCCTCACCTTTATGGAGCTTCCCCTCTCGCGGCAGGAGCTCAGCGACGCCGTCATCGCCACCGCCGCCGGCAACGGCGTCAAGAGCGGTGCGGCCAAGTTTTTCGCCTACTACCCCCTTATCGAGTTTTCGGTGACCCCCTCGAACCCGAAGGTCGATGTCGCGATCTTCTGCCTCGACTACGACCTTTTCGGCGTTAAGCAGGAAGTCCTCTCGGCGCCGGTCAGGGCGGGGATCTCGTCTTTCAGGAAGATCCACGGCGGCACCGTCCCCGTCCATGCCAAGGTCGTGGGCAACTACGTCAATGCGTTCCTGGCCAAGATGGAAGTAAAGAAGAAGGGATACGAGGACGTCATCATGCTGGATACCGCCGGTTTCGTGGCGGAGGGGGCGACCTCCAACGTCTTCTTTGTGACCGGCGATACGGTAAAGACCCCCACGCTCACCTCTGCCCTCCCCGGTATAACGCGGCGCGCGATCATGGAGCTTGTCCGGGACATGGGGTATACCATGAGCGAGACCGACATCAGGCCGGAGGAGATGCTCGGTTTTGACGAGGCATTCTACTCGGGGAGCATCGTCAAGGTGCAGCCGATCGCCTCGATAGACGGCAAAGACCTGAAAAGGCCGTGTCCCGGCCCGGTCACCTGCGCCGTCAAGGAGCGGATGAACCAGGCCATGCGGGGGGAGATCGAAAAATACACCAAATGGCTGACCATGATATAGGAGCGGCCGCACCGCCTCCCGTGGTATCCGGGCGTGACAGACGACTCCCGTACCGCAGGATGGAAATTAATAACGGGGTACGCCTGGGCTTCACGTAAACGCGCCCGGCTCACCCCGTTATTTTTTTCCCCGCCGACAGGCCCGGCTCCGCGGGAAAGCCTATTGGACTATTGGACTATACGCCTATAGGACTATACGCCTATAGGCCCATCAGCCTGCCCACGATCTCCTTCATGATCTCGGTGGTTCCCCCGGCGATCGACACGGACCGCAGGTCGGGGTAGAGGCGGGCCACGTCGTATTCGGCCATGCACCCGTACCCCCCGTGTATCTGCGTGCCTTCGTACGCCGCCCGGTTGACCATCTCGCCCGCGACGGCCTTGAACATCGATATCTCCTTGGTCACCTCCACGCCCGCCGCGTAGTTCTTTGCGCACTGGTAACCGAACGCGCGGTTTATCTCGACCGCCGTGGCCATGTCGACGATCTTGTGCTTGATCACCTGGAACTTCACGATAGGCTTTTTGAACGCGACCCTGCTCCGGGCATACTCGATCGTCTTTTCCAGGATTACCTCGGCTATCGAAACGCAGAGCATGCCGACAACCAGCCGCTCGAGCGCGAAATTCTTCATGATCGCGTAGAATCCCTGGCCTTCGCCGCCCAACAGATTTCCGACCGGCACCTTCACGTCCTCGAAGAAGATCTCGGCGGTATCAGAGGCGTGTCCGCCGGTTTTTTCGAGCTTTCGCGAGACGACCCCCGGCGTGTTTTTTTCAACAAGTATAAGCGACACCCCCTGGTGGGCCGGCTCGGCCTTCGGGTCGGTCTTGACCGCCGTAACCAGGAGGTCGCCGTAATGACCGTTGGTGATAAACGTCTTTTGCCCGTTGATGACGTAGTTGTCGCCCTTCTTTTCGGCCCGCGTCGTAATAGCCGAGACGTCCGATCCGGTGCCGGGCTCGGTCACGGCGATCGCGCAGACGGCCTCCCCCGTGGTGCAGGGGGCAAGCCATTTGAGCTTCTGCTCGTGCGTCCCCAGGAGGTTGACATAGGTGGTGGCCATGTCGTTGTGGCCGGCCACCGCGACCCCGACGCCGCCGATCATGGCGCGGGCCAGCTCTTCGGCCATCACCACGCGGAAGAGGTCGTCCGCCCCAACGCCGCCGTATGCGGGGTCGTAGCAGAACCCCAGGAATCCCATGGCCCCCATGTCCTTCCAGAATTTCCGGGGGATCTCGCGGTTTTTCTCCCACTCCGGCGCGTGGGGCGCCACCTGCTGGGCGAGGAATTTCCTGACCTGCTGCCTGAACTGCTCGTGTTCGCTCGAAAAGAGATCGTACTGCATGTGTCTATCCTTATATATCCAAGAAGTATTCTCGATCGGTCGCGCCGCCTTCGGCGGCTCGCAATGACGATATCAATCGGTATTCATCGGCCGCGAAAAACGCCTCCCCGTACTAATCATGCCTGGTGCCGTATAGGCCCTTTTGGAACAACGTCCGGGATTGCCGCGCCGCCTTCGGCGGCTCGCAATGACGATATCAATCGGTATTCATCGGCCGCGAAAAACGCCTCCCCGTACTAATCATGCCTGGTGCCGTATAGGCCCTTTTGGCACAACGTCCGGGATTGCCGCGCCGCCTTCGGCGGCTCGCAATGACGATATCAATCGGTATTCATCGGCCGCGAAAAACGCCTCCCCGTACTAATCATGCCTGGTGCCGTATAGGCCCTTTTGGAACAACGTCCGGGATTGCCGCGCCGCCTTCGGCGGCTCGCAATGACGATATCAATCGGTATTCATCGGCCGCGCACGCGGCCGATGAATACCATTCTTTAGATTTTTCTCTCCCTCCCCTTCCAGAACGGCTCCCGCAGCTCATGCTTGAGGACCTTGCCCATCGCGCTCCGCGGCAGGGCCTCGACAAAATCGACGCTCTTGGGTTTCTTGTAGCTCGCGATATTTTTCTTGCAGTGGTCGATGACCATCGCTTCGGTCAGCTCGGCCCCCGGTTTCTTGACGACGATCGCCTTGACCGCCTCGCCCCACGTGTCGTCCGGCACACCGATGACCGACACGTCGGCGACGCCCTCGAGCAGTTGGATGGCCTCTTCCACCTCACGCGGGTAGATGTTTTCCCCGCCGGAGATGATCATGTCTTTCTTCCGGTCCGCAATGAAGAGGTATCCGTATTCATCGAAGTAGCCCATATCTCCCGAGTAGTACCAGCCGTCCCGGATCGCCTCGGCCGTCGCTTCGGGCATATTGTAGTATCCCTTCATGACGTTTTCGCCCTTCCCGATGATCTCCCCGATCACACCGGGCGCGCAGTCCTTGCCGTTTTCATCGACGACACGAACCTGGACATTGCTGACGGGGCGGCCGGCCGATCCGAGCCATTTAACCTTATATTCGGGACCATCAAGGACGTGGTCCTCCCGGACCAGCATCGTCAGGGTGGGGCTGGTCTCCGTCATCCCGAAGAACTGGATAAAGTCGCAATCGAACCTCTTGATCGATCGTTTCAATAGCTCCACCGGCATCGGCGCGGTGGCGTAGATGATCGTCTTCAGGGAGCTGAGGTCATACTTGTCTATATCCGGGTGATCCAGGAGGAACTTGAAAATGACCGGGGTAAACGCCGTGACGGTAGTCTTTTCCTTCTGAACGATCTCGAAGATCACCGCGGGGTCAAAGGAGTGCACGTAGGTCACCCTCGCGCCGATCCACACCATGTCGATAAGGACGAATATGCCGACATGGAAGATCGGCAGCAGCCCCAGGATATGCCAGTCCCTGGTCATTTCCATCTCGATGATGGTGGAGACGCAGTTTGCCATCATATTCTTGTGCGTCAGCATGACGCCCTTGGGCCTGCCGGTGGTCCCGCTGGTGTAGAGCAGCAGCGCCGTATCGTCCTCTGCCACGGTCACCCGGGGCTCGTCCGCCTTGTACTTGGCGATGAGCTTCTCGTAATCGGTCATCTCTTTATTGAAGACGCCGTCCACGGCCACGAAGCGGTGCTTTTTCTTGAGGTCCGCCTTCATCGGCTCGAAGAGATACTCGAACCGCTTGGAAAAGAAAACGATATCCGGCCCGGCGTCGTTTATCAGAAACGCAAGTTCCCTGGGGGAAAGACGCCAGTTCAGGTTCGTCGAGGCGGCCCCGATCTTCGCGCAGGCAAAAAAGATCTCGGTAAAATTATGGGAATTATGGCAGATGACCCCGACCCGATCCCCCCGCTTCACCCCCATATCTATGAGCGCCGCCGCAAGCCGGTTGGTGCGTTCGTTGATTTGGCGGTACGTAAGGCGCGTCTCCTCAAAAACGACGGCCTCTTTTTCGGGATAGCACCGGGCGGCCCTGCTAAGAAGATCTCCGATACGCATACGATATCCCCCTATACCATATATAATATTATATAAAGTAGATCGTTATGGATATATTTTAGACGTAATCGGCCCTGTCAGGATGAGAGCGTGGAATATATCGTCAGGATACGTAGTCCGTCAGCACCCCCCCATGATTGAATCGATCCGGCCGACGGCACGCCGGGCATCGCCGACGATATCGTCGACGATCTCGCGGATAGTCTTTATACCGTCGATCAACCCGACGTCCTGGCCCACGGAAAAGAGCACGTCATCGATGGGGAGGGTCGCGGCGGCATACGCACCGATCCTCTCCCCGCAGTATGACAGGACCTGTTCCATTGTCGCACCTTCGGCCTCGAGGGACGAGACCGCAAGCGCCGCCTCGTTTCGTATCGATCGAACCGGGGTCCCCACGGACTTGAACAGGACCATCGTGTCGTTCTCGGTAGCTCCGAGTATCCACTGTTTCAGACGGTCGGCGACGGGCGCCTCCCGGGAGGCCAGAAACCGTGTCCCCATTAAAACGCCCTCGGCCCCGAGGGCAAGCATCGCCGCCAGTCCCCGCCCGTCGGCAACGCCGCCGCCCGCTATCACCGGTATCGACAGCGTGCGTGCGGCCCTGTTGACCTGGACGAGTGAGCCGACGTCGCCCGACCCGACGAACCCGCCGCCCTCAAACCCGAGGATTATTACCGCATCGGCGCCAACGGCCTCGGCCCGGACGGCGTGCCTGACCCGCGGGACCTTATGGATGATGGGGATATTTGGCCTGTTTAATCCGGCCGATCAGGTGCTCTGGCGAGCGGCCGGCGGTCTCGAACGCACCGACCCGCGCCTCGATGCCGGCCCTCACGAACTCATCGGTCAGCGCCCCGGCGTCGGCGCCGGGCAGCATCGAGATATTGAGGCCGATCGGCCCGTCCGTCAGCCCGCGGGCCTTCTCCAACTCCCCCCTGAGGTCTTCCGGGCCGGCAAACGATGCGGCGGGGATAAAGCCGATGCATCCGGCATTGGCCAGCGGCGGCGACCATTTCGGCCATCGTGATGTGGTGCATTGCACCCATGAGTATGGGATAGCGGATATCGAGGAGCTCGGTGATCCTGGTCGTAAATCATCAGACCTCCGCCGACTGAGAAGGTATGTCGGGTTCCGGGCGGAATCGGAGCAAGCGGCGTTATAAAGGGTGAAGTTGCGCTTTAAGCTCTAACATACCTGTCGGCATGTGTCAACACTTTTCGAACATCAGTTACTTAAAGTTTTCTTACCGATGGGGAGTTTAGGAACAGGTTGGGGATTAGGGCCTTCGGTACGACTGGGGGGCGTCGGGCGCGGTCCTCCACGCCGGATCAAGCGTGTCCAGCCCGCTTTCCGCGGCCTCCCGGACCTGCGGATCGGGGTCGGTGAGCATTCGCTTCAGGTCCGACATCGCCTCCGGCCCCCCCCTTCCGAGGGGTACGATGGCCATCACCGCCGTTTCCCTGACACCGGCGTCCTCGTCGAACAGGGCCGCCCGCACCACCGCGGCAGTGTCCGGATCGTCGATCGTGGCAAGCGCAAGTATGGCGTCTTTTCGGACCGAGGGATGCGGATCATTGACGGCCTCTATAATCATCGGCTCGGCGGCCCTGAGTCGGGTCTCGCCAATCATCAGTACCGCGTAGCCCCTCCTGCCGGGATCGGGATTATCCAGGTCTCTCCCGTACCACGCAAGCCGGACGTATTTGTTGAAGACCAGGGTTAGAAGGATGACGCCCAGCACGACAAAGGAGGTTACCATGCCGGCCCTGCGCCCGGAGCCGCCGCCGAACAACGCGATGATCAACAGGACCGCAAATGCGACGATCGCCGGCACGCCTACGAAGAGGGCTACCATCATATACGGCATCCCATTGGGCCACCCGCCGCGCGCCGCCCAGAGCGAAATCAGGTATACTAAGGCAGGGTACGCCGCACCGATGCCGACGATTACCGCGGCGCGGCCCGCCCTGCCCACACGCTTCCACGACAGCGCCAGGCCGTAAAAAGACCCGGCGGTGATGAGGAAAAAAAGCGCGACTGAAGCAAGCTCTTTTACCATGAGTCCGGTCTCCCGAAAGCGGTGTTTTGCCTGGTCGGCCGTCCCGCTCCTGCGGCGTTATAGCGGGTACCACGCATCATTCAAAGCGCATTCGTTTGGGGATTACCACGATGCCGGTGGGGCTGGTGTCGAAGTGAGCCGCGTCGGCGGCGTTATCATGGCCGATGGTCATCCCCTCGGGGATGACCACCCGCTTATCGATAATGGTCTTTTTCAGCCGGACGTTCCGGTTGATTTCCACGTCATCCATGATGATACACTGCGAGATTTCACATCCCTCGAGGATCGTGACGTTTCTTCCGATGATCGAATCATCCACCCGGGCCCCGACTATCTGCGTCCCGCCGGATATAATCGAGTTCCTGATCCCTTCGCCGGGAGTGCCGGCGGAGATGATATGGGCCGGCGCCAGGGGCGGCTCATAGGTATAGATCGGCCAGGAGCGGTCGATGAGGGGAAACTCCGGGTTTTTCGATATCAGGTTCATATGGGCTTCCCAGTATGCCTCGATCGTGCCGACGTCCCTCCAGTAGGCGGCGCATTTCGTTTCCTCGTCGACAAACGGAAAGGCAAAGACCCTATCACGTCCGATCATCGCCGGGATAACGTTCTTGCCGAAATCGTGGGAGCTCTCGGAGAGCTTGGCGTCCTCCATCAGCCGGACCACGAGGTTTCTCGTATTGAAGACGTAGATGCCCATCGAGGCCAATATCTGATCGGGTTTCCCGGGGATGGTCGCCGGGTCTTCCGGTTTTTCCTGGAAACCGGTAATCCTGAAGTCCTCGTCGACGATCATCACCCCGAACTGGGTGGAGGTCTCTCTCGGCATGGGGATTGCCCCGATGGTCAGGTCGGCACCGTTCTTCAGGTGTGACGCAATAAGCTTACGGTAGTCCATCCGGTAGACGTGATCTCCCGAAAGGACCAGCGTGAGATCGGGACGCTCCTGCTCGAGGATATATATATTCTGATAGACCGCGTCGGCCGTTCCCTGATACCAGTCTTCACTGATCCGCTGTTGGGCGGGGACGATCTGGACATACTCGCCCATCTGGTGGGAGAAAAAGCTCCACCCCCGCTGGATGTGCCGGTCAAGCGAAAAGGATTTGTACTGGGTAAGAAGAACGATCTTTCTCAGGTCTGAATTGGCGCAGTTGGACAGTGTAAAATCAATGATTCGGTAGTTAGCGGCAAAGGGGACGCCGGGCTTGGCCCTGTCCCGCGTCAGGGGATAGAGCCGCTCCCCCTTCCCCCCCGCCAGGATCACGGCCAGTATTTTCATCTACTTCCCCTGGCCCGCTCGGTCCAGGATCTCTTTGATCTTTTCTTTGAGAGCGCCGGTATCCGACGATTTGACCACGTAGGCGTCCGCCCCCCAGCTCCTGAAGTCATCCTTGTAGGAGGAGTATGCCGAGTTGAGGATAATCGGTATATTCTTGTGCATTGCGATAATCTTGCCGAGGGCCTCGATACCGTCCATCTCCGGCATCCTGATATCCATTACAATCAGGTCCGGCGCGAAGGTCTTGAGCATCTCGATGCTCTCCTTGCCGTTGGACGCGACCGCTACTTCATAGTTCTCATCCTTGAGATCCTCTTCGTAGAGGGCGCTGATATTTTCATCATCATCGACGATTAGGATCCGTGCCATAGATCTCCCCCGCTCGGCGTCCGGACAATGCGTTCGCGTCATCCAGAGGGCCTTTCAATAGTTCATCGATTCAGCAACCGGCTGGTCGGTATATCAGGCGACGCCTGGGCCTCGCCGATCGATACGTTCTTCTTAGTCGTCGGCATGATACTGCGCTGCCGGATAATTGTACCAAGCGGATGCGGCCATGTCAATATACAACCGTGACGATAGCGGTCGATTACATCTATTTCATTTTGACATGATCTGCGCCGAAGGTGGTATACTGCCACCGTATACCTCGATGGGGGACCGCCTGATGGAAGAACCGACCGGAAGGGACAAAGACCCTTTGGCGACAACCGCGCCCATACCCGCGATCGTAGTAAAGATAAAAATCCAGTATAAGAATATCGAACGGCTCAGGGAAGACTGGACGGAAAATATCAGCTTTGGCGGGATGTTCATAAAATCGGGTAATCCGCTTCCCATCCAGACGCCCGTCGAGGTCTCCCTCACGTTGCCCGATCATGAAAAAACGGTTGATACTGGCGGCCGAAGTAGTCAGGACGATCGATACGAGGGAGGCCGAAGAACGGGGATTGAAATCGGGATTCGCCCTCGAGTTCCTGGATTTTGTCAAGATGAAAAAGGAGCTCGAGGACTTTATCGGGAGGCTGTCCGGCACGGACGGCCGTCACCTCCGGGGCCGCTCATCAATCTCGGTCCGCCCACCGACGAGCCGATACTCGACGTCAGCGACCTCGCCGCCCCTGGAGGATCAACGGTGACGACATCGGCCGAGAGTCCCGAACGCATAGAGATCAAGGCCATCCAGATCAAGAATATGTCCGTCAAGGACAAGATGATCCTGGCCCCGAAGGCCGACAAGGCGGAGCGGGCGATCCTCCTGCGCGAGCTCAACGCGTCCGTGGCGCGTCTCATCATCAGGAATCCCCGTATTACCGAATCGGAGATTGCCCAGATTGCCAAGGATTTCGCCGCTCCTTCCGACGTCCTGGAGATGATCGCGAAAAACAGAAAATGGATACAGAATTCGGAGATCCGCCTTGCGATAGTCAAGAATCCCCGAACCCCCACCCCGCTGGCCGTCGCCCAGCTCAATTACCTGCAGGTCAAGGACCTCGCCATGCTGGCTAAGAGCCAGAGTGTCCGGGAAACGGTTAAGAACGAAGCCTTCAAGCTTCTCCTCAAGAAGCGGGACAGGGTCACCTGAAGGAGCGATCATGCCCCCTTTCGTGATTCAGAAACACCAGCGCAAAACGGCTCCACTACGATTTCCGCCTCGAAAAGGACGGCGTCCTGGTGTCGTGGGCGATACCCAAGGGCCCGTCAATGACTACCTCCGAAAAGCGCCTTGCCGTTGCCGTGGACGATCACGACCTGTCGTACGCGGACTATGAGGGCGTCATCCCCGAGGGAAGCTACGGCGCGGGCCCGGTCATGGTCTGGGATAGGGGAACCTATCGGGATATCTCGCCGGCCGGCTGGGAAACGGGCCGAATAGAGGTGGAGCTTTCCGGGACGAAGCTCGTGGGGAAATTCGCCCTCATCCGCATGAAAGGACGCGGTGAGATAAAACTGGTTCCTCATGAAGATGAAGGACGGCAGGCAGCAGGAAGACGACATCCTCGCAGACAGCCCCCGACTCCGCCAAGACCGGCAGGTCCATGGAAGCAGATCGCGGCCGAATCCCCGACGGCGCCACCGTGCGAGGTCAAGGAATAGCGGGCACGCGCCGCCCCTGCCGGGCGGACCGTATCGGGACGGCGCCCGGACCCCTAAAAGCGCTTCGTGTTCTTCGCATACCTACTAACGATTATCCCCGCGTACCCGACAACGCTGCCGTAATCTCCCGACGTATCCCCGGAGGTCATATAGCCGACGAGCTCGGCCTCTTTGCCCCCAGGGCGCGCGCCGCCGAAAGCATGACCGTCACCGGGACGACCCCGCACATCGTGATCCGATTATCCCGAACCGTCTCGTAGACCGCGTCCGGATCAAGACGGAGCATCCGATCGATGACCATCCGATCCTTTTTTTCCGCGGCCTGGGCCGGCTCGTAGTGCGTCATGTCGCTGCTCGCCACGATCAGGACGTCCCCGCCGTGCTGGCCGATCGCTTCGGCCAGCTCCTGACCGAACGTCAGGCACTCCGGCAGCGAAAGCCGCCCCAGGGCGATGGGAACGAGGCGAAAATCGGGCCTGACCTGCTGGATGAAAGGGACCTGGACCTCCAGAGAGTGTTCGAGGGCGTGAGCCCGCTCGTCTTCGACGGCGGACTTCGAGGATTCGAGGATCAGCCGGGCAAGGGTTTCGTCGATCGGAACGTCCCCAAACGGCATCTCCCATGCGCCCCGGGCGGCAACGGCCACGTCCCGGCCGACTCCGCGATGATTGGGGCCGAGGACGATGACGCTCGGGGGCACCTGGATCCGGGAAAAGACCATGCCCGCGATACCGCCCGAATAGACGTATCCCGCGTGGGGAGAAACGACCCCAACGGCCCGTTTCCTTTGGCCGCCCGGCTCCAGGAACGACGACACCTCACGTTCGAGGGTCTTCGGGTTGAGGGGGTAGAACTGCCCCGCGACCGCCGGCTTTCTCTTCATCTCGTCTCCCCTCCTTTGATATGACTGTGCACAATCGTTTTTCGTTATCTTCTATATACTACTCCTTCCCGACGGCGCCCGCAAGGCCAAATGAGGAGGCGTTTTTCTCTTTTCCCTTGACTAACAAAAGGAGCATGGGGTATCATAATATGATAATAAAACTAATCTTTTTGACATGAAGACAATTGAAGACAAATAGACTCCGGCCGTTTACACTACTCTTTCTCTTTACCCTCCTTTTTCCCCTGGTACTTTCATGCGGCGGTGACGAGAAACAAACCGATCCGGAGCTGATCAAGAAGTACCTTGCTGCCGAGGCGCTCTTCTCCGAAAAGAACTACATCGAGTCAAGGACCGCCTACGAGGAGATACTGGCGGATGACCCCAAGGACTACAAGTCGCTGACCCGCATGGGTGAGATATCCTATGCCTTGCTGGATAGCGACGCCGCGGTTACGTACCTCAAGAAGGCGATAAAATACGGCAACGATTATATACCCGCCTACTCCGCCCTCGGCAGTATCTATATGGACCTCGAACAGTGGGATGACGCGCTGGACATGTACGATGCGATCCTGGATATCGCGTCCGATAACTACGACGCCCTGGGCAGCATCGGAGAGATATACTACCGCCAGGGAGAGACCGAAAAGGCGGAGAAGTATTTCAAGAAGGCCACCCGGATCAAGTCGAATCATTACGTCTCCTGTTACAACCTGGGCAAGATCTGCTTTTCCCGAAAAGACTATGAAGACGCGTGCGACTTTTTCCTGAACGCGGTCAAATCCAGCCCGTCCAGCTTCGACGCGAACTATAACCTCGGGCTTACCTACTTTCACCTCGGCCGGTACGACGAAGCCATCGGCTTTTTCGGCCGGGCGATGAAGTCCAATCCTGACCGGGTGGAGCCGATCTACGCGATGGGCCGCTGCCTCATGCTCATGGAGATCTACGACGAGGCCGAGGCATGGTACAACAAGGCGCTGGAGATGGAGCCGGGGCTCTATCAGGTCTATAACGACCTGGGGCTTATCAACATGGAGACGGCCCTCTTCACCGACGCGGAGAATAACTTCAGGAAATCCCTCGAGATAGAGCCCAATTATTTCGACGCCAACTTCAACCTCGGCAGGCTCTACTTCGACGAGGAACAATACGGCCGGGCCGATACCTATCTCTCCCGCGCCGTGTCCATCGACGGGACCGACGCCGATGCCCTCAAGTATCTCGTCATGAACAGGATCAAGCTCGGAAAGGCGGAAGGGACGCTCTCCATCCTCAAGAACGCCATCAGCGCCTCCCCGGAGGACCCCCAGCTCTACGTCAGTCTCGGCAACATCTACCGGTCGATGGGTAAATACTCCGAGGCCCTCGACGCCTTTAAGGACGCCATCGACCTGGACGCCGGCAGCGCCGATGCGTATGTCGGCATCGGCGATACCTACCTGAAGAAGGGGGACAGGGACGAAGCTGAGGAGGCGTATCTCAAGGCGGTGGAGATCGACCCCACGTCGTATGAATCCTACCTCAATATGGCCGCGATGTACCGGGAGGACAACCAGCCCGCCAAGGCGATCGCCGCCCTCAAAAAGGTAATCCAGATCAAGCCCGACCTCCACGAGGTTTACGTCGACATCGCCGAGCTGATCCTCTCGATCGACAGCCAGGACAATAAGAACCGCACGAGAGACCTCAACGATGCCCTGAACCTGGTCAACACCTCTCTCAGGGCCTACAGCGACTACAGCAGGGGCTACCAGGTCAAGGGCGAGATACTGATCGCCCTGGGCAAGAAGTCCGAGGCGGCAATAGAGCTCAAGAAGGCCTTGAAATACGATTCCGAGAACGGCAAGGCACGAGAGCTGCTGGCGACAATTTCCCCGAAAGACTCGTCCGGCGATACGGATTCCCCGGACGGGGCCCCTGTCGACGACGCCACACCCGGCACGGATACCAACGGCGGCGCTGATCCGGGAAAAAGGACGAACCGCCGCAGGTCCCCCCCCCCACAACAACGGATAAATAGGAGTGAAACGATGAGACGTTTACGCGCGCTCTGTCTGGTCCCGGCGGTGCTCCTGCTCCTGGCATGCGCCCCGTCGCTCATCCCCGCACCGACGGCTGAGGGAATCGCCGACGCGAGATCCAGGAGCCTCACGCTCACGAAGGAGTCAATCACCATATCGGTTTACGCGGACGCCTGGCGCTATGACCCGATGGACGTGGGCAGCGCCTTCACCCCGTTTCTCGTCGCCATTTCCAACAATACCGGGCAGGATATCGCGATACACGAGGATTCGGTGTTCATGTACGACGAAGGCAACGTACAGTACGGCGTCGTTCCCGCCGAAGCGGTGGACCGGGCCACGGTATCGGCCTATGCCTACCCTCCCGTGGTCTTCTGGGGCGGCGGCTATAGTGAATGGAACCACTGGGGCATGGGGTGGTCTCCCTACCACTACCCCTACGACCGGTACGCCTCCGACGTGGTGCCGCTGGCCTTTCGATTCGGCCCGGTTACCACCGGGGCACGCATTCACGGTTTCATCTATCTCCAGAGGCTTGCGGCCTCGATGGGCCGTGTCAAGCTCGTTATCACCCCGACCACCGTAACGGGCGAGGCCGTCTCGTTCACCTTTCCCTTCGTGTTCGAGGAGTAACCGCCCGGACGCTCAAACTCACCCGCAACGGCGCGCCTCCCCGGCGCGCCGAACTGCTTAAGGAGGCCGCCAGTGGAATATCACGATCTGGCCGTATCTCGCGATGGCTCCCTCGCCCTGGCGGTCCTCTCGCGCCCCCGCGCGCTCAACGCCCTGTCCGTGCGCCTGCGCGACGAGATGGAGGCCTTTCTCGCAACCGCCGGAGCCGACCCCTCGGTTGAGGTCATCGTCATCTCCGGTGGCGGCCGTTTTTTCTGCGCGGGCTTCGACCTGACGGAGGCAGTGCAGACGAAATTCGGCTCGTTCCGCCACCGCATCCTCGAGTTCCACGAGGCCATCTATGGGTGTAAAAAGCTCGTCATCACCGCCGTCGCCGGCATCGCACTGGCCGGCGGATTTGACCTGGCGCTGGCAGGCGATATCATCCTGGCCGCCCCTGGGGCGTCCTTCGGCCACGTTGAGGTCAACTTCGGCATCAACCCGCTGGTCTTCCCCCTGGCCCGGCGCGTGGGCACGGCGCGCGCCCTGGAGCTTTGCGCCACGGGAAGGGTCGTGCAGGCAGCAGAGGCCCGCGAGATCGGGATCGTCTCCGAGATCATTGATTCGGCCGACTTCATGGCGGCCGTGGTCGAGCGCGCGCACGCCGTGGCCCAAATAGGCGGCGGCGGGCGCACGCTTTCCGCCGTCAAGGAATCGGCCGCGGCCCTTTCGCCGGTCACGGTTTCCGAGGCGCTGACGCGGGAGTTCGCGATAACCGAGGACCTTATCCGGGACCCCGCCCTCCTCAATCGCCTGTCCGAGTATCTTTTAAGTATCGGGATCACGGTATAACCGGCTTTCTATCCCGCCGGACGCCCCCGTGTCTTCCCGTACCCGTCCCCCTTCGTTTGTCTGTTGACAAAACGCCCCCCTGACGCTATCCTACGCCATCACCGTCTATCACGAAAGGACTCATCATGTTTTATACGCTCACCGAAGAAGAGATCAGGCAGGGCAAGGTCACCGATATCTATTTCGTCCGTACCAGGCAGGTCCTCGATGCGAAGAAGATCAAACGCCGTGTGGCCGCCGAGGTCTTCCTCAAGGGCTTCCCGAGGAACTGGGAGTGGGGGGTCTTCTGCGGGCTGGAGGAGGTGCTTGACCTCCTGTCGATCCACGACGTGACGATCAGGGCGCTGCCCGAGGGGTCGATATTCTATCCGGGAGAGCCGGTCCTCGAGATCGAGGGCGAATATACCGACTTCGGCGTCCACGAGACGGCGATTCTCGGGTTTTTATGCCAGGCCACGGGGATCGCCACCATGGCCGCGCGCTGCCGGGTGTCCGCCGGGCACCGGCCGCTGCTCTCCTTCGGCGCGCGCCGGATGCACCCGGCTATCGCCCCGATGATCGACCGGGCCGCCTACGTCGGCGGGTGCGACGGCGTCAGCTCCGTGGCCTCGGCCGAGCTGTTGGAACTCCCCCCCACCGGCACGATGCCGCATGCGCTGATTCTGTTAATAGGCGATACGGTGGAGGCGGCGACCTCGTTTAACGAGATCATCGACAGGGCCGTCAACCGGATCGTGCTGATTGATACGTTCAACGACGAGAAGTTCGAGGCGGTCAGTGTGGCCGAGGCGCTGGGGAAGGACCTCTTCGGCGTCAGGCTCGATACCCCCGGTTCCCGCAGGGGGAACTTCAAGGAAATACTCGCGGAGGTGCGCTGGGAGCTGAACCTGCGCGGTTTCTCCCACGTGAAGCTCTTGGCAAGCGGCGGGCTGGACGAGTATTCGATTAAAGAGCTGAACCCGCTGTGCGATTCCTACGGCGTGGGGACGTCGATATCGAGCGCCACCACCGTCGATTTCTCGTTTGATATCGTGGATATAGAGGGAAAACCCTTCGCAAAGCGGGGCAAGAAATCGGGGAGGAAGGACACCTACCGGTGTGAGAAGTGCAACCGGCACATCACGGTGCCGCGGGGAGAGAAACCCACGTGCGACTGCGGGGGAAAGGCGGTACCGCTCTTAAAGGAATACCACCCCAAAGACGCCCTGAAAGGCTACCCGAAAGCGGGCGAGATCAGAAAATTCGTGCTTGAGCAGTTGAAGGGATTTGGGGAGGGGGATATTAAGTGACTACCGGTTCATTAGATCACATGGTACTGGGCAACGCCCGATCCCGTCGTTGCGAGGGAGCTAAGCGACCGAAGCAATCTCCTCGGTGCGGGTGGCAAAGAGCGTAGGCTCAGTAAAAAAACCTGACGTTGCTCCGATTTTAAGACTCCCGGGTAAAAACCAATGGCAAGGCAATTCTACGTCTACATCATGACGAATAATAGCAGCACCGTCCTCTATACCGGAATCACAAATAACATAACACGGCGTGTCCAGGAGCATAAAGAAGGGATAAACCCGGGCTTTACCGCGAAGTATCGCGTCTCGAAACTCGTCTACTGCGAGACATTCCCGACGGCCGAAACCGCAATACTGAGAGAAAAGCGGATCAAGGGCGGCTCGAGGAAGAAAAAAGAGGAGTTGATCGATAGCCTCAATCCCGAATGGCGCGATCTCTCCGACGACTTATATTGAGGAGTGATCGCGTCGCTTCGCTCGCAATCACCTATGAGATTGCCGCGTCGGCCTGTCGGCCTCCTCGCAATGACGAGTGAGGTTCTATCTGGTAAAAGGGTCCCGGACTTATTACGATATGGTCTATACAGAAAAGCCATACCCGTCATTGCGAGGGAGTGTAACGACTGAAGCAATCTCATCGGTGCGGGTAGGCATAGGGGTGGTTTTTTACCGCGTGATTTACGGAGTGATCGCTCCGCTTCGCGTGCGATCACCGATGAGATTGCCGCACCCCCTCCGGGGGCTCGCAACGACGAGTGAGGTACGGCTGCGAAGGTACAGTGGAGTGACTTGACTTAACCGGTTACGGTTCAGCGTGACAAATCATATCCGTCATTGCGAGGGAGCCTCGGCGACCGAAGCAATCTCATCGGTGCGGGTGGGGCAAGGGCGCGGCTCTTTTAATACGTTGATCTACAGAGTGATCGCCCCGCTTCGCGAGTGATCATCGACGAGATTGCCGCGCCGCCTTTCAGGCGGCTCGTAATAACGAGTGGGGATTTACGGCATGGAAAATGTAAAATCCTTTGCCACGCAAGAGAATAAGCGCCGCAACACCCCTCCTCTCCCCTACCCCCTCACACGTCCTTTATCGGCGGTATCTCCCCGTCCTTCTTGATGGGCACGAAATGGGTCTTCACCCAGGCGATCTCCTTTTTCTTCTGCTCCGCGCTCCAGCCCAACAGCCGCCCCATCAAATCCGCGCACCGTTTGAGCGCCGCATCCCCGGGGTTGCCGATGGTGCCCATGCCCGTCCTGCGGAAGATCACGTCGTCGAGATGTAAAGCCATCTCGTCGGTCACGGCGTAGCTCACCTCGGCCATGATGTCCGGCCTTCCTGTCGGCCACCTTTTCCTTGAGCGATTCGTCCTTCTCGGCCACCGAGAGCACCCTGCCGTGCTCCGTGCCGTACTGGTAGATCAGGTTCTCCATAACCTCGGCCTTATACTGCCGGGCGTGCTTCTTCAGTTCCTTATCGAGATAGCGGCGCAGCGGCCCGGTCGCCCCGTCGTAGAGCGGGGTCGTGTCGGTCAGGCACTCGGCCGGCTCCTGCTTCAGCTTGGTGTAGATCATGTCCACGACCTGCCGGGCGAGGTTTCGCGACGTGGTGTATTTGCCGCCGATGACCGTGATGATCCCCTTGACGTTGTCGTCTTTCTCGTGGTCGTAGATCTCGTATTTACGCGAGGCGTCGTAGACGTCGATATCGGTGTCCTTTTCCACGATGGGCCTGAGCCCCCCGTAAAAATAGTGCACGTCGCTGCGCTTGAGCTTTGCGCCGGGGAAGTTCTCGTTGGTGTCGTCCACCAGGCCCTGGATATCCTCCTCGGAGACCTTGAAATGGTCGGGGTCGCCCTTGTAGAGGCGGTCGGTGGTCCCGATGAGGGACATCCCCCGCCACGGGATGATGAAAAAGTGCCGCCCGTCCCTGGTCCTGAGCACGGCGCCGTATTCCGTGGTCAGCGAGCGGGTGATCAGGTGTATCCCCTTGGAGCGGATGAGCCGTTTTTCCACGTCTTTGCGGTGCAGCATCCCCAGCGTGATATCCCCCCAGGGCCCGGTGACGTTGATGACCACCCGCCCCATGATCTCGTATTCGGCGCCGTCGGTCAGGTCCCTGATCCGCACCCCGACCACGGAGCTGCGGTTCTTGAGGATATCGACAACTAAGGCGTAATTTGCCACTTCCGCCCCGTAGTCTGCCGCCGACGCCACGAAGTCCAGCACGTGGCGCTCCGGGCAGCTCATCTGGCAGTCGTAATAGACGGCCCCCGCGTTGAGGCCGTGGGTGTGGACGCCCGGCAGGAGCTTCTTGACCTGGCCTTCCGATATGATGCTGTGGTTCTTGATGCGCTTGTCCTTGTCCTTGAGGTCTTCCTTGTCGTAGGCGAGCAGGTCGTAGACCGAGAGCGCCGCCTGGAACGGGAGGCGGCTCTCCATCCCGTGGCCGTAGAGCGGGACGATAAAGGGGATCGGGTGGACGAAGTGCGGCGTGATTATCTCCATGATCCGCCGCTCCGCCAGCGACTCGCGCACGAGGCCCAGCTCGAAGTTCTTGAGGTAACGCAGCCCGCCGTGGATCAGCTTGCTGGTCGCGGCGCTGGTCGCGTGGGCAAAATCGTCCTTTTCGAACATCGCCACGGAGAGCCCGCGCAGGCTCGCGTCCCAGGCCACCGCCGCGCCGGTGATGCCGCCGCCGATGATGATCAGGTCGTAGTGACGCTCGCTCATCTGTTTAACGTCTCGTATCATTGCCGCCTCGCTTGAACCGGTTAATGGAGATTTCGGCGCCGGGGTCCTATCAGCCAGACCACCCAATCGGTGGGACCGCCCGTGCGTCTGTCCTATAGTATACCCCAGGACCGGCGGTAATTCAAGCGCCGAGGCCAATATCATACGTGCCGACGCGCCACCGCCCGTACCGGTAGCTTCCGGCCTGTAAGAGCGGCGGCAAAAAGGCGCGCGGAAAAATAAAAAAGTGTTGCATGTTGTCTTGATTTATTTTAAAATTATCTTTCACCCTAAGAACCAGTATTGGAATTGGAGGTTACGATGTCCTACAAGATTACCGATGAATGCATCATGTGCGGTTCCTGCGAACCGGAATGCCCCGTTACCGCGATCAGCGAGGGTGATGACAAGTACAAGATCGACCCCTCCGTCTGCACCGACTGCGGCGCCTGCGCCGATGTCTGCCCGGTAGACGCGTGCGTTCCAAGCGAGTAATCAGACCGGCCGGATGATTCATCCGGCCTTTTTTTTTTAAACGGTGACGACCATGACTACTATATTAGATGTATTCGCCAGGGAGATACTCGATTCCCGGGGAAATCCCGACGCTCGAGGTCGACGTCATCCTCGAATCGGGGACCCTGGGCCGGGCCGCCGTCCCCTCCGGCGCGTCCACGGGCGAGCACGAGGCCGTGGAGCTGAGAGACGGCGATAAGTCCCGCTATCTGGGGAAGGGCGTTTTGACCGCGCGGGACAACGTCAACGACATTCTGGCCCCCAACATCGTCGGGATGGACGCGGCCGACCAGATCGAACTGGACAACACCCTCATCGAGCTTGACGGGACCGAGAACAAGGCCCAGATCGGCGCCAACGCCATCATGGGCGTATCGGTTGCTGCGGCAAAGGCCGCCGCCGAGGACCTCGGCCTGCCGCTCTTCCAGTATCTCGGCGGCGTAGGGGCGCGCCTTTTGCCTGTGCCCATGATGAACATCATGAACGGCGGCAAGCACGCCGACAACAACGTCGATATCCAGGAATTCATGATCATGCCGGTCGGCGCTGCCTCCTTTACCGAGGCGCTGAGGATGGGGGCCGAGGTCTTTCACAGCCTCAGGTCCGTCCTGATCGCCAGGAAATTCGCCACCGGCGTCGGCGACGAAGGCGGTTTTGCCCCCAACCTCAAGAGCAACCGCGAGGCGCTGGACCTGATCGTCTCCGCGATCGAAAAGGCCGGCTACAAGCCCGGCGCGGACGTCCTCCTGGCGCTCGACTGCGCCGCGTCCTCTTTCTATAAAGACGGCAAATACACGCTTGCCGGCGAGGGCGCCGCCCCGATGGACGCTACCAAGCTTACGGACTTTTACGAGTCCCTCATCAAGGACTACCCGATCATCTCCATCGAAGACGGCCATGACGAAAACGACTGGGACGGTTTCATTGAGATGACGAAACGCCTCGGCGACAGGATTCAGATCGTCGGCGACGACCTCTTCGTCACCAACACGAGGCTCCTCAAGAAGGGTATCGAGACCGGCGCCGGCAACTCGATCCTCATCAAGGTCAACCAGATCGGCACCCTGACGGAGACCTTCGCGGCCATCGAGATGGCAAAGAAGGCGGGATTTACCGCCGTCATCTCCCACCGGTCCGGTGAGACCGAAGACGCCACCATCGCCGACCTGGCGGTGGCCGCCAATACCGGCTTTATCAAAACCGGCTCGGCCTCGCGCACCGATCGGATCGCCAAGTACAATCAGCTGCTGCGCATCGAGGAGACGCTGGGCGACGCGGCCCTCTATATCGGAAGGGACGCGTTCTACAACCTGAAAACGAGGTAACGACCCAGCCGTGTCATCCCGGGCCGAGCGCGCAAGAGACGACCGTACCGATTTCAGGTTCAGGACATCCTCACGCGTGATGATGTCCCATACCGATCAGGAAGGTATCGTCAACAACATCAGCTTCTTTACTTACCTGGAGATAGGAAGGTTCGAGTATTTCCGCTCCCTGGGCCTTCGCCTGGCCGACGTTAAGCGGCAGGGGATCGGCATGGCGATGGTCGAATCGTGCTGCTCCTTCCTGTCCCCCCTCTTTTTCGACGATGTCATCGAGATTTCCGCCCGTATCGACCGGCTCGGCAACTCGAGCTTTCGGATGAAGTACGTGGTCTATGTTCCCGAGCGGGACGTCATCGCCGCCCGGGGACACACCGTCTCCGTCTTCACCGACCCCGCCACCCACACGGTGCGGCCGATCCCGGGCTCGTTCCGCGATACGGTCGTCGCCTACGAGGGGGCCGGTAACATCGAGATAGCCAAATAGACACTATCCCCGATCCCGCCGTAATTCAGGCGTATTAGTTCCCCCGAGCGGGATCGGACGTGATGATACGGCCGCCCGTTTGAAAGGTTGAAAAGGCCAATTGCCCCTATGTGGATATACCGGATCATCACCGTCAACGATCGCACCACCGATAACATCGAGGAATTCCTCGGGCAGGGGTGGGAAATCGCAGGGGTCAACTTTATCCCCAGCGGATCGAGCGTCCACTACGGGCCCTACTTTCGTATCCGCATGTCGTTTGAGGAGCGCTAATCGATGGTCGCTTCCCGGACCGAGAAGATCAACCCATTCATCGTCATGGACGTGCTGGAGCGCTGCCAGGAGCTGGAACGATCCGGCAGGGATATCATACACCTCGAGGTGGGCGAGCCCGATTTTGACACGCCCGCGGTCATTAAGGACGCGGCCGTAGCCGCCCTTGCCGACGGTAAAACCCAGTATTCCCACAGCCTCGGGCTGTTGGAGCTGAGGCAGGCCATCTGTGACGATTACCGGACCCGATACGGGGTAGTCGTCTCTCCGGACCGGGTGATCGTTACCAGCGGGACATCCCCGGCGATGCTGCTGGTCTTCTCCGCCCTGCTTAACCCGGGCGACGAGATCGTCCTTTCGGACCCCGGGTACGCGTGTTATCCCAACTTCATCACCTATGTCGAGGCGGTGCCCGGCTACGTCCCGGTGTTCGAGGATGCGGGCTTTCAGCTTGACCCGGACGACGTCAAGCGGAGGCTCGGCCCAAACACAAAGGCGATCCTCATAAACTCGCCCTCAAACCCGACGGGTAACCTCCTTTCGGCCGACCGGATGAAGGACCTGGCCGCGATGGGCCCTACGATCGTGTCAGACGAGATCTATCACGGACTGGTCTACGAGGATACGGAACACTCGATCCTCGAATTCACCGACAACGCCTTTGTCATGAACGGCTTTTCCAAACGCTATGCCATGACCGGCTGGCGCCTCGGCTACGTGATCGCCCCGAAGCAGTTCGTCCGCCCCATTCAGAAGATGCAGCAGAATTTCTTTATCTCGGCCAACACCTTCGTCCAGTGGGCGGGAATCGCCGCGCTGACCCAGGCGGGCGATGAGGTGGACCGGATGCGCTCCATCTATAACGAACGCAGGCGCTACATGATCGGCGCGCTCAAGTCGCTCGGATTCGGCATCACCGTCGACCCCCAGGGCGCCTTCTATGTCCTGGCCAACGCGAAGAAGTTCACCAAGAGCTCCTACTCGTTTGCCTTCGAGATACTCGAGCGCGCCGGTGTCGGCGTGACCCCCGGCATCGATTTCGGCGCCAATGCCGAGGGGTATATCAGGTTCTGTTATGCTAATTCGATGACAAACATCGAAGCGGCGGTGGAGAGACTCGGCGTGTTTCTGACCGGCTACCGCGCTCCCTGAGCGCGCCCTTCGTCTGGACCGTTCAAATCGTTCCAACCGGCAAACCGTGGTTTCAATCCTAACGCGGCGACCGCGTATCGCTGAAGATAGTGGACGGCGATGCCGTTGACGATGCCGGTGCCCAGCGCGAAGAGGCCGAACGCGGGCAGGATCAGGAAAATGTCGGGGTGCCGGATAAAGACCAGGTAGGCAAGCACGACCTGCACGACGTTGTTGATCCATGCCCCCGCAACCGAGATCCCGACTACCGAAAACCACCTCCCCCTGAGCAGATCGACCATTACGGCCATCACGGCGAGCGCAGAGCACCCCCCGAAAAACCCCAGTATAAACGTCGGCGAGAGGAGCTTACCGATAATCAGCGATCCCACGAACGTTCTTATGCAAAAGACCATAAAGGCCGTGGATGTCCCGAAAAACAGGAGGGCAAAAAGGGTGATGATGTGTGAAAATCCGAGGCGAAGCCAGGGCGACGGCGTCGGGATGAATGACTCGACGGCATAGATCACCACCGCGAGGCCGGAAAGAAGGGCAATAATGACGAGCCGTCTGACGTCTTTCATCGTGTCACCGCGAGATGAAATCGGTCTTCACCCGGTTTTCACCGAGGACCCGGATCATGACACGATTCGGAACGCAGACCGCTATTTCCCCGGCGTCCTTGACCGGGGCCGACTCGACGCATTTCTTATCGATGCAGGGCGATTGGATGAACCGCGCACCGCTCTCGTCAATACGGATAGTTGTCGCGCCGAGCCTGCCCTCGACCGTAATGTCCCGGTCCTGGTCCAGACGGACCACCATTCCGGTCTCCCCCTCCACCTCGACCTCAAGGAATGAGGCCCCGGCCGAAAGGTGCCTGATGGCCGGATAGGAAGCCGCCGTAAGGACGATCAGTGTAATGATGAGGATTTTATCGGCTCGGGTAAACACGCTGTCTGTTCTATAATTGGTAATAGTGGAATCACATCAACTCTACGGGGAAACCGGGTCGGACGTAAGAACGGTTCCCGGCCGACGATAGGCCCCCTCGCCGGGAGGGGAATCCCCCCGCGGCGGCCGGCAATCCTCAATCGACCGGCTCCATGATCGTGGAAAGGCCGGGAGAGTAGATCATTTCTCCCTCTTCGGTAACGATCAATACCTCAACGCCGTCCAGCGTCCCGGCGAGTTTCATACCCTCATCCGGGCCGAGGACGAAGATCGCGGTGGATAGCGCGTCGGCAATGACGACGTCCCGCGTCACCACCGTAACCGACGCGCACCCGCGCGCCGGGTATCCCGTCTTGGGATTGAGGATGTGGTGATACTTCACGCCGTCCACAAAAAAACATCGCTCATAGTTCCCGGAGGTAACGATGGCGATATCTTTTGCATTGATGACGGCGCACAGTTTATCGGTGTCTCGCGGGTCCTGCACGCCGATCCGCCATGGCTTACCGTTCTTGTCCCCGATGACGGCGATATCACCGCTGATATTAATAACCCCGCTCTTTATACCCCGTTCCCTGATGAGCCTTTCGACCTCACCGGCCGCGTATCCCTGGGCGATACCGCCCAGTTCCAGGCGCACGGAACCGTCGGTGGGCGTGATCGTTGACGAAGCCTCGTCGATTGCTACCCGGTGGTAGTCGACCCGGGAGAGCTCCCGCTCTATCTCATCGCGCGCAGGCAGCCTTCCGCCGACGTCAAATCCCCATAGGTCGACCAGCGGCGCCACCGTGACGTCAAACGCGCCGCCCGTAAGGTCGGAGACCTTCCGGGAGATCAGCAGCATCCTGAGCATGTCGGCCGATACGGCAATTGTTGCCGGGGTCTTTCTCCGGTTGACGGCCGATATCTCGCTCTCCGAGGTAAATCGGTCGGCCACCATTTCGATCTCGGTGATCCGCGCAAACGCCGCGGTCATCGCGTCTTCCAGCGCCGCTTTATTGTTACCGATGAGCGTGATCTCGACGACGGTCCCCAGGGTAAGGCGGGAGTCGCTAACGGTGACCGTATCCTTTTTGGCGTACCAGAGGCCGAGGAGAGCAATGATTACCGCCGCGCCGACGATATACTTCAAGAGATGGGTGGTTTTCACGGATATTAGGCTTCTTCCTCGTCCGAGCTGGTGAACGCCAGTTTACGGTATTCCCGCTCTTCCTTGAACTCCTTTTCCATGGTCTTCGATCTCTCGTTTTCGGCCTGGCAGTTCACGCACAGCCGCGCAAACGGCATGATCACAAGGCGCTCCTTCGGTATGGGCGACTCACACTCCACGCAAATCCCGTATGTGCCATCATCGATCCGGTTGATGGCATCCTCTATCTGAAGGAGCTTTTCCCTCTCTCGATCGGAAATCAGGAGATTGAGCTCCCGGTCCCGTTCGTTGCTGGCCAGATCATATATATCCCCGACCTCGGTCTTTACGGTATCGTCGCTCTCGGACCGGGCCTTCAGTTTGATCTCTTTTATCAGGCTCTCCCGCGTCTTGAGCAGGGATTCCCGCAGCTCTTTGTAATTTGCGTCCATTTTATCTTTGTTCTTTTCGTCCATTTTATCTCCGCTGAATAATGACAGATGAAACAGGCGAAAACGCACGATTATCTTTTGATGCGTATGCCGGTAATAAGTTTTGAAACTATATACTATTTCTTCTCTTTGTCAAGCAAAAATCAGAAATGAACGGCCCCCCGGCCGCTCTCGCCCCTATCGGATCGCCCGCGCCGCCAGGTCATAGGGATACGCGTAGGTAAATCTGACGCGGATGATGTCTCCCGGCGCCGCGCATGACTCGTAAACGGCGACGATGCCGTCAACCTCGGGGGCCTGGCCGTAGAACCGCCCCGCGAGTGATGCACCCTTCTCCCCGTAGGGGCGTTCCACCAGCACGTCCCCCTCGCCGCCGACGAGGCGCTTATAGTGCGAGTGGGATACCTTCTCCTGGACGGACATGATCGTATCGCGTCTTTTCCTCGCCGTATTCTTCGGCACCCTGCCGGAAAACGACATGGCCCGTGTTGTTTCCTCCCGGGAATACCGGAATACCCCGACGTGATGAAAACGGCCCTCCGCGATAAAGTCTGCCAGCTCGTCGAACTCCCTGTCTCCCTCGCCCGGAAAACCGACGATAAGGCTCGTCCGCAAAAAGAGGCCCTCGATCCGGCTCGTGAGCCGTTCCAGGAGGGAGACGATCCCGGCCCGGTCGATCCTTCTTCCCATGGCCGACAGGATCCCGTCGTTAATATGCTGGATGGGGATATCCATATAGTTAAGGATACGGCCGCGGTCGGACACCAGACCGATGAGCCGGTCGCTGATGTGCGCCGGATGGAGATAGAGGAGGCGTATCCACGGCACGCCGGTCTCGGCCAGGATCGTTTCGAGGAGCCCGGGGAGACCGTCGTCAGTGCCGAGGTCCGCGCCGTACGCGGCGACGTCCTGGGCGATCAGGTTGAGCTCCACCAGCCCCCGTTTTTCGAGCCAGCGAATCTCCTCGATGATATGGCCTACCGGCCTGCTCTGAAGAGGCCCGCGGATGGACGGGATAACGCAATAGGAGCAGCGGTTATCGCACCCCTCCGAGACCTTGACGAAGGCCGACCAGGGCGGCGTGGACGGGATGCGGTTTCTCGTATCGACGGGGCTCTCTCCGGCCTCCCCCACCGAGACCCGCGCGGACCCCAACAGGTCGGCGATCCGGTCGTGCCTGCCGACCCCGACGAAGAGATCGACCTCGGGCATCTGTTCGGCCAGCTCCTGCGCGTAGCGCTGGGCCAGGCAGCCGGACACCACGAGGGCGGCGCCCTCCCTCTTTCCCTGCGCCGCCTCCAGGATGACCGAGATCGATTCCTCCTTGGCCTCGTCGATAAAGGCGCACGTATGCACGATAACGATATCGGCCGCCTCCGGCGTCGGCACGGATACGAATCCCCGGTCGATGAGGCACTTTGCCGCCGTTTCGGCGTCGATGATGTTCTTGTCGCACCCCAGGGCGATCATACAGTAGGTACGCATACCACGGCCCCAAAAAAAGCCATGAGGCCCCCGGGGGCCTCATGCCGTACGGAACAGGAGGACAGACCTATTTCTCGTTGTCCTCGATAATTTCGATCTTAACGTTACCCTTCGCCTTCGGCGGGGTCTTTGTCTCGATCTTGAACGTCTCGACTCCCGACGGGACGATGAAATGGAACATCGAGTCCTTGAGGCCCGAGTTGAGCGCGATGTCCTTGAACGCGATCCGTATCACGCCCCCGAGCACATCATACGTATTGAGCTGCTTGATCAGGTATTCGTTCTTGGAGACGAGGATAAGGACGCGGTCTATCGTGGAATCCGCGCTCTTCGGCGCCAGAACAAGGAGGTAGCTGTTGGCCGCCTCGCTCTTTTCGAGCTCGCCAAAGGACGCGGTAAAATCGTCTGATATCCTGCCCTTTCCGAACAGGAAGTTCAAAAACGGCACGTTTTCGAAGGCCTCGGCGGTCTTATAGATCCGCACCTGCTTGTCGTCCGGGAAATAGAGCCACGACGTCACCCCGTCGCTGATGATCTGCCACTTCTTGGGATCGGTATAGTCGATCCTCATCATCCCCGGCTTCTTGATATATATCTTCCCGTTCATAACGGCGGGCGCGCCTATGCTCTTGGAAATCGTCTCCTGGGTAAACGTCGCGGAGAAATCCTCCGTCCGGTCATAGTTGGCCTGAAGCTTGTCGATAACCTCATTGACGCCCTCCTCGGCCGCCGCCGAAATGCCGTAAAGCCCAACGATGATCCCCACGAGAATCGAGATGCCTGCTATTCGTTTCACAATCGGCTCCTTTTACTATTTATGTACGAACACTTCCCGAGGCTTTACGCCGTCGGAAGGCCCAATTATACCGTCCTCCTCCATCTTCTCGATGATCCGGGCGGCCCGGTTATACCCGATGCGCAGATGCCGCTGCACCAGAGAGATGGACGCCTTCCCGGTCGCCGCGACGAGCGCCACGGCCTCATCGAATTTTTCGTCGTAGTCGTCCCCGGTACCGCCGCCGACGTCCTCGGGCCTATCGAGGTCGATCTCTTCGTACGTCGGCGCCCCCTGGCTTCGCACGAAGCCGACGACCTTGCCTATCTCCTCCTCGGAGACGTAGGCCCCGTGGACCCTGATGAGCTTGGATGTCGCCGGGGGCAGGAACAGCATGTCCCCCTTCCCCAGCAGGTGCTCCGCCCCCGACGTGTCGAGAATCGTTCGCGAATCGACCCGGGAGGACACCTGGAACGAAATCCGGGCGGGAAAATTCGCCTTGATGACCCCCGTCAGTACGTTTACCGACGGCCGCTGGGTCGCAAGCACAAGGTGAATACCGGCCGCGCGCGCCATGTGGGCAAGCCGGGTGATCGATTCCTCCACCTCCTTGGATGAGGTCATCATGAGATCGGCCAGCTCGTCGATAACCACCAGCAGGAGCGGCATACTTTCATAGTCCGGCCCTTCCAGGGCGCGCGCGGGCCTCGGCCCCTCGATCTTCGCGTTGTATCCCGCGATATTCTTCACGCCGAGCTCGGCCATGACCCGGTAGCGGCGCTCCATTTCTTCCACGACCCACCGCAGCGCGACCGCCGCCTGCCGGGGGTCGGTCACCACCGGAAGCAGCAGGTGGGGAATCCCGGCGTAGAGGGAAAGCTCCAGCATCTTCGGGTCGATCAGGAGGAAGCGGACCTCCTGAGGGGTCGCCTTGTAGAGTATCGAGAGGATCATCGTGTTGATGCACACGCTCTTGCCCGCGCCCGTGGCGCCGGCCACCAGCAGGTGCGGCATCTTGGCCAGGTCGGCCACCATGGGGTTACCGTAGATGTCTTTCCCGATGGCGCACGAGAGCCGCGACTTGGACTGGTCGAAGCGCTCCGAATCGATGATGTCCCGGATCATGACGGTCTGCCGGGACTCGTTGGGGATTTCGAACCCGACCACCGCTTTGCCCGGTATCGGGGCGATAATCCGCACGGAGTAGGCCGACATCGCCATCGCAATATCGTCGGCCAGCGCCGCGATTTTATTTATACGCTCGCCGGCGGCCGGCTCGAACTCGTACAGCGTGATGATGGGCCCCGGCCGCACTTCCGTCACCCGCCCACTGACACCGAAATCGGCGAGTTTCTTTTCGAGGTTCCTGGCCGTCGTCACCAGTACCTCCCGGTCGACACCCGGCCCTTCGTGGTCGGATTGTTTCAGCAGCTCTATCGGCGGCAGCCGGTAGCCGCCCGCGGGCGGCGTGTACCCGATCGGGGCATGTCCTTCTCTCTGCGTTTCGGGCCGGGCCTCCTTCTTCTGGGGGGTCTTGATCACCGGCGGGAGGTGTTCGGCGCTGTGCGCCTCCTCCTGCCCGTCAACGGAGTTTGCGCGTTCTCCTTCGTCTTCGTCTTCGTCACCGGCCGCGCGCGGCTTCGATGCCGCTCTTACCTTTATTCCCCGTGCCGGCGCATCGCCGTCCGAAACGCGAACCGCCTCCCGGCGCATCAGCCCCCCGAGGAACCGCGCCGACGCCGAGGCGGCCGAGGCCGCGCTGCTGACGACGTCCCCCATGCTTATCCCGAACAACAGCACGAGAAAAAGTACCAGCGCCAATGACGAAAAGACGAACGCCCCGGCGGTGTTGAAGAGGCCCGTGAAGATCCGCGCAAGCCCGCCCCCGGCCAGGCCCCCGGCATGGACGGTGTCGGAATAGAGCACCGGCCCTTCGCTGAAGAAGAGCCCCAGGATCGTCATCGCCGAAAGGCCGACGAACAGGCCGCAGATAAGGTCGTACCCGAGGTAGCGGATTCCTTCCTTCTTGAAGAAATGGATCGAGGCGGCCAGGCAAACCGGCGGCACGGCAAACGCGACGACCCCCAGGTACGCGAACAACAGGTGCGCCAGCCACGCTCCCACGATCCCCCCCCAGTTGAGGACCGCGCCCGCCGATTCGCCGGCGCTCGCCGTCGGGTCTGCGGCATGGAACGACAGGAGGCTCATCCCCAGGAAGACCGAAAGGGCCAGCAGAAAAAGGCCGATTACGTCCCGGTAGACCGCCTTGCGTATGATGAGGAATTTAGCCATATACCTATATGTGTTGCAGGGCGATGAGAATTGTTCCCGCAACGACCAGGTAAAGTGAGAATACCCAGAGCCGCTTTGTCACCACGAAGCGAAACGTCAGCCAGATGGCCCCCAGCCCCACGAGGCAGGCGACGGCCGCCCCGACGACAAACGGGACAGTCACGTCCGTCATGTCGCCCAGCGAGAGGATAAACGCGCCGAGGACCGCGGGTATCGAAAGGATGAAAGAGAACCGCGCCGCGGCGTCTTTTTCGAGGCCCGTCATGAGCCCCCCCGCGATGGTCGAGCCGCTTCGGGAGATGCCCGGCATGATCGCAACGGCCTGCAGCAGCCCGATGATAACCGCGTCCCGGACCCTCATGGACCGTATCGGCCTCTCGGGCCGCCCCAGCCGCTCCCCGGCGAACAGCAGCACGGCCGTCGCGATGAACATGTACGGCACGAGCGTGACGTTGGAAAAGAGCGTTTCTATCTGGTCCTTGAAGCACAGCCCGACGACGCCCGCCGGTATCGTGCCGATGACGATGAGCCAGCCGAGGCGCCGGTCGGCAGCAGCCTCATCATCATTGTACCGGAAAAAGGAAGCCGCGATGTGTTTGATATCACGGAAGAAATAAATAACAAGGGCAACCAGCGTACCGAGGTGGAGTATAACGTCAAAGGGCAGGGGCGCCTCCGAGAACCCGGGCAGGTAATGCTGCGCGATGACCAGGTGTCCCGACGAGCTTACCGGTAGAAATTCAGTGAGGCCCTGTATGAGGCCCAGCATAATCGCGACGAGAAACGGCATAGGAACCCCTTGAGTATAAAATTATAGCCTATTTTCTTACTTTGTCAATCGAATCGTATGGCGGCTGGCGGACAGTGTGCGGGGGGCCGGCCCGGTCGCGCGGGCGGGCGGGGGTAGGCCGGAGATTTCCTCACCGCGCGCCGGCCTCATGCGGCCGACGGCCTCTTCGTGAGCTCGGATATGCGCGCGCGGATCGTATCGGAAAGCGCCTGGATATCCCGGCGCGTCTGGTCCTTTCCCTTGATCTTCGGGGCGTGGATCGGCCGCCCGATGGCAAGGCGGACGTCGGGGCTGCCGATCTTTCCCCCCCACCGCGGCTGGTTTTCGAACGCCCCCGATATGCCCGCCGGTATGATCGGCACGCCGGCCGCCAGGAGGAACCTGATCGTCCCGGTCCTGAACGGGAGCATCTGGCCGTCCCACGTCCGTTCTCCCTCGGGATAGATGCCGACCAGCCCCCCGAAGGAGAGCACCCTCATCGCGTTTCTCAGCGAAACCGGGTCTATGTCGTACCGCCGGACGGGGAACGTACGGGAGAGGTAAAGGAAAAACCGGACCGGGGCGAACGCATACTCGGTGCTCTTGGCCATGAAGTAGATCTTCCGGGGAAGGAAGCAGCCGATAAAGAAGGAATCGGCCACGCTCGTATGGTTGCAGAGAAATACGGCCGGGCCCTTCTTCGGGACGTTATCCACCCCCTCGACGTGAATCCGGTACTTCAGCCTGAGCCCGGTCTTTACGCAGAACATGATAACCGCGTAGACAATATCAAGAAACACGGCGCGATCTCCTGCAGCTCATCGTTAATGAAACGTGATCCTCGGGTGATACTCCGCTATAATCTTCTTCCCGTAGAAATTCTGGACCGCCTTCCTGATGTAGTCTTCCCATTTCTTTCCGCTCTCGTGGGAAAACGAAACCGACAGCGCGTAGCCGCGTTTCGTATTCAGCATGATCGCGTGCGATTCGATCGTCACCGACGAGAGCTCTTCCAGCCCGATCTCGTAGTCCCGGGTCCCGTGGAAAAACAGCCGCCTGTCGGTCAGGTAGAGGTTACCGGTATCGATCAGCGAGAAGCGGAAGAGCTGCGCCCTGATCTTTTTGTATCCCCGGAACATCCCCGCCTTTTCTTCCTGGAAAAGCTCGGCCCGGTTACTGGCCGCCCACAGGCGCTCGCCCTTTTGGGGGGTAAACGCCCCGTCGGACCGCGCCGTGAGCCCGCCGCCGCGTATCTTCTCGTAGGCCTCCCGCAGCGTCATGGTCTGTTTCGTATTCCCCGTCGTAACCTCCAGCCGGTAGTCCTCCGTGTAGGAAAAACGCGCCCCGCACTTCCGGCAGGCGGCGTCTCCCCCCTTTGCGGTCGCGATAGACTCTTCGGCCATGCAGACGGGGCACGTATAGAGGAATTTCTCGATCATGGTCTATTCCCCGGTAATACTGAATGAACCGCACATACCACACACCAGAACCACCCACTTCGCCGTCATTGCGAGGAGGCCGTCAGGCCGACGTGGCAATGCTTAACGACGTCGCCCTCGGCGACGATTATTATTGTCATTGCGAGGCCCCTTTAGGGGCCGTGGCAACCTCCCTGTTGTACGGTGACAGTCGGGGGATTGCGGAGCCTGTTGCGAGCGAAGCGAAGCAAGCTGTTTCGCTCCCTCGCAATGACGGTGAAGTGCCGTCGCACACCCCACTGTCACCCGTCGCCCACTTCGCCGTCATTGCGAGCCCCCTTTAGGGGGCGTGGCAATCCCCTTATTGTACGGTGACAGTCGGGGGATTGCGGAGCCTGTTGCGAGCGAAGCGAAGCAAGCTGTTTCGCTCCTCGCAATGACGGTGAAAAGGTCATTGCGAGGCCCCGTAGGCGCCGTGGCGACTCAGTCCGTCACCCACTTCGCCGTCATTGCGAGCCCCGTCCGTCCCCTCGGCGACGGATACTACGTTTATACGGCATTTTCCCGTCAAAATCAACTATTTTCGGGGTCGTCCGGGCCGGCGCGTATAAAAAAACCCCCTCAGGTTTCCCTGAGGGGGTTTTCGGGTTCTTTTGTCTTACGACTGAGAACTCTTAGAACTCGTAGATCAGGTTGTTGTTGACGGTCCACATCGGGCCCCATTCCTGCTTCACACCGCCGCCGAGATAATCAAACGACTCGCCGGTGAACAGGACGCCGGTGGCCAGGCTGTAGGTCAGGCCTTCCATGATCTCGTAGCTCAGGCCGAAGTCCACTTCCCATCCGAGGTCCGTCGAGGCATAGCCGAACGGAGTATAGCCGTTTCCGTAGTAGCTGACCGGATGCCCGTAGGGGGTTCCGGCTCCGACATCTTCCGTCCACTTGGCCCAGATCACGGCCGCGTTCAGCGTGAGCTTGCCGCCGCAGCAGAGCGGGGTGATCTCGAAGTAGATCTTGGCCGCCGTCAGGTTCTCGATGTCGTCGCAGAAGCCGAGGCCGCCGCCGAAGGCGTCGTTCAGGCCGCCGTTGCCCGAGGCAATGATGTTGCCGAAGACAAACTCGTCGGCCAGGATGAAGTTGACGTTGAGGTGGTTGGCGCCGTAGCCGCTCGAGGTGTCGCCGCTGCCGTAGATGAACGCCGCGCCGACCGTCATCAGGTCGTTGTGGTACGCAACATCAACGTAGAGGTTGTGTCCGGTGAGTTTCGAATTGTTGGCCCCGCCGGCATCCAGGAGGTCAGCCCTGCCGAAGAGGTAGCTGAACTCGCCCTTGACGGTGATCATGTCCGCGAACTCGCCGGTGTAGGCAAGGCCCACCAGGCCGATATTGGCGTCGATGTCATCGAAGGCGTTCGTGAGCGGGGGGGCTAACGGGGTAACCCAGTTGAAAGCCCAGTTGTGCGTGATGGGCATGCCCGCGTCGAAGTCCGCATAACCGCCGAAGAGCTCGATCATGTGGTTGTCGTTCGGGGTGTAGGCGAGGTCCAACAGCCAGAGCTGGCTGTCGCGGTTGTAGGACTCGTTCGCTCCGCCCAGCAGGATGTTGTCATCCAGCTTGAAGTACATCGCCGATACGCCTAACGGGCCCCACTTGTTCGACCAGGTCAGGCCGTCGAGGTTGCCGGAGCTGTCGGCGAAGGCAAGGCCGTACCCGAGGAGGGCGGGCTGCTTGCCAACGGTAAACGTCCCAACCTTGGGAAGCGTGAACTCGATGTACGCCTTGCGGACAAAGCTGCCCGTCGTGCTGTTGTTGATGCGGAAGTTCCTCTGCTGTCCCCAGGTGTCCTCAACGAGGTCAAGCTGTACGACGGCCTTCAGGAACTCGCTCCGGGTGTGCGTGATGGTCAGGCGGAACCTCTGGTCGAAGTACCCGTCGTACCGTCCCCTCTCGGAGAGAGGAGCGGTAACTTTCTTGTCGAAGTTCCAGTTGCTCCATCCGCGAACTTTGTACTGTCCGTTGAAGGTCGTCTCGGCAGCGTACACAGCGCCGACCGCCACGACCAGGAACAGCATCGCGACTAAGATTGTCAATGCCTTTTTCATTAAATTCCTCCCTTAAATTTCTTGGTCTTTACGTACTTCTAAAAACCAATTACAAACGCCCGTCCTAAAACTCGTAGGTGAGCGTATTGACCCACCGGTAGATGTTGCCCCAGTCCTGGTCGCCGGTCGCGGTCACGTAATCGAACGCGTCGCCGGTGAAGAGGACGCCGAACTCCGAATTGAGGCTCAGGCCTTCCATGATCTGGTAGGTCACGCCGAGGTCAAGCTCCCATCCGAGGTCGTGGCTTCCGTGCGCCGGAACATAGCCCACCGACGAGCTGCCGTTCATGTAGTTCATCGGGTGGCCGTAGAAGGGCTGGAGAGGCACTCCGAAGGTGCCGCCCGCATAGCGGCCGACCGGCTCGGTGTACATCGCCCAGATGACCGCGCCGTGGATGTCCAGCTTCTCGATCGGGCTGAATGATCCGTAGATCTTCGCCGAGGTCACGTTCTCGGGGGAGTTGCCCAGGCCGAGCGGGAAGGCTCCCGAGGCCAGCAGGGCCGAATCTCCCGGAACGATGATGTTGCCCCAGTGGAAGTCGTCGTTACCGGTCGTGTTGAAGTGGTAGTGGGTCTGTGCGTACGGCCGCCAGTGCTTCTCGCCCGCGCCGTACAGGAACGCCGCGCCGACCTTCGCTACATCGAAGTCATACGAGACGTCCGCGTAGACCGTGTGCCCGTCGACCGTGATGTCTTTGAGCCGGTAGATGGCCGGAAGGGCCGTGGCGCCAAGCGCGGTATTGAATGCGTCGCCGCGGCTGTTGAGGTTGCCCGCGCCCCAGATCCGGTCGTATTCCGCCTTCACGCGGAGCTTGCCGTCCATGAACTTGAGGTCTGCGTAGAGCGCCACGATGTGCAGGTACGCGTCATACATGCCCGCGCGCCCGAAACCGGTATCGAGTGCCGGGGGGCCGATCGCGCCCGTGGGGGTCGGCCAGCCCGCTCCGGTAATAGCCGCTAAGTACGCTATACCCAGCGGCTCGCCCGCGAAGAAGCCCTGGTCGGAAATGCCGCCGACCAAGAAGGCCGCGCTGATCGTCTTGGGGTCGTGGATGAGCTGGTAGAGCAGCCCGACCTTGTAGTTGCTGGTGACGTAGTGGGCCGTCATGACCCACGTGTTGAGGTCGTCGTTGTAGAACTTGGAGCCGCTTCCGCCGATCTCATTGCCGAGGCCGCCGTTCCATATCCGGAGAGAGCCCGCGGGCAAACCGGCCTTGTTCGCGAATACCTGGTCGATCAGGTCGACGTACTTGACGTAGCTGACGGTGGCGATGAAGTTATCGACCTTCATGCCCCACGTGATGCCGGGGTTTCCGCCGCCGCCCGCGTTCATCCCGCTGTCCGACCACGTCCCGTGGCCGAACCGGCCGCCGAGGTTGTCAACACCGAGCTTGAAGAGGCCGACCTTGGTGATCGCCTCGATGTAGGCCGTGTTGATGTAACCGTCGGTGCCGCCGGTCGAGTAGTTGCCGCGGAAGTTCCTCTGCTGGCCCCAGACGTCTTCAGCGATGTCGATGCTGACGACGGCCTTCAGGAACTCGCTGCGCTTGTGGGTGATGGTCATCCGGAACCGCTGGTCGAAGTACCCGGTGTAGGTATTCTCGCCGGTCCCGGCTATGTACGGCAAGGGTACGCCGGGCGGCACTACGATCAACCCTGGGACTAAATTACTCTTGTCATAGTTCCAGTCGGACACTCCGCGGATCCGGTAGCTGCCCGTGATGGTCGTCTCGGCCGCAAACGAAGGGGCGGCAACGGCGACAACCAGCATGGCTGCTACTGCTAAAATCCATAATTTCCTCATTAAATTACCTCCTGATTTTCCCATTAATTATCTTTCCTGCTCGTACTTTGAAAAACCGTGAACATAACCCTGTTTTTCAACCAGGAAAATAACCGTCTGTTTCCACGTGACGGCCGCTCATCATCACCTCCTTCCACTCTCGCTCGTCCGAAACCCGGCAGGGTGAGTTGTCTGTCGGTAGGTTCAGTTGCCCTCGGGCCCGGAGATATTACTCATTGATATTAGGAACATAAAGGTGCATGACGATACTGCTATTCCAGCATTTCAACATTTTGTACCATTCCGGGAAAGGTTTGTCAAGAAAAAAATTAGAGGAATCTAATTGGTTTTGCCTTATTATTGCGCCCGCGGGGGGCGGTTGAGGGCCGAAAAGTGCGGTTATGGCGGGCGGGAAAGCAATAGCGGGTCTAAAGTCGCTTTTGCCTTTTAAAAGCCCTGATTATCGGCGTTTTTGCCTGCTTCGACGCACTTTGCCGTCATTGCGAGGCCCCTTTAGGGGCCGCGGCAATCCCCTGACTGTCCCCGTACAACAAGGGGATTGCTTCGGTCGTTTCACTCCCTCGCAATGACGGTGAAGTGACGACGGAATCCCTCACCGCCCACCCACTTCGCCGTCATTGCGAGGCCCCGGAAGGGCCGCGGCAATCCCCTCACTGTCACCGTAAACCGTACTGAAATCCCGTCAAAAGCCGAACATTCCACTTCTAGACTATTTCCTCGTACAGGTCCTTCCATTCCTTATTCACGCTTTCTATCAATACAACCTTCCTTTCCCTCGACCCCGCCTTCAGCTGCTTTTCCCTTGCGATGGCCGCCACGGCTTCCTGGACTACCTCGTAGTAGACCAGCTTGGTGATGTTATACGTCCTGGAAAACCCTTTTACGAGTTTCTCTTTATGCTCAAAGACCCGCCGGACCAGATCATTGGTGACTCCGACGTATAGGACGGTATTATGTTCGTTGGCCATGATATAGACGTAGAATTGTTTCTCCATCCCTTGAAAGGACCGGAAGAGATTCTTGGTGATTATAGATATCTACTACATAGTCAGGGGATTGCGGAGCCTGTTGCGAGCGAAGCGAAGCAATCTCCTTCGCTCCCTCGCAATGACGGAGAAGTGCCGTCGGAACACCACTCACCCACTTCGCGGTCATTGCGAGGAGGCCGCCAGGCCGACGCGGCAATCCCCTCACTGTCACCCGACTTCCCCGTACAACAAGGGGATTGCGGAGCCTGTTGCGAGCGAAGCGAAGCAATCTCCTTCACTCCCTCGCAATGACCGAGAAGTGACGACGGAATCCCGCTCACCCACTTTACCGTCATTGCGAGGCCCCGGAGGGGGCGTGGCAATCCCCTCACTGTCACCCACTTCGCCGTCATTACCGCCTATTTCTTGACGACGTCGAGGTTCTGCGCGCACCACCTGAGGAAGGCGGCGGCAATAAAGGGGACCGTGAAGACGAACAGCGCACTCACCAGCGCAAAACGGGCCGGCTCGGGCGCGACCTCGGCCAACAGCAGGTTGAGGATAAGCCCCAGGACCCCGAGGCCGAGCAGGAGGTAGACGTACCCGAAGATCGGGCCGGCCTTCCCGGTGAATTCGAACTCGACCGTCCGTTCCAGCCCGATGACATTGGTGTAGCGGGCGGCCCAGGCCAGCAGGCCCCGGACCAGCGAGGGGGCGATGAGGAAGGCGAAAAAGGGAGCGATCGCAAAGCCCACTCCGTACCAGAAAAGCGACCCGCCCTTGCCGGAGAAGGATGGCCGGAAGTCGGTCCCGGCCTTTATATCGGTGGCCCCCAGGCACCAGGAAACCGCACCCGTGAGCGCCCACGGCATGGGGAGGCCCGCGGCAAAGGCCGAAAAGAGCATCTTCAGCCCGTGCCAGAGCGCCGTCGTCCCCTTCCCGGAAAAGGCGAACGTCACCGGGACAGAGCCAATCGACGCCTTCGTATGGGCAACCGTGTACGTGTGCTTTGCGGCCCAGAGCCACGCCTGGGGCACCAGCGCGAGGATGGAGATCGTGATCAGGAGGAACGTCAGGAACCCTTCGGACTTCTCGGTGATACCGAAGAAAAGCGAGACGCCCGTCACCGCGAAGAGGACGAGAGACGGTATCCAGTATTTCAGGAGGGCGGCCGCGCTCCCGTCAAACGAAACGGAGACCGGCGTGCCCGAATCGGTAACCGAGAGGCAGCGGTAAAACCATTTCCGTACCGCGACCGTCACGAACGGCAGGGGGATAAAGGCCAGCGCGCCGCACAGGATGAGGGCGGCCGCGTATCCGAGCAGGGCCGAACCCGTCCCGGAGAACGCGACGAACGTGGTCTTTACCTTCTTTTCGGCCGGCTCCTTCTTTTCGATCGGTTCCTTCTTCTCGGTCGGTACCTTTTTTTCGATCGGTTCCTTCTTCTCGGTCGTCTCCTTGGTTTCGGTCACGACGTCACCTCACTGATACGGTTGGAATGTCTTTGCGAGGCCCCGGAGGGGCCGCGGCAATGCTTAACGACGTCGCCCTCGGCGACGACTATTATTGTCATTGCGAGGAGGCCGCCAGGCCGACGCGGCAACCTCCCCACTGTCACCCGTCTTCACCGTACAACAAGGGGATTGCTTCGCTGCGCTCGCAATGACGGTGAAGTGCCGTCGGAATCCCGCTCACCCACTCCGCCGTCATTGCGAGGAGGCCCCATCGGGGCCGACGCGGCAATCCCCTCACTGTTACCCGTCTTCACCGTACAACAAGGGGATTGCTTCGCTACGCTCGCCATGACGGAGAAGTGCCGTCGGAATTCCGCTCACCCACTTCGTCGTCATTGCGAGGAGGCCCCATCGGGGCCGACGCGGCAACCTCCCGACTGTCACCGTACAACAAGGGGATTGCTTCGCTGCGCTCGCAATGACGGAGAAGTGTCATAGCAGTCCCCCCACTGTCACCGTGCTTCGCTTTATCCGCAATGACGGTGGGGGGCGCTGCCCCCCCGTCGGTTATTTCTTCTTTTCCTTGATCACCGCCTGTGCGGCGGCGAGCCGCGCGATCGGCACCCGGTAGGGGGAGCAGCTCACGTAGTTGAGGCCCGTACGGTGGCAGAACTCGACACTGGCCGGCTCGCCCCCGTGCTCCCCGCAGATGCCCACCTTGAGGTCTTTGCGCACGGCCCGGCCCTTCCTGACGGCCATCTCGATGAGCTGGCCCACGCCCTCCTCGTCGAGGACGGCAAACGGGTCGTTGGGCAAAATCCCCATCTGGACGTACTTCGGCAAGAAAGACCCCGCGTCGTCCCGCGAGAGGCCGAAGGTCGTCTGGGTCAGGTCGTTGGTGCCGAACGAGAAGAACTGCGCGGCCCCGGCAATTTTATCCGCGGTGAGCGCCGCGCGCGGCAGCTCTATCATCGTCCCGACCAGGTAATCGACCCGTATCTTTTCCCTGGTAAAGACCTCCTCGGCGACTGTGACCACGAGGTCGCGCTGGAGCTCCAGCTCCTTGACGTCGCCCACCAGCGGGATCATCACCTCGGGGTGGACGTCGATCCCTTTCTTCTTGACCCGGCAAGCCGCCTCGAAGATCGCCCGGGCCTGCATCGCGGAGATTTCGGGATAGATGATTCCCAGCCGGCAGCCACGGTGCCCCAGCATCGGGTTGAACTCGTGCAGGGACTCGACCTTTGCCTTTATCGTCTCGGCGGGGACCTTCATCTTCTTGGAGAGCTCGTGTATCTCCTTATCGGTATGGGGGAGGAACTCGTGCAGCGGCGGGTCCAGGAACCGGATCGTTACGGGGCGCTGCCCCATCGCCTTGAAGATGCCCTCGAAGTCCCCCCGCTGCATCGGGAGTATCTTGGAAAGGGCCTTCTCGCGGGCGGGACGGTCCTCGGCGATGATCATCTCGCGCACGGCGTCTATCCGGTCGCCCTCGAAGAACATGTGCTCGGTGCGGCACAGGCCGATGCCCTCGGCGCCGAAGTTGACCGCCACCTTCGCATCGTGCGGGGTATCGGCGTTGGTGCGTACGTTGAGCCGCCTGATCTCATCCACCCACCCCATGAGCGTCCCGAAATCGCCGGACATCCCGGGCTCCACCAGGGGCATCTGGCCGGTCATCACCTGGCCACGGCTTCCGTCCAGCGTGATCCAGTCTCCCTTTTTTATGGTCTTGCCGGAGACCTTGAATTCCTGCTTCTCGTAACTGACGGCGATCTCGCCGGCGCCGGCCACGCACGGCTTTCCCATGCCCCGGGCCACGACCGCCGCGTGCGACGTCATACCGCCACGCGCCGTCAGGATCCCCTGGGCGGCGTTCATGCCGTGGATATCCTCGGGCGAGGTCTCTATCCGCACCAGCACGACCTTCTCTTTTTCTCGGCGGCGGCCGCCGCCTCGTTCGCGGTAAAGACGACTCTCCCCACCGCCGCGCCCGGCGAGGCCGGCAGCCCCCTGGCGACCACGCTGCGCTGCGCCTTGGGATCGATCATCGGGTGCAGCAGCTGGTCGAGCTGGTCGGGGTTGATGCGCATGACCGCCTCTTTTTTGGTGATGAGGCCGGCCGCCACCATGTCGACGGCGATCTTGACCGCCGCGTGCGCCGTACGCTTTCCGGTGCGGGTCTGGAGCATCCAGAGCTTGTTGCTCTGGATGGTGAATTCGATGTCCTGCATCTCCCTGTAGTGCTTTTCCAGCCTGTGGTAGATGCCGACTAATTCTTTATACTGCGCGGGCATCTCCTCTTCGAGGGACGGAAGGGTCTTGTCGCGCTTCTTGGCCTTGTTGATGGGCTGGGGGGTCCTGATGCCCGCCACCACGTCTTCGCCCTGGGCGTTCTTGAGGTACTCGCCGTAGAAGACGTTTTCGCCGGTGGAGGGGTCGCGGGTAAACGCGACGCCGGTGGCGCAGTCGTCACCCATGTTGCCGAAGACCATCGCCTGGACATTGACGGCCGTCCCCCAGTGGGCGGGGACGTTATTGAGCGTGCGGTACGTGAGGGCCCGGGGATTGTTCCAGGAGCGGAAGACCGCCCCGACCGCCCCCCAGAGCTGCTCCATCGGGTCTTCCGGAAATTCCTTCTTGAGCCGCTGCCTGATGACCTTTTTGAACCGGTTGGCCAGGTCCTTGAGGTCGGCGGCGCTCAAGTCCATATCGATCTTCGCGCCGACCTCGTCCTTCTTCTTCTGGATAATGACCTCGAAGGGGTCCTCTTCGTCTTCCCGCTCGGGCTTCAGGCCCATGACGACGTCTCCGTACATCTGGATGAGCCGGCGGTAGGAATCGTAGACGAACCGCTCGTTTTTCGTCTTCTCGATGAGCCCCGCGAGCGTTTTGTCGTTCAGGCCCAGGTTGAGCACAGTATCCATCATCCCCGGCATGGACGCCGGCGCGCCGCTGCGGACCGAAAACAACAGCGGGTTCTTCGGATCGCCGAATGCCGCCCCCATCGCCTTCTGGACCTTCGCAATGTTCTTGGCCACCTCGCCGGTTAGCCCGGCGGGGAACTGCCCGTTGTGCTCATCGTAATACGGAGCATACGTCGGTGGAGATGGTGAATCCCGCGGGAACCGGGATCTTGAGGTTGACCATCTCGGCCAGGTTTGCCCCCTTGCCGCCCAGCAGCAGCTTCATCGACGCGTCGCCCTCGGCCTTCGAGTCACCGAAAAAATAGACATACTTCTTGGCCATCGTCAGTCTCCTTTTGAGTCGGATCTATCCAGTGGAGTGTATATATAATTACAGTTACGGACGGCGCCCCGATGCCCTTACGCCATTATCCCCTTACGCCCTTATATATATAGGGACCCGTCATTCGATCAGCGAGAAATCCCCGAGTTTCATGAAGAGCGAGCGGACCAGGTTCAGGAGTGCCAGGCGGCTGTCGCGGATCTTCTCGTCCTTGTCCATGACCATGACGCCGTTGAAGAACTCGTCGATCGGGGCCTTCAGCTTCAGCAGAACCCCCAGCGCCGAATCATAATCCTCCGACGAGAGGAGCGTGTCTATCTCGCCCTGCGCCTTTTTGTACGCGGCAAGGAGCTTTTGCTCGACGTCCTCTTTAAGGAGCGATTCGTCGGGCGCGCCGGTCTCCTTACCCTTGAGGATGTTGGCCACTCGCTTGATGGAGCCGGCCAGGTCCGAGAATTCGGGGCGGCCCTTCCATACCGAGAGCACCGCCGCGCGTTTCTTGGAAGAGACCGCGTCGTCCATCCATACCGAGAGGACCGCCTCCACGACGTCGGCGTGGTATCCCTCGCCCACGAGTATGCCGGAGAACCTCCCCCTGAAGAAATCGAGGACATCGATCTTCGTCTGGGCAGGCGTCTTGGTGATCTTGCCGGCAAGGTTGTTGACCGCCGCGTCGATAAATTCCACGAGCGACAGCCTCAGCTTCTTGCCGACGATAATGTTGAGGATCGCGATGGTGTTTCGCCTCAGCGCATAGGGGTCCGCAGCGCCAGTCGGCGTCTGCCCCACCCCGAAGAACCCGCAGACGGTGTCCATCTTGTCGGCCAGCGACACGAGCGTCCCTTCGATGCCTTCCGGCAACGGGTCTTTCGCGCCCTGGGGGAGGTAGTGCTCGCTGATGGCGGCCGCTACCGACGGCTTGATCCCTTCCCGGACGGCATATTCCCTTCCCACCGCTCCCTGGAGCGTCGGGAACTGGGCGACCATGCCGGTGTCGAGATCGGCCTTGGCAAGGAACGCCGCAGACAGGATGTCTTCCTTTTTCTCGGGCGCCAGCCGGTCGGCAAGCCATCCGGAAAGCTCCCGGTACCGCATTACCTTCTCGTAGGACGTCCCGAGCTTGGAGTGAAAGACGACCGTCTTCAGGGCCTCGACCCGGTCGGCCAGCTTGACCTTGAGGTCTTCCTCGAAGTAGAAGCGCGCGTCCTCGAGCCGCGCCGCCAGGACGCGCTCGTTTCCCCGCATGACCAGGGAGATATCCGTGGGCTTCGTATTGTTTACCGTGATGAAGCGGGGCACGATTTCGCCCCGGCCGTTCACCACCGAGAAGTAGCGCTGGTGGGAGCGCATGGCGGTGACCATCACGTCCTTGGGGAGGACGAGGTACTTCTCTGGTATGACGCCCGCCGCCGCAAAGGGGAACTCCGTCAGGTATACGATCTCCTCGACCAGCCCCGGATTGGGCAGCACCGCGCCCCCGCAGGACGCGGCGACCTCGGTCACCTGGCGCTCGATGAGGCCGCGCCGCTCGTCGGGATCGACGATAACGAACGCCTCCTTCATCTTTTTCCGGTAATCCCTGGCGTCCGCTGACTGCGATCGGCTGCGGCGCGTGAAAGCGGTGCCCCCGGGTGAGGTTACCGCTGGTGATATTGCCGAAGGTCAGCGGGACGACCTGCCCGCCGAAGACGGCCACGATCCAGTGAACGGGCCGAACGAAGCGGACCGATTGGTCCATCCAGCGCATGCTCTTCTTGAAAGGGATATCGGAAATCAGCCTGGTCAGTATCTCGGGCAGCACGTCTGAGGTAGGACGGCCCTTGTCCTCTCTGACGGCCGCCATGTATTCGCCCTTATCGGTTTTTACCCGCTTGAGGTCCTCGACGGCAACGCCCTGCCCCCTGGCAAATCCAACGGCCTTTTCGTTGGGTTTGCCGTCCGGCCCCAGGCATACCGATACCGGCGGCCCGATCTTTTCGACGGTTTCGGGCCGCTGGCTTTCGGACACGCCCTCGACGATCAGCACGAGCCTTCGGGGGGTTCCCAGGGTAGTGACGGCGCCCGCGTCGATGCGATACGTATCCAGGAGTTCCTTGCAGAGCCCCTCCATCGCCGTCAGCGCCGGGCCGACAAATCCGGCCGGGATCTCCTCCGTACCAATTTCAAACAGCAGTTCTTTTGTCACAATCGGTTCCGTAAATAAACAGGTAGATGAATCCGGGGACTCCGCGGTCGATCGTGGTCGGGTCAGTATCCTCCCCTTCCGCAGCTGCACCCCACCCCGATCTCGGCCTTGATGTCCCCTCCTTTGATACGCGCGGCCGGGACATACGCGCCGTAGGTATCCTCGCTTCCCATGAAGAGCTTTATTCGCTTCTTTCCTTTGTAGATTACTTTCCCGTCCTCGGTATAGACCTTGAGATAGGCGCAGCCGAGCAGGACCGAGTCCAACGCGCGGACCTTCACGTACACGCGGGCCTTGCCCCGGTTAGGGCCGCTGGTGATGTAGTTGAGGCCGTACTTGACGACCTTCAGCCCTTTGGGGCAATCGTTGAATTTGAGCGTAGCCGGCTTGGCGACCGTACTGCCGGCGTACGCGACCGTGACCATTGTGAAGAGCGCAAGGAAAAGAATGGCAATCTTTTTCATATCCTTACTCCTCCCGGAATCTACCGACGAACTCACGTATTTTTCCAGCGCTTCAGCAGCGGATAACCCATCCGCTCGCGCTGGGCAAGATAGCCGAGGGCGCAGGCCCTCGCCAGGTCCCTGACCCGTCCGATAAACCGCGTGCGTTCGGCCACGCTGATGGCCCCCCGCGCATCCAGCAGGTTGAACAGGTGGGAACACTTGAGGCAGTAGTCGTAAGCCGGCAGCACCAGATCCTTGGCAATGAGGCGTTTGGATTCCGCTTCGCACATGTCGAACATGGAAAAGAGCATCGTCTGGTCGGACTCGTCGAAGTTATAGACCGAGTTCTCCACCTCGCCCTGGTGATGAACGTCGCCGTAGGTCACGCCGTGGGCCCATTGGAGGTCGTAGACACTATCGACACCCTGAAGGTACATGGCAATCCGCTCGATGCCGTAGGTCAGCTCCACCGCGACCGGGGCGAGGTCCACCCCCCCGGCCTGCTGAAAGTAGGTGAACTGCGTGATCTCCATGCCGTCCAGCCAGACCTCCCAGCCGAGCCCCCACGCGCCGAGGGTGGGAGACTCCCAGTCGTCTTCCACGAACCGGATGTCGTGGGCCAGGACGTCAATACCGAAGCTCTTGAGGCTGTTCAGATAGATCTCCTGGACCTCAAGGGGGGACGGCTTGAGTATTACCTGATATTGATAGTAATGGGAGAGGCGGTTGGGGTTCTGGCCGTACCTGCCGTCGGTTGGGCGGCGGGAGGGTTCCACGTAGGCGACGTTCCACGGTTCCGGGCCCAAAACCCTCAGAAAGGTGGCCGGGTTCATCGTTCCCGCGCCTACCTCGATATCGTACCCCTGCTGAATAATACAGCCGCGCCCTCCCCAGTATGTCTGGAGCGCGATTATCAGTTCCTGAAACGTGAGCGCCACAATCTCCCCCTGAGGAAAAATAGTATATTAAACTCCGTGCGTTGGCAATGTCAAGAGAATTGAAATCTCGATTTTTTTATTGTACTATCACGGCAATCCATATTATATACTACAGTAAGTAATAAATATACGGCCGGGGCGCCGGGCCCCGTCGAAGCAATTGAGCAATTGACTGTCCCGGATAACCGACGAGGTTCCGGGTGTTTCGTATCGTCGGACGCAGGGCCTTATCACCCCGGTGCAAGCGGAACGAACCGCCGCGGGCCGTGTCGTATTGAAGACGGATCGTGGAGCAGTAGAAATCCAATGACGAAACAGAGAATTTTACCGATGCTCTGGTTATCCTTGATGCTGGTTTCCTGCCTCTGGGTCCCGGCCTGGTGTGGGCAGCTCGAGATCATCGACCACCGGACGGCGGAGGAGGGGCTCTTTGATAACACGGTCAACGCCGTCTCTTCCGCCGGTAACGCCGGCGTCTTTATCGCCTCGGCGGGGGGGCTGCATATCCTTTCCGATTACTACTTCCTGCCGATCTTTCAAAAAATCCCGGCCGTCGCCCTGTCGCAGGACCCTGCCGGGGACCTCTGGGCCGCCACGTCCCCCGGGTTTATCTACCGCATTACCGACCGGGATGACCTCTGGACGGCGTCGCGGTTTCCCGTAGACCCGGGAATGAAGATCACCGCGATTGCGGCCCGGTTCGGCATCGTGACCATCGGCTCCGATTCCGGCCTCTACTACGCCGGCCCCGACGGGGCGCTCCATACGATCATCAGGGATACGGGCGTCACGGCGCTTGCAGCGGCCGAAGACGGCACGATCATCGCCGGCGCACGCGACCGCGCGCACCGGAAAGGCGGACTCCTGATCATTGGGGGCGCGTTTGCAGCAAAGACCGGGTGGGTCGGCGAGCTTTCGGGCCGGACTGTCCGGGCGCTCCTGGTCGACGGGGACCGCCTTTTAATCGGGACGGACGCCGGCGGGGCGTTCGTGCTTTCCGCCGACGGCCTGCGTAATGTCGCGCTGCCCGGAAAACCGGGCAGGATAACGGCGTTCCTCGTATACGGCGAGACCACCGTCATCGCTTCCGATACGGGGCTCTATGCCTCGACGAAGGGGGGAGCGTTTGAATCCTTTTCGGCGGAAGGTAACGCCCCCATCGGGATAACCTCGCTTACGGCCGGGCCGGACCAAACCATATGGGTCGGTACGAAAAGCGACGGCATCTATCTCGTGCGGCTGCGTCCGTAAATCAAGCATTTATCGGCGCCTTATAATCGGGCACTATCCTATGTATGATGAATCCGTTATCAGGGACACACGGGCCGTTATCGACCTCTCGGCGGTAGCGGGCTCCATCCAGGGGATCAGGGGGCTGGTCGGCGGCCGTGTTAATATCATGGCCGTGGTCAAGGCCGACGGCTACGGACACGGCGCCGTGCCGGTGGCGCGCACCGCGCTCGGGGCCGGCGCGACGCACCTGGGCGTCGCCTACGCACAGGAGGCGGTGGAGATCCGCGGGGCCGGGATCTCAGCGCCTGTCTTGATCCTCGGCGCCGCCCCGCCCGAGTCAATCGAGACCGTCCTGCAATTCGACCTGGCCCAGTCGGTCTCTGACACCGAAAGCCCGCGGGCCCTCTCGGCCGGCGCCCCGGCCGAACGTCCGGCCAAAGTCCACGTGAAGGTCGATACCGGCATGGGCCGCGTCGGGATCACCCCGGCCGAAACGCTTGACTACATCGCCTTTCTGCAGCGACTGCCGAACCTCATCATCGAGGGTATATTCACCCATTTCCCGAAATCGGACGAGGCCGACCCGGCCTTCACCAGTAACCAGATTGAGACTTTCACGGGGCTCCTCGGCGAGCTTTCTTCCCGGGGGATCGACATCCCCATCCGCCACATGGCCAACTCCGGCGGCGTGCTGGCGTTTCCGGCCTCCTACCTCGACATGGTGCGGCCGGGGATCATGATCTACGGCCTTTACCCCTCCCGGGAAGTCAGGCGCTCGATACCGCTTACGCCGGCTATGACCCTCGCGACGAGGATTCGCTTTCTCAAGCGCGTCCCTCCGGGCACGCCCATCAGCTACGGGGGCACCTACGTCACGGCCGCAGAGACGGACGTGGCGACGCTGCCGATCGGATATGCCGACGGCTACCGGCGGCTCTTGTCCAACAACTACGAGGTCCTCGTGCGCGGCGAACGCGCCCCCGTCATCGGGCGCATCTGCATGGATATGACGATGATTGACGTAACACACATCAAGGGTGCCGCCGTCGGCGACGAGGTCGTCCTCATGGGAAGGCAGGGCGCCGCCGAGATATCCACCGACGAGATGGCAGAAAAACTCTCGACGATCAACTACGAGATCACGTGCCTCATCGGCAAGCGGGTGCCGAGGGTGTATATATAATGGGTAACGGGTAACAGGCGGACGGCAATGAGGAAGGACTATCGGAATCCCCACCCGGCCCCAACGGAGACCACGCCGCCCGGTTTCGTCCTGCGCACAAAAGGAATCGAAACCCTCATCCTCCAAAAGAAATACGAGAGTTCCCGCCCACTATCGCGAATCCTGACAGGGGAGCCTCTCCTTCCGCAGACGGCACGGACTGCACTTTCCGGCGGCCGGGGATCGACATCCGTCCACGCGATTGACGGGATCGGCGACGTCGTGCTGCGCCGTTACCGGCGCGGCGGGCTAATCGGGAAGGTCCTCTTCGACCGCTATCTCTGTTCATCCCGGCCCTTCCGTGAGCTCGCCGTCCTGGCGCGGGCGCGCACGCTGGGCGTCCCCGTGCCGGAGGTCGTCGGGGCGTCATCGACACGCGCGGGACTTATCTGGCACCGCGGCCGCATCGCGACCCGGTTGATACCGGGCTCATGGACGCTTCCCGTATTCATCGGGGAAAACCGGGGCGACACCAACCGCCTTGCGGCTATCCTGAAAAGGGCCGGAGCGGCCGTCAGAGCAATGCACGATGCCGGGATTGACCACGCCGACCTTAACATGAATAACATCCTCGTGGACAAAAAGGGCGCAGTCTACATTATTGATTTCGACAAGGCGGCGGTTCATCCGGAACTCGGGCGGCGAAGACGGATACGAAACCTGAGGCGGCTGCTGCGCTCGCTGCGCAAGCTGAAATCGATAAGGCAAAAGCTTCAGGACGACGATTTCTCAATGATTATAAGAGGATACGCGGGAAGCGACACGGTGCTCTTGGCGGGCATCGAAAGGGCAACGCTCCGGTCCCGCCTCTTGCTGTTCCGATCGGCGGTAGGAAGGGTTTTTAGGTTGAATTGAGGTGACGCACTGCCTTATTCGGTTGACACCGCGGCTAAAACTGAGAAATAGGGTTATATAGAATCCCCTTTATATCCATGCCTGATCGTTACTCCTTCGGAAAGTGCCGATCGACCGTCGCGGCGGCCTCGGCAAGCCATATCTCGCGTCCCGCTTCGGTGCTCGTGACGACGACCGAAAACGTTCGCCGGTAATGCTCGGTTATCCCGCAGAAATCGAAAATAGATGTCTTCCAGAACGCCTCGAGGGGATCGCCGAAGACGGCAAGCTCCCGTTCGCGGGCGGTGTTCGAGGTGTTGAACACCAGCGCCGTTTTCCCGGCAAGCAACCCGATCGGAACACCCTCCTCTTTATCGCCCTCGCGAAACCGGTACGCCACCCCCGGCCGGAAGACCCGGTCTACCCACCCCGCCAGGATCGCCGGCGGCATCCCCCACCAGTTAGGGTGTACGATGATGAGGCCGTGGGCCTCAACGAGCTCCCCGCAGTGACGCTCGACAACGGCATCGACCTTCCCATCCAAGGGTATCTCGGCCGCGGGCAGGATCGGGTCGAATCCCTCCCGATAGAGATCGTGGACGACCGCCTCATACTCGTTTCGGGTAAGCGCCTCGGCGCACCTCGTGGCGATGGCAGCGTTAAAGCTCTTCTCATCGGGGTGGGCAAGGATCACCAGGACCTTTTTCATTCAATTCTCCTGAACGCATGATTCAGCATTTCTTCGCCGTATAGATGGCAGTCGGCGGGAGGTCTTCCCTGAGATTCTCGTCGACGATCAGCTCGCACTCGACGTTTCCGAAGACCTCCGTGAGCGTTTCTTCCAGGAGATCATCCGGCCGGTTTGACCAGACCGCCAGGATACCCCCTTCGGTCAGAGATCGGCGTATCTTCTTTATTCCGCGTCTCGTGTAGAGAGGCTCGTTTCGTTCGAGGATCAGAAACGACGGCCCGTTGTCCACGTCCATGAGGACGGCGTCGAAAGCCCGGCGGCTCTTCCGGATGACCTCCATGACGTCACCCTCCCGAACCGTAACCCGCCCGTCAAAGAGCGCTCGATCGTTGAATTCCTTCAGGTAGGTGCGGTTCCAGCGGATAACCCCCTCTTCCATCTCGGCGACGACAACGTGCCCAACGCGCGGGTCGACGAGCGTCTCGGCAAGCGTCAGCCCCAACCCGAGCCCGCCGACCAGCACCGCAATGTCGGCGCCCTTTGTTACGAGGGACAGCGCCGCCGTAGCCAGGCGCCGCTCCGTCGGCCCGTCGGAGGCCGCCATGACGAAGTGGCCGCCGATCGTGATCTCGTAGCGGACGCCGTCCGGGGTCCGGCGGGAGAAAAGGATGATATCACCGTTTGCCCCCTCGAGGCTTTCTATGACGCGCGGGCGTTCAGCCGTATCTCGTTTCATACTCGATAGTTATATTTTTCTATGCATATAGCTCATGTATACAATCCAACGGCCGCCGTTGGATAACCTGTTGATAAATGACGGTGACAGGTATGTAACATCTCGAAATGACGATTGATTTCCGATAGTGCCTATGTATTAAGCAGCTCGATAAGTCAATATAATCAATAGGTTATGGTATTTTTACGGGATATTTCATGTACTTATCATAGATATTATTACCCCGCCGGGACGGTCAATCGGCCGCGGTTTGGTCCCCCGATAATAGCCGTGCCCCGGCCTCGTAGACCTCGGAGGCCGTAACCGATTTCATACACCGATGGTCGATAGGACAGCTTCGCAACAGGCAGCGCGAGCACTCGAACTCGTGCCAAATAACGGTCGACCGGCCCATCGGCGCCATGGGAGAGGTCGTATCGGGGTTGGTTGGCCCGAAGATCGCGACGACCGGTACGCCGAGGGCCGCAGCGATATGCATCGGGCCTGAGTCGTTGGTGATAAAGAGGCTGCACCGGGCAATGAGGGCGATCAGGCGCTTGATCGTAGTGGCGCCCATCGCCCGGATCGGAACGGACCTCATGGACCGCGCAACCTCCGCCTCGATCTCCTTGTCCTTTTCTCCCCCGACGATAAGGGCGTCGCCCCCGAACCGTCCGATCAGTCGGTCGGACGCGGCGGCAAATCGGTCTGGAAACCACCGCTTGGCATCCCCGTAGGCCGCGCCGGGATTTATGCCGATGAGCGGCCCCTGACCGCGCCCCGCCGATCGCAGGAAATCATCGGCCCACGCCTGAGCCTCCGCCTCGGGCCCGATGCGGGGGATGACCAGGGGGCCGGGATCTCCGAGCACCGATACAAGATGCCGGTAGTAGTGGCTCTGATGGACGGTCCTGATCTCGCGCGTCCTGGCTACTGTGTCGGTCAGGAGCAGCCGCCGGCCGTCCGCCAGATACCCGACGCGCCGACGCGCCCCCCCGAAATAGACCAGGAGCGCCGAATGGAGGGAGCGAGGAAAGATCACACCGATATCGTAGCGCGTACGCCTCATCCTGCGCACCAGGTCAATCTCCCCGGAAGGCGTCGCTTCGTAGTCGAGCATCGAGTCGATCACGTCGACACCGCCCAGGAGGCTCCCCAGCGGCCGCTTGAGGGCGATGTCTATGGCGGCATCGGGAAAGATGGCCGAAAGGGAGTAAACCGCGGGCAGAGACAGGAAGACATCCCCGATCCAGTTCGTCCCTTTAATGATGATTCGTTTCATGCCCCGGCTCAATCGACCTTCTTTGCCTCATCGATGAGCATGATGGGTATATCGTCCTTGATTTCGTAAACGAGTTTACACTTCCTGCAGATCAGGCCGTCTCCCTTCTCGGTCAGCGTAACGTCTCCCTTGCATTGGGGACACGCCAGTATATCCAGAAGGTCCTTGTCTATCGCCATGACTATTCCTCCTTGTTAGCGCTCAGATAGTATGCGGTCAACCGCTTCGGCCAGGTTTTTCACGACAAAGTCGGGTTCGATCCCCTTCCCCGTGAGCTTCTCTATCTCATCGGCGCCGTGGCCGGTGGCAACGAGGATCGACCTGGCGCCGACGTTTTTCGCCAGCAGGATGTCCCCCAGGTGGTCCCCGACGACGTAGGAACGCGGGACGTCGATACCGAGGTCCTCCTGGGCGCGCCGGACCATACCCGGGGCCGGTTTTCGGCAGTCGCACTCCCGGCGGTAACGGTCCGCAACCCCCTCGGGGTAATGGGGGCAGTAGTATACTGCATCAAGGCGCGCGCCGCGCCGCTCGAGGCGGCGTGCCATCGCCCCGTTAACCCTTTCAACCGCCTCCTCGCTGAAGTAACCCCGGGCTACCCCCGACTGGTTGGAAACCACTACCACCAGGAACCCTGCCTCGTTGAGCCGCCTGATCGCGCCCGCGCTACCATTGATGAGCCTCAGATCCTCCGGGCGCGAAAGGTATCCTACCTCCACGTTGATCGTCCCATCCCGGTCGAGAAAGACCGCCGGTCTCGCCCTGTCGTTCATGCCGTCCTCTCCTTCAGCCGTTTGGCAATCATTTCGATCAGCGCGTCATCGCCGGTAACCTCGAGATCCATGACGAGCGCGGCGACCGGCACCGTAAACGTCTTCCCGGCCGAAAGCCGAGCCAGGTCCTTTTCGGTGGTAATCATCAACCCGGCCCCGGCCTCCCGTGCCCGGCGGTTAAGACGGTCCACGTCGTCATCCGCGTAGCGATGGTGATCGGGAAAGGCCTCACGACCGGCCGTCACGGCCCCCATCCGCCCGACGGCCTCGAAGAACCGCTGGGGACGGGCGATTCCGCAGAACGCCAATACCCGCGTCCCGGCCAACCTTCCCGCCGGAATCGCCTCGCCCGTGCCAGTCACCAACCCACCCGGCACCATCCGCGCCCGGATGATCGGTTTGCCGTCCAGAAAGGCCGTTAGCCCGGCGGGTAGTCTCTCCGTCGCCTGCCCGTATAGCCAGACCGCGTCGGCGCGTTCCGCGCCCGACACCGGCTCCCGAAGCGGGCCTGCCGGCAGCACCAGTCCGTTTCCAACGGGATTGGCCCCATCCACCACGAGGACGTCGATATCCCGAAAGAGGCCGAGGTGCTGGAACCCGTCGTCCATAAGCAAAACCTCGGCGCCGAAACAGTCCAGGGCGGCCTTGCCCGCCCGGTATCGGTTGGGCGAGACTACGACGGGGACTCCGGGGAGCTTCCGGGCGGTCATAAGGGCTTCATCCGGGGCCTGCCCGGCCTCCCGGAGCGGGCCGTCCGGGCCGGAGACGATGAGGTAACCCCCGGTAACGTGAAAGCCATAACCCCTCGATATCACGGCTGTTTTAATGCCGGAACCGGCGATCCGCCGCGCGAGGTGAATGACCGCGGGCGTCTTGCCCGTTCCGCCGGTCGTGATATTACCCACGCAGACCACCACGACGGGCAAACGCCTGACCCGAAACACCCCAACGCGGTAACACCACCGCCTGACGCGCATGACGGCGCCGTAGGCCAGCGACGCGAGATACACGGGAAAGAGCCCGGCTATGACCCACCATCGGGCGCGCGGGTTCTGATGAAGCGATGTGATGATTTGCGTAATCCTCATGCCCCGTTCTCACCCGCCATCTGATAGATAACGGGCAACGGCCGCCGCCGTCTGGGCCGTCGCCCCCCGGTTGGCGCGGACCAGGTCAAGCGCCTGCCGTCCCGCGTCTTCGGCAAAGGTGCGGTCCGCGATTAACCGCGCGGCGATCTCGGTAAGCTCATGCGCGTCGCGTACCACGAATCCGCCACCGGCCTCGATCAGGTCCCTGGATATCTGCGGAAAGTTGCCCATGAAAGGGCCGAAGACGGCGGGCTTTCCCACCGCGGCCGCCTCCAGGACGTTATGGCCGCCGATGCCGGCAACGAGGCTGCCGCCGATGATGACCGCGTCCCCGAATGCCAGCAATCCCGCCAGCTCGCCGAGGGTATCCAGCAAGAGCACCGCGTGAGAGGGCGCATGGCCGTCGGCCGGTAGCCGGCTCCGCTTTACGTACCCGATCGTCCGGCCCTTCAACAGCCGCTCCACGTCGCCGGTTCTCGCCAGATGGCGCGGAGCCAGTATCAATAGCAGGTCGGGAAATCGTCCGGCAAGGCGCGTAAAGGCATCCAGGACGATCTCCTCCTCGCCGCCGTGCGTGCTCCCGGCGATCAGGACAGGCCGCTTTCTCACCGACATGAATTGCTTCAGGTCATCTGCCGCCTTCTGTTTGCCCGGGCCGATATCATACTTAATGTTGCCGGTGACCAGCACCCGGGCCGGATCACACCCGAGCGTGGTATATCGTTCCCTGTATTCGGCCGACTGTGCCGTGACGAGGGAAAAGCGGCCGAGTACCCGCCGCATAAACCCGTTGATATATCGGAAGCGTCTGTAGGTCTTCTCCGACATCCTGCCGTTGACCAGGAGAAGGGGAATCTTCCGATGAGCGGCCTCCCGGACAAAGGCGGGCCATATCTCGGCCTCCATGAAGATAACCGCGCGGGGGTCGATCCGGTCCAGCGCCCGCCGCACGACCCATGGGAAATCGAAAGGGAAATAGCAGACCGTCCCGCCCTTCAGCCGCGCCGCGGCGATTGAGCGCGCCGCCGGGGTATTGACCGAAAGGACCACCGGGATATCCCCCCTGTCGGCCCTGATCTGCTCGATAAGGGCAACGGCGGCCGCCGTCTCTCCCACCGAGGCGGCATGTACCCAGAGGGGCCGGCCGCCGACCGGATCCATCCTGCCCAGGCGCTCACGCCAACCCGCTCTCCCCTGCCTTCCGGCCAGGATCCCCCTGCCATACACGAAAAGGATAACCGGAAATAGCAGAGACATAACCGCGGTGTAGAACAGGAACCATACCGTATCGCCGGTATCGCGCCGGCCCGCGGGTTTCTTCCAGGAGTTACGAACCTTCCTGCTCAGTAAAACGACGACGAACCCGCTGATCGCGCCGACCATGATCCCCCCGATCACGTCCGACGGCCAGTGAACGCCCACCGAAACGCGCGACGCCGCCACGACCAGCGTCAGCGGGATCATGACGAGGGCGCTCATAGGGACATATCCGATCAGCACGGTTGCCACCGAGCTGAAGTTTGCCGCGTGCGAAGAGGGAAACGAAAAGCTTGACGGGCACCGGGCCAGCAGGTGGACATCCGGCAGGATATGACAGGGACGAATGCGCTCGAAGACGTTCTTGAGCAGATGGGATGACAGTTGATCCGTAAGCCCCACGGCGAGGCCGGCAAGGACGATCACCCACAGCGCCCTGCCCCGCCCCTTGAATACCGCGTAGATCGAAATAACGGTGATCATCAGGACCTTAGAAAGATCCATTTTTGTCATGAAAAGCATAAAGCCGTCCATGAAAGGCGAGCTCATGGAATGGTTAATGAGGTAAAAGAGTACGATATCAAGGGAATGGAGCCGCTCCAGGATATCCACGATTCGACCCTCGCACGGTATTCAGCTCGCGGTCTCCTCGGCAACCCCGCGATCTATCGGTCGATTACGGGCGCCGGGGGCCGACGGCAAAAGTCATGGTGAGGAAACCGGCTCCTCATACGTGATGTCGGAAGTATCACGGAACTGCATGTCGTAAAGCTTCTTATACTCACCCGATTTGGCGAGTAGTTCATCGTGGGTTCCCTCTTCCACGATCCTGCCGGAAACCAGGACCACGATCCTGTCCGCGTACTTTATCGTGGACAGGCGGTGCGCGATAACGAACGTGGTTCGGCCTTTCATGAGATTCTCCAGCGCCTTCTGAACCTCCATCTCGCTTTCCGTATCCAGCGACGAGGTCGCTTCGTCCAGGATAAGAATCGGCGCATCCTTGAGGATAGCCCGGGCGATCGATATGCGCTGGCGCTCCCCGCCCGACAGCCGCATCCCCTGTTCCCCGATCAGGGTATCGTACCCATTCGGCAGCCGTCTGATGAATTTATGGGCGTTTGCGGCCCTGGCCGCGGCGAAGATCATCTCATCGGACGTGCCATGCGTGCCGTAGGCGATGTTGTTCTTAATGGAGTCGGAAAAGAGGATCGTCTGCTGGGTCACGATCCCGACCTGAGACCGTACCGATTTCATGGTAACGTCGCGGACGTCCATCCCGTCAATGGTAACCGATCCCTTCGTGACGTCGTAAAACCGGGGGACGAGGTTTACGAGGGTTGTCTTGCCGCCGCCGCTCATGCCCACGAAGGCTATTACCTCGCCCGCCCGAACCCTGAGGTTGATATTCCTGAGAACGGGCTGGTCGTCATAAGAAAACCATACGTGAGAGAACTTCACCTCGTTTTTGATTGGGCCAAGGTCGTGCGCTCCCGGTTTGTCGACGATATCCGGCTTGGTATCAAGGACGTTAAATATACGCACCGCTGCAGCGATGGCCTCCTGAATGGAATTGAATATTTTGGTGATCGAACGGATCGACGGCCAAATCATCGCAACGGCCACGGAAAACGCAATGAAATGCGAGAAGTACGCCTTATCCTGAAACGACTGGTATCCGCCGTAGATGAGAACTACCGCCAGGCCGACCGTGGCAAACAACTCGTTAACCGGGTCATTCATCGCCTTGACGCGCGCGCTCCTGAGAAAGGTCTTGAAGAGCTTGAAGTTCTCCCGTTCGAACCGCTCGGTCTCATACTTTTCCATACCGAAGGCCTTGACGATCCGTGCGCCGGAGAACGTCTCCATGAGGACGGTGGTGATATCGGCGGTCTTCTCCTGTCCCTTGGTCGAGAATTTCCTGACCTTCCGAGCGATCTGAATCACCGGCAGGGCGATAAACGGCAGCACCACGAAGGTAAAGAGGGACAGTTTCGGGTCCATCGTGAACGCGACCACGATTAGCCCGATAATAGTCAGCGGGTCCTTGACGAGTCCTTCAATGGCATTGACCGAAACCGTGATCAGGTTCACGTCGTTAGTGATCCTGGAGGTGAGAACACCGGTATGGGTCCCGGAAAAGAACTTGAGCGAAAGCTTCTGGATGTGCCCGTAGAGCCTATCCCTTACGTCCCTGACCAGGAGCAGGCCGACCGACCTCAGCAGGTATGTTCCGGTGAAGTTGACTATGGCCCTGGTGAGGTTTATGACCGTAATCACGATGACCAGGAGAATCAGCAGCCGCATATTCTTTGCTTCGATGATCTCGGCCATGAGGGGCTGCACCATATACGCGACGCCCGCCGAGGTGGCCGAATAAATCAGATTCATCGCAATTGCCACGATAAACCTGCCCCGATACGGTTTAATATAGGCGAGCAGGCGCTGGTAGAGCTGGAAAACCTCATCGGCTGATTTGTACCGCGCCTTGATTCCCAGGATCGTTTCTTTGATTTTTGTGACTATCATTCCCTTTACGATATCCATGCAGATTCTTCTATGCCTCCGGAAAAGCCGGAGGATCATACCGGGACTCCTGGCACCGGCATACGGCACGGGCGCGGGCGCGGGCCGTGATCATTTTCACCGTTCCCGATTACCCGGCCTCCTCTCCCCGGTGACGTTTCATTAACATGTTAGAGTATCACACCTATCGATCATCCTCAAGAAATCTTTTATATACGGCCGGTTACGCGGGAATTTCCCGTCCATCTCGTCAATCCGTCGGGCGCCCGCTTTTTTACACGCCGTTAGCGGGGGAATCCGGGCGCTGCCGGCCGGGCACGCCCACTCGGCCTATGCAAACCCGAAGAAAGCCGCCGCGGCGCAAATCAGGAGAGACATAAGAATTCCGAGCACCGCCCCGACGATAATGTCGATCGGAAAGTGGATGCCCAGGTATATCCGCGAAAAGGAAACGATGATCGACCAGACTAATATCAGCGGCGTATACCATCCGGCCCAGTACCAGGTTATTGAGATAAATGCGGCCAGGGCCGTTTGGGAATGTCCCGAGGGAAACGACTTCTTTCGCGCCCGCTCCAGTACCGTATGCACCGAAACCTTCCCGTTCTTTATATCTTCCCTGAATGCGGATAACGGCCTTCGGCGGCCGATTATATTCTTGACAATAACGACAAGGATCCCCCCGAGGATTACCGTGGCCGCGATAACGATAAGCCGGTGGGAGAGCCATATTCCTTCAACCCGGTAGAGGATAAGCGCCAATATCGGCACCAACAGCCATCCGTTCCCGGACTGGCTAATACCCACCATGAAGACGTCAAGCACGCGGCTGTGAAAGGAGCCGTTGAGGAACAGGAATACCCTGCGGTCGGCCTCTAAAAGACGCTGCCGGAAGGATGTGTCAGTCATTCGATTTGCCATGATAGAAATTAATCTAATTACACCCCGGGGTCCGAAAGACCGTCTCCCCGCGCGAAAATCCCGATCTCCGTCATGCTACGGTTGCGTTGCCTTTTTTCGCCGCGCGACGAGGCGTTTCCCCTTTTCCCAGGCCACACACATCCCGAGGCTGCAGGCCACCCCGACCAGCGCCCCCGTCGCCGTATCCAACGGGAAGTGGACGCCCAGGTACACCCTTGAAACCGCTACCGCAGCTGCCAGGACGAACGTCAGTGGAGTATACCATCCCCGGTAATAATATGCGACGGCTGTCGCCGTCCCGAAAGCGCTCTGGGAGTGGCCGGAGGGAAACGAGTTGCCGCGCCAACGTTCAAAGACGGTATGCACCCAGACGGCCCCCGTTCGGATCTCCTCCGAAAACTCGGCCAGCGGCCGCGGCCGCCCCACGGCTTCCTTGATGATGTTGTTTATCAGGACCCCGAGGAGCACCGCGGCAACGATCACCGGGCCGCGGGACTTAAAATGGCGCCGATCTCCGAAATAGAGGAGCGGCGCCACGATGCCCGCCAGGAAAAGCCCGTTTCCAAACAGCGTAATGAAAACCATTACGATATCCAGGGCAGGCGACGCCCACGATCCGTTAATGCCAAAGAAGAGCGCCTTGTCTACTACGAGAAGTTGTTCGATTCCGTTTCCCATCGTCCGCCCTTTTAACTTTTCACGATCGAGTGTCTTACGGCCCGTATCCGGGCATCGTATAGAAGCGCCGTTTCGCTCCAGGATCGAGGGCGCGCTCAGGGCTAACCCTTGCGGTTCAGGAATTCCACGACCCTGGCAGCGATCCGGCGTGACGCGCCGGGCCGGCCGATGACCCGCGCGACCTCCCGCAGATCGGCCTTCATCCGCCGACGTATCACCCCGTCATCCAGGATGGTGAGGGCCTCCCGGGCGATCGTTTCGGCGCGGGCCTCATGTTGAATCAATTCCGGCACCACGAGCCTTCCCGCGATCAGGTTGACCATGGCGATATAGGGCACCCGGATCAGCATCCGCGCAAGGAAAAACGTAAGCGAATTGAGCCGGTAGATGACCACCATCGGGGTCCCCAAAAGGGCCGTCTCGACGGTGGCCGTTCCCGAGCTGACCACGGCGACGTCCGCCCCCTTGACCACCTCGTGGAACGCCCCCTCGCGCATCCGTATCGGTACGGGCGAATCGGCGAGGTAACTCTCGATATCTTCCGGGACGAGCGTTGGGGCAAGCGGTAGAATGAACGACGCATTCGGGAGCTTTTTTGCGATGATGCCCGCCGCCTCCCGCATGACCGGCATGTGGCGCTCGATCTCGCCCTTTCTGCTCCCGGGAAGCAGCGCAATGACGGGATTGCGCGCTTTGGCAATCGTCAGCCCCCTGACCTTCCGGCTCACTTCATCCACGAGCGGGTGCCCCAGGAACTCCACGTCGATCCCGGCCTTTCGATAGATGTCAACCTCAAAGGGAAATATTACGATCATCTTGTCGACAAGCCCCGCCAGCGTCTTGACCCTGCCCCGGCGCCACGCCCACACCTGCGGGCTGATATAGTAAAAGACCGGGACGCCCGCTTTGCGGGCGGCCCGCGCCACTCGAAAGTTGAAGTCTGGAAAATCGATGAGAACGACGAGGTCCGGGCGTTTGCTGCGGATCGACTCGGTGACATTCTTCAGCGCCCGTCTGATTACCCCCAGGTGGCGGATTACCTCGAAGAGGCCCACGACGGTAATATCTTCGGACCGGGAGAGGACCGAAAGCCCCGCCTCCCGCATCGAGACGCCGCCGACGCCGAAAAACGATGTCCGGGGGGCAACACGGGTCACCTCCCGGATCAATTGGCCGCCGTAGAGATCGCCGGACGCCTCTCCTGCCACGATAAGGACCCGTTTCATTACGCGGCCGTCGTCCGCAGCGTTGCGCGTATGCCTATCGCTCATTGGGTAAGGATTCCCTTTTCTCTGAGCCGCGTCATCGACTCTTCGAGCCGCTCTCGTATCAGCATCGCCACCTCGAGTGCGCGTTTGCCGTCCCTGCCGGTGACGGAGGGTGTTCCCCTGGTACGGACCGCCTCAACAAAGGACCGGATCTCGTCGCCGAGGTAGTCGGACGGGGATATGTCCATGTCCTGTTTGACGATGGAAAAATGATCCTTACCGTCGCCGATTCGCTTATAGACCTCGATCTTTTGCGCGGCGTAATCAATAGAGATATAGGCGTCGGATTGAAATATCCTGATCTTCCTCATCTTCTCCAGACTGACACGGCTGGCGGTAACGTTAGCCACGCACCCGCTCTCGAAATTAAGCCGCGCGTTGACGATATCCACCTGGTCGGTGATGATCGGCACGCCTACCGCATCGATATGTCTGATCGGAGATTTCACGATGTTGAGGATAATGTCGATGTCGTGGATCATCAGATCGAGGATCACGTCTATATCAACAGATCGATCGGGGAAGGGGGAGAGACGATGGGATTCAATGAACATCGGTTCCCGCATCGTCCCATTCAGGGCCAGGACCGCGGGGTTGAAACGTTCCAGGTGACCCACCTGGAGGATCAATCCCCGGGATTCCGCGGTATCGATAAGAGACTGCGCTTCGACGAGGCTCGTGGTGATCGGTTTTTCCACGAAGACGTCGACGCCCGCATTCAAGAAATCTATCGCGACCCGATGATGATGCACGGTCGGAACGACGACACTGACCGCATCGACCGTGCCGATGAACTGCCGATAATCGACGGTATAGGGAATTCCGTTTTCCTCGGCAATCCGCTTTCCGGTTTCCTGGTTCGTATCGCAGATGCCGACAACGTCGACCCCCTGGATGCCGAGGTATTTCTCGAGATGGTACTTGCCGAGATAGCCGACACCGACTATCCCGACCCTGATTTTTCTGTCCGTAGTGTTCACCGCTAATCCTATGACGGCGCCGGCGCGGCGGCCCGTAGGGTTATTTCCCTGGCCGTATCCGCTGCTTCCAGCGCCGTTTTACAACGCCCCGCCCGAACGGGGGCGGACGACGTGCAGATCCTTCCGTCGGTCGCCCGATCGGCTATCGTGTGATGCCGCGGGTCGAGGAGCGGATAAAGTTCAGAAGATAGTCTACCTCCGGGACGCCCCCGAGCTCGGCCTGTGCCTGATCGAGCGCCTCCGCGCACAGCTTCTTTGATCTCCAGATGATCCTGTAGGCACGTTTGAGGGCCTCAATCGTTTCGGGCGCAAACCCTCTTCGCCCCAGCCCGATCGAATTGAGGCCGATAATCCGGGCACGGGGATTATCACCGTGCGTCGCTTTCATGAACGGGGCGATATCCATCGGGATCATCGTACCTCCGCCGATAAACGCGTTCCTCCCGATCCTGACGAACTGGTGGACGGCCACCAGACCACCGAGACCGACGAAGTCCTCAATCGTGACGTGCCCGGCCAGCGTCGCGACGTTGGCCATGACGATGTTACTGCCGAGATGGCAGTCATGGGCGACGTGCACGTAGGCCATAAGGAAGTTACCGTCGCCCATGCTGGTTACACCGCCCCCGTCCGGGGTCCCGGTATTGACCGTAACAAATTCACGAAAGACGCACGCCTTACCAATTACAAGCTTGCCCCCGGACCCCGAGTCTTTAAGGTCCTGGGATTTCGCCCCGATACAGGCGTGCGGGTAAACAACGCAGCCGTCGCCGAGGACCGTGTCGCCCTCGATAACCGTATGGGAGCCGATCGAAACGTTGTCGCCGAGCCGGACCCGCTCTCCCACGATAGCATAGGGTCCAATGCGAACTCCGTCGCCCAGCTGGGCGCCCGGCGACACGATGGCGGTTGGATGAATTGTCGATTTCATAGCTCTCACTAAACCGTAACGCTAAAAAGTGCCTGAATAAAGGTATCCGGGCCGTCACTGAGCCGCCCCGAGAATATCTTCTCCGATCCCGTATCTTCTTTTAACTCTACCGCGACCGTCACGTCTCGGGGTGGGGTTATTGGGCTCACGAACCGGGCCGACACAACACAACCCAAACGCATCCCCCCGTCCCGACCGGTCCCCGTTTCCAGCATGAGGAACAGCTCAGCTGCCTGGAACAGCATCTCTATCCCGAAGACGCCCGGCATAATCGGGTGCCCCGGGAAATGGCCGGCAAAATAGGGTTCGTCGGTCCGAATTGCCGCCGTGCAGGTTATAGCCTCTCCCTTATCGTATCTGATGACCCTATCGATGAACCGATACGGCTTATTGTGTATCGGCGGTATCCCCGTTTCATGCACAGTCGTGTTCACGGCTTGACCGTCTTCTTCTCTAACTGCTCGATCCGTTTTCCCAGGGTCTCTATTTCCTTTTTAAGCTCTGGGAGTTTTCCCATTACCGACATCACCCTGAGCCACTTCTTATGGGGCATCATGGGGAAACCCGTTATCACCTCACCCGGAGGGACGTTCTTGGTGACGCCGGCTTTTGCCGTCACGACGGCGCCGTCCCCCACCGTGATATGCCCCACGAGCCCCGCCTGTCCGGCCAACACGACCTTTTTGCCGATATGGGTGCTTCCCGAAATACCCACCTGCGCAACCAGTATGCTGTCCTCTTCCACGACTACATTATGCCCGATCTGTATGAGGTTGTCCATCTTGACGCCCCGGTGAATCCTTGTTTCGCCGAGGGCGGCCCGGTCAATGGAGCAATTTGAGCCGATCTCCACGTCGTCCTCGATAACGACGATCCCGATCTGCGGGAACTTCACCTGTTTTGCCCCCTCATGGGCAAATCCGAAACCGTCGGCGCCGATAACGGTCCCCCCGTGGATGATGACGCGGTCCATTATGATACAGCGATCCATGACCGTCACGTTCGGGTAAAGGACCGATTCCTCTCCCACGGATGCCCCATCGCCGAGGTAAACACCGGGATAGAGCACCGCCTTCCGCTTTACCTCGGCACCCTTTCCGACATAGGCAAAAGGATAGATGGCGCACTCGGTATGGACGCGGGCGTCGGGATGGACAAACGCATCGGGCGACACGCCGAAGTAATCCCGGGTTCCGACCGAAAAGAGGGTAACGACCTTGGCAAAGGCCAGATAGGGGTTATCGATCGTGATGTGTGGTTTTTGTCCCGGATCTACGTCCGGGGCGACGATTACTGCCGAGGCAGCCGTCGTTTCGAGAAACTTCATGTATTTCGGGTTGGCCAAAAAGGTGATATCGCCGGGGCCGGCATCTTCGATCCCTTTGACGCCCGTAATCAGGGTTGCCGTATCTCCCGCGGCCGCCCCCCCGAGAAATTCCGCCAATTGTCCAAGAGTCTTTTCCATCCTGACAAACTACCGAAAAACGATGTTTCTCAAAGGATCGTTACAGCGCAAATATTCCGGATAAAGGCCCCGGCCCGTCGATATACACCGGCTTACTCGGCAAAACGTACACGCTTGGTCTAAGCCGATATGGTTCTGTGCGCTATTTCTTGTTCAGCTTCACGATGACTTCATCGGTCAGGTCTACGGTATCGGAATTATAGAGGACTCCGGAAGATGTCTTTTCGAGGATCAATAGGTATCCCTCGCTACCGATCGTGCTGACGACACCCTCCACGAGAACCATCATGGTCCCGTTAAGTTCCTGGTTTTTTTCCGACAGCTGATACTGGTATTCTTCAAGCTTGCGCTGGTACTCGATGAGCTTGTCCTGATACCGCCGTTCCTTCTGCGCCAGCACCTCGGCCGAAAGGACCATGGCGTTTTTCTCGATCTCATCTTTCATCTCGACAAGCTCCGACTCCCGCTTTTCGAGGTCCTTCCCGGCCCCTTTAAACGTGTCGGCCATCTCTTCCATCGCCTTTTTCCCCTGCTTGGATAGATCGATGACCTTCGCCATATCCACGACGCCGATTTTCTCTTCCTGGCACCAGGCATAGCCGGTAAAGCATACCGTCAACAAGACGGCCGCCGCGCCGACCGACAGACACATGACAGCCAATCGTCCTTTCATGCGTGCTCCATAAAAATGGGGGAGGAGCGTACGCTCCTCCCCCCGACGTGTATCATCAGACAGTTAGAAGCTGGTGCCGACCGAGAAGTTCCACTCCGACTGGTTCTCACTGGGTCGGGGATCGAGGTTGTAGCCCCACTCGACGCGGATCGGGCCGAGGGGCGAAATCCACCGGATGCCCGCGCCGATCGAATACCTGAGATCGCCGAAGTTCCAGTCCTCGTCTTCTCCCCAGACGTTACCGGCGTCGAAGAACACGACACCCTTCATCTTGATGTCCTCAAAGAGCGGGAAGATGAGCTCGAGGTTGAGGAGGATTTCCTTATCACCGCCCAGGTATTCACCCGTGACCGGATCGATCGGCCCAACGCTGGAGGGTTTAAACCCGCGCAGGGAGTTGAGGCCGCCGGCGAAGAAGCGGGCATAAATCGGTAAATTTTTGTCGTTCAGGTTGGCAATGTAACCGACTTCGAGCCGCGGGTGGAATACCAGTTTCCAGACCACCGGGAAATACCAGCTCGATTCCGCAACGGTCTTGACGTAGTATTCGTCGCCGCCGATACCGGCGTAGAATACCGACAGTGTGTTCACCGAGCCGCGGCTGGGATCAAATGTGCTGTCGCGCGTATCGTGCACGATAGCCGCCTCGATACCGCTGGTAATCGTATGTCCCTCGTAGTCCTTTATATCCGGGTCCGTCGTGGTAATATTGAACAGATTCACATCGTTAAATATATACGCGACGTGGAGCGAGGTATCCGACCAGAGGGGGTGTCCGAATCCAAGCTCAACGCCAAAGGTCTCTGCATCGTACGTATCATACGACCGGGTCAAATTATAGACCTTGAGGCTGACAGACAGGTTCGTGTCAAGGAAGTAGGGATCTATGAGAACGCCCGAGTAATTGGTGCTGATATTGGAAAACTCGGCCGATATCTGGATCTTGTAACCCCTCCCGAAGAGGTTCGTTTCCTGAACCCTGATCATCCCGGTCAGCTCGGCTATGCTTGAGTATCCGAGTCCTGCGGAGATCAGTCCGGTGGGTTTTTCCTTGACATCGATATTGATGATGACCTTATCGTCGGAGCTTCCCCGCTCCGTTGCGAAATTGACCTCTTCGAAGTACCCGAGGTTGTTTACCTTCTCCCTGCTCCTCTGGAGGTCATCGCCGTTAAACAGGTCGCCTTCGGCAAACTTGAGCTCTCGCCGGATGACCTTATCGAGCGTCTTGACGTTTCCGCCGATATTGATCCGCTCGAAATAGGTCTTCTTGCCTTTCACTATGAGGTAGTTAATATCGACGATCAGCTTTTCGTTGTCCAGGTTCGTCTGCGGCTGAACGTCAACAAGGGCGTATCCCTCGTTGTTGTAATCAAGCACGAGGTTTTCTATGTCGGTGATGACGTTCGCGCGCGAAAAGATGTCGCCCGATTCCACTACCAGCTTCTTGGCAAGGACTTCCTTGGCAATAATCAGATCACCGGAGATATCGACCGTGCCGACCCGATATTGCTTGCCTTCTTTGATGTTGTAGCTGAGGTAGATGTCATCGCCCTTCATCTCAACGACGGCGGGCTCAACAACCGTATCCAGGTACCCGTTGTCGTAATAGACTGCGGTAATTCGCTCGACGTCGGTGTCCAGCTCTTCCTTGTGGAACTTTCCCCGTTCGGAGAGCCACCAGAACCACCCCTTATGTTTGTTGGACAGTCCCTTCTCGATAGTCTTGTCGGATAGCTGATCGTTTCCGATAAATGTGATCTTCTTGATCATCATCTTCTCGCCTTCGGAGATCGTAAACTCCACGGCGACTTCGTCCTCGGCGATCGGCTCCACTTTGTAATCTACCGTTGCGGCGTGGTATTGCTTTTCGTAGTAGAGATCTTTCACGCGCTCGAGACTATCCTTAACATCCTTGATCGAGAGCACCTTGGGAGGTTTTACCGTAATGACCTCAAAGAGGTCCTTCGAGGAAACCTCGTCGTTTCCGACGACCCTTACCTCGCGGACCAGGGGTCTCTCCTTGACGGTGAAGATGACCTCGTTCCCGCCTTCGACCCTCCTGGTTACAACGGTAACGTCCTCAAAGTAGCCCATGCCGGTAATCGACTTCACGTCTTCAGCCAGGAATTTCTCGTACGGGAGCGTCCCCTCACGGCTGATGATGTTGCCCAGGACCTCTTCCTCGGTCAGACGTTTCAGGCCGACAATGGTTACCTTGACGATCTTGTCGGAGGCGAAGATGCTCTCGTTGATCTTCTTGGCCAATTCCCCGACACGATCCAAAACCGTTGCCGCTCCGTACGTCTCCACGTAGAAGCGCTCCGCTTCCTTTCTCGACCGGGGATCAACCAGCCTGGCGTCCAGACTGACGGTTTCGCCGACCTTGGTCATGCTCCCGATAACCACGTAGTCGGCCCCCATTTTACGGCCAACTTCGCGGGCGTAGTTCTCATCCATCTCGGAAGGGAGCTTTCCCCCTATGACCTTGCTGAGTTTGTCAAGGTCAAGGGGCTCGATCCTCTCGTGATAGGCAATCGCCGACAAGAGGACCTCCTGGATATCCCGCTCATATGCGGAAAGATCTTCGGCAGAATAAATGGAGAAAGGAAGAACGGTTACTTTAATCTTCCTTTCGGCAGCGGCGGCCCACGAGGTAAAGAGCACCGCGATGCATGCAATAATCAAAAGAAAAACTAGGACTCTTTTTTTCATTACGTCCCCCAATTAAGACAAATAGAGCGCTGAAATTATACCAGATCAACCCCTTTTGTAAAGGAAAAAATTATCACCTGTCCTTTGTCTTCCCGTCCTCAAGTATCATCGATCTGCCGTCCCTTTTGGCAAGTTTCAGATTATGAGTGACGATGATCATGGTGATGTTCATTTCCCGGTTGAGATCCATCAAGACCTGGTGGACCTCCTCTCCGGTCTTGGTGTCGAGGTTGCCGGTCGGTTCGTCGGCCAGTATCACGTCGGGGGAAAGCAGGATCGCCCTCGCCACCGCCACGCGCTGCTGCTCCCCGCCGGAAAGCTCGCCGGGCTTGTGGTCGCCCCGGTCGGCAAGCCCCAGGCGATCGAGGATCGCTGCCGCGCGGTGTCTGGCCTCGGCGGGCTTGATGCGCGCGATCAGCGCCGGCATCATCACGTTCTCGATTGCAGTGAACTCCGGCAGCAGGTGATGAAACTGGAACACGAAACCGATCTTTCGGTTGCGGAAAGCCGCCAGATCCCGGTCCCCCATGGAAAACAGGGAAATCCCGTCGTGGTTGACCACACCCGATGTGGGTCGGTCCAGCGCGCCGAGGATATACAGGAGCGTGGATTTCCCCGCGCCCGAGGCGCCGAGGATATTGATTACCTCGCCCCGCTCGACCGTGAGGTCGATCCCCCTCAGCACGTCAACCCGTTTCCCGTCCGTGACAAAGGATTTAGTCACATTCTCTACACGTATGAGCGCCATAACCTACACCAACCCGCTTTCCATTTTTCGGTTTTTAAACTGCATAAACGTCGATATGGTGTTCTCCACCCGCATCTGGATAAACCGCGAAAGCCGTTCTTCGATCTCCGGGTGCGCACCGATCGCCTCGGCAACGGAGTCCTTGTCTATTTCCGCAAGGTTGACGTCTGTCCCGGCGGTCACGGTGGCCGTCCGCGGCCGGCTCGTGATCACCGCGACCTCCCCAAAGAAATCCCCCGATTTGAGCCGTGCCAGAGGCACCGGCAACCCGTCTTTCCCCGTCGTTACCTCCACCTCACCTGAGATGATCACGAACATCCGATCGCCCGTATCCCCCTCACGCACGATACACGCCCCCCGCCTGGCGGCGGAAAACGAGACCCCTTTCATCAGGCCCGCCCGCTCCTGGGGCGAAAGCACCGAGAAGAGCGGAGAGATTGCCAGGAGCGTATCGAGAATCCTTTCCTTGTAGAATTTGAGCAGCACTTCCCGTACGCGCGGATGTTTTGCGATGATGGCTTCAAGGTCCTTCCTGCCTATTTCCAAGAGCGTCGTTTCCTCAACGGCCTTGACCGAGGCGTAGCGTTTCTGGCCCGAGAAATAACCGAACTCACCGAAGAAGCTTCCCTCTCCCAGGTTGGTGATCCACACCTCGTTTTTATCCTCGTCCCGCCGAAAGATCGACACCTGGCCGGAGACGATAATGAAGATCGAATCCCCGGGTTGCCCCTGCCGGATGACTACATCTCCGGTGTCGACCGTCCTGGGCGTCAGCCGTTCGATCAGCGCCATAAACTCGTCCGGGGAAAGGTCCGAAAAGAGCGGGGGCTTGTCGTAGCCGGGGTCGGCTCCCGCTGCTTTACCCGTGGCCCGTACGGCGCCGCCCGCCTCGGCGACCTTCTTGCCGTAGAGGACCGAGAGCCTGTTTTCACCGCCAGGGAACCGGGGATTGATCTTGAGGATGAGCTTGTGCACCGCGATTGCCTTGACGACAAAACCCTCCGCGCTGAAGATATTCACCAGCCGGTCGTAATACCGGCACGCCTCGTCGTTCCTGCCCAGTTTGCTGCAGCAGTCCCCCGCCTTCATCAGGGCGTGCGTGTCGTTGGGGGCCGCCTTCAGGACCTCGATGAAATCGCCGAGCGCCTTGTCCCAGTTTCCCTTTCCGATATTCGCGGCGCCCTGCTCCTTGAGGCGCGCTATGTTCTGCCGGGTATCTTTCACCTGCGCACCCATTGGTCTATTCGTAACGCATGGCCTGGGCCGGGTCCATCCGGGAGGCCTGCCATGAGGGGTAGATGGTCGCCAGCACGCAGAGCGCCAGCGACGAAACGATGATGATCCCGATATCGGACGGCACGATTTTTACCGGAAGCGCCGAGATATAAAAGACGTTCGGATCGAGTTGGATGAAATGGTAGTGCTTGAGCAGGATGCACATGCCCCACCCGAAGACCGCCCCGATTGCCGTCCCGAACGCGCCGATGATCGTCCCCTCGAAGATGAATATTTTCATGATGCCGGCGTTCGCCGCACCCATCGCCTTGAGTATGGCGATATCTTTTGCCTTCTCCATGACCATCATGATGAGGGTCGATGCGATGTTGAATGCCGCTACAAAGACGATCATCACCAGGATGACGAACATGGCCACCTTTTCGAGGGCAAGCGCCGCGAAGAGGTTCTTGTTCATCTCCATCCAGTCCAGCGCGTGAAAGCGGTCGCCGAGCATGGTGACGATCTCATCCCCGACGGCCTTGGCCCGGTAGATATCGGCGACCTTGATCTCTATGCCGGAGGCCACGTCCGGCAGGTCCAGGAACTCCTGGGCCGCCGGCATCGAGACGTAGGCGAACGACGAATCGTACTCGAACATCCCCGCCTCGAAGATCCCCACCACCACGAACCGTTTCATCTTCGGCGTCATGCCGAGGGGGGTTGTCTCACCGCCCGTCGGCGAGAGCATGACCACCGGATCGCCGTAGGTTACCCGGAGGAGCTTTGCCAGCTCCCTGCCCAGGATTATCCCGGGCGCCCCGTCCCGCCCGCTCGTCAGCTCGTTCAGGTCCCCGATCTTGAGGTCCCTCTTGATGGAGATAACGCCCGGCGCCGTTTCGGGGTCGATGCCCCTGAGGATGGCGCCCGATATCCCCCCCTCGGTGGAGAGCATGATCTGGCTCTCGATATAGGGGCTAAGCGCGACCACGTCTTCGTTTGCGGCGATCTTCTTCATGACGGAGGGGTAGTTCGTAAAATAGGGCTTGCCGGTCTGGACGACGAGGTGGGCGTGGGCGCCGAGGATCTTGCCCTGGAGGTCATCCCTGAAGCCGGTCATCACGGAAATGACGATGATGAGCGCGGCAACCCCGATCGCGACCCCGCCGACCGAGATAACGGTAATCAGCGATATGAAGGATTGTTTGCGCTTGGCGCGGAGATAACGTCGGCTGATGAAGAGTTCGTACATATTACCAGACTGTCTCTAAAAATCTGCCTGAGAGTGGAGCGCGCCGAGCTCACTCCGCCCGGAGAGCTTCTCTTGAGAGAATCACGACGAAGGCACAAAGGTACGAAGTATCCCGGACATCTTTCTATCGGTGCCTTTCAAGTCTTCGTGGTGAGCCCAGGTGTTTTTATTCCTTCTCCCGCATCTGCGGAAAGAGGATCACGTCGCGGATCGAGGCCGAATCGGTAAAGATCATCACCATCCGGTCTATCCCGATGCCCTCCCCCGCCGCAGGGGGAAGCCCGTATTCGAGGGCGCGGATATAGTCCCGGTCGTATTCCCGGACCCCCTCTCCGAAGTCGGCCGCCTCAAGCTGGTGCCGGAAGCGGCGCTCCTGGTCGTCCGGGTCGTTGAGCTCGGAGAAGGCGTTGGCGATCTCCATCCCGGCCATGTAGAGCTCAAAGCGGTCCGTGTAGCCGGGCCGGTCGTCAGACGGCCGCGAGAGCGGCGAGACCTCCGTGGGGTAGCTCGTCACGAAGACCGGGCCGGCGAGCTTATCCTCGGCCGTCTTCTCGAAAAGTTCTATCAGGAGCTTGCCGTGGCCCCAGCCCTTCTCCGGCTCCACGCCGAGTGACTTCAGCCGGTCGCGCATCTTGGCCTCGTCGGCGATTATCGTCCTTTTCGATCCCGCCGTACTTTGACGACGGCCTCGGCCAGCTCAATCCGCTCCCACGGGGGCGCGAGGTCGATCTCGGACGCCCTGGTAGGTGAGGGTCGTGGTGCCGAGGACCTTTTGGGCGACCTGGGCGAAGAGCTCTTCGGTAAGCTTTATGAAGTCCTCGTAGGTCCTGTAGGCCTCGTAGAACTCGAGCATCGTGAACTCGGGGTTGTGGTGCGTGGAGATACCCTCGTTGCGGAAGTTCTTGTTGATCTCGAAGACCTGGTCCATCCCGCCGACGACCAGCCGCTTGAGGTAGAGCTCCGGCGCGATCCGCAAGAAGAGGTCCATGTCCAGCGTGTTGTGGTGCGTAACAAAGGGGCGGGCGGCCGCCCCGCCGACCACCTGGTGGAGCATCGGCGTATCGACCTCGATAAAGCCCTTGTCGATAAAGAACTCCCGCACCGCCGCTAATCACGCGGCTGCGCGTCAGGAAGACCTCCTTGACGTGGGAGTTGACGATGAGGTCCACGTAGCGGCGCCGGTATCTGCGTCTCCACGTCGGAAAGGCCGTGCCACTTTTCGGGAAGCGGCCTGAGTCCCTTGGTCAAGAGCCGTGCTTCGGTGGCGTTGATCGTCAGCTCACCGGTCTTGGTGCAAAACGGCGTGCCGGTGACGCCGATGATGTCGCCGATATCATAGGTCTTGGTGTCGATATAGGCGTCGCCGAGGGCGGATGCCTGGAAGAAGAGCTGGATCTTGCCGGTGCCGTCGAGTATATGGGCGAAGGAGGACTTGCCGAAGTCGCGCTTGGCGACGAGGCGCTCCCGGCCACGGCGAGCGCGTCGGTGTTGCCCTCGAGGTCTTCCCGGGTCTTGTCGGCGTACCGCTCGGCGACCTCGCGCGCGCTTGCAGTGGGGCGAAAGTCATTCGGGTAGGGGTTCTTGCCCGCCGCCTTTACGGCGTCCCGCTTCTCGCGCCTGATTTTAATGAGCTCCTGCTCCGGGGCCTGCGCCCCGTCCCGCTCCGCCACCGTTTCCTCCATTTCGAGTAAATAAGTAAGTTTATCGTATTGACAGGGGATAGTCAAGGTTAAATGGACTGGTGCTGCTGCGACACCGTTTGTCGAGCGGAAAAAGAATAGTAAGTATTTTTTGCTCGGCAATCTTGACTTTTACGGTCATTGTGATACTATATAGACGCTTTCCTTGCGGCATTTGTATAATGCTAATCCCGATTGAAATGAGTTTCCGTCCGAACCGGAGGGATAAGGCTCGCATATGCCCTGTATCCGTAAGCGCTCCGCGCCGGGCGGCTTTTCTGCTCACGGTCTATGATGAGGGGTTCTGAGAGTTTTTCGATAACGAAGCGAGAAGTGCGGAAGAGGCGAAAACGGTAATTCGGTGAAAACGGGAGGCTGAAAAATGAAGGAACTGATTAAGGTGATTGCCCAGGCCCTGGTTGATAATCCTGACAGCGTTGTAGTGGACGAAGTCGCGGGAGAACAGACGTCGGTCATCGAGCTCAGGGTTGCAAAGGAAGACATGGGAAAGGTGATCGGTAAAGAAGGGCGAACGGCGCATGCGATGAGGACGATCCTCTCGGCGGCGTCCATGAAGTTCAACAAGCGCGCGGTGCTGGAAATTCTCGAATAGCATATCCGGGCGGCATATTTATTAAGACCGGAAACCTCGATATCGGCGCGAACCGGATGCGCGGGCGACAATCCGGATTACGGTGATGATGAACCTTATTGATAGGGTGCCTGCTTAAGCCGGGAAGTCATATATATAATATATACTGTCACCGTAACCCGCACTAACCGCGCAAATCCCAACCCCGTCATTGCGGGCCGTCGACAGGCGGCGCGGCTGTCTCGTCGGTGATCGCAAGCCAAGCGAAGCGATCACTCTTCAGAACCGCTCTTCGGAGAGATCAGGCCGAACTCGGCCATCTCCCAGCCGCCGGGGATCATTAGTCGCGAGGGAAGACACGACCACACAAGAACCGGACGCGATGATGAGATTGACTCGGTCGCGTCGCTCCCTCGCAATGACGGAACCGGATTACATCCCGAAAACCTGGTTCTCCCCTAATCCCCGCACGAGTAGATGTTGCCGAAGTTCCGTACCTCGTTCGTCCAGCCGACCTGTACCGGTCTTGCTTCCGATCCCGGCCCGCCATACCTCATCATTATTCGCTATACTTAATAACGAAGGCCTGTCGGCCTCACGGCGTTTGGGACCGTCGTAATCCTATTAACAAATTATAATACCAAACCGTATTGACAGGTGATTCCGTATATTCTATTATCCGCAGTATAATATTTTGAATAGGACGGAGCGCCACGGTCCGGTGACGTTCAAAGGTGTATATGGGTCGTAGGAATACAGCCCGGTCTCCCCTCTCGATGATTCGGCTATTCTGGCGATATACTACGTTAAGAATACGCGAGCGCAACATGTTCACGATTCGGTACCCATTCTTTTGGATAATCCTATTGTAAGGGGAACGACTGATGAGTAAGAAAAAGACAGCGGAAAATGCGCCGTCTTCCTGTGCTGCGGATACCGCGGAGCTTCGGATACATACTGTGGAAAAATCCCAAGCACGTTTCTTCTTAAATCGGGGCAATCTCAGAAACGCCCTGATTACCGCCTCCATCGTTCTGTCTTTGCTGCTGCCCGCCGGTATCGAGCCCGTTCGAATCTCCTTCGCTCTCTTTCTCCTGTTCGTCGGTATTAGCCTTCATCTGCTCGTCAAGGGGCAGCTCATTCGCACCAGGGTCCTCTGCACCGAGGGGGCGTATGCTTTAGTCCGGCACCCCTTTTACCTGGCCAACTTCTTGGTTGAAATGAGTTTTTGCCTGATTGTCGGGAATATCTACCTGATCGCCCTGTATCCCTTCTTCTTTTTCTGGGCCTACGGGCCGACGCTTAAGGTCGAAAACGAGAGGCTCGCGATAAAACACGGGGCGGCATATACTGAATATGAATCAAACGTCCCCGAGATATTCCCGAGCCCGCCATCGATCGGTGCGGTTCGGACGATCTTCCGGGGGTTCTCCTGGGCGCGTGTAACGCGAAACGAAGTTTCGCGGATACTCAGATTCTGCTCGGTAGCAGCTCTCCTTGCTATCATCCAAGACGTAAGGACCGAAGGCATTGCCGAAATAGTCTTTCCGTTGACTAACTTCCGTCCCACCGACTATGACGCGGCGGCCCTGGTCATGGTGCTGCTGTTGTTGTTCGTCCTCTATGTGTCTATGCGGATATACAACTTCATACGGGATCGAATCACGCGGCGGGGTATGATACCCGGGTCTTCGCATGTTTGAAACAATAAGGGCGGCCTTTTTAGGCCGCCCTTATTACTTATTGTTGTTTCCGTCGTTTCGTTTGGAGCGTCGGGCCCCGCATTCTTTCAGCCCCTCTAATCCCCGCACGAGTAGATGTTGCCGAAGTTCCTCACCTCGTTCGTCCAGCCGACCTGCCCCTTCTTATTCTTGATCTCGGCCCACCAGATCCAGACCGGCTCCGCCTTCATCACGACCGACCCGTAGCCTTCCACCCCGTCGAGCATCTGGCCCTTGAACCAGACCTTGTAGAATCCCTCCCCCTGGTAGGTGAGGTATTCCACGACGTCCCCCGGCGAGGCCTGGCGTTCGCCCAGCTTCATGGACGTCGTCACTTCGCCGCGACCCGGCGCCGTCACGATCACTACGCCGGTCAGCCCCGTCACCCACTCGCCCGGCTTCACGGTAAAGGCCGCCGGGGCCGTTTCGTACCGGTCGGTCCGGACGACCGTCTCCTTTTCAACGCTCCACTCCCGATAGGCGCAGCACTCCATGGGGCACGCCCCCCAGTCCTCGAACGGGAAGCTCGGACCGCCCGGCAGCATCACCGGCTCGAATGAGGGCGCGGCCGCGGGGTCTATGGCGATGAAGCGGCCGAAGACAAATCCCGAGTCTTTACCGTACGTGACGTAGTACCAGAAGGCGGAATCGCCGCCTATCGTCTGGTAGACCTGCGACCGGCTGACCACCTCAACCCGCGTCCCTTTATTGAGGGTCGTGATGATCTCGGCGTCGGTTCTCGACTCCCAGCGCATCCGCACCCCGTCGCCGGTGATGGTGGCGTTGTCGGCGGCTACCGCCGTAAAGGCCGCAGCCAAAAAGATTACAAATCCGAGAAAGAGGCCGATCGATCGTCTCATGCTAATCCCCTTCCGTAGTAATTATGTCCCGTTACTCGTACCGGATGGCGTCAAGCGGGTCCATCCGGGAGGCCCGCCAGGCCGGGTAGACGGCCGAGGCCAGGCAGATCAAAAGCGACGCGCCGATGATGATCGCCACGTCCGAGGGCACGACCTGTACCGGCAGCGTCGTGAAATAGTATATCTTCGGGTCAAGGTCGATGAAGTGGTAGCGCTCCAGCAGGCGGCACGCCCCCAGGCCGAGGGCAAGCCCGATCATCGTGCCGAACGCCCCGACGACGAACCCCTCGAACATGAATATCCGCATGATGCCCCCCGGCGTAGCACCCATTGCCGTGAGGATCGCGATATCCTTGTTCTTCTCCATCACCACCATGATGAGGGTCGAGGCGATGTTAAAGGCCGCCACAAAGATGATGAGCGTGAGGATCACGAAGAGCGTCGCCTTCTGCAGGGCCAGCGCCGCGAACAGGTTCCGGTTCATGTCCATCCAGTCCAAGCACGTAGTACGAGAACGAGAGCGTGGCCCGGATGAGCTTCCCGGTGTCCTTTGCCCGGTAGACGTCGGCAAGCCTGACCTCGATACCGGTGACCGCCCCCGGCACTTCGAGGAAGCCCTGGGCGGTACCGCAGCGAGACGTAGGCAAAGGTGCCGTTGTATTCGAACATGCCCGAATCGAAGATCCCGACGACGGCAAACCGTTTCATCTTTGGGGTCATCCCAAAGGGCGAGACCTCCCCCCCCATCGGGCGAGAGCATGACCAGCTCATCGCCGACACCCACCCCGAGTTTCTCGGCGAGGCCCGTGCCGAGGATGACGCCCGGGGACTGGTCCTGCGCCCTTTCCAGGTCTTCGAAGCTCCCCTTGACCATGTCCCGCTTGACGGAGATAACCGCGGGCGCCGTGGCAACGTCCACCCCCCTCAGTACCGCCCCCGTCATCTCGCCGTCGACCCCCGTCAGCATCACCTGGGTCTGTATGAAGGGGGTCGAAGCGACCACCCCGGGGATCTTGCCGAGCTGGCCCATGATCTCGGGGTAATCATTGAAGGGCTCGCCCTCCTTGAGGACGACGAGATGGGAATAGACGCCGAGGATCTTATCGGTCAGCTGCTTGGTGAAGCCGGTCATCACCGACGTGACGACGATAAGCGCCGCCACCCCCAGGGCGACCCCCCCCACTGAGATGAGGGTTATCAGCGAGATAAAGGCCTGCTTGCGCTTGGACTTCAGGTAGCGGCGGCCGATGAAAAGCTCGTATCGCATGGGTTACTCTCTGGATTGCCGGCATGGAGGCATATCGTGATAATGGGTTAGGGGCTATTTGCCCCCGTCCGAAAAGAGCCCGAGGGCGCCGATGAAGTTGAGGACAAGCCCGAAGAGGTTGATGCCTACCGCCAGGCCCCAGGCGAGGGTCGAATCGTAGAGGAAGGTGCGGCCGGTGGTATAATTGAGCAGGTGCACGACCACGCCCCCGTAGCCAAGCACCAGCACGCAAAGGCCCATCAGTATGCGGTAGATCCTTGCATAGCCAAGCGCGCCGACCGCCAGGCACCCGCCGTAGACGGCCATGACGATCATGCCCGTCACCGGGTTGGTGGGGGCGAGCGTCGAGCCGCCCGTCTTCGAAAGGACGAGGCTCACGAGGTTGTAGCCGACCCCCAGGAGGCAGTAGAAGACCTGGAGCCTGAGCAGCAGCCCCAGGGTAAGTCCGCCCCGCGGCGGCGTACTCGCACCGGCGCTTCGTGAAGCCGCGGTTGATTTCTTCATCGTATGGTATCCGAGTTAGTGTGACGTCTATATATTATATAGTAGTTATCCGTTACGGGTTGAGCCGATCTCTTTGTCGTCCCTTCAGGAAACCCCTGCCCCCCACGGCGGCGCCTTTAACGTGCGCGGCCGTCTTTCCGGAAGGCCGGTTTCATTCTACACCGGCGGGACGGCCGTTTCAAGCCCCTTGTGACAGGGCTGTCGAAATCCCCGTCCGGTTATACCCCGCCCCGACCGATACCCGCCGACACCTTTGCCACGTCCCGGTCGTGGAAGCGCGCCGCCAGGAAGAAGAAAAGCGCCCCGAGAAACGCCACCGGCGGGACGAACATGAAGGCCGCCGTCAGGTTCGGTGCGCCCTCCGCGCCCAGCATGTCGGAGAGCCACCCCACCACGACCGGCGAATATGCGCCCAGCGTCCCATAGGTGATCAGGACCAGCAACCCCATACTGATGCTGCGCATGGACCGGGGCGCCAGGTCCTGGGTTACGGCGTAGGCGGGCGCCGTGTAGGCAAACAGGAGCACGCCCGCGATAATGAAGAGCAGGTAGGAGGCCGATAGTATCCCGGCCAAATCCACGAGAAAGCCGAAATAGAGAAATACGCCTAAAAAGGCGGCGAACAGGGCCGCGGTCAGCGGCCGGGCGTTCGTGCGTTTCTTCTTCCATCCGTCGGCGAGTATCCCGCCGAGAATCGGCCCGATGCAGGCCACCAGGATAATCCCGCCCATGAGGTAGGATGCCTTGGCCACGTCGATTCCGCGCGTCCGCACAAAATAGGTTGGGAGCCAGTATCCCACCGCCCCGCCCACGAAGCTCAGCGCCCCGACGCCCAGGGAGGTAAAGAGGAGCGTCGGCGTCTTCAGGATGATCAGGAGCCCCCTGCCGACCCCCATGTTCTTCTCGCCGGAATCGGCCGCCGTAATCGGGGTCGTGGGGTAATCGCGGGTAAATAGCACCAGGATTCCCAGCAGGACGCCCGGAACCGCAAAGAGGAAAAAGGGCGACCGCCACCCCATCCCCCAGAGGTTAGCCTGCGCCGCAACGCCGGCGATTACGATCCCGATGATGGAGCCCAGCGGCTGGCCCAGGTTGAAGACACCCGTGACCCTGGCCCGGGATTCTTCCCTGAAGGAGCCGGAGATATATGCGATCCCGCCGGGGGTAAACCCCGCCTCCCCCACACCCACCCCTCCGCGGGCGGCAAACAGCGGCAGGAAACGCCCGCTCAGCCCGGTCAGGAAGGTCGCCCCGCTCCATAACACCGCCATGATCGCGAGCGATTTTTTACGGCTCCACCGGTCGCAGAGGATCGCCGCCGGTATCGTCAGCAGCGCCACGACGATGAAATATATAGTCCCCAGCCAGCCGCACTGGGCGTCGGAAAGCATCAGGTCGGCCTTGATGAGCGGTAACGTCGCCGACAGCACCATGCGGTCCATGTAGTTGACGACATAGAGCATCGTAACGACGACGAGCGTGAAGACAGCCGGGCGCCCGCCGACGGTAAACTCCGGCGATGTATCCTTCTTTCTTCATAGGTGATATCCCTTCGATGGCGGTCTAAACCGCGATCGTCAGTTGTTCGAGGCCGTCCGGCGCCTCGGTGAGCCTCACGTTTCCTGTCTTGGTAATCAGGACCGAATCCGAATGCCTGAAGCCCCCCTTGCCCGGGATATAGATGCCCGGCTCGATAGAGATGAGCATCCCCGGCTCCAGCTTCCGGTCGTCCCCGAGGGCGAGGTAGGGCGCCTCGTGGCCGGTTATCCCCAGCCCGTGACCCGTCCGGTGCAGGATATTTTTTTCGTAGCCCGCGTCGATAATCACCTTGCGCACCCGTCGGTCGATATCCGAGAGTACGGCCCCCGGTTTCGCCAGTTTGTAGGCCAGTTCCCTGGCCTCCATCATAACGGCAAACGGCTCTCGGGCGTCCTCGGGGACGCCGCCGAGGAAGAAGCTCCGCTCCATCTCCATCCCGTAGCCGTCGGCCTGGGCCGTCACGATCGAGACGTGCGGCCCGCCTTCCTCCATCGGCAGGTAGGGCGTGGGAACGCGGTGCGGGTCGTGTGATATCGAGGGGGGCCACACCGCCCCCACGAAGCGGGAGACGATCAGGTTTGCCTCCGGGATCTCCGTGAGCACCTTTCCCATCATGGCCCGCACCACCTCGCCGTAGATGGCGATCTCCAGGACGCCGGGACGGGTCACTTCCAGGAGCTTGGTGTGACCGAAGTTCACGACTGCCGACGCGTGCACCGACCGGCCGATCTCGTAGTCGGTCTTGACCAGGCGGACCTCGTCTATTATATCGGTCACCACGACGACCCCGCCGGTCCGATGGGCGATCCCGACCGGCATGGCCTCCTCCACCCCCACCCGGGCCTTGGCCGGGATGAGCGTGGCGTAGAGGTCAAACCAGTTCTGCTCGGCCGGCGCCGGAAACTCGTAATAGGTGACGTACTCGAGCTCGCACCGGGCGCGCGCCTTGACGTGGCTCGTCTCCAGAAGCGGGCAGAGCATGACCGGCGCGCCCTTCCTGCCGATGACCAGGATAAAGGGCCGCTCGTGGACGTTGTTGGCAAAATTGGTCAGGTAGTAGACATTGACCGGGTCAAAGGAGACGTAGTAATCAAGGCCTTCGCGCTCCATGAGCGCCCGAACCCGCGAGAGCCTGTCGGCAAGCTCGGCCGCATCCGGAGGCGTCGTGATTGGCGTGGGAATCTGAGACATGTATATATCCTCCTGCCGTATGTTGCCTGAACAGAGGCCGCGTTACCCCGGCGTATCAGAGACGCCGCGGCCGGTTTGAGCCGTCCCGTCGTCGTCGCCCCGCTTCGGGATATTACGCAGGCAAGAATGCCCGCACCGTCGCGCGGATCACAAACGGGCCGGCTCATCGATGACCCGTGTATCGGCCGCCAGGTCCCCGACCCGGAACCCGTTGGTGTCAACGATGAGGTAGTAGACCTCAAAACCGACGATGATCAGGCCGACCGTGGGGATCAGGACCCACCGGAGGTAAGGGATGAGATAGAAGAGATAGATGACGGCGTACATCGAGTTCCTGATCAGCGAATCCTTGAAGGTGATCGGGCCGCCGTCGGCCACGCGGACGACCTTGAGCCCGATGATTCGCTTTCCGAGGCTCTGCCCGCCGAACAGGCCGTCGGCGATCGCGATATAGGTCGCCCCCGCGAGTACCCCCACCGGAAACAGGACGAGGCAGAAGGCGGCGCCGATCAGAAAGTCAATGAAGCGCGCCAGCAGCCGGTGTGTGAGATCAGCCTTCTTGAGCGTTGTCGTCATTGTGATCTTCCCTTATAAAAAGGATAAAGGCCATCGCGGGCCGCTTACTTGCCGGCCCCATGGCAAATTGTATCGTATCGAGCCGCCATCCGTCCCGAACGTGCCGGTTAAGTGCCTCCTCGATCGTATCCTCGGTGACAACGGTCAGCTCCGCAACTTTATACGTGATCATTCCCCGCCCATTACGACGAGAACCGCGTCGGACCGCGAACTCCTCAGGACGGGTCAAAGACCGCCCTGATCTTATAGGTCTCGACCGCCGGAAGGCGTATGACCGAGATCCCGGCTTTTCCCTCGATATCGCGGATGGTGCGGTCCAGCTCGTCCTCGTCCCGCGCCCAGACGGTAAACCAGAGGTTGTAATCCCCATCCCGCTCGTAGTTATGCGTGACCTGACGAAATGAGCTGACGGCGGCTGCCGCTTCCTCGATCCGCTCCCGGTCCACCCGAGTCGCGCACAGTATCGTGGCAACGCCCAGCGACCGCGCATCAAGCACCGCCCCGATGCGCCTTATAACGCCGGCCTGCTTGAGGGCCGCGATCCGGGAAATAACCTCGGCCTCGGCAAGCCCCAGCGGACCGGCCACGTCGGAAAAGGGGGTATCGGTCAGCGGGAACGCTTCCTGGATAACCTTCAGGATCTTTCTATCGGTAGCGTCCATTTCGGCTGTGACTTCCCGTATCGCCTGTATCGCCCGTATCGCCAGTATCGGCGCCGCCCCGTCGGCCCGTCGCACGGGCCCCGGCATACAAAGGAACATAATGATATGACAACGAAATCGGAATAATGTACCGCATTGGGCTCTTTTTCATTATAAAGGAAGGCGGCTTTTTGTCAACGCAAAAAGGGAAAGTCCGAAGAGAGGGGGCTGCCCCCCATCGAGTCCGGGTTCGGGCCGACGGGCATGAAGCAAGGTACCTCACCATTACGGCATAAAACAATCGGGGCGGCCCCCCTCCTGGGAAGCCGCCCCTGTTTTCAAACGAGGTATCTCCCTTCAACCCGGATTCGCCGGGTAAAAGATCCCTCACCGGGCACGTTTCGAGAAAGCGAAGATTGCCGACTGGATGACCCTCGTGAGATATACGCCATGGTCGAGCGTAAGGTAGAGGCCCTTAACCCCCTTGCAGGCACGACGGTATTTCTTCGCGTCTTCTTCCGACCGGAAGAACACCGATCGTCGTCAGAAGGAATCGATGATGCTGGGCTCGTCGAGCGTTATCACGTCCACCATCGGGACGAACACCCTCACGCCGCCTTGCTCGTCGGCGACCCGGTATCGCAGGTCGCTGTCGATGGCAATCTCGATGGGGTCTCCACTGTTCTTGCATTCGCTCCTGATGACGAACGAGAGCGGCCGTTTTATCAATTGCCCTTGCACGAAGGGCAGCGCCAAGGCGTCGATGGCTCAGGCCGCATAGATCTGCTCGCCCGTGCTGAACGTCACGTGGTGCGGCGTCGGTTCTGCGGTCACCGGGTAGGCCCAGGTAACCTCACCACGCTCATTCCTGAATAGAAACACCTTCCCCTTTTCGAGCTCATCAACGATGTCCCGAACCCGTCCAATGGGAAGGTCCAATTGATGCGCGATGTAGTCCGCGGAGAGAGACGCCGCCTTTCTCGGGATCTCGGTCACGACGAAATCCCGAACGAGGTGGTGTTCCGGGGACAAACGGGCCAGCAGCTTATCCGCCTGCCGGGCGCTTCCGGCGGCCCCCATCCTCATCAGGCACGGCGGAATGGTAATCATGTAGCGCCCGACCCCCAGGTAGAGCGTTCCTTCCGCGGCGACGACGCCGCCCTTAGGTGACTGTTCGCTTCTCATAATTTATTCCTCCTTTCTCCTTTTCTTCTTCGTGAATACCACCGCCCGGCTGAGGGCAACGCGCGGGTGCTCGAAAACGGCCAGACCTGCCGCGCCGGCAACCTCGGTCATTTCCTTGAAACCGCGCTGCGTCACATGAAAGAGCGGCTCGGCCACAAAGAAATGGCCGCCGGGCGCCAGCATCGCCGATACCTCCGCACAAAACGCCGCGGCGTCCGGCACCTCGTGCAGCATCCAGAATGCGAGGACGAAATCGACCGGCCCCGTAACGCCGATCCTGCCCTGAGCGGACCGGTGCGTCAGTATCCGTTCGGAGAGTCCGTTCTTTTCCGCCCGATTCCTCACCATTTCGAGCATCTCGGGCTGGAGATCGGCGGCGATCACATTTCCGCCGCCGCCGACCAACCGGGCGAGCCCGAGGGAGGCAAACCCCCGCCCGCACCCGACATCGACGGCCGTCATATTTGGCCGGACGTACGGGCCAAAGAGCTTCCGGGAGTCATGAACGAGCGGCCGAAGGAAATTATCGAAAGACTTCACCAGCCACCACGGACAGATGGAATATTTTCCACCACGCGCCGCGGCCGTATCTCTTTTCCCGGTCACTGTATCCCTCCCTATCTGCTTATTGTTTAGCTGCTAAATTAAGTACCGAAAAAAATTACACCGTATCCTTATGCCCTTCTACGGTCGAAAGGATTTTCGAAAGCTCACCGACCACTTCCTGAAACCGTTCGAGCCGCGACGGCAGCGCCGCGCCGTAGTGGTTTTGGAGGAACGTAAAGATATGGCGGTGAAGGGTCCGGTGATTTTCATAAGCCAGGTGCCCGAGGCCGGTCAGTTCGATCATGCGTTCCTTCTCGTTTCCCGATACCGCCCTTTTTTCTATCAGCTTCTTTTTGGCAAGCCTTGTCAGCATCTGGGAAACCGCGCCTTTGGTGACCCCGATACGTTCGGAAAGCCGGGTTACGTTGATCCCCGGATTTTTACCGACAATATCAATAGTGTGAATCTCGGCGCGATACAACGGTATCCCAGTGCCGAAATCGAAGTTGGGCGTATGAAGGGATTGGACCCGCGCTATGAGGCGGTTAACCTCGTCGGTGAGTATCTCGAACCTTTCAAGGTCGTCCAACATGGGGATAGTATAGCAGCTTAACTATATTTGTCAACACCTTTTATATGGTGCGTTCCGCTGATACACGTGCCCGCGTTTCCCGTATTCATCCTATACCCGCCTCTTGATCAGGCGCGTGAGCATCAGGGTACAGAACCGATACGGAGCCCGCAGCCGGGCGGGCAGCAGCTTCTCGGCGGCGGCGAGTATCTCAAGATCGCCGGCACCCAGCGCCCCGGCCAGCGCGAGGGCAACCGGGTAAACAAGGGCCGCCGCCGCGATTGCCAGCACCATGAAGCTGAGGCCGCCGTTGATCGTAATGACGGCCTTGGCAACCAGGCCGCAGATGACCGACGCGATGGCGATCCTCAACAGGTCCTCCCAGGGGATCTTCGGCTTGAGGGTTATGATGATAAATATGAAGATCGCTATCCCGCCGAAGGCCTGCCCGATGAGGTTAGCCCACGCCGCGCCGTGTATACCGTAGCGGGGGATCAGCAGCAGATCCATCCCGATATTCAGACATATGCTTACAATACCTATGGTCAGGAGGACGGATAGTTCCTCCATGGCGCTTAAAAGGGATGCCGAAGAGCCGAAAAAGGCCGCCATCGAGGACGAAAGCAGCGTAATCCAGAAGATGTCCGCCGCGGGTTTAAATTCGATCCCGTAAAGGTTCGTGATTAACTCCGTCGAAATGAAAACGCCGCCGGCAAAGATAGGGGCGATGATGATAAACAGGTACTTCAATGAATAGGTATAAACCGTATGCTTGCCCTTGGTATCGCCGATCGAGTGCTTCTCGGTAAATATCGGGAGCATGATGTTTGTCAGCGAATAGGGGATAAGCTTCATAACCTTGGCCGAAATGGAAAACGCGATCGTATAGAACGCAACCGCGCTGAAATCGGCGTAGATGTTCAGAAAGAATACCTCGAACTTTTCGAACACGAAGACGTCGATGAGGCTGATAGCCAGCAGCTTGTACCAGAAAGTGAATATCCTCTTCTTCAGCGTTCGATCGAGCCCGCCGCCCGACGGGGCCTTCGGCTGCGGCATCGCCCGCCGCAGGAAAAGATGAAACACAACGAGCTGCGCGGGGGCAAGGATAAGCGGAAGGATCAATAGCCCGCCGACCCCCATCCCGAGATAGAGGCCGATAATTACGGCCAGGACGTAGACCGGCGTGACGATGAGGCTGGTGATCGCGATGGCGTCAAACCTGAGCAGCCCCTTGAACGTCGATGCGTACATCGCGAACAGGGTAAGCGGCAGGAGGTTTGCCGCCACGAGGATAATATAGACCCGGATATCCGGCCCGTAGAAGAAATAGGCTGCGATAACAACGACCCCCGACACGACCAGAAAGACGCCGACCTCGAAGAGCAGCAACACATAGAAAAGGCGTCTCACGTGGTCTGCCTGCCCGGTGGCGTTGAGTTCGGAGATATACCGTGTATTGGTATTCGGGATTCCCAGGAGGCAAAAGACGGCGGTGAATCCGAGGAGCCACGTGCAGTAGCTGTAAATCCCCATTTGTTCGGGGCCGAGCAGCCGCGCGATGCCGATGGAAAGGATAAAGCCCGTAACCAGCGTGATGCCGTTATTCAGGGCGTTATAGGATACGTTCTTTATGAGCTTTTCGAGCGTTGGCATGTCGTAGTTTTAACGGCATCGTCCCCACCGGGGACTCCCGTACGGTAAAGATCCTATTTTTTTACGGCCCCGGACCTGCGGGATCGGCCGGGGACGGCCGACGGCCCTCCATTCGCACCTTCACCGGCCCTTTCCCCCTGCGCCACCCCCTTCCCGTCAAGGAGCGACTGTGAGCGGGCATACACGTCCTCGACGGATATCCCGGCCATACAGAGGTTCGTTCCGTAGATGCACGGCATCTGCCCGGCGCGGTAACAGGGCGCGCATTTCATCCTACTCTTTATAATGATGGTTCTCTTGCGGCCGCCCCACGGCCGGTTCTTGACGGTATCGGTCGGTCCGAAGAGCCCGATCAACGGTGTCGAGACCGCCGATGCGATGTGCATGGGCCCCGAATCGTTGCCGATGAAGAGCGCCGACCGCCTGATGACCTCGGCCGTTTCTTTGAGCGTCAGCGACCCCGCCGCGACGATCGGCCGCGCCCGCATCAGTTCTGAGATGTCCCGGCACAGTCCCTCTTCGTCGGGCCCGCCCAAAAGGACGACCCGGGCTCGGTAGTCGCGCGCGAGCCTGTCGCCGATCGCCGCAAAATGATGTTTCGGCCATCGTTTCAGCTCGTGGGAGCCCGGGTGTATCGAGATAACGATTTCGCCGGGCCGGATTCGGTTGTCGGCAAAGAATCGGTCGACCCGCTCCCGGTCGGCCGGCCCGATAAAGAAAAACGACCCGCCGCCGGGTCTTCCCCCGGCTCGGCAGGCCAGATCGAGATTTGACCTCCCCTCCCCCCTCCGGTAGTCTATATCGAACGGGTCTGTGTAGAGGTTTCCTCTGACGGCGTCTCTGAATCCGAAGCGGCGCCTGACGCCGGCCATCGCCGTAACGAGCGGCAGGTCCACCACTCCCATCGGGTAGAAGACCACCAGCAGGTCAAAATGGAGTGAGCGCAGCTTCTTAAAAGCCCGGTATCGATCGCGGGCACGTAGTCGAAGCATATCACCGAGTCAACGACCCCGCTTCCCGAAACCACCTCCCGCGCGCCCCGGTCGGACACGAGGACCGTGATTGTTGCGTTGGGGTAGCTGTTTCGCAACGCCTGTAAGGCGGGAGTCGCCAGGATCATATTACCGATACCGTACAGCCGCACGGCCAGGATCGCCCGTATGGTGCTCCGATCGATACCCCCCCGATAGAAAATACGCTGGACTTTCGTCCTGACGATCTCCCGAATATAGATCAGCTTCCAGAGGATTTTATAATGACGGGCTATGGACATGTGTTCGAAGGACCTATCGGTGAAAAGGATTTTCTTCTCAGTCTAATTCACTGCAATCATCGTGTCAAAGAGATACGAATGCCCGCTGGTGAGGAACGCCGGGGGATCGGCCGGCCCATGCCGATCGGCCGGATTTACGGCGCACCCGGCCCGCCCGCGTACCGCCCGCGGTAGGTATGCAGGCGACCGGACGGCTATTTAGTCGGCTTCTTCGTTTTTGGGGCGGACGGGGCTTCCTCCCGCTCCGCCCGCACCTTGGTAATACGGTTCTTATCAACCTCCAGGATCATGAACTTGTATCCGCTTTGGTGGATAACCTCACCGCCCTTGGGCATCGCCTGGAGCCGGGAAAGGAGCATCCCCGCGATAGTCTCGTAAGCCTCGGAATCGCTCAGGGCAAGTCCCCAGATGTTGATCAGATCACGGATTGACGTTGAGCCGTCAATAAGCATGATTCCGCCCTTGAGTTTTTTCACCATACCGTCCGCGCCGCCCTTGCCCTCGTCCTCTATTTCCCCGACGATCTCTTCGAAGAGGTCCTCCATCGTCACGAGCCCGGCGATTGCCCCGTACTCGTCCACCACCAGCGCCAAGTGCATGCGCTTCTTCTGCATCTCCTTGAGGAGGTCTGATATGGCCTTGAATTCGGGGACAAAGAACGGAGGGAGCATTATCTCCCTGATCTTAAACGGTTTCCTGCTCACGAGACGGTTGAGGACTTCCTTGCTGTTGAGAACCCCCACGACGTTATCAAGCGAGTTTTCGTAGACCGGGTACCGCGTGTATCCCTTTTCGACGATAAACTTAAGAATCTCACCCTTGTTCCAGTCGATGTTCACGGCCTGGACGTTCGGGTGCGGAACCATGACCTCTTTGACGTGCCGGTCGGAAAAATCAAAGATCGAGTGGATCAGCTCATGCTCCGTCTCGTCTATGACCCCTTTTTCTTCCCCCTCCTTGAGGACCTGCAGGATCTCCTCCTCGGTGATAAACGACGAGTCGATTTTCTTTGAGAGCCCCACCAGCCTGAGGATGAGGTGATTGGATGTCGTCAGGAAGCGTACGGCCGGGTACGTGGCCTGCGAAAAGAAGCGGATCGGCCCGGCCACGAACAGGGCTATCTTTTCCGAGTACCTGATGGCGAGCGACTTGGGAACAAGCTCACCCAGCACGAGCGAAAAGTAGGATATGATTACGACCACGATAATGATGGAAACGGCATCGGCCGATTCCGCGATAAACCCCACGGGCACCCGCTGGACGAAACCGGGCAGCACGTTGACTGCGGCGGCGCCGCCCACCGCGGATGCCAGCGAGCCGACAATCGTGATCCCGATCTGGATGGTGGAGAGGAACTTCTCGGGGTCTTCCTTCAGGTCCAGCAGGTCGACGGCCCCGCGCTTTTTTTCTTCCACCAGGGTCTTGACCCGGCTCTTGCGGGAGGTAATAATGGCAAGCTCCGAGCCCGCGAAAAAGCCGTTGGCAAGGATCAGGACAAATATCAGGATTGCCTCGAGGATAAACGTTTCGATGGTCATGGTCATCCCTTATCGTTAGGATCTACTACACATATTATATATTATATAGCATCGGCCGGAAAGCCCCTAGTATATAGACCGGCTTTAACCAAGCCCACGGTCCGACACATACCCTATCCCGGTAACCGGGGACTCTATATCGCCGACGGCATGGCCGATCGTATCGGGAACCTGTTCACGCCGCGCGCAGGGCGCGGCTGCCGGCCGTCAACAGCGTCGCCAACAAAAGCGCGGCCCCGGCCGAAAGGAAGACGGCCGCGAGCCCGTCGCCGACGAGGACGCCCGTCAGCGCGTATGAAGCCGGCTCAAGCCCGATAGCCGCTACCGCGGTAATCCCCATGATGCGCCCCCGCATCCCTTCTCCCGATTGAATCTGAAGCCAGGTGGTAATGATCACCTCGATCCAGCCGTTGGAAAGGCCCATGACGAAATTGATCGCCAGAACCACGGCAATAGGGGGCAAAAACCCGATCGAAAGGATCCCGGCTCCCATGACCGCGCTTGCCCCGATCAGCGCCGTCCCGACCCGTCGTACCGGCGACATCCCCGCCGCGATCGCGCCGATAAAACCGCCCAAACCCCACGACGATATGATCAAACCGAAGGTCCGCGCCCCCCCGAAGTGCGTTTCGGCAAGTACGCTTCCGCCGATCACGACCGGGCCGATGAGGGTGAGGTTGATGGCCGCCAGCAGTACGATTACGGCCCGAATCGGCCGGTTGTTCCACGAATAGGCGAATCCGTCGCGTATATCGGTCAGGAAGTCCCGGCAGCCGCGCGCCTGTGCGTCGCTTTCGAGGGGCGAACCCGCCCCGATTCGGGTGAACACTGCCGCCGAGAAGCCGGCGGCAACCACTCCTGCCGCCAGCGCGGCTCCAGTCCCGAGATACCCGACGACCACGCCCGAAAGCGCCGGCCCGATGACCGTGGTGGCGTAGGTCATGAGGGTGAAGACCGAGTTGGCGGTATTCAGGCGTTGGGCGTCTACGATCCGGGGGATCAGTACGTTGGCCGCCGGGTACGCCACCGGGTCAACAATCCCCAGGAGTATCGCCGCTGCAAAGAGGTGCCATACCTGCGCGGCTCCCGTAAAGACGATGACCGCCAGCGCCGCCGTGATGACCGCGTTGCCGGCGCTTGAGAAAATCAGCACCGCCTTCGGAGAAAACCGGTCGGCCACGGCCCCCCCGAATACCATGAAGAGCGCCCGGGGCACGGCAGAGGCCGCGAGAACCGAGCCCAGCACCAATCCCGAGCCGCTGATCGTAAGCGTCAACCAGGTCAGTGCAATAAAATAGAACATGCTCCCGACCAGCGATGCCCCGTATCCTATGGCGAGCCTGCGGAAGTCCGCGATTTTCAGGGGAGTCAGCAGGTCCCTTACCGCCGGGAGCGACGCGGAATCCACCATATCGTATACCTTCCCGGCGGATCACCGCGCCCGATGTAGACGCACGCGACGCCCCGGCACGACGGTAAACCGGGGCGCTTCCGGCAGATGGGCCCGATGGACATGAGATCGTCGGGCCTCCACTTTGAAATGACCCTCTGATTTCATTGCTCCTGACTTCGCCCGGATCGCGTACCCTCGATAGTCGGGAATAGTGCTATATCTCCGCCGGTGTTATTGGTCGGGTTTCGTAAACGACGTTACGATGATATCTTCCTGGGGTTTCTTGGATTCGTCATTGGGAACGAAGGTCGGCTCATATTTCTCGGGTTTACTGGCCAGCACCGCCCGGTTGTACGCCCAGCTCTTGATCCGCTTGATCTGTTCCTTCATCGTCTTGCTGAGGGGGACCATCCGACCGATGGCCCGCATCAGGTCGTCCATGGTCAGCGCGCGTTTAGCGTTGAAGGCGTCAAAAAGGGCCGATAGCACGCACTGCTCTATTTCCGCACCGTTGTAGCCTTCGGAAGCCTTGGCAAGGTCAACGAGGTTATACGCGGCGGGGTCCTGGTTTCTCTTTTTCAAATGGACGCCGAATATCTGCTTGCGCTCGGTAATCCCCGGCAGGTCCACGAAGAATATCTCGTCAAAACGCCCCTTGCGCAGGATTTCGGGGGGCAGCATATCTATCTCGTTGGCGGTGGCGGCCACGAAGACATTGCCTTTCTTCTCCTGCATCCAGGTGAGAAACATCGCGAATATCCGGCCGACGACCAGATCGCGCTTCTCGCCGCCGTAAGACCCAATGCCCTTTTCCACCTCGTCGATCCAGAGCACGCAGGGGGCCATCGCCTCAACGGTCTTGAGCGCCATGAAGAGCGTCTCCTCGGGCGAGCCCATTACGCCGCTGTACACGCGGTTCATATCCAGGCGCACCAGCGGCAGGTTCCAGTAGGATGAGATAGCCTGGACGGTGATGCTCTTGCCGCAGCCGGAGATGCCGGTCATCAGCACACCCTTGGGCGCGGTGAGGCCGTACTTGCGCGCCTCGGGCGAGAAGCTGCGGGTCCTGGCCTCGAGCCAGGCCTTCAGGTTTTCCAGCCCGCCGATCTCGTCGATGGTCGGCTTCTTGGCGATGAATTCGAGGATGCCGGTCTTCCGTATCAGCTGCTGCTTTTCCTCGAGCACCGCATCCAGGGCCGTAATGTCAAACACCGGCCTTCCAAGCATAGCCTTGGTGAGGGCGTTCTTGGCCTCGTCTATCGTCAGGCCGGTGACCGCCTGGACGAAGAGGTCCTTCTGGGCGTCGGTAAGGTTTGCCTTCATCCCCTTGGACTTGGCGAAAGACTCCAGTACCTGGGCAAAGAGCACCGAAAGCTCCTCCGGAGCCGGCAGGTCGAAATCGACCACCGCCATCTCCTTGCTGAGCTCGAACGGTATCGTGAGGACCGGCGCCGTGATGAATATCGTTTTGTACGAAGCCCCCAGACTGTCGTACGCGTCCCGGAGCTTCCGCACCAGGAGCGGGTTGATCTCCATTTCCTTGTGGAGGTCCTTGAAAAGGAAGAGCGCGTTTTCCTCGATGGCCATTACGCGGTCCAGCGCCGCAAGCGGGTCCCTGGTGCCCTCGACGACCCTTCCGCCGAGCGTCAGGCCCATGGTGGCCTGCCAGATAAAAAGCTTGATCGGGGCGGAAAACATGCTCTTGGCCAGTTTGTCCACCAGCCGTTCCAGCCGGTCTTCCTCCCAGGTCACAACGTAAATGAGGGACTGTTTTGCCGAGATCAGTTTCTTAATAATCTCGAGGCTCTTGCCCCGTTCGCCCCGTTCACGTGTTCCCTCCATGGCTCACCGCTTCTATAGAGTGTTATGTGTCGTGCGTGATCTCCAACGCCTCTCTCAGATCATCGGCGGTAATCGCGCGTTTGTTCTTTTCTATGTGGTAATTGCCGCCGGTCTGAAGGTGCGAGGGAAAGGCCCTCGTATCGCGGTAGTAGAACCGCCCTTTTCTGATCTTGGACGTCGACCCGGCCGGGATGACCCGCGCACCGTCGTTCTGCTTGGCGATGCAGTTCATCGCCCTGATGGCCGTATCCCCCATGAGCCTTCCGCGCTCCTCCCGGGCCTTGCCCTTCGCGCAATTCCCCTTCCCGCCGCGCCGCTTATTATAGTTTACTAATCATCTCATATCAACGCCGCGATTGTCAAGGTTTTAAAGGATTGACGGGACGTGCGGCGTTTGATACAGTAGCGCCATTACCCATACCCTTGTCGAGAAATCCATGACCGGTCGAAAAAAGGTCGCCCTGATCGATGGGAGCTCTTACATCTATCGTGCGTTTTATGCCGTGCGGGGGCTGGCCAACTCCCGGGGCTTCCCGACCGGGGCCGTCTACGGCTTCGTCGGCATGCTCAAAAAAGTTGTCAACGACATACGGCCGGACTATCTCCTGGTTGCCTACGACGCCAAGGGTCCCACGTTTCGCCACGAGCTCTTTGCCGACTACAAGGCCCACCGCCCCGAGATGCCCGACGACCTCAAGCCCCAGATAGCCAAGATCAAGGAGGTCGTCTCGGCCTACAACATCAAAAGCCTCGAGATGACCGGCTTCGAGGCGGACGACATCATCGCCCAGATCGTCAAGACCCTTCCACCGGACGTAACCGCCGTCATCGTCACCGGAGATAAAGATCTTGGCCAGCTCGTTTCGGACCGCGTCACCCTGCTGGATACCATGAAGGAACGGGTTACCGACGAGGCCGCCGTCCGGGAGAAATACGGCACGGACCCGGCGGGGCTGGCGGAGGTCTTCGGCCTGGCCGGCGATTCGTCGGATAACATCCCCGGCGTCCCCGGCATCGGGGAAAAGGGAGCCGTCGAGCTTATCAAAAAGTACGGGACGATCGAAAACCTCCTCCGACATAAGGATGACTTCACCGGGAAGAAGCGCCAGCTCCTGGAACAGCACGGCGATCTGGCCCTGTTGTCCAGGCGGCTCTTTATCCTGGATCATCCGGTCGCCGTTGAGGCGGGCCTGTCGGAAATGGAGATCAGGCCGCCCGATACGGAACGGCTCAAGGCGCTCTTCGCCGAACTCGAGTTTCACACCTACCTCAAGGAGTTGGAGAGGCCCGGAACGGGTATTACCGTCCCGCACGAGACGATCACCGACGAGGCGGCGCTCGCCTCCCTGATCTCGCGGGCCGGGCAGGCCACAATGCTGGCGGTCGACCTCGAGACTACGTCCCTTTCACCGGTCGACGCCGAGATAGTTGGGGTATCGCTCTGTTTCTCGGACGATGCCGCCTATTACATCCCGCTGGCCCACCGGTATCTCGGCGCGCCAAAGCAGCTCGACCGCCAAAAGACGCTCTCGGCGCTCACGCCGCTCCTGGCCGCCCCCGGCGTGCCGAAGACCGGCCAGAATATCAAGTACGACTACCTGGTCATGCGTAACAACGGGATCGATATATCGCCGGTCGCCTTCGATACGATGGTGGCCTCTTACGTCATCAACCCCTCCCGGCGCACTCACAACCTGGAGACGATCTCGCTGGAATACCTGGGGCACCGGCCCATCAGCTACAAGGACGTGGCGGGCAGCGGCAAGGGCCAGGTAACCTTTGACCAGGTCGATGTGGAGGTGGCCTCGCGCTACTCCGCGGAAGACGCCTACCTCACGTACCGGCTCATCCCGATCCTGAGCGCGAAGATGGATGAGCTCTCGCTGGGCCCCCTGTTTGATAATGTCGAAATGCCGCTCGTGATAGTCCTTGCCGATATGGAGATGACCGGGGTGAAGGTGGACGAGGCGGCGCTGGCGGTGCTCTCAAAAGAGTTTACCGAGAAGCTCGCCGTGCTTGAGCGCGCAATCATACAGGAAGCCGGCGGGGAGTTCAACATCAACTCGACCCAGCAGCTTTCCCGCGTCCTCTTCGAAAAGCTGGGGCTGGGGGGGGCAAAGAAGACAAAAACGGGCTTTTCCACCGACAACGACGTGCTGACCGCCCTTGCCGACGCCCACCCGATCGTCCCCCACATCCTCGAACACCGGACGCTCTCGAAGCTCAAATCGACCTACGTGGACGCACTTCCCCGCCTTATCAGCAAAAAGACCGGCCGCATCCACACCTCCTATAACCAGACCGTCACGGCCACCGGCAGGCTCTCGTCGTCGGACCCGAACCTGCAAAACATCCCGATCCGCACGCCGGAGGGGCGGCGCATCCGGGCGGCCTTCGTACCCCGGCAGGGATGCAGGCTTGTGAGCGCCGACTATTCGCAAATAGAGCTGAGGCTCCTGGCCCATTTCTGCGGCGACCCGGCGCTGACCCGGACCTTCTTTAACGACGAGGACATCCACGCCTCGACGGCCGCAACGATATTCGGGGTAGACCGGGCCGACGTGACGCCGGATATGCGCCGCAAGGCGAAGACCATCAACTTCGGGATCGTCTACGGCATCTCGCCCCACGGCCTGGCGCGGGAGCTTTCGATCACCCATGCGGACGCGAAGGAATTCATCGATACCTACTTTGCCACGTTCGCGCGGGTGAGGGACTATTTTGAGACCGTTATGAAGAAGGCCGAGACCGACGGGTACGTCACCACCATCATGGACAGGCGGCGCTACCTGCCCGAGCTCAGGAGCGGCGACCGCAACGTCAAGGCCTTTGCCCAACGGATGGCCGTCAACACCCCCATCCAGGGCAGCGCCGCCGACCTCATCAAGATGGCGATGATAAACCTCTACCGGCGGCTTGCCGCCGAAAAATTGGAGACCAAGATGATCCTGCAGGTGCACGACGAGCTGGTCTTCGAAACCCCGGAGAATGAAGAGGAGCGTGTCTGTGCGATCGTCAAGGAGGAGATGGAAGGGGTGATGAAGCTCGACGTCCCGCTGAAGGTGGATATCAACAGCGGGAAGAGCTGGGCCGAGGCACATTAGTCCCCCCACTGACTGACGCTCCCGAGAGACCCCGCCGGGAAAGTCGATAATAACAGAGAGGACCGTATACATGCCCCCCGAAACCCCCGTCACCTTCCCGTCCGGCGACGTCACCCTCGAGGGGCGGCTTTCCGTCACCGACCCGAAGGCCGCGGCCGTCGTCATCTGTCACCCCCACCCGTCATACGGCGGCAGCATGGATAATAACGTCGTGTATGCCGTGCGGGACGCGGTAACGAAGGTTGGGCTTACGGCGTTGCTCTTCAACTTCAGGGGCGTGGGGAGAAGCGGCGGGATATCGACCGGGGAACTGACCGACTCTCGTGACGTGGGCGCGGCGGTCGATTTCGCCGCCGCAAAACCGGGCCTCAAGCCAAAGGCGATCTACCTGGTCGGCTACTCTTACGGCGCGTGGGTCGGGTTATTCCGTGCCGTCTCCGACGCGCGGATCGGCGCCTGGGTGGGTATTTCTCCGCCGACCGGGATGTTTGATTTCTCCTACCTGACCGATAGTCCCGTCCCCAAGATGATCATAACGGGCGACATGGACGACTTTGTGGCGGAAGATTCACTCAGGCAAATCTACGACCGCCTCTCCGAGCCTAAGCGCTTCGTCTCCGTCCACGGGGCCGACCACTTCTACTGGGGGCACGAATCCGTCGTGAAAAAAGAGGTGGAATACTTCTTCACGGATATGACGCCGTAACCGACCGCCTGAGCGACGATTCCATCGGGAGATACCGGCGGGTCCGCGTGGTCGGGCGTTCGCCGGTCGTCGCCGACGGCAGTAGGATCGTAACCTCGGGGCAGATATTCAGGTGGATCGGCGCGGCCTACTGGTTGGTCGAGCGGCTGTACGGGAGGGAGGTGCTGGGGAAGGTAAGGGAGCGGTTGAGGCTATAGAACAAAAGAACCGGGGACAGGATTTTTGGTAGGGCAGGATTCGAAACGGTATGTCATCGCGAGGGGCCGTTAGGCCCCGTGGCGATCTCGGATACAGATATACGTACTAACGTGATTAGCGGCAGTTACGATGTCCGAGATTGCCACGGTCGCTGACGCTCCCTCGCAATGACAAGACGAGCACTCATATAGGGTTCGTCATCAACCACAAAAAAACCTCCCGTCGGGGAGGTTTTTTATAATGGCATATCGGACTGACTCGTTACGGCCTCTGGCCTTCCCGCTTCTTCCGATCAACGATCGCCTTGATCAGGAGCATCATCGCCAGGAGCTTGCCCGCATCGCCCGACTGCCCCGAGTGGTTGCCGTCTTCGTCCCGCCCCATGATATCTTCGTAGATCTCGAGCACGCGCGGGTTATCGGGGTCCATCCTGAGCGCCTTGGTGATCTCCTCCTTGGCCTCGGAGAGCCACCCCTTGTCGGCCATCGCGAGCGCAAGGTAGGCCCGCGCCATCGGGTCTTCCGGGTCGACCTGGACGAGGTGATTGAAAGTGGTCATCGCCTCGTCGATCATCCCCATGTGCCCGTAGCAGATGCCCAGTTGGAAGTGCCAGTCCGTATCGGTGGGGCACTCCTTCAGGTAGGCCATTATCTCGTCGGCGGCCTCCTCGAACATCCCCAGGCTCATGAGGCAGTACCCCAGGCGGGCGTTGAGGTAGGTGTTTTCCGGGTCTTCCACCAGGATCTTGCGGTAGTGGGCCACCGCTTCCGTGAAGCGCTCCTCTTTTTCGAGGAAATGGCCGAAAGAAATCCGGGCGTTGATGCTGTCCGGCTCGAGCTTGAGCGCTTCCGATATGAAGCTCGCGGCAAGGTCGTTTCGCTCCATGGTCAGCGACGCGTCCGAAAGGCCGGAGAGAATGTCGGCATCCTCGGGGCACAGCTCGTTGGAGATGGAGAAATAGCAAAACGCCTCCTCCCCCGCCCGGTCGTTAAGGGCGCAGCACCCCATGAAGTAGAAGATATCCGGCTCGTCCGGGAATTTTGTCGACGCATCTTTAAGGAGTGAAAGGGCTTCCCGATAGAAGTTGAGATCCATCAACTCCTTGGCCGCTTCCAATACGCGGTCGACTTCGTCCATATGTGTTTTCCCCTCCGGGGATTGTGCGTAAAAAAAATGGGTGACAGAACCACCCATCAGTCATTCAAACTGTCCAAGAACCGGAAACTATGTGTGATGCGTAATAGCGTTTCGCTTGTACTCTCCTCGTTTCCTTATTCTTAGTATACCATACGCAATAAGAAAAACAAGTATATTCTACACCGGCACCCACAAAATTGTAAGGTCGGAAAACAGGACGTCGCTCTTTTCCAGCGGGATTCTGACCTTCTCGACCTCCGAGACCTCCTTCTTTTTCCTGTCGCTGATGGTCGAAACCGTGCCGTTGAGCTCGTCGGAGAGCTCGGTCAGCTGCGCGTTGAGCTCCTTGATTTCGGCCTCGGCATCTTCCAGCCTCGCCTTGGATTTTACCGTCATCATCCGCTTGCCGGAGGCCCGGGTGATCCCCGACAGGCCCTTCCTGCCGAAGACAAGCCCCAGGACGCTCGCGCCGGCAGAGATCAGCTCGTCCCGCTTTCGCTCACCGTAATCCAGCTCGCGGATCGAAAGCTCCCGCTCTTCCTTTTGTATCTTGAGCCGGAGCGCCTCGATCTTGTTCCGATAGTTCTTGGTGATCTTCTCGACCTCGCGCGCCGCCGCCTCGTCGGCCAGGGCGGCACACCTCGCCAGGAACGCCTCTTTTGACTCCCCAATCGTGGAAAACAGCGATAATGCGGGACATCTGAACAGGTCAAGCGTAAGAGACGCGTTGATATAGTTAACGAAATCGGCCGAGAGCTTCTTTACCTCGTCCCTGGTTGTCAGCCATTTCGGCAGCGGCATGAAACCAGCGACCTGATCACGGGAGACCGGGTTATCCTCGAGGAATTCCGAGTCCCCACCCAGATCCACCGATTTCTCCCACCCGATGCGCCCGTCAGTAAGCGGGAAGAGCACCCGCGTGATCGCCTGGCTCACGGCCACCTTGGCCGCCGGGTCGTCAAACCGTGCCTGCGCCCTGGCCGCCAGCGCCGGCACGAACCGAAAGCCGTGCTGGTCGGACGTCTTTTCTATGGGAACCAGCCGGGAGAAGGTCGGGTAGGCGGCGCTCCGGGGCGAAAGATAGCAGTTCTTAAGGCCCACGTCGGGCGCCATAGACAGCACCGTCGCGCCGGCCGCGACGGCGGCCGTCCCCACGGCCACCCTCTCCGGGCCGGGTACCGTTGTCTCCCGGTCCTCTTTCCCGGCGCCCGCGGCGACCGGCGCCGAGGGCAGGTCCTTGAGCCGCTCCTTTCCGATCGGCCCGCGCAGGTAGTTCATGGCCCAGCGCGTCCTGAAATGGGTAACGGAATCTTCCCGGACGTTATGGAGCATAAAGACCCTCGGGGCGAGCGCCGAGATCATATCGTCGAGCGTGGCGGCGGGCACCCCCCCCTTGGAGGCCGCGGTGAGGCCCTCCATTACCCGCTCTTTGTCGTTCTTGGTCTGCAGCCTGCCGATAAACCAGGTACCGGCGTTGGTCAGCACCTTGTAGTCGATATCCACCGGGTTCTGCGTCGCCAGCACCATTCCGATGCCGTAGGCACGCGCCTGCTTGAACAGCGTCATGATCGGCCGCTTGGTGGGCGGGTCTTTCGGGTAGGGAGGAAGCAGTCCCACGGCCTCATCGATATAGACCAGCGCCCTCAGCCGCGCCGACCCCTGCTGCGCCCGCATCCAGGTAATCAGCCGCCATAAAAGGAGCGTCACGAAAAACTCCCGCTCCTGGTCCGAGAGGTGGGAGATATAGAAGACCGACACCCCCGGCTTATCGCCGCGGGGCTTGAGAAAGAAATCGATATCCAGCGGCGCACCCTTGCGCCACCCGGCAAACGACGGGGACGCGGCGACGTTGTTGAGCGCCATCGCGAGCTTCATCCGCTCGGCCCGGGGATAAAACCCCTCCAGCTCGAAGACCCCCACCCGCTGCAGCGGCGGGTCCTGAATGAAGGTGATGATCTTTTCCAGGTTGAGGTCCTGGTCCCGCGACCAGGAGTCTTCCCAGATCTTCGAGAGCAGGATATGATCGCGGCTCGTGATGGGATCGGCCTCGATGCCGATGAGCGAAAGCAGCGCCGAGACCGACCCGGTGATCAGCTCGAGGACGGCCTCCTCGTCCTTCTTTATCTCTCCCCGCGGGACCTGAAACGAGTTGAGGACGTTGATCGGGACGGACGCGGTGCTGCCGGGGGTATAGACAACGAAATCGGCCGCATCCTTGTAGCGCTTGATCCGCTCCCCGTCGATCCCCCACTCGGCAAGCCCCTTCTTCCATGCCTCGGCGGTGTCGGCGGCAAAGGCCTCCGGCGTCTTGCCCTTGCGCTCGGCCTCGGCGGGGTCGATCCAGGGAACAAAATCGGACGGGCTCAGGTTCGGGAACGACAGCAGGAGGTTTCCCATCTCCGCCTTGGGGTCGATCACGAGGCACGGGATGCCCGCGAGCACCGCCTCTTCGATCAATCCAACGGCCAGCCCCGTCTTGCCGCTGCCGGTCATCCCCACGATCACGCCGTGGGTGGTCAGGTCGCGGCCGTCCATAAGGACGGGCTTGTCGCTCAGTTCGTTCTTGTGGGGGTCAAAGACCCTGCCGAGGTAGTATTTCTCTTCGGCCATAGATCATCCTCTCCGCGAAGCTTGTTCGGTGAATCTCGCTCGACGGTTACACCGCGGTGCGCCGTTGCCGGCCAATCCGATACGAACGGCCTCACTCACGCAGCTGCGGCTTTATCGTGCGCACGTCTATTGCCCTTTTCCGGCTTCCGCGGGCTTATCAAAATATGCCGATATCTTTGCCATGTGGGCCAGTATCTCGGAGGCCAACTCCCCCTCGGCGACGGCCGGTTGAAAACCGCAGGTCACCGGGATCATCTCGTACGATTTCACCCCGTCTTTTGTCAGGGTCAGCTTCAGGATGACGCTCCGGGTCTTCCAGACAGAGTGCTCGGTGGTCTGGTGATAGGCAAAATTGCCCAGCGAGTAGATGATAAATCCGTTGTTGTAGCGCTCGATACCCTGGGGGACGTGCGGATGCCCCCCGAGTATGACGTCGGCGCCGGCGTCCACCATCTCGTGGGCAAACGCTACGGTCTCGTCGGCGGGCCGGTCCTGGTATTCCGCGCCCCAGTGGGCCGCCACGATGACAAGGTCGACGTCTCCCCGCACCTTTTCGATGGCCGGGCGTAAATGTTCCATGTCGGCCCAGGCCGTATAGGTGAACGCCTCGTGCTCCGCCCCCCCGAAATTGAAGATCCGGGTCGCCGAAAAGAAGGCGATCCGCGTCCCCTTGATATCGATGATCGCTGGGGCAAGGGCCGCGTCGAGGTTTTCACCCGTGCCGGCGTTCTTGATACCGACCGTATCCAGGTGCCCGGGAGTTTCGAGCAGCGCCCGCTTGCCGAAGTCCCAGACGTGGTTGTTGGCAAGCGACACCACGTCGAACCCGGCGTTGGCCAGTGTCTCGGCGGCAACCGGCGGGGCGGTGAAGCACCAGACGCCGTTTTGCGTGACCCCGTTCTGCTCCGAGATGGTGCTCTCGAGATTGCCGAAGGCGATATCGGCCGCCGAGATGATGTCGCGTGTCTTGGCAAAGGCGTAGTCCACGTCCCCGGCAAGGATGATCCGCCCGGCCTTTCGCCCCAGGTTGATGTCCCCCACGGCGACCAGCGTGATCTCCGGTGGAGTAATCCCCAGCGACCCCTCGGCATCGGCCACCGGCAGCACTTCCCCGGAAAAGCCGGCGCAGGAAGACATGCACCATATCAGTAACGAACCGACGACATATATGACGGCACGCCTCACCTGAATCCTCCCTTATCAATATCGGATGGGGTGTAAAACTCGCCCTTGACACGTCGGGGCAAACACCCTACAATAGTAGCAGATTACCTTTTCAAAAAAAAGGTTTTTTATTTTCCGGTCAGCTCCGGCTCCCGGACAAAACGGGTTGAAAGGAAGATTATGTAAACCGCTCCACCATTCAGAAAGGCGACTGCATCACTATGAAAAAGAGACACAAAAACCTGCGTGCCGTCATTCTTCTTTCTGCGCTTCTGGTCCTCGCCGGCTGCGCGACCGTCCCCACGGAAGCGGCGATCCCCCCCTATACGCCGCTGTACGGCGTCTTTATCAACTACATTATCGACCAGGCTCTCGAACCGCTACTGCCGACACTCCCGGCGGAGCCGCCGGCGACCCTGCCGCCCTACTGGCACGCCCTCATGGGCGACGGTATCCTCAGCGTCGCCCTGTGCGTCGGCACGGAGGACCTGGTCAACAAGATCTATGACGAGAAGGGAGGCGGCGGTGTGCTTGACGTCGAAGTCCGGGATGCGAAAATCCCCGTGACCATCTACGGCAAAAAAATCATCATTGATGCGACGGTGGTCACCAACAAGGAACAGCTGTTAAAAGCCTTCAACGAGCGGGAGGTTATCTTCGTCTATTCCCATTCCCGTTACGGCAACGGCTGGGCGCTGCACGAGCAGGGACTGGACGAGCCGTTCCTGATGCAGGCGGACAACGTCAAGATACCGAAAAACCAGATGCACGGCTACGTGGGCAAGGTCATCGGCGAATCGGGCGGCTACTACATCCTCAAGGGGAGTACCGAGGACCTTGACAAGGTCGTCCCCTATCCGGGCTACCAGGTTATCGTGGCGCTCTCATGCACTAGCAAGGGGCACTTCATGAAGGAGCTGCTCAAGATGCGGGCGGGAAACCCGTCGACGTTGATCCTGACGACCAACGCGGGGGGATTTTTGGAGCTGCGTTTTACGATCTTCAAGCGGTTCTTGACAGGTATCATAACCGGCGAGGACATGAAGAAGCTCGTCTCCGGCATGAACGACACCTGGCAGAAAGTGCCCGATGTCTTTTTCGAAATGTATAAGGTCCGCACGAACGTCAAGGCGTACCGCGTGATTGACTACTCATACGACGACATGAAATAAGGGAAACGGCCGTGGCTATGATGGACGCCCAGTCTTACGAGGAGAGCCTGCGAAAGCTCAAGCTCGTCGTCTACATGTTCGGCAAGCGGTGACAAACGTGGTGGACGACCCGATCATCCGGCCCTCGATGAACGCCGTGGCCGCCACCTACGACCTGGCCGCACGGCCCGAATACCGCGGAGATGATGACCGCCATGTCGCATCTCACCGGCAAAAAGATCAACCGCTTCTACTCACATTCATCAGAGCACCGACGACCTGGTCAACAAGAGCAAGATGGGCCGGCTCCTCGGGTCGCACACCGGCCTGCTGCTTTCAGCGCTGCGTCGGAATGGACGCGCTCAACGCCCTTTCCATCGTCACCTATGACATCGACGCCAAGTACGGCACCAAGTACAACGAGCGCTTCCTGAAATTCCTGGCTTACGTGCAGGAAAACGACCTGGTCTGCGACGGCGCCATGACCGACCCCAAGGGCGACCGGTGCCTCGCGCCCCACAAGCAGACGGACCCGGACCTGTTCTGCACGTGGTGGAGGAGACGAAAAGACGGCATCGTGGTGCGCGGCGCCAAGGCCCACCAGACCGGCGCGGTCAACTCCCATGAGATCATCGTCATGCCGACCCTCACGCATGCGAGAGGAGGACGAGGACTATGCGGTCTCCTTTGCCGTGCCCAGCGATACGCGAGGGCATCACCTATATCATCGGCCGCCAATCCTGCGACACCCGCAAACTCGAAGAGGGCACGCATCGACCGCGGCAACCTGATCTACGGCGGTCATGAGGCCCTGGTGCGTCTTCGACGACGTCTTCGTCCCCTGGGAGAGGGTCTTCATGTACCGGGAGTATGAGTTTGCCGGGCCAGCTCGTGGAGCAATTCGCCTCCTATCACCGCCAGAGCTACGCCTGCAAGGTGGGCGTCGGCGACGTGCTGATCGGCGCGACCCAGACGATCGCCGAGATACAACGGCGCCGCCAAGGCCTCGCACGTCAAGGACAAGATCATCGAGATGAACCACCTCAACGAGACGCTCTATTGCGGCTGCTATCGCCTGCGCCTCGGAGGGCAGCCGGAGCCCAGCGGCACCTACTGCGTCGATACGCTGCTGGCCAACGTCTACAAGCAGAACGTCACCCGGTTCCCCTACGAGATCGCCCGCCTCGCCCAGGATATCGCCGGCGGCCTGATGGTCACCCTGCCCTCGGAGGAGGACTTTCGCTTCGCCGGAGGCGGGCAAGTGGATCGAAAAATACTTCCGGGCCACGCGCCGACGTCTCCGACGGAGAACCGGATGCGCATCCTGCGGCTGATCGAAAACATCACCATGGGTTCCGCCGCGGTCGGATACCTGACCGAATCGATGCACGGCGCCGGCTCGCCCCAGGCGCAGCGAATCATGATCGCCCGCCTTGCCGACATCGAGAAAAAGCAGAAGCGGGCCAAGAAGCTCTGCGGTATAGAGGACGACGCGTAGCGGAATGGCTTTTTGCGGAGAAACCGGCCTGCTTTGTCGGTTATTTACAGTCCCTCTTCACCATCGTATCGAATTGCGGCCTTCTCAGCGATACGAGCCCTCCGGTAACCGGCCTATCCCCGCCGACGAGGGATGACATTATATATAGTGCCGTTACCGCCGATTAACATGACGCGTTCGCAATTTACTTCCTCACCCTGCGGGTAACCCTTACCGGCGCGCCGGTCCCGCCGGGGCATTTCGAGGCGGTTTCATGGAGATCTTTCTGCTCACCGATATTGTCATCGTCCTGGGTATGTCGGTTCTCGTCCTGTTTATCTGTAACAGGCTCTACGTTCCGGCAGTCGTCGGTCTATTGCTGACCGGGATCATCATCGGCCCGTACGGACTCTCCCTGATAACCGGCCTGAAAGAAGTTAACGTTTTAGCAGAAATCGGGGTTGTGCTGCTCCTTCTTACCCTTGGCATCGAGTTCTCGATAAAGAACCTGGTACGCATCGGAGGGAGCGTAATCGTCGGCGGGTTCCTCCAGGTTTGTCTGACTATCCTTGCCGTTGGCCTCCTTCTCAGGTTCACAGGGCTGCCGCGGGAAAACGCCGTTTTTTTCGGCTTCCTGGCTTCGTTGAGCAGCACGGCAATTGTCCTCAAGCTCCTCCAAGACCGGGCCGAGGTGGATAGCCCTCACGGCCGTACCATTATCGGTATTCTGATATTCCAGGATATCGCCGTCGTCCCCATGATGCTCTTTTCACCGGTCCTTGCCGGCATCGGTGGAAATGTCGCAAGCGGCCTTCTGACATTTGCGCTCAAGGCGTTTGTCGTTATTGTGCTAACGTTCGTCCTTGCCAAATGGATCCTCCCGAGGCTGCTCTATCAGGTCACCCGGACGCGTAGCCGCGAGCTTTTTATGCTCAGCGTTGTATTGATCTGCCTCTCGGTCGCATGGCTCACGCACGCCGTCGGCCTGACGCTGGCGCTCGGCGCATTCCTGGCCGGCCTGATCATATCGAATTCGGATTACAGTTTTCAGGCCCTCGGCAACATACTTCCTTTTAGGGACGTTTTCACCAGTTTCTTTTTCGTCTCCGTCGGGATGTTACTCGATACCCAACACCTCATCGATCATATCGGACTAGTTGTGCTGTTGGTCATGATCATAGTATTTGTCAAGGCCGCGGTCGGCGGAGTATCCGTGCTGCTTCTCGGGCTGCCCGCCCGGGTTGCTGCACTCGTTGGCCTTTCGCTCTGCCAGATAGGGGAATTCGCGTTCGTGCTGTCTAAAACCGGTATCGAGACCGGCCTGATATCGGTGGATAGTTACCATCTCTTCCTGAGCGTTTCCATCGTCACCATGATCCTGGCGCCGTTTTTAGTCATGGCCTCCCCCGGGCTTGCCGATATAGGGGCGAAGATCCCATTGCCAGAAATTTTTAGGATAGGCTTCCGACCGGCAGCCTATGCCACGGACACGGCGGGACGCTTAGCGCTGCGCGATCACCTGATCATAATCGGTTTTGGGGTAAACGGGAGAAATGTTGCGAGGTCCACAAGGGAGGTGGGGATTCCCTACATAATAATCGAGATGAATCCCGAAACGGTGCGTGACGAAAAGGCGAAGGGGGAGCCGATCTACTACGGGGATGCAACCAATCAGGCTGTACTTGAACACGCCGGAATTGCCAGGGCAAACGCGGTCGTCGTAGTGATCTATGACGCGGCGGCCACGAGGGGAATCGTCGCGGCCGCCCGCAGGCTTAACGGATCGGCCTATATCATCGCCCGCACCAGGTTTATTTTAGAGACGGTCCCGCTCTTTGAATTGGGTGCAGACGAGGTGATCCCGGAGGAGTTTGAGACGTCGGTGGAGATTTTTACGCGGGTCCTGGACCGGTTCAACGTTCCTAAAAAGACGATAGCCGAACTCGTCGATACCGTGCGTTCCGACGGATATCGGATGTTCAGAAGCCTGTCGATTGACAGCGATCAATTCTACGCATATAAGGATCTAGTCCCACACGCTGACATCAGGATATTTACGGTGAGTGCGGAGGGTTCCATCGCCGGCAAGACGCTCGCCGAGCTCGATCTCCGCAAGAAGTACGGGCTAACGGTGCTGGCGGTCAGGCGGGGTGGTAGGACCATGTCAAATCCCGATGGGAATACGATGCTTTCCGTTCGCGATGTGCTGGTCACGCTGGGAGATCCTGCAGCCTTTACGGCGGTCCGGCATATCCTATCGGCCGCGGCCCATAAGAAGGATAAGAGATGAATCCGCTCTATCAGATAATCATTGGCTCACTGCTGCAATATAAGAGGAAGTGTCCTGCCTGTAAGAGAGACCAGATCGTTGCCCCAAGCAGGATACGAGACACCGTGCAGTGTAAATTCTGCGGTAAGCCTATCCCGCCGCTCAAAAGTACCGACCGATAGCATCACACCCTGCGATCCCGAAGATAGCGCAGGCGGGGGGCCCAGGTTGTCTCACCGCACTGACGGGGTTCGTCCGAAAGACTACAGCTCGTTGAGCTGCTGAATCACCTCGTTGAACTTCTCGTAATTGTCCGCCTGTTTGTAGAACTCGGCCGCGTCCATCAGGAGATTACGCGCCTCGTCCGGCCGGCCGGCCTCGACCAACAGCCCGGCCAGCTCCCGCATGGTGTCGGCAATATCGGTCCCGCGTACCTCGCTTAAGTGGTTGGCTGCGAAGTCCAGTCCCTCAAAGTAGACCTCAACGGCCTCGTCCCGGTCGCCCGACAGATAGTACCCCCGCGCGATGTAGGGATAGACGGCAAAAGCGCTATACGTGTAACCGGCCTCGTTGAAGAAGGCCAGCGCCTTCTTGAACTCGACGATCGCCAGGGCCGTTTTCCCCTCGTTCATGAGCGCCTTGCCGTAGTTGAGGGCGGCGTCGGCGTCTTCTGCCTGCGGATTTACCCTGACACACGAAACGGCAATCACGGCAATGAGCAGAATAAACAGGCCATACGCAATTTTTCGTTTCATTATGCTCCCTATATATCAAAGAGGTCAAATATAACGCTCTCCAGGTCCATGAAGAGGAGCCGGCCGCTGATCGGCTCTCCCCTGTTCGTCAGGATCTTGATTACCTCCACGGTCTGGATATTTGCCACCGTTCCCACGACCCCCGGCAGGTTTCCGAGTGAAACCTCGACGCCCTTCTCGGGAAGGCCCTCCCGATTCCCGAAGATTGCGGCAAACCCGCCGGCCGCGGGCCCTATCACGGCGACCTGCCCCGCAAACCCCGCCACCGAGCCGTGGACCAGCGGGACGCCTGCGGCCGTTGCGGCATCCGAGAGCGCAAACCGGGACGGGATGCTGTCCAGGGCGTCCACGGCCGCGGCGCACCCGGGCAGCAGTGCGGTCAAATCGTCGGCGTCAACACGCTTTTCTATCGCTATCACCTCGACCGCCCCGTTGATCTTAGCGATCTCGCCCGCGGCAACCTCGACCTTTGGCCGATCGATGACATCTTCCGACGAGAACTCCTGGCGGTTGAGGTTATCTTCAGAAAACACGTCACCGTCGATCAGGACCAGGCCGCCTACCCCCACCCGGGCGAGGTTACGGGCGATAGTCCCTCCTAACCCCCCGATCCCGACGACGGCGACCTTCGACCTGAGGAGCGTGATCTGCCCGTCCATGCCGAGAGTACCGAGATTACGCAGGTAGCGCCGCGGTGCGATCCCCGCGGAAAGCGCGGCTATCTGGACGTCACGCCGGGATACGCGATGCCGATCGGCGATTTCACGCTCAGCGGCGAGCCCTATTGTCCGAACCGTGGTTCCGTCCGGGCATATCACGCTCTCGGCCGCGTGTCGTATCGCCGCGAGGAGTTCTTTCCCCTGTATATCGCTCATCGCCTTGCCTCGGGGCTTTCCGGCGTCACGCCGTTATCTGTCGCAGTAATCCGTACCGCTTCGGCATACCGCCTCGTATTTATATCGTAATGAGGACGCGGAGAGGCCACCCTCCGTCCGTTCCGTTCGATGAGCCGCTGACCGTTCGAGAGAATAGCCGATTGGCGGCGGAAATAAAAAAAGGGGGAAGGGCTTTAGCCCCCTTCCCCCCAACAGGTATCGTTGGTGCGGTTACTTGTAGACGATATCGAACTCAACCCGTCTGTTTTTGATCCGACCGGCTTCGGTCGCGTTGCTCTCGGCGGGCATATACTCGCCCCAGCTGATGGTCGAGAGCCGGGATTCAGGAACCTCATAGATCATGAGGGTTTCTTTGACGGCATCCGCCCGCTTCTGGCCGAGCCAGCAGTTGTACTTCTCGGAGCCGATGTCGCAGGTATGACCCTGGATCTCGACGGAGACATCGGAATACCGAGCCATGGTGTCGGCCATATGATACAGGACAGGATAATACACGGGCTTGATGGCATATCTATCAAAGTCAAAAAGGATGACTTTGCAGAGTTTGAGCTTGTCTACGCCCTCTCCGATTTTCTCGTTGGCTTTCGCCAGGTGCTCTCTAAACGTGTCGATTTTAAGCTCGTTGAGATTATGCTCAGCGAACTCAAGCTCGGCCTCGGCAATAGCGTACTCCACGGGGGTACACCCTTTCATTCCGAGGGCCGTAGCTTTCTCAAAGTCGGCCTTTGCTGCATTCAGCGCATCATAGCTGGGACCGGAGGTAACCGCTCCACATCCCACCAGAAGCGCCATTGCAGCAAACGCCAGGACTGCTACAATGAGTTTCCCCTTCATTTATAATTACCTCCATTAATCCATCATCGATAAGCACGGTGATACTGCGCACGGAGGAGCTGCCAGAGCTGCGTCGCCCATCTTCTTGGACTTGTTGGCCCACTCCAACGCCATGCACCAATCCTTATCTCCCCAAGCCTCCTTGGCGCCGCCGAGATACGCGATGGCGCTGGCCGTCTCGTAAGGAGCACAGGTAATGGTACCTTTCGCTTTGGCCTGATCAACTGCACTCTGAGCGTCCGCGATCCCTCGCTTGGCGTTCATGAAACAGCAGCCGAACAGCGTTGCCGCAAATGCCACAACCATAATAGCTATTAATACTTTCCTCATCAGGTTTTTCACCTCCTTTCAAGAAAACAATTAAAACTTCCCCTATTGTTTTCCCAACAAAACTTACAAAAAATAGCCCATGGAGTTAAAATAGTATAATATTAGCAACCCTTTGTCAAGCAAAAGATTGCCGGAAATTAGATATTCTTAATTAAATAGTAGCCCCGTGGACGCCTTTTCACGCTCTATGACGTATCCGTGAGCACCCGGCGTCGGATTACCCGGCGGCCGCCGATCAGCTGACTCCTATTTCCTCCCACTGCTTGGTAAGGACGTCGACGGCAGCCAGACGTCCCAGCAGCGCGGGCAGGTCCTTGAGATAGAACTGATTGGTGGCGTCACAGAGCGCGCGGGGCGGGTCCGGATGCACCTCCATAAATATACCGTCCACCCCGACCGCCGCCGCCCCGAGGGCCAGATAGGGGATAAACCGCCGGTCGCCGCCGGTAGTCGCCCCCTGGGCGCCCGGCAGCTGCACGCTGTGGGTCGCGTCAAAGACCACCGCAGGGTGCCGCCCCGGCGGGAGCGTCGTGCGCGCGCCGTCTTCTACGATCGGCAGCTCCGTTCGCATGACGACCAGCGACCGAAAATCGACCACGAGGTTGTGATACCCGAAGGACGACCCCCTCTCGGTGATAATGACCGAATCGTTGCCGGCGCCCCTGACCTTTTGGACGATGCCGGATACGTCATCGGGGGCCATAAACTGCCCTTTTTTAACGTTGACCGGCCTGCCGGTCTTGGCGGCGGCAACCAGGAGATCCGTCTGGCGGCAGAGGAAGGCCGGTATCTGGATCACGTCCAGGACCTCGGCCGCCCGGGCGACCTCGTCTACGGTATGGACGTCCGAGAGCACCGGTACCCCGATCTCCCGCTTGACCCTATCCAGTATGGCCAGCCCCTTCTCAATCCCCGGACCCCGGGGAGAATCTATGCTGGTGCGGTTGGCCTTATCGTAGGACGATTTGTAGATGAAAGGCACCGAAAGCCCGTCCGTGATTCGCTTGATCTCTTCTGCCACGGCAAGCGCCATCGACTCCGTCTCGATCACGCACGGGCCCGCAATCAAGACAAAGGGCCTGCCGCCCCCCATTGCGATTTGCCCGATCTTCACCGTCATAGTCATGATGCCGCCGCCTCGACAAATGCAACGAACAGCGGGTGGGGCGCCGTGGGGCGCGACTTGAACTCCGGGTGGAACTGGCACCCGAGAAACCACTTATGATCGGGCAGCTCGATAACCTCGACCAGGTCGCGCTGGGGGTTGACGCCCGAGATTACCATCCCCTTGTCTTGTACCTCGGTTCGGTAGGTGTTGTTGAACTCGAACCGGTGGCGGTGCCGCTCACGGATGGTCGTCGTCCGGTAGGCCCGGTAGGCTATGGTCCCCTCCTTCAGGAGGCACTCGAATGCCCCGAGGCGCATGGTGCCCCCGAGCTTATCTATGTTCTTCTGATCCGGCATCAGGTCGATGATGGGGCAGTTCGTATTGTCGTCAAATTCGGTGGAGTTGGCGCCCTCGTACCCGCAGAGCGTGCGCATGAACTCGGCCACGGCAACCTGCATGCCCAGGCAAATACCGAAATAGGGTATGTTGCGTTCCCGGGCGTAGCGGGCCGCCGCCACTTTCCCCTCTATCCCCCGCGAACCGAAACCTCCCGGCACCAGGATTCCGTCGGCCGCTCCAAGGAGCTCTTCGGGCCCCTCGGCCTCGATCCGCTCCGCGTCCACGTAATCCAGTTTTACCCTGATGCCCTTCGGAATCCCGCCGTGAACCAGTGCCTCGTTGAGGCTCTTATACGATTCGACCAGGTTTACGTATTTTCCCACCACGGCAATTGTTACTTCGGAGGCGGGGTTCTTGAGCTTATGGACGATTCCCTCCCACACCGAAAGATTGGGGGCCTTGGTCCACATATTGAGCTTTTCGATCAACCGGTCATCGAGCCCCTCCCGGTTGAACATCAGGGGTACCTCGTAGATCCACTCCACGTCCGCCGCCGATACGACCGCATTCACGTCCACGTTGCAGAAGAGCGCGATCTTTTTCTTGATATCCATCGACAGCACTTGCTCGCCGCGGCAAATCAGGACGTCCGGCTGGATACCGATCTCCCGAAGCTTCATGACGGAATGCTGGGTCGGCTTGGTCTTCAGCTCGCCGGCGGCCTTTATGTAGGGGACCAGCGTCACGTGCATATAGAGGGCGCTGTGTTCCCCGAGGTCCCAGCGCAGCTGGCGGATCGCCTCGAGAAAGGGGAGGCTCTCGATGTCGCCCACGGTTCCCCCGACCTCCACGATCACTATATCCACGCCGTCGGCCAGCGAAAGGATGTGATTCTTGATCTCATCGGTGATGTGGGGGATAACCTGCACCGTGCCGCCCAGGTATTCTCCCCGCCGCTCCTTGGTGATGACCGAATCGTAGATCTTTCCGGTCGTGATGTTGTTGGCCTTGCCCAGCACCGCCGAGGTAAACCGCTCGTAGTGGCCGAGGTCGAGATCGGTCTCGGCCCCGTCGTCGGTAACGAAGACCTCTCCGTGCTGAAAGGGGTTCATGGTGCCGGGGTCGACATTGATATAAGGATCGAGCTTCAGGAAGGTGACCGTAAGCCCCCGGCTTTCCATAAGCGCGCCCACCGAGGCCGCGGTAAGTCCCTTGCCGAGGGAGGAAAGGACGCCGCCCGTGACAAAAATAAACTTCGTTTTTCTCATAAAACCAGCTTTCCGTCCGCAATAAGCCGTTCGAGCCGGACGAGGTCCTGCGGTGTGTTTATATCCGTTCCGGTATACGGGGTGGTTATCACCCTGATTGGGTAGCCGTGTTCGAGGGCGCGAAGCTGCTCGAGGTTTTCGGCCTTCTCAAGCGGCGTCCGGCCGAGGCCGATAAAGGTCAACAGGAAATCCCGCTTGAATACGTACAGCCCGATGTGCCACCGGTATTGTCCCGACGATACGTCGTAATTCCCCTCCCGGGAACCGGGCAGCACGCTCCGGGAAAAATAGAGCGCATTGCCGTTGATATCGGTGATGACCTTGACCACGTGAGGGGAGACGAGGTCGTCTATATCGGTAATCGGCGTGGCAAGCGTAGACATCACCAGCGTCGTATCCGTCAGGAGCGGCGCGACCGCAGCGTCTATGGCCGCCGGGTCCACCGCCGGCTCGTCCCCCTGGACGTTCACGACGATATCGCACGGGATGTCCCTCACGGCCTCTCCGATCCGGTCGGTGCCCGTGGGATGATCGGCCGACGTCATAACGACCTCTCCGCCGAATCCCTTTACGCAGGCAAAGATCCGCTCGTCATCGGTCGCCACCAGCACACGATCGACAGACACGGCAAGTTTCGCCCTCCTGACGACATATTCGATTACGGGCCTGCCCGCAAGCGTCGCGAGGAGCTTCCCGGGAAACCGGGTGGACCCGTACCGGGCCGGTATCACCGCAACAACCCTGTTCCTTTTTTCGCCCATCGGCCCCTTTCCTGGGAGTAACGCGATACCGCTCCCGCCTGCGGTTCGGTCGTTAGTGGCGGATGTCCACAATCGTCCCGACTTTGACATACGACATCAGTCGTTCGAGGTCTTCGTCTCTCATCCTGATGCACCCCTCGGACACCGCCGTTCCGATTTTGTCCGGCTCGTCGGTGCCGTGAATACCGATGCCCGAGAAGGGGGGGGTGGCCAGGCTGATGAACCACGGGCCATAGGCCGGCCTTCCTTCGAATGTCCAGGCGGAGCTGTCCTCGATGCCGGATACCGTAAACGAGCCCTCGGGGGTTCGATCGTCTCCGGCTTGTTTCTTGTCGCCAAGGTCGGGGTTCTTGCCGATGGAGACCGGAAAGGAGGCCAGGAGGTTGCCGGAGAGATCGTAGACGAAGAGCGTGAAATCGGTCTTATCCACGACAACCTTGACCGCGGGGACCTCGGCCGCTTCGGGTATCCCGAGGCGTTCCTTGGTCCTGGGGTCAAACTCAAGCCCCAGCACTACGACGATGTCCTTGAGTTTTTCGACCGGCTCCATCCTGCCCACCGCCACAGTGGCAAAGACCTCCTTGGCCGATACCTCCAGTGACGGTGGATAGTAGGTCACCGTCTCATAGAAATATCGATCGGCGTCGTCGGAGGTGTAAAAATCGTATTTCTTGGTAAGCCCGCGATTTATGTTGGTGGACATCTCCTTGGCCAGACCCCTTTTTCTGGTGGAGTTGAGTATCAGAATCTTGTTATCGATTTCCATTGTGGGAAAGGCCCCGACGACCGAGTCCATACCGAGGATGACCTGTACGCCGCCGGCGGTAAGATCCTGCTGCGGGATGAGCTTACCAACCTCCAGGGTCTCCTGGATATCCTTCGCCGCCCGTTCATCGGCAGGGTTGTAGACGATCTCGGTTATAACTTTATAGTTGGAGAGGTTTTTCGGTTCCCCGACGATATACTCCGCCTCGACCAGTTTCTTGTTGATCTCCCGGGCGAGCCCGACGACTCCGACCTTTGTGCAATAGGAGTTGCAGCCATTATAGACGTTCACGAAGGGTTTAGTCCTGCCCGGTATTATCGGTGAGCCGCAACCGGTGATAACCAGAAGGACGATAAGGCCGACGAGCAGTACGGCGTTTATTCGACGCATAGGGTGGACCCCCAAACAGGCAATCAATGATGAGTCAACTAATGAATTATAATGGAGCGGTCGTATCGATGTCAATAAAAACCGCCCGTTTGTTCGGGAAAAGGCGGCTTGCGACGACCGATAAGAAGTCGGGCGGCGCCGCAATCCCGGCAGCCGTACGAGAAGGGACTGAATCGTCGTCCGAATTGCCGGCGTCGCCAATTCGGGCCGTGGCAGGGGAATCTCCGGTTCGGCCCCCATCGACAGAAGCCTTAGAAGGTACCATCAATCGGGCACGAGGCGCGAAAAAGACGCCCGTGCCCCTCGTTTTAGCGCTAAATCATTTTACAAAGCGGTCTAATATGGGTATAATTTTGTATATTTTATTCTAATATTTTGACGGGCCCCAATGAGAATCAATTGGACCAAAAAAGAAATGGTCATGAAAATCGTCTATTTTGGTCCCAGCCAGGGCGGGAAGACTACCAACCTCCGCTATATCCATTCTCATCTGGCGCCGGAAATCAAGGGGCGGTTCGTCTCCATTAACACGATGGAGGATCGGACGCTCTTCTTCGATTTTTTTGACGTCTCCCTGACCGCGCAGTTCGGCAGGGGCAGGATCAAGATGCGCTTTGAGCTCTACACCGTACCGGGACAGGTGCGGTATGAGGAAACGCGCCGGTCCGTCATGAAGGGGGCCGACGGTGTTGTTTTTGTGGCCGATTCGCAGAAGAACAGGATGCCCGACAACCTCTTCTCGCGGGCCGATCTCGACGAAATCCTGGCTGCCCACAACCAGGATCCCCGGGTATTCCCCGTTGTTATGCAGTATAACAAGCGGGACCTCACCGACCTTTTGTCCGTCGAGGAGATGACCGGCGCCCTTAACCCAAGGAACAATCCCGAGTTCTTATCCGTCGCCGTCAGCGGTCAGCAGGTCATGGAGGCCCTCAAGGGCATCACCACCGAGGTCATCAAGGCAAGCAAGAGCAGGTTTCTGTAACCACATAGGGATATTCACTGGACACCCCCGCCGGCTCGGCGGGGGTGTCTTGCTTTTAACGCCGGCCTTGCCCGCCCTTCGCTATCCCTCTGGACACACGCCGGACCGCTGTAAAAAAGAGGGGGGCGGCCCGCGCCGCCCCCCCTGTCACCTATTTCTTAAGGTAGATGAATTTTGCGTTGGGCCTGCCTACGTAGCAGATTTTGGTAAATCCGTAGTACTTGATGATATTGTAGGCCTTCTTGGCGTTCTCCTGATTCTGGTCAAAGTCAAACATCCAGTGGCTCCCGTCCACGATCTTCCAGCGGCCCGAGACATACTTGACCTCGATGGTATTGGGGTTGAACGAGATACAGTCCTCCCCGCCAATATCACCCATCGGTGCGGCGCCGCCCACCAGCCAATACTCGAAGGGAGCGTTGGGCCTGCCCACGAAGCAGTGGCTGTCCATCCGGTAGTACTTGATGATATCAAGCGACCGCTTGGCGTCCAGCACGTTAAGCCCGAAATCCAGAAGCCAGTGGCTCCCGTCCACGATCTTGAACGAGCCATTAATAAACTCAACGGTGAGGTTATCCACGTTGTGGGAGATGCAGTCCTCGGCGGGCGGGGCGATCGGGCCTATCGGACCAATCGGGCCAATTGGACCAATCGGGCCAACCGGGCCGACGGGTCCAACCGGGCCTATCGGGCCTATTGGGCCTATGGGACCGATGGGAGTAATCGGGCCGAAGGCGGGCGCCTTAAAATAGGTCATCGAGGGATAGGGCCTGCCCACGTAGCATATCTCTGAAAAGCCGTATTTCTTGATGATATCGTAGGCCTCGTACGCCTCGGCCTTATTCTGTCCGAAGTCAAGAATCCAGTGGCTACCCTCGACGATCTTCCAGTTCCCCCCCACGAAAGAGACCTGGATGTTGCCGGGATTAAAGGAGATGCAGTCCTCCCCAGCGATACTTCCCGTTGGGGCCGCCCCATTAACAAGCCAGTACTCCAGGGACGGATTCGGCCTCCCCACGAAGCACTGGCCGTTTAAACGGTAATGCTTGATGACCTCCAGCGCCTTGTAGGCTTCTTCCTTGTTGCCGGCGAAGTCCAAAAGCCACATGCTCCCGTCGGTAATCTTCCAGTTCCCGCCGATAAGCTCGACCTTGCAGTTATCGGGATTAAACGGGATGCAGTCTTCGGCAAACGCCGAGACGGCAAACAGAAAGGAAAGCAGGAGAATAATTGGGATAAAGAGCTTTTTCTTCATGGTCCCTCCATACCATTGACAAATGCAATGAATCATTATACCACCAAACGGCCTTTTATACTGCCGGCCCTGAATTATCACCGTAGCGCAAAAAATAATATCGTGCCGTGCGCCGTATCACCCTTTTTACGGCAACGGCGCCGGTGGGGTAGATCGCGGGCCTGTGCATCTGCCAGGGAACAACCCCGCAACGAAAGAAAAAAAAGCGGGGTGACGGGCCCGATGCCCTGTCACCCCGTGGTGTCGGTAAATTGGATGAGCGAAACGATTCTACTCCTTCGGCCTCAAATCCACCACCCGCGTCGCCGTGAGGGCAGCGCTGGGGTCGAATATCTCGGAGGGGGGGCACGAAGATCACGTCGGGCCGCATTTCCACGGCCTGGCGCGCCGCTTCGATGACCTCCCGTTCGACCTCCTTCTCGTCATAGTCCGGGGTCCCGATCTTGATAAGGAGCTTATCCATCGAGCAGGGGTCCTTATCGTCCTCCTTGGTAAAGATGATCCGGAATTCCGTGATTCCCTTGATATTGGCGATGGTATCCCGCAACGTCTCCGGGTTGATGAGGGTCCCCGCGCGAACAAAGATCACGTGGGTGTCATTATCCGCCCGTGAGCAGCGTTACCAGCTTCACCTGGTCGCCGTCGGCCAGCGGCTCGTCGAGGGGCCGCTTTTTCCCGTTGACATACGATACCATCTTGAGCTCCCGGGGAATGCCCAATAGTTCGATGAGGCCGCGCGACGTGATGCCGTCCTGGACGTCCCGATCGCCGGCAGACACGTATTTCTTGATAAGGCCGATCGGCTGTATCGCTATCCGCATACTCTCTACCAGACGGCCGCCGCCTCGTCGGCCATGCCGTAGTCCGACAGCGTCTGTCGGGTGGGAATTCCCTTGTCCGGGTCAAAACCGACGAGCTCGTAGAACCGCTCCCTCATCCCGGCCAGGTTCACTTCGATCCCCTCGGGCTGGCCGTCGCGGGCAGGTTCAAGCATCCGGGGCGTCAGGTCGTCGTCCTTTGACGTCAACCCGAAGCGTGAATTGATGAGCCGCTTCAGATAGAATACGCGCCTTCCCGCCCTGAGCATCTCGGCGGTATCCCATCCGTAGCCGGCCACGGTATTGAAGAGATCCACCCACTGGTCGATCTTCATCTCGCGATCGGCAAACTGGCACCAGCAGGCGCTGTTTTCGATGCTGCCCATCTCCCAGGATGTAACGGCGGATTCCGGCTTGTTCTCGTCGGTCATCGGCTCCAGTTCGTACTCGAAGCCGATCTCCGGCCAGTAGCAGGCGCCCATCTCCATGAAGAGCATCGGCGTGGCGACGTGGCAGGCCCCGCGGGGGCTCGTGGCGTACGTGAGGGCAAGCCCGTGCCCGCCGCCCCGGGGGTCGTGCATGGGCGCTTCCATTCCCTTGCTGTGGCAGGTGTAGTCGATGGAGTCCTTGCCGATCTTCTTCGCGGCGGCAACGCTCCCCTCGGCCAGGAGCGCGCCGAGATTGCCCTTGCGCTCCGCGATGGCCGGGACGATCGTGGAAATGACCGTCTCCATGTCCGCCCAGTGGATTTCTGTCCCGTCGGTATCGGCCGTGGTCAGGTGACCCTTCTCGAAGGCCTCCATCGCCCAGGCAATGGTCATGCCGCAGGTGATCGTATCGACCCCGTAATCGTTGCAGATGCGGTTTACCTTGACGGTGGCGGCCAGATCCGCCGAGTTCAGCAGCGATCCGAATGCCGCGATCGTCTCGTACTCAGGCCCCGGTCCTTCGGAGGTCTTCCAGGGTCCATCCTTGACCTCGGCCACGCGCTTGCAGGCGATCGCGCAGAACGCGCACGCACCGCGCTTGGTAAGGTAGTTGTCGGTCAACTCTGAGCCGGTTAGCTTTGATCCCATCTCCTCGTTGTAGTTCGAGGAGAAGTTCTTGACCGGTACGTCTCCGTTGACCATCCCGCCTTCGAGGTTGGCGGCGGTGCCGTTCTCGTTGAGCACGACGGCGGCCAGCGCCTCCTTCAGGGCGGGGTTGACCTCCTTGCGGAGCTTCTCGTAGGCGGCCGGGTCCGCGAGCGTCATCTCCTTTTTTGATGCCTTGACCACGATGCCCTTGAGGTTTTTTGAGCCCATCACGGCCCCGAAACCGGCGCGGCCGAAGGCATGGTGGGCCTCGTTCATGATATTGGCGAACTTGACGAGCTTTTCTCCGGCCTGGCCGATGAGAAGGGTCCGGGCGTCTTTCCCATATTGAGCCTTCAGCTCGGTGTTGACCGATTCAATCCCTTTTCCCCAGTACGGGGCGGCGGCCTCGAGCGTAACCTTGTCGTCCTGGATGATAATGAGCGTGGGGGCCGCGGCCTTTCCGGTGATGACGATGCCGTCAAGACCCGCGTACCTGAGCTCCGGGGCAAAATAACCGCCGCAGGAGGAATCGCCCCACACGCCGGTCAGGGGAGAGCGGCCGGCAACGCTGTTGCGGCTGGCGCCGGACATCTTGAGACCGGCAAACGGCCCGTTCATGAAAACGAGCATCGCCTCGGGGGCCAGCGGGTCCGTCGTGTAGTTTGCCCTGTCCCAGAAGAGCTTCGCCGCCAGCCCGCTGCCGCCGATGTACTTTTTGTAGTATTCCTCCGGCAGGGTCTTTCGCTCCACGGCGCCCGTCGTAAGATTCACCTCGATGATCTTTCCCGTATTCCCAAACATACGTTCCCCCTTGTTGTTGTACGATTGAAGAGGCGGTGCCGGGTGCTCAGATACAGACAAAACAACGGCGCGGACCCGTGGCTCGACGCATCCGGTGACGTGACGTCTCACGGGCCGTATTCAAAAAACGATGAAGTATGCCTGCCGGCACCGCCTGTTTTCGGACACCAATATAGAAAAGCGGCCGCATCCCCCCCTACTTGAGGATTTTTGCCTCCTGGCCCGACTCCGTGAGTACCTCATTATATAGTTCGGCGACCCTCTTGAGCTTCGGGGCCAGCTTCAACAGCCCCGTGGCCGATCCCTTGACCTTGATCTTGCCCCGGGTGATGGCCATGACCGGGTTGAGCTTGTTGGACCATGACCGGTGCGCGTCGTCCGCCGACAGGCTCATCACGAGGTCCGGCTTGTCCGCAGGCTTGCCGGGGCCGGCGGTGAGCTTACCCCCGCGGGTGTCGATCCAGAAGGAACAGTCGGGGCCGTCCTGGGTGTAGTCAAACAGGATGACCTGGTTGACCTTCTTGAGGCCTGCGGATAACTCCGGGTCTTTCATGCATTTTTCAAACATTTTTAAAAACGCGTCGATAGGCTCTTTGGCGTCTTTCCAGAATTCCATGGTATCCTCCACATAAATCTACTAAATGATATCTATCGTTTTCCCGCACAAATCACGTAATCATTTAAACGCCGCGGCGATTATTTCATTGCCTTGAGGTAGAGATCCAGGATATCGGATTCCTCGATCGGGTTCGGGTTGTAGCTGATCTGGGAATCTCCCATGGCGGTCTCGGCCAGGGGCTGCAGCTTCTCGCGGTCGTCCGGCACGCCGAGGCTCGCCAGCGTATCGGTAAGCCCGATATCCTTCTTGAGGTCCCTGACGGCCTGGACCGCTGCCCTGCCGGCCTTGACGGGATCCATCCCCTCCACGTTGATCCCCATGGCATCGGCGGCCATCATGAAGCGCTCCGGCGTCGCCTCGACGTTATAGTCCATCACGATCGGCAGCATGATCGCGTTGGCCAGGCCGTGGGGGATACTGTAGACACCGCCCAGCGCATGGGCCGTGGCGTGGACCGCCCCGGTCATGGAGTTGCCGAACCCCATGCCGGCAATGCAGCTGGCAAGCAGCATTCCGCCCCGGGCGTCGACGTTGTCCGGCTCCTTGACGGCTAGCGGCAGGAACTTGAAGACCATCCGGATCGCGTGAAGGTTGAGCGCATCCGCGATCGGCTCGGCCGACGTGGCGGTAACCCCCTCCACCGCATGGGTGAGCGCGTCCATGCCGGTAAACGCCGTTATCTTGGGCGGGAGCTTCACCATCAGCTCCGGGTCGAGCATCGCCAGGTCGCACGTGCAGTAGGGGTGGGCCACCGAGAGCTTCGCGTGGGCAGCCGTATCTAGAACCACCATCGCAAACGTCACCTCGCTGCCGGTCCCGGCCGTCGTCGGAAACGCAATATGGGGGGGAAGGCGTTTCGCGTCGTCATAGAGTGCCGCCTGTTCGGCCAGCGGTTTGAAGTCTTCGTGTCCCTGGCCTACCATGATGTTGACGGCCTTGGCGGTGTCCATGACGCTGCCGCCGCCGATGACGATCATGCAATCGGCGCCGTTCTTCTTGTAGAACTTCGTCCCCTCGTTGATGATGTCGATCCGGGCGTCCTGGACGATCGAGTCGAAAATCCCCACGAGCTTGAGGTCGGACTTCTTCACCTCGTCGGCGACCATGTCGCAGACCCCCGCCTTGACGATCCCCTGGTCGGTGAAGATTACCGCCTTCGTCCCCCCGAGCTGCCCCATCTCATAGGCGACCTCGGCCCGCACACCCGGGGAATACAAGATCCGGGGCCGGTGGACGAACGTGAAAAAAGGTTCAAATGCAATATCGGGATACTTCATAGGAGGCCTCCATTATGTGTCTGTATCAAAACGATCTATAACTGCGGCCTGCGAGCCGTCCGCTGCTCCGTCACAGAGTCCCTGCCCGCGTTCACCCCCCTTATACGCTCGAAAGTATTTCCTGGACGACCCGCTCCCGCATAACCCCCAGGTCAAACGCGCTCGGGTCGAAGATATACTGCAGCGATATCCCCAGGACCCGCGCGATTATGGCCGATGCCGTAAGGCTCACCGCAAGCCCCGGCGCAAACACGCCCCGGTCCACACCGAGCTTGAGGATCTTTTCGATCTCGCGCCGCCAATGCGAAAAGAGCTTCGCATTTATCTCTCTCATAAACTGCTTGTGGTGGACGTGAGTCCAGAAGACCATGATCACCCGGTAGAACTCTATATGCTCATTGATAATGTCCAGGCTTATCTTGATGACGCTTTCGAGCTGCTGCCGGGGATCGGGGTTCTTCCTCCTGACCTCAGCAAAGCGGTTGTCGATGACCCCGATAATGGAGTTGAACAGGGAAACCATGACATCGTCTTTGCTCTTGAAGTAGTAGTAGACGATTCCCTTGGAAAAGCCGGCGTGATCGGCTATGTCCTGGACGGTGATATTTTCGTACCCGTTCTTTGCGATAATCTCGTAGGCGGCGCGGGTGATCTGGGTTTCGCGGCGGTTCTTGAGCTCTTCCTTCGTCGGCATGAGTTGTCCTTGTCTCGTTTACTGACCAGTCAGTATTCTACCGTGACGCCCCGCCGTGTCAACATTTTTCTTCGCACGGACCAAAAAGGCGCGCATTTTTCACGGGTATGTCTCGTTTGCCGCGTCCGGGGCGATCGCGAGCGCGTCCAGCTCACGGATAAATTCGGTCAGCGCGTCGAAGGTTACCGAGAGTATGTCGGTCCGCACGACCCCGGCCCGGTCCCAACCGGTCCCGAGGCGCCTGATATCCTCCGGGTCGATACCATGGACGGTGATCGCGGGATAGCCCGCCTCCAGGAACGCGATCGAATCGGCCTTCACGCCCCTGACCGATACGGGCCCGGAATCGATCCGGTTTAGTTTCCCGGCTGTGATAAACATCTCCTCGAGCGACTCCGACGACCCCTCCTCCCACGAGCGGGGAAACGTGACGCCGAGGCACTCGAGGTTGATTACGGCCAGGACATCCTTCGGCATGTGTGTGCTTGTCTCGATAAACCGACGCGAGCCGTTCAGGCCCTCTTCCTCCCCGTCGAACGCGACAAATATCAGCGTATGTCTGTGCATCCGGTCCCGGAAATGGCCCAGCAGCATCGCCACCATGACCACCCCGGAGAAATCGTCGACCGCCCCCTCCCCCGATCCGGCCCGATCCAGGTGTGCCGAGATGATGATCGCGCCGGGCGCGGGCCCCGGCAGCTTCCCAACTACGTTTCCCGGGCACGTCTCAATACAATCCGACGCCTCCAGTACCGGCTCGGCCGGCCCGGCCTCTCGGAACATCTCCCGGACCGCCTCGCACCGCTCCCGATCCGTGAGGGGTATATCGCGCGTACCGAGTATCTCTCTCACCCGGGGGTTCTTTTCGAAATAGCGGCTCCAGAGCGGCTCCGCCGTTCCGAAGGGATCGCCGCCGGCCAGCGTCGACAGCCCGAGCAGGATTAGGACGGCGATCCCTCGTATCGTTCTCATGAACACGATCCCGATTTTTCTCTTACCCATGATCGGCGGTTCTCATCCTCCACACCGGGATTTTCGGGGTTACGGCGGTTGTTCTCCCGGTGTCTCACCACGGTTTCACGTCCCGCAGCGGAGAGTCCTCCCGCGGTATCATGAACGTCGCTTTCGCCTGGCAGACGTCGGCGCAGCGCCCGCATCCCTGGCAGTTGAGCACGCGGGCGACGATCTTGCTGGAGCGGGCAGCCGTTTTTCCGCCGCTGCGGGCGGCCCGCCCGTCCCCGGACGCGAGCGTCCGTTCCTCGAAGGGGCAGGCCTCGATGCACGTGCCGCAGGACCGGCATTTTGCCTCGTCCACCGTCGAAACGGAACGCGAGGGGAAGAACCGGTACGGCTCGTCCTTGAAGAGCCGGTAGGCGATGATCGGGACGCACGATTCCTTGCAGCAGTTGCAGACGACAAAGTAGTTTTCGCTGTTTCGGTAATAGAGGTGCCGGTCGATCGACTGGATCATGCCGGCCTTTCGCGACGTCCGGCAAATCTCCTTGGCCTCCTTTTTGGAAATCACGCGGTAGTCCTTCGGGAAGAGCTCCTTGTACCAGATGGGCGCAGTGCGGCGGATGACGATGTCCGTCATGACCTCGTGGTCGCAGTTCTTGTTGCCGACCCGGCAGCGGCACGGCCCCACGGCCAGCGCGTACTCCTCGGGAAGGTCGTCGATGAAGGCATGGGCTTCGGCAAGCGTCGCCGCCTGGCAGACCACCCCGCGGGTCCCCAGGAAATGGGCGAAGAGATAATAGAAGGGCTTTCGGAACCACGCCCGTTTCATGATCGAAAGGCGGCTGACACGGAAAAGGATTTTGAGGAGCTCGACCTCCTTGGATGCATAGCCCTTCAGGAGGAGCCGCCGGAGCGGGCTCGCCTCGTCGGTGATGTGGCCGAAGACGATTAAACCAAGAAGGGCTGCGTTCAATTCCATCGCCTAACCTCGCCTTCCGGATGAAAACCGGCGTTCCGGGCGGCAGGCCGCCGCCGGGGCCGGGGCGCCAACGCGTATCCCGGCGAAAACCGGACTCTCGTGGGCCGTGCCTACTGTTCCGACTTTTCGAACTCTTCCCTGAGTCTCAGTTTCATGATCTTTCCCACCGGGGTCAGCGGGAGCGACTCCCGAAAGACGATCTGCCGGGGGACTTTATAGTCGGCAAGGTGCTGTTTGCAGTAGGCCTTGAGCTCTTCCTCGGTGGGGTCGGTCCCCGGCCGGGGCACGATATAGTAGCGGCCTACCTCCCCCAGCACCGGGTCGGGCACGCCGATACCCGCCGCCATGAGGACCTTCGGGTGTTTGCCGAGGAGGTTTTCCACCTCCACCGGGTAGACGTTGTAGCCACCCTGCAGGTACATCTCCTTCTTTCTCCCCTTGAGCGTGATGTACCCCTGTTCGTCAAGGCACCCCATGTCCCCGGTATGGAGCCAGCCGTCCTTATCGAAGGTCTCGGCGGTCTCCCCGGGCATCCTGAAATACCCCCGGCAGACGGCGTCGGCCGAAAAGCAAAGCTCGCCGACCTCCCCGGTCGGTAGCTCCGCACCCGCCGGATCGACTACTTTGACCCTGAAATCGCTGATCGGTTTGCCGATGGAGCGCACCGTCGTCTCGAAATCGCTCTCCCATGGCGAAAGCACGACCGCGCCGGAGGTCTCCGAGAGGCCGTAGAGGTTCATCACCTTCGCGTTGGGGAAAACCTCCTGGATTCGGGTCAGCAGCGCCGGCTCCGCGTTAGAGCCGCCGCATATCGCAAGCCTCACCCCGCTCATGTCGAGCTTGAGGAAGTCCGGGTTCATGAAGAGTATAGTATAGAGGGTGGGCACGCCGCCGTAGACCGTGGGGGCGTAGGCGGCCGCCTGCCTGACCACGTCTCCGGGGTCGGGGATGGGGATCAGTACGCCGGCAGCCTTCGCCAGGATGCTGGAGAGGATCGCGCAGGTGATGCCCCCCACATGGTTGAGCGGCAGCACCACCAGCAGACTGTCCTCGTGGGTCATCCCGGCGTGCTCTACCTGGGCCCGGGCCGAGGCGAGCTGGCTCTTGTGGGAGATGGCCGCCCCCTTGGGTTTTCCCGTGGTCCCGGAGGTGTAGATGATGATAATCAGGTCGCCGGGGACCACCGCCGCCCTGGCCTTGGCCAGCGCGGCCTCGTCAACCGGCGCCTCCAAGAGTCGGCGATACGAGTGGCCGCCGGAAAATTTCCCGATCGCGTCGGCCGGGGTCGAATCGGACTCTATGAAAATAAAGTCGGTCACCGTGGGGATCTGCGCCCGAAACGAGTCGAAGAATCCCACGTAGTCAAAACCCCCAAGCTCGGTGATGGTGACCAGGGCCCTGGTTTGGCTCTGGTTGAGCATATATTCGAGCTCCACGTCCCGGTAGCGGACGTTGAGGGCCACGACCGTCGCCCCGATCTTGGCGGCGGCAAAATAGGTGTAGAGCCATTCGGGCTGATTGGCGCCGATCATCCCGATGCGGTCGCCCCGGACGACCCCGAGCTTCAGCAGGCCCGCCGCAACCCGGTCGGAGGCCTCGTCCACGTCTTTAAAGCTGATGCGTCTGTCGCGAAAGATATAGGCCGTGCGGGAGGAACCGTCCGGCAGCGGCCGCGCCGCCTCGGAAAGTGCGTCGTGGATAAGGTTTGTCGGGCAGAGGGTGTGGCCGGTCGGTTTCATGGGTGGACTCCGCGAATGGTTACGTAATTGTGCCGCTTTTTCCAGATCGCCGAGGAAGACCATCGTCGTCAGAGAGAGTGGAGCGCCGGTGAGAATTATCGGTGGACGTAGGGTATAGACTACACGAGAACGGTGCGCGTATCAATCTAAAAATGCGTCTGCGGCGCACACGACGTATCCGCCTCCGAGAGTTCTTGACAACGACGCCGCCCGCTGATATGGTTCACTTTTTTCTGCAAGCGGAGAGGCGCGATGGGTATCGAGATCGTACTTACCGAGGGCGTAAACACTCCCGGATTGGCCCACGGCGGGTCCTATGACCCCGGCCGCAATGCCGTCGTGCTGCCCCGGGGGGCCTTCATCATCGGGGTGGGGGGGTTTTTATTCGACGAGGTGTCGGCCGACGGGAAGATGACCGAGGCGACCAACCGCTTCTGGCTCAGGTTTGTCGACATCAAGTTCATCAGGACGGCCGAGGGGAAGGTTCTCTTCCGAAACTTCGACCTCTGCCCGGATTGCGACGTAATGGATCACGTCTTCAGGAACGACCGAAAGCGCGGCGTGGTGCGCTCGTGCCGGAGGTGCGGGCGGGAGCTCCCGGTGCGGGAGTGAGGGACCGAAGGCCTGCGGAGGGCCGGGTAAATCGAGTCCAAACGGAGACCGTGCCCCTTTTTCCTTCTTTTTAGGTGTACCCAACGAAAAATACGAATAATTGAAGCGGTCTGCACGAAATTCGGAAACATCTTTGCCTGTTTATTAAACGACCTGAAGAATAATTTGCGCTTTGAGCCAGGTTAAAAGCCAGTAATACCGTGCAACTCCCTCCGGTGCCAAATATTTGGCAGTTTGCGTTCATCCAGCCACTTCGTTCGGAAGGCGCGTTGCGACCGGTTAGGACATTCGTGCTATAAACTCCGTCTTTTTCTTAAGAGTATCGTAAATAATTCAAAGCCCCTCTATTCCAGCTTGGTATAGTAATTGCTCTAGTATTACTGGGCCTCAATTCCTCGCTCGCCTGGATTGAGGGTCGTACGATCTGCCGGGCGCAGTGCGTGCGTGGTGGAGCCATCCGCGAGACCCAAAGGGCGCGAAAGCGATTGTACAATACCGTTTTGCTATGCTAACATTATCAATTTTAGGAGTTGTCCATTATGAGCAGCGACGAGAGAAGGGCGACGAATATGTCCATACGTGCGGCTGTCGATTGCTTCACCGAAATCCTGGGGAACAACGGCGCGAGAATAGTTTTCAGAAATGCGGGGTTCGAGGACATCTATGACGCTCCCCCCCCGTACGATTTGAGTCCCAACATTTCCGTGGAATCACAATCCCGGCTCTATATCGAGGTCGCCGAGCTCGTCGGGCTCAAGGGAGCGCTGAGCATATGGAGGCGGGTCGGATACGCGGCCGTACAATACGGGAACGAGTTCGGCCATGCGTTTGACGCCTTTAAGGACCTTACCCCCGATGAAAAATATAACAAGTGCAGCGAATTCCTCTCGATTGTGATCGGCAAGGGGAAGACGGTGATGACCGGCACGGGGAGGGTTGATTTCGACTGCTTTGACTGCACGGTGTGCTCACCGTATCACGCCTCGGGAACGAACAGGCCGGTCTGTCTTCAATATACAGGTGCGCTTCAATACATCGCCGACTGGGCGTACGGCAAAAACGCGGGGCAGGTCATCGAGACGAAATGCAAGGCAAAGGGTGACGACACGTGCTACTACGAGATCAAGATGGCTTAGCCTGCCGGATACGGCCGCGCGCGTGCTGGAACGCTCCTCCCGGCGGTTCGGGCGGGAGATACCGATAAAGGGAGTGAATACAAGCGTCGGTTTTTCAGGGCGGTTTGCTGAGAACCGGTACACGACATTGCCCCGACATCTTTAGAAAAATCCGCGCAAAGACGCGGATTTTGTCTATCGGGCGGCGCGCCGCCGTAACGCGACGGGCGATAGTTGACGTTCTGGAAGACGGGTGGTAGTATTGTCGTTACCGCCCGGTTTTTTAAATAGCGCTCCCGGGCATTTAAAAAGCAAACACGCAGTAATTACGGAGGTGTGTGATGGGCCTGTTGAAGGAGTTCAAGAACTTCGCCATGCGCGGAAACGTGGTCGATATGGCGGTCGGCATCGTGATCGGCGCGGCGTTCGGCAAGATCGTCAGCTCGTTTGTAACCGACGTCCTCATGCCACCCATCGGTATGTTGCTCGGCGGGGTGGACTTTTCGAACCTGATGATCACCCTCAAGGACGCGTCCGGCGAAGTCCCCGCGGTTGCGGTCAAATACGGCGTCTTTATCAACACGGTCATCGACTTTATCATCATCGCGTTTGCGATCTTTCTGGTTGTGCTCGGGATGAATAAGCTGCAGAAGAAGAAAGAGGAAGCGCCCCCCGGGCCCTCGAATCAGGAGAAGCTGCTGGCCGAGATCCGCGACCTGCTCAAGGCCGGGAAGTAATCGGCGCGGTTCGGTGACGGCGGGAGGCAACCCATACGATACGGCCCGCTTCCCGCGCACTAGGAGAAGTGATACATCGGATACTTACCCCCCCCCGAATACTCGCGCGGGGACGAACCTCCGTCTTCTTTTTCGTATCGGTATATCAATGCGACGCGCGGATGCTGTGCCGTGAGCCGCTTTGTTGAATACGTTGCCGGGAGATCGGGACAATGGTGGATATGCTTGATTACGTGCGGCAGATGAATCCGGCTTCGCAGGCGCTCGCGGCCGGCATTTTTACCTGGGCGCTGACCGCGCTCGGGGCGTCGGTCATATTCGCGACAAAACAAGTCAGCAAGAAGCTCCTCGACTTCATGCTGGGGCTTGCCGCCGGCGTTATGATCGCCGCCAGCTTCTGGTCGCTGCTGGCGCCCGCCATCGAGTTGTCGCAAGGGCACGTGATCGCGTCATGGTTTCCCGCCGCGGCCGGTTTCCTGCTCGGGTTCACCGTCCTGCGATCGGTCGACGCGGTCCTGCCGCACCTTCACATCGGGTTTCCCACGAATGAGGCCGAAGGAATACGAACCTCCTGGAACCGGAGCGTCCTGCTGGTGCTGGCCATCACCCTGCACAACATCCCCGAGGGGCTGGCGATTGGGGTTGCCTTCGGCTCGGTGGGGGCCGGCGCCTCGTTCACCACGCTTCCGGCCGCAGTCGCCCTGGCGGTGGGAATAGGAATCCAAAACCTGCCCGAAGGATTGGCGATATCGGCCCCGCTCCGCAGGGAAGGGATGAGCCGCCTGAAGAGCTTCTGGTACGGCCAGCTTTCCGCGGTGGTCGAGCCGGTGGCTGCCGTAATCGGCGCAATGGTGGTCGTCATAGCCAGACCGCTGCTCCCTTACGCCCTGGCATTCGCGGCCGGGGCCATGATCTTCGTGGTGGTGGAAGAGGTGATCCCCGAATCGCAGCGAGAGGGCAACACGCACCTGGCCACCGGCGGCACGATGCTTGGCTTTCTGATTATGATGATTTTGGATGTGTCGTTCGCGTAGGAGAGACGTAGATACCGCCCGGACGCTCGTCATGACGGCGGAGGGCGGCGTTTTTCGGTAGTCCGCAGCCTACGGGCCTGTCCCTTCCTTCTTAGTGGCTATCGAGAGTTTCTCGAACCCCGCCCGTTTGGCGGCGTCCATGACCGAGACCACCGCCCCGTGGGATGAATTCTCGTCGGCCTGGATGGTAATGGTCTTGCCCGAGTCCTCCTCCTTGATCGCCGTGAGCTTATCCAACAGCGTATCGGCGGTGTAGGGCTGTCCGTCCAGGAGGATCTCGTTTTCCTTTGTCACCATCACGACCACTTCCTCGCCGGCCTTTACCGTCTCCTCAACCGCCGAGCGCGGCAGCTCCACCTTGAGCCCCGAGGGGCGGACAAAGGTCGTCGCGAGGACGAAGAAGATGATCAGGTTGAGCACCACGTCGATCAGCGAGGTCAGGTTGATGAAGACCTCGCCCCCCGATTTGGCCCGCTTGGTAAAGTTCACGGCCGTACCTCTTCGTCCTCTCCCTTGATGAGCTCCACCAGCCCGATGCTGTATTGCTGCATGTCCAGCACCAGGTCATTTACTTTCCCCTGCAGATAGTGATACCCGATGAGCGCGGGGATTGCCACCGTGAGCCCGCCGGCTGTGGTGATCAGCGCAACCGAGATGCCGCCGGCCATCTGCGACGGGTCGGCCACGTTGCCCGAAACGACCTTATTGAAGACCTGGATCATCCCCTGCACGGTGCCCAGGAGCCCCAACAGCGGGCTCACCTGCGCGATGACCGATAGCACCACCACGTATTTGTTGAGGTATTCGGCCTCCTGCCCGCCGACCTCTTCAACGGCCACCTTGATGGTCTCGCGGCTCTTGCCGTAGTTTTTCGTGGCGGCAAGAAATATCCTGGCCATCGGCGAGCGGTCGCGCCTGAGGAGCGCCAGCACGTCGTTTACCCGGTCCGTTTTCAGGAGGTCCTCCACGTCTCTCAGGAGGTCCTCCGGGATGATCTTCTTTCTCCTGAGGTAGAACGACCTTTCGAGGAAAACCCCCAGGGCGATGACGGAACACAGGATAATGGGGATCATCAGCGGCCCGCCGCTAATGATCAGGTCAAGAAAGCTCTTCATGAGTATCCACCTATTTTTTCAACAAACCGCTTGCCGGCACCACCTGGACCTCGGACCCGGTCAGCCTCTTTTCCATCTCCTTGAGCGCCTTGATCGTCGCTGGGCGCGGGTGGCCGATGCCGAGGGCGGTGCCTTCGGCCTTTGCCTTTTTAATAAGCTCGTCGATCTGTGCCTTGACGCTCTCGACGTTTGCCTCGTTGTCCAAAAAGACGTCTCGCTCCAGCGCCGAGACCCCCAGCTTTACCGCCGCGTCGTACGCCACCGTCTTCGATGTCGTTCGGGAGTCTACGAAGAAGAGGCGGCGCTCCTTGATCGCTGCAAGGACGATTTCCATCTTCTCCCGGTCCTGGGTCAGTGACGAGCCCATGTGGTTGTTCACTCCGCTGATATGGGGGACCGCCGCCAGATCCTCGGCCAGAGCGGCCCTGAATTCGTCGGCCGTCATAAAGGTGAAGAGCGCCCCCGTGCCGGGATTATACTGCGGGTAGTCCATCGGCTCCATGGGAAGGTGGAGGATCACTTCGCGTCCCTTTTTATAGGCGGTATCGGCCGTCTCGGTGGATAATTCCAGAAACGGGATGACCGCAATGGTCACGGGATACTTGAGGGAAAGGAGGTCGTTCAGCGCCGCCCTGTTGGCGCCCATATCGTCGATAATAATGGCCACCTTCGGAAGCTTGGCGCCGGGGGGGGGCGGAGGGGGCGGCGAACCTGCCGTTGTGGAAAAGGAAAGGCCCCGGATCGGCAGGCCGTAGGCGAAGACGGTCATCTCGAAACCGCCCTGGGCCGTCTCGGCCGTTTCTTCGGAGAGAACCCCCCGATATCCTTCGACATAGTCTTGCAGGTATCCCCTGACGCGCTCGGACCTCATGCCTGCGGGAACGGCGTAGTGCTCCTGGATTCGGACGTATTCTATATCGGGCCGGCTTTCCCCGGCCTCCGTCAATTCCGACACCGAATCGGGTGAAAGCCCGATATCGGAGAGCGCCTCCGTTATTTTTTCATTCAAAGCGGCAATCCGGGTCCGGGTTTCGTCCGGGGTAAGCGGGGAGCCGATCAGGGGGGGCGGGGGGGCGGAGGCGACTCCCTCATTATCCGGCTGCAGCACCCGTATCAGCAGCGCTACCGCCAATACCAGCACGATCAGGAGGATAACTGCCGCCAGTGCGTAGCGCCGCACCAGGCGGCGGCCCGGCTTTTTCCGCGCAGAAAAGATGGCGGTTCTTAATGTCTTTTTTCTTCCTCGCTGTTTATTCTGTTCCATAGCCATCGATATAAGTTCGCGCCAATCCGGTTGAGGTCGTCGGGTCACGGTAGGGGCCGCGGTCCCTGATCCCGGCCTATGCCGAAGACTTCAGGGGCCGGCCCCGTGCGGTATCGCCTATTTTGAAAGCATCCCCTTGTAGGAGTCCCAGTTGAGGATGACCTCTTTGGCCTTATCGAGCTGCGCGTCGGGCAATTTCTTCTTCTCTTCAGTTCCGGTCACCGCGTCGCCGTTGGCCGGCTCCTCCGGTTCCTTGTTCTCGATGACGATATCCGGAATGATCCCCTTGTCCTGAATCGATACGCCGCTGGGGGTGAAGTACTTGGCGGTCGTAAGCTTGAGGCCCGATCCGTCGGGCAGCGGGATGATGGTCTGCACCGATCCCTTGCCGTAGGTCTTCTCACCGATGAGGATGGCCCGTTTGTGGTCCTTCAGGGCGCCCGCCACGATCTCCGAGGCGCTGGCGCTTCCACCGTTGACCAGCACGACCATCGGGATGTCGGTGGGCAGCGTTCCGTCCTTCTTGGCGTTAAAGGTGATGTCGCTGCCGGAAACCCTCCCCTTGGTATAGACGATGATCCCTTCTTCTATGAAGTCGTCGGCTACCTCGACCGACTTACCCAGGAGCCCGCCCGGATCGTTCCTGAGGTCGAGGATGATCCCCCGGACGTCGCCGCCGGTCTTCTTGACGACGGCGTCAAGAGCCGTCCGCATATCAATAGAGGTCCGCTCCTGGAACTGCACAATTCGCACGTAGGCGATATTGTTGTCAAACACCTCGTATTTGACGCTCTTGATCTTGATGATCTCCCGGGTGATCGTGTAGTCCCTCGGCTTGGTAAACCCCTCCCGCATGATGGAGATGGTGACCTTCGTGCCGGGTTTACCCCGGAGCTTCTTGACCGCCTCGGTAATCGGCAAGCCGTCGGCGGATTTACCCTCGATTGCCACGATCTTGTCGCCCGCCTTCAGCCCGATGCGCCAGGCGGGGGTATCCTCGATGGGCGAAATGATGCCGGGGTAACTATCGATGATGCCCAGCTCTATCCCGAGGCCGCCGAAGCTGCCGCTGGTCTCCACCTGGAGCTCTTTGTATTCGTCGGGGGAAAAGAAGGCGCTGTGGGGGTCAAGTCCGGAGACCATCCCGCGGATCGCATTGGTGATCAGCGTGTTCGTATCCACCTCGGTGACGTAATTCTCCTTGACCAGATTGAGGACATCGATGAACTGCTCGAGGTTTTTGTAGGTGCCGTTCGAAGAAGCCGCCAAAACCTTGTCTAATCCCTTTCCCGCCGATACGCCGACGAGAAAGACCAGGACAAAGACGATAATGATCCTTAACCTGCCGTTACCTGCTGACATGTTCTGTCTCCTTTCTTGTGTATCCCAAGTCGGGCGCCCCGCCGTTGGTTATTCATTTGGCCGCCAGCCATTGCTCGGGATCGGCCGTGCTGCCGTGATGCCTGATCTCAAAATAAAGCGTTGGGCCCTTAAGCGACCCGGTGTCGCCGACCGTCCCGATTTTTTCTTTTGCCTTTACCTTGTCACCGACCTTCTTCGCTAAGGTCTGCGCATGAGCATATACCGTATAGTAGCCGTCGCCGTGATCGATGATAACGAGGTTGCCGTAGCCCATAAAGTAGTCGGAATAGACAATCTGGCCGTCGGCAACGGAGATAATGGGGCTGCCCAACGGGGCCTTTATTTCTATCCCCTTGCTGTAGACCGGATTGTCGTACTTGGGGTCCTTACCCTTGCCGTATTTGGTAATAATGGTGCCTCCGGTTGGGTAGGGAAGCTTGCCCTTGAGACCGACGAAATTTACCCCGGAAGGCACCGATAGAGGTTCCTTTACCGGAACCGTTTTCTCTTTAGTATCTTTCTTCGCCCGCTCCTTGGCCTCTCTCGCCTCCCGCTCCTTGCGCTCTTTTTCCTGCTGCAGCAGCTCAATGAGCGCCGAGAGCTTTTTTTGCGCGGTCTCCAGCTCCAAGAGCGCCTGCTCGTATGACGACTTTTTCTCCCGGATGCCGGACAGGTACGACGTTCGCCGCTCCTTTTCCCGCAACAGATCGAGGGTCTTCTTGTCTGCGTTTTCCCTGAGGAGCACGAGCGCGCTCTTTTCGGCCTTCAGCTCCTGCATCGAACTCTCCAGTTCGTCAAGATCGGCCGCAAATGAATCAAAGAGCGCCCGGTCCGAATTGATGACCGCCGAGAGGTATTTCCCCCGCCGCTTGACGTCATCCGCGTCCGCCGCGCAAAACAGGACCGGCAGATACCCCGCTTCCCCCAGTTTATAGAGGGCGGCCAGACGCTTTTCAATCTCCTTACGCTTGGATGCGATCCTGCCCTTGATCTCGGCAACGGCAAACTCGAGCTGCTTGATATCCCCGTCTGCCGCGTCGATCTCGTGTCCGATGGACACGATCTCTTTTTCCTTGCCCGAGAGCTTCTTATCCATCTCCGAGAGCTGCGAGAGGATCGATTTTTCCTCTTTCGCGGCTTCTTTGATTTTCCGGCGCTTCTCCTCGATCTCCTTCTTGATGGTGGTCAGCTCTTTGGTCTTGTCCTGGATTTCCTCCGTCTTCGCGACGGGGACCAGAGACATCATGACCAGCAGAACGACGGCTCCCACCCAAACCCGCATACTACACCTTCAACAACCTCCCGAACGATAGCAGGCTTCCCGCAAGACCCAGCAGCGTGCTCGCGCCGATTACGGCGCCGATAATAGGCGGCGAGAAGAAAGCCAGCACGACGGGACCGACAAAGAGGCTAACGGACTCGTAGAAGTGCTCCATGAAATACGAGAACAATGCAAAAAGCCCGGCAACGGCGGCTGTTGAGCCGACAAGCCCCACCAGCATTCCCTCCATCAGGATTGGGGTCTTGATGAGGGAATTCGTGGCGCCCACGAGCTTCATGATCTCTATCTCCTGCCGGCGGGAGAGAATGATGAGTTTGAAGGTATTGGCGATAATAGCGACGGCCACCAGCGAAAGGACGGCCCCAACGGCAACACCGGCCGCCTGGACGAACCGCACGAATTCGTGAAAACGCGTCAACCACTCCCGGGGATAGACAACGTCATCGACGCCCCTCATGCGCCCGATCTTATCGGCAACGAGCCGTATGGATTCGGGTGTGCGGCTGCTCTCGAGCAGCGTCACCTCGAAAGAGGCGGGAAGCGGATTGCCGTCAAGCCCTTCCAGGACCTCGGCCTGATCCTGAAATGACTCTTTGAGGAACGTGAGCGCCTCCTCTTTGGAGATGAAAGTGGCGCCGTCGACTTCCTTGATGGAAAGGATGGCGTCCTTCACCTCTTCGATCTGCTGCCCCTCAAGGTAGTCGGATAGATATACGGTAACACGGACGGTTGTGCCGACCCCCGCCAAAAGCCCCGTAAGATTAACCAGAAACAGGAGGTACGCGCAGAAGAGAAAGACGGAAAACGCGACGGTGGCCGTGGCCAGCATGGTCACCAGGGGATAGGCCTTGAAATTCGAGAGGGCCTTTCGTAAAAAATAGGAGAACCTAACGAAAAACATTCAGTTTACGATCCTTCCCCTGGACAACGAAATAAGCCGCATATGAAACCGTTCAACGATGTCCTTGTTGTGAGTCGCCATAATGACGGTAGCGCCCCGCTGGTGAATATAGTTCATGAGCCTGATAATATCCATGGTGAGCTCAGAGTCCAGGTTGCCCGTGGGCTCGTCGGCTATCAGGATCGGCGGCTCGTTGGCGACCGCACGGGCGATGGCCACCCGCTGCTGTTCCCCGCCGGACAGCTCCAGGGGTTTTGCGTCGTACTTATCCTGGAGCCCCACGAATTTAAGGACTCGCATCACCTGCTTTTTTATCTCGTGGCGCGGCATCCCCATGACCTCGAGCGGAAAGGCGATGTTCTCGGCCACCGTCACGGAGGTCAGGAGCTTAAAATCCTGGAAGACCACTCCCACGGCCCTCCGGAGGTAGGGGATCTTTCGCTCCTGGATCGTGCTCGCGTTGACCCCGTTGATAAAGACCTGCCCTTTCGTCGGATGTTCCGCCAGATACAGGAGTTTTAGGAGGGTGGTCTTTCCGGCGCCCGACGGTCCGGTAAGGAAGAGAAATTCCCCTCGGGCAACTGAGAAGGTGACGTCAACCAGGGCATCATGGCCGGTGCCGTAGTTTTTATATACGTGGTGGAGGCGAATCATGGGTTCAGTCATTGTATTAAAAAAAAATCATTGCCCGAAAGATCTCCAGCCCCCACCTCTCGGAAATGATCCTGGTGCCATACTATTTCTTTGAATCCGTATCCTCTGCTGCCAGGTAGTCAAGGATGACTTCGTCCAGTGATTTTTCCGAGATCACGCTGTCTCCGAAGACTACCTCTTCCTTCTTCGTATCGGCCACAGCCTCCTTTTCCGCCTTCTCAAATACCCCGTTCTTGAGATCGAACAGCATCAGCTTATGCTGTTCCTTCATGATCTCCTTGACCACCTCTTCCATTTTGTCTGAATTGACGATGTCCGAATAGCTGGTCCGCTTGGAGGAAAGGATGGTGCCGCCCTTGTAGAGGAGCGTTGTCACTACGGGATTTTCAATGCCGCTGTCCTCGGTCTGGATGTGGTAGAGGACCCCCCGATATCGTATATTATGATTAAATCCCGGAATCATGCTGCCAAAAACCCCTCCGAGCACGGGAGAGTCTCAGGATACCAGTAGGGAAAGATCGAACGAGAGTGTTTCCGATGTATTGAGATTGTATACCACACGGGTCTCTTTTTCGCAAGGAATTTTATTCAAAGAACTGCTTTTGCCGTTTCGTGGCCTTCCGGTCGAGGTGCTCGTAGGCGCGCCGGGTGGCAACCCTCCCCCGAGGTGTCCGGTCGAGATAACCTTCCTGTATGAGGTAGGGTTCATAGAGATCTTCGATCGTATCCTTATTTTCCCCCAGGGCGGCCGACAGCGTTTCAATGCCCACCGGGCCGCCGTCGAACTTATCGATGATGGCCAGCAGGAGCTTACGGTCCATCTCGTCAAATCCCGCCTCATCCACCTTGAAGAGGGTAAGCGCCTCGTGGGCCACGCGGCCGTCGATGATCCCGTCGGCCCTAACTTCAGCGAAATCCCTCACGCGTCTGACGAGCCGGTTGGCTACCCGGGGCGTGCCCCGGGACCGGGACGCGATCTGGGTTGCACCCTCCTCGGTAATCTGTATACCGAGGATCGCCGCCGATCGGCGCGCGATGGCCGTCAGGTCCTGGGCGGTGTAGAAGTCGAGCCGCGCCACTACCCCGAACCGATCCCGGAGCGGTGAGGTGATGAGCCCCGCCCTCGTGGTAGCCCCCACCAGGGTATAGGGAGGAAGGCCCAGCTTGATACTGCGGGCGCTTGGCCCCTGGCCGATGATTACATCCAGCGAATAATCCTCCATCGCCGGGTAGAGGATCTCCTCCACGGCGGGCGAAAGACGGTGGATTTCGTCGATAAAGAGGATCTCGCGCTCCTCGAGGTTGGTGAGGATGGCCGCCAGGTCACCGGCCCTCTCGATGACCGGGCCGGAGGTAGTTCTTATCGTAACCCCAAGCTCGTGGGAGATGACGTGGGCGAGCGTCGTCTTGCCCAGGCCCGGCGGCCCGAGGAGCAGCACGTGGTCCAGGGCCTCGTTACGCCGCCTGGCCGCCTCGATAAATATCGAGAGGTTTTCCTTGATCGCGTTCTGCCCCACGAACTCCGATAGGCTCCGCGGCCTCAGGCCCTCTTCGAAAAGCCTGTCGTCGTCGGTGGGCTGGGGGTTGTTGATGCGAACGTCCATCGATCACCTTACCATTTTGAGAGGGCCTTCAGCGCCCTCTTCAGGATCTCGCCGAGGTCGGTTGCGCCGTCCTTGGTCGCTTCCCGGACCGCGTCGTGGGCCTGGACACGGGTGTAGCCGAGGTTGACGAGGGCCTCCGCCACGTCGGCGGGCCCTCCCGCCTCACCCTCACGGGCCTCGCCGCCCGCCGCCCCCCGTTTGGCCAGCTTCTCCTTGAGCTCCAGGACAATCCGCTCGGCCGTCTTCTTGCCGACGCCCGGCAGACCCACAAACCCGGTAACGTTGCCCCCCACGATATAGGACCGAACCTCGTGGGCCGACGCGCCCGAGAGGATCGTAGTGGCGAGCTTGGGGCCGATGCCGGAGACCGAGATAAGGTCGACGAAAAGCTCCCGCTCCTGTTCCGAACAGAAACCGAACAGCGAGATGGCGTCTTCCCGGACGTGGGTGTGGATATAGAGCCGAACGGCCCGGTCGTCGTCGGGCAGGGCCGAGAAGGTCGAGAGCGGGATCAGCACCAGATAGCCGACACCGCCTACGTCAAGCACGACGTGGTTAAACGCCTTTTTTACGATTATGCCGGTAAGCTCTGCGATCATACCATGCCCTGTATCTCGCGAAACCGGGCGCCGTGGTAATGGCAGAGCGCCACCGCCAGCGCGTCACAGGCGTGACTGGATACCTTTCCCTCAACACAGAGGATCACCCTGATCATCGATTCAACCTGACCCTTTTCGGCGGCGCCGTATCCGGTGACCGCCGATTTCACCTCTCGCGGAGAATACTCGAAGACCGGGATGTCGTAGCGCGCCGCCGCCAGAAAGACAACACCCCGCGCATGGGCAAGCGTCAGCGCGCTGGATACGTTCTTGGCATGAAAGAGCCCCTCCACCGCGAGGGCATCGGGGGAGGATTCAGTCAGGATGAGCTGGATACCCGAAAAGATAGCGTCAAGGCGCTGGGCCAGGGGCAGATCGGCCTTCGGGCGAATCTCACCTTTTGAGACCACCTGGAGCGTCTTCCCCCCGCGGATAACGCCGTATCCCGTAACGGTGATCCCCGGGTCGATGCCGACGATAACCCCGCTAGATATTCAGCTCCTCCATGACTTCATCGGGAATGTCAAAATTGGCGTAGACGTTTTGCACGTCGTCGTTATCCTCCAGGGCATCCATGAGCCGGAGCATCCTCTCGGCGTCCTTACCCGTTACCGCCACGCTGTTTTTCGGCAGCATTGTCACCGACGCCTCGGAGATCGAAAAGTCCTTCTTTTCGAGGGCGCCCCTGACCGCCTCGAAATCCGACGGCTCGGTTATGACCTCAAACGTGCTCCCCTCGTCGATGACATCCAGCGCCCCGGCGTCGAGGGCGTCGCCCATCAGCCTGTCTTCATCGATGCCGCTCTTGTCTATGGAGACAACCCCCCGTTTTTCGAACATGTAGCTCACGGAGCCGGTCTCGCCGAGCCTCCCTGAGTTCCTCGAAAGGATATATCTAATATCGGCCACCGTGCGGTTCCGGTTGTCGGTCAGAACCTCTACGATAAGGGCGACACCGGCCGGCCCGTATCCCTCGTAGACGACCTCCTCGTAGTGAACTCCATCCAAATCTCCCGTGCCCTTCTTTACGGCGCGGTCGATGTTGTCCTTGGGCATGTTGGCCGCCTTGGCTGCGGCGACGGCCGTGCGAAGCCTCGGATTGAAATTCGGATCGGCGCCGCCCATCCGCGCGGCGACGGTCAGTTCCTTGATCAACTTTGTGAACGCCTTGCCCCGCTTGGCGTCCACCGCCCCCTTTTTGTGCTTAATGCTCGCCCATTTTGAATGGCCGGACATACTCTCCTCCCTGTCGTAGTGGGTCTCTCTCGATCCAGTTATAAGAACCTTATCTGGTTAATAATAGCACAAATACATAAGACTTCAATCAAAAAACGGCGCCGGTTTACGCGTTACGGCCGCGGGCCGTCGTCGATGCTCATCGTCACAGGTCGGGCTCGGTGTTTATCACGATGTCGCCGATGGGTGTTGCCCCGGCGCCTGCGTATGAAACCGGGCGCCGATCTCTTTCCCGTCGATAACCAGGATCATGCCGTCCTTGCCCTTCTGGACGGTAAACAGGCTCTCGGCTTTTTCGCCCCAGTACCAGGCGACGCGCACCGTTGAGCCCTCGATCGTATAGCTCCCCCGGACGAGGTCGGCCGTGAGGTACTTTCTCGAAACCCTGTGGCCCGTCGCCGCCATATCGAGATCCCACTGGAAGGATAGATACGCGGCCGACCCTTCCGGCTCGAGGGTATAGATGACCGGCGGCGACCCGTCGAAAAGCGCCCAATCGCCGATGATATCCTCGGGACGTACGGCTACGGCGGCAAGCGTCGGCACCTGGGGCGCCGGCGCCCCCTCCGCGGGGATGACCGCCCCGGCGTCCAACGCCAGGAACCGCCCGAATATATATCCCTTCTTTCCCTGATACAGCACGGCATACCAAAAATCCAGGTGCCCGTCAATGGTCTCGGTGAGGGATGCCCGGGCGGTCACGGCAAGGCGTGTTCCCTTGTTGACCGAGCCGATTATCGCGCCGGACGTCCCGGGTGCCTCCCGAATCCTCACCCCGTCGCCGGATACGGAGGCGTTTTCCCCCACGGCAAGCGCGACCGCGCCACAGGAAAGGATACCGAAGACGAGCATGATCATGAGCGATCGTTTCATACGAAACCTCATTAGTGCGATTCAGCGGTTACGGACGACGCGGCCCAGAGCCCATAGCGTATAGCGTACGGCGTATAGCGCGTGCCCGGCCGGACCGCCGACGAAATCACGAAACCGTCGTTTCAGGGAAATACCGGATCACCCTTCTGGGCAAAGAGCTTGATGACGTCGGCTTTATATCGGATGAAGATAGCGGTGACCCTCCCGAACGTGATTTCGACGCCCGGGGCGTCCCTCCGTGTAATCGCCTTGCTCCAGCCGGCATCCATGAAGATCATGCCGTCCTCGGATTCCCAGATTCGCTCCGGTCTCACGTCCAGCTCAATCGAGACCGTCGTTTTCAGGCTATCTTCGAGGGCTGTCTGGAGATCCTCGAAGCCCCCCAGATATCGGACCGAGACCAGCGTCATGAATCCCTGCGCGTCGCGCTGCTCATAGGCGCTCACGAGCCTGCCCATGACGGCGGCGGATAGATCGGCCGGGGCGGTCTCGGGCCCGCCGCTCGTTGACACCGTCGTGCAGCCGAGAATGACGGCCATGGCGGCCATGGCAGCAATGGCAACAATGGCGGCGGCCCGCGCGATACGAAAGATGGTCTTTTTCATCGATTACCTCACCATCGGTCGGATACTATATTTATATATACTACAAAGGATACCTCTCCGAAACCAAAAAAAGGCCCCGCGACGCTGCGGGGCCTGATTGTTGACTGGTGAAAGCGGCACTTACCGGGCAATTAACACAACCTCCACGCGGCGGTTGCGCTGTTTGTTATAGCCGGTATCGTTGGGGACCAGCGGGCGGTCTTCGCCGTAGCCGTATGCGGTGATCCTCCGCGGATCGACACCGTACGAGATCAGGGCGGTCCTGACTGCATTGGCGCGCCGCTCCGAAAGGACCTGGTTGTATTCCCGGGTTCCGTCGCTGTCGGTATGTCCTTCGACGATTACCGAGGTGCCCGGATCGCTGTTGATGACGCCGGCCACCCGCTGCAGCTCGGCGTAGGCTCCGGGCATCAACTCGGAACTGCCCGTGGCAAACAGGGTATCGTTCGGGAAATAAGCGGTAACGCGGTCGCCGTTACGGGATGTTTCGTATCCCATGTTCTTCAGGTCCTGCTCCTGCTTTTCGAGGGCGTACCCGATAACGCCGCCGACCAACGCCCCGCTCACCGCGCCGATGGCCGCCCCTTCGCCGGTGTGCCCGGTCGTGGAGCCGATAGCCGCCCCCAACCCCGCGCCGACGACGGTGCCGATCAAAACGCCGCTGCCGGTCTTGGTAAGCCCGCCTCCGGGGGCACATGAGGCCACCAGGAAGACCAGCACGGTCCCCAGTGTCCAAAGCGAGAAACGTTTCTTATTAACATATATCCAGTTCATGGCGATTTCCTCCTTGTTTTTAAAAGTATTACTGCGTGTCGTAACCGGGGGACATTACTCTCCGATTCTGTTTCTGATAATACTCCTCGGAATATACCGGCGTGCCGGTATCCGCCGAGTCGTACGTATCGTCCTCATAGGGAATCGGATCGTAACCGCCCGTATCGTACGCGGGATCCTGCCGATAGTACGGATCGTAAGCCGGCGGGGCGCCGCGGTCCCCACGGTAATCCGGGTGCCGGGAGTAAGGGTCGTAATTACGCCCATAGTAAGGATCATCATAATAGGGGTCATTGTAATAGGGGTCATTGTGCCGATCTGAGTATCCGTCTCGGTACGGGCCTTCCATGCCGTACCCGATGGCGCCGCCGATCAGAGAACCCGCCAGTGCGCCGATTCCCGCGCCCTCCCCGGCATGCCCGGTCGCGGAGCCGATCGCGGCTCCCAATCCCGCACCGTAGAGCGCGCCCATAAGGGTCCCACCCTCGGCATACGTGAGCCCCCTGCCGTAGTAACAGCCGGAAACCAACAGGGAGAGCACGCCGAGGATGACAACAATGCCTTTTGTCTTCATTAAAACCGTCATACCCGTGCCTCCTTTCGCATTACTGCATACCTCTATGATGATAGTAGCCCCTTTCTGATTCAAATTCTATGATACCGGTCACATTCGGCAAAGGCGTCGAAGAGGATTTACGAGAGAAAGGGGTTACGAAGGTCATGATCCTCATAAACCGGGAAGAGCGCCCGGGGCCGAGGAGATCTACAGGGCAATGCAGTAGAGCCAGCCTTGATCCGTCCCGAAGAAGACCCTCCCGAAGTAGACGACCGGATTGATCCATATTCCGCCCTCAAGCTCAATACACCAGAGCGACCTTCCGGTTGCCGACGAGAGGCATTGTACCCAGCCATGATTGTCGGCAATAATCAGGAACTTCCCGGCGAGTACCACCTTACGGATATTCATCCTGTCAATATCCGCCTCCCAGAGGGTCCGTTTTTCGGAAAGGTCGACCGCCGCAATACGCGAGTACCCGCCGGGGTCTCCGGAAGCCGTCCGTATGTTCCCGTTGACGAAAGTGAGCCCCCCCGCAGTATACATGGTGCCCCTCGAAACGATCGGGACCGACGCGGCCTCCACCGCGTTGAGCCCGATAGAGCCCAGGTACCGGCGCCATGAGTTGTAATGGGTCTGCCCGTTCTTGGTTCTATAAGGGATGAGGTATTCGTCTCTGAGGAGGTAGACCGTCCCGTCATGAATCAACGGCGCCGAAAAATAGATGACGTCCCGGTATCCCTCTTCTTTCTCCTTACCGGTCAGCTTTGTAATCCACGCGGTGCGCCCGTCAACCGCCCAAACTGCAACGAGGTGGGAGAGCGTCCTGAAGTAAATCTTTTCGCCGTCGGATACGGGGGGAAACTTCAGGATGATTCGATGCCCATCCATCTCCCGTTCCCACACAACGCGCCGCCGCGCCAGGTCAAACGCGATCACGGACGTCCGGCCCCACTCGTTAACGAACCCGAAGAAGACCCTGTCGCCGATCATAAGAGGGGCGCCGGCGATACCGCTGTTTTTCGTGTATATCTGCCGGCTGGAGGCCAGGTCCCATATCCGGTTTATCGCCGGCCGGTGGGCCTGGGCCGTGTCGTCGGCAGGCGCGAACTCCGAAGAGGCCAGGCCGGAGAAGGAAAAATAATGGGCGTCCCTTCCCTTCATCCGCTGGCTGTATTCGGCTTCGTCGGCCATCGTGCCGTTGACCGCGTTGAACGCGTAGAGGTATCCCTCCGATTCGAGGATCAGATATCGGTCGACGATCGCCATCGGGTTGGACACCCCCTCCGAAAGCCTCCGCTTCCAGAGGATGGTGCCGACCGGCAGGCGCTCTTCCTGCTTTTGCTGCAGGCGTACATCCATAGTCGTGCCGTTTGTTTGTGGGGGGTATTATTGTAGCACAATGGGCCGGCCAGTCAATAACAAATTTTTCGATGGGCTTCGTCGGAGGTTTTGATCGCAATTACGCCGGCCGTAGCGCCGGCCATAAGACCCCACCGTACGACCCTGTCTGAGGCGGATTAGGTCTGGGGCGATCGAATCTGTGATAACGGCGACGGGGAAAAGGAGTGCTTATTTATACTGTTCAATAAGTTTTTCATAATAGTCGAAGTAGCTCTCCGCAATGCCGTTGCGAAAAATGACACCTTTGTTCTTCTGAGTGTCCTCGGGATCTCGGAAAGCGAAAAAGGTTAAGTAACTACCGTCTCCGAACTTGCAGAATATACCATCAATTCGGGTATACGATAGACCTTTCGGGATGACCACGAAGGAACTTCCCTTGAGGAATCGCGATATACTATTTTTAACTCTCTTTTCCGATTCCTTGTCGCAGACCTCTCCGTTTGTGAGCCTGGTGAAGTTAGTCTTATCTTTGATAGATATCGATAGATCATTCTTCCCATATTCCGAGGGGTCTTCATTGAAGGAGGTTGCGATTATCTGCCCATCGGCGTTTTCGTAGATGTATTTCGCAACTCTATAGTTATATTCCTTTGAGCTGGTAAAGTAATATTCCCCGAGTGGGTCGCCCAGGAAACTGCTAAACCCCCTCAATAGTTTATACGCTTTTGTATTCCTACCGGGTTTGCTGAGTTTATAGAATAAATACGAGGCGATCACGCCAATGACCAAAGATACAAACGATGCAACTATCGTCACCGTATTTGCATCCGTTTTCAATAAACAATCCATATCTCTTCCGATGATCCGAATTCCTATAAACAAGGGTATTATACTATTTCCGCAATAAAAAGGAAACCTGCAATGTTACTTTTCCCCATTATATATATATGCAATCCCTCCGGTCAACCGGATAGCATCAGTATTTCTCAGGCCGCAGTCCGCCATCATCCCCGTAACCTCACGGGGCTCTAAAAAACCCGCTATGGTATCCGACAGGTGTTCATAGGCCGACCGCCTGCCGGTCAATAGCCCCCCGATGATCGGGATCGCGAACCGCAGATAGAGGCGGTAGAAAAACAGGACGCCGCTGTTTTTGGGCGGTGCGAACTCGAGTATCAGTACCCTGCCCCCCGGCCTCACGGCCCGGGCCGCCTCTGCTATCCCCGCGCGGTAGTCGGCAAGGTTCCTCAGCCCGAAGCCCATCGTCACGACGTCAAAGGCGCCGTCGCCAACCGGGAGCGCCGTCGCGTCCGCGCAGATAAGGTCGATACCCCCGCCGGCGCGCCGGTCTTTTGCTTTTTGTGCCGCCACCGAGAGCATTTCCCGCGAAAAATCGATACCGATAACCCGCGCGCGGCCGGCCCGTCGAAAAGCCAGGGCAATATCGCCGGTGCCGCAGCATACATCGAGGACCGAGCGGATATCGCCATGCGCCGCGGCCAGTTTGACGAGCCGCCGGCGCCAGAGCCGGTCAATTGAACAGGACAGGACATGGTTGAGCAGGTCGTAGCGGCCCGCGATCTGGGCGAAGAGGGCTTGGACGGTCCGGCGATTCGGCATGGTACGCATTGGAGTTGTTTATGTAGTCCTGAGAAAGCATCCGCCGACGGAAACGACCGTGTTTCGAATCGGTCCTCGGCGCCCGCACCGACAAAATGACGCAGAAACGACAGTATACCCGAAACGGCCCGGCGCGGCAACCGGAATCAACCGGGGACGTAAGACCATCCATTTGACAGGCCGCGTCGCCTCTGATATGATCGCGTCCTGGTATTTACGAGAGGGGTCCTCAATGGATCACAAACAGAACTTCGGCCGTATCTCCCAATCCATCGTTACGGCCCTCAAGAAACGGCAGGTCGACCTGCTATGAGGTCTTCTACAGCGCGTCGCGGCGCCTCTCGATCGAGGCCGAGAAAGGCGCGGTCGAGGATTACCGGTTTGCCGAACCCTACGGCGTGGCGCTGCGGATCATCGCCGGGGGCGGCATGGGGTTTTCGTTTTCGACCCGGCCCGATGAGGCCGCCGTAGAACTCATGGTCGCCGCCGCCTTCGAGGGAGCCCGCCACTCCACCCCCGACGAGCACTACGCGTTCGCCGAGCCGACGGACCGCCTTCCCGAAACGGGCCCCCTCTGCGACGAGACGATCGATTCGGTATACCATTGGCGGAAAAAATCAGCGGGCGCTGGCCGTGGAGGAGGGCGCGCTTTCGGCCGACCCCCGGGTGGTCCGCGTGCGCGGCGCCCACTATGCCGAGTCGGTATCCGAGGTCTACATCATGAATTCCCTCGGCCTTTCGGCGGGCTATAAGAAGAGCGTCGTCACCGCCCAGGTCATGGCGACGGCCGAAGAAGGGGGCGACCAGGAGATGGGATACGACGGCGACTACTCGATCACCTATGCCGGGCTTGACCCGACGCTCGTGGGAAGGCGCGCGGGGATTATCGCGGTCGAACGCCTCGGCGCCCGCCCGGCCCCGACGGGCCGGTTCCCGGCGCTCCTGACCAGCGAAGTGGCCGCCGAGCTCCTCGGCGTCCTCGCGTCGTCGTTCCTGGCCGAAAACGTCCTCAAGGGAAAAACGGTGCTGGCCGGCAAGGAAAATTCGCGGATATTCTCGCCGCTCATCACCGTCGTCGACGACGGCATCTTGAGGGGAGGGGTCGCCAGCGCCCCCATCGATGACGAGGGGGTAGCCCGCCGGCGCATTGAGCTGGTGAAGGACGGAATCCTCGGCGGCTTCCTCTACGACCTGTTATCGGCGCACCGGGCTAAAAAACCGCCGACGGGATGCTCCGGGAGAGACGGGATTGCCTCCCCGCCCGCGCCGGGCACGGCCAACCTCTTCGTCCTCCCGGGTAAGGCCGCGCCCGAAGATCTCCTGAAGGAGGCCGGGCCGGGCGTGGTCATCACCGAGCTGATGGGGGTGCATACGGCAAACCCCGTGACCGGGGAGTTTTCCGTGGGCGCCGTGGGGTTTGTCTGCGAAAACGGTACGAAGAAATACGCGTTCAAGGAGGGCGCCGTGGCCGGCGACCTCGTGTCTCTCTTCGACCGGGTCGTGCGCGTGGGCAGCGACCTCCGGTTCTTCGGGGGTGTCGGCGCCCCGTCGCTGTTGGTGGAAGGGCTGGATATCAGCGGGCAGTAGTTAGTGTGATACGTGTTTGAACAGGCGGTGCCGCCTACAGAGCCTCAGAATGTATAAAGATACGGGCGGCCACTTCGTCCGTCGAAATGGCCGCCCGTTTGCGTCTTGTCTGAACCCTACCTGACGATAAACTCCCCCGTCCATTCAGGCGCGACCGGGGCCGTGCCGTCGGCCAGCCTCGCCTTCCAGGCCTCGTCGGTCATCCGGGCTGCCAGCGGCACCGTGAACTCGTAGGTGGAGAAGACCCCGCCCCGGGTAACCATCAGCTTGCCCGTCCCGTCCGGAACCACGACGTAGATCTCGTTTATCCTGCCGATGGCAAGCTCGAGCACCGCCCCGTTGGGATCGGTGGCAACGTCGGCCACCAGCGCCGCGTCCGTATCCTCAAAATAGGGCCTCCCCTCCCCGTCGGTATCGGCGGCCGACAGCGTCAGCCATTCCAGGTGCTCCCCCCAGTACATCAGCCGGTCGTTGGCCGCCTCGTCCAGTGGCTGGCGGTTCAGCTCCTTGACCGACACGTCCAGGAGAAACGATACGTCGCTGTCGAGGTTTTCCATCATCCGCGCGTGGTCTTCGGACAGCATCCCCCTGCCTTCGAGCCCCTGCTTCATCATCCGCACCAGCGACAGCAGCCGGGAATAGACCAGCGGCTCGGGCTCCACAAAGCCCTTCAGCGGCTCGATCATCTCCCCCCCGGCCTCGGCCATGACCTGCTTGGCGTAGAGGATCGTATCGTGCTTCAGCTCGGTATAGGAACCGACCGCCGAGTTGAGGCTCTTGGTCGCCCAGGGCGTGGTCCGCATGAAGGCGGGGTAGCGGGCGTCTTTTGCCTCAAGGAGCGGCATCAGCGCATAGAGCCAGGCCGAATAGAGGGTGCGCGTCCATTCCTGGGCCGACAGCGCCGCGATGGCGGACTTCATCCGCTCCATGTTTTCGGGATAATTCTTGTACGCGGTTTCCCCCTTTTTATCGAGGATGGCGTATGCCTCGGCCGACCCCATCGCCGCCATCACGTCCAGCGGCGAGGGGAGCATGCGGGGGTTATCCATCGTCCCCACGCGCCGCCAGATCAGGTTTTCGAAGATGAAGGCGTCGATCACAAACCGGCTGCCCATGAACCGGAATCCCCGGGTGGCCTCCTCCTCGTCCTCAAAAATCGTCACCCACATCGAGTTGATCCGCGGGGCGGGCAGCTTCGCGGCCTCGCCGATGAATTGGGTCAGGAGCGCGTCATCGGCGAATTTCACAGGCGCGGCATCCGCGCCGAAGACCCGGTCGGCGACGGCCGTATACTCCTTGAACGACGGGTCGTCCGAGCCGCCGACGAAAAACGACGTCGGCTCGTATATCCTCTCCCAGAGCGTGGATGCTGCCGTACCGTCGGCGGCCTTCGCGTGGGTCAGGATGTAGGTGACCAGCAGCGCCGATTCGGTCTCGGTCCTGTCCTTGAGCCGAAACGTGATGCGCCCGTAGTACATCATCGCCCTGAAATATCGTTGGAGGGTATCGCTCTGTGTATAGTGGCCGCGGGGGATATACTGGGACCAGTCCTCGACCAGTTCCGGGAAGATCACGCTCTCCTCGAAGCCCGCGGCCCCGTTGATGAGCGCGAGCTCTCCCTTGACGAGCCCCGCCACCTCCGCCGGTACCGGCGCGCCGGGCGACCAGCAGGCTCTCGGCCGTGGAAAAATAGGCCAGAACCCGCCGGGCGGGTTCGGCCATCGCCGTGCCCGCGAGCGTCCGATACGTGCCCTCGGCCTCTTTTCGGCAGGCCGTCGTGAGGGCGATCAGGTCGGGCGAGAAGCGCTCGCGCTCCAGGTCCCGCAGGACCTTATCGAAGATGAGGTGAAAGACGTGGAGCATGGAGTCGGTGGTGATGAACGGGGGGTTCTGGCTGTAGGGGGCCTCATTGTAGAGATGGAAGAACTCCTTGTACGCCCCCGGCGTTACGAAAAACCCGTTCTTCAGGAGCGCTGATACCTTTGCCTCGGTAAGCGTATAATGGCCCAGGTTGGCGATATCGCCCCGGTCGATCGGGAGCCCGTACCCCGTGTAGGAAGCGGGCAAATTGACGGGGATCTGTGTATATGAAGAAAACGGGGTCTTCGTCTCTTCGGCAACCGGCACTGCGAGGCCGAAGACGAGTGATCCGATGATGACCGAAATCGCTACCAGGCCCCAGATGCTGTGATCCATTTTCATGATACCCCCCTGTCTCTTATCGAATAATGATATCAAGTATACCATCGGCATCCTGATCGTACAAGTAGAGTTCCCGCAAGCGCGCCTGCCCGGAGCGGTGGATAAGGACGAAGCCGAAGCAGTCCCACCGCCAGACGTCGATCCGGCGGGCCGGGCGGCGGGGATGATCGGTATATTCGGCCTCCAGCGTCACAACCTCGGCCGCCCCGTCCCCATCGATGTCACCGGCGGCAAGCTCCCTGATAGGCAGCGGCAGGGCCGAGCCGGCCCATATCTCGCGTCCCTCCGGGGTAAGGAGGACCAGATGAGAGCTTTTGCCCTGCCGGTCTCTGAACTCCGCGATGGGGCTCTCCCCGCCGTGCCAGGTCACAATCGGCCAGTCTCGCCAGGGGCGGCGGACGGCAAGCACCCACTCGGGCGTGCCGTCGCCGGTGACGTCGGCAACCGCGGCGTCCACAACCTCCCAGGTTTCGGGGACGGGCGGAAGGCCGGAGACAACCGCGGACGGAGGAGTGAAGGACGAGGCAAGAGGGACAAACGAGGAGTCACGCGGGGAGTAGACGAGATAGGGACCGGGGGCGCAGGAGGCCAGGAAGAGTAAGAAGAGGAACTGAGAGATCGCGCGAGAGCGCCGGTATACGTTGTTTTCTGCCATTTGCCGCGCCACCCCTCTCACGTCATTGCGAGCCCCCGTTAGGGGGCGTGGCAACTTTTAACCGTGCCGCCTCCGGCGGCGATTATTATTGTCATTGCGAGGGCGCGATAGCGCCCGTGGCAACCTCGACTGTCTGCCCAGTAATCAGGGGATTGGTTTAGCCCATTGCGAGCGGAGCGAAGCACGCTGTTTTCGGCCTCCTTGCAATGACGACACATCACGGTGTTTTATACAACACCTCCCGGTTGAACTTCCGGTCGAACCGGTGGATTTCGGCGGTGATTGTGCCGCCGGTCACCGTCAGGACGGCAAGCGACGAATGATCGGCGCCGGGGTAGATATCCCCGGGATTGACCAGCAGGACCCCGCCCCGCTCTTCCAGGTGCGGCCGGTGAGTATGCCCGAAGAGGACGGCCGCCGCGCCGTGGCGTCTTGCCGCCTCGGCCAGCCCGTCCATGCGGCTCTCCCAGGTCTCCTTCGGCAAATAGGGGTTCAGGTCAAACAGGTGGCCGTGGACGGCAAGGAGTTCAAGGCCCGCGGCAGGGATTACCAGTTCGTTCGGCCCCGGCTCGGCCCGGTCCTCGTTTCCCAGAACCCCCACCACGGGGCACGGGAGGTCAGCCGCCAGCGCCCAGATATCGGCGATGTGGTCGCCGAGATGGATAACGAGGTCAACGGCGGCCACCGTCGAGAGGATGAGCGACGCCCCGTCGAGGTTGCCGTGGGTGTCGGATATGACGACGATGCGCATTTGACGTTCTTATAAGCAAGTAGTCTCAATTAAGAATGATTCACAGCTCTCTTTTCCCGGTTCCTCACGTTTTCTCCTTAATCCTACAGCACATGATACACGTCAGAATAAACAGTACTATTGGTATAATAAAGAACTTCAGTAGTAAGATCGGTTGTCCGCTCACTATTAATGAACCCCACGTAATAATTTTAGAACCAACAAATCCGTAAAATACGTTTATTAGCGTTCCAATTAGGAATATATTGTAACTTCTTCTAATACTTTCCGGTCCTGCGCTCTTATAATCATAAATAACATTTATCGCCGTCTTTATTACAAACCAGGCGACGATTAATTCAAATTTCTGGATAAAAAAAACGAGGGTGAAAAGCGCCCTCTCAACGAAACCCAAGTATTCGCTCGTTGATGAAGTATTAAAGCCTGAATCACTATTTTTGTGTAGTTTGCTAATTATTTTTTTGATGTGGTAATTTGGCACAATAACACTATAAACAAAGCCCAGAATTGCGAAAAGGACATAAAAACACTCACGATACTTAAAGAAGAAGTCTCTTGTAGGATTAATACAACTAATGAATTCCATGGAAAACACGGTATACATATTATCCTCCTGGAATCGTAAAGACTAACCTTCTTATGACCGCTCCCTCCACAATTTCCTGGCCTTCTTCTCCCACTTCGCGGTGGGTGGCACGGGCGAACCGGCAGGTTGCCCGTGAGGGAGGGACACCGGCAAGCTTCGCTTCGCCGGTGCCACCCATCGCACAGTAGCACCCTCGCAATGACAGCGCTAATTTTAATACATACAATGGGATATTTTAGCTATTCTTCTCCCCAGAGCTTCTTGGCCTTTTTCTCCCACTTCGCAAACCGCGCGGGGTTCTTCGGGTAGGCCTCGTAGTGCTTCCTGACCTTGCCCGCGATTCCCATCGCGGCCATCAGCGCCTTAAATCCCTCCTTGGAGAGCCCGCCGGTAAGCCTGCCCCCGATGAGCTTTGCGGCAACGGAGATGAGCCTGCCCAGCCCCATCTTCACCTCGAAATCGGTGTTCATCGACTCGAAGTCAAAGGAGGAAAAGATGATGTCCTTTGTGAAGAGGTAGTTCACGTCGCTCCGGGAAAGCTCGGCCGCCGCCGGGAGCTGGGCGAAGAGCCCGGCGAACTTTGCCCCCTGGTCGGTGAAATAGCGGTGGTTGAGGGGCCAGAGCGCGGCCTTGGATACGTCGCCGTTTTTAATCGCCGTGTCGATCGTCTCCACGGCGATCTGGCAGGCCGTGAACCCGGACGTAACGCCCTCCCCCGAGAAAGGCTTGGTCATGAAGGCCGCGTCCCCCACGGTCATGAAGCCGTCGGAAACGAGGGAAAAGGGCGGCCGCCGGTAGGGGGTGCGTCCCCAGGTCTTCTTGACCAGCGTATGTTTGACGTTGGGAAAACGCTCGGCCAGGAACTCGTTCTGGACCTTTTCGGCAAGCTTCAGCCGCTCCGGCTGGCCGATCCCGACGATCGCGCCGTCGCCGTAGCTCGGGTTGATGAAGGCCTTGTGAAAGGGGTAGAAGTTGAGGCCGGAGGGGAACGTGCCGGTCTTCTTTTCCTCGACGTTGTCCCAGTACTGGAGGATGACGTAGAGGAAATCCGTCGGCCTGATGGCATCGGTCTCCAGCCCCAGGCGGTCGGGAAGCGTTTTGCGGACGGCCGAGTCCACCCCCGAGGCGTCCACGACGACATTTGCCAGTATTTCGACGGTCTCCTTGCCCCTGGCGACCTTCACCCCGATGACCTTATCGCCCGAGACCACCGCCCTCTCGCACGAGGTGCCGAAGAGATAGTCGGCGCCGGCCTCCTCGGCGTATTTCTGGAGGCGGCGGATAAACAGGGGCAGCTCCATGACCAGGAAGGTGTAGCGGACGGTCTTGGTAGCGTCGCCGTCCGGCGGCCAGGCCAGGCCCGTTTCATGACGTCCGATGAGCTCCTTACCTTCGGGCAGCGGTATATCGAACTGGGCAAATCTTATTTCGTCCATGTGGAAGATGCCGATGTTCTCGCCGAGGGTCCCCCGCTTCTGCTTCTCGACGACCACGACCGAGTATCCCCGCTGCGCCAGCCGCCAGGCCGTGTACGAACCCGCCGTACCGCCGCCGACGATTGCGACATCCACACTCATCCGTTTCATGCTCTCCTCCCTGCCATACAGTATGATAGCCCGCCGGCGGCGGACCTATGTGAGCCTATGTGTATATATCCATCCGATGATTTGGAGACAACCTTTACCCGATCTTCCTGAGCATCGCCGTCTCGTCGCATTCCGGGAACTTCGTGCACTTGAGGCATTCCGACCAGACCTTGTGCGGGAGCCTGGCCTTGTCGAACTCGGCAAACCCGACCCTGCGTGAAGAACTCGGGGATGTAGGTCAGTACGAAGACCCGGCCCACGCCCAGCGCCTTGGCTTCGCCCATGCAGCTTTCGACGAGCCGCCTTCCAATCCCCTGTTTCTTGTGCTCCTTGCCGACCGCGAGCGACCTGATCTCGGCCAGGTCGTCCCAGGTGACGTGCAGCGCCGCCACTCCGACGATCGCGCCCGCTTCGTCTTCATATAAAAAAAACGAGCGCAGCCGGTCGTAGAGCTCCGCCAGAGATACCGGCAGCATCACGCCGTTTTTACCATAGGGCTCGATGAGCTTCTTGATTGCCTGAATGTCCTGAACCTTCGCTTTCCGTATCATGGTGTCCTGCTGTCGTGTATCCGTAATCCAATCCGATTGTGATAATTAGTCGTTTCTCGATAGGTATCCCGTCCCTCACCGTCCCGGCGGGGATACCCGCTCCGGCGGCGAACCCCGTACCATGTCTACCGGGATGTCTGGATGATCTCTTTCGCGTGATTGATGGTGGTCTCGGTGATCTTTTCTCCCGAGAGCATCCGGGCGATCTCCATCACCCGTTCGTCGGCCGAGAGCCGCTCCATGCTGGTCACGGTCCTGCCCTCCCTGGCGGATTTCGCCACCGTGTAGTGGGTGTCGGCAAAGCCGGCGATCTGGGCCAGGTGCGTAATACAGATGACCTGCTGATAGCCCGAAACCTCTTTTAGCTTCTTCCCGACGACCTCGGCCGTGGCGCCGCCGATACCGGCATCCACCTCGTCAAAGATCAGCGTGGGGATGACCTGCGTGGCGGCAAGCGTCTTTTTGATGGCCAGCAGTATCCTCGAAAGCTCGCCCCCCGAGGCGATTCGGGCCATCGCGCGCGGCTCCTCTCCAACGTTTGGAGAGATGAGAAACTCGACCTTGTCTACCCCCCGGGGCGTGAGGATGAGCCCGTCTGCCGAAAGGTCGTCGGAGGGCCCCGCTTCCATCCGCTTCATCGAGACGGCGAGCCGCGTCCCGGTCATATTGAGTGAGGCAACCTCCGCCTCGACCGCGGCCGCAAACTCGCGGCCGGCCTGGGCGCGCTCTTCCGAGAGCGTGAGCGCCAGCGCAAGCGTCCGCTTCTTTTCCGCGTCGATCTCGCGCTTGAGCTCTTCAATGCGCTCCTCGCCCCGCTCGATTCCCGAAAACTCGGCTCTGGCGCGATCGAGGAAGTCCAGCACCTCCTGGACGGTGCTGCCGTATTTCTTTTTGAGGCTGCCGATCAGCTTGAGCCTCGCCTCAAGCTCTTCCAGGCGCCCGGGATCAAACGAGACGCGCGAGGCATAAGCCGAGAACTCCTTGCCCGCGTCCTGAACGGCGTAGAGCGCGCCCGCCAGCGATTCGACCTGCCCGGCAAGCCCCTTGTCGATCTCGGCGATTTCCTTGAGCCTGGCCACCGCCGCCCCGATCCGCTCGGCCGCCGACCCCTCCATACCGTAGAGGAGCTCGTGGGCCTCCTCGGCGCTCCGAAAGAGCTTTTCGGCGTTGACCAGCAGGTCCCGCTCGCTCTTGTGTTCTTCCTCCTGCCCTGCGACGAGCTTTGCCTCCTCGATCTCTGCGATCTGGAATTTCAGAAAATCGATCCGGCGCGCCTTTTCTTCCTCACTCATCGAGTGGGACCGGAATTCCTCCAAGAGCCCCTTGAGCCTCTTTACGCCCGCGGCGACCTCCTGGCGCATCGGGATCAGCCGCTTGTAGGCGTCGATGATGTCAATGTGGCGGTCCGGCACCAGCAGCGTCTGGTGTTCGTGCTGGCCGGAGATGCTGATGAGCTCCTCACCGACCTCGCCGAGGGTGGCCAGCGTTATCTGCGCGCCGTTGATGAAAACCCGGTTTTTCCCCGCGCGTGAAATGACCCGCCTGATGATGAGCCCCTCGGCCGTGTTATCGATCCCCTTTTCGAAGAGGAACTCGTGGATTGGGTTATGGTCGGGCAAGGTAAAGACCGCTTCCACCACCGCCTCGTCGCAGCCGGTGCGTATCAGGTCGCCGGCCGCCCGGTCGCCGAGGATGAGGTTCACGGCATTGATGATGATGGATTTGCCCGCCCCCGTCTCGCCCGAAACGACGTTCAGGCCGCGGGAAAAGGTCACCGTTAGCTCATCGATAATGGCAAAATTGCGTATGGAAAGGTCAATGAGCATACCGCATTACCTTCCCCAGTTCAGTTTCGTCCTGAGTATCTCGAAGTGGTCCCGATCCGGCGGCTCCACGAGGAGGATCTTACTGCGCCGATTTGCGGACGGTAAGGCGATGGTGCTCGGAAAACTCGGCTGCCCACCTGGCCGTCGAGCGTGACCGAGACGTTGCCGTCGCCCGAGACGAGCTTGACCTCCACCACCGAGGATTCCGGCACGACAATCGGGCGGTTCGTCAGGAGGTGGGGGCAGATCGGGGTAATGATGACGGCACACAGTGTCGGGTGGACGATCGGCCCGCCGGCCGACAGCGAATAGGCCGTGGAGCCGGTCGGCGTGGCGATGATGAGCCCGTCGCCGTTAAAGACGGTGAGGAACGCCCCGTTGACCCACGCCTGCAGCCGGATCGTCCGGGAGAGGTTCCCCTTGTTGATGACCACGTCGTTGAGCACCGAAAAGGTCTCCGTCATCCCGGACCCGTCTTCTACCACGGCATCGAGCATCATCCGCTCCCCGACCGTAACGTTGCCCGAGATAAAGCGCTGCAGCGTGTCTTTGAGCTCCGGCGCCGCCACGTCGGTCAGAAAGCCGAGGCTTCCAAGATTGACGCCGAGGATCGGTATCTCGCGGTCCCCCATGAGGCGCGCCGCGTACAGCAGGGTCCCGTCGCCGCCCAGGACGATCATGCCGTCGGCCTGCGCCGGAATCTCCTCCGGGCTCAACTCGGACGAGAGCCCGGCCTTTGCGGCCGTCTCGCGGTCAATGAGAGGCACGACCCCTTTCTCGGTAAGCCACGGGGCGATCTCGGCAACGATCTGTGCGGCCTCTTTCTTGTTTTTCTTGGCAATGATGCCGACTTTTTTCACGGTTCCTCCCGACCCACCGTTACCCGGTCAGTAACACATATCACAGATCACTTACGGTGTCCATAATTTTTGGCGTCGGCGGCGTACCGTGCCTCCGTTCGGCTGCCTTCGGCGGGTTTTTAGCCTTGACTTTCGGTCGGTATCGTGTAAAAGTATTGAGGATTAGTTTTTTACTCTGATCCCATCCTACTTCGTATCCAACTAACGTCCCGGTTGACGTTCCGATGGTGTTGGCTATGAGCACCCCGGTAGAAAAACAAAAGAAACTGCTGGAGCTCCTGGACGATGACGATATCCGGGACCTGATCACGGAGCTGGGGCTCTACCACCCGGCCGACATCGCCGAGTTCCTCCAGTTTCTCCTGCCGCACGAAAAGAAGCTCGTCTTTTCCGTTCTGGACACCAAGACCGCGGCCGATGTCATCGTTGAGCTGGACGACGCCACCCGCGACCTGATCCTGAAGGACATCCAGACCAAGCGGCTTTCGGAGATCGTCGACGACCTCGAATCGGACGACGCGGCCGATATTATCGAGGAGCTGCCCGACGACCAGGCCAAGGAAGTCCTGGATCGAATCAGCGACGAAGACGCCGAGGAGATCCAGAAGCTCATGCGCTACGACGAGGAGTCCGCCGGCGGCATCATGCAGACGGAGCTGGCATCCGTCCGCCAGGACGAAAGCGTCGCCTCGGCCATCGAAGAGGTCCGGGAGATGTCCGGCGAGGTGGAGGATATCCACAGCGTCTATGTCACCGACCGGAGGGGAAAACTCATGGGTGTCCTCCCCCTGCGTAAGCTCATACTGGCCTCCCCGAAGGCTACGGTTTCGACCGTCATGGAAAAGGACCCGATCTCGGTGGCCGTCGATCTCGACCAGGAGGAGGTCGCCCGGATCGTGAAGAAGTATGACCTCGTAGCCGTGCCGGTAGTGGACGGGTCCGGCAAGCTCGTCGGGCGGATCACCGTCGACGACGTGGTGGACGTCCTCGAAGAGGAGGCCACCGAGGATATTATCAAACTCGCCGGCGCCACGGACGACGAGCATGCCTGGTCGTCGTCGGTCCTCAGGAGCGCCGGCACGCGCCTCCCGTGGCTCTTTGCCAGCTGGATCGGGGGATTGCTCGTCTCCCTGATCATCGGGTATTACCGGGAAACCCTGGCCGAGGTGGTAGTGCTGGCCGCCTTCATGCCGGTCATCGCCGGGATGGGGGGAAACGTCTCGGCCCAGTCCTCGACGCTGGTAGTCCGCGGTATCGCTATCGGGAGCATCGACGTCAAGAGGCTGGGCACCGTCCTCTTTCGGGAGCTCAGGGTGGGGATCATCCTGGGCCTCACCTACGGGGTCCTCCTGGGGGTCGTCGCTCACTACCTCTATCTGGATATCGTCAAACTCTGGCTCGTGGTGGGTCTCGGTATCTTTGCCTCCATGACCATTGCGTCGGCCATGGGAACGCTCGTGCCCATCACCCTCCACAAAATCGGGGTCGACCCGGCCATAGCCTCGGGGCCTTTTATCAGCACCACAACCGACATTCTCAGTATATTCATGTACTTCACCCTTGCATCGCTGATCATCCTCAGATGAGATCGCGCGAATCGCATGCCGTTGTTCTCGGCACCCGGGACATGGGCGAGTCCGACCTGCTGGTGGAGCTGCTGGTGCGCGACGCCGGAAGGATCGTCGGCGTCGCCAAGGCAGCCAAGAAGAGCAAGAGACGGTTCGTCAACACCTTTGACCTCGGACACGTCATCCGGGTGAAATATTACCTGCCCAGGGGCAGGGAGCTGTTCCTGATAGAAGACGCGTCGCTGCTCGATCCCCACGGCAGGCTTACCTACGACCTGCGATCGATGGCCTATGCCGCGTTCGTCATCGAGCTGATCAGGGAGCTCTTCCCGGAGGCCCAGCGATCGACGGACCTCTTTGAGACGGCGGCCCTCCTCCTGTCCCTCCTGGACGAGCGGGGAGGCCGGGAAAACCTGCTGTGGCTCTTTGTCCTGAGGATCCTCAAGATATCGGGTATCGCGCCCCTCTTTTCGGCCTGCGTTCGCTGTCAATCCCCTATTAGTCAACACGGCGGATGTCTTTTTTGTCCCGGAGGCGGGGGGGCTGGTCTGCGGCGCGTGCCTGATGCCGAGGGACAGGGCGGTGATGCTGGCCCGCGCGACGGTCACGGCGCTTGCGGCGGCAACCGAGGTCACGACCGACCGGCTCTCCCGCATTGCACTTTCGCCCGCGTCGATCTCCCAGACCCGGGAGGCCCTTTTTTCGTTTATCGACCACCAGCTCGGCAAACGGATGCGATCGGCGGACTTCATTGAGCGGTATATAAGATAGGTCGATCGGCCGACACCCCCCCCGTGAAGACCCCGGTTCGGCCGGGGATGAGCATGAGCCGATACCGATATCGCTTGACAATCGGGGGAAAAGCGTTACATTATATAAAGTATAGGAGGTGTACCGATGATATTTGATCCCGTGTATCTGCTCCTGATGGCGCCCGCCTTCATCTTTTCGCTGATTACCTCGTTCTGGGTGAAGAGCGCCTTCAAGAAGTACTCGAAAGTGGCCACGGCCTCCGGGCTGACGGGCGCCCAGGCGGCCGCCCGCGTCCTGAGGAGCGCCAACGTCAACAACGTCCAGATTGAAGCGACCCGTGGTTTCCTGTCCGACCATTACGATCCGTCAAAAAAGGTCCTCAGGCTTTCGCCGGACGTCTACCAGGGAAATTCCGTCGCCTCCATCGGGGTTGCGGCCCACGAGGCGGGCCACGCCATCCAGGACGCGGCAGGCTACGCGCCGATGAAGCTGCGCACCGCTATCGTCCCGATGGCAAGCATCGGCTCCAATCTCTCGTGGCTCCTGTTGATCGGCGGAATGATATTAGGGTCGGTGGGGCTCATCAAGGTCGGCGTGGTCCTCTTTACGGCCGTGGTGGCCTTCCAGGTCGTGACGCTTCCGGTGGAGATCAACGCGAGCCGGCGGGCGCTGGCGGCGATATCCTCCTCGGGAATCCTCATGGCCGAGGAACACGCCGGGGCCAAAAAGGTGCTTACCGCGGCGGCGATGACCTACGTGGCGGCTGCGGCCACTGCCATCCTGACGCTCATCTACTTTCTGATTCGCGCGGGGCTGCTGGGCGGGCGGGACTAACCGCCCCGGCGGAGCGCCCGACCGTGAGGCTTCCGATAGACTATCCGCGCTGAGCACCGTCTTTCAAACACGGCGTACCCCTCACCCATATCTATATCGCGATACCTGTGCGGGCGGCGCAACCGCCGCCCACGCAGGCTGAATGGGATAGCGGACGCGGCAGGGTGTTTCGTGCCCGTGCGCAGCGTCCCGTACGGCACCGTGAACAGGGCTGTGATGTCACGACACCTTCGTATATCGGGCCAGTTTATCCTCTCTATGGGCGCCTTTGTGGCGGTTATCCTGTCGTTTACCGCCGCGGCGTTTATTATCGGCCCGAACGCGCAGTTCGTCTACGTGATTATCCTGTTTCTGGTCTTATTCGCGGCGCTCTTTATCCCCCTGTCGCTCATTGCCCGCCCCATTATCGAGCGCGACGGGATTACGGCCTACCTTGACGGCGTACAGAAGAAGGTGACGGCGTGGGCCTTCAAGGAAGAGGATCTCAAGAATCTCAGGCGGCTTGAAAAGCGGCTGTTCAGGAAGAAAGGCCGCGGCCGTTTCCCGACGCTGGCGGCCCGTGTCTCGTTTCTCATCACCGAGATGGAACGGCTCGAAAAGGCCCGGGAGTCCTTTTTCTGGGACGAGCACGAGGGGATGATGCACTGAAGGGAAGGCGGCAGGATAGCGTTGGCCCGGTTCCTGTCATGAACCGATCGATACCCCGGAACTAGTGCCCCCCATTATCGTCCAAATCCTCCGATAAGGGCGGTATGTCCCTACCTTCACCGAATTCGAGGACCCGAAATTCATATACCGGCACGCCGTATTTTTTCAGGGCGTCGGCCAGGTCCTTATCATGGGCGTCTATGGACTGTTCGGGGTGTTCCGCAAACGTGGCGAAATGCATCCCGATGCTCGTCCCGGCACCGAGGGCCCGGTGGGCCATGACGGCGTCATCCAGGTTGAGGTGCTGCGATTTCATGAACCACCGCTTCTCGTAGTTGCCGATCGGCATGACGGCAAGCCTGATCCGGCCGAACCGCGCGGCGATGTCATTGATAAACTCCCCGTAGCCCGTATCCCCGGCAAAATAGACCTGCCCGCCCGCAGAATCGATAACAAATCCTCCCCAGAGCGTCCTGTCTTCCATGAACGGCGCCCGACCCGAGCTGTGCATGGCCGGAACAAAGGTCAACGTGACGCCGGCATCCCCTAAAACATGCGACTGCCACCAGTCCAGCTCGACGACGTTATCTATCCCGTGCGCCCGAAGGAACCTGCCGACTTCAAGACCTGTTATGAATACCGGATCGTGCGCCTCCTTCAACCGTTTGGCCGTCGGGATATCCAGGTGGTCGTAGTGGTCGTGCGATATCAGGACATAATCGATCGGCGGCAGGTCCCCAAATGCCACGCCGGGCGCCCGCACCCTCCTGGGCCCGATAAACGGGGCGGGACCCGCCCGTGTCGACCAGATCGGATCGGTAAGAATATTGATTCCTTCCATCTGGATCAGGGTCGTCGCGTGATTAATGTAGGTCACCCGGAGCCCGTTGCCGCAGACACGCTCCGGCGGCGGAGATTGTGGGGGGTCCTGGACCCAATCGGGCCACGGCACCCGCTCCATCTCCCAGAGCCACCTGACCATATCGGTAAACGAATGACCGGGTTCGGGATTGAAGAAAACGGACCCGTCGTAATGGTCCGAAACCGCCATACCGCCTGCCGCAGCCGAAGGGATAAAGGCCAGAAGAAGGGCCGACAGTATCAGTACGATGCTCCCCGAAAAGGGTCTTTTCGACATCTTACTTCCCGCTCACCTAGCTGATCATTCGAATATCAAGGTTTATTCTGAGATTCTTTTTACATGGCACAAGCCCGCGGCCGTACGGGGTCGAAAACCGGCCTCGGTGCAGTATCAGCCGTCGTTGTCGGCTACATCTTCATAATCTTCTTCGTCTCCTCCTTCGTATCCCCGAGCTTGTAGGGGATAAAGAGGAGCAGGCCCACGAGGCAGGAGACGGCGCAGACCACCCAGACCACCTTCACCCCGGTCGGGTTTTCGGCGCTGTAGCCGAAGACCGCCAGCACCGCGTTGAGGATTACCGCGGAGAACGCCCAGCCGGTCTTGCGCACGAAGCCGTATATGCCGTAAGTAGATCGCCTCCTTACGCTTGCCCGTCTTGAGCTCGCCGTAGTCGGTGAGGTCGGCGATCAACAAGAGCGACATCAAAAAGACCCCGCCCAGCGGGATCGCCGCGATCGGGAAAGATAATCATCGCCTGGACGAAGGGAGAGAGCACCGGATAGTCCCCGATGAAGTAGCTCAGCCCGAACCCCGCGATCATGGCGACGATCACGCCGCGGAAGACCTGCCGCTTGGGGTATTTTTTGACCAGGAAATACCAGAGCGGGATCGATATCGCCATCGCGATGACCACCTCGGCTATGAGGATCGACGAATCGGTATCGGGCCGCTTGAGGATGAGCGAAACGAGGTACGGTGTGTTCATCAGCATGAGCTGGTAGGTGAGTTGCACCAGCGTGATCATCGCGGCAAAGGAGAATATCTGCCGGTCGGCAAAGGCCTCCTTCAGCGCCGCAAAAAAGCCCGAGAGCTTTTCGGACTCGTCGATCCGGTGGCGCTGCTTGATCCCCAACAGCGACAGCTCCCCGGCGATAAAGGCGACCGCCCCCAGGATCAGCGCCATGACGAAAACCCCGAACTTGGATATCAGCGTACCGTAGAGCCCCCCGGCGACCAACGCGCCGAGGATACCGAGGGCCACCCCGATGGACGCGATCTTGGCCCGGACGTCTTTCTTGGGGCTCATCTCCGGCAGCACCGCGAACCAGGGGATCAAGACGGCCGTGTAGGCCCAGTAGTAGACGAAGAGGATCGCGGCAAGATAGATAATATTCGCGGCGCTGGCGCCCGCGGTCGGCGGCGTCCAGACGAAGATAAACGCCAGGAAGAGGATCGGGTTGGCGATAAAGATGTAGGGTTTTCGCCTCCCCCAGCGGGTCTTCGTGTGGTCGCTCCAGTAGCCGATCAGCGGATCGGTAACGGCGTCCAGGATCCTGCCCCCGAAGAGGATCGCGGCGATCGTGAAGGCCGCGGCCGGAAGATACCGCACGGCCTCCGACCCCTCCGGCGGGTTGTAGAAGTAGTTCACCCAGGAATAAAGGACGGTGTCGTAGACATTAAACGCCAGCCCCGCCAGGTTATAGAGGATGATTTCGGTCATGGTAAGGGGCCCGGTGAAGAGCGGGCTCTTGGTGCGCGACGGTGACATGGTACCCTCCCGATGGGATGATGGATAGCTCAACTCTACCCAAACCAGGCGCTTATGTCAAAGGATTTTGCCGCGTGCCGGGCGGCGCCCGGATGATACAAGGTGTTTGACAAATGACCGGTATTGTGCATAATATGACTAAATTTTTATATTGTCAGTGGAGGCACACATGGATCTCAAGCCGTTTATCCAGCGAATTATCGACGAGATCGGCCCCCGCCCCGCGGGCAGCGACGCGGAACTGAAGGCCGGACGTGTAATCGCCGCCGAGTTCAAAAAGAGGGGCGCAACAATTTCCACCCAGGACGTCCCGGTGGCCCCGGGGATCATTGCCGGGCCTCATCAACGTTATTACCGGGGTCTATCTTATCTCGGCCGCCTGCTACTTCTTTGTTCCCGTGGTCTCGGCGCTGCTGGTGGCGGCGTTCCTGACCCTGCTTATCCTCTCCCGCCAGTTCGGAAACGGGGTTATCGACTGGATGTTCAAAAAGACGACGACCCGAAACATAATGGCGACCTTTGCCCCGAAGGGCAAGCGGACGCAGACCCTCATCTTTTCGGGCCACCACGACAGCCCGGACATGATGCCGATGCTGGGCCTCAGGACCAAGCGGTACGTCCACCTCATCGAGCAGTCGATCGTCGTTGGCATGGCGCTGCTCATCCCGGCGGGGATCCTCCGCGCGATACTTGCGGGACCGGTGATCTCGCGCCCGTTCGGCCTGGCCTGGTATGACGTGATCTTCGGGATATCGCTGGTCGGCCTCGCGGTAGGCGTCTATTTTCCGGTCGCAGATGATCACCGGCGTCAGGAACCTCGGGCGCCAACGACAACCTGTCGGCGGTGGTCGTGCTCGTGGGAATCGCCGACTACCTCAAGAAGAACCCCCCGAAAAACGACGAGGTCAGTGCTCGTCTCGTTCGGTTCCGAGGAGCCCTTCATGTACGGCTCGTGGGGATTCGCCCAGGGGAACAGAAGCTGATCCGAGACGCGATAAACTATCAACATGGAGACCGTGGGGTCGGGCAGGCTCGGGATCATCGAAAAGGAAAAGATGTACATGAACCCCTACAGCCCCGAGGCCATCGACCTCATCGAGCGGGCGGGCAGGCGCGCGGGGATCGATCTGCCGAAGATCGCCATCACCTACGGCGGCACCGATTCCTACTCGATCATCAAGCACGGCGGAAAGTCGGCCTGCCTCTTCGGCATGGATGAGACCGAACTCTTTTCCCTCTGGCACTCGCCGCTGGACAACCCCGGCAACATCGAGGAGGAAAAGCTCCAGTCGGCGCTCTCAATCTGCATCGAGGCCGTCAAGGAGATGGAGGGGAAATAGCTGCAGACAGGACGGCGTATCGCGAAACAAAAAAGGCCGGGGATACCCGGCCTTTGTTTATGGTCGTTTCCTGCCGACGGTCACTTCAGGGCCGGGGTGCAGCGGGGCGACCGGGTGCGCCGTGGCGTTTTCGGACGAAAGCGTCCCCCCCTGGGGGAAATACGCGGCGATCCGAGCCGCGTTATCGAAGATGCCCGCCGACAGCCTCCGGGCCGTCTCGTCCGGGAGATCGGCCCGCGCAATGAGGTAGGTTCCCATCCGCGATCACGTTGACCGGATCGGGGTGGTACGGGTAGCTATCCGCGGGTATCGTCGACAGGAACAGGGGCAGCCCCGCCCCGGCGAGGGCCGATACCGCCGCTTCGTCGGCCGGGATAAGCCCGTAAGATGCCGCCGGAACCGCCGATGATGTCGCGCACCATCGGGTCGCCGACGGGCCCGATAACGATCGCCCCGTCAAGCTCCTGTTTCACAAAATCGGTCATGACCGAGAGCAGCTCGGTTTCGGCGACGTCCCTGGTATGCCGGTACGGCTCGATACCGAGGACGGCCAGCATACGCCTGGCCGCGACTCCATCGGGGCTCGCCTCGGGCCCGAGATAGAGCTTTCTCTTCTCCAGGTCGCGCATGGTGCCGGTCTCGATGAGTTTCTTTTTAAGCATAACGTGGACCGGCTTCTCCCAGCATGTCGCGACGGTGACGATCGGGGAACCGGGGTGCTCGGCCAGAAAGCCCGCCAGCGCGATGCCCGACACGAGGGCGATATCGGCCTTCCCCGCGGCGACCAGATCGATGTTTTCACGATCCCCGGCCGTCTCCACCACTTCTGCGGGCAGGCCCTCCGCGCTCCAGATCCGGCACAGCTCCTTTCCCATGACCCAGAAGAAATCACCGGGCTGCCCCGTGGCAAGGGTGAGCGGCCCGGCCGCGTAGGCGCCGCAGCCGCACCACGCGACGATTACCGCCGCGAGGATACACGAACCAACCACCCGTCGTCTCATATCCGCTCCTGTCTTTTTATCGAAGGCCGATCCGACGTGGTACGCACAACGTACCGCATACCCCCCGACTCCTCTTACGCGCCGCCCTCACGCTTCTTTTTCTCTTCGGCCACCAGCGCCAGCCGGTTGATCTTGCCGGTGGGAAGCAGCGGCAGGATCGGCCTGACCTCGAACTCCTTGGGCACCTTGTAGTTGGCCAGGTGTTTCTTGCAGAGCTCCCGCAGCTCCTCTTCCTTGATCTCGGTGCCGGGCACCGGCATGATAAACGCCTTGCCGACCTCCTGCCAGGTCTCGTCCGGGATGGGGACGATGGTCACGAAGGCGACGTTGGGGTGCCGCTCGATGACGGCCTCGATCTCCCGCGGGTAGACGTTGTAGCCGCCCGACTTGAACATCTCCTTGGTCCTGCCGACGATGGTGATGTAGCCGCGCTCGTCCATCGTGGCAAGGTCGCCGGAGCGGAGCCACCCGCCCGCCACGATCGTCTCGGCGGTGGCCGAGGGGTTGTTCCAGTAGCCCTTCATGACGAGGTCACCCTTCATCCATATCTCCCCCACCTCGCCTTTGGGGACCTCTTTGCCGTCGTTGTTCATGAGCTTGATTTCAAACGCGTCGTCGCATTTGCCGACGGTCTTGATCAGGTCGTCCATGGAATCACCCGGCTTGCTGTACGTGATGAAGCCGGCGTTTTCCGTCTGCCCGTAGCCGGTGATAAGCGTTGCCCCGGTGGCCGCGAGCTTCTTGACCATCCCCTCCGGGGCTGCCGCCCCGGCCCACATGTAATTCCTGATCGACGAGAGGTCGTAGCTGTCGAAATCGGGGACTTTGAATTCGAGCAGGAACATGGCCGGCACCTGGCCGAGGACCGTGATCTTTTCCTTGACGATCGTTGCCAGCGTTGCGGCGGCGTCGAACTTATCCATGAGGACCATCGGGACCCCGGAGTATATGCAGGCATAGGCGATTTCCACCGCCCCGGCCACGTGGTTGATCGGGAAATGGAGCAGGAACTTCCCCTCGCCCGGCTCATGGTTGACCATGAAGTGCTTGACCTCGACCTCGATGGCGGCGATGATGTTGCGGTGGGTCAGAGCAGCGCCCCCTTGGGCTTTCCGGTCGTCCCCGAGGTGTAGATGATGAGGGTCGGGTCGTCGGCGTTTACCTCGGCCATCCGTTTTTTCAGCTCCTCGTCGAGCTCGGGGCGGTCCTTTTTGACCTCCTCTTCCCACGAGAGCGTCCCTTCCCAGGGCTCGCCGATGACGACCAGGTGTTTCAGGCCGGGGTTGGCCTCTTTGACGGCGGCCATGTCTTCCCGGTAATCCTTCTGGAGGAGATCGTACGTGCGCACCACGAAGCCGACCGTCGGTGTTCGCGTCTATCAACCTGGTAGAGGAACTCATCTGACAGTATAACGGGGATTCAGTCCGTACCAGATCGCCCCTATCATCCCCGCGGCCATGTAGTGGTAGAGCCACTCGTCCCGCGCGGCCGACAGCGTAAAGATACGGTCGCCCGTTTTCACCCCCAGCGAGAGGAGGAGCTTTGCCGTCCGCAGGGTCGTGTCGTAGAATTCCTTGAAGGTTACCCGCTTTTCCCCGAAGATAAGGGCCTCTTTGTCGGGCCGCTCGTCCGCCCACTTTTTAACATAGTGCCACGTCAGTGTCTCCCGTGCCATGACTCCCCCCTGATGTATTATATATAGTCATAATCGCGTAACATCCTCGAAAAAAGGATACGGCATTTCGAGGGCGGTGTCAATTGTAATGACGCTTGTCGCTACCCCGCCGATGGGCCGCACCGCTGTACGTCGTAAAAGCGGAAATAATTATACTGTCCGGACGGGAATCCCCCGACTAACAGTTGACAGATTGACTGGTCAATCATATAATCGGCTCAACCTCGCCATCACACACATAAGGGAATCTCATGAACGACACCAGCCACGCGCTTTCCCGGATACTCAATCCCCGCTCGATCGCCGTTGTCGGCGCGTCAAACAGCTTCACCAGTCCCGCTACCAACCTCATGGCCTCGGTCATTTCGGCGGGTTTCCCCGGACCGATCTACCCGATCCACCCGAGGGAGAAGACGGCCCTGGGACTCGCCGCCTACCCGGCCCTGACGGACGTCCCCGGCGAGATCGACCTTGCCGTCATCGTGGTGCAGTCCAGGCTCGTCCCCGGCATCCTCGCCCAGTGCGGGCAAAAGGGCATCCGGCAGGCGGTCGTGATAACCGCCGGGTACCGGGAGATGGGGGCCGAGGGCGCCGCCCTTGAAAAAGAGCTGCTGGCCGAGGCGAAGAAGAACGGTGTTCGCTTCATCGGGCCCAACTGCATCGGCGTCATCAACAGCCACGCGAAGCTTGACATCTCCATGTTCCTCTACGAAGGCGCCGCCGGGGGGATGGCGCTGGTCTCCCAGAGCGGCAGCTACATCACCCAGCCGCTGCCCTATTTCAAGAGGCTCGGGATGAACCTGTCTTCGGCCGTATCCGTCGGGAACCAGGCCGATATCGATATCGCGGACTGCATCGGCTATTTTGGCGATGACCCGACAACTAGGTCGGTGGCGGCCTACGTGGAGGGGATATCGGACGGTCCGAAATTTATCGAGATTGTGAGTAAAACGACCGCGAAAAAGCCGGTCGTGGCGCTCTACGTGGGGGGGACGGAGGCGGGCTCCCGGGCGGGCCGCTCCCACACCGGGGCAATCGCGACGCCCGACGCGATCATCAACGGCGTCTTTGCCCAGAGCGGCGTGATCCGCGTGGATACCGTGGAGCAGCTCTACGATACGGCCCACGCCTTTGCCACCCAGCCGCTGCCGCGGGGCAACCGTGTGGCCGTCATCACCAACTCCGGCGGGCCCGGGACGTCGATGGCCGACGCGGCCGCGCGCCTGGGGCTTGCCGTGCCGGAATTCTCCGAGGCCCTCCAGAAACAGCTTGAGGGCGATCGTCATCCCCACCGCGCAGGTGAGAAACCCGCTGGACCTGACGATGGATTTCGACATCAAGCGCTTCTTTATCGACGTGCCCCGGATAATCATTGACAGCGGTGAGATCGACGCGGTGCTCTTCTACGGCGTCTTCGGCGCCACCCACGGCAAGAAGAAATTCGGCTCGATGGTGCAGGGTATGGACGACGCGATGGTAGCCGGGTATGACAGCTACATATGCAGCAACGCCGAGGGATTCAACGACATCCTCAGGAAGGCGGGCGTCCCGGTGCTCTCCTCGTCGTTCACCGGGATAGAAGACGCGCCGGTTGCGCGGATGATGGAGCTGGGCATCCCGGTCTACCCGACGCCGGAGCGCGCGGCCTTTGCGCTTGCCACGATGGCGCGCTACGCGCGGTGGAAAAAGGGCGTTACGTCGTAACGGAGAGCGAAGGAGGTAATCCCCCGGCCACCGCTACCTACCGTCATTGCGAGCCCCCGAAGGGGGCGTGGCAATCCCTGACTGTCACCGTATAACAGAGGATTGAGGAGCTTGTTGCGAGCGTCCTGCCGAAGCCGCGAGGAGCGAAAGCGACGTGGCGGGAAGCAAGCTGCTTTCACTCCCTCGCAATGACGGAAAGAAGACGGGCCGCATGAATGCGGCCCCTACGGGAGTAAAGCGGTTTTCCTGACTGTTTCGTTATGGCTAATTTTATCGGTACCACTCGAAGCGTATTCTAAGAGCGTTCACCACAAAGGCACAAAGACACGAAGAACAATGAAAGGACTAAAGGTCTTCTCTTTTCTTTCTTTGTGTCTTCGTGTCTTTGTGGTGAATAGAAGAAACAAAACGGCGAATTCGACGACTTCCCTGTCTCGACGAACCCCGCCGTTTTCCCCCGTCCATCTTGCTGATCCGGTACGTACAGAGGGCATCCCCATCGCCATGCACTCCGTCTCCTCGACCTTCCACCCGTTATTGCCGACCGCCCATGCAACCAGCCCGCCTAGAAACCGGCTGTCGTGTGGCAGACGGGGGTTTCGCTCTTTCGATTGAAGCAGTGGGTCGCCGCCTCGTCCTTATAGAAGAAGACGTCCCCCTCCTGCTCGATCCACGGTCCTGGTGTTGAGCTGCTTGGTTATCGTATCGGCCGTATAGTTGAGGATGACCTTCGCCCGGTCGCTCTCGCTCATCTCGGACATCGCGGCCTTCGCCGCAGCTGGCGATATCCGGGATTCTCGTCCAGCCCCCATTTGGCCTGCATCCTGCCCACCTGAAAGAGTATCGCCCGCGCGCCGTTCTTCCCATAAATTTCTTCGATGCCCCCGCTGAGCCTTGCTACCTCGGATATTTTCGGCTCAGCCTTACCGTTGTCACCCGCGGGGATCATATCGGCGTATTTTGTGAGGCTGGAGTAGTTGAGGATCGATTTCAAACCGTTGTTCCCGATGATCTCGATGACGCCTAAGAGGATGACCCGGTACGCCTTGCTCTCAATGAGCCTGTCTTCCACGGTGCCCTCCTATGTTTATACTATATATATACTATAGATATATATAGTTTGTTTATAATGTCAAGTAAAAATGCGCGCCTGCCGGGCTTATTTCCCTTGACAAAATGAACTGCGTTTAGTAGCGTAAACGCTGTTCATACTACCCTGTTGCTGGAGGAGATACCATGCCGATGTACGACTTTTTGCTGACGCCCGAGGAGCGGGCGCTCCGGGACGAAGTGCGCCAGTTCGTCCGGGACGAGGTAACCCCCGATTTCTTGCGGGCGATGGACAACGACGAGATCGTCTATCCCCGCGAGTTCGTGGAAAAACTGGCCAAGTATAACCTGCGCGGCATCCGTTTCCCCAAGAAGTGGGGCGGCCGGGGGATGAGCTGGGTGGCGGACGTGGCGGCCACCGAGGAGATCGGCTGCCTCGGCATGGCGCTCGGGTGCGCCTTTGTCATGCCCTCCATCGTGGGCGAGGCCCTCAATAAGTTCGGCACCGACGCCCAGAAGGAAAAATACCTCAAGCCCTACCTCGCGGGCAAGCTCGTTGCCGCCGAGGCCCTCACCGAGCCGAGGGGCGGGTCGGACTTCTTCGGGGCCACCACCAAGGCGGAGCTTAAAGGCGACCACTTCGTCCTCAACGGTCAGAAGCGGTTTGTCGTCGGCGCCGACGGCGCGGATTTCTTCGTGGTCTACTGCAAGACCAATTTTGACCAGAATGCCCACAAGTACGGCAGGATCAGCCTGTTGATCGTCGAAAAAGGGCCCGGCGTCGAGACCGAGTACCACTACGGGCTGCTGGGCTGCAAGGGCGGCGGCACGGGAAGGCTCGTCTTCAGGGACGTCAAGGTCCCCAGGGAGAATCTCCTGGGAGAGCTGCACGGCGGCGCGATCTGCTTCAACCAGATGATGATCCCCGAGCGCCTCACCTCGGCCGCCGGCTGCCTGGGCGCGTGGGGCGCGCTGGACGTAGCGGTCAGGTACTCCAACAAGCGCGCGGCCTTCGGAAAACTGATCCGCAAGTTCCAGGCGGTCAACTTCATGGTGGCCGATTCCATCACCCAGCTGGACGCCGCCCGCGGCCTCACCTACATGGCGGCGCGGGCCGTGGACGATAATTATCCCAATGTCCGCCGGATCGTCAGCGAGGCCAAGAAGTTCGCCACGAAGGCGTCATGGGACGTCGTCAACAACGCCATGCAGATCATGGGCGGCATCGGCTATACCGACGTCTACCCCATCGAGCGGGCGCTGCGCGACATGCGGCTTGCCCTGATCTGGACCGGCACCAGCGAGATCATGAACCTCCTCATCCAGCACGAATACTACGACGAGGTCCTCGTCCAGCCCTACAACCGGCGGGAGATGGAGCGGGACGCCATGAACCCGGACGAGAGCGAGCGCTGCTTTACCGACGACGACATGTGGCAGGTGCACAACAAGGTCGCGGACTGATCGCTTCGCTTAGTAGAAAGTCCAACGGGAAGCATACCAAGAGAAGGGCCGGCCGGCGGCCGGCCCGGTCAGACTAAATAAAGGAAACACCATGTCCGTCGTCACGTTCAACGACCTGAAAGACAGCCAGCGGGAGGCGCGGCGCGCCCTGATACGGGAGTGCGCCCAGAAGCTCTTCGCCCAGCGTGATTTTGCCAGCGTCACCGCCCGGGAAATCGCCCGGGAGGCCGGCGTCAGCCCCGGCACGATCTATCGCTACTACGAGAGCATGGACGACCTGTTTCTGGACGTCTTCTTCGTCGGGGCCGACGAGATTTCCACCCTTGTTCAGGCCGAGTCTACCGCTCCGGGAGGGTGCTCGGTCAGGCGCCTCTGCGAGATCTACATCGGCTTTCTGAACGACAACATGACCTACTACCAGATGATGAGCCATTTCATGATCGGCGGCAGGCTTTCGGAGGCGGCCATCGGCCGCCTCAACCCGGTCATGCGGCGCCTCATCGACCTGATCGAAGACGTGATACGGGACGCACGCGTCCCCGGCGACACCCGGATGACCTCCCATACCCTGTTTTCGGCCCTCAACGGGATCATGATCAGCTACGCGAAATATCCCGGCAGGAGCCTCGAAGAGATCAGGGCCCACACGATGCGGCTGGCCGGGATCGTTGCCGGTTTCTTTGAAGGCGGACGATAGCGTAAAACGGTGCGCAATAAGACCGGCGTTCTTTTCGTCTTATAGTATATGCGGCCGGGTCTTGCCGCCGCGGGGCGGGAGTGCCGCCGAATATACGGCTAACGTACATACGAACCATTAATGGAGAAGGAATATGGCAGTCCAGCGTGAGCTCGTGGCCCCCTGCGGCCTGTACTGCGGCGCCTGCGCCATCCGGGGCGCGTATCTCTCGGATGACGCGGCCTTCAAGGAGAAGGTCGCGGCGGGTTACGGCGTCAAGGTGGAGGACCTCCGGTGCGAGGGGTGTCTCTCCGAAAACCCGTTCCTCTATTGCCGGACGTGCTCCATCAAGACCTGCGCGACCGAAAAGGGGTACGAAGGCTGTTTCCAGTGCAGCGACTTCCCCTGTTCCCACGTCGAGAACTTCCCGTTCCCGGCGGGAAAGGCGGTGATCCTCGCCGAGATCCCCCGGTGGAAGGAGCTCGGGACCGAGAAATGGGTCGAGTCCCAGGAGAAGCGATACACCTGCGCGGCGTGCGGCAGCTCCCTCTTCCGGGGGTCCAAGCGGTGCCGCAAATGCAAGGCGGAGGTGCCGACCGTCTAACCCTATCCGCGGGAGGGCCACGGTCTTCCCGCGGTTCTTAACCTCCCCGAATAAAATCTATCTTTTTTTGCCCGGAATCTGGTATCATATGCCCCGTATCCTTTTCGGGGGGTCCTATGCGGCTCAACGGCGCACTTATCGTCCTCCTCGCCCTGCTCATCCTGTTATTCGCCTTCAGAAAGCCGATCCGCCGGTACCTCGAGCGGAAGTTCAGGAAATACAGCCGCGCCGCCATCCACCGGTTCCGCGCCCGCGTCGAGCGCTTCAAGCTGACCCAGAAGAAATATATCAAGTACCAGCTCATGAAGGAGCCCGCCGTCTGGCAGGCCATGGAGGCACACGAGAGAGAGCATCGGACCTCCCCGGAGCGGACCCTGGAGCGGGTCGAGGGATATATCGACGAGATCGTCCCCCACTTCAACATCCTGTCCTACTACGCCTTCGGCTACCGGCTGGCCCATTTCCTGCTCAACCTCGTCTATAACGTCGTGATAGATAAGAAGAACTTCGAGGCGCTCAAGAAAATACCCAGGGACAGCGTCGTTATCTACATCATGAACCACCGCAGCAACGTCGACTACATACTGGTGGCCTACATGCTGGCCGAGCGGATATCCCTCTCATACGCCGTGGGGGAATGGGCGCGGGTCTGGCCCCTCGAATATATCTTCAAGAGCTTCGGCTCATACTTCATCCGCCGAAAATACCGCGAACCCCTCTACCACACGGTGCTCGAAAAATACATCCAGCTCATCAGCAAGAACGGCATCACCCAGGGTATCTTCATCGAGGGGGGGCTGTCGCGGGACGGGAGCCTGGGGCCGCCTAAGATCGGGCTGCTGGACTACATCATCCGGACGATCCAGGACCCCGGGTTCACAAAGAGATCTCGTCTTCGTCCCCGTGGGGATCAACTACGACCGCGTGCTGGAGGACCTCAGCCTCGTCGGGGAGGCCCACGGCGCCCCGCCCGAGAAACGGGGGTTGGGAAGGATCCTCTCCGGGCTCTCGGTGATCGTCACCGTCCCGCGGGTGATCGTCAGAAACGGCTTCTACTATATCTTTAGGGGAGTCCGCAAATACGGCTACACCTCGGTGGCCGTGGGCGAGCACGTCTCGCTGCGGGACTACGTCGCCCGGCTCGACCGGGATATCTTTTCGCTCGATGCCGACGAGTACAAGCAGGAGGTAAAGCGGTTTTCCCAGCACGTGCTGGAGGGAGTCGGCCGGGTCGTACCGGTTACCCCGGTTACGTTCGTGGCCTATGCGCTCCTTGCCGACGGGCGCGAGGTTATCCCCCAGGCCGACCTGGTCGAGCTGATGACCGAGATGAAAAAGGCGCTCGTCCTCAATAGCGCCCGGATCGTCCGGGGCAAGGAGTTCGTCGACCTGATGATGGAACAGCGGCGGCTGGCCTTCGAGGCGGACGACCGCACCGGCGAGCTCCTGTCGTTCGAGCGCGGGGTCATCGACATGGAGGAAATGCAAAAGACTATCGACCTGGCGATGGAGGTGCTGAGCCTGAGAAAGATCGCCCGGAAGAAAAAGGACGCCATCGTCATCAACCCGAAGCGCCGCGAGGTGTTGACCTATTACGCGAACTCGATCGGCCAGCTGTTCGAGCGGCACCGATAGGATACCGGGCGATTACCCCCGATGGTGATCGCGAGATGGAGCACGAAAAAAACGGGCGAACCCCCTACGGAGTCCGCCCGTTATGAATATCGGCCGAAGCGTATCGTCTATTTACGCGTTTTTTTGGTCTTGCCCTTCGCGGGGGCCTTGGCCTTCACCGGGGCCTTCGCCTTCGTCACGCCCTTCTTTCCCTTCTTACCCTTCTTCCTGAAGACCCTGACCAGGATGTAGATAATCAGCGCCACGATCAAGAGGACGAGTATCAGCGCGCCAAGCCCGATCCAGGTCAGGTAACTGCCGTGCGCCAGGAGCTTGACGGGGTTCCAGCTCGGGGCCTTGACGAACCTGCCCTCCGGCTCGCGGTACCGCTCCGGGATGTTGGGGACGCCGTCGCCGTCGGTATCCTCGAAGGAGGCCGCGTAATCGGCCAGCGTCGTCCATTCCTTCATCTCCTGAACGCCCGCCGTGTTCGGGTCCGCGTCGACCCTGAACGCGGTCATGTCCTCGATCGTATTGCCGTCCTTATCCTTGGGCACCATCGTCAGGATATTGTTCGTGAAGCTCCCGACGACTTTGATGAACATGGAGTTATAGTAGTTGCTCGTGATCTTGTAGAGCGTCTTATTGTCCTCGGACCAATCCAGCGGGACGTAGTTTCCGTCCGCGTCCTCGATGAGGATCTCGGTCACGCGGTCAAAGATCATCCGGTGGGGATTGTAGGTGACCTTGAGGCCCGAAACCTGGAGGTAGTAGTCGCTCCCCTTGAGGGGATAGATGGACGTGGGCACCTCCATCGCCTTCTTGATCTCCGACCCGTAGAGGTAAAACGTGATGAGCGGATAGGCCATCGTGCCATCGACGCCGATACCGAGGGGGACGATATTGACAAGGTCGGCCAGGATGACCTGCCCGGTCTCGCCGACGAGGATGTCGTTCCTGATCATCCCGTTGGACTGGATGGATACGCGGGTCTTTGTTATCGGATCGGCCGGGTCATACTCGGCATTGTCCACCGCCCAGCGGAGCGAGTCGGCCTCCATGTTGCCCAGCCCTACTTCCTCTTCCTTCAGGCGCATGTCGAAATCGGTCTCGGCTATGGTCTTGAAAAACGAGAGGCCGTGGGGCGCCAGCACGTCCCTGTCGACGATGGCCTCGTAGCCTTCGATGGCGCTGTTGATCGCCGGGTCGCCCGGTATCGCGTCGTCAATGGGGATATACTCGTACTTGGCCACCGTGGCACCGCCGGCCCCCACCGAGACGTCCAGCACGCCGATGACCTTGCCATTTTCCCATGCCTGGACGATGATGGTCTTGTCGATAACGATCGGCTCGGGGAGCTTCGTGTGCGTGTGCCCGGAAATGATAATGTCGATGCCGGGGACCTCCCTGGCCATGATCTCGTCCTCGGACTTATCCTTGTTGTCCCTCAGTCCCGCGTGAGACAGGCAGATGACGAGGTCGACCTTCTCGGTCTCGCGCAGCACCTTTACCATCTCCCGGGCCGTTTCCTTGTAATCTGCGAAGCTCACCGGGTCGGCGAAGGGCGCCACCTCGGAGGAATCATAGCCCATCAGCCCGAAGAACCCGATCTTTATCCCATCCACGTCCCTCACGACGTAGGGTTTCACCAGCCCCCGGTCGAAATCGGCCTTCAGAGCGTCGTCATCGGCCGATTCATCGGAAAAGACGAGGTTTGAGGCCACGACCGTCGGGAGCTTTCCCTTTCGCTCCGCGGATTCCAGGATGCGGGCAAGGCCCGCGGGCTTGAGGTCAAACTCATGGTTGCCCAGCGCAACGATGTCATAACCCATGTCCTTCATGAGGCACAGCTCCGCGGCCTCCTCGCGGCAGATCATGTGAAAGAGGGAGCCCATCAGGAAATCCCCGGCGTCCAGCACCAGGACGGGGTTTGACCGGGCATCCCGCTGCTTCTTGATTTCCGTAGCTATCCTCGCCCAGCCGCCGACCGTCTTGTCGTCACCGGTGGTCATGGGCGTATAGTCTTTGTTGGGATAGAGCCCCAGTAACTGGGAGTGCATATCGTTGGTGTGGATGATGGTCAGCGTCTTGTCTTGTTGCCCGCCGGCGACCAGGGTAAGCGAAAGGAGCGCCAGCAACGGCAAAACGAGGTACTTGGCTTTCATAAAAACCCTCCGTATGACTGCCATGTTTACACGAAATTTACCGCATCTTTATCATTAGTTCAAGATAAAAGATACCGGACGGCCGCCCCCGTCCCCGGGGGGAAGATGGTAAAAAATCGGCTATTGTCGTCCGGCACGCCCTGTGGTAGTATACAATCCGTGTTACGATTCCGATAGCGCGCGTACGCCGCCGGGCCAACAACGGCCCCCATGCCTTATGCGCGGGTTTAGTACCTTCGTGCCGTCGTCGGCAGCGGGAGGACCATTCGATGACCGATTTTTCCCGGCTCTTACTGGATCGACGATCGATCAGGAATTATCAGGACAAACCGGTGCCGACCGATCTCGTGCGGGAGTTGATCGGCACGGCGACGATGGCGCCGAGCTCCGGCAACGGCCAGCCCTGGAAGTTCATCATCATCAACGACCGGTCGCTGATCAAACGCCTCTCGGACGAGAGCAAGAAAAACCTCGTCGCCGACATCAGGGCAAACCCCGAACACCCATCGCTGCGCTACGAGGCGGCGCTCACCAACGAGGACTTCAATGTCTTTTTTAACGCGCCCTGCCTGGTGATCGTCACGGGGCCGCCGGCCCTCTACTCGACGCGGGTGGACTGCGCCCTGTTTGCCGCCTACTTCATGCTGGCGGCAACGGACCGAAACCTGGGCAGCTGCTGGGTCAACCTCGGCTCCCATATCAGGGACCCGAAATTGAAAGAGGAGATCGGACTGCCCGAAGACCAGATGATCGTCGCCCCGATCATAGTCGGGTGGCCCGCGGCAATCCCGCCGGCCCCGGAGCGCAAACCGCCGCATATTCTCAAGGTTATCGAGGGATAGCGGCGATCGGCCGGTAATCGAACAAAAGAAGGGAGGATTAGATATGTCTCAGCGTTTGACGGCGGGCGCGGCCGCGCCCGACTTTACCTTCGACACCCCCTGGAAGAAGGGTGAAAAGCTTTCCGGTTTCACGAAAAAGGGGACGACCGTCCTGATGTTCCTGCGCTACAGGGGGTGCCCCATCTGCCAGATGAAGATCGCCGAGCTTAAAAAGGAGTTTCCCCACTTCAAGAAGCGCGGGGTATCGCTCCTGGTTGTCCTGCAGAGCACGCCCGAGAACATCACCCCGATGATCTCCCAAAAGGATATGCCCTTCGTGATCGTCTGCGACCCGCACGAGAGGCTCTTTACCCTCTACGGGGTCAGGCCCGGCTCGATATTCGGCTATGTCACCCCGACTACGATCGTTCGGGCGATCAGGGCCACCCTGAAGGGCTTCAAACACGGCACGTACGAGGGGAACGAGAAACAGCTTCCGGCGACCTTTATCATCGACAAGTCTGGGAAGGTGAAGTACGCGCACTACGGAAAAAACGTCGCCGACGTGCCGAAGACCGCAAAGCTCCTGGCCGAGATCGACCGGAAGTAAGGGCCCCGGAAATCTCTTTTTCGGGCGCGTTATTACGCGCCCGAAAAATACGATTCCCATCGGCCGGACCGGTCGGCCTATTCGGTGATGTCCTTCTGCAGTTCATCGATGGTGTCATTGACCATCGCCTTGAGCAAATCGCCGTGATCTATCCAGTCCAGCGGACCCCACGAGCGCGTATCGACGAACGTATCCTTGGGCCCCCAGCTGGACTTCTTGAGCACCTTGAAGTCGTTTTTCGTCCGTATGAAATGGAAATTCATCAAAATGGCGGCGATTACGATGACCACCACGGCCACCACCACCGGCACTATCAGGTTCTTTTTTGTCCCGCCTTTACGGGACGAACCCTTTCTTGGCATCGGTTCCCCCTGTTTTAGGTTATATGACGCATCCGCGATGCGCCGATAGCGGAAGGGATTGCCCCCCCGATTATCCCTATAATTATACCACTCATCCCCTCTGTCCAAAAATCGCCGTCCCCACCCGCACCATCGTCGCGCCCTCCTCGACGGCTACCTCAAAGTCGTTGGACATGCCCATCGAGAGCTCCCGCATATCCACGCGCGGTATCCCGAGAGACGCAAGCTCGTCGAAGAGCTGTTTCATCCGGCGGAAATAGGGCCGCGAGGCCTCCGGCTCCCGCCCGAAGGGCGGCATCCCCATGAGGCCCGTTACGGCGACGTGGGGTAGCGGCGCGATCGCGCGGACAACGTCGGCCAGTTCTTCCTCCATCACGCCCGACTTCTGGTCCTCCCGGGATATGTCCACCTGGATGAGGATGTCCATCACGCGCCCGTCCACCGCCGCCCGCCGGTCGATCTCGGCGGCCAGCTCCAATCCGTCCACCGAGTGGACCAGGTCGAAGAGCCGGACGACGTATTTCGCCTTGTTCTTCTGCAGGCCGCCGATGAAGTGCCACCGGGCGGCCTCACGGCCGACGGCCTCGATCTTTGCCCGCGCCTCCTGGACGTAGTTTTCGCCGATGTCGGCGGCACCGGCCCCGATCGCGTCTCTGACCGTGGCAGCCTCAAACGTCTTGGTGACGACGATCAGCCTCACCTCGTTCGGGTCGCGGCCCGCCCGCACGGCGGCCCGCCCGATCCCGTCCCGCACCGCTTGAAGGTTGTCCCTGATCTCGTCTATTCCCGACACGGCGTTTTCCCTCCCGGCCCCGTCCTATATCGCTATATCGGCTCCACGGCCCCGAGCGTGAGCATGAGCCCGATAACCTCGGCCGTCGGCAGGCCCACCACGTTGGTGTAGGACCCCTCGATCCTCGTGATGAAGGCCGACGCCATGCCCCTGCACCGCGTAGGCCCCGGCCTTGTCCATCGGTTCGCTTCGTGGCGACGTAGGCCGCGATCTCCCTCGGGTCAAGCCCCCTCATGACGACGGCGGTCCGGACGACCTGCGCGTACGCGTCCTGGCATTGAGACGGGATGATCGCGATGCCCGTCAGCACCTCGTGCGTCCTGCCGGACAACATCCCGAGCATCCGGGCGGCGTCCTTCTCGTCGGCCGGTTTGCCGAGCACCGCCCCGTCCACACCACGACCGTATCGGCCCCGAGCACCAGGGCATCGGGGTTCCGGGAGGAGACCGCCCAGGCCTTCTGCCCTGCGAGCCTCAGGACGTGCTCCTCCACCGTTTCGCCTGCCGTCATCGACTCGTCGAGGTCCGTCCCGATCACCTCGAAGATAATCCCGAGTGCCGCCAGAAGCTCGCGCCTGCGCGGCGAATGGGAGGCCAGGATGATTCGTTTGATTGTTCGATAGAGGCCCGCACTGCTGTTCAGTATCATAAAATCGTCCGATTTGTCAATTGAGCCAAGGTACCGGCGCGAGATTATAGCAGAAATGGCTTGAAAAATACAGGCAACAGTGATATTTTCCGTCAACGTCAGGAACACGCGGGAGGCGGTATCGTGCACGAGTTCTCGGTCCAGACAAAACGGCGGGTCGAGATGATCGACATCACGTCCGAGGTCGCAGCGGCCGTCCGGGAGTCGGGGACCGGGGACGGCATCGTGGTCGTTTTCGTCCCCCACACGACGGCCGCCGTCACCATCAACGAAAACGCCGACCCCGACGTGCCGGCCGATATCCTGGCAAAGCTCTCCGAGATCATCCCGGAGCGCGGCGCCTGGCGGCACGTTGAGGGCAATTCCGACGCCCACCTGAAATCGAGCCTCGTGGGCGCATCCGAGACCGTGATTCTGGAAAGCGGCAGGCTCGTGCTCGGCACCTGGCAGTCGCTCTTTTTCTGCGAGTTCGACGGGCCGAGAGACCGGCGCGTATACGTGACGGTGATCAAGACAGACTAAGGATCAACTGCAGGAATTTCGAATTATCGCGACACCATACGTAATTTATTCTACTTTGTGTCTTGGTGCCTTTGTGGTGGGAGCCTTTCTTTACCGTCGAAAACGGGTGAGAAAGACCCGAAAGTTGATAAAGACATGAGCGCTCCGACTCCTTTATGCTTCTGTTGCTTCTTTGTGTCTTAATGGTATTATCGGCCTTAGAAAAGACGGAACATCACCACTAAGACACAAAGGCACGAAGAAAATACTCCGGGATTATGGGGTTACCGTATTTCCCGCCTTACACATTGCGGAAAGGGATAATAAAAATGAGAATTCTCTCCGGTATCCAGCCCTCGGGGACGCTCCACATCGGCAACTACTTCGGCATGATGCGAAGTATGATCCGCTACCAGGAGGAGCACACCCTCTTTTGCTTCATCGTCAACTACCACGCCCTGACGACGGTGGCCGAGGGGCCGCGCCTTGCCGCCGATACGCTCGGCGCCGCCGCCGACTTCCTGGCGCTGGGGCTTGACCCCGAGAAGAGCTTCTTCTGGGTGCAGGGCGACGTGCCGGAGGTCACCGAGCTTACCTGGATACTTAGCAACGTCACCCCGATGGGGTTGTTGGAGCGCGCCCACAGCTATAAAGACAAGATTGCCAAGGGCATCGCCCCCAACCACGGGCTCTTTGCCTACCCGGTGCTGATGGCCGCCGATATCCTGCTCTACCAGGCCGACCGCGTGCCGGTCGGCAAGGATCAGAAACAGCACCTCGAGATGACCCGCGACATCGCGATCAGGTTCAACTACCTCTATGGCGACACCTTCGTCGTGCCCGAAGCGGAGATCGACGATGACCTTGCGGTCATCCCCGGCATCGACGGCCAGAAGATGAGCAAGTCCTACGGCAACACCATCGATATATTCGAGGACGAGGCCGAGCTGAAGAAAAAGGTCATGAGCGTGGTTACCGATTCCCGGGGCGTGCAGGAGATCAAGGACCCGGACACGGATAACCTCTTTGCCCTGATCTCGCTCTTCATGACGGCCGACGAGAAACAGGAACTGCGCGCGAATTATCTTGCCCCCGGCCTGAAATACTCCGACGTGAAAAAGGATCTGTTGAAGCGGGTCTGGGAGTTCTTCGCCCCCTACCGCGAAAAACGCGCGGCGCTGGTCAGTAGGCCCAATGACATCCGGGATATCCTCAAGAAGGGTGCCGAAAAGACCCGCGCCGAGGCGGTCAAGACGCTGGACGTGGTGAGGGAGAAGGTGGGGCTGGTGTATTGACATTCAGTGGCACTTACGGATACAACTGATCCACTTTAACCAGTCATCATTCGGGTCACGTTTAGAGCCGATTAAAAAACCACATCAAGTACCAAGGAGAAAACCGCACATGAAAAAGTCTCTGTATCTGACCGCGATCGCGCTTTCTTTGTTGGCCGCCCTGTGCCTCGTTGCCTGTTCGGGAACCGACGAGCCGGCACCCCAGGCCCAGCCCGCCGCCCCCGCCCCCGGCGTCATGATCCCCGCAACCCTGAGCCTGGGCCGGGACGTCTATATGCCGGGCGATACGATCAACCTCGTCTACATGGCGCCGGTGGGCCTGCCCACCAACGCATGGATCGGGATCATCCCGTCTGCGGTCCCCCACGGGTCCGAAGAGGTAAACGACCAGAACGATATTTCCTATCAGTATCTCAACGGGACGACTTCCGGGATCATGGAACTTATCGCGCCGTCGGCACCCGGCTCCTATGACCTGCGCATGAATGAAAGCGACGACGGCGGCAGGGAGCTGGCGTCGATAACCTTTAGGGTGCAATAGCCACCTGGACCACGATCGGGCAAGAATCGCGCAAGGGGACGGGGCTCCCTACCTCGGCAAATCCGGGACGGGGGGAGGCCCTCCCCTTTTTCCGCTCTATCCCCCATGATTTAGTCCCTTGACGTCTTCCCGAAAATGTGCGATAGTTATTGTGTCCATTTTTACTCACCAGAAAAACTTTCCCCACAAAAAAGGAGGGCTTGATGAAAAGACGATCATATGCGGCCTTTGTCGTTGTTCCGCTGGTCATTCTCGGCGTCCTGGCTTTTGCCACGCTCGCCGTTGCCGGGGAGCTGCTGGTCGACAACGCCTGGAACTTCTCGGAGAATCTCGCGCGGGTAGAGGTCAACAAGCAGATCGGGTATATCGACAAAACCGGAAAATTTATCATCTCCCCGTCGTTTATGCGGGAGTCGATCTTTTACGCGCCCGCCTACGATTTCAAGGACGGCAGGGCCCGCTTCATCTCGGGCGACAAGCACGGCTTCATCGACAAAAAGGGCGCGGCCGTTATCCTGGCGAACCTCGACGACGCGTGGGACTTTTCCGAGGGCCTGGCCCGTTTTGAGTCGGTCGAAAAGATCGGCTTTATCGACGTGAACGGGAAGGTCGTGATCCCGGCGACCTACGACGACGCCGAGCCGTTTGCCGGCGGCCTCGCGGCGGTGCAGGCCGGGGACCTGATCGGCTTTATCGACAAGAAGGGGACCGTCGTCGTGCCGCCGACTTACGAGGATACGGGTAATTTCTCCGACGGCCTGTGCGCGGTGCAGGTGGGCGACCTCTGGGGTTTTATCGACGTAAAGGGGACGATGGTCATTGCGCCGGCGTTTGACGACGTCAGGCCCTTCTCCGAGGGTTTGGCCGCGGTCGAGATGGGCCGTAAGTGGGGTTACGCGGATAAAACAGGGACCGTGGTAATCCCGCCCGCCTTCAGGGACCCCGGGCCCTTCTCGGGTGGCCTGGCGGCGGTGGAAATGAAGGACGGCAACGGCTATATCAATAAGACGGGCGCGTTCGTGATCCCGGCAACCTTCGAATATGCCGATACCTTCAAGGAAGGCCTTGCCGCGGTTAAGCAGGGGGAAAAGTGGGGCTATATCGACAAGACCGGTAAATTCATCATCGAGCCTCGCTTTGACCACGCCAACGAGTTCGCGGGCGGGATGGCCGCCGTCGAGATCGGCGAGAAATGGGGATTTATCGACAAGACCGGAAAGATGCTGACGGCAAAATAGCCGGAACAAATCAACCATATATATTGGCATCGCCGCGGCCCCTTCAGGGGCCGCGGTTTTTTACCCCCTAAAAAACCCGGTACTTTCAACCCGATTTCGGGTATACTGCACCAAACCACGAATGGAGGAAACCCCATGGACATAACGATCGGGGCGATCAGGGACGAGTTTACGGCCAAGTGGAAGAAATACTTCAGGAGCGCCGAGCTCCCCATCGTCTTCCAGTATACCGACACGGCCGACCGGGCGCTGTTACCCAGGCTGACCACGGCCCCCCACCGCTGCGTCATCGCGGATATCATCGGCGTTCGCAAGGGCAAGACGCTCGCGCTGGATAACGACGCCATCGGATGCGCCGGGGGCAGGCGCTACCTCGGTTTTTCCCAGGCGCTGAGGCCGGGGTTTGAGTATTTCCTTTCCTGCGGCATCGAGGGGAAAATGGAGGGGGAGCGTTATAAGAAATCCCCCGAGATCGTCAAGGAGCTGCTTAAAAACGCCAAGACGTTTACCGCCCCGAAAAGGTACATCGTATTCACCCGATGGGACCGCCTGACCGAGGCCGACAGCCCCGATGTCGTGATCTTCTTTGCCCCGCCCGACGTGCTCGCGGGCCTTTTTACGCTTGCCGGCTTTGAAGAATCCGACGCCAACGGAGTCATCTGTCCCTTTAGCGCAGGATGCGGCTCCATCGTCGGCTACCCGATGCTGGAGGCGGCGGCAAAGCGGCCCCGGGCCGTCCTGGGGATGTTTGATGTTTCCGCCCGGCCCTACGTACCCGAGGGCGTCCTGACGTTTGCCGTCCCGATGAAGAAGTTCACCCGGATGGTCGCCGACATGGACGAGAGCTTCCTGATCACGCCCTCGTGGGGGAAGATCAAAAAGCGTATCGGATAGCCCCCGTACCGTTAAGGCTGGGCCTCGCTGCCGAGGTACAAAGTGCACGCGGCGGGCCGCGGCTAACTGGTTGCACGTTTAAACTTGACTTTGGCCTCCGTGTCATGGTACGTATGTTTTTTTATATATACGGATACATTTCGACTCCATGAACGATCAGAAAAAGGCCCCCGGCGAGGAACTCAAGTACAAGCCCAAATCGGTCTGGGATCAGGTCACCGACGCCGATAAAAAGGAAATCGCCTCTCTCGGCGATGACTACCGGGCGTTTCTGACGGCGGCCAAGACCGAGCGGCTTGCCGTCCGCGAGATCATCCGCAGGGCCCAGGGCAGGGGCTTCACCGAGTTCGATCCGGGAAAGCCCGTCAAGAAGTTCTACCGCGATTACCGCCACAAGTCGGCGGCTATGGTCCTGATGGGGACCGGGGACCCTTCCCACGGCATCAACCTCATCGTCTCCCACATCGACAGCCCCCGGCTCGACCTCAAACAGCGCCCCCTCTACGAAGACGTCGAGATCGCCCACCTGAAGACCCACTACTACGGCGGCCTCAAGAAATACCACTGGGTTGCGCGCCCCCTGGCGCTCTACGGCCTGGTGGTCACCGGAGACGGCAAAGAAGTCGAGATCGCCATCGGCGACGGCCCAGAAGACCCGGTATTCCTGGTCTCGGACCTCCTCATCCACCTGGCCGGAAAGGCCCAGATGGAAAAGAAGATTTCGGAGGCCCTGCCCGCCGAGAAGCTCAACATCATCTGCGGGACCATCCCCATTGCCGACACCGAGGCAAAGGAGCGGGTCAAGCTTGCCGTCCTGACGCATCTGCACGACACCTACGGCATCACCGAGGAGGATTTTATCAGCGCCGAGATCGAGGCGGTGCCGGCCGGCCCCGCACGCGACATCGGCTTTGACTGCTCGCTCGGTCGGCTCCTACGGCCAGGACGACCGGGCCAGCGCCTACTCGGCCCTCTCGGCCGCCCTCTCGGCGAAGAACCCCGCCAGGACGTGCGCCGTCTTCTTTCTGGACAAGGAGGAGATCGGGTCGGAAGGGGTGACCGGCGCCCGGGGCCGGATCATCGAAGAGGTGGCCGCTGATATCCTTACGGCGGCCGGTAAAACGCCCGCGGCCTCCGACGTCTCGGCGATGCTGGCAAAGAGCCGCTGCATCTCGGCCGACGTCAACGGGGCGATGGACCCGGACTGGCCGGAGGTGCACGAGAAGACCAACGCGGCGCTCCTGGGTTACGGCCCCTGTATCACCAAGTTCACCGGCTCCCGCGGTAAATACATGGCCTCCGACGCCTCGGCGGAGCTGGTCGGGTGGGTTCGCCGGCTCTTCAACGGCGCGGGGGTCGTCTGGCAGTACGGCGAGCTGGGAAAGGTCGACGAGGGGGGCGGGGGAACCATCGCAAAAGACATCGCCGAGCGGGGTATCGACGTCATCGATATCGGCCCGGTCCTGCTCAATATGCACTCACCCTTCGAGATCTCAAGCAAGGCCGATATCTATATGAGCTGCAAGGCATTTCGGGTATTCCTCGAATCAACCTAAGAAAAGCCGGGGGCACGGGGACCATGAAACCGACGGGAAATAGAAACAGAAGAATGCTCACGGCGGGCGTATCGTTGGCCGCGGCACTCTACCTGGCATACTTCCCTCCATATCTGGACGCGGCCGAAACGGCCGACGCCGTCCGGGAATCGGGCGTCATGATCGTGGGGGTGCGGGCGGGCTACCTCCCCTTTTCCGAGGCAATCGGTCAGGCCAATGAGATCACCTATTCGGGGTTTGACGTGGACCTGGCCCGGGCGATTGCGGGGATTATCGGGGTCCAGGCCCGCTTTGTCGTCGTGGAACCGAACGTCACCATACCGATGGCCGCCGAGGGGATTATCCAGATGGCGCCGGGCCTCAATCACCGGATGAGCTGGGAACGGGTCATCGACTTTTCCGTCACCTACCTCTACGGCGGAACGATGGCGATGGTCCCGGCCTCGTCCGGGATATATTCTCTTTCCTCGCTCAGGAGCAAGTCAATCGCGGTCGTGGCGGGCACGGACGCGGCAAGGGTGCAGGAAAAAGTCTCCAAAAACATTACCGGGGTGGACGATTCCCGGGCGGGACTTGCGCTCCTGACGAACCGGGAGGTCGTGGCGGTTATCGGCGATTTCAAGGACCTCGTTAATCTGGTGACCGAAAGCGAGAAACCCGGGACACTCAGGATCATCAAAGAGCCGATTGTCCCGACTCCCATTGCCATGGGACTGCCCCCCGAAGACGGAACCTGGCGGGAGATCGTTGACCGCGCCCTTATGGATCTCTGGGTATCCGGGAGATACGCCGAGATATACGAAACGTGGTTCGGAAAAGAGGCGGCAGTTCGCCTTCCCCTCGACTTCACCATGGAGGTCTGGCCGAAATAGCCATGCTCACCTTAAGGAAAATCGTTGCGGCCGTTGACGGCTCCGAAGTATCGCTGGCCGCTTTTGACTGGGCGCTGGAGCTGGCGGCCCTTTTTTCCGCGGAGATCATCGTCGTGACGGTTTCGGACCGGCGCACGATAAACGGGGAAGACGTCTATCCCGCTTTCCTTTCTGACAGAAAGGTCAAGGAGTTCCTTGAGGATTTCAACGAGCACGATAGGGGAGTCTTCAAGGACATAAAGACCAGGAGCCAACAGCGCGGGGTAAAGGTCAGCACCGTCGTGCTGTACGGCCTGCCCTCCCAGGAGATCGTGGAGCTGGCGGCGGAAGAATCCGCGGACCTTATCATTATGGGGTCCCACGGCAAGAAGGAAGAGTTCTATCACGAATTCAGCTCGACCTCGGAACGGGTGCTGAAGAAGGCCTCCTGTCCCGTTCTGATGGTCGTCCCTCCGCGAACTCCGCCGAAGCAGGAAAAGAAGACCGCAAAGAAGGGCGCCTACCGGCCCATTCTTTACAGCACCTGATCGTTTGTGTATTGAGGCCGCGACCTGAAATCTAGATGGCAGTAATTTCATATGATAATCTTTAAGGACGTCCACAAATACTACGGAGCGTTTCACGCCCTCAAGGGGATCACCCTGGAAATCAAGCGGGGAGAAGTCGTGGTCGTGTGCGGGCCGTCGGGCTCGGGAAAATCGACCCTGATCCGCTGCATCAATGAGCTCGAGCTCATCAACAGCGGGACGCTCATCGTCAACGGCCGCAACCTCGCCGATCCCAAGACCGATATCAACCGGCTCCGCGCCGAAATCGGCATGGTCTTTCAGCACTTCAACCTTTATCCCCACATGACGGTCATGGATAACATCGTCCTTGCACCCGTCAAGGTGAAGCAGATGAAGAAGGAGGAGGCCAAGAAGCTGGGGCTTTCTCTTCTCAAGCGGGTCCAAATCACCGAACAGGCATATAAATACCCCTCGGAGCTTTCCGGCGGCCAGCAGCAGCGCGTCGCCATTGCCCGGGGGCTGGCGATGAGGCCCAAGATCATGCTCTTTGACGAACCCACGTCGGCCCTCGACCCGGAGATGATCAGCGAGGTCCTCAACGTCATGAAAGACCTCGCACGGGAGGGGATGACGATGGTGGTCGTCACCCATGAAATGGGATTCGCCCGGGAGGTCGCCGACCGTGTCATTTTCATGGATCACGGCCAGATCATCGAGGAGGGAACGCCGGACCACTTCTTCACTAACCCCCAGGATGAGCGCACCAAGACATTCCTGAAGGAAATTCTTTAGTCGTAGTGTCATATAGGAGGAACGAATGAAGAAAGTTGTCTTTATCTTGCTGATTGCCGCTTTCGTATGCGGCATCAACGCCTGCAGTAAGGCGCCGGAGGGAACCATGACCTCCGAGGTAGGCCTGGCCCCCGGCCAGTCGACGCTTGACGCCATCAAAGAAAAGGGCGTGCTGGTGGCCGGTGTTAAGGACTCCGTCGTCCCCTTCGGGTACGTGGACGAGAAGTCCGGCGAACTGGTCGGCTTTGACGTGGATGTATGCCGTTATATTGCGGACGAGCTGGGCGTAAAACTCGAGCTTCAGCCCGTCACGTCTTCAAACCGCATCCCGATGCTCACCGAGGGCAAGGTCGACATGTTGGCCGCCACCATGACCCACAAGATCGAGCGCGATGAGGTCATCGATTTCTCGGTTACCTACTTCATGGACGGTCAGAGGCTCCTGGTCGCGGCCGACGGCCCCATCAAGAGCTATGAAGACCTGGCCGGCAAGAAGGTCGGCTCCGTGAAGGGGTCAACCAGCGAGAAGAATATCCTCCTGGTGCAGCCAAAGGCGGAGGTGATCTCCTTCGAGGGCTATCCCGAGGCCTTCCTGGCCCTCAAGCAGGGCAAGGTCGTGGCCGTCACTACCGACTCGGTCATCCTCGTCGGCCTCAAGGGTAGCGACCCGGACCCCGCCAAGTGGGCGGTCGTGGGTGACTTCTTCTCGAGCGAGCCCTATGCCATCGGCGTCAGGGAAAACGATTCCGAATGGCGCGATTTTGTCAACTTTACGCTGATGAAGATGTACAAGGAAGGCGAGTGGGAAAAGATATACACCAAGTGGCTTGGCCCCGAAACCAACTACTACCTGCCTCCGACCGGCTGGGCGGTAGAGCTCTGGCCGTAATCGTAATTGTGACCGGGGGGGGATATCCCCCCCTTTTTTCCTATTCCCCTAAACCGGAACCATGAAACGAGACCCGAGACAGCTCTTCATCGACCTCAAGCTTTGGAGCGAGACTCACAAGAAGATCGCTTACCCGATCGCTATCGGGGCGGCGGCCCTGATCGTGTTTCTTATCTACCGGGTGATCCTTGCCTGGCTCCTGAATATCCATTTTACCTACGAGTTCGATTTTTCGGTATTTCTGAAGCAGCGCCTTACCGACAAGAGCACCTACCTCACCCTCCTCATGTGGGGATTTTTTACGACGGTCAGAATCTCGGCCATATCCATCGTCCTGGCCATGATGCTCGGTACCGTGATTGCCGTTCTCAAACTGAGCAAGGTCAAGGTCCTTGTATTTGTATCATCGGCATACATTGAATTTTTCAGAAATACCCCGCTTTTGATCCAGATTTTCCTCTGGTACTTCGGGTCTGACCCCTTCCTGCCCACCGCGGTTAAGGACTGGATCTATTCGCGAAATATCGAGTTCGCCTACGGCGTGATCGCGCTGAGCACGTATACCGCCGCCTTCATCGCGGAAGAGATCAGGGCGGGGATCCAGTCCATTCCCCGGGAGCAGATGGAAGCGGCCCGCTCCCAGGGGTTTGGCTTCCTCGAATCGATGCGCTACGTGATCCTGCCCCAGGCATTCAGGATCGTCATTCCGCCGCTCATCAACCAGTCGCTGAACCTCGTCAAGAATTCATCGCTGGTCATGGCCATCGGCGTCGTCGAGCTGACACACGCAGCCCGGATAATCGAGGCCGAAACCTCCCGCGTGTTTGAGGCCTTTTCAATGGTAACGCTCATCTATCTGGCGCTTTCGCTGATAATCTCTTTTGCGATCAACCAGTATAACCGGCGATATCTGAGGTATATCAAGTACTGAGATGTCAAACGCGCGCACCAAGAGGCTTACCCGAATCGCGATTTCCGCGACGACCTTTTCCTTCCTGGGGATTCTCGTCATCCTGGAGTTTGCCTTCGGCTCGGTCTCGCAATCCCTCTTTAATGCCGTCACCGGAATCGGACAGCTTCACTTCGAGGTAATCACCAGGAACCTCCGGTATCTCGTCCTGGGACCGCCGCACCGCATGGGCGGGATCGTGTTGACGCTGTATCTTGCCGGCATCAGCCTTGTCCTGGCGTTCGTGGTGGGCCTGATCTTCGGCCTGATGAGAAACAGCGCCCGCCCCTGGATCAAGTACCCGGCAGTCGCTTATATCGAGCTTATCCGGGGGATGCCTCTGATCATGGTCATCTTCTGGTTCGTCTTTCTGCTGCCCAAGGTCTTCGGCTACGTCATTGACGACGTCTACAACGTCATCATCGCCTTCGTCTGCTTCTCCGGGGCCTATATGGCCGAGATCGTCCGGGCCGGAATCCTCTCCATCGGCAGGGGGCAGATGGAGGCGGCCAGGTCCACCGGCCTCACCCGCGCCCAGGCGATGATCTACATCATTCTTCCCCAGGCCCTCAAGAACATGATCCCGTCGTTCGTCAACCAGTTCATGAGCCTCACCAAGGATACCTCGCTGGCCTGGTTCGTGGGCCTGTTTGAGTTGACCACCGTCTCTTCCCAGGTAAGCAACCGGGTGCTGATCGCCCCGACCGAGATATTCCTCTTCTGCGCGATGATCTACTTCGTTATCTGCTATTCCCTCTCGGCTGCCAGCCGCTGGCTCGAGAGAAAGCTGCGCGCGGGGGCGCGGTAGGCGTCCGTCGCCGTCCCGTCTCTCTATAATCACGAGTATTGCAGGCTTTAAGAAAGGACGGGCGGCATATATGCCAGCCCTACGGGGGCTAACCCTTTTCTATAGTAATTCATTGTATACGGCTTCTACTTCACTCGTCGTTGCGAGGAGCGAAGCGACGAAGCAATCTCATCATCGCGTCGGATTCTCATGGGATTGTCTCTTCTGTGCCGCAGCAAAGCCTCCGGCGGCGGAGAGATTGCCGCGTCGGCTACGCCTCCTCGCAATGACGGGAATGGCGTTCGTGCCGAGATCGGTACGGGTGGCACCGGCGAAGCGAAGCTTGCCGGTGGTTCTTTGAATATAGTGGCGGTTTTCGAATTAAGGGGACACAATACTTAATCCGTCAGACTCTCCGGCCAGGCCCGAAAAGGGAATACGTATTGTGTCCCCCTGATTCTCCTGACAGCAGGATTCTAAAGGACGCTATTTGACGATTGTTACCGTGTAGACCGCGCGATCGATTGCAGTTTCAGGTTTCTCCCAGGGCCGGTAATGGAGGTACGTGAGGACGGCCTCGCCCTCGGCCGTGGCCGTAAACTTCCAGACGGTGAAGACCGGGGAACCGATCATCGGCTCCGGCACGGCGCTGAAGTTCTCCTTTGCGGACTCCTCGGCAAGCCCGGTCGGTTCAATGGCGTATGTCCATTGGTAGCCGGCCGACGGGTTGCCCTTGAGGACGACGGCGAACTCCCCTCCGGCCTTGACCGTCGCCGGGACACCCGGCGACAGCACGACGGCGCCGCCGATAAAGGCGTCCATCTCGGCGTTTGCCGGCTGGCCAGGAGCCGCCGCGGGTGCAGCACATGAAAGGGCTAAGGACAGCGCGACAACTGCGAGTAATGACGTGAACCTCATTATCTTTCCCTCCTTGTCACTTCGGCCATAAATCGCTTATCGTGACCCCCTCCTTCTCGGAAAGCATCAAGAGGAGCGAGCGGACGGTTTCCGGGGCCTCCTTTTCCGGCACGACGACGACCTCCCCGGTCCGGCGCACCTTGAGCTCTACCTCGCCCTTGGCGATGAGCTTCTTGCTGACGACCGCCCTGATCGGGATGCCCAGGAGCTCCGAGTCGGCAAATTTGACCCCCGCCGATTCCTGCCGGTCATCCAGAAGCACCGAACAGGTCTCTGAAAGGGCGTGCGCGGCGCGGTCGGCCGCGGCGATGACGTCGCTGTCCGCCCCCAGGGGCAGCACCATAATCTCGAAGGGGGCGACCGTCACCGGCCAGATCATCCCCGTCTCGTCGTGGTGGGCTTCGATGACGGAGGCCATCGCCCGCTCCACCCCGATCCCGTAGCACCCCATGACGACGGGCCGGGACTTGCCCTCCTCCGAGAGGTAGGTCAGTCCCATCGAATCGGAGTATTTCGTGCCGAGCTGGAACGTGTGGCCAAGCTCGACACCCCGCACCAGCTCGATTGCGCCCTTGCCGCACCGCGGGCAGGGGTCGCCCTCACGCACCGAGGCGATATCCACCGGATCGGACGCGGGAAAATCACGCCCCGCCACCGCGTTCTTGACGTGATAGTCGACCCGGTCTCCCCCCATGACGTAGGCCGGCTGGGACAAGACCGTGCGGTCGAAAAGGACTTTGACGCCGGTAAGCCCGGCGATCCGGGGCGAGATGAAGCCCGGGACGATCCCGGCGTCGGTAAGCTTTCGGGGATCGGCCACCGTAAGCTCGGTGGCGCCCAGGATATTTTTGAGTTTCGTCTCGTTGATCTCGTAGGCCCCATTGATAAAGGCCACCACGACCGCGCCGCCGGCGTCATAGGCCACGGCCTTGAGGAACCGCTCATGCCCGACCCCGAAAAACGAGGTCAGGGCGTCGATGGTCGTCATGTTGGGGGTGTGGACGTCCTCGGCGGGGGGGATGTCGCCGCCGGCCGCCGCGGGCTTGCTGACTACCTCTGCCTTCTCCACGTTGGAGGCCATGCCGCACGCGGCGCAGCGGGCAAACGTATCCTCGCCGGACACGGACGGCTGTAAAAACTCGTGGGAGTCGCTGCCGCCCATGGCGCCGGTATCCGCCTCGACCGGGACCGGCGTAAGGCCGATGCGCGTGAATATCCTGAGGTAGGCGTCGTAGACGTCCACGTAGTAGGCCCCGAGGTCATCAAAGTCCCGGTGGAAGCTGTAGGCGTCTTTCATGAGGAACTCGCGCACCCGCATGACGCCCCCCCGGGGGCGCGCCTCGTCGCGGATCTTGGTCTGGATATGGTAGAGCATGAACGGGAGGTCCCGCCAGGACGATACGTAGCCCCGGGCCAGGTCCGTGACCGTCTCCTCGTTGGTCATCGCCAGGCACATATCGGCGCCCCGTCGGTCGACAAAGCGTATCAGCTCCGCGCCAACCGCGTTATACCTGCCCGTCTCTATCCAGAGGGAGGCGGGGTTGAGCACCGGCATCAGGAGCTCCTGGCCGCCGATCCGGTTCATCTCCTGGCGGATGATCTCCATGATCTTTGTCATCACCCGGAAGGCGATCGGGGTGAAATCAAAGACGCCGGCGGTCACCTGGCGGATGAAGCCGGCCTTCACGAGCAGCTTGTGGGAGGGGATCTCCGCGTCGGTGGGATCTTCCCTCCGGGTGCGCAGGAGATACTTCGAGTAGTAGGTGACGGATTCTTTCACAGGCCAAAAACCTCCGGTTGGGGTGTAACAAAGATGAAAGAATACGGTATTTCGCTGGAAAAAGCAAGGATTGACCGGGCAAAATAATGCCGGATAATCCTATCCGGCAATCAGTGAATCCATTTGCTCTGCAGGCCGTCGCGCAATTACCGAAACATTCTAAAATCGCCCTCTTCTTCGCCTTTGACCATCTTATAGAATTCACATTCCTTGCAGGCTACTATTTTCATGGCAAAGGTTCCCTGTACGTCGCCTTCACAGAGGGTTTTTCTGACCGCCCAGCAGAAGCGGCCGCCCTGCTTACCGCCGTTGACGCCGGTCGATTCGTCGCTGACTGCCGCCGGACAGACCCCCAGATCTCCCGCCTTTGCGCCTCCCGGCTCCCTGGCGCATCGTTTGAATTCCCAGCAGTTTACTTTATTCATCAGAGCATACTCCTTACCGTTTTTAATGATATCCCGCCCGGCCCGACAAACCAAATCCCTATTACAATAGTATAGTATATGCGTGCTCCTGTAAAGGGTGTGGTTTTTCTTTCGTGTCACTATATGACTGTTTTTATAGTAAAAAGGGAAGGTTATGTATTTTTTGTAGGCAGTTAGGGATTGATTTGTATCAGTCTTCGAGGATTACCGCCGTACCCGTCGCCGCCACCAGCAGGAGCTGGCCCTCGGCGAGCGAGGCGTACGAGACGGAGAGCCCGACGACGGCGTTACCGCCCGCCTTCTCGGCCTCCCGGGTCATGTCTTTTACGGCCAGGGTCCGGGCATGGCGCACCTCGTCTTCGAGGACGATAAGCCGCGCGCCGAGAACGTCTTTGACCCCCGAGATAAAGCTCTTGAGGGACCCCGCGCCGACGACGCATTGCCCGTAGACGGGCCCCAGGTGTTGGGTGACCGACTTACCCTCCACGGAGGGCGTGGTTACGATGAGCATACGATGCATCTCCTCAGGGCGTTATACCTGATTACTGAATCCCTTTCCTAAGCGATACGGTGGAGTATATCCGGCAAATAATCGGGCAACTACATTTCCTGGGGCGTGTCCCTTCTTCGTGCCTTTGTGTCTTTGTGGTGAGAGATTCTCCTCGCATCGGGATAGATGGGATCACCGCAAAGGCGCAAAGAAGCAAAGAAGAATGGATATATAAGAAAGGACTTCAGTAGTCAGGCATATGGTGGAGTATATCCGGTAAATAATCGGGCGACTACATTTCCCGGGGCGTGTCCCTTCTTCGTGCCTTTGTGTCTTTGTGGTGAGAGATTCTCCTCGCATCGGGATAGATGGGATCACCACGAAGGCACAAAGACACGAAGAAAAACAGATATATAAGAAAGGACTTCAGTAGTCAGGCATACGGTGGAGTATATCCGGTAAATACCCGGGCCACTGCATTTCCTGGGGCGCGTCCCTTCTTTGTGCCTTTGTGTCTTTGTGGTGAGAGACTCTCCTCGCATCGGGACAGATGAGATCACCGCAAAGGCGCAAAGAAACAAAGAAGAATGGATATATAAGAAAGGTATCCCGCTACACTTCGGAAGATATAGCTACGAGGCCTGTTATGGGCGGGGTCGGTTAGTGCATCGTCTCCTGTTCTTCGTTGTCGGGCGGTTCTTCGGCCGGTATCGTATAGACCTCGTTAAACCAGCCCGAAAGGTCGATCAGCCGGCACCGGTCGGAACAGAAGGGAAAGAAATCGGGCACCGACGGGCGGCCGCAGTAGGCGCAGGGGCGTCCGCTACGGTTTTTCTTTTCCATCGGCGTCACCGTTACCGTTACCCATCCCGGCGGCAAGCGCCGCTGCCCGTCGATCATCCCCGGCCTGCTCGGCCGCCGCCACGGCAAAGGCGAGTTTCCCGCGCCCTTCGGCGTTTTTGCCCAGCGCCGAAAGCTCGCCTGCCCCCATGTCGCGTCCCAGGTATGTCATTGCCTGACGATAGATGAAAAAATCCCCCTCGTCTACGGCGCCGCGGGCAATACGCTCTATCCCTTCCGTGAACCCGGCACGCCAGAAGAATTCGAGGGCGTCGGTAGCCCTTCCCTCGGATTCATAGGCTGTTCCGTACTCCGCGAGGCGCTCGGGACTTGCCGGCGTGTGCGCCTGGTCCCCGTAAAGGATAAGGCCCTTTTTCAGCGGATCGGGAAATCTCATAAGTCCTCTTCGTCGTCCTCGGGCTCGCCGTTGATTACTTCCAGATCGTCCTCTTCGGCGTCCAGGACGTGCTCCTCATCGAGTTTCTCGTTATACGCCTCGAAGATGTCCCGTTCCGGAACGACCAGCTCCCCGATGTTCTCGAAGCTGACCTTACCGGCGGCGATCTCCCTCAGCGCCTGTACCACCTCTTTGTTCTCCGGCGAGTCCACCATGATTGCGGAGCCGCGCCTGAGCTGTTTGGTGCGCTGGGCCGCAAGGTGCACCAGCTGAAAGCGGTTATCGACGTGCTCAAGGCAGTCTTCTACAGTAATCCGCGCCATGTTGCTACCTCCCTTCCTGTATGATATCGGCCTCGAAGATGATTGCGTCCACGAGGTCCGTGTTGACTTTGTATACCTTCTCAAGCGACGACGAGACCGCGGCCGAATATCGGCCGTCGTTGGTCTCTTTGGGCTCTCCAAGCGAAATCGTTCCGAGCTCTTCGTCGGCGCCCGTCAGCGTGATGGTGGTCTCGGGCTCATCGAGCCCCCAGTCCTTGAGGCCTTCTTTCGTGTCGGCCAGGACCTCCGCATAGGACAGACCCCCGATCGCCTCGAGCAGGGATTTCATCGATTCGGCGTCGATCTTTTTGCGGTCGGGCTCCGTCATCTTCCAGGCGTCCTTCTTCCGCGTGAAGCCGTAGGTCTTGTCGCCGACCGCGATGGTGATCCCGGTTACCGTATCCTGGTCATACGAGAGCAGCGCCCTGTCTCTCAGCGAGGCAAGCGTGGGGTTGACCGCCGAGATTGTCTCCGTGGGGATCGAGAAGATAAAACCACCCGTCGAGCCCGATGAGCCGGATGAGCCCGATGAAAGATACCCGTATGAGGTTTCCCCGGCGCCCCGAACGATTTTCAGCGTCGATTTTCTCTCTTTGTCGCCGTCCTTGATCGTGACCGTGACGGCCAGCGTCGGGGCGTCAAGCCCGTAGCGCCCGAGGTCCTTGGCGGGCATCTGGACGATCTCGGAGAGCTTCATGTCCCTGAGGTCCGAAAGGAGCGTATTGACGGCGCTCCTGTCCCCCCGCACCGCCTCGGGCTTGGTGATCTTCCAGCCCCGGCCGTCCCGCACGGCGGATATCGCGCCGTCCGGCCCCGTTAACTCAAAGGCCGTTACGTCGGAGACGATATACGAAAGCAGGGATTTGTTCATGATGAAATCGGCCGATACCGTCAGCTTGTTTTTCACCTGCTCCGTGACCATGAATATAGACGGCCTGCCCTCGCGCATGGCCCAGTAGCTGCCGTCGCCGGCTTCCTTCCCTATCAAAAGCCGGGAGGTCGCGCCGTCCGCATCGACCAGAAGGAGCGTGATCACCGGGGACGCAAGGCCGTAGTCCGCAGGCTTGGCGTCCTCCGGCGCAAAGCCGACCGCCCCCTCCTCGGAGATGAAATCCAGGATATCGGTTATCTCGTCGGTGTCCGCCGAAAACTCGAACGGCTCGGTAATAAGCCACGAGTCGTCGGCCTGCCGCTTGACCGTGACGGTCTTAGAATCGCGCGTGACCGCGAGGGTGACGATGTCGTCGGGTGAAAAGGCGATTAGCGCCTTGTCCCTGAGTGTCGTCGTATCTTTATTGATGTCTTCCATGACGAAGCCGTCGATCAGGAAGACCTGGTCGCTCCCGCTGGCCATCGCGTATACCTCGTCACCCGAGGCAACTGCGGTTCCGAATAAGAGGGTCTGCGTATCGTCGCCTGCGCCCAGCGTTACGGTCAGCTTCGGCTTGTCAAGGCCGAAATCGGCAAGGCTGCCCTTGAGTTCATCCTTGGCGCCGAGCTTCCGGCCGATCTGGGCGTCCAGCACCGTGGCGATGAACGATTCCACCTCGCCCGTGTCCGTCTCGGTCTTGATGGGGGCGGTCATCATCCAGCGGTCGTTTTCCTTGACGAGGATGATCTTTGTGGTTTCCGAGTCGATCGCGATGAGGTCAAGGTCTTCCCGTTCCAGCGAAAAGACCCTGTCTTCCTTCTCCTTGGCCTTTTCCTTCTTCGGGAGGTAAACCTTCTCGAAGACGACGTAAAAGGAGACGACCAGCACAAACGCCGCCGCGATAATCAGGAGGGCTTTCGGCCTCATTCCACAAACCTCCTCCTGAGATAGACAAAGACCCCCGCCCCCAGGACGGCCAGGGGAACGAGAACCACGCAGACGATAAATATCACCAGCCCCTGGTACCCCGTGAGGAAGAGCGGCGAAGACTTGGTCTCCTTAGCGTGGATGCTGATGAGGTTCTCATTGCCGGCAAGCCAGTTGACACAATTGAGGAAGATATCGACGTTGGAGGCGTTGGATTCGGCCATGAGGTAATAGCTGTTGGCAACGAAGCTCGAGCTGCCGAAGACCACGATCCGCGCCTCTTTGGGCTCGGCCTCATCGTCGGCTTCATCGTCGGAGGTAATCTCTTTTGCCCCCTCGACCGCCACCGCCACGGGGCCCACCGTATCGACGCCCGGGGTGAACTCCGCCTTGCCTTCGCGCAGCGCGCCCAGGTCCGTCTCGGCCCAGCTGTTCGGGCCGGTGTTGACCAGGTAGCCGAGGTTCCACCCCGCGCTCTCGGCGGCCGTTTCGTTAATCAGGACCGAACGCGTATAGGGATAGAACGAGAGGACCGTCAGGTCCTTCGTGATCGGGTGCTTGAGATAGGTGCTTGCCACCGGCAGCAGGTAGTCACCGCCCAGCACCTTGCTGTCCCGGTCGATGACGACATCATTGGGCATCGCGATTCCGACGGATTTGAGGAGCGCCGCCAGCCGGGGGACCTCAACGCCCGGGTCCATTATCACCAGGAGCGATCCCCCGCCGGCGAGATAGTCGCCGATGGCGGTAATCTCCGCGTCAAACAGGTCTTTCTGGGGGCCGGCGATAATCAGGGCCGCCGTGTCTTCCGGCACCGTGGGTGCGGATAAGAGGTCCAGCGGCTTGACGACGTAATTCTGGCTCTCCAGCCGCGTCGCTATCCGGGAAAACCCCTCCTCGGTCTCCAGCGCGATGTCCCGCTCTCCGTGCCGCGTGAGGAAATAGACCGACTTGGCCTCGGTGGATGTCACCTTGAGGATCGCGTTGGTCAGCTTCTGCTCCCCGGACCCCATGAGATCGGTCTCGGTCAGCACCACCCGCTCCTCGCGGTCGCCGTAGATGAAAACGATGGTGTTGTCCTCGGTCACGGTGTAGGTCTTGGCCTCTCCGGGGGAAAGGTAGAGGTCAACAAAGCGGTACTCGAAGCTGCCGCCCGACGCGTATTTGTACTGCTCCAGGAGGTCGCCGACCTTCGTCTTGACGTCGTCCCTGGTGCAGAAGGCCACGGCCTTGAGCTCGCCGGTCAGCGATTTGAGGACGTTGGTCGATTCCATCGACACGGTGTACCGCTTATCCTCGGTGAGGTCAAACTGCTTGTTGTGTTTATAGGAGATCACCTCGAGAAAGACGACCATGGCCAAAACCAGGATCACCGCCACGACCGTGCTCACCCCATATTTCTGGCCCCTCGTGAGGGGCTCGAACTCGATTCGCTTAAAGAAGTCTCGTATGGTCGACCAGAGTTTCTTCATCATTTGCTCCTCCACGTGCGGGACTGCAGGGCCGTGAGGGCCAGGAAAAGGAAGAAGGAGGTAAAGAGGACGTAGTAGACGATATCGTGGGTGACGATCACCCCCTTCGTGAAGTTCTCGATATGCGAAAGCAGCGAGATGTCGTCAAGGATCGTTCCCACCGTAAAGCCCGCCAGGTCCTTGGCCCAGTTGATGACCCAGATGAGGATCAGCGCCCCGAACGTGATGACCGCCGCCACCACCTGACGCTCGGTCACCGACGACGCAAACAGGCCCAGCGAGACGAACGCCCCCGTCATCAGGATCATGCCGAGGTAATTGGTGAGGATCACCCCCCATTCCGGCTCGCCGTAGGCAAACAGGAAGATCGGGATGGGCGCGGTCAACACGAACATGGCAATGAGCACCGTCTCGGCGGCAAAGAACTTGGACAGCAGCACCTCGATATCCCTGACCGGGTACGAGAGCAGCAGCTTGAGCGTCCCCGACCGTTTTTCCTCGGCGATGAGCCGCATCGTGAGTATCGGCAGCATAAAGAGGAGAATCACCGAGAGGTTGCCGAACAGCGGCCGCACCACCCACTCCCCGAGGTTCAGGTAATCCATGTATTCGGGGTAGTTCATATACTCGGAGGTCACCTTGGAAAACGAGAATATCATCGAGAAGAAGAAGAACCCGGCAATAACCAGGAAGATAAAGATAATCACGTACGCCACCGGCGACGTGAAGTAGGAGTTCATCTCCTTCTTATAGAGAGCCCATATATTTTTCATCGGTTAGGCCTCCGTTTCTTCCGTAACGAGTTTGATAAAGATGTCTTCGAGCGTCACGTCTTTTGCCTTGAGCTCGATCAGTTTGAAGTTGCTCTGCACGACGGCCTTTGCCAGGTCTGGCCTGACTTCCTGGTCGTCCTTGGACTGGACAAGGTAGGACGTCCCGAAGAGGCTCGCCTCCTCCTGCTTGACCCCCGTTACACCCGGCACGCCCGAAAGCGTCTTGGCGACCTCGTCCGCGGGGCCCTGGACGGTAATGATGATGCGGCCCCTGCCCTTCATCCGCCGGCCGAGGTTGGCCGGGGTATCGACCGCGATAAGCTCACCCTCGTTGATGATGATGACCCGCCCGCAGATCTGGCTCACCTCGGGCAGGATGTGGCTGCAGAGGAGGATCGTGCGCTGGCCGCCAAGCGACTTGATCAGGTTCCTGATGGAGATGATCTGCATCGGGTCCAGGCCGATCGTCGGCTCGTCGAAGATCAGCAGCGGCGGGTCGCCGAGCAGCGCCTGGGCGATGCCCACCCGCTGAAGGTACCCGCGGGAGAGCTTCTTGATCCCGCGGCCGGCGACGCTGCCGGTCTCGGTCAGCACGATGACCTTATCGACGGCAGCCTGCCGTTCTTTCTTGGCGATCCCCTTGATCTCGGCAACAAACTTCAGGTAGCCGATAACGGTCATATCGGTATAGAGGTAGATGTTCTCGGGGAGGTAGCCGATCTGCCGCTTGACCTTGATGGGGTCGTCCAGCACGTCAAACCCGCCCACGGATGCCGAGCCCGAGGTCGGGGGGAACAGGCAGGTCAGGATGGACATCGTGGTGGTTTTCCCGGCGCCGTTAGGGCCGAGGAAGCCCAGGATCTCCCCCTTCTTTACCGTAAAGCTCACGTCTTTCAGTGCGGCGTGAGGGCCGTAAAACTTGGTAAGGTTCTTAACCTCGATCATATCCATACAACGTCCCCTCTGGAATGTGGGTTGGTATTTCGAATGGTTGATATTTAATAGTACGGTTTGGGTTTTCTTACGGCATGCCTGCCCGGGTTATCGAAAAGCCGATAGCGGCCAAAAGAGACAATGGAAGCAATAGAAACTCGTGCGTCAAACGGCACAGAGAAAAACCACGGATCAGAAAATCGGGGAAATCGGCTTTCATCCTTCCTTCCACCTCGCGAGGTTCGTCTCCACATAAATAAGTGATTTTATTCGATAAGGGCGGTAAAGTCAAGGAGTTTCGCAGTTTGTTTAATGGGCGCGTAGATTATAATAGTCTAATTCTGTCGGATAGGGGGATACGAATTAGGGGGGGCGTTAGAACTGTCATTGCGAGGGCCCGAAGGGCCCGCAATCCCCTTGTTGTACGGTGACAGTCAGGGGATTGTTTCGCTTCGCTCGCAATGACGGTAAATCTTACGGGGCGGCAACGGGTTGTTTGGATGTATGCAGGGACGGCTCGCGAGCCGCCCGAGGGCTGTTCGCGAACGGCCCCTGCAAATTCAGGTGAATTTTGGTGACACCATACTTAATTCGTCCTATCTCTTATTTAACTGAAAACGAGGAATTAAGTATGGTGTCACCAAAATTCCTTCTCACTCCCCCTTCAAGAGCTTCGAAAACGCCTTGAACTCCGGCGTGCCGGCCTTGCCCAGGAGCGCGAATACGATCGTCTCGGCGGTCGTGATCTCGGCCCCGGCCCCCTCCATCACCGAGAGCCCGGCCTCCCAGTCCAGCCGTTCCCGCGAACAGACGGCGTCGGCCGCGACGTAGGGGGTAAATCCCTCTTCGGCCAGGTCCACGGCCGACTGCATCACGCAGACGTGCGTCTCCATGCCGCATAGGATAAAATTGCGTCGCCCCAGCGCCCTAACCTCGCGTGCGATCCCCTCGTCTCCCATGATGGAAAAGGAGATCTTCTCGGAGGGCCGATACGCGTCGCCGAGGGCGGAGCGGACCTCGTCCATCGTCAGCCCCAGGCCTTTGGGATACTGCTCCGTCACAACGATCGGAAGATTAAGAATAAGCGCCGATTTGATCAACAGGATCGTCTTTTCGAGCGTCCGTTTCCCGACCTCTTTGTCCATCGTCGAAAAAAGCGACCCTTGGAAATCGATGACGGCCAGCACCGTATCCGTGACCGTGGGGCGCACAACCCTCGTATCGTCCATATCGTCCTCCGGGAAGTTATGGTGACACCATACTTAGTTATACAGTGAGAGTCAGGGGATTGCCACGGGCCCTCCGGGCCCTCGCAATGACGGTGAATCATCAAATATTGGTAATATGATACTACTACCACGGGATGCCCCTCATGTCAATGCGTCACCCCACCGGCCCATCCCCCCTTCACCCCTTTTTGATTGACAATCGCTCTAAAAGTCGTGTTACCTAACAGGAAACGATTCGGAGGGACTATCCATGAAACTCGATTATAAGAAGACCTTTCTTCTCGGCTTCGGTTTTCTGGGCGTTTCGGTCGTCTGGACGTTCTATAACAGCTTCGTCCCCATCCTCCTCAAGGGCTTCATAGCATCCAACGCCCTCATCGGGCTCATCATGACCTTCGACAATATCCTGGCGGTAACCATCCAGCCGATCATCGGGGCCGCCAGCGATAAGACCAGGACAAAAATCGGCAGGCGTATGCCGTATCTCTTGATCGGGGCGCCGATTGCCGCGGTCTTCTTCGCGCTCATCCCGGTCGCGCAGACGCTCACGCTCATGTTGACCTTCATCGTCCTGATGAACCTCTCGATGGCGCTCTTCCGCTCCCCGGTCATCGCGCTGATGCCCGACATCTTCCCCTCGCCGGTGAGGAGCAAGGCTAACGGCGTCATCAACTTCATGGGCGGGGCCGGCGCGCTGGTGGCGGTCTTTGCGGGCGGGGCGCTGTTCAACATGAACCGGGACGTCCCCTTCTTCGTGATCGCCGCGGTCATGCTGGTTGCCATCGTCGTCGTCTACCTCACCATCAAGGAGCCGAAGGATATACCCGCCGAGGCCTCCGAGGATATCTCGTGGCGTCTCGTTAAGGTTTCCACTATCGCATTGGCGGTGGGGGTGGTCTCGTTCCTTATCCTCAACAAGACCGGCGTGCTGGATTCGTTCCTCACCTTCTTCAAGGAGGAGGCGATCTACCAGGGGCACATGCTGATCGCACTGGCGGTATTTGCGCTGATCGTCTTTATCACCATCCTCAGGTGGGTGCATAAGAGCACGGTATTCATCTTCCTGTCGATCTTCTTCTGGTTCTTCGCCTATAACGCGGTGGAGACCTTCTTCACGCTCTACGGCGTAAACACACTGGGCTTAAAACCCGGCACCGCCTCGATGATCCTGGGGATATTCATCATTACGTTCATCATCTTCGCCATCCCGAGCGGGTTCGTGGCAACGCGGGTGGGAAGAAAGAAGACCATCATCACGGGTCTCCTCCTCCTGATCGTCCCGATGTCGTTCATGGCCTTTACCACGTCAATCCCCGTGATAATCGCCGTCATGTTCATCTCCGGCGTGGGCTGGGCATGCGTCAACATTAACTCGTTCCCGATGATCTGGGACATCAGCACCGAAGAAATGCTGGGGACCTATACGGGCCTCTACTATTTCTTCTCGATGCTGGCCCAGACCATATCCCCCCCAATCGTCGGGGTATTCATCGACTACAATAAGGGCGACTACAAGACCATGTTCTACCTCGTGCCGGCCTTCTTTGCCCTGGCGCTCATCACGATGCTCTTCGTGAAGGGGGGCGAGGCAAAGAAAATGACCGCGTCCGACAGCCTGGGGCAGATGGAGGTGTAGGTTCTATATGGCTGACCGCACACAGAAGATCACCGCCAAAGAGGTCGGATACGTGGCAAAGCTCGCCCGCCTGGAGCTCTCGGAGCAGGAGACGAAGGGTTTTACCGACGTCCTCAATGATATCCTGACCTACATGGATACGCTCAGGGAGATCGATACTGCAAACGTCGAGCCGATGACCCACGCCATCCCCAACACGAACGTCATGCGCGAGGACCTCGTGCGGCCCTCCGGAGACGCGGCGGCCATTATCGGCAACGCGCCCGACGCCAAGGGAACGCTCCTGCGCGTCCCAAAGGTAATAGAATAGAAGCAGCCATGGACCCGACCGCACTTACCATTCACGAGCTGGCCGAACTCCTCAAAAAGAGGGAGATATCCTCGGTCCGGCTGACCGGGCAATTCATCGAGCGGATCGCCCGGATCAACCCGAAGCTCAACGCATATCTGGCCGTCACCGAAAAAGAGGCGCTTGCCGCGGCGGAGGCGGCCGACGCGCGCCTTGCCAAAGGGGACGCGGGCCCGCTTACCGGCGTTCCGCTGGCCATAAAAGACGTTATCTGCACTAAAGGGGTCCCCACCACCTGCGGATCGCGGATGCTCAAGGACTACGTCCCGCCGTACGACGCCGCCGTCATCGAGCGCCTCAAGGCGGCCGGCGCCGTGATCCTGGGCAAGACCAATATGGACGAGTTCGCGATGGGCTCCTCCACCGAGTCTTCCCATTTCGGGCCGACCAGGAACCCCCACAATACCGACTACGTCCCCGGCGGCTCCAGCGGCGGATCGGCGGCGGCCGTCGCCGCGGACCTGTGCGCAGGGGCGCTCGGGTCCGATACCGGCGGCTCCATCCGCCAGCCCGCCTCATACACCGGCGTTGTGGGTCTGAAGCCGACCTACGGCCGGGTAAGCCGATACGGGCTGGTCGCCTACGCGTCGTCGCTGGACCAGATCGGCCCCATAACCAAGGACGTTGAAGACGCGGCGCTGCTGCTGTCAGTGATCTCCGGCCATGACGGGCGGGACTCCACGTCGCTCGATATCCCGGCGCCCGACTGCCTCGGGCCGCTGGCTGCCGGCGTGAAGGGAATGAGGGTGGGCCTGCCGAAGGAATATTTCGGAGAGGGTCTGGACGGGGAGGTCTCGCGGCGCGTAAACGATGCCGTGGCGCTGCTCAAAGAGGGGGGGGCGCGGATTATCGATATCAGCCTGCCCCACACCACGTATGCCCTGGCATCGTACTACATCATCGCGCCCTCGGAAGCAAGCTCCAACCTCGCCCGGTACGACGGGGTCAGGTACGGGTTCCGGGAGGTCCGCCCCGACGACGGGCTGATCGATATGTTCCGGCATACCCGGTCGGCGGGCTTCGGGGCGGAGGTTAAGCGCCGCATCATGCTGGGCACCTATGCCCTTTCGGCAGGCTATTATGACGCCTACTATAAAAAGGCCCTCCAGGTTCGCCGCCTCATCCGGGAGGATTTCGACCGCGCCTTCGGCGAGGTGGACGTGATCGCCTGCCCTGCCGCCCCCACTGCGGCCTACCGGATCGGGGAGAAGGTCTCCGATCCCCTCTCCATGTACCTGGGCGATATCTATACCGTCACGGCCAACCTCGCCGGCATCCCGGGGATATCGGTGCCCGCCGGGACAAACGGCGCGGGGCTGCCGATCGGCCTGCAGCTGCTCGGGAAACCCCTCGGCGAGCCCGATATCCTTACGGCCGCCCGCTTCGTGGAGGCCCACCGGACGGCCGAGACCCCCAGGCCGGCCCTGTAACAAACAGCCGGCCCTTATCTACCAATCCCCCCCGAAAACCGGCGGCCTGTCCGACATCCCGCGGCATCTGTGCTGCATATAATCAATGTCGCAAGACCGCTTACCGGCCGGAACCGGCCGGGGACTTCACTCATTAAATATTTATAATAGTAATTTAGTCAGAAAACGCGACACGCGTACCGATTATTTGGTATAATACGGCAAATTTCTCCGGCCTTGAGGCCGGCTTTTAGAGATTATACGAGGCGCTCTTTTATGGATTACCAGGCGGTCATCGGACTCGAAGTCCACGCCCAGATGCTGACGGACTCAAAGATCTTCTGCGGCTGCTCCACGAAATTCGGGGCCGAGCCGAACTCCTCCATCTGCCCGGTGTGCACGGCGCAGCCGGGGGTCCTGCCGGTGCTCAACAAGCGGGTCGTCGAATTCGGCATCAGGGCGGCGCTGGCCACCAAAGGAGAGGTCTGCAACGGCTCGTGGTTTGCCCGGAAGAACTACTTCTATCCCGACCTCCCAAAGGGATATCAGATATCTCAGTACGAACACCCGCTTGCAAAGGGCGGGTATATCGAGATCGAGACCGACGGTAATAAAAAGAAGATCGGCCTCACCCGCATCCATATGGAAGAAGACGCGGGCAAGCTCCTGCACGACGAGCGCGCCCCGCAGAGCTACGTCGACCTGAACCGGACGGGGGTCCCGCTTCTGGAGATCGTCTCAGAGCCGGACATCACCACCCCCCAGGAAGCCGGCGCCTACCTGAAAAAGCTCAGGAGTATCCTCAGATACCTCGAAGTCTGCGACGGCAACATGGAGGAAGGCAGCTTCCGGTGCGACGCCAACGTATCGGTGCGCCCCGCCGGGGCACGGGAGCTGGGCACCCGCGCCGAGCTCAAGAATATGAACTCGTTTCGAAACGTCGAAAAGGCCCTCGAATACGAGATAAAGCGCCAGATACAGGTCCTTGAGGACGGGGGCACGGTAATCCAGGAAACCAGGCTCTGGAACGACGCGCGGGACATTACCGAGTCGATGCGGAGCAAGGAAGAGGCGCACGACTATCGATATTTCCCCGACCCCGACCTGGTGGCCCTTATGATCGACCGTCAGTGGATCGAGCACATCAAGGACGAGCTCCCGGAGCTCCCCGACGCCAAGGTTGAGCGATTCGTGTGCGACTACGGCATCCCCCACTACGACGCCGAAGTGCTCTGCGCGGAAAAGGAAATGGCCGACTATTTTGAGGCGGTCGTCGGGCAAAGCGCCCCTCCCAAGCAGGCCTCCAACTGGATCATGACCGAACTGATGCGCGAGCTCAAGGAAAACCGGCGTGATATCACGGACAGCCCGATTAGCCCCGTAAACTTTGCCGGCCTTATCAACCTCATAGAGGCCGGCACCATCAGCGGCAGGATCGCCAAGACCGTTTTTTCTGAGATGGTAAAGACCGGAAAATCCGCGGGCGATATCGTCAAGGATCAGGGTCTTACCCAGATCTCGGACCCCGCACAGATCGAGGAAGTGATCCGACGGGTGGTGGGCTCTTTTCCCAAGGAGGCGGCTGACCTTAAGGCCGGGAAGGAAAAGCTGCTGACCTTTTTTGTAGGTCAGGTAATGAAGGAGACCAGGGGGAAGGCAAACCCCCAGATGGTAAACGACCTGCTTAATAGGGTGCTTTCCGGGTCCTAACGGCCCGATACAAATCGACGGATCGTACGGGGTTCCGTCATGACCCGAACGGACCGGACACGAGGCCTCGTGAGGGTATGCGGAGAGATTGGCTATGACAAGACGAACGATCACTACAATCTCAATAGTATCGTGCGCGCTTCTGATCGCCGTCGCCTGTCTGATCTTCCTTCCCAAGCTGATCGATACCTCCGAGTATCGTCACGGCATTGCCCTGTGGCTTTCCGAGCGTCTCGGGCGCTCCGTAACCGTTGGCGACCTTACCTTTTCGGTCATTACCGGGCCGAAGATTATCCTTAAGGACCTCAAGATCTCAGACGATCCCGATGTCTCTAACGAGCCGTTTGCGACCGCCCGTGAAGTTGACGTGTCCGTCAGACTGATGCCGCTGTTGCTGGGCGTCATCGTCGTCAACGAGATCGTCGTTAAAGATCCCGTCGTCTCGATTATAGAAAAAGACGGCGTATTGCTGAACCTGGCCACGCTTTCAGACGGGACAAACCCGGGTATATCGATTGATATCCTGAAGGCGAACCTTTTTGATCTGAAGGTAGCGCCGTTTATGGGCCGGGCGATTCTGCCCGACGAGATTAGAGTGAAGAATGCCGACGTTAGCTATATCACCAGACCGGTGGACGCCCAACCCGAAAAGATCATCCGCATTAAGGATATGGATATCAAGATAAGCCGCATTGAGGCGGCAAAGCTCCCGGGAGCCGGCAGGTCGCAGATGCCGTCGATCCCGTTTTCGGGGGACATTTTTATCTCGATCTCGACCGGCAGCGCCAAGGGGCTGGCCTTCAATGACTTGGCGCTCACCGGTAAGATACGCAACGATACCCTCAGGATCGAAGAGATGGAAGCGACCATATTTGAGGGAAAGCTGGAAGTCAGCGGATACTGTAATATGGCCCCCCTCAATAAAGAGCTGGTCGTAAATGCCCGGCTTTCCGACGCCATGGCCGATAAGCTCCTGAGCATTATCCGAAAGGACGAGAACACCTGTTTCGGCGTCTTGAACTTCGAGGGGACCTTTACCGCCACGGGAAAAACCACCGGCGAGATGGTAGACAACCTCTCGGGCGAAGGGCTTATCCGTATTGAGGACGGCCACATACCGGCCTTTAATATCAGGACGGAGCTTTCGTCCCTCGGCCTCATTTCCAATGACAAGATGACGACTATCCTGGACACCAGCTTTTCTATCATCGGCGGCAGCTTTGTCTTGTCCGGCAACAGGTTCGTCACCTCCAAGCTTGCCATAAAGTCCGAAGAGTGGGACGCCGTTATCAAGGGTGAGATCAAACTGACCGGCGCTGTCGACTTCAACGGAAATCTATTCCTATCTCACACTATGGCGCTCAATATAAAACCCGAATATATTGCCTCCCTCTTACAGAATCCTACCGGAAGGCTCTCGCTTCCCATCTCGGTCACCGGCGACGTCGAAAACCTTGAGTTTCTCCTCAGGCCGGAATTCCTGACCGAAAAGGATACCGACGAAATATTAGAGGAGTTCAAGCGGGAGATCAAGGAGCGGTACGAAGAGGGGTACTCCGTCAAGTTTTTCAACCGAATTTCGTTTTAGCCTTCCCATGTCCTTTTTTACCATCCAGTGGAAAGAAGACGGTATCCGGATACTCGACCAGCGGCTGCTGCCGTCGGCGGTGCGCTACGTCACCCTCAAAGACCCGGCCCAGGTGGTTGACGCGATAAAGACCCTCGCCGTCCGCGGGGCCCCCGCCATCGGGGTCGCCGCGGCAATGGGGGCGGCCCTCGGCGCCCGGCAGATACGGGCAACCGATCGGCGCCGGTTTCTGTCGGAATTCGACGGCGTTATCTCGCTTCTCGCCGCTGCCCGGCCCACCGCACGTAATCTCTTCTGGGCGCTGGAGCGGATGAGGCGGCTGGCGCACGGTCACGGGGGCGATCCGCCCGACATTATCCGGGCCCTGGAGATGGAAGCCCTGGCGATCTACGATGAGGATATCCGGACCAACGAGGCGATCGGCCGGCACGGCCGACAACTCCTTTCCGACGGCGATACGGTCCTGACCCACTGCAACGCCGGGGCGCTTGCGACGGCCGGCTACGGCACCGCCCTCGGGGTGATCAGGGCGGCCGTTTCGTCCGGCAAGCGGATTTCCGTGATCGCCGACGAAACACGGCCGCTCCTGCAGGGAAGCCGCCTCACCGTCTGGGAGCTCATGGCCGACGGCATCGGCGTTACCCTGATTACCGACGGTATGGCCGGATACTGCTTCAAAGAAGGCCTTATCGACAAGGTCATCACGGGCGCCGACCGGATTGCGGCAAACGGCGACACCGCAAACAAGATCGGGACATATACCGTCTCGATCCTGGCAAAGGAGCACGGTGTTCCCTTTTACATCGCCGCGCCCTGCTCGACTATCGATCCGGAGACGAAGACCGGCGCCGATATCCCTATCGAAGAGCGCGATCCCGATGAGGTCAGGTCGTTCATGGGGGTACAGTCGGCCCCGCCCGGCGCCGCGGTTAAAAATCCGGCTTTCGACGTTACCCCGGCCGCGTACATCGGGGCCATCATTACCGAGCGAGGCGTGATACGTCCCCCCTATACGGATACTATCCGGGCACTATTCGGATAAACGCTTGACATAATTATCGTAATACGTTTAAGTAGTTTTTTGCGAAAACGTCCCGCGAAAGATGATGCCGCGCGTTGACCCTCATTCGGAGCGCTGTTATGGGCTTTATAGAAAGGCACTTCGGTAGCACGAAAATATTCGTGGCGCTTCTCGCCGTACTCATACTCGGTTCCTGTCTGAGGTTTTACGGCCTGTCGATACAGTCTCTCTGGTTTGATGAATTACTTACCTGGAGCGAATCCCGGCCTTCTCTCGCCCTATCGGGTATGGTTGACCTGATCATGCACCGGGAGCTTAACCCGCCCGGATATTACTTTTTTATGCGCCTGGCCCAGAGACTACTCGGAGACGGTGAGTCTGCCCTGCGTTTCCCCTCCGCCCTTTGCGGTGCGCTCTCGATCATCGCGATCTTTTTTCTCGGGAAAAGGCTCTACACACAAAGGGAAGGCCTCATCGCGTCGTGCCTCATGGCGGTGCTGTGGACTCCCATCTACTACAGCCAGGAGGCCCGGGCCTATTGCATGGTGCTCCTTTTCGTCATCGTGTCGACCATTATCTGGCTTGCCATGCTCAAGGATCTGAAGGAGGATAGGGAGCCGCGCTTCCTTCACGTGATCCTGTACGACGTATGCGGCCTGTTCCTGTCCTATCTCCATTACTTCGGGCTCTATTTAGTACTGCTGCAGCTGGCGTACTTCGTAATCTTATTTTTTAACGACAGGAAGAAGATCCTGTACACGGCCCTGATCTACATGCCGATAGTCGTCCTGTATTTACCGTGGCTTCCAAAAATGGGGATGCACTTTGATAACCCATACAACAAGATGTTTTTCCCGAAGGAACGCTTCATCTTTTACTATTTGGGGTGGCTGTTTAATGAATCGTGGGTACTGTTGACCGTCGTGCTGGGGATTTTCGGGCTATTCGTGACCAATAAAGTAAACGAATACCTCGCGGAGTCAAGGCACCGGGCCTCAGGAATATCTTTCTATTCGCCGGGCGTTATGCTCCTCCTTTGGCTCTTTGTCCCGTTCGGCATCATGTTTTTAAAATCGCTCTTTTCAACGCCGGTTTTAATGTACAGGAACCTGATCATATCTCTGCCCGCCGCATATATATTATCGGCGCGCGCGATCACCCGGCTGCCTGTTCGTCAACTGGGCAAAATAGCCCTGGTTGCGGCGATTACCATCTTTTCCCTGTATAACCTCGTCTTTATTAGAGACTACTACAGCAAGCCCACGAAAGAGCAGTATCGCGAAGCGGTACAATACGTTATCGACAACGACGGTAACTACAGGGATTCCATAATCGTGTCGGTTGTCCGGGAAGAAGACGCGCTGGATTATTACTTTAATAAACTCGGCTCGGAGAGAAGGGTCACCCTAAATATTAAAGATGTGGAGGAATTCAACAGGTTTGTTGGACTAATCCAGGATGAAAGAAACAAAGACCTAAAGTACATATGGCTTGTTTCCATAACGCTGAAGATACCCGACCCGATTGAAAATTACTTCTCAAAGAACTTTGTATTAGTCGACAGGATAGACCTGCTTAGCTCCAACGTCCGCCTTTATAAGCTCAAGGGAAGGTAAGTCTTGGCTTTATTGTTCGACGTGCGTAACCTGATACGGGATAAATCATAGTACTGGTAAGTTCGCAAAGTCACCCGCGATAGGAGGACTACCCATTTTGACGGCTGCGCAGAAGCAATGCTGACTGTGTAGTCCGGCCGATAGCCCTCTTGGTAAAAACTACGCGAACGTAATAAAAACTATTGATATATTGTAAGATATCGCCTATGATAGCGGGTAATGTGACTATTCGAGCCGTTATTTGTTGAACCTCATCATCATTGTGACTACGTGGGCTGGCTAAAAAATACAATTTCCGAGATTTTCTCCTCTTTTGGAGCTCAGCAGCCTGAGAGGGAAAGCCTCCCTTCAGCGCAGCTGACGCCTGAGCCGGTAATCGTCTCCAGAGACAAACACCCGATTTCCAGGCGGAATATCGATCCGGACGCCCTTAAGGTGCTGTACCGTTTGCACAACCACGGCTTCAAGGCCTATCTGGTCGGAGGCGGGGTTCGTGATCTCCTCCTGGGAAGAAAACCGAAAGATTTCGACGTAGGCACGGACGCCGACCCGAAGGAGATCAGGAGGTTGTTTGCCAACAGCGTCATCATCGGGCGGCGCTTCAAGATCGTACACATCCGGTTTCGAGACAATAAGATCGTTGAGGTAACTACCTTCCGAAAAAAGGCCGAGGAGGACGAATCGCGTCCCGGCCTTCCCATGATGCGGGACAATACCTTCGGCACACCGCAGGAAGACGCTTTTCGCCGGGACATCACCATAAACGGGTTGTTCTACAACATTAAAGACTATACGATCATCGATTACGTGGGGGGCCTTGAGGACCTGCGGAATAAAGTCATCAGGATGATCGGCGACCCGAAAACCCGGATCACCGAAGACCCGGTGCGGATCATCCGCGCCATCAGGCACTCCGCGCGAACCGGGTTCACCATCGAGCCTCAAACCCGGCAGGCCATCAAAGAGATGAGCAATAATCTTGTCCACTGCTCGGCCGCGCGTTTTCACGAAGAGCTTGTCAAGGAGCTGAAGGGAGGGTATTCCCGGGAAACCCTCCGGCTCTTCAAAGAATACGGTATTCTGGAAGTCCTGTTTCCCGAGATGCACCGGGCCGTTGACGAGCAGGAGGTCATAGCGGAATCGTTTTACTCCTGCCTCGGGCTGCTGGATGCGATGACCCGGTCGGGAAGGGAATTTTCCGTCCCCTTTCTGTTCAGTGTCCCCATGATTCCGGTGGTAACGGCGATGGTGCGTTCGCATACCCGTTTGCCGGAGGCGAAGGTCGATATACCCCGGCTCATCGGCGGTTTCCTGTCGCAATCACTGTCCGGGGTGGGGGTCTCCAAGCGCACCGTGGACAACATGCGCCATCTCTTATATATGAACTGGAAGATGCTCGGGATGCTCGAGCACGGCCATATCTCATCGAACCTCAGGCACAAGGTCCACTTCCCGGAAGCCTTCGACCTTCTTGCCATCACCACAAAGGCCTCCGGTGCCTTTCCCAACGCTCCATGGCCCCCCGGCCCCGACGGATTTGAGCCCCTCAAGAGGCTTATCCGCGCACCCAGGAGGAAACGAAGGAGGGGGGGGCACGGCAGGAGTCAGCAGGTTGCGGCGGCCGATTAGGGGACCGTTGTGTGTATCCTCTCGCGCCCGTGTCAAACGGGCAGCTCGTGAGCCGGACGCTCTGTACCGGCTTGATTTTATTACGGGCGTTGCGGTATAATTTATCTATCGGGGCGTAGCGCAGACCGGTTAGCGCACCTGCTTTGGGAGCAGGGGGTCGGAGGTTCAAATCCTCTCGCCCCGACCAATTATTTCAAGCGGCTGCAAACAAGACCCTCCGCTTTTTTAGCCTCTGATACCGATTCCGATACCAACCAGGAAGCAAAATAATACCCTGTCATGTGACAGGGCCAGACCGTTGACAAAGACCGATATTCAAGGAAGTGTCATCGCGAGGGCCCGAAGGGGCCGTGGCGATCTCGGACACTGTTTTATTAAGTAACGGAATTACGGGGACGCGTACCTAATTCATGGGCGTTCCGTTTAAGCAAACTAAATAGGAATTAGGTACGTGTCCCTGTAATTCCCGATCCCGGCATGACCCCGGTACGTCCGAAACATTCTCCCATCGCCCATTCCCGAGACCTTATAACAACGCAAAGCCGCCCCGCCGCCCCTTTTTACTTGATTTATGTCATGATAATTGGCTATTCTAATTCACCACAATGCCGTAACCGCGCGATTGCGGATAAAAAGGGAGAGATGATGCGGTCGGGCCGTCTTTGTCTTCCCGCCGCGGGGCACCGTCATTCAATGCTGCCGGCCTTCGAGAGGAATTGATATATGCCAAGACCGATAACGTTTCTGCGGGAGTTGTATCACAAGAGCCCCCGGCTCTATACGCTGGGTGAATTGTGTATCGTGCTGGGCGGCATATTTCTTATTATATGGGTGCTCCGTTTCTACTACTGGGGCCCGTATCTGTCCACCCTCGCGGGTATCGTCTCCGGCCTCGTATTCCTCAGCGGCTTTTTCGTGCACGAAGACACGCTCAAGGATCTGGGCATCCGGGTCGATAACCTAGGCCGGTCCTTCAAGGAAGTCGGGGTCGCAACGCTCTTCTGCATCGCGGCCATCCTCTGTATCTTCATGTTCTATCGGGAGAGTTACAGACCCCATGACCTCGGAAGGGTCTTGCTGGACTGGCTCGGGTATATCTTCTGGGGCTCCCTGCAGCAATTGGCCCTCAATAGTTTTCTCTATCTGAGGCTAAGAAAAATACTCGCCAATAACTATGCCGCCACTATTTCGGCCGCGGCCATCTTTTCGCTGTTACACGTGCCCAACACGGCCCTGGTAGTTTTTACGTCGATCGGGGGGCTCCTGTTCTGCTCCCTCTTTTCTCGAAACAGGAATATATTCGCGCTCGGCGTTATGCACGGCACGGTGGCGATTGTCGCCCTGACGCTGCTCGTGCCGGGCCTCATGTCCGACTTTCGCGTGGGTCGGCAGGGATTTGAGCGCTATAGTACCTATGGAAACACCATGGTTCTTTGTTCAGGAGACGTAAACGGCGACGGGAAGGACGAGATACTGGTTAACAGGGGCCCGGCCGAGGGAAACGATTCGGAGATCCTCGTGTTTACCGGTGACGGTGTCCCCGTGGACCGTTTCACCGCGTTTGAGGTGCAGTCACCGTACGGGGCCAACCTTGCGGCGGGCGATCTCGACGGCGACGGCGCCGACGAGATCATCGCGGCCAGGGGGCCGTACCGTAAAAACGATACGCTCATCACGGTCCTGACGGGTACGGGTAAACGGCTCACGAGTTTTATTGCGTTCCCCGGCAAGAGTTACGGCGCAAACGTCGCGTCGGGTGATCTCGACGGTGACGGTAAAGACGAGATAATCGCGGGCCTGGGCCCCGGCCAGGTCTACCGCCCGGTCATCAGGGTCTTCACCGGCACGGGACAACTGCTCGTCGAGTTTCAGACCAACGACCTTATCCACAACGATGAGTATTACGTCTATATGCGCCATGGTATACGCGTTTCCGCCGGCGATATCGACGGTAACGGCTCCGACGAGATCATTGGCGCACCGCCCTACCTGCATGCGTACCGCACTCATTTTATAGCCGTCGACTTTTCCGGCGGTATCGCGGCGCCGAAGCAGTCCCGGTGGTACTGGGTCTATTTCCGCAGGGGTTGTCTTTACGGCCTCAATACGGCCGTCGGCGACGTTGACGGCAACGGTACCGACGAGGTCCTCGCGGGGCCGGGGCCGTACAAGAACTCCGCCGCCGAGCTGTTGGTCATGAATGGGAAGAGCGATATCCTCTTCAAGACGTTCCCGTTCGACGCATTCTTCGGGCTCTTCGTGGCGACGGCGGACCTGGACGGGGACGGTATTTCGGAGATACTGGCGACCCCCGGGATCGGGGCGGAAAGCGACGCCGGTACAGTAAAAGTGCTTGACCTCGGCGGCGTCAAGAAGGAGCTGGACCTGCGCCCCTATCTCGAGTGAGGGGAACGCCGCCCGGGCGGGACCTCGCGCAGTTTCCGTTCGGGCGGAGCGGCGGCGTATACGGAATACGGAGCCTCCCCACCGGCGGAGGCCGACCGTAAACAGCACATCAGTCTATCGACGACAAAGGGGCGCGGCAAATACCGTGCCCCTTTGTCTTTCCCGCCACCCGCCCGTCACGGGGCCGCGATAAAATATTTGGCTCCACTATAACAAATCGACTAAAAATCCATTAGATTTGGCGGGCCCCATCTGCTATAGTTGCACGACACGCGCGACTAATGGACTAACGGATTATTACTCTTTATCTACCATAAGGAGCCGATTGACCATGGCCGAGAAATTCTTAAGCGAAAGGAATTTGAAGTTCTTGCTCTATGAGGTGTTTGACGCGCCGTCGCTCCTGAAGTACCCGCGTTACGCCCATCACGCCCCCGAGGTGATCGATATGGTAATCGATACCGCCATGAAGATGGGTAAAGACCTCCTCAAGCCCTGCTTCGAAGAAATGGACAAGCAGCCGCCCCGGTTCGAGGCGGGCGCTGTGAAGGTGCACCCGTCGGTCAAACGGCTGATGAAGGAGTGCGGCGAGGGCGGATGGATCTCGGCGGTGGCATCGGCCGAAGTCGGGGGCCAGCAGCTGCCGTTTACGGTCGGCCTCATCCCCACCTTTGTCTTTTCGGCCGCCAACTATTCGGCCTCCAATTATCCCGGCCTCAACATGGGCGCGGCGCACCTCCTGGAGTCTTTCGGCTCCCAGGAACAGAAAGACACCTACATCCCGCTCCTGTTTTCGGGCGCGTGGCAGGGGACGATGGCCCTCACGGAGCCGCAGGCCGGCAGCTCCGTCGGCGATATCACGACGACCGCCACCCCTACCGATAAAGACTACTACCTGATTCGGGGACAGAAGATATTCATCTCGGCGGCCGACCACGACTGTGTCGACAACGTCGTCAATATGATGCTGGCGCGCATCGAGGGCTCGCCTCCGGGGCTTGAAGGGGATATCGATGTTCATCGTCCCGAAGAAACGCTTCGGCGATGATGGGGGCCTGGTACCCAACGACCTGGCGGTCATGGGCATCTACCACAAGATGGGCTACCGGGGATGCCCGATTACCCAGCTCTCGCTCGGCGATAACGGCGACTGCCGGGGCTGGCTGGTCGGCGAACCGAACCGCGGGCTTTTCTATATGCTCCAGATGATGAACGAGGCCCGCCTGGTCGTCGGCATGAACGCGGCGGCCATCGCCTCGGCGGCCTATTATACCTCGCTCCAGTATACCAAAGAACGCCCGCAGGGCAGGCCCATCACCTCCAAAGACCCCTCTATCCCGCAGATCCCGATCATCGAGCACGCCGACATAAAGAGGATGCTGCTGTTCCAGCGCGCCGTCATCGAGGGCTCCCTGGGGCTCCTGTTTCAGTGCACCGTCCTGACCGACCTCGTGCTCTCCACCGAGGGGGAAGACCGGGAGAACTACTCGCTGCTTCTGGACCTCCTGACGCCGGTGGCAAAGACCTACCCCGCGGAAATGGCCGTTCATTCGGTGAGCCAGGCACTCCAGTGTCTCGGCGGTTACGGCTACTGCGATGAATTCCCCATCGAGCAGCACTACCGGGACACGCGGATTCACCCGATCCACGAGGGGACCACCGGCATCCAGTCCCTGACGCTCCTGGGCAGAAACATCGTCATGAAAAACGGGAAGGCGCTCACGCTCTATGTGGCGGAGCTCGATGCGGCCATTGCCAAAGCCGAGTCCAATCCGGAGCTCTCTGTCCAGGCCGGGGGGCTTAGGAAGGCGGTCGAGCGGCTCAAGGAGGTCATCGGCCATCTGGTCAGCGTAGCCACGGGCGGCAACATTGACCTGTTCCTGGCCGACGCGACCCTTTTTATGGAGTTCTTCGGCACTATCGCCGTTGCCTGGCAGTGGCTTTTGCAGGCGCTGGCGGTGCAATCGGCGCTCGCAAAAGGCGCGCGTCCGTCCGACGAGTCCTTTTACGCGGGCAAGATGTATGCCTTCCGGTTCTTCTTTGCCTACGAGCTGCCCAAGATCGAGGGGATGGCCAAGAGCCTCCTTTCCAAAGACGGGCTGACGCTCTCGGCCAGGCCAGAACATTTCGACGACTAACCAAACCTTTACGGGGGCACCCATGGACTATACGACAATCACCTTTACCGTGGACGGGCCGATCGGCCTTTTGACCCTCAACCGGCCGGCCAAGCTCAACGCGCTCAACCAGGCGATGATCGAGGAGCTTGACCACCTCCTCGGCGCCCTGTCCACCAACCGGGACATCCGCGTGGTGATCCTGACCGGCGCGGGTGAGAAGGGGTTCTGCTCGGGACTGGATATGACGGAGACCGCCACCCAGCTCTTCGAGGTGACGCCCGATCTCATCTATTTCTACCAGAGCCGCACCTCGATGCTCTACTACAAGATGCGCCGCATCCCGCAGCCGGTCATCGCCGCCGTCCACGGCGCTGCGGCCGGCGCCGGTTTCAGCTTTGCGATGGCCGCCGACGTCCGCGTGGTCACGCCGCAGGCACGGTTCAACGCAGCCTATATTAATATCGGCCTGGGCGGGGCCGACCTCTGCAGCAGCTTCTTCCTGCCCAAGCTCATCGGCACGGGCAGGGCCTACGAGTTTCTCATGACCGGCGACTTCATGAGCGCCCAGGAGGCAAAGGAGCTCGGCTTCGTCAGCCGGATCGTCGAAAAGGATAAGCTCATGGATACGGCCCGCGAGATAGCAAATAAGATGGTGTCCAAGGACCCGGTCGGCCTCTGGATGACCAAGGAGGCCATCAACATGAACCTGGACGGCGCGTCGCTCGAGCAGGCGCTCCACCTCGAAAACCGGAACCAGGCATTCATGATTACCGCCATGAAAGTGCCCAAGAAGTAGCCGGCCGAGGGAAACGGCGTCGTCTTCGCCGACCTGAATTCACGGGGGGACATACCGGGCGTATGTCCCCCTCGTATTTTCCCGCCCGGATGGTTGAGATCACCTCCCCGCCGCACGGCGCAACGCAACGGTGAGACGGAAAAGTTGCATACCTGAAACGCCCCTCCCGACCGCCAGTGCCCCCCCGTCAGGGCGCCCGCTTAACCTGCCGAAATCATTGTAAATAATTAGTTTCATAATCCGTGCGTAATTGGCACGCGAATTGCTCTTTATAGGGGTAGTTATGGTAATTCGCGGCAGACGCAGACACACTGTTCTATAAAATCTTTTGGGCTGTAAAGCCATCGTTTATCGGGGGGGCAAACCGTTCCCCCCTTTTTTTTCATCCAATCGTATACGCGTTACCGCACCCGGCGCCCCGCACTTCACCCCTGCCGCTTTCTGTATACAATATATTATAGTTAATGTTTTCTATTGACAGCCGGTTTTATTTATGACATCGTTTTGTCAATTCTTACATTCTCCCTGTCAGATCCTATACTTACCCTATAGCACAGGTACCTAGCCATGAACGTTAAGCGACTCCTCGGTATCGCGTGTGTCCTCACGGCGCTCGCCCTTCCCGTCTCGGGAGCGGCCGCTGAGGATACGGACGACCTTTCCGTCTACTTCCGCCCGGCCGTGCGCTTCGGCACGGACGACCGGACGATCACCTCGTTTGACCTCCTGGTCCCCTTCTGGCAGGGCGATAAGAGCATCCTATTCTTCAACCCGCGCTACAGCCTCGACGACCGCGACGGCTCCGAGGTGAACTTCGGCTTCGGCTACCGCCACCTCCTCTTCTCGGACGAGGTTATCCTCGGCGTCAACGGCTACTACGACTGCCGCTGGACCGGCTGGGGCACCCGGCACGAGCAGGTCGGCCTGGGCGCCGAGGTGATGACCGATTGGGTCACCGGGAGGTTCAACGGCTACTTCGCCGTCACCGGCCCGCGGATTGGCGCGGTCGGCTCGCCGGGGAACGCCTACACCTTCCGGGACGTGGGCATCTACTTTGACGGCGGCGCCGTCGAGGAGACGCTCAGCGGGTTTGACGGCGAGCTCGGTTTCAAGGTCCCGTACCTTTCCGACTACATGGAGACGTGGGTATACGCGGGCGGGTATCATTTTTCGGGCGACTACGTCGACGACGTGAACGGCTTCTCGTCGCGCATCGAGGTCGTCCCGACCGATTTCCTCAGGTTCGGCTTCGCGTACCGGAACGACAACCTCAGCGGGGATGAGTATTACGGTGAGGCCGCCGTCACGGTCCCGTTTTCGGTCGATAACCTCGTGAAGGGCAAGAACCCGTTTGCGGGCATCCGCTCGCACCTCGGAGGCGACCGCACGCTCAGGGAGCGGCTCGTCGAGCCGGTCCGGCGTGACATCGACGTCCGGGTCGGCCGTGAAGGGAATAACACGAGCGTGCCCGGAGTGGGGTCGCTGGTCGAGGACGTGGTCTTCGTCTCCGAGAACGCAGAAAATATCGCCGGTACGCGGGACGGCACCTTCGAGCACCCCTACGAATCCATCGGCGAGGCGATGAACGACGGCGCGTCCGGCGTGCTCTCGGGGGTCAGGACCGTGCACGTGATGGACGACGGCGGCGCGTACGCGGGCGGCGGCACGGTCGGCGTCTCGGGCCTCACGATCTGGGGATCCGGCATGGCGCACCCCGTCTACGGCGTCATCATCAACCAGTACCTCACGGCCCCGGACATATACGAGATCGACGTCACGGCCGGCGGCGTGGAGATATTCGGCGGTAACTTCGTCGACGCGTACGGCATCGTCAGCGGCGGCGCGGGCACGAATATCCACGACAACACCTTCACCGGCACCTGCGGCGTCTACGGCACGGGCGGCTCGTCCACGGTTACGGACAACGACTTCCTGGGCAACGCCTTCGGTATCTACGCCGGCGGCGGCACCGTGACGATCACGGACAACACCATCGGCACGGCCGCCAGCCCGATAACCAATACGGGCATCTACGCGGGCGGCGGAGCAACGCTGAACCCCGTCACCGGTAACACGATCGTCGTTTCCGGTACCGGCAACGCGTACGGCATCCGGTCCTACATCACGGACCTCATCCTTTCCAACAACGCCATCACCGTTACGAGCACGGGCGGTATCGCGTACGGCATCTATGAACGCGTGTTTAGCGGCGATATCTTCGGTTCCATCGCCGGCGGGTCGGTCACCGCGGACGGGAACCGGGCGTACGGGGTTTACCTGGACGCGTTCGACGGCTCGATCGGCGGCATGGCCGACCCCTTCGCGATCTCCGGCCTCGCCGTCGACGCCACAGGCTCCGCAGGCAATGCGTACGGCATCTATGAATACGCGTATTACGGCGATATCTTCGGCACCATCGCCGGCGGGTCGGTCACCGCGGCCGGGGGCACGGCGTACGGGGTTTACCTGGAGGTGGACGACGGCTCCATCGGCGGCACGGCCGACCCCTTCGCGATCTCGGGCCTCACCGTCGACGCCACAGGCTCCGCAGGCAATGCGTACGGCATCTATGAATGCGCGTATAACGGCGATATCTTCGGCACCATCGCCGGCGGGTCGGTCACCGCGGCCGGGGACACGGCGTACGGCATCTATGAACGCGTGTCTAGCGGCGATATCTTCGGTTCCATCGCCGGCGGGTCGGTCACCGCGGCCGGGGACACGGCGTACGGGGTTTACCTGGAGACTCCCGGCTTCATCGGCGGCATGGCCCACCCCTTCGCGATCTCGGACCTCGCCGTCGACGCCACCGGGATGGGCGGCGACGCGTACGGCATCTACGAATACTCAAGCGAAATCTTCGGCACGATTACCAATGGGTCGGTCACCGCGGCCGGGGACGCCAACGCGTACGGGGTCTACGTGGTTAGCGGTTTCGTTGGTAGTCCCTTTGACCCCTTCACGGTGTCGGGAGTGTCGGCGAGCATCACGGGGAGCGTGGCGCAATACCTGCTATACCTGTCAATCTCCGCGGCTGGAGCGGGCAACGGCGTCGATTGGACGGGGAATACCTATGGCGGGTCGGCGGGCTGGTCGGGCAATTACCTCGACGCGGCGACGACGCCGCTGGGCGCCACGGTGCTCCCGGCCGGGACCTACCCGGTGTGGACAAACTTCCTTACGGGCGATTACCTTAATCCGTAGGAACGGGCCAGGGCCGCCGAGTCCGTCGCAACGGAAGAAACCCTTCCCGTTCGGGAAGGGTTTCTTTTTCGGGCACTCGCCACCTGTTTTCGGCATATCATCCCGCCGGGACCGCCGCACTCCCCCGCTCCCGGCCAAAAGGCTGCCAGTTTACGTAAACGGAAATCACATATCCGCACGATTTTCTTTGACAAATCCTCCGGAAAATGATACCTCATTCATAATTCTGTTATGGTTCTCTTCGCCCCGCCGGCGTCTCGTCCGGGGCGGAGGCAGGGCGCGCTCATTACATGGATCGGGAAACCAGGGTCATGTAAACCGCTAACACACATTCCGACAAACGACAGCAATTTACAAAATCCCTTTATACATCTGATATAACCCGACACGAAAACGGTCGAAAAAGGACGACGGCATGGCATACGACATATTTACCGACGAACACGAACAGTTTCGAATACAGCTCGCGAAATTCCTCGCCGACCGGGTGACCCCGTTCGTGGCGGAGTGGGAGGCCAAGCGCGAGATACCCCGGTTCATCTGGAACGAGCTGGGGCAGATGGGTTTTCTCGGGTTCTGCTACGACCCCGCCTACGGCGGCCTGGGGGTCGATCCCCTCTTCCGGGTGGTCATGGCAGAAGAGCTGGGCAAGTGCGGCTGCCTGGGATTTGCGGTCTCGGTGGCCGTCCATAACGACATGTCCACCACCTATCTGGCCGATCTCGGCACCGACGAGCAGAAGAAGCGCTGGCTTTCTCCCTGCATCGCCGGCACCGCCGTCTGCGCCATTGCCATCACCGACCCCGGCGCGGGCTCCGACGTAGCCGGCATCACGACCGCCGCGGAAAAGAAGGGCGACGGCTGGGTCCTCAACGGTCAGAAGACCTTTATCACCAACGGCCACTACGCGGACGTCATCGTCGTGGCCGCCAAGACCGACAAGAAGGCCGACCCCCCGCACCGCGGGGTGTCGCTCTTCGTCGTCGAGCGGGGCACCGCCGGATTGACCACCCGTAAGCTCGAAAAGATCGGCTGCCACGCCTCGGACACCGCCGAGATATTCTTCGACGACGTGAAACTTACGAAAGACAACCTCCTCGGGAAAGAGGGCCAGGGCTTTTACGCGCTGATGGCAAAGCTCCAGCTCGAGCGGCTCATCCTCTCGGTCGAGGCTATCGGGGCCTCCCGGTACGTGCTGGAAAAGACCATCGCCTACGCCCGTGAGCGCAAGGCCTTCGGCAAGCCGATTACGGGCCTCCAGGTGATCCGCCACAAACTCGCCGATATGGCCACGGCAGTGGAGCAGGCGCGGGCGTTTGCCTACGTGTGCGCCGACCGGTTCGCGAAGGGCAAAGACGCCGTCGCCGAGATATCGATGCTCAAGGCCTCCGTGGGCGAGATGGTAAACCACGTCGCGTACGACGCGACGCAGATCCACGGCGGGTACGGGTATATGGCCGAATACGACGTGGCCCGCACGTATACCGACATCAGGTCGTTTTCGATCATCGGCGGAACCACCGAGATCATGAAAGAGATCATCGCCCGCAAGATGGGGATATAGTCCCCCTGTGAGCTGTTTCCCGGCGGCCGGGCGGTCGGTCCCCCGTACCCGCCGGCCGTCCCAAACCATAGAAAGACGTTTGAACGCGAAACTATAAGGGAGCCTAAACCATGAAAAAAGTGTTTGTTGTCGGCGGCGCGCAGTCGCCGTTTACCAACGCCCAGCAAAAGACGCAGGTCGAGCTCTTTTCCGAGACCGCGATGGATGCGATGGCCGCCGCACAGGTGAAGTCAAAGGATATCCAGGCCGTCTTCATGGGCAACGTCCTGGGGGATTTCTCCGAGGGCCAGGCAATGATTCAGGCGTTTGCCGCCGAAAGCATCGGGTGCGCCGGCGTACCGGCCAACCGGTACGAGGGGGCGTGCGCGTCGGCCTCGGTCGCCGTCCGGGACGCCTTCATGTGGGTCGCATCGGGATTTTACGACATCGTCCTGGTAGGGGGCGTCGAGCGGGCGGCCAGCCTCGGCACGCCGCTGGCCACGCGCACGTTTGCCATGGCCTCCGACAGGAGCTACGAATTTCCGAGCGGGCTGACGTTTCCGGCGGTCTTCGCGATGCTGGCCCATCTCTACGCCAAGACCTACGACAAACCCATCGAGCAGGTCAAAGAGGAGATGGCCATGGTCTCCGTGCAGTCCTACAAGCGCGGCGTCCACAACGAGAAGGCCCAGATGAGAAAAGAGGTGACGATCGAACAGGTGCTTTCGTCCTTCATGGTCTCTACGCCGCTCCAGCTTCACGACTGCTGCCCCTTCTCGGACGGGGCCGCCGCCGTTATCCTCGCCTCCGAGGACGCCGTAAAGCGCCTGACCGCAAAACCCGTCCAGATCATCGGCGTCGGGCAGGCATCCGCGGGGCCGCTGCACAGCCAGAAAAAGACCCTGCCGCGGATCTATTCCCGCGAGCTTTCGGTCAAGCAGGCCTACGGCATGGCCGGTATCGGCCCGAAGGACATAGACGTCTGCGAGCTGCACGATTGCTTTTCCATCGCCAGCCTGATCGCCGCCGAGAGCCTCGGGTTCTTCGACTACGGCAAATCGGGCGACGCATGGATAGAAGGCAAGGCCGATATCGGCGGGGTCGTCGCCATCAATCCCTCCGGCGGCCTGAAATCGAGGGGGCACCCGATCGGTGCGACGGGCGCCGCCCAGGTGTACGAGATATTCAGGCAGCTGCGGTCCGAAGTTGAGCCCCAGCGGCAGGTCCCCGACGCCACAGATCGGGATGACCGATACGCTCGGCGGCGACGGCGGGACGCTGGTCAACATTATCATGAAGAGGGGTTGGTAACATGGAATCCAAACTTACCTTTGAGGCCTACAACAAGGCTCTCAAGAAGAATAAGCTGTTGGGGCTCTCCTGCAAGGACTGCGGCGCGATAACGGCCCCCCCGCGGATGGTCTGCTCGGAGTGTGCCGGGACCAATCTTGACATCATCGAGCTTTCGGGAAATGGGACGATCAAGACCTTTACCCTTAATTTCGTGGCGGCTGAAAACAGGGAGCCCGAGGCGCCCTATACGATCGTCCTGGTAGAGCTTGCCGAGGGTCCCTGGATCATGGGAAACCTGATGATTATCGATCCGGACGTGGTAACGATGAATCTCATCGGAAAGAAGGTGAAGATGGGTAAGCTCGGTGCCAAGGTGTTTCCGGGTGATAAGTATTCGGCCGGAGATTCCGCGCGCCCCCTGTTTAATCTCGAATCGTAGGGTTGCACATTTCACTGCCCCTGTATTAGATCACGGGGCCGGCGGGTCCTACCCTCCGGCCCCGATTCACGTCCTCAATCCCCAGTATCATCTTATATTCAAGGAACGGACTTCCGAAACGATACGAAACGTAACCGGTTTCCCCGCGAAGGGCGTCCACGGTTCGACCGCCTATTTTTTATAGACAATCGACACATAGACGTGATACAAATGGAGACATTATTGGTCCCCGCGCCATGAACGCCGACCGTTCCGGCATGCGCATATCGTTTTTGAGAAATCAGCCCGAATAAACGGATTCCTTACGCCGTCCCGTTTGTATGGATGCCAATGGACCAAAAATCCGTACAGGTCAAGGTTCGATACAACTCTCCCGAGGCCTTTCTCGGCCAATACCTCAGGTACATCAAAAACTCCAGTTTCCAGCTGACCTCGTCCCAGGCGCCCGCCGTCGGCACTCCGATAGAGCTGACAATCCTCATCCCGGGGTTTGACGACCCGTTTGTTATCGGCGGTTTCGTATCGTCGGTTATCAACCTCGAAAACAGAACGGACCCGCAGCCGAAGAAGGGCATTACGATCCGGTTTGACCCGATACAGGGCGAACGGATCGGGCGGCTCACCAACGCCCTGATGCAAAACAATACCTACCGGCGGCTGCTCGAACCAGCCGGGAGCGATGATAGTGCGCCGGCCCCATATCCGGGCGAACACGCAGGCGGTGAGCCGGCCCGCAGCCCGGCGCCGGGCAAAGGCACGGTTCACCGCGCACCCTCGCTGCCGACACGGGAACGACGCTTTGAGTGGTTGCAGACCATTATCAGCGACCGCGACTCGGTTACCCGCGTGTCGCGTAAAGAGGCGGCCCTTCCCCCACCGGTCATCTCGACCGCAGATCACGTACGTCGGGAGTTCGCTCCCCAGGAGCGCGAGCGGATGCAGCCGGTGGCCGCGTTTATACTCAACATCGCTAAGGCGATGCTTCGCTCGGGTTACTACGCCCCGGAGCATCCCGGCAGCAAGAAAGCCAAAGAAGGTATCTATACTGAATTCAAGACGGCCGTCGGTGACCGGCCCGACGTCACTCTCACCAGTCAGGAATCACAGGGGCGGTTTGACGTGCTGATCTCGGGCATTCTTGACGATCAGGTGAGCCTCAGGGGGCTCATCGGGATCGAGCAGGCCGAGATATATATGCCCAAATTAAAGGACTATTTCAGCCGAAAAAACCTCGTCAGCTTCTCGATAAAGCGGGGCCTGCCCCTGGCCCATTTTGAGGATTTTATCGATATAATGAGCGATCCCGTACGCGACCGGGGGGTGGAGGGGGAAGTCGGCAACCTCCTGACTTCGGCCCTGGTCGAGAAAGGAATCACCGAGGTCTCCGCGATATTCGTGGACGACATGATCATCTTCGAGCTCAAGCTCCCCTGGCGGGTAGAAATGGCCATTCAGCGATTGGCCAAAGACCTCAAGGTGCTGCCGCTCTTCAAAGATAAGACGCCCGAGGAGATTCAGGAAATCAAGATCCACATCATACGGGACATCATGCGACCGCTGCGCGAGCCCCACATGCTCAAGGATATCGTTGTTAACGCACACGTTATCGCCCGGAACGTGGCGGCCGTCGACGCGGAGGATCTCGAACAGACCATCGTCAAGACCTTTCCGATGGAGATCCTGTTGCCTACATCTCAATACGTCTTTGAAGAGCTCACGCGGCTCAAGGAGGAGTTGGTCCACAAACCGGGCCACAAGGGATTGGCCAACCGGCTGGAGAGCGTAAAGCGGATCCTGAAGTGGATCTCAACCCGCGTTCTTAACGAAAAGATGGACGCAAGCAACACGTTTTTCGAGCAGCTCTATTTTCAGGAGATATTGACGTTTGATGAGCTGCCCGACATGGTCAAGGATCACGTTAACACCCTCCTGCTGGTAAAGGACTACCAGGAAAACCACGACTTCTACATTGAGAGGTTTGCCGGCGCCGACAAGCAGGACGAGGTATTGCTGTTCCTGCGGTTCTTCAGGCGCATACTTCCCTTCCTCCTGGAGCAGCGGCAATACGACCTTATCTCGCTTTTCAACAAGGCGATATCCGCCAAATTTACCGATCGCCCTGAATATCGGAATAGCGAGCTTATTCCCCTGCGCACGCCGATTCAATTCGTCTGGAAGGATTCCATTCGATATACTGGGAGGTCTATTCGAGGAAGCAACAAAGGAGGCGCGGGGCACGATCCAGCGGATCGTGAAGGTACTGGGACCTGCCGGGGTTTCGATCCTCATCCACGTCATTGTCGAGAGCAAGAACCAAAACGCGCGAAGGACCGCCGTCGAAACCCTGAGCGGCATGGGGGAAGCCGGGCGAACCGCGATAATCAAGATTCTTTCGGCCACGGGCAATCAATGGTATGTCTATCGAAACGCCTTGCTGGCATTTTCGCACCTGGGGAAGCCCCGACGAGTCGCTGCTGGTGAACCGGTTCCTTTCCCACGACAATCCGCGGGTGCGCGAGGAGGCCGTTGCCACGACCTGCGTCCTGGAGGGACCGGCATCCGAGCCTAAGCTCGTCAAGGCGTTGTTCGACCCCGACCTGGGTGTCCGCCGCCGCGCCGTCATGTGTATCGGCGGTATTCCCCTCACGTCCCCGAGGGTTATTTCGGCGCTGGTCACGACACTCGCCCTCGAGGAGGAGACATTCCCCGCGCGGAAGAAAGACCTGTCCGAGCTAAAGGTCGAGACGATCGGCGCGCTATCGGCCGTCGGAAACCGATCCGTGGGCGACGGCAGAACGGTCGAGGAAGTCCTCCTCGATCAGGTGCTGCCCGAGAAGAAATTGGGCAGGAAAATCCTTGAGAAGATTACGCCCGTAATCAGGAAAAGAGAGCCGGACTATATCCTTCAGACCGCCGTTCTCAAGGCCCTCTGGAAAGTCGGCACAAACAGGGTGCTGCCGGGTCTGTCGGAGTTCATCACGAAAGCCGATACGGTCATGGTTAACCGGGCCAAGGAAACGATACGGCAGATCCAGATGAGACAGCGCAGCGGGCCGGACCATCTACCGGCCTGACGGCCGCCCCGATCGCGCGGACGAGCGGCTCCCCTCATCCCCCCCATATGTGCGATAACCCGATACCCCATACACGGCGCGGCCTGCCGTCACTCCTTCATGATCTCGATAAACCTCGCCAGCTTTCCTTTTTTCTCAAGAATCGTCATACCCATATCCCTGATGGTAGGGGCGATCTCCGGCCGCTTTTCGCGGGGAGTGAGGGATATCGCACCCGTCGGGCAATCGGCCACGCAGACCCCGCAGCCGATGCAGCGGTCGGCCGTTATCCGCGCCACGTCATTTTCTATCTCGATTGCCTCCATCGGACACCGCTCGTCCCTGCAGATGCCGCAGCCCGTGCAGAGATCGGCGTCGACGGTGGCCAGAAAGGCGCTGGGGGCAAACGCGTGCGGTATATTAAGCTCGGTCCGGCCCCGGAGCACCGTGCAACAGCAGGGGCAGCAGTTGCAGATCAAATTCCCCCGGTCGGCGCTGTTATTGGAGGTGTGAACAAGGCCCGCGTCCGCGGCCGTCTTGAGCACGCCGCAGGCCTCCTCTTTTTCGATCGCCCGGGCGTATCCACGCTCGACAAGGAATTTGGCCGTAGGACCGAAAACGAGGCACACCTCCCGCGGCTTGTCGCACGCGTTAACGCTCACCCGGCACGCGCACTCGGTCACGGCGATATACGAAGCGCCGTCGACCAGCGACCGGGCCCGCTCGTAGGGGAGCACGCCGCCCTTGTCTTCTATGGTCTCCTCAACGGGCACGACGCGCATGAGCGGCGTGTCGGTGCCGGCAAATTCGGAGCCGAGGGCCTCGTGGTGATACTGCTGCCAGAGCTTGCCCAGTTTCTCGTGAATCGGCTCCCCTCCACCCTTCATGAAGGGAAACTCGAAGAGGCCGGGGATAGTCGGCAGCAGCGCGTAGGAGGCTGTCCCGTCTTTTGTACGGCTCTGGATTATGGCCTTATCGGCCATCCCCTCCAGGAGCCGCCCCGCGGCCTCCTCGGTCTGACCGGACCTGGCTGCGAGGTTAGCCACGCTCCTGAACGCAAAGCTCATCTGCACCGCCAGGGCCGCCTCCTCCGGTGTGAAAAGAATCCTCAGAATTTCGTCGAAGGCCGCCGATTTGGGCGCCCCCGTCGGGTGTGAATCCAGGATCTCCTGCAGTCGTTCGTAGGTTTCCATGCCTCCTCCTAAGACGGGACTATTACAGTTTGAAGACGCGCCGCGCGTTCTCGGAGAGAAAGAGCTGTTTGCTCTCCTCATCGAGATCGAGGGAATCGAGATCGGCCAGGCACTGTGATGCCGTTATCATCGGGTAATTCGTGCCGAAGAGGACTTTCTTCCTGCCGTTTTTCTTCATATAGGTAACCAGCTCGGGCGGGAACCGCTTCGCGGTGTACGCGGACGTGTCGATGAATACGTTCTCGTGCTTGGTAGCAACCGCTATCATCTCCATCGTCCAGGGATAGCCGATGTGACCGCAGACGAACACGAGCTCCGGGAAATCAAGGGCCGCTTCGTCAATGTAGGGGATCGGCCTGCCCGGCTCGGACGGGCACAGCGGCCCCGTATGCCCGACCTGAAGGCATACCGGAATCCCCAGATCGACGCACGCCGCAAAAAGCGGGTAGTACCGGCGATCGGTTGGCGGAAGGTTCCAGAGCCACTGGACGATTCGTAGGGCCCGGAATCCGTGATCGGTAACGCATCGCCTCAGCTCCCTGACCGCCTCCATCGGCCGGTAGAGATTGACCGAGGCCACGCCGGCAAATCGATCCGGGTGTGCCGACACGAGGGCAGCCGTTTCGTCGTTGGAGATCAGCGATCCCTGCGGCCCCTCCCACGCACAGATGAGTCCCATGCGCACCCCCGCCTGATCCATAATCCCGATTGTGACGTCTGCCGGTATCTCCGCCTCTATCGGCCCCGTCCCCGTCCACCGGCGCAGGGAGTCGAACATCGGCTGGTTGATGAACCGCATCGTCGGGTGTTGCATCCAGGCGTCGATGATTGGGTATTGCTGTTCCATACGAGTACCACCTTTGAGCCGCAGCTACTGCACAGCCCGCCGCGCCTGCTCTTCATGGTCCGAGAGGTTTTTCAGGATACGCCTGAGTTTTTCCTCGAGATCCCTGATCTCGGTTCCGGCAAACCCGGATAGGATGATACCAGCCATCTCCTCGGATACCGTTGCATACGTGTCCTGCAGCGACCTGTCCTTCTCGGTCAGCCGGATAAGGATTTCGCGTCGATCCCTGCTCCGAGGGGACCCGCGCTATAAATCCCTGCTCCTCCAGCCGGTCAATCATGGCGGTGAGGGTGGATTTTGACAGGGACGTCTGTCTGGCCAATTCCTGGATAGGCACATTGTCGTTCTTCCAGAGGGCGAAAAGGACTCTCCCCTGCGCGGGTGAGATTTCCGAGAGGTCGTACTTCCTAAGGATCGTTTCAAAAATCCTTCCGGACGTCTGATGGATGCGGGTTATTAAAAACGACCCCTCGTATTTCACGTTCATCCCCATAGAAGGACCCCCTCCAGGATAATGAGTGATGAATGTACGAGACTAGTAGTACTAGTATCGTACTATCCTACATAAAACTATTATTGCCGCCGATTGTCAAGGAAAAAGATGCCGACCCCGTCATTTTTTCCTGAGATACGCCTCAACCGCATTTCCTATCATAGTCTACCAATAAAACATTTAAACGTCTAAAACCTTTTTATTTTACCATCAAACTTTGCTTGTACATCGGCCCGGTTGTATCGTAAAATTGAATTCGATACTACAATGAATTTGCCGTCCCACGAGAGCAGGTCATCGGCGTTTATACTATACCGTTTGTTTCGTCGGACGGTTCGCCCCCCGACAGGATCGACTCCGTTGCCCCACGAGAGGCCGAGGATGCCGTCAATGAAGACAGGATACCGTTTCGTTACTTTTCGATCCGTACTGGTGTTCTTCGCCCTGCTTTTTCTGATTCATCTGGCGATGATCACTTTCATCATCACCGATGAAGACCTCAGTTCGTCCTTCAGCACCCTGGCCGCCCCGGCCGAAACGCTGCTGGCGATCGCGGGGCTCTGGTGGGCCGCGCGCCGCAGCGGACTTCGTTCCCGAGGAGCTGCAGGTTGCGTGGGGACTGTTGGCCGTCGCGCACGTAAGCTGGCTTATCGGCGATATCCTGTGGACTGTACTGGAACTCGGCCTTAAGATCAGTCCCTTCCCATCCATAGCCGACCTGTTCTATCTCCTCTACTACCCGCTCTTTATAGCGGGCGCCCTGCTGATTCCCATGAGGCGCTTGAACGGCGGCGAGTGGTTCAGGCTCTCGCTGGATATGGGAATCGTGACGCTGGCCAGCATGCTGCTGTTCTGGTATTTCTGGATCGGCCCTCTTATGGAGACGGGCGGAAGCGATATGCTGACCATGGCCCTCTCCATGGCCTACCCCGTTGCCGATTTCCTTCTCATTACCGCCCTCCTCTTCGTCGTATCACGGAAGTCGGAATACCAGCCCGCGGGCCCCATCTGGTTATTGGCTGCCGGCGTCGGGCTTCAGGTCCTGACCGACGCGGTCTTCGGCTACCAGTCCACGGCGGGGACGTACGCGGGAGGCATCCTCGATATGGGTTGGGTCAGCTACGGTATTCTTCGCGGGAATAGCCGGCTTCCTGCACGCCGATATGGTTGGAAGATCGGCGGCCTCCCGCGTGGACCAGGTCCCCGACAAAGACTCCGGCGAGGGTACGGCGTCATGGGTTATCTATTTCCCCCTCGTCTGGCTGGCGGCCGCATACCTCCTCCTCCTGCTCAGCAGCGGCCGGCGCATACCCATGACGTTTCCCGCCCTGATCATCTGGGTCGGGGTCATAGTCCTCCTCGTGGGCGTCAGGCAGGTCACCTCGCTGAGGGAGAACGTTACGCTCCTCGAAGAGCAGAAGCTGACCGACCGGGCCTTGAGACAATCGGAAGAGAAATACCGCGCTGCGGTTGAGAACGCGAACGAGGGAATAGCCGTGGTCCAGGACGGGCTGTTCAGGTATCTCAACCCCTCGGCGCTCGACATGATCGGGTACACCCCGGGCGAAATACTCGGGAGACCCTTTTCGGACATGATACACCCTGAAGATATCCCGCTTCTGGCCAGTGAATACGAGCGTAAGATGACTGGTGATGGGCAAACCTACCCCAGTCAGTACCGTATCATCACCGGGAGCGGCGCCCCCAAATGGGCTGAGGGCACCGGAGTCCTCATCGAGTGGGAAGGACGTCCGGCGGTTCTCGTGTACGTGCAGGATATAAGCGAACGGAAACAGGCCGAGGAGGAAAAGGACGAGAAAAACCGAAGGATCATCCGGTATCAGACGACGCTCCTTGATCTGGCGAAGACCGACCTCTCCGACCTGTCGGCGGCGTTTTCGAGAATAGTCGAAATCGCCGCAGGGACCCTCCCGACAGAGCGGGCCGGAATCTGGCTCTTCGATGAAGGCCGAACCCATCTGGTGCTCATGGACCTCTATAAATCAGCGGAGGGCACCCATGAGGCGGGAGATCGGCTCGATTCCGCCTCGTATCCCCGATATTTTTCCGCGCTGGACCAGAGCCGCCTCATCGCGGCCGACAACGCGATGGCCGATGAGCGCACCGGTGAGTTTGCCGAGACTTACCTTGCCCCCCTTGATATTCAGTCCATGATTGATGTCCCGATCCGGCTCCGCGGCGCCCTGATAGGCGCCCTGTGTCTTGAACACACCGGGTCGGTTCGGCGCTGGTCACCGGAAGAGCAGGAATTTGCAGCGTCCCTATCCGATACGATTGCTCTGGCAATGGAGGCCAGCGAGCGAAAAAGCGCCGAAACGGCTTTACAGGAATCCGAGGAACAACACCGTACCCTCTTTGAGAATTCACTCGATACGCTGTTTACGGTCGACTTGCGCGGAAATTTCACCTCCGTCAATAGGGCCGGAGAACTTCTCATCGGCTATCAGCGGGATGAGCTTATTGGAACGAATTTCCGGAGCCTTATGAACCCCGAAATGGCCGATACGGTACTTACAGCGTATAACACCCTGTACAAGACCGGAGAACCCTTGCGAGGTTTCAGGTACTCGTTTGCCGGAAAGGACGGTCAGGAGCGAACGGTCGAGGGGTACGTCACCCTTCAGCGGAAGGGTAACACCATCGTCGGCTTTCAGGGAACGCTCAAGGATATCACGGAACGGTTGAAACTCGAGCAGCAGCTCATCCAATCCCAAAAAATGGAGGCGGTGGGCACGATGGCCGGGGGAATCGCCCACAACTTCAACAACATCATGGTAGGCATCATGGGGTACTCTGAATACCTGATAATGAAGAAGAAACCGGACGATCCCGATTACAAGGCCCTCTCCGTTATTCACGAGGGCACCGTCCGCGCCTCCGAGCTTACCAAACAGATGCTGGGCATATCCCGGGGCGGCCGATTCAATCTTACGGCCGTCAGGCTCAATCAGGTCATCGAGAGGGTTCTGCCGCTGGTCGTCGGCACACTCAATAAGGCGATAGACATCCAGACTCACCTTTCCCCCTACCTCATGACGATGGAGGGGGACGTAAGCCAGATAGAGCAGTGCCTTCTCAACCTCTGCATCAACGCAAGGGATGCCATGCCCAAAGGCGGCAGCCTCATCATTGAGACTCACAATCAGATTCTGGACGATGATTTTGTTAAGTCCCACCTTGGCGCCGCTGCCGGCCCCCATGTGGTGGTAACGATCACCGATACGGGAACAGGGATCTCACCCGAGATTCGGGACCATATCTTCGAGCCGTTCTTTAGCACAAAACAGCAGAAAGGTGGAACGGGAATGGGCCTTGCCACGGTATACGGGATCGTTCGCAGTCACCGCGGCATCATCTCGGTCTACACCGAGCTCGGCGAAGGGACTTCCTTCAAGCTCTATTTCCCGGCCTCGACGACGGCGGTAGAGGAGCGCCCCGTAAAACATGAGGTGAGCCGTTCTGTGCCGGGGGTAACGATCCTTTTGATCGACGACGAGCCGGTCGTTCGGGAAACGTGGGATGATTTTCTCACCCAGAAGGGATACCGCGTTATTACTGCCCGGGACGGGCTGGAAGGAATCGAGCGTTTCAAAGAGCACAAGGGCACGATCGACCTGGTGGTCCTGGACCTGATCATGCCCAACCTCGGGGGCAAAGAGACCCTGGAGGCCCTCAGGGAGATTGATCCGGCACTGAAGGTCCTGGTCACCTCAGGATACAGTGAAAACGGCCAGGCCGGCCAGATTGTCAATCTCGGAATCGACGGATTTGTACAAAAACCCGCCCGGCTGACCCAGCTCGAAAAGCAGATCGTCGAAATACTGAAGAGATAATCCTGCGGGAACCGGCAGGACTGCGTCTGCGGCGCGGGGCACCGTGGCGCGCCTGCATGACATGCGGGACCTTTTCGAGGAATGTTTCGGCGGGCACGCTCCCGAGAAAACCATTGTCATCGGCATACCATTCTGATAGAGTAAAGCAGCAGCGGGAAAACCTCCGCGCAAACCCCGAACAGATCCCTTTATCGGAGTGACTCAACGTCTATGAAAAAAAGATACGTTATGGCGCTGGACGTCGGCGGCGGGTCGGGCCGTTGCCTCCTCCTGGACCCCGATTCCGGCGGGGTCTGGACCGCGCAGCAGGCATGGACTCATCCGGTAGCACCCAACACTAACGGGCTCGGATTTGACCTGGACACCGGGGACATCATCACAAAACTCGGACGGGCGGTCCGGGATACCCTTGCCAAGTCGAAAGCCGCCCCCGGCGATGTTGTCGGCATCGCGGCAACGAGCATGAGAAACACGACCGTCGTGCTGGACACCGACCACACTATCCTCATGGCAACCCCGAATCGTGATGCCCGCGCTCTCGGCGAGGGCGCGGTCCTCGCAATGGAGCGCGGCGCCGAGGTCCACAAGGTATCGGGCCACTGGCCCAGCCCCCTCTTCCTGGGCACGAGACTCCTCTGGATGAAAAACAACGCCCCCGGTCTGTTCGAAAAGGCCCGCATTGTCCTGTCGCTCTCGGACTGGGTCGGACTATGGCTTTCCGGCGCCGTCTTCGCAGAGCGGTCCCAGGCGGGGAAACCCTCCTCTTCTCACAGGAAAAGCGGGAGTGGGCCGCCGACCTTATCGAATCGCTGGGCCTTTCAGTCTCCCTGTTCCCCCGGACGATAGAACCGGGCGCCCGTCTGGGTTCGCTGACCAAGGCGGCGGCGGACGTCTTGGGATTGGTGCCCGGCATACCGGTGGCCGCCGGCGGCGCGGATACCCAGTGCGGCCTCCTCGGGGCGGGAGCCGTCGGCGACGGAGAGCTCGCGGTGATCGCGGGCACGACAATGCCGCTTCAGCTTGTCACCGACCGGCTGATCATCGATCCCGAGGGCCGTCTCTGGAGCGGGCAGCACGTCGTGCCGGGCCTTTTCGTCCTTGAGAGCAACGGCATGATGACCGGTGACGCCATAGACTGGTTTTCCCAGATCATGTATGGAGGCTATGCCGATCCGGTTGCCGCCCTCTGTGCGGAGGCCGCCTGCTCGGTTCCGGGGGCTTCGGGGATCTATTCGACCCTCGGGGCGGCGATCTTCGACGGAAGAATCCTCGGGATACCCGTGGGAAACCTTTCGCTCTCCCACATGGTGACGAAAGACGCAACCCGTGGCCGGTCGGCTTTCGCCCGGGCACTCCTGGAAGGCATCGCTTATTCCGTCCGCGCCAATCTCGAGCAGATCGCCGCCGTTTCGGGCCGCTCCGTCGAAAGGATCACGGTCACCGGCGGGATGTCCCGGAATGCTCTCTGGACCGGCATCATCAGCGACGTGACGGGAGTGCCGGTTCACGTGCCGAAAACCCATGAAGCGAGCGCCCTGGGCGCGGCGATACTCGCCGGCGTTGGGGCCGGGATCTTTCCCGATTCGGCGGCTGGCGCCCGCGGCGTTACACAAATAGTTCGGGAGCATCAACCAACCGGCGCTTCGCCGAAATATCAAAGCCTCTACACGGGGTGGCGTCAGGCCCACGATAAGCGGCGCGAAGCCGACCAGGAAATCGGAAACCTCCTCACGATGTCGCTCTTCGAGGCATCACCCGCGGCCGCCCGCGCCGCCGACCCCTCGTTTCGCCCCAGGATCCTCGTTACGGCCTCCATGGACGACCGTGCCCTCGAGGCGCTGCGAAAGCTCGGGGATGTAACCTACGGCGACTGGCGCTCGACGATGACTATATACGACGGCGGGCAGAAGCTCAGCGGCGCCCTGGCCGGGGTTCACGTATTGATTACCGAGATGGATATCGTCGATTACGAGGCGATACGCGACGCCGCCGACCTGCGGATGATCGTCTGCTGCCGCGGCAATGCGGTCAACGTCGATATCCAGGCCGCCACCGCATTCGGGATACCGGTGGTCAACACCCCCGGCAGAAACAGCGACGCCGTGGCGGATCTGACGGTGGCATTCATGGTGATGCTGGCAAGAAGGATGCCGGCCTCCGCAGATTTCCTCAAGACGGGAGGTATCGAGGCGGGGGATATGGCGCGGATGGGAGAGGCGTATCTTGCCTACCAGGGTAACGAGCTCTGGAGGAAGACCGTCGGGCTGATCGGGCTGGGGAGCGTGGGCGCCGCCGTGGCCCGGAGGGTTACGGCCTTCGGCGCCCGGGTGATATATTTCGACCCCACCGTTGACGAGGGGGCGGGAGCCCTGCTGTCCGCGCGGAAGGTTACGATGGACGAGCTCCTTTCCGAAAGCGATTTCGTCAGCCTCCATGCACCGGCCATTGAGTCGACGAAAGGGATGATGAGCAGGGAAGCGTTCGCCCGGATGAAGAAGGGAGCCTTCTTCATCAACACGGCCAGGGCCTCTCTCGTCAGCGACGAGGCCCTTCGGGAATCCCTCGAATCGGGGCGGCTTGCCGGGGCGGCGCTGGACGTCTTTTCGGTAGAGCCACCGGCCTCCGACGATGCGATCGTAAGCCGGCCGAACGTGATTGCCACGCCGCACATCGGGGGCAACACTGCCGAGACCGCCGCCCATCAGGGCGCCATAGCGGCAGAAGAGCTCACACAGCTCCTCGATGGCCGGCGGCCCGACCATATCCTCAATCCCGGGGCGCTGGAATCGTTCAGCTGGACGGGATCGCGCCCCACCCCCGATGAAGAGACTAAGACGAGGCTTTCCAGGAACAAGCGGCCGACCATGACCTCGTGAACATAACGGCAGGTTTGGCGCCGGTTACCCGGTATTTCGCCTGACTCGAACCTGCGTGACAAGGAGATAATAACAGCACATGGGAAACTACGAAAGCGACAGAAAGGCGGTGCTCGAGGCGAGCCTCTGGCTCTGCGAACACGGATTCTTCGGTTCGACCAGGGGAACCGGCGGCAACGTATCGGTCCGTATCGGGGGCGATTCCCTTATGGCGGTAACGCCGTCATCGGTTAAAGTATCATGAGCTTTTGCCTGAAGATATCTGCGTTGTCGATCTTAACGGCGCCGTTGTCGAGGCGAAGCGGGCGCCCGTCGGTCGAGGCGGGGATGCACGCGGTCATATACCGATACCGACCCGATGTCAACGCCGTCGTTCATACCCATCAGATCTTCGCCAGCGTCTTTGCCCTGATCAATCACCCGATTCCCGCACTCTTCGACGAGGTCTCCTTTACCCTCGGACCCGCGGTCGAGGTAGTGCCGTACGGCCTCTCGGGGAGCGTTGACCTTGTTAATAACGTTGCGTCCAAGTTATCCAACAACGCCAACGCCTACATCATCCAGAACCACGGTATCATCGCCCTCGGAAAGACCCTCGACAAGGCGATGCTCGCAGCCGAGCTCCTCGAAAAGGTCGCCCATATCTACTCCCTTTCGCTGGCCACGGGAAAGCCCGTTACCGAGCTTCCCGCCGCGACCCGGGAAATGGTGGAATCGATGCGGAGCTACGAGGTGGCCGAGGCACAAAAGAAAAGGGAAAAAAAATAGGGGGGACGCCAGCGTCCCCCTTCGTATCGAATCCGTCCGTAACGGCGGCCTCATGGGCCGTCGTTATTTCTTGTCCGTCTTGCCCTTCGGCTCTCCCTCCTGGCCCGTTTCATATATGCGTCGAAGGCCGCCTTTCCCTCGTCGTGCCAGAACCGTTTGTAGTTGTGCCACCACTTCATCGTGTTGTCGACACCCGTCTGCCGGCTCCCAATCTGTCTGCCCATATCGCCGCACATGTTCCGGTAATGCTCAAAACGATCTCCCACCGTATTTGCGGCGTGCCAGTGGGGTCTCTTCCATCCCATCCCGAGCGTGCCCAGAACGAGCCTGGCCAGTATCATCAGCCCGAAGGCCTGCCAATAGGTAATCGCGGCCGCGCCAAGAACCCCGGCATGAGCCAGTTCCACAGCCACATGACAACGACCGCCAGGACCAGGGCGAAAACGACGACAAAAAAGAGCCTGACGATCATCATTCCGACAAAACCGCATCGGCGCGGCAATTCCACCGAATCCGAATCGCCGCTTCTTTTCCTGATTTGTGTTACACATTATCAACCTCCAATTCTTCTTCGAGATCGGCCAGGGCGTCGGCGATCTTGGCCAGCGCCCGGCTCTTTCGCGACAGGAGTGTCCCCAGGGGAACCCCCCACTCTTCTGCCAGTTCCTTAAAGGTCCGCTCGTTCAATTCCGTCTCGATAACGACCGCCTTTTCGTCGTCCCTGAGCGCCTCGACGGCCTCGATTATTCGATATCGGACCTCCAAGCTGTACGTTTCGTCAAACGCGCTTGCCGACGTATCCGACAGGAGCGACGAGAGAGAAAGCTCGGCATCATCATCCAACGCGGCGTCAATTGAGGTCATATCCCGTCTCTTCCTGAACAGGTCGATAACCCTGTTTCTCAGGGCGCGATATACATAGGCCTCAAGGTCCTCGATTGGCCGGTTGACGTCAAGCTGCCGGAGGATGTTTTCCAGGACGTCCTGGACCACGTCTTCCCCGTCCCTGTCGGCGGCGTCAGTGATAAGGCCCCTGACGTACCGGACCAGTCGGTCCCGTTCCGCCGTCCAGAAATTGATGAGATGCTGTCTGGTCAAACTCGCCTCCATACCCTGTAAGACGGTCGGCTATCCGCTTTATTGCAGCGCCGCGGAAGAAAGACCCCGCGGTCAGCCGGCGGCTCTATTGTACCTTAAAAACCGCCGTTTCACTGTCCGAAAATCGTCGGCGTGCCGGCCCCCTCGCCATCGGCACCGCGGAGGAGCAGGGCCGTACCGCGGCGGCGCACGGAATTCATCGGCCATCGATTACCCCTGTTTTGTATCGCATGAGGTGAATGATAGGTGTGAGATCCTCCGTTGCTCCAAAGCGGCGCCCGCCTCTTCTTCGAATAGCGCCGCTGACGTATGTGAAAAAGGTAGTGTGCAAAAATGTTCGTCACCGCAAAGTTTGTCTGCACCGATCCGGGAGACTTCCCGTATTATAACTATCAGTATTTATTGATACTTTTGGGATTCGGCCTTTCTTCATGCCGGCAATCCCCGAAATACCTCGAAAAAGCCGTCAGATAGTGTTAATAATATCAGTATGTTAGCGTGCCCTCGCCGGCGTATTCTGGCACATCGTTTGCAAACCTTATTCCGGGTACTTGGATAGTCTCAAGAAAAGAACCGATGGGCAACATGACAGAACGTAAAGAATCCATAATTTCACATATAGTGCGAGTCTTTTCTCTCCATGGCGGGCCGGCCCGAAGCGTTGTACGGCGCGGCGGGAGGCCCGCACTTTTTTTCGTTTTAGTGCTGATCCTGACGCCGGGCTCGATCGCTCATGCGGAGGTTTTGCCGTCTACGCCGTCCGCGGGCCCGATCGCCGGAACAAACCCTTCCCCGATTTCGCTGTCCGCAAATCCGGCCTGGAACGACATACGCGCCGGGCTCACGACGCCCGAGCTGATCGAGCAGTACCTCGGCTCCTGCCGCATTTCGTACAGGGGAGAAAGGCCGGGCACCATGAACCATACCCAGTCTCCCGAGGAAACGATCAAGGGCATGTCGGGCGACTGTGAGGACTACGCCGCTCTTATCGTCGATGCGCTCATTTACCACGGTTACGAGGCCGGCATCATCTCGGTGGAGGCCAGGACTTCGGGCGGGCTGCTGATTCACGCCGTCGCGGTATACCGGGACGCAGCGACCGGCCGGTGGCATTACATCCACGGCTACCGATTCAAGGGGCTCACGGTCGGGGTCAGCAAGGGGTTTGACACACAGACCGATATGGCGCGGTACATCGCCGAAAAGATGAACGGAAAGCTCTACCAGTACTTCGTGATGTCTCCCGACTCATTCAGGAAGGTGTATGATGCGATGCTGAATTAGGGACGGCATGTCGTTCGACGGCAGTCCCGCCGCGATCAATCCGAACTCCTGTCCATAAGAAAAGGCCCTCACTTCCGAGGGCCTTTTACTTTCTTCTATTCACATCGATCTTACTCATATTACCTCGTATACTCGTGACTTAGACCCCTGGTCTAGTGCTTATCATCGTCGTCATCGTCGTCGTCATCGTCATCATCATCGTCGCCATCATCGTCGTCATCGTCATCGTCATCATCATCGTCGCCATCATCGTCGTCATCGTCATCGTCATCGTCATCGGCGTCGTCGTCATCGTCGGCATCGTCGTCGTCATCATCGTCCGCGTCGTCGTCATCGGCGTCGTCGTCCGCGTCGTCGTCATCGGCGTCATCGTCCGCGTCGTCGTCATCGTCGGCATCGTCATCAGCGTCATCGTCGGCATCGTCATCAGCGTCGTCGTCATCGGCGTCATCGTCGGCGTCGTCGTCATCGGCGTCATCGTCCGCGTCGTCGTCATCGGCGTCATCGTCCGCGTCGTCGTCATCGTCGGCATCGTCATCAGCGTCATCGTCGGCATCGTCATCAGCGTCGTCGTCATCGGCGTCATCGTCGGCGTCGTCGTCATCGGCGTCATCGTCCGCGTCGTCGTCATCGGCGTCATCGTCGGCGTCATCGTCCGCGTCGTCATCCGCGTCGTCATCGGCGTCATTGCCGTTTTCTTCGTTCGGCGCCCCGAGAGCACCCGAAGGCCCGGCCGCCGGCGTCCCCGAAGGCAGAGCCGCATCGGCGAAGAGGAGAACAACGTCTTCAGGGTTAATCAAGAGACACGTATTAGAAGTCATTGTCTTTCCGCTGATGTCCAGACCCATCGATTCGTCAATACGCATAACTGATCCATCGGGCCTGACCACCGCGGCAACCGGAGACATCTCCGGGTATGCGGGGTCGCTGATGGATGCGAACCGATACGGGTACGGATCATCGATCTTTCCGGAAAGGGCGACCGATTCGCTCGCGGAACCGGGGAAGCTTAAGCCCGTGGTCGGATAGACAACGGAACAACCCTGGATCGAGATACCGAAATTCGGAGCCGGCGGGAAGAGATCGGGCTTCTCCAGCACATTCATACGTGCCAGCTTCACGATGTCTTCATCCGTCAGACTGCTCGCACCGAGGACTTTAAGATCAACAACCCTGACTTCCGGCTTCTCCGCCGCCAATGCGGGCACCGTCAATAGAGCCGCTATCAGGAACCCCAGCACTACCTTGAGATATTTCTTGTTCATGGCCTTTCTCCTTCCTTTATTGGTTTTACTACTACATTAGTAGTACTATCGTTTAGGTAGTATTATAGATGGCGGTTCATCCCAAAGGATTCACGCTCAACTTCTACTTTATTAGATTTTCCTTACGTAAAATCGGCCCCGGATCAGGTGACCGAAGAGACAATAACGGTTACAGGGGTGAATTGGGACGATTTCGGGCCCCCATCACCGACGAGTTCATCTATCATGGGTTCCCGATCGGTATGCAAGTGAGATAATGGATTTCACGACTTATCGGGCGAGATCGGAGGTTGATCACTCTTCCCCTTTAACGCCCGGGCTCTCGCCCGCGCCTGTTCCTGTCTGCGATGCCGTATCTTTTTTTGTACGTACTGGACAAAGAGTATAGCGATCCGAAACGCCACGATGAGCCCTGCAAGCAGGGAGGGAATAATGAAGGGCTTCTTGAGAATCGTTAGGATATCCATAGTGACTCGCAGTCGGTAAGCGGCTAAGACCGCTCCCGCTGTATCCGGCCGGGCACTCAGTCAAATATCTTATTCCCATGCGCCTTAATGAGCGCGCTTGTCGCGTGCTGCGTATAGTCGTTTCGCTGGCTTACTTTTTTAAGCGATTCCTTGAAGCCGCCGATTGCCCGCGTGGGATTCTTTACCCAGAAGGCGTTCTCAGGCGTGAACTGCGTTTGCAGGACAAAACGTATTCCGGCCCGTAGCGAGTCACGGTATTTCTCGATGTGCCGCCGGTTACCGAACAGCAGGGCCGTCCGGTAGGCATCGTTGATACCCTCCATGTAGCTCGAGGTGGAGTTGCGGGGATCGTCCTTCTTGAAACCGCCGATCTTATCGGGATAGTCGTCTCTGAAGATCTGATAAGTGTTTATGAGCCAGTCATTCATCTCGTAGATGAACGCCTCCATCTCGGGGTCTGGGTTATGCTCGGCAAGGAGGTAGTAAACCTGTGAGTGCCACGGCACAAACGCCGTGTTCTTGTTGCCCCTCCAGTAGTCCCGGTAGTAGGGGAACGCCCGCGCGACCGCGTCGGCGAGACGCGTGTCGCCGGTTACCTGGAAAAGCCGCATGAGCGAGAGCATCGCCTCCCCGGGATAGTAGTCAATGCCGGTGGTCTCCCCGCCAAAGGACGTGTTAAACGAACCGTCCGGCTGCTGAAGAGACAGTATCCCCTCCGCCAGTTCGGCCGCCTTCTCCAGCGACCCGGGATAGTCGGGCTGCCTGATAAGTGAGAGGATCATAAAGGCGTTAAAAGCTATCTTCGTGCTGCCGTCGATGTCGATATAAGAATACCTCCCGGTCCGTTTGACCTTCGTGAGGTAATAGTCCGTCGTAGTTTCGACCAGATTATCCAGGGACCTGTCGCCAAGGAAATGGGCGAGCTCGGGCAGGATGTAGAGAACCGCGAGGTTCCTCACCTCGTTATTGTCTTTCGAGTAGCTATTAGTGACGGGGTAATAGAGATAGCTGACCCGTTTGGTTGTCGGGTTGACGTTGTTCAGGTACCAGTCGCGGGCGAGCGCCAGCCGTTTCTCGATCAAACCGTTGGATATGTCTTCGTCCCTGACCAGGATCGAATAGCGGAAAAGGTCGTCACCGGTGCCGGCGCGTTTGCCCTTGAACGTGTACATATCGGACATTAAGATCTGTGCGTCGGGATCCGTATAGGCGTCCGATGGGAGCTTCGCCTTCTTTGACAGCCTCCTGAGTGATGCCTTCAGGTCCAGGTTGGAGGTGATCGGGACGTTTTCGAGGTACCAGGCGCCGTACTTGCCGAGTTGGACCTTAAAGGCGTGGACGCCAAGCTCTATCTTTTCCTTGAGGTAAGCGAGGTCCGTCTTCCTCAGCGTAACGATGTCCCGGTTGATATGCACCACAAGCTCGAGGTCCTGCACATCGCTCTTCGTGATATCGTCGATGAACCGCGTATCATCAAGGCTCCTGTTGGTCGAGATCCTTACGGCGTCCAGAAACGACGCCTGGGTCGTCGGCTGGGCAATAACCCTCCCCTTACACGCGATGACCTTCCTGTTCTTCAGGAAGGCCACCCATACCATTTCGAATTCGTTGAGGGAAAAACGATGGGAGAGGACGGGCGCGGTGACATCGGCCGCCCCGTCGAAACGGCTGTCGATGAGCGCAAAGACGTAATCGAGAATTCGCCGCTTGTCCTCATTAATAAAATCCGGTGTGAACAGCGCGGCGGGCGCCTCGGTCGGCCGTGAGGTGACAAGGCAGGCCGAGGAGATCGCCAGCCCGACAAAGGTTCGGCGTGTCACGGTTGGAGTCATAGAAGTATCTCCTGTCTTATGGTCTATCGGCAGCAACCGGAACAGCGTGGCTGAAAAAAGCGAGAAGACAGATCAGTGAAGTTGACTAGTTCGGGATATCTATTAGTCTATAGTCACAATACTGATACGTCAAATGAAAAGTAGTAACCCCGGTGATTTCCGCTTTCCGTTCGGCGACCTCCGCTCAATCCCCCGGGCCCGTCGAATGGAGCCGGAATATGATAAAGAAACAGGGTTCGATACGCTCGAAAAGAGTTGACATATTAGAATATATATTCTATTATACGACGGCATTATGGGAAGAAACGCACGATTCAGCAGCGACCGGATCCTGACGGCCGCCCTCGAACTCCTGGCCGAGCGCGGACCGGAAGGTGTGACCATGTCCGCGATCTCGCGTCAGACCGGCGCACCGATCGGCTCGATCTACCACCGTTTCCCGTCGCGGGACCTGATCCTGGCGCTGCTCTGGCTTGACGTCGTCGAATCCTTTCAGGACGGATTCCTCGAGACCCTGGCGAGCGGCGGACGGCCTTGCGGCCGCGCTCTATACGCCGCGCTGGGTCAGAGGACATTTCAACGAGGGGCGGGTCCTGCTCCTCTTCAGGAGGGAGGAGCTGATCGCGGGACAGTGGCCCGAAGAGCTGAGGGGACGGGTAGCGGCGCTGCCGCGGGAGCTGAGCGAGGGCGTCCGCGCCTTTGTTAAGGAGCGATTCGGGAGTGTCACGGAGGAGGCGCTTTCCACCGCCGCCTTCGCCCTGATCGACGTCCCCTACGCGGCCACGCGGCGTCACCTCGACCGGGGGCAACAGCCGCCGGCCATCGTCGACCGGCTTATTGAGACAACGTATCGTTCCGTTATGGGAGGTAGTGATGAAGATCTGGAACGTGCATGAGCGGCGCCTCGAAGCGCCGCCCGAGAACGTTGGGGCAATACTGAATACGCTTTCAAGCAAAGACGACCGGCTGTGGCCGGGCGGCCAGTGGCCTCCCATGCAGTTTGACGCACCGCTCGGGGTCGGGGCGCGGGGCGGCCACGGCCCGATTCGGTACTCCGTATCCGCTTACCTACCGGGGAGGATCGCGGAGTTTCGGTTTGACGGGACGGGATTAACGGCACGCTGGGACGGGAGGCACGTCTTTGAGGTCATCCCGCGGCGCTCCCACGTGATCCTCCGCCATACGATAGACGCGGCGGCCGATCCAAAGACGTGGCTCACCTGGTATTGCATGATCCGGCCGATGCATAACGCCCTGCTGGAGGACGCGCTGGACCGCGCGGAATCCCGGCTCGGCATCGGGCCAAAAAAGCCGGCCACATGGGGGCCATGGATCAGGTTTCTGCGGAAGATGGCGGCAAAGAAGGCCGCCCGCGTGGCCGGGAAATCGGCGGCGGCCTAAGCCGCCGCCCTCTTATCGGACCGGAACCAGCCCCGAGGCGTCAAACGGCTCACCGTGGGACGAATAGATCGTTAGCGCTCCAAACTCCCGGCAGGCGCCGCCAGCTTGTATAGACCTGCTCTATATCCTTGATATAGATCGGACGATGCTCTATCCCGCAGATCCCGAAGAAATTCATCGCCACGTCCCCCACAAACGCGCTCCCGTCGGCAAGCACCACCGAGATCGAGTCGTCGGTATGGCCGGGGGTGGAGATAATCACGCCGTTGACGCCGATCCGCTTAAGGATAGCCCCGTTATCCCCGTCTATATAAAGTCCGTTTCCCGCGGTACGAACGGGGGAAACACGAACTCGTGAAATCCCGAGAAGACCGAAAAGACCGCCTTAACGCACCCATTGACCGGACGCATATCCTCGACCGACGCGCCGGACGCCAGCGGCCCCAGCGCCTTTTCGTGAACGATGAGGGTCACGTCGTGTTTTGAAACGAACTCCGCCGCAAACCCGGCATGGTCGTCATGGTGGTGGGTGAGCAGCAGGTAGCGCACGTCGGAGGGGTCTATGCCTATTTCCGCGGCCTTTTTGAGATATTCTTCATAGTCACCCGGATACCCGCAGTCAATCTGAAGCAGGCCCCCTTCACAGGGGATGAAGTATATATTCGTGAAGCCGACCTTCACCGATTTTACCGCGTACTCTGCCGGCGCCTTAGTACATGCCGAAAGCAACGCTCCTGCCGCAAGCACGGCCAGGATTGCGAACACCCGGAAACCTTCTGACGGTTTGCCGTTCCTACTATCTTTCCTTCTTTTCATATAACCCCCGGATTGTCTCAACACCTTCGTCGCCATTCGGCGGGTAATGACGCGCTTCATACTGGAATAATATGAGGTATATCTCACATTGTCAAGATAAAAGTGAGATTATTCTCATATTTATCTTGCTGCAAACTCTCCGTATTGATAGAATATGGTATCCTATTCGGAAAGGATGACGGGAGTCGTGGAAAAACCTCCCGCCGACACCGTAACAGGGTTGCAGTTAGTGATATGTATATTGGAGTCATAGTTGAAAGCGGTGCGGGACCCCGTACAAACCCGGGGGATTAAGACGAAGGGCCGGATCATCGAGGCGGGCAGAGTCCTGATCTCAGAGCGGGGCTACCACAACGTAACCGCCGATGAAATCGCCCATGCCGCAGCTGTCAGCGTCGGTAGCTTTCTACGCCTATTTCTCGGACAAGCATAACCTCTTCCTTGCCGGCCTGGACCGCTACGTTAAAGAATGCAATACCATCGTTATCGAAGGGATAGGGGCTTTTGCACCGGTTGAGAAGGCCGATATCACCTCATTCTTTCTGAAGATCATCAATCTGCATGTGGCCGTTCATCGCGCAGATGCGCCTTTCCTCAATGAGGTACTAAAGATGTCTCTCGAGGATGATGAGGTGAAACAGCGTCTAGATGGAGTCGGCACACAAATTACGGCCTTTATCGAGGGGGTCTTAATACAGACGGGGATTGAAAAGAAGCGCGCAACGGCCGCGGCTTTCGTTGTCTTTCATGCCAGCGAGGGAATAATTCACAAGATTGCTCTCGGTCGGCAACAGATCGACGAGGATGCGGTATTTGCGGAGGCGGCACACCTCTTTGCCGCCTATATATACGATATAAAGTAATATGCCGGAGAAAGCCGCCGCCCCGATCCCTTTTCAATGTACGGTGATTTCGTTATATTCTCCTTATAGTACCTATATCTCTTGACTCCCCGCCATCATTTAGTATAAAAATATCTCGTTTCCGAAAAGTCATCGAGACGATTTATGCAATTCCATTGAGAGGAAGGCATGAAACAGTATGATGTCGTCGTCATCGGGGCGGGCAACGCCGGCCTTACCGCCGCCGCGTCCCTGGCGCAAAAGGGGGCAGGCGTCCTGGTATTGGAGCGGCACAATATCCCCGGCGGATGCGCCACAAGCTTTGTCCGGGGCCGGTTCGAGTTCGAGATCGCCCTCCACCAGCTCTCCGGTCTGGGAACCCCCGAATTCCCGGGGCCGGTGAGAAGCCTCTTCGATTCACTCGGAGTGACGGATAAGCTCGAATTCATCGAGATGACCGACCTCTACCGGGTGGTGGTGCCCGGCGTCATCGACGTCACCCTCAAGCCCAACCGGGAAGCAGATCGTCCGGGAGCTCTCGGAGCGCTTCCCGAAAGAGAAGGACGGCATCGAGCGCTTCTTCGACCTCATCTACCGCTTCTTTATGGAGCTGCTCACCGCGGCGGGCCGAAAGGGCGACAACCCCCCGACGCGCGACGAGTTTCCCCTCTACTTCAGCCATCTCTTCAGGAACGCCCAGGAGGTCCTCGACGAGTACTTCACGGACCCCTACCTCAAGCTCGTCGTCGCGGCCTACTGGCCCTACGCAGGTCTGCCGCCCCGCCTGCTTTCCTTCTCCTACCTGGCCGGGATGCTGTTCGGCTATATAGAATTCAAGCCGTACCATGTCCTGGGCGGCTCCCAGGCGATGTCGAACGCCCTGGCCGACGTCATTATCCGAAACGGGGGAGAGATCCGCTTCAATTGCCCCGTCAAGAGAATCGTCATGAAAGACGGCAGGGCCGCGGGGGTCGTCACCGAGGACGGGCGAGACCATTTCCGCCCGCTACGTCGTCTCCAACGCGTTTCGGGCCAACACCTACCTCGACCTGTTTGACCCCGCCGAGATCGACCCGTCGGTTGTCGACGGGCTCAGGGGAAAGTCGGTCGGCCCCTCGGCTGTCTGCCTCTACATGGGCTTTGACTGCGAACCCGAAGAGATGGGCATCACCGAGTCGTCCAACTTCATCTATCCCGATGCCGATATGGACACCGCCTATGACCAGATGCGGTCGATCTCGACCGTAAATAGTGCAATGATGTTGTCCTGCTACGACAAGATGCACCCCGATTTTTCCCCAAAGGGGAGCTGCCAGGCGGCCCTCGTCAATCTCAAATATACCGACCCCTGGCTGCGGGTCGAGCCGCACCGCTATTTCGAGGAAAAATTCAAGTGGGCCGAAATCATGCTGAAGGACGCCGAAAAGGTCTTCCCGAACACTCCGGGGCCACATCGAGGAGATCGATATCTCCACGCCGCTGACCCACGTACGGTATCTCGGCCATATCAACGGGTCCATCTACGGCTTCGACCAGTATATGAAGGACCAGCCGCCGTTCGTCACGCCGAAGTCCCCGATCGCCGGGCCTCTTCGAGACCGGGGCGTCAGTAGCCGGCGGCGGGTTCCAGCCAACCCTTGAAAACGGGGCGAAGGTCGCCCGGGTCATCCTGCGCGAGATGGGGGCCTGAACGGGAGGAAATAATGAAGGATTCTTTCATGAGCCAATTTGACGGGTACGCCGCGATCGCGGCGGAAAAAGAGGTGGCCAGGAAACTCGGCCCAGGGCTCAGTTACGAGCGGGGAGCGACCGAAGCCCTCATCAACCGGCTCCACCCGCAGGAGCTTACCCTTGCCGTCTCCCGGATCATACAGGAAACGCCGACCACCAAGACGCTGCGGCTGGTCCCGACCGACCTCGTGCTGCCGCCGTTCCTTCCCGGCCAGTACACCACCGTCACCGTCACGGTCGACGGGATCAGGACGGGCAGGCCGCTGTCCATCTCGTCGGCGCCCAACCAGATCGCCTACTGGGACCTGACTGTCCGCCGCGTCCAGGGGGGCCTCGTTTCGAACTACCTCCTGGACCGGGTAGCCGAGGGGGACACGCTGACCTGCTCCGGGCCGGCCGGCAACTTCTACGTCAACCCGCTCGTCCACGACGCCACGATCGTCGCCATCGCCGGCGGCAGCGGCGTCACGCCGTTCATGAGCATGATCCGCCGGGCCGTCGATTACGGGAGTAACGAAACGATCTTCCTTTTCTACGGCAACCGGGGCCTGGACGATGTGATCTTCCACGAAGAGCTGACCAGAATAACGCAGGCCAATAAGAACATCCGCTACATCCCGGTGATCGAATCTCCGCCGAAGGATTATACCGGCCGCCGCGGCTACATCAGCGCCGACGTGATCAATGCCGAAATCGGCGACGTTTCCGGGAAGACGTTCTTTCTCTGCGGGCCACAGGCGATGTACGACTTCTGCCTGCCCGAACTCGAAAAGCTCAAAGTCGCCGGGCCGAAAAACCAGGCGCGAGATGTACGGGGCGCCGACGGTCATCACCGGATATCCGGGCTGGCCCTCGGCCGTAAAAGAGGGGCACACCGTTTCGGTGAAAGTTCACGGTAAAAAGACCGTTACGGCTCCGGCGACCACCCCGCTGTTGACGACGCTCGAAAAAAACGGGATCACCGTACCGTTTCTCTGCCGCTCCGGCGAGTGCAGTATGTGCCGCGTGAAGCTCTTGAGCGGGGTTGTCTACCAGCCCCCCGGCACCCCGGTGCGTAAGTCCGACTCCCAATTCGGTTATGTCCACTCGTGCGTGTCGTATCCGATCGAGGATATCGAGATACTCCTCTGAGCATAAAGACAGGGTACCGGCGCGGTACACGGATAGATACACCAGACCGATGTCGGGACGGCCGATTACCTCCGTCGATCAAGAGAATCTTTAAAGAAATCAGGGCGTCCGCACAGTGCGGACGCCCTGATCCTTTCACTCTCACGTGCCGATTAACCGGCTTTTCTCATGACGAAAAAGACGTACCCATAGTATTTCGCATACTTCCGGTACATGTCAATCTCCCGCTCCATCCTCCTGCACAGCTCCTCGACCCGTTCGTTTCCCGGATATTTCTTCCGCATCCCCTCAATCCCCGTCTCCGTCGGTCGGTAGTAGCTGTCCCACCAGGTCGATTCGGGCAGCGTGAAGCTCCCGACAGGCTCATATCCCGTCTTTTTGGCGATTTCGAGGACCTCGGCCACGCTCGGAATCGGCGGGTACTCGATCCCGAAGAAATCCGCAATCTCCCGGGGCGGATCGTCCCTCAACCAGCAGAGATCCGATACGGCCATGTATCCGCCCGGTTTCAACAACGGCTTGAATTGCTTCCAAACCCTGTTCAAACCCGATGATGAAGATAGCCCCTTCCGACCAGATGATGTCAAAGCTTTCCCTCGCAAAATCAAGCGAGAACATCGAGCCGTTGACTACCTTGATCCTTTCGGTAAGGCCCTCGCGGGATACCCTGCGGTCCAGCTCGTCCAGGAACGGCTGGTGGTTGTCCAGCGCGGTTATCGTGCCGGAGGTGTTCCCGGCAAGCTCGATCGTCTGCGTCCCCGATCCGCATCCGATGTCAAGGATGCGAACGTCATTCGGGAGCGGCTGTATCATGGCCAGCGCATTTCTTGTCGACTCGTTGTCCCCCGGGCCCTGCCGCGGGAGACCTTCAAACAGCTCATAAAAATATGAGTCTAATTCCATTGCTTTTCTTCCTTGTTCTGATCCTAAGATAATTCCTGTCTTCTTGTCCCTTTAAGGATCCAACAAGCTCCAAACGGCGTCTCATACAATCTCCTCTTTTAATAGGTAAGAAACTACCGGTAATCATACTGGAAAGGACCCGGCTTGGCAATCACAATCCCCTGCGCAGGCCGTTTGCCCTTCAAACCTTCGCCGGCATCGGGATTGTGTGCGTCTTTAGATCGTTTTTTGCCTGAAATGGGGTCCTTTTGAGCGCGGGGATAATTTAAATCTTGATTTTACTATCATTTCCTTGTTAATATTGTGAGGATTGAATCTTTGCATTACAGAAAAAGACGCAAAGGAGGCTCTCATGATACGCGTTACGACAAGGAAAATGCTCGTCGTTTTCTCTTTGGTTCTCCTCATCGTGCCGGCGGCGCTGTTTGCCCAGGAAGATATCCTGATCAGCGACATCCTCCAGAACCCGGCCCGGTTCCTCAACAAGACCGTCACGATAACCGGCAGGGTGGATACGTCCTATCCGCCGCAGGGCACAATGCCCGGCTATTACATGCTGGTCGACGACAGCCTCGAGAGCATACCGGTTTCGACCTTTACCCCGCCCGGCCCCGGCTCCGAAATCACGGTCGAGGGAGTCGTCATGATCGAAGAGGGTACCGGACAACCCTATCTCCAGGAAAAGAAGATCGTCTCGGGGTCTCCCCTGCTTATCTACGCGATCATCGCCGGCATAGTGGTGCTTATTCTCATTATTGTCCTGGTGATGATCCTCAGGCGCCCGACTGCTGCCCCGAAGCCCGCACTTGCGACGGCCCCCGGAACAAAAGCGGCCCCGCCCCGCACCGAAAAGCTGAGTGAGACCGAGGCGCGTGCCCTGGCCGGTCGCCCGAAGACCGAAAAGATCCCCGGCAAACCGGCGCAGCTGTCCATACTCACGGGCGATAAGAAGGGAGAGGATATCTTCCTGGTGGCCGAGAATGTCATCGGCAGCGACAAAGGCAACATCAGGTTGAAGGACCGCGGAGTATCCGGGGAGCATGCCCGCATCAACTTCGTCGGCAACAAGTATGTCCTGACCAACGTAAGCCTGACCAATCCCACCATGGTCAATGGCAAGGCCATTGATACAGACCATGAGCTCAAAGATAAGGACGAGATCCTTATGGGAACGGTCAAGGTCAAGTTTGCCCTCATGAAATAGGGCGCATCGCCCTCGAGCCCAGGAAAGGGGGAAAGGAGATAGTATCGGATCGATTTTCCCCCTTTTATTTAGTTTCACCCGGTCACCGGGCTATGTTGCCTTCTGTAACGGGCCGGGGCGCGTACCGCCCGGTCCGATACTGTACGGGTTTATCCCCTGCAGTAAGGAGTACTAAGAGATGACTGACCCGACGGGTGACCCCTTCGTCGGTACGATAATTGACGATCGCTATGAGGTGATTAGCAAGATCGCCGAGGGCGGCATGGGCGCGGTTTACTTTGCCAAAAACAACCGTCTTGACGTAGACGCCGCCATCAAGATCCTCCACGCAAATCTCGCCCGAAACAAGAAATTCCTTGTCCGTTTCGAAAACGAGGCCAAGACGGTGGTGCGCCTCAGGCACACCAACATCGTGCAGGTCTTCGATATCGGCCCGATACAGGACACCTACTACATCGCGATGGAGTTTATCGAGGGCGAGGACCTTGTCGGCGTCATCGAGCGCGCCGGCCGGCTTACCGTCGAGGAGGCCATGCCCATCGCCATTCAGATGGCCCAGGGGCTGGCCTATGCGCACGACCGGGGGATTCTTCACCGGGACATCAAGCCTGCCAACATCATCATTGATCCGCAGGGAAGGGCCGTCATCACCGACTTCGGGATATCAAGGACCGCCAAAACCAGGGGAGACACCACCCTCGGTTCGATCGTGGGAACCCCGGAATATATGAGCCTCGAACAGCTCAAGGGAACGGAGATCGACGAGCGGTCGGATATCTATTCGCTCGGGGTGGTGCTCTACGAGATGCTAACCGGCGTTTCGCCGTTTCGCGCCGACGAGAGCGTACAGGCGATTGCCAGGGTGCTCAGCGAAGAGGCCTCTCCCATCGAGACGCTTGTGCCGGGCCTGCCGCCCTGGGTAGCGCGAGATCGTCAGCAGGGCCATCGCGAAAGATCGGGACGACCGGTTCTCCTCGGCCCGCGAATTTCTTGGCGCCGTCAAGGAGCATATGAAAGACGCGGATTTCGCCATGCCCCACGTCGTCTCGGCGCGGCGGAGGGGCGCCGGGAAGGGCGGCACGTGCGGTAAACACCGGTAACATCCATCATACAGCAGATACCCCGGGAGAAGAGGCTGTTGACCGGCATCATCTCCTCCCTCATCGTCATCGGGCTGATCGTTACGGTGGTGCTCCTGGTCAAATCCGTTTCCTTTTCCTTCCGATCGCACGGCCCGTCCGAGCCCCCACCCCTCGGCACAACCCGTCTGGCCGAGCGGGTGTGGGCCTTCGAAACCTTCGGCCCCATCACCGCGTCCCCGCTGGTCACGGGCGGCGTCGCCTACGTCGGCAGCAACGACGATGCCCTGTACGCCGTGGATGAACCGATACCGGGGAGCAGGTCTGGATCTTTAAAGCCGAGGACGATATCCGCACGACTCCGGCCGTCTCGGGCAAGACCCTCTATTTCGGCTGCGACGACCATTCGCTGTACGCCCTCTCGACGAAGAACGGTGACCTCCTCTGGGAATTCGCCTCGGGAGGCGCGCTACGATCGTCGCCCGTGGTCGCCGATAAACTGGTCGTCTTCGGCAGCAACGACAATACCGTCTATGCCGTGGACAAGGCAACGGGCGAGGAAGTTCTGGCGATTCCTGACCGCGGGGAGACGTGATCGGGTCTCCGGCCGTTTCCGGCAAGGTCGTCTATTTCGGGAGCTGCGACAATACCCTGTACGCGGTTTCCGTTGCCGACGGAACAGAGCTGTGGCGTCACAAGGCCGGCGGCGACATCCGGTCAACGCCCGCCGTCACGAGGAACGCGGTGCTCTTCGGGTGCGACGACGACAACCTGTATGCCCTCAACAGGGAAACGGGTGAAGAGCTCTGGCGGTTCGAAACGGGGGGAGACGTCGTCTCGTGTCCTGCCGTCGGCCGGAACGCCGTCTATTTCGGCAGCCGGGATAACGGCCTGTATGCGGTCGACATCGAACAGGGTACGCTCGTGTGGCGGTTTGAGACGACCGGCGACATTAACTCGTCCCCGTCTCTCACGGAACGGTCTGCCCTCATCGGCAGTGATGACGCCAACGCCTATGCCGTAAACCTCGCCGACGGGGTCGAGCGGTGGCGGTTTTCCACCGAGGGCAAGGTCAGGTCGGGCCCCGTCGCTACGGGGGGGGTCGCCTACTTTGGAAGCCGGGACGGATACCTCTATGCCGTGAAGTAAGCACGCGCCCCTTCGGGCGTCGGCCCGCCCGATATGCGGGCCGCGCCGGGGCGCCCCGGGATATGGATAAACTAAAACTATGTCAACGCCGAAAGAGTTAGCGATTGCCGCCGCGGGACAGAGCAACGTGGGCAGCGTCAGGGAAGAAAACGAGGACTCCTTTTTTGTCCGGCTCATCGAGCCGCGGCATCGCGGCCCTTTTGCGATCCGGGCCGTTTTGGCGGTGGCCGACGGCGTCGGCGGGCACGTCGGTGGTCGGCAGGCCAGCGCGGCGGCGGTCTCCCTTCTGTCCGACCTCTTTTCACCGCGGCACTCGGCCGCCCAGGCCCATTTTGGCGACGATGTCGACTCCTTCATCGAGGGGGTCATCCGCGAGGCCGACGGCCGCGTGTTTGAGCTGGGTAGGCGGGGATTCCAAGGCGCCCGGCACCACGTTCACCGGGGCGTTTATCGTCGATGACCGGGCCCACATCGGGCACGTCGGGGACAGCCGGGCCTACCAGATACGAAACGACGAGATCATCGCGCTGACCGACGACCACTCCTACGTGGCCCATCTCGTCCGGCAGGGAAAGCTCTCCCCCGAGGAAGCGCACGACTTCCCGCAGAAGAACGTGCTGATGAGATCGCTCGGGACCGAGGGCGGGGTAACGGTCGATGAACCGGTGGGCGCCCACCTCATGGACGGGGACGTGCTGCTTCTCTGCACCGACGGCCTCTGGGACCTCGTATCGAAGAAGGAGATCGTCTGGATCGTCCAGGGGCATAGGGACCTTGCCAGGGCCTGCTCCCGGCTTATCGACCTGGCCAATGCCAGGGGCGGTCATGATAATATCACGGTGGTGGCTGCCCGGTTCGGGCGGTTCAGGAAGGTACACCTCGCGCCGCCCGAGACCTACGACGCGGCCGGCGGCCGCAGGTCCGGCCGGATCGGACGGATACTCGCCCGGTCCGTCGCCCTCATCGGCGTGCTGGCGCTCTCGGCCCTGTTGGTTCTTATCGTCCTGTTTATCCTCAACGAACTGGCCGTTATCGAGACCGGGCTTCCTGCCCAGCTCCTCGATCGGCTGCTCTCCCCCCAATAAGGCGGGAAGAACCCGAAGACCCCAATAGCCCCCCGATAGCCCACATAGCCCCGATCGACCCGGCCGGACACCCCCACGAGATCATCTCGTTGCTGTCGGTCACTGGAGCATGCCGGAGGACCGGAGTTCCTTTCGTGACCGGATGAAGAGGTCGATCTCATCGGCAGTCGGCAGCGCCGCGATGGCGCCGGGCCTCGTAACGGCGATTGCCCCGGCGGCGTTGGCCCGCCGGAATATCCCGATAAGATCAAGATCGGTCAGGGCCGCGGGCTCTGTCGCGTCCGTCTCCGAGTAAGCGGCCAGCATCGCCGCGCAAAAAGCGTCCCCCGCGCCCGTGGTATCCACGGCATCGACCTCATAGCCGTCCACCTCCACCGCGTAGCGGGCGGTAACGGCGACAGAACCCTTGCTCCCGAGGGTCACGGCCACGAGCCCCGGGCCCATCGAGAGGAGCTCGAGGGCCGCCTCCTTGGGGATCTTCCGGGCGGTTAGAAACTCGGCCTCCTCTTCGGAAAGCTTCAGGATATCGGCCAGCGGGATAGCCGCGAGGATCGTCCTCCTGGCTGTCGCCGCATCATCGAAGAGCGGCATCCGGATATTCGGATCGAAAGAAACAAGCGCCCCCGCCTGCCTGGCTGCATCGACCAGCCCGAGCGTCGTGGAGCGAGCGGGTTCGGCGATAAGGCTGACCGAGCCGAAGTGGAAGTACGATGCCCCGGAAAGATAATCTGCGGGGATGTCGCCGGGCGTGATCAGCATATCGGCCGAGGGGTGACGGAAGAAGACGAAATCCCGCTCGCCGGACTGGGAACGGGTCACAAAGGCAAGCATCGTGCGCGCGTGTTTGGAAAACGAGACGGCGCGCGTATCGACGCCCAATCCCGACAGCGCGGCGGCAAGCCCGCGCCCGAAGGGGTCGTCCCCGACCTTGCCGATAAAACCGGCCTCCTTACCGAGCCGCGTGAGCCCCGCCGCAACGTTGGCCGGCGCCCCGCCCGCAGACGGGATGAAGGAGGGGCCGCTGTGATCAGGTGACCGGTTCGGCCCGCCGACAGGGGCAAGCCAGCCTGCCTCCCCCCGCGCCGACGAGATAAAATCGACCAGGAGTTCCCCCATTGTCACGAATCTGGGCATTGTCTTTCCGTATTGAATCAGGAGATGCCGCGGCCAGCCGTTAACAAGCGAGAGCTTCCCGGCCGATCATCCCGGCCCGCTGAAGGGCCTGTCAGACAAAAAGCCCGATGCCCGCCCGGACAAGCGCGATCCAGGCAATGTGCAGGCCGATCATAATGGGCGTGCTCAGTACGCCCGCCACGACCTTCACCCACCCCTTCCACCGCCTGCTGCTGACGGTATAGACGCCGATGAGCATGATAGCCCCCAGCCCCGCGTAACCGAACACGACCATGAGCGGCGCACCCCCCCAGACGGCGGCATCCGGCGTGAACTTCCAGAGCACCATCGGGTAGACGGACGCCATGGCCTCGTTGGCTGCCGCATACGCCCCCATGAAAAGCATGGAAAGGAGGACAATGAGAGCAAGGCGCTGCCCCTTGATAAAATCCCCGTGGACAAGGCGCTCCGAAAGGGTCATGGAAATATAGGTCGAAAAAGACCAGAAGACCGTTAGTATGGCAGGCGCCGCCCCGATCCAGAGGGTAAAGACCTCGGGGTTGTAGGCGTAGAGGTCGGTAAGCTCGGCCACGACGTTCTCGCGTAGGACCCCCAGAACCGCACCCGTGAGGAAAAACAACAGCGTAAAAGCCCACCCCCGGACCATAACGCTGTGAACGACCAGGACCCCGGCAAGAACAAACGTGATGATCTCGAACGCGAGGATCATAGGCTGCTCCCATAGCGGACGGGGTTTATCGCCGCCCTCGTGCCGGCTCCGGCCGGGCGGCTGTCTCTCGTGTGTTCCTTCCCTTTTTCAACAGGGTATAGTATACTGATGCCAAAATCAAGTATTTTGTCGACGGGTATGGTTCGGGCGGATCGCCGTGAAGATCACCGTGAAAACCTATAGCGGGCATAAGGCCGATGAGCGGCCCACGAGCTTCTTCCTGGGTAAAAACGAGCTGACGGTTATCGAGGTGGTGGATCGGTACTACGACCCGGATGAGGACATCTTCAAGGTAACCGCCGATGACGGCGGCACGTACCTCCTCGGGCATGACCGGCGCCACGACACATGGAATCTCAGAGGCTACTACAGGCCCTAAGCGGCCGTGCCGTCGCCGGGGCGATGGATCGAAACACGGCGTATACGTTCCCCGGCGTGCCGCCTATTTCTCCTTCTCTTCATAGGCCCGCTCGAAGTACTCGATCTTATACTGGGAGCGGGGCAGCGTTTCCGGCCCGATCATCCGGATGACCGGAGTGAATACGAGCTTCTTCTTGATCGTCTCCCGTATCTCGCCGGCCAGCGTTTCAATCTCGGCTCCCTTCACGTCCGCGGCGTACTCAACCTTGATCTCGAGGTTCGTGCCGATGGCCGGCCCCGGTTCGGTGAGGACAATACGGATCTCGCCGGTTACGCGGGGGACGAAGGACGAGATCACGTCCTTGACGGCCGATGGGAAGACGTTGACCCCCTTCACCTTGAGCATATCGTCCGATCTGCCGATGACGAAAAAGCGCATCGAAGTCCGCCCGCAGCGGCATTGCCCAATATGGGCGCGCACCATGTCGCGGCAGCGATAGCGGACGACCGGGGTCGCCTGCCGCCTGACGGTTGTATAGACGATCTCTCCCTCGACCCCCTCCTCAATCTTCTTGGGCGCGAGCGTGATCGGATCGATGATCTCTGCCGTCACCGCGCCCGCTCCGCAGAAATGCAGTCCGCAGGTGCAGTCGCACTCGCTGGCAAGGTCGGCCGCCACGTCGGCAAGCCCGTAGAAATTCCGCGCGACGATCCCCCAGGTCTCTTCCATGGCGGCCCGGTCTTCCTCGCTCAGCGCCTCCCCTGCCATGAAGCCTTTTTTAAAACCGAGGTCCCGGGGCGATTTCTTGAGCGTACTTTTAACGTATTCGGCCAGGAAGACCGTCGACGACGGCGTAGCAAAGAGCACCGTGGGCCTTAATTCAAGGATCAGGTCGATGAGTTTTTCGATACCCGTGGTGCCGAAGGGGGCCGGGATAACGCAGAACCCCATCGCCTCCGACGAGACCGCTTCCGAAAGCCCCCCTACGAACAGCGTGAAGTTGGCCGGATTTATATAGGAGTCCCCGGGCCGGATCCCCCCGGTCCACGCGTGGCGGGCAAAGAGCTCCTTCCAGAGGTCCGCATCGGCCGCCGTCAGGCCGACGTAAAGGGGACGTCCCGTCGTGCCGCTTGTCCCCTGGATCCTGACGAGGTCCTCCCGCGCACAGCACTGGTGCCCCCCCAGGCCGCCCAGCTTCTCCTGCGTCTTCCTGAGGTCATCCTTGGTCGTGAAGGGGAACTTCCCCAGGTCCTTTATCGACCGGAAGTCCTTTGGCGAGACGCCGGCATCATCCCATTTTTCACGATAGAAGGGCGACCGGTCGTAAATGTAGCTTAGCTCGTCCCTCAGCAGCCCTTCCTCCAGGCGCGTGAGCTTCCCGGGCTGCATTGTCTCCATTTCCTCGTTCCAGTATTTCCGCTCGCCCATTAGTCTATCGTCCTCCTGCCGATACACGTGGCTGCCGCCGCCGGGGTCCGTTACGTCCTCGCGCTGATACCGCGCCTTCTCACGACCAGGAAATAATAGATCAGCCCGACCGCGGTCAGGCCGAAGAAGAGGGCGGAACCGATGACCCTGCTCTCCTCGTCCTTTATGATAATGTAGATCGAAAAGAGGAACGACACCACCGCCCCGAAGATCGCCAGGCTCGCCACGATCCGGGGCGCGCGCAGCCGGTATGGCCGTTTCATCTTCGGCTCTTTCTTCCTGAGGATGAGAAGGGAGATGCACACGAGGATATAGGCCAGCAGGATTGCCGCAGACGCCACCACAAACAGCGTGAAGAGAAACTGGAAGAAGGCGCCGAGGATACCTACGAGCGTCAGGACAATAATCCCGAACGAGGGCGTACCAAATTTGGGGTGGATATATGAAAATGCCCTGGGCAGGACGCCGTCCCTGGCCATCCCGTACATGAGCCTGGACGACCCGATGAGAAACCCGTTGAGGGTTGTGATGAGCCCCATGAGGCCGGCGATGATAACGATATAGAATCCGGCACTACCGAGCGTCTTGGTGGCGACGATCTCGATAGGGACCTCAAGGGTGCTCTCGGCGATCTCGGTATAAGGGACAACGCCGGCGGTGACGAAAAAGACCCCGACGTAAAAGATGAGGACGAACACGACTGACAGCGGAATGAGCCAGACCACCTTCTCTATGGGGCTCTTGATTTCCTCGGCCGCCTTCGTCACGATGTCAAACCCCATGAAGGCCAGAATCGCTATCGGCACCATCATGAACATGCCCCCAATACCCTTATCGAAGAACGGCCCGGTAATGTTTGAGAGGCTTACCTGGGGCAGGCCCCCTAAGATATATATTGCCATACCCACGAACAGCAGAACGGTAAATACCAGCTGGACGACGGCCGAGAGTTTGATGCCGATGTAGTTGATCGCGCCGAAGAAGAGGGCGGCAACCACCCCGACGATGATCATCGCGACGGGGGAACTGGTAGCCCAGGGCCGTCGGCCCCGGGGTCAGCCAGGAATCGGGCATGAGGGTGCTGGCCACCTTCGAGAAGATGATCACCTCGCCCGGCATCATCGAGGAATAGGCAATGATAAGGAACCAGCCGGTCAGGAAACTGGCGAAATTGCCCATGGAGCGTTTCGTGTAGTAGTACTCGCCGCCGGCAAGCGGCATGGCCGCGCAGAGCTCAGCGTAACAGAGCCCGATGAGGACGCAGAAAAAGGCCGCGATGACCGCGGTCAACAGCACCGCGGGGCCGGCGTAGGCAAACAGCGTATTGGTAAGCGTCGCCCACGCCATCCCCACCATCGCCCCCGTAATGAGGGTAAAAACGGTCGCGATAGTCAGCCCCCGTACGAGCGTCCCTTTCTTTTCTGCCATGATTGCCTCCTGATTTGTGCCTCAATACATTGGTGCAGGTCAGGATGTTGTGACCAAGGAAAAACCGATGGCGGCGCCGCGAGGGCCTTCTGCCGCCGCGATGACCGCGGATCAGCCGTCGATCTTGAGGAGCCGCGCGGCATTCTTGTAGAGCCACTTTTCCCTGACTTCGGGCTTGAGCGGCAGCGCCTGCATGTCGCCCACCGCCGTATCGAGCATGACCAACGGCCATGCCGTCGCGAAAAGGATTTTGTCCTGGAGAAGCGAGTTGCCGTAATGGAGCAGCGGCTCCCATCCCGTATTGTGCATGCCCATATACTTCGGCCTGATGCCGGAGATATCCGCGTAGACGTTTTCATGCCGCCAGAGCAGTGCCACCATCTCGGTGACCCAGGGCCAGCCCGCATGACCGGCGATAATCTTGAGGTCGCCGTACTTCACCGCAACCCGGTCCAGGACCAGCGGCCTGCCGTATTCCATGGGAATCACGTGGGAAAAATTGAGCGAGGTGTGAATCCAGATGGGTATATCGTGCTGGATACACCTCTCGTAGATCGGGAAGTACTTCTTATTGTCGGAAAAAAGCCCGTGCTCCCAGGGCGCGACCATAACACCGCAGAGACCTTCACGCACCATCCGGTCGATCTCTTTGAGGGCCTTTCTCCCCTTGTGGGGATCGGCCCCGATAAACCCCCGGAAACGGCTCGGATATCGATGGACGAGGTCGGCAACCACGTCATTGCTGATCCGACGGCCGTAGGTGCTCTCCATGTCTTCTCCGTGGAGCACAGAGATCCCTATCCCGGCGGCGTCCATCAGGCGGAAGAAGTCTTCCACGGTTAATTTCCCGAGCGCCGCGAGGGCCTTTTCGCTGCCCTTAAAGAGGCGTGAATACCCGATGAGGTGCTTCGGCGGGTCGGCTAATCCGGTCAGAATTTCGGGCAGAGGGGGGCTAACACAGATATCGATAATCATGGCACAGAACCGCCAATATAAAAATCATTATATAATATACTAATTAAGGGTGGGGTATATGTCAAGCTATTAGAGATGCGCGAGGGTATTTGTCGTTTCCTTTGGAGATAAACGGGTACGTGGCATCATCGTTGATCCCGGTCGGCCGTGCGGCCTATAGATTGAAGCGTCAAGCCCGTGGTCGGTGATCGGTTATTGAGACGATCATCGGCCAAAACGCGTTATTCGCCCTTATCGGCCTTCTTGTCCCGGTCCCCGGAACACTCATCCGGTGACATTCACGTCCTGACCCCGAGGCGAGGAAGTATCCAGCGCTGAAGGACAAACCAGAGCACAATGATCCCGGTAAGTATAAAAATATCTTTCATGTTTATTAGATGAGTCTGCACCCAATCGGATTCAGTATAGGTATTGCTTTTCGGGTGGTAAACTCAAAATACTTGACAATCCGATATCAAAGTAATATTATACAAACTTTTCTAGATAACCTTTTTGATGCTGGGTACGCTTATGAAGGTCCCGCTGAAGTCGGTACGCTACTTTGTTGGTGAGGTGGTTCTGGATGGCCTCGAGAAAGCCGCGGCAAACATGCCCCTGTGGCTTATTCGCCTGCTCATGGACACCATTTTCTTCTCCCTGTACCTGCTCATCATCGCGCTGCCCTCGTATCGAAACACGACCATCAAGAACCTGACGATGAGTCTGGGAGGCGAGCTGTCGAGAAGGGAAATCCGGCGCATCGCCCGCAGGTCCATGCGAAATATCTTCCGGATGCCGGGAGATGTCCTGTTCTACGGTTCACCAAAACACCTCGATCATCTCAGGCGGGACGTAACCATCAACGGCACCGAGCACCTGACCAAGGCCTTTGCCAACGGCAAGGGTGTTATCGGATTGGGCGCCCACATGACCGGATTTCTCCTCCTTACGATGCGGCTGGCTAATTCGGATATCCCGTTTATCGTGCCCACCAAAGATCCGCGAAACGAGATGCTCAAAAGAAAGTTGCGCGGCTGGCGGGACGAAAGCAATGTAAAGTATATCGATGTCGATACCCCCGACAAAGGCAAACGACGAATCAGCGACTCCCTTGCCGATAATAAGCTGGTTTACTTCATCGCCGACGAGCGAAAGAAACGGGGCGGTGTCGTGGCCCCATTCTTCGGAAGAGATGCGCTTACCGCGGTAGGCTCGGCGGTCTTTTCACTAAAGACCGGCGCCCCGATCATCCCGATTTTTATCGCCAATACAGGCAAAGGGTTCGCCATCGACATCCTCGCCCCGTTAAAGCGTCCCACGGGAGATGACGATCAGGCTGTATACGAGCTGACGTGCCGCGCCAATCAAGCCATCGAGGATTACATCCGCGCACACCCCGACCAGTGGACATGGGTTCAGCAGCGCTGGCGAATGTGAGCCCCCCACACGGGCACACGTGAACGGCGCGATCACTATGGTTTGCCTCGAATCGCCCGAAGATCACTCCGCATCTCGTCATAGCCCTGACCTGGCAGGATTCGCGATTCCCTCCGGCCTAAAAGCTTGACTAACTTCAGAGCACACGCTATTATTACAGAAGTCCATCTGTTTGATACGTGTTACTATGTCTTCACTCTTCAAACGGTTTCGTTACTCAGTCGGGATCATCGTCTTAGACATCCTCGCTTTTACTATTCCTCACGTTCCCGTCCCCGTTCTTTATGCCGGGCTGGATGTTATCTGGGCTCTTCTTTCTCCTCTGCAGTGGCTGTTCCCGGAGGTTCGGAAGAACCTTTGGGCCAATTTCAATATCGTATTCGGGGACTCCCTTTCAAAACGGAAAAAGCGCGCCATAGCCAAGCGCGCCGTCAGAAACCTTCTGAATGTGCCGATCATCTCGGTCTACTACGCTCACCCGAAGAACCTTCCAAGGTTGTTCGACAGTATAACGTTCGTGGGACTTGACCACCTCAAGCAAGCCCTTGAGAAAAAAAGCGGCGTCATCGGACTGGGCGCTCATTTCGGTAACTTTATCCTGCTCAACATCGCCCTCGCACAGATCGGTCTTCCCTTTACTACCGTCACCAAGGACCCTAATAATAGAAATCTCAAGCTTCGTTACGATCGATGGAAAAGGGCCTGCGGCCTGACCTGGATCGACGCCAACGACGGACCGGCTACGACCAGGCAAATACTTCGAGCCCTCAGGAACAACTATATCGTCCAGCTGATTTCGGACGAGCGAAAGAGGCACGACGGGATAATCGTCCCGTTCTTCGGAAGGCCCGCCCTGACCGCGGCGGGGCCGGCGGTACTGTCGTTGCGCACCGGGGCTCCGATCGTCCCTATTTTCATTTTCGAGCATGCCCGGTACAAACACACGATCGAGATACTTCCACCCCTTGAGGTGGAGAAAACCGGCGATTACCACCGAGATATCTACCTGCTCACCGTAAGGGCCAATCAAGCCATCTCAGACGTGATTATGCGGCACCCAGATCAATGGGCATGGACGAATCCCCGCTGGAAACTGTAACAGATAGTCCATACCGTTTATTTCGTGTTTCCTATATAGAATGTCCCTAATAATGATTATTGGATCGCGTATGTATCGCTGTTTGTGTGCCGGTTCGTGCGCACTTGTTATACGACGCCGGACCACAAAAACCGTCAAATGAAAAGAATATGTATGAAAATGCCGTCCGCCCCGGTTTCGGGCCATGAACAGGGCCGGGCTCCCGTGACTTATGTCGTTGAGCCGATATACGAGACGATCGGGCCGTTTTCAGAGGGGTTAGCGCTGGCGGCAACGGGCGGCAAGGTAGGGTATATAGACGTTGGCGGGGCCGTCGTTATCGATATGCAATTTGACGGGGCTGGCCGGGGTAAAAATGAAGGGGAAGTGGGGGATCATGAGAAACCCGATGAGGCGATAGGACGCATCCGACCCTGACTCCTCCTGTCCTCAGCACATCTCCAGAGCGTCCCGGATTTCCTGCCGTACGGCGCCCTCGGCGCCCGGCAGCAAACCTTCAAGGGCGGCCCGCGCGTCCGATCCGCCGATCCTCCCCAGCGCCCACGCACACATTGCCTGCACGCGCTCGTCCCCGTTTTCCGAAAATCCCCGGGCAAGCTCCGGCACGTAACGCGGGTCAAGGCTGTTTCCCATTGCCCGGGCCGCGTTCATCTTCCAGCGCCAGGTCTCACCCGCCGGCATGTAGAACATGTGGGGCCAGATTCTGGTCTGATAGAAGGTCAGGTCCATCGAGAGGATGCGGGAGAGATCGAAATCGGCGGCCTTCTGCGCCGCGCGCGCGTTGCGCGGCAGGTCCTGGGCAAGCCAGGCGCGGTTGCGCGGGCAGACGTTCTGGCACACGTCACACCCATAGATCCACATGCCCATCGGCTCGCGGAGATCGCGGGGCGTCAGGCCTTCCCCGTAGTAGCTGAGAAAAGAGATGCACCGGCGCGGGTCCATCCGCTGGGGGGCAGTGATAGCCCGGGTGGGGCAGGCGGCTATGCAGGCATTGCGGCACCATTCGGGGCACCCGATCCCAAACGTTGGCTCATTCGGCTCGAACGCGCGGTTAACGACCACGGCGATCGGCAGCACCCATGAGCTCTTTCGGGCGACCCTGTTTGAGTAAAAGAAGCAGTTCTTGCCGAAATCTCCCAGGCCCGCGCGGGCCGCCGCCAGGCGCTGGGAAAGGTTGAACGGGACCTTGGACTCAATCCCGTTTCCCCTAAGCCATTCCCTGAACGCCTTGACCCGACGGGATAATCCGTCCTTTGTCATCCGGTCGTCGTCGTGATAGCATCGGCCGAACTTCCCCTCCATCGAGCGGGGAAAGACTCCTTGAAGTAGTTTTCCATGAGCACGATAATGGACTTCGCGTCGGCCAGCGCGTTTCCCGGGTCCGTGCCGCCGACGAGATCCAGCCCGATCCTGATAAGGGGGGCGTAGCCGTCCTCACGTTCCCGCAGGACGTCTCTCTGGAATTCGAAGGGATCGGCGCCGGTAAAGCCGACATCCGCAAACCCGAGCTCGTACGCCTTTTGAATCACGCTTTTTTCAGAAACCATTCCGTACCTCTCACCGGGCCGGTTAGGAGCGGGCAATCGCCCGCCGTGTGCGACCGTCAGCGTTTGTTCTGCAGGTAGACGACCCAGCGATCCACGAAATCGTCAAGAGAAATCAGGAGGCTTGCCTGGATCGCCTGATCGACGGTTTTGCCTTCCTTGATCCCGGCAAGGATCGCCTTTATAGAACTCATGCCGTATTTTTTCCTGAGAAAATCGACGGCTGAGAGGCTCATCATATAGGCGCCATAGGCGTTTTCGGATGACATGGTCGTGAAACTTCCGCCAAGGCTCCTCAACGGTATTGTGGGGCCCTTCAGCTTCACGTAGTCTATCGCAACGGTATCCGCGTCATCCACACCGGCCCCCTCCATAATCTGGGCCAGTCCCTCGTTGAGCCACGTGGGACAGCCCTGCCCCGAGAGTTCAAAGACGACGGCGTGGGTATATTCATGAATGACCATCTTCCTGAGGAGATCGGCGGAGTCCGATGCGCCCTTGACGGGAATCCTGATCTTTCCATCAAAGATTGCCCCGGCCCAGCCGGGGGAATCCGTGGCCGCCTTGAATTCCTGGTCTGTATACAGGATCACGGTAATATTTCGATCGGGGTAATAGCCGAGCCTCTCACCGACGACCGCGTAGGCGTCCTCGAGAATAGGCAGCAGCCAATCACCTACCAGGTCCTTGTTTGAGCCGGAATACTTGACGATAAAATGTCCCGTTTCCCGGGTATCGAGGCCGTTTTCCACGGGGCTTTCGCGCTTAATCTTTTCGATATAGTATTTTGCCGTCTCGTCCGAAGGATTGGCCTGGGCATACTCCGTCAGGCTTGCCAGGCGCCTGGTCCAGCTTTTCCCGGTAATAGTAGACGATCCCCAGGTTAAGCCTGGCCTCCTCGGCCTGCGGATTAATCTCAAGGGCCTTGAGGTAATACTTCTCGGCAGCCACCAGATCGTCTTTCTTGCTGGCGATATAGCCGAGACCCTCATAGGCCTGGTATTGCTCGGAGTAAGTCAGGGAAACGGTGAAGTTCTTTTCGGCCTCGTCAAGATCATCTCTTGTTTAGCGCCTCCCAGCCGATCGCCAGGTAGCAGAGCGCAACGTTTTTTCTAAGCCGATCGTCGGTGGGATCTTTTTTTCTGGCTTCGAGGTACTTGTCCAGCGCCTCGGCGTAGAATCCCCGTTGAAAAAGGGAGAGCGCCTCGGCCGCTGTCGGGTCCTGCGACGGCAGAGCGCTCTCATCAATGACAATAGCGGGGGTCTCCCGGAGCGGCATATCGGCGGGTGGGATATTTCCCTGTCCATCTTCGTCGCCCGGCGCCGGGAAGGGGGACCCGGGGGTCGGCTGATCCATGCCCGGCTGCGGATTATTCTTCTGTTCGCTCGTAAAAATTATTATAGTACCGGGGAAGGACAATAAAAAGGACGACAAAGGCGATTACGGTTACGGTACCGAGGGTGAATTTAACGCCGATGACACGCTTCCTTGTTTCGGTTTCGAGGCGTTCAACCGACCGGGGAATGGCAATGGCTTTACCCTCTGTATAGGATTGTTTCAAGGGCCGTTTGAGCTCCGCAATAAGCCGGGCCTTTTCCTGTTCGTTTTCGAGAAGGGGCACGAAATCGCGTTCGGGCGCCCAGGCGGGTAAGCGCCTCCTCAAGCTCTCGCGCCTTTTTTTCGTCGACTCGCTTGGCGATGACCAGCGGGAGAGAATCGAGGCGTTTTACGACCTCGCCAAGGGTCGCGTCGGGCGTTCGGGCGGCAAGGAACTTTGCGGTCTCTTTCTTCGCGGTGTAGTCGGAAAACGAGACAAGGATGACCTTATAGGTATACGCTCCAAGATTCTTGGGGAAGAAGTTCTTACATTTCGAACACCGGGGGGAGCCGTCTGGGATGTTGGCCCCGCACAGATTGCAGAACATCGCTTACTCGTCGGTGAAGATATATATTATTTCTCCCTCCCGGGCCATTCCCATACGCGATCTGATGAACTGCTCCTGATAGTCGGGCCGCTCGAAGCCGCTTCAACTCCGCGGAGAGGTCGCTGTTCTCCTTTTGAGGCGGTCGATTTCCTCGGTGAGCTTATCTTTCTTCTGCGTTGAGGCTGATAAGGGCAAAGACCCCCCGTTTCCCAAAGGCCGCCAGAGAGAGCACCGCCAGCGAAACGACGAGAGACGCGATGATGAGTATACGTCTTGTCTTCATATCATCCTATATGATAGTATTACCTATCATGATATATCACGCGGCGGCGTTAAGTCAAGGCCTAAAAGCCGGCCCGCCTATCCACGGTGACGCCTTGCCGACACGGCGGCGATCCCTGCCGTCTCCGTGACGGCCGTAATCGTGCCGTTCGTTTCGCCCCGCAGCGTACGGGGTATCTTCACTGCACTTTAATGAGGTCTTGCCATGAAGGAAGAAGGAATTCTCGGACTGAAAAGGGTGCTCGGCCTGCCCGGAGGTAGTGGGCATTGAGGTGGGCCAGACCGTCGGCGCCGGCGTCTTCGCCATGACCGGCATCGCCATCGGTATCTGCGGGGCGGCCCTTCCCGTCGCGTACGCGCTGGCGCTGATCCCGGTGGCGTTCTTTATGCTGCCGATCGCGTTCCTCGGATCGGCGATCCCGACCGTCGGGGGCAACTATACCTATCCCTCCCGGCTTTTTTCGCCCGCCGCGGCCTTCATGGGCCTGTGGATCTACGCCATCGGCGCCTTCCTGGGCTTCTTCCCGCTCTACGCGGTAACGCTCGTCGAGTACTTGAAGCACTTCTTCCCGGGCATCAACGTACCGCTCTTCTCGGCGCTCGTCCTGACCTTCTTTTATGTCGTCAATATATTTGGGGTCAGGTTTGCCGCCCAGCGTCCAGGGCCTGATGGTCCTCGTGATGATCGGCGCTCTGATTATGTATACGGCGCTGGGTATTCCCCACATAGACACGATCAACCTCGGGCTGACCGCACCGCAGGGGACGCTCTCGATTATTTCCGCGGCGGCGCTCCTCACCTTTCCCGTACATGGGTGCAAACGCCATCATCGAGCTGGGCGGAGAAATCAAAAAACCCCATCGGACGATCCCGATCTCGCTCCTTATCTCCATCCCGCTGGTTGCCGTTATCTACATTACCATGAGCTTCGTGGCCGTGGGAGTCACGGGATGGGAGGCCTGCGCGGACAAGTCCCTGATCGAATCGGCCCGGGCCTTTCTCTCGCCTGCGTCCCTCAATTTCTTCATCATCGGCGGGGCGATCCTGGCCATAGCCACGACGCTTAACGCCACCTTCATGTGGGGGACGAAGTCACTGATGATCGTCGGTAAGGACGGGCTCCTCCCCGGCGTCCTCACACGGGTCAATCCGCGGTTCGGGACACCGATCTATATGCTGACGCTCATCTGGGCGCTGTCGGTAATCGCGGTCATTTCCGGGATTCCGATAAAGTCCTTTGCCATCTACGCATCGATCGGGGGGCTGGTGATCTTCGTGCCGGTAATGATCGCCTCGGTCATGCTCAAGACGAAAGATGCCGGACGCGTGGAAGGCGAGCCAAGTTCAAGGTGCCCCAACGGCCTTTTGGTCGCGTGCGTCGTCATGGGGATCCTCTTTTTTGCCGTCGCCATAGCGGCCCTCTTCATGGAGCTCTTCAACTCCGACCGGTTCATGTTCTGGTTCTTCTTCGTTCTGGTGGCGACGGGAGTCGCCTACTACCTCATTATGAAGAGACGCGCGAGGGGTGAAAAGGGGGCCGATTGGACGCGACGATCCTCGGGAAATGATAGAGCGCCCCGACGAACGGCGCCGTCGATTCCGTATTCGGCAGGGAGGCGTCCGGGACGAATCCCGCGCATATACGGCGGCGGTATAGCGGAATTGACATGGATATCTCATATCGCCTCATGCGGCCGGGCGAGGAAACGCAGATCAATGACCTGATCGTCCGGGTCTTCGAGGAGTTCATCGGACGTCACTATCCCCCCGAAGGGGTGCGGGAGTTCCTCGCCTACGTTGAGCCGCGCTCGCTCAGGGAGCGTTTTCTTTCCAACCACTTTACCCTGTTGGCAACACACGGCGACCGGATCGTGGGCGTGATCGAGGTCAGGGACAATAACCACGTCTGCCTCTTCTTCGTGGACAAAGGCCACCATGAACGCGGGATCGGCAGGGAGCTGATCGAGCGGGCGCTCGAGATGTGCCGGCAAAACCGTCCCGACCTCGCGGCCGTCGACGTCAATTCGTCCCCCAATTCCGTGGGCGTCTACAAACGCCTCGGTTTTGTGCCGGTGGGTTCGGAAAAAACGGTAAACGGGATTACGTTTGTCCCCGATGGTGTTGACGCTGCCCGCACCGGCCTCGCCGGGCGAGCCCTAAAAGCCTCTACGACCCCGAGTCGCCATCGGTCATCAGTGGATGATGCCTCTCACAACAAAATACCCCGGCCGCTGATAAGCGGCCGGGGCCTTCAATAACGCAATGAACCTCACAACTACGAAATAATCATGGACGCTCCAGACGTCGCCGCTGTTCCACTGAATCCTATGGGCCCGTCCGTTCGGGTCGACATCGATAATCGTTCCCACGTCGTTGAGGCTCATAGAAGGCGGCTTGGCACCCCAGTGGACGTTCATCTGGTCGCCGTCGTACAGTATTCCCATTACCCTTGTCCGTACCGATAATGATGAGCCCGACGGGATTGACCCAGACAAGGTATACGTACTGTGGGTCTGGTTGAGCTTATATTCAAAGCCCTGGGCCTTGATTCGCCAGTTGCCGCTGAGATCCACGGGAATAATCTCCAGAACCTTCTTGGGCTGGTTTGACTGGATGCGCCTGCCCTGGTATTCGATCTCGATGGGCCCCGGAGTAACTTTCAGGGGGAGCTTCACGATCACGTAGCTCTGACCCTTGGTGTTGATGATCGGCAGCAACACGCCGTTCAGGAAGACCTGGATCTGGTTTCCGACGTTTTTGTCGAGATCCAGCCATACCTCGGCCCCGGGTCGGGCGGGGTTGGGGCCGAAGCTGAAATCGACGTCACCTCCCGGTGCGGGTCCGGGACCTACCGGGTCCGGGGCCAGGCCGCCGGGTCCCCGCGTAAAGACCACGCCGTTGCTCCAGACGATCTTCATGGCCCATCCCGACGGATCGGAGTTATGATTTTGCCGGTGGCAAATCCAAACGGCCATCCGGCCGAGCAGGTGTTCCCGCTGATGTTGCCGACACCGATTTCTCCCGTCTTGCAGGAACCTGCCACTGGAATCCGGTTTCCCATCTGGATTATGACGTAATGGGCGCCGATCGTGCTGTTCCAGTCGCCGGAAATATCCGCGGCGCTAGGCGGCCGTCCCGATGCCGGCCGAAAGCAATAGTAAAAAGGCCGTAACGGAAAAGATCCTGAATTATCTTCTTCTCTCTCATAGATACCCTCCTTTCATTAATGATGCGTGTATGTTTACCTTTTTATCAAAGATTGAGGACAATGCTGTGAGTCTTCTCACAGTTAACGGGATAATATGGATTTCTTCGAGCTAATACGACCGGGGGCGAGGGTAAACGCGGTACAATTCGAAAAGGAAGCGGTTGGAGAGTTTCAGGTGCCGAACTTGATTCGGATGATGTCGCCGTCGCAGACGATGTAGTCCTTGCCCTCGACGTGGACCTTGCCTTCTTCCCGGACCTTCTGTTCGGAGCCTGTCCGCACGAGGTCGTCAAACTTCGTCACCTCGGCCCGGATGAAGCCGCGCTCCATGTCGGTATGGATCTTTCCCGCGGCCCTGGGCGCCGGCGTCCCGTCGGGGATCGACCAGGCCCGAAGCTCGGTTCCCACCGCCGTATAAAAGGTCATCAGGGAAAGCAGCCGGTAGCCCGCCCGGATCACCTGGGGCAAGCCCCGTCTCGGTAAGCCCCAGCTCGCGCAGGAACTCGGCCCGCTCGGTCTCGGGCAGGTCGACCAGCTCGGCCTCGATCTTGCCGGAGATCATGACCATGTCGGCATTGCGCTCCTGAGCGAGCGCCTCGACCTCCTGGGAGTGACGGTTGCCGTAGGGGATGCTCTTTTCGTCGATGTTGGCGACGAAGAGGACGGGCTTGGCGGTCAGGAGCCCCATCTCCGTCAAGATCGGCTCGTCCTCGGGGCTTGCGCGCGTAACCCAGGCGGGTTTGCCTGCCGAAAGGAGCTCATTGATCGGCTCCGGCGACGGAAAGCGCCCTCTTGCGCCTCCTTGTCGCCGGCCTGCGCCGCCTTGGTCTGCTTGGCGATACGCCGGGAAACGGTATCGAGGTCCGCCAGAAGGAGCTCCGTCTCGATGATCTCGACGTCCCGACGGGGGTCGACGGCCCCCTCGACGTGGGCGACGTTTTCATCCTCGAAGCACCTGACCACGTGGGCCAGCGCCGTCAGGTTTCGGATATGGCCCAGGAACTGGTTCCCGAGCCCCTCCCCCTTCGACGCCCCCCGCACCAGGCCCGCCACGTCCACGAACTCCACGACGGTCGGCGTCACCTTCGTATGGCCCGTGATCTCCGCGATCTTTGCCAGGCGCTCGTCCGGGACCGTCACCATGCCGGTGTTGGGCTCGATGGTGGTAAACGGGTAGCCCGCCACCGCCGCCCCGGCGCGCGTCAGGGCGTTGAAGATAGTGGACTTCCCCGCGTTGGGAAGGCCGATGATGCCGACTTCAAGGGACATGGATTAGCCTCAGGGAGAGTCAATACTCCGGGGAAGAGATTCTCTCCCGGGAAACCCTTCATGCATCTCCAGGGCCTCCACGGGAGCACCCACGCATCCTTATACCGCGTTACGTCCGACAGACGCCGGATACAAATGCTGCGACGATAATCCCGCCGTCATTGCGAGCGAAGCGAAGCAATCCCCTGGTTCTCGGTGACCGTCGGGATGCTTCGCCGCTATCGCTCCTCGCAATGACGCGCAGGAGTAAGCCTCCCGCGGCTTAAACCCAGTTCACCAGCCGCTTTCCGGCCTTGATCACCGAGTTGTAGATAAACAGCGATCGCGTCACGGGGATCGAGCAATGGGCTGCTCATACCGAAGGTGAACGGGAGCATCAGGAAGAGCTGCTTTGTGCCGAGGGGGCAGCCCTTGACCCGTACGATCTTCCCGGCCTCCAGCTTACCGTCCACCCGCGTGCAGTCTCCGAGCATGAGGACGGGCTCGTTTGGATGGATAACATCGCCCTTATAGATGCCCATGACGATACCGCCGGCCTTGGCGTTCTTGACCGAGCCGGGCCTGCGCGCGTCGATCGTTCCGAGGGCCCCCTTGAGGGCCGCAAGGCATCCGCCGTAGCACTCCCGTCCCCGGTCGGGATCGACGCCGGTGTAAAACTTCATACGGGTGTCGACCTTGTGGATGTCCTGGTATTCGCTGACGATGTGCCGGGTCTTCTGTGCAAGCTCCTCTACCGAAACGTCCCCGGTCACCTCGATATCCTTATCGGCGATCGAGCCGTAGCCCCGCTCGGAGGCCATTACCAGGTGGATGACGTCGGTCGGCTTGAAGTTGAGGATCTTGGCCGCAACGGCGTCCGCGGCCAGCGGGTCATCGGCAACCATGATCATCCCGAGGTCAAAGGGCTTGGGGGCCGACTCATACCCGTGGGTGATTTTGATGGCATCCGAGATCACCACGTCCGGGAAACCCACCTCCAGGAGATCGACGATTTTCTCGTTGAGCCGATCGTCGTGGTAGAGCATCCGCTCCTTATGGGTGAGGATGCCGATGTTGAGCTTGAGTGCGTTGGTGACAGTGCAGCAGATGTGGTATTTCAGCTTGGGCATCCAGACCTTGAAGTCGGCCTCGGCCAGGGCCCTGGAGGCGATCATCGACTTGTGCCACATGCCCTTCTTCAGGGGGATGGTAACCTGGGCCTCCTCGTTGAAGTCGATAAGCCTGACCTTTTTTTCCCTGGCGAGGTCGAAGTACCCCGCCTCCTTGAGGAAGAGGCGCGAGGGGATGCCGTACCCACTCGACTCGCCCACCGTGATGTCGGAGACCTTGTACTCCCTCAGGACGTCGATCGCCGCTCCGACTACCGTAGGGTGGGTATATGAGTCAAAGATATAGTTCTTGTTTGCAGACACGACATTCGGCTTGATGAGTACCTTCCCCTTCGGTTTCTTTCCGAGGTCTGCCAGCGATTCCCTGATGATCGAATCGACGCGGTCGGGATCATAGGTTGCGCATTTTCTCAGGATTACCCGTTTCTTGGTGCTCATAACCTGACTCCTTAGACAAGATTATAGTAATAGATACCAAAAAGCAGACTATCGAGGTCAATGACAGAGCATCTCATCGGTGAAGAAAATATTAATTCATTAGCCTTAAAAGGCACCCGGCTTGCTATTTTGCCCTTCGTCGCGTATAATTTATGGCCAAATTAGAGTAAATCAGACGACATAGTATAGACGGAGTAGTATCGTATGGAAGTAACGATAAACAAGAGCAAAATCGTCCTCGTCCAGGGCGATATCACCACCGAGACGACCCAGGCCATCGTAAACGCCGCCAATAGCCGGCTGGTCGGGCGGAGGCGGAGTTGACGGGGCCATTCACGCCGCCGGGGGCCCGTCGATCATGGCCGAATGCCGGAAGATCGGCGGCTGCCCCACCGGGGAAGCCGTCATCACCACGGGCGGCAACCTCAAGGCGCAATACGTTATCCACACCGTCGGGCCGATCTACCGCGGGGGAACCCAGGGTGAAGAAAAGCTCCTTGCCTCGGCCTATCGAAAGAGCCTCGAACTGGCCGCCGCCAAAGGGAATACGGTCGATCTCCTTTCCCTCCATCAGCACCGGGGCCTACAATTACCCGATCAAAGAGGCCGCGCGGATCGCGCTGAGGACCGTCGTGGACTACCTCACCGATCATCCCGGAGATCGAACTGGTCCGCTTCGTGCTGTTCGGCGCCGTGGATCTCGAGGTGTATGAGGCGGTCGTTAAAGGACCTGACGAAGTGAAGTTTCATCCCGATCGCTGCGACCGATGCGGCCTGTGCCTCGTTGGCTGTCCCGAGCTCTCGATGGAACGAAGGGACGCGCCCGCGCCGATAGCCGAACTGATCGAGGGCGAACGCGGCAAAGGGGCGCAGGCGGTGCTCTCGGGCTGTTCGTCGTGTTTTACCTGCAACACCCTCTGCCCGACCGGGGCCGATCCCTACTTCCTCATCCTCGAACGCTGGGGAAAGCTCTATCGCGACCGCGGCGCTCCGGCAATATACCGTTTTGTCTGCCCCAATCGGACGGATAATATCTGGAGCGGCCTTTCGGGTCTGGCCTCCGATGAGGAACGGGCCCTCTTTCGGCCGCTGGCACGACAACCAAGAACCGCCCCCGGAAGCGCCCGCTTGTCCTCGGCAACTACGGCCACCTGTTCCCCCATATCGCCGACTCGCCCCTCTTTGACGGTTTTACCGTCACCGATCCCGATCGGGCATTGGGAATGCGGGGCCTACCTGACACAGGCGGGCTACCTGGCGGAGGTCGAAAAGATAGCCCGAATGCTGGAGAAGCCCTTGAATGCGTACGGGGATCGTGAGACCGTTGTCCTCACCGACGCGGTCCGGATGCTCCTGACCCGGTTTATCCCGGAGCACTTCGGGATTACGTACTCGCCGCGCTTTACCTCCTTCACTTATTGGCTGCGCGACTCCCTCAAGAAGGGCGAGATTCCGCTGACCGAAAAGGTAAACCTGAAGCTGGCCGTCCACGACAACTGCTACGCCAAGGCCGAGGGCGCTCCCCTGTATGACGCCGCCCGGGAGGTCCTGAGTCACACGGGGGCGCAGCTGGTGGAGCTTTCCCACAATCGGGACTACTCGTACTGCTGCGGCTTCGGCCGGGGCGCGGCCGATATCCCGAAACACGCCATCCCGTTTGAAATCATGAAGGGGGCAATACGCAAGATCAGGCAGGCCGAACAGGTTAACGCCGACGGGCTGGTCACCTACTGTACCGGATGCATGTATCTTCTGTGGGCGGCCCGGGAGCTGTCCGGCACCAAGATCGCGGTCTACCACCTCGTCGAGCCGGTCACCATGGCGATGGGGGCCTACCGGTACGCGGACCTTGCGCGCCAGCGGGAGCGCGCCTGGGACATCATCGCCCTGATCACCCTCGCGTATGCCAAGAGCTTCTTTCAGCCGCGCTTTTTCATCGGCGACCCCGCCGACATCCGCTACCGGCCGGACGAGAACGCCCCCGAATGCCGTGTTGAGGATCATCCGGCGGCTCCTTTCCGTTCGGGCCGTCCGTGCCACGTATGCAGCGGGCTTTCGGACGGCCGGAAGGTTATTGACGTAGAGCCACGGCCCGTTACGGGCGAAACTCCACTCCCTGGGTCTTCAGAAACTCCACGACCTGGTCGTAGGTCGGGATTCTATCGCCCGTGACCTTCGTGCACAGGAGCGCCGACGCCGCCGAGGCGAACACCGCCGTGTCTTTTAGCTTCCACCCCTTGATCAGCCCGAGGTAGTACGCCCCGTGAAAAACGTCGCCGGCATTAGTGGTGTTGACGGCCGTCACGGGAAAGGCCGGGGTATGGAACTCTTCGTCTTTCGTCATGGTAACGCAGCCTTTTACCCCCTGTGTTTCCGCCACGAGGCGCGGGCCCATCGTCAACGTCTCGCGCATCGCCTCCTTGAGATCGGCCTTTTTCGTGAGTGCCTGGTAAAATCCCTCGCCGGTGATCAGGATATCGGTCAGCTCCACGAGCCGCCTCACCTCCGGGACGACCTCCACGCCGGTGGACGTCCCCAGGTCTACGGCGACCTCTTTCCCGGCATCCTTCATCATCTGGGCCGCCGCAATCGACGGCTCCAGGTAGAGCGCGTCCATGTGGAGGAGTTTGGCCGACGTGAGGTAGTCCTTGTCGATCTCGCTGGCCTGGGGCGGGCCTTCGATGAACCGCGAATTGGGGGCAAACACGCGCTCGCCCGTCCCCTCCTGGACGTAGACGAACGACACCTGGCCCTCCGGGGCGTCCCGCTTGATCATCCGGCTCGTATCGACGCCGCACTTGGTGAGGTACATCCGCTTGAGGTCGGCGATCTCATCGTTTCCGATGGCGCCGATGAAACCGGCTTTGGCGCCGACCCGCGCCGCGGCCGCGACTGCGGTGGCGGCCATCCCCCCGTTCTGGAACGCGAACTGGCTCACCCACCCGCCGTACTGCCAGTTGGGCATGTCCTTCATCACCATGACGACATCAAGCGTCGAAAGCCCGAAACCAACGATATCGAGTTTTTCCATGATCTACCCCCGCATAATATACTGTCAAGAATAGTAAACGGGTATACGCGGTACGTCAAGCGAAAACGGGGGTTCTGGAGGGCGTCCTATGTGGGGGGCGGTATCCGGCGGCCGGCGTGGTTCATCTGATTATGTAGTATCGGCCCGTTTCCGTTATCCGGCCGTCAGCACCGGCTCGATCCGTCTCCAGCGCCCAGTCGATGTCCTGCTTGGTGATGATCAGCGGCGGGGCGAAGCGGATGACGTTGTCGTGCGTCTCCTTGCACAGGAGCCCTTCCTTCATGAGCCGCTCGCAGAAGCGGCGGGCCCCTCCCGCCTCCGGGTGAAGCTCCACGCCGATAAAGAGGCCCGTGCCCCGTATCTCCTTGACGGCCGGGCTCTTGATCGAGCGGAGGTTATCGAGGAAATAATCGCCCATGCGCGCCGAGTTTTCGACCATCCCTTCCTCGACGAGGACCTTGAGCGCCGTCCGTGCGACCGCGCAGGCCAGGGGATTGCCCCCGAAGGTGCTTCCGTGATCTCCCGGCATGAAGACCCCCAGCACGTCCGCGTTTGAGAGTATCGCCGACACCGGGTAGAAACCGCCCGACAGCGCCTTCCCGATCAGGGTAACGTCGGCCTCTACGTTGTCGTGCTCTTCGGCCAATAGTCTACCCGTCCGCCCCAGCCCGGTCTGGATCTCATCGGTGATCATGACGATGTTGTGCCTGGTACAGATTTCACGGACGCGGGCCATGTATCCCGCGGGGGGGATGACAACGCCGGCCTCTCCCTGGATCGGCTCGACGAGAAAGGCGACGGTGTTCTTTGTGATTGCCCGTTCCAGCGCCACGGCGTCCCCGTAGGGGACGACCACGAAACCGGGCGTAAACGGCGAAAACCCGTTCCTATACTGCTGTTCGGTGGAAAAGCCGACGATCGTAATCGTCCTGCCGTGGAAGTTGTTCTCGCAGACGATTACCTCGGCACTGCCCTCGTCTATCCCCTTGGTCCGGTAGCCCCACTTGCGCACCGCTTTGATCGCCGTTTCGACGGCCTCGGCGCCGCTGTTCATGGGCAGCACCAGGTGGGAATTGGTCAGGGCGCACAGCTCCTCGTAGAAGGGGCCCAGCTGGTCGTTGCGGAACGCCCGGGAGGTCAGCGTGAGCCGCTGGGCCTGCCGGATCATCGTTTCCATGATCTTCGGGTGGCAGTGGCCCTGGTTGACCGCCGAATAGGACGAGAGGCAGTCCATGTACCGGTTGCCGTCCACGTCCCAGACCCATATCCCCTGCCCCCTCGTCAATACCACGTCCAGCGGCTTATAGTTCCTGGCGCCGTATTTCTCCTCGAGGTTTATGAAGTAGCTTGTATCCATTGCCATCGCGCACCCTTCCGCCCTGATGAAAAGATGATAAAATTCAATAGAAATACATACGTTTACTTCGGGATGTTGTCAAGGAAATAACGGCGTCATCATTAAAATATACCCCCTCCCACCCGCCGCGCGGCCTCAACAAAATCGCCTCACGGGCCCGCCTGGAGGCCACGGACATAAAAGTATTGACATATCGTTTCCGCTCGATATAATACGCACTATAAAATTCTCCGACCCTTCTCGCCTAAGGGGATGCCTTATATGGCTCCCTACGGTGAAAGGACGATACGGTTTGATTGGAAACGGTCAGGCCCCCCGTGTTTGGAAAGGAGAGTTCAGTGGAAATCCCTACTCGTCCGTGCGCGTTTTTTGCGTGGTCGCCTTCCCAGCAATTCCATGACGCAATCCCACCCGACACCGGCGCCTGGCTTTTATATTCACTGCTCTTAGCAAGGAGGATTGCATGAAAGCAAAAAGAGTTTTATTTTTAGCCACAGTCATGGCGCTGGTATTGTTTGGGTTCGGGTGGGCGGTCGCCGCCGACCGGTACATCACTCTGGCCACTACGACCAGCACCGTCGATACCGGCATGCTGGATTACCTTCTTCCGGTCTTTAAGGCCGACACCGGAATCGAGGTCAGGTACGTCTATGCCGGCACCGGCAAGGCCATTGAGATTGCGAAAAACGGCGACGCCGACGTTATCCTCGTTCACGCCCGGTCAATGGAAGACAAGTTCATCGCGGACGGCTACGGCATGGATCGTAAGGACGTCATGTATAACAACTTTCTCCTGGTCGGCCCGGCAAAAGATCCCGCCAAGATCAAGGGGATGAAGGACGCCCTTGCCGCGTTCAAGAAGATCGCCAAGAAGGAGGCCCTCTTCATCTCCCGGGGAGATAAATCGGGCACGCACGTGAAAGAGCTCGAAATCTGGAAGGCCCTGGGCATCACGCCCCAGGGGCAAGCCTGGTACCTCGAGTCGGGCGCGGGGATCGGACCGTCGCTCATGCTGGCCAACGAGAAGGATGCCTACATCCTCACCGACGATTCCACTTATTTCGATTTTACCCTCGGTAAGAAGATCGACCTGCCCATCATGGTCCAGGGAGACAAGATCCTGTTCAACCAGTACGGGGTCATCCTTGTCGACCCCAAGAAGATCCCGACCGCCAAGTACGCCGACGCCAAGATATTCGCGGACTGGCTGACCGGTGAGAAGGGACAGAAGTTGATTGCCGAATTCAAGAAATTTGACAAGCAGCTCTTTTTCCCGAACGCCCCTAAATAAGGGCGACGATTCTTTGCAGATGTCGAAACAAAAAAGGACTCACCGGCAACGGTGAGTCCTTTTTATCCATATCGTGTAATCCGAAAAGCTTATCTCCGATATGCCGATCGGAGACCCGTTGTTGAAGCTAATCGATAGCGATCATGACATTGGACGCCTTAACGACGGCGTAGACGTCTTTACCCTCGGCGAGCTTGAGTGAGTCGACCGAGGCCTTGGTGATGACCGATACGACGGTCGTCCCGCCGGCAAGCTCTACGGTGACCTCGGAATTGACCGCGCCGGGCACGATCTTCTTGACCTTTCCCTTTAAGTACGTTGCGTGCGCTGATTTTCATGGCTAGACCTTCTATGTTGTTATTAGTTTTCATTATACAACGGTTTAGATACAAAGAAAACAGATAGGGTGCAAAAAGAAGCGACTATTTTCATATCCGATCCGAAAGCGTAATTCCTATGGTAAAGATCAAATCGTTCGAGTTCAGCCTCCGGGAGCTGGCCGGATCGATGGGCGACTTTGGGACCCTGTTCCCGCTGGCCGTTGGCTATATCGCCGTCTGCGGGCTGGACCCCTGCGGGCTGTTGGTCATGATGGGGATTGCCAATATCGTGACGGGGATTGTCTATCGAATCCCGATGCCCATAGAGCCGATGAAGGTGCTGGCGGTCATGGCAATCGCCGAGAAATGGACGCCCTCGATGGTCTATGCCTCCGGTTTCGCGATGGGGGTCGTCTGGCTCTTCCTCGGCCTGACCAACGTCATCGGCTTTATTGCGAAGAACACACCGCTTTCCGTCGTCCGGGGGATACAGATCGCCCTCGGGGTGCTCCTGGCCGTCCCGGCGATCACCATGATGCAGGGGGGATGGCTGCTCGGCATTGTCTCGATCCTCATTATTATCCTGCTCCGCAACAGCCGCTGGGCCCCCGCGGCTATCGTGCTAATGCTGATGGGCCTTGCCGTCATGTATTTTAAGGGAGACCTCACGGGGCTCGGCGCGTTAGGCGTGACCCTGCCGTCTTTGACGTTCTTTTCAGCGCACGATCTCCTCACAACGTTCGTTTCGGGCGGGCTTGCCCAGATCCCGCTGACCGCCACCAACGCCGTCATCGCCACGGCCGCCCTGATTTCCCGGTATTTCCCGGACCGGCCCGTCTCCGAGAGGAAGCTCGCGACCAACATGGGTGTCATGAACCTCGTGTTTCCCTTTTTCGGCGGGATGCCGCTGTGCCACGGCTGTGGGGGCCTGGCGGGCCAGTACTACTTTGGGGCGCGGACCGGGGGAACGAACATCATCGAGGGGGTCATCGAGATCACCCTGGGCGTCTTTGCGGCCGCCTGGCTCGTGCACCTGTTTTCCCGCTTCCCAACGGCCATCATCGGGGCCATGATGTTCCTGGTGGGGCTGGAGCTGGTCAAGTTCGCCCGCGATATTACGTGGGGCCGCGACATCATCCCGCTCTCGGCCACCGTGGTCCTGGCCGTCTTTACGAACATGGCCGTCGGGTTTGCGGCGGGCCTCATCGTGGACCGGCTCGTCTCGTTCTATTACCGCAAGCGGGAAAAGCCATAGTCCAACCCGGGGACGACGTACGTTTGCGGCCGGGGGCCATGTTCGTCGACTAAAAAAGAGGGGAGGCCGGTAACCGGCCTCCCCTTCCGTTATTGTTGATGACGCCCGCCGGCTCCCGCCGGCCTACCGGGTCTTACCCGCGATGCGCGCCTTTATGTTCTCGAACTCCTGCTCGGTGAGGGTATATTTGGAAAACGGCAGGAAGCTCAACAAGACCATGGCCGCGGGAAATAGGCAGAAGGCCGCACGGACGCCGATATTCACGCTCTCCGGCTGCACGCCTTCGGCAACGAATCCCGACAGCGAAAGGGCAAACCCGACTATCGGCGGGCCCACGGAGTAAGCGATCTTCTGTCCCGCCGACCACATGCCGGAGAAGACCCCCTCCCGCCTCAGGCCGGACTGCATCTGGTCGTATTCCACGGTATCCGGGAGCATGGAAAAGGGGAAGAGCTGGAAGCTGGAAAACCCGATTCCCGCCAGGAATATCTGGACATAGAAGAGCCATAACAGCGAGGGGCTCGTGAAGAAGAGTGAGGCCATCATGACGGTAAAGAATACCAGGCCGATGCGGTATGACTTGATCTTGCCCAGCCGTTTTCCCACCGCCAGCCACACCGGTATAAAGAGTATCCCGGTGACCAGGAATATCGGGAAGGCGATGTTCATGGCCGTCTTGGGAAGGTGCATCGCGTATTCCACGTAGAAGATAAATCCGGCCATCATCACCCCGATGGCCAGCGCCTGCAAAAAATAGCTGGCCATCAGCATGACAAAGGGAAAGTTCCGGGCCGCTATCCTGATCTGCTCCTTTATGGGCGGCATCTCCTTTTTCGGCGGCAGGCTTGGCGCCTTGGCGGTACCGAAGAAACAGACGAACAGCGTGATCACCATGCCAAGGCCGAAGACCGCCCCCATGAGCCGGAAGCCCGGCGCGCCCCCCCCGCCGGCCTCCACCAGCGGCATCGCCAGCCCTCCCGCCAATAGCGCCCCGACCGAGGCGAAGAACATCCTGTACGACACGATCGACATCCGCTCATTGTAGTCGTCGGACATCTCCGGCACCATGCTCGCGTACGGGACATTGATAACGGCAAACATGGTGCAGCCCAAAAAGAAGACGATCGCAACGTGCAGCGCGTTGGCGAACTCGGTACGCCAGCCGGGGGCGATGAAGAGTATGAAAAATATCAGGCCGTAGGGGATTGCGCCGTAGAGCAGGTAGGGACGCCTCCTGCCGAACCGGGAACGGGTGACGTCCGAGATCCCCCCCATAATCGGGTCAAGGATCACGTCCCAGAGCTTCGGTATCAACAGCATAACGCCGGCAAGCTTGGGGTCCACGCCGACGACTTTGATCAGAAAGTAGAGGAGATACATCCCCGTCGTAACGATGAAGAAGTTACTGGCGATATCCCCGATGCCGAAGGAGAGCTTGATCCCCAGGGGGAGCTTATGAGTCCCTTTCGGCGGCGTTCGTGTCACGGTCTTTTTTCCGGTGGTATCATTCATTGTCTACCCTCTCCATATAACCTGTGAAACGGGATAGTATCGGGGGATTTCACGTACCCCCGACGTCGGATTGAGCGTCTACTGTACCAGATTATAAGCCGGTTAGACAACTATTCTTTTCTGTCCCCGACCCGGCCATGGGCGCCGTCCGCACCGTTAGGACCATACGATAGATGTCCCTGACTCCCGTTACCCATGATCGCGCCTTGACATGAAAACGGTCCCGAGCATAATCGAGCGGTTTTTTATTCCCAACGGGTTTATTATCTTTATACGATTTTGTGGATGATCTGAAGCAATTTGACAATCTCGAAGGGCTTTTCGATATAGTTGTGCCCGGCGATCTTGAGGAAATTCTGCGTATCTTTGCCTAACACATCGCCGGTCATAAAAAGCACCTTCTGTGTCATCTCAGGGTGGTGCTTTTGGATATACTGATAAAGTTCCACTCCGCTCATTCCCGGCATTTTCATATCCGAGATGATAAGATCGTATCTATTCTTCTCCAGGTTCTCTATCGCCGTCTTGCCGTTACTACAGCAGGTTACGTAATATCCTTCCTCGGATAGCGCTTCTGAAATGAACTGGGCCAGATTGTCTTCATCTTCTACGACAAGAATCGACGTGGTACCCCGAGGTCTTTGCTCACCAAGCGGATACTCCTTTTCCGCCACCGCTGCCTCTTCTACCGACGCGATCGGTATCGAAACAGTAAACCTCGCCCCCTTCCCCGGTTTGCTCTCCGCCGAAATAGTCCCGCCGTGTTCCCTGATAATACCATAGGCCATGCTGAGACCAAGGCCCGTCCCCTTTCCCGTTTCCTTTGTGGTAAAGAATGGCTCGAAGATCCTATTGATGATCTCATCGGGAATACCCGGTCCGGTATCCTCGAACTCTATTATGATATTGCTGTCCGCATCATATGTTCGGATGGACAGCGCGCCTCCGCCCTGGTTGGTAACCAGGGCGTCCCGGGCGTTATTGATAAGGTTGATGAAGACCTGCTGTATCTGGTACGGATCGGCGGATGTTTCGGGGAGGTTATCGGCAAGAGAGAGCTTCATGTCGATATTGTTTACTTTCAGGTCGTATTCCTTGAGCTTTACGGACTCCAGGATAGTAGTATTGAGATTGACCATGCTTCGTTCAGGCTTATGCTCACGGGCGAACGCCAGCAGGCCGCCGACGATTTTTGAGGATCGTATCGATTCCTGTAAGATAACGTCCAGCTTGCTTTTAACATCCTCGGGCACGCCCTGCCGTGCAAGCAGCTGGGCATTGCCGATAATTGCGGTAAGCGGGTTGTTGAGCTCGTGGGCCACACCGGAGATCATCGTCCCTACGGCGGAGAGCTTTTCCGTCTGCAGGAGCTGCAGCTCCATCTTCTTCTTCTCGGTGAGGTCACGGGCGATGCCGAAAAAGCCGACTGGCGCGCCCGAGTTGTCCCGCTTGAGGGATAACGAGGTCTCTATATCTATCATCGTCCCGTCTTTTCTGGTAACCCTCCAGTCCAGCGCCTTGGCGGGGATACCCGTCTCGAAGACTTTATTAAATATTAGGAAGACCTTGTCGGAGACCTCTTTGGCCATATACTGTCGGTAGTTGAGCCCCAACAACTCTCCGTGGTCATAGCCAATCATATTTTTCAGAGACTCGTTGAAGGACGTGAAGCTCCCCTTGAGATCGACCTCAAAATAACCGTCCTCGATGGTCTGGAGAATCGTTCGATGCTTTTCCTCGCTTTCTCTGAGCGCGCTCTCCACCCGCTTGTGCTCCGTGACGTCCTGGACGGTTCCCCGGATGCGCACCGGCCTTCCTTTCTGATCATGGATCATCTCGCCGAGTGCGTGAATGTGTTTGACCGAACCGTCCGGATTGACAATGCGGTATTCGTATTCGTATGGTTTGTTATGCTCGATGCAAGCGCGGACCATCTTTTCGAGGCCTTTTCGGTCGTCCGGGTGAATGGAAGTCAGGGCATCTTCGACGCTCGGAGTATAATCACCGGGATCACGGTTGAAGATATGATAGGTCTCCGTGGACCACACGAGCCGGCCTGTCTCCAAATCCCAGTCCCAGCTCCCTACGTGGGCAATCCGCTGCGCCATTAATAGGCTAACTTCGCTTTCCCGTAGCTCCTCCTCGGCAAGTCTTTCCCGGGTGATGTCGGTCAATACGCCGGTTATTCCGACAGACCGGCCGTCTTTCTTAACGGGGCGGCTCGAGGTCCTGACATAGTGAATTTCGCCGTTCTTGTCTACCAATCTGTATTCGTACGGCTCCAGCGTACCGCCTAACGTTCCTTCGCGGCTCTTTATAAGGCCCGGAAGGTCATCGGCATGAACGAATTCGGAAAAGGGTTTCCCGATGATTTCTTTGGGTCGGTAGACGAACAGGCGCTCGGCGACGGGGCTCAAATAGATGATATTCCCCTTCGCATCGAGGCAGAAAATAACATCGTTGAGGTTTTCCACGAGCAAACGGTATTTTTCCTCGCTTTCGCGAAGCGATTCGTTCGCCGTAACGAGGTACCTCGTCTTCACCCTGACCTGAGCGCGAAGAAGCTGGATAATCCCGAACGACAGAAGGAGGCATCCCCCGGTGATGACGATAACCCAGATCAGGTAGCGCGGCACAACCTGCTCGGGTGGCTTTTCCATCCAGCGGGCCAGTGTCTTATAATAGAAGGAATCGGGTTCGCTTCGCCAGGTGCCCAAATGGCGGTCGATCGCGTCAAGCAGCCCATGGTTACGCCCCTGGGCGGTCGCGAAGTATAGTGACGTCGGGTTAAAAACGATAGGGGTCTTGGTCAGTCCATAGCTTCGGAATAGATAATCTCCAATAAGATGGTTGGAGACCGCCGCGTCAACGTAGCCGTGACTGGCCAGTCTGAACGCTTCCTCGTATGTCTCGGCCTGGATGGTTGTCACCTCGAAGCCGAACCCGTTCATCATCTCTTCGAAGAGTCTCTCTTGAATCCCGCCTCTAAGCACGGCGACCCGCCGTCCGTTCAGGTCCGACAGTGTTGATACTCGAATCGATGAGTTGGCATACACCTGGGACCAGCTGTCTACGACCGGCGTTTTATTGAAATCATATGTTTCGTCTCGCTCCCGTGAATAGGCAACGTCGGGCATCAGATCTATCCGGTGCTCTTCGAGCAATTCAAGACACTCGGACCATTCGCACGGAACGTATTCCAGGTTCCACTTCTCCTGCCTGGCAATCTTGTCAAGAAGATCAATGAAGATACCTGAGGGGTTACCATTCTCGTCTATAAAAACCTTGGGAGGGTTCTGGTATAAACCGACGCGCACCGTACGGACGGAAGAATCGTCGCCCCGGCCCTCCGCGGCATCGCCCCAACCATCTTCTCCCGCTGTTTCGGCATTCCCGGTACCCGAGTCGAGACGTAAAAGATACGCGTCCGGCGCGCTTCGGTCAATTGGGAGAATGCTAATGAGATTCGTATCTCGGAGTTGGGTTCCCTGAGCTTTATCCGGCGGGACGCCGCAGAGCAGAAAGGCCGGAATCGCCGTCATAAAGACGATCATCAAACGGGAGAGGATTCGCTTATTCTCGGTGCGCATAACCGTACCCTCTTCCATAGAGGCAGGGGGTTAGGAAATTCTCGTGAAGGAGTGCAGTCACAGATTCGATCTTCTCGCTACGTGCCTCCCAAGTATCTAAAATATATGTGGTAATTTTAGCACGTGGTAGTCCCTATAGTCAAGCGCGGTGTTTTCCCCGATACCTGCGGCCAAAACGGCTTCGCGCGCGAGTCTCCGTGTAGTGGGACAACCGATCTCCCGTGAGGCTGCATCCCAGCTATGCGCGGGAGTCCGGGTTCCTCTACGTTTCGCCGCAATGCCCCTTGCCGGGGCTGTAGTGGAAAACTATCACAAATGGACACAAACAGGCATTCAGCATACATTCTGGGGAGTTTAGGCACTCACGAAGGGAAAAAAGATTAAAAAAGGCAAATTTAAGTAATAAAAATAGGCTTTTTATCTTCACTATGGGAATTCTGGTGTATAATTGGTTAAAAATATTCCCCTTAGTCTCCACAGAATCTCCCCGATAAAGGGAGATACGATCCGCCAAGTGATGAGATCAGACGACAATGCGGGCGAAAACGGGTTATAGCCGGAACTTGGAATTGCCCGATCCGCCCGCATACCGATAGTCAATGACCATAAGTAAGGGGTACCGCTATTTACCAGAACAAAAGGCTTACCCGCCGGTGATCCCTTTTTATGGTCTCGTTGTTTGTGAGTGGGGTAAGTGGCAGAGACAGGGAGGTCATCATGAAAAAGAACGTGGTTCAAAACTTTCTGAAGGTCCGCCTGCCCGAATGGGGTGTTTGGGCAGTGCTTTCTTTGGTAACCCTGGTTTTTTTCGCGGAGCTCTATTTCTTTACCTGCAACAACTACGAGCTCGTGAATGGGGCATACGGGGGTATAACGGTCACGCGCGTCATCATAGAGAAGCAGGGAGATCTCATCAAGACCCAGGCCGAGTATCTCGAACAGATGAAGATGGTCAACCGGGTCCTCGAAACGCGGCTCGAGGCCTCGGAGGAGGAAAACGCCGCTCTCAAGAACGACATCGTGGCGACGTTCGGACCGTTTGCCGAGAACCTCGGGTATCGAATTGTCTTCGTCGGGGGTCGCGCGTTCGTGCAAAAGGATGACGGCACGGTGGGTCTCCAATAATCGGCCGTTGGTGGTCTTGAGTCAGGAAAGGAGTCGGTACGTATACCGGCTCCTTTTTTTCTGGCATTTCGTTACGCACGCCCCGGAGGTTTCGAATCCTCCGGCCGACGGATTCGAGGCCGGTTAACTCATGCCTGGTAGTGCCCGTTAGTCGCTGAACTTCTCCACTCACATCGGACACGCTGACGTAATTTAGTAATACCCGACTACGCCGATTCCCGCCCTGTTTCTGTGAGAAAACCGATACGAAAATAGCGCCGGGGCCCTGCTGGCCGGGCTGTTTGGAGAATGATCATGGTATCCATGCTTGATTTCTGCCGAAGACCGGGGTAGAATCCGCAATCGAAGCGATGAATTGACCATAACCGGGGCAAGCATAAAGAGCCCTTCCGAAACCATTGAACCGGACGACCCTGTATCGGTTGCTGATAGAGTGAGCCTTCGCTCCGTTATCCATCCACCCATTCAATGAGGGAATCATGGCCAATAAGATCATTCTCGAAAAAGACAAGATTACTTCCAATTATTCCGGCTCCGATGCATATGACCTGATCATTGTCGGGGCAGGGATCAGCGGCCTTGCAACCGGCGTGATGTGGCTTAAGAACACCAGGGGGAAAAAGACCCTCCTGGTTGAGAAAAACGGGTATCCGGGGGGATACGTCACCGCCTACGAACGCAACGGCTACGTCTTCGAGACGACCCAGATTTTCCCGGACGTCACCCCGATCCTTGAATACCTCAAGATCGATCTCAAGCTCAAGGCCCACGAGGGGGCCCTGATGCGGCGGCTTGTCGTCCATGGCGACAAGATCGACAGCTACAAAATCCCCACCGGCACCGACAACTTCGTCGCTTACCTCTCCGGGATCTTCCCCGACGAGGCCAAGAACATCGAGCGGTTCATAGCGTACGCCGTGGAACTGTTCGCTCAGGTGAGGCTCCTCAAGGCGATCCGTACACCGCTGGACACCCTGCTCACCCCCTTCCGGGCGCCCAAGGTGGTAGCCTGCCTGAACCTGACCTACGCCGGTTTGCTGGATAAGATGGGGATCAGGGACCCGCGCCTCCGGGAGGTGCTCGAGACCTTCGGGGCGTTTTCCGGCGTTCCGTCCGATCGAGCCTCGTCGATCCTTGCCGTCGGGGCGATGCTGTCCTCCATGACGCGGTCGTTTCGCCCGTACGGGTACTACGACGAGTTTCCGGCTAAGCTCGCGGCCCTCTTCCAACAACTCGGCGGTGAGATCAAGCTCGGCACCTCGGTCGAACAGATCGTCGTCGAAAACGGAACCGTAAAAGGCATCCGGATCGAGGGGGATGACCGGATAATCCGGGCGGACCGGGTCGTCACCACCATAGACCCGAACGTGGCGATGCGGCGCCTCGTGGGGGATGAAAACCTGCCGAAGAGCTACGTCCAAAGGCTCGAGAAGACCGTTATGTCCCCCTCCTCCTTCAATGTGAGTCTCGGCCTTGATAGTGGAATCGACCTCTCGAAGTTGGACCTTGACTATCCCTATAATCTCGTCTCCACGGGCAGGGGGACTTCGGAGAAGCTTTTTAACGCGTTCCTGGCCGGGGAAAACGCCTTTTCCGAGGACTGTTTCCATGCGGCCGTCATCTGCCCGTCGCTGACCACCCGGGGCAAGAACACCATCATCGTTCGCGGTGTCCCCTTTGCGATAGGCACGTGGCCTCACTGGCGTGCAAAAGACCCCGCCCGATACCGGGCGGAAAAAGAACGTTGGGCGGATTTCTTCATCGGGATAGCCGAAAAATACTTCGTGCCCGGCCTCAGGAAACATATCGTCGTTAAGGATATTTCGACCCCGGCCACCTATGCCCGCTGGTCGGGTTCGCCAACCGGAAGCAACTACGACATGGCCGCCCTCGTGACGCAGTTCGGACCCAAGCGCCTGCCGATGAAAACCCCCATCGGCGGTCTGTACCAGCCCAAGTTCTCCCACAGCATCTACGGCGCGATGACCAACGGCATCCAGGTGGTTGACCTGATCCTGGACCGGGCGTTTAACGGCGGCAACTCCCTCTTTAATCCCAGATAGACGTAATAGGGCCGTAAAATAATAAACGGGGGAAACTACTTCCCCCGTTTTTTATTTCTGGAGCAAGAGCGCGCCCGGCACGATTCGAACGTGCGGCCAACGGATCCGAAGTCCGTTGCTCTATCCCCTGAGCTACGGGCGCATTGGTTTCATACTCACCCCGGTCGTCCGGGACACGAGAAAGGCCCTCACTTCTTCTTCGCGGTCTTGCCGTGAATCAGGGCTTCCTCCTTTTCGTGGACCTTCATCATCTTGGATTCGTTGAGCATGACGGAGAGGATCACGTTGATAATAAGCATCCCAACGAAGACCAGCATGAACGGCGTCATGGCGCGGTTCTCGGTCCGAAGCGCGTCCATCCCGAAGATGAAAATGATCCCCGAAACCTGGCCCGCCAGCACCAGCAGCCCCTGGGAGGTGGCTTCCGGCGCGGGGTGCGTCAGCTCGGCGCTGTACTGGTAGCCGATGGGTCCGCCTGCCATAAAGAAGAAGCCCAGCGCAAAGCTCGATAGCATCAACAGAACGAACGAGGTGGCAAACGTGAGGCCCACAAGCCCCGGGATAGTCAGGATCACCGTAAGGACTATGAAGAACTTGCGCTTCTGAAAGACGTCCGAGAGGATCGGAAAGACGACCGCCCCCGCGATACCCCCGAACAGCATGATAGCCCCGGCGTAGCCCGCCTGCTCTATGGAAAAGCCCCGGGGGGCAAGGATCTGCTCGATCCAGGTAGTCACGGCATTGAACATCCCCAGTCCGATGAAGAAGATGACGATGAGGATAATCATGTCGCGCTGCTTAAAGATATGCTTGAGCCCCTCGAAGACCGTATGCCGCTCGTCGCTGCCGGCAAGCCCCGGGAGCGTCGGCGGTTTTTCCCGCATGAAGACGAGGAAAAGCACGGCCCCGGCGGCCGAGACGATACCGTAGCCCATCAGCATCTTGGCCATCCCCATACCCAGAAAGAGCATGGGGGTAAGCGCCATGGCCAGGATAATCCCGATAAACTGGGCCAGCACCGAGATCCCGGCGGCCGTCGCCCGCTCCTTGAGCGGAAACCACCGGGCCGAGACCGCCGTAACGGCATTGAGTATGAAGGGCTGGGCGATCGCAAGCCCAAACTGAGCGGCAAAGACCATCGCGTAGCTGCCGCCGGAAAAGCCCCTCATCAGGCCGAAGATACCGGTGAGCGCCGCCCCGATACCGATACCGATGCGGATACCGTAGGTATCGATGACGTATGAGGCGGGGATGGACACGGCAAGGTAGACGATCATGAAGATCATCGAGAGAACGGCAATGGAAAGCTCCGAGACCCCGTAAAACGCCGCTGCATCGCCGGTGATGGGGGCAAACGTAATCCAGTTTGCCTGCATGATAAGGTTGATGACGAAAAAGAGCCCGAGCACCACCCAGCGATAACCGTAGACCTTGATCGTTTTTTCTGGCATGACACTGCTCCGACTAATGGAATGAAAAAGGTTATAAGAACATATTCAAACGGGAGGTAATAGAAACCGCCCGAACAAAGGATGACTCGGCGGTGTACACTAATCCCGTCGTCCCACGGTATCGTCTCGTTACTCGGGCATCCGGAAGCGGTTACCTTATGCCGATAGCGTCCGATAACGCCTATCGCCTACTTATTTCCCTCCCAGCTCCCTGGCCCTCCGGTAGGCCGCGTCTACCGCCTCGATAAACGCCCCCCGCACACCGTTTTCCTCCAGCACGGCCAGCCCCTCGATGGTCGTTCCCGCGGGAGAGGCCACCATATCTTTCAGCTCACCCGGGTGTTTGCCGGTCTCGATGACCATCTTCGCGGCGCCGAGCACCGTCTGGGCGGATAGCTTTTCGGCGGTCTTTCGCGGCAGCCCCGCCCGGACGCCCGCGTCCGACAGCGCCTCGATCACCAGAAAAACGTAGGCCGGGCCGCTGCCCGAGAGCGCCGTAACGGCGTCCAGATGCGCCTCGGGGACGACCAGCGCCTCGCCCACTCCCGAGAAGAGCTTCATCGCCTCGGCGAGGTGGTCGGGACCGGCGCTGCTGCCCGCCGAAAGGCACGACATACCGGCAAGCGCCATTGCCGGGGCATTGGGCATCACCCGGATAACCGGGATGTTTTTCTTGAGCCGGGATTGGATCGTCGCAAGCGTGACGCCCGCGGCAATCGAGACGACGAGCGTATCGGCAGTTACGACGTCGGCGACTTCCGAAAGAACCTCGGGCACCTGGGCGGGTTTGACCGCGATGATGACCATGTCCGAGGACGTGACAACCTCGCGGTTATCAGCGGCCGTTTTAATGCCGAGCTTTCGGCCGATTGCCGAAAGCCGCTCGAGAGAGGCGTCGGAGGCGATAACCTGCTCCTTCGGCCAGAGGCCTTTTTCCACGACCCCCCGCATCAGGGCCTCTGCCATATTCCCCGAACCGACGAAACCGAGCCGTTGAGCGGAAAACATAGTGTATCGCCTCCCGCGTTATGAATAAAGCTGACCAGCCGGAGCAAAACGATAATTGACAATATATATGAAAGATGGTAACATTACAAGATTATTTTATTCGCGCCGTATCGGGGCCTTTTTACAGGGCCTGTTGCGATACAAAGGATCGGGATGAATCAATCGCTTAAGAACCTCTCCCTGTGGCTGGTGATCGTCCTGGTGGTCATCATCGCCGTCAGCCTCCTCTCGCCTCCAAAAAGCGACGTCAAGGACGTCAGCTACACCGAGTTTCTCTCCCTGGTCGGCGCCTCCGGAGACAAGAAGATCGACAAGGTAACCATCGAAGGTAAGGAAGTCACCGGGGAAACGAAAAAGGGCAAGAAATTCAAGACCTATATTCCGGACGATCCCGAATTCGTCCGCTCCCTGATCAACAGTAAGGTGACCGTCCTGGCCAAGCCCGAGACCGTCCCCTGGTATGAGACCGGCATGGCGCAGATGGGCATCCTCGTGGTGATGCTGGTCGTCTTCTGGTTTTTCTTTATGCGGCAGATGAACTCGGGCGGCCCCGGCAAGGCCCTTTCCTTCGGCAAGAGCCGCGCCAAGCTCTTGTCTGAATCTCACCAGAAGGTGACGTTTGAGGATGTGGCGGGCATCGATGAGGCAAAAGAGGACCTCAAGGAGATCGTCCAGTTCCTCAAGGACCCCGGAAAGTTCACGCGCCTGGGCGGCCGCATCCCCAAGGGAGTCCTCTTGATGGGCGCCCCGGGGACCGGGAAGACGCTGTTGGCCCGGGCAATTGCGGGCGAGGCCGAAGTCCCGTTCTTCACGATCTCGGGTTCCGATTTCGTGGAGATGTTCGTCGGCGTGGGGGCGGCGCGGGTGCGCGACCTCTTCGAGCAGGCCAAGCACCGCTCCCCCTGTATCGTATTCATAGATGAGATCGACGCGGTGGGGCGGCATCGCGGGGCGGGCCTGGGCGGCGGCCATGACGAGCGCGAGCAAACCCTCAACCAGCTCCTGGTCGAGATGGACGGTTTTGAGTCCAACCAGGGGGTAATCCTGATTGCCGCCACCAACCGCCCCGACGTGCTGGACCCGGCCCTGCTGCGGCCGGGCCGTTTCGACCGGCAGATCGTCATCCCGATTCCCGATTATATCGGCCGCGAAAAGATCCTGGTCGTCCACACGCGGCGGGTTCCCCTGGCGAAGGGTGCGGATCTTTCGATCCTGGCGAGGGGAACACCCGGTTTTTCCGGGGCCGATATCGAAAACATGGTCAACGAGGCGGCCCTTATCGCCGCCAAGCGGGGCAAGCAGAAGGTCGAGATGGTCGACCTCGAAGAGGCCAAGGACAAGCTCCTCATGGGCTCCGAGCGCAGATCGATGATCATCAACGACGAGGAAAAGCGCCTGACCGCCTATCATGAGTCGGGCCACACCCTCGTGGCGATGCTGCTGCCCGGCACCGACCCGATTCACAAGGTCACGATCATCCCGAGGGGCAGGGCGCTGGGCATAACCCAGCAGCTGCCGATCGACGACCGGCACAGCTATAAAAAGGATTTTCTCGAGAAAAAGATACAGATCTTTTTGGGCGGCCGGGTCGCCGAGGAGCTCGTCTTGGGAGAGATTTCCACCGGGGCGGGGCAGGACCTGGAAGTGGTTACCAATATCGCCCGCAAGATGGTCTGCGAATGGGGGATGAGCAAAAGCCTCGGGCCGCTGACCTTCGGCAAGCGCGAAGAGATGATCTTTTTAGGCAGGGAGATCGCCCAGCATAAGGATTACAGCGAGAAGACCGCCGAGGAGATTGACGGCGAGGTGAAAAGGATCGTCGACGAGTGTCTGAAGGCGACGAGAAAGATCCTCGAAAAGAACCTAGACAAGCTTCACCTCCTGGCGAAAAGCCTCCTGGAAAAGGAAGTCCTGTCCGGAGATGAGATTACCGGAATATTGGGAAACGCGAAAGCGGCCGTCTCGACGGCAAAGCGGACGGCCGACGAGGCATAGCCCGGCCCGATGGTATCTTTAAGAAACGGGCTTTCCCGGGCTTCCCCGGGAATTTTCCGGCAGGACGTGATGCGACATGACCCGATCCACCACCGACGATAGCCGGCCCGACAGCGACCGGCGTCTTGACGAAAACCGGGCTCGTGGCGAGGCTGGCCGGTTCGTCCTCACGATGGGCGGCGGGTCTTTCGATCTTTCCCGGCGGACCCTCATCATGGGGATACTCAACGTCACGCCGGACTCCTTTTCCGACGGCGGAAGGTATTGCACGACGGATCAGGCAGTCGCCCGGGCGCTGGCGATGGCCGGGGACGGCGCCGATATCATCGATATCGGCGGGGAATCGTCGCGCCCGGGAGCGGATCCCGTCTCGGAACAGGAGGAGACGCGCCGGGTCGTCGGCGTTATCGAAGAGATTCATAGGCGGATCGACACGCCCCTGAGCATCGATACCTACAAGGCCGGGGTGGCGCGGCGGGCGGTCGAGGCCGGCGCCGCGATGATTAACGACATCAGCGCGCTCGCCTTTGACCCCGACATGGCGCCGCTGGCCGCGGCCCTTTCGGTGCCGGTCATCCTCATGCATATCAAGGGGACGCCGCGGGACATGCAGAAAGATCCGCACTACACGGACCTGATAGGTGAGGTCCGGGGCGCCCTCGGGCGGACGATCGAGCGCGCGGTGGCCGCGGGGATTGACCCCGAGCGGATCATCATAGACCCCGGCATTGGTTTCGGCAAGACCGCCGAGGATAACCTCACGCTCATCGGGCATATCCGGGATTTCTTCGAACTCGGGCGTCCGGTGCTGGTCGGCGCGTCTCGGAAGTCGTTCATCGGTTCGCTCACCGGCAAACCCGTTAACGACCGCCTCTGGGCGAGCGTCGGGGCCGCGTCGGCCGCGGTCCTCCAGGGCGCCCACATCGTCCGCGTCCATGATGTCGCCGAGACCAGGGACGCGCTTGCCGTTGTGGACGCGATCAAGCGGGCAAGGACGTAGCGCCTCCCCGGCGATAACCCGCGATCGGGAGGGGTACGGGCGATCGTCGTACCGGGCTCTGCTCGAAAGGACACAAGGATCATGAAGAAACTCTTCGGAACCGATGGAATCCGCGGCGTGGCCAACGAGGAGCCGATGACCACCGAGACCGCCATGAAGGTTGGCAGGGCCACCGCCTACATCTTCAAGGGGGGCGCCAAGCGCCACCGGATCGTCATCGGTAAGGATACGCGGCTTTCCGGTTATATGCTCGAAACGGCGCTGGCATCCGGGATCTGCTCGATGGGCGTCGACGTGCTTCTCGTCGGCCCGCTGCCGACACCGGGCATCGCGTTTATCACGGCAAGTATGAGGGCCGACGCCGGCGTCGTGATCTCCGCATCCCACAATCCCTTTCAGGACAACGGGATCAAGATATTCTCCGGCGACGGCTTCAAACTCCCGGACGAGAAAGAGCTCGAGATCGAAAAGCTCATCTCGTCCGACGAGCTGGCCCGGCTGCGTCCCATTGCCTCCGAGGTCGGCAAGGCATTCAGGGTCGAAGATGCCGTCGGGCGTTATATCGTATTTCTCAAGAGCGCCTTTCCGAAGGACCTCGACCTCTCGGGAATGAAGATAGCGGTGGACTGCGCCCACGGCGCGGCCTACCGGGTGGCGCCCGCGGTCTTCGAGGAGCTCGGCGCCGAGGTAGTCACCTGCGGGCACGAGCCCAACGGGGAGAATATCAACGCCGGCTGCGGCTCGCTCTACCCCCAGGTCGTCAGCACGCTCGTCAAGGAGGCAAAGGCCGATATCGGGATCGCGCTGGACGGGGACGCTGACCGTATCATCGTGGTCGATGAAAACGGGACCGAGTTCAACGGGGACAAGATCATGGCGGTGTGCGCAGCCCAGATGATGGAAAACCGTGAGCTCAAAGACGGCGTGCTCGTCGCTACGGTCATGAGCAACATGGGGCTCGAGTTGTTCATGAAGCAAATGGGCGGGCGGCTCATCCGCACGCAGGTGGGCGACCGCTACGTCGTGGAGAAGATGGTTAAGGGCGGTTACAACCTTGGCGGGGAGCAATCGGGCCACATCATCTTCCTGGACTACAACACCACCGGCGACGGAATCCTCTCGGCCCTCATGCTCCTTGCGGCGATGGCGCGCAAAGGCAGGAGGCTGTCGGACCTTGCCGGCATCGTCACCGATTTCCCCCAGGTGCTCAAGAACGTCCGGGTCGGCCGCCGTGTCGTCCTCTCGGAAATACCGAAGATCGCCTCGGCGATAGGCGACGCCGAGCGGCGCCTCGGCGACAAGGGTCGCGTCCTCGTACGCTATTCCGGCACGGAAAACAAGGTCAGGGTGATGATCGAGGGTGAGGACCAGGCGCTGATTACCGGCCTTGCGGCCGGGATCGCCGAGACGATCGAAAAGGAGCTCGTATGATCCTTTCAGTCGGCACCGACGCCCTCGAGATCGACCGGATGGCGTTGGCGCTCAAGCGTCAGGGTCACGGTTTCGAGCGGCGTATCTTCACCGAGTGGGAAAACGCCTACTGCAAAAGGAAGAAGAACGCGGCCTCCTCGTATGCGGCCCGGTTCGCCGCCAAGGAGGCTACCCTCAAGGCGCTCGGCCGGGGGCTATTCCAGGGGGCGGCGATGAACGAGATCGAAGTGGTCAAGGGCGCCCGGGGGAAGCCCTCGATCAAGCTCCACGGGGGGGCGCTCAGGTTATTTGAGGAACTGGGGGCACGGACGATTCACCTCTCCCTGACCCATTCGAGGGACATTGCCTTTGCCGTGGTGATCTTCGAGGGATAGGCGCCCGGGGAAAACCGGACGCGGCGGTGGATTTGACTATAACGGACGCTACTCCATAGCGCCCTTATTGGATAGTAGTATGAAAGCGGCGACCACACCCATCATCCGGGAGCTTGACCGGCTGGCGATCGAGGAATACGGGATACCGGGCGCGGTGTTGATGGAAAACGCCGGCAGGGGATCGGCAAAGATCCTCCTGGAGCACTTCCCGGAGGCGCAACAAACCGGCGTAACGATCGTGGCCGGTACCGGCAACAACGGCGGCGACGGTTTCGTTATCGCCCGTCACCTCGCCAACCAGGGCATTGAAGTCGACGTCTTTATCGCCGGGACCATCGAATCGGTACGCGAGGGAGAATCCGCCGGCAACCTCTCGACCATTAAAAAGATGGGGATTCCGGTCGTGCCGATTGCCGGAGACGAGGACATCGCGGCGCTGGCCGATTCGATCTCGGCCAGGGGGATCGTGGTCGACGCCCTGCTGGGCACCGGGCTCGAACGGGAGGTCTCCGGGATATTTTCCCGCATCATCACACTGATAAACGACGGGTACGCGATTCTCTCGATCGATATCCCCTCCGGCATCTCGTCTGACACCGGAAAGGTGATGGGCTCGGCCGTGATGGCCGACGTGACGGTCACGTTTGCCCTCCCGAAGCGGGGAAACCTCATCCATCCGGGCGCAGAGCACTGCGGACGGCTCATCCTCCTTGACATCGGCGTCCCCGATAAGCTCGCCGGACGAATGGCGATCCGCGATCACGTGCTGACGCCGGAGCTGTTCGATCCGCTGATGACGAGGCGCCGGCCGACCGCCCATAAGGGGGACTTCGGGCATGTCCTGATACTGGCCGGCTCGATGGGAAAGGCCGGTGCCGCGGCCCTCTGCGGGATGGGCGCGCTGGTCGCGGGGGCCGGCCTCGTGACGGTGGGCACCCCGGAATCGCAGGTTGGGGTGCTGGCCGCAAAGCTGACCGAGGCGATGACCGAGCCGCTGCCGGACACGGGCGGGGCGCTGGACCAGACCGCCTTCGGGCGGGTTATCAAGATTCTCGAGGGCAAGACCGCCGTGGCGCTGGGGCCCGGCCTCGGGACGGGCGCGGGGGCATGGGAAGTGACCAGGCGCCTGATAACCGAGGTCGATCTCCCCAAAGTGATCGACGCCGACGGGATCAACGTCATCTCGCTTGAGCCCGATATCCTCAAGAAAAAAAAGGGCGACATCATCCTGACGCCCCACCCGGGTGAGATGGGCCGCCTTATCGGCAAAGCGGCCGCCGACGTGGAAGAGGACCGGATCGGCGTCTCGCGCGCCTTTGCCGAAAAGTTCGGGGTGTGGCTCGTGCTCAAGGGCGCGCGGACGATCGTCGCCTCCCCCTCGGGCGATATCTTCATCGCCACGGGCGGAAACCCCGGCATGGCCTCCGGCGGCATGGGAGACGTCCTCACGGGGCTCATCGGCGGGTTCCTGGCCGCATCCGGGGACCCGGCTCAATCGACGGCCGCCGCCGTCTTCATCCACGCGGCCGCGGCGGACCGCGCAATCGAGCGGGTCGGCGAAATATCCCTGATCGCCGGGGACGTGCTCTCCGAAATACCGGGGGTGATTACCGATCTTTGTTGCGGCGGCCGGGAGTTCGCGGGCGCGCTGCCCTATTACTTTTAGTCGGAGATCCCCGGAAGGTCCCCGGGGAGAAGCGGCGATAAACTTTTGGGGGGATTTCCGTTGTCGACGTCGGTCGGACAGGGTCACAGCGATCAGCAGGGGGACGGCGGCAGGAGGACCGGGTGCTCGCTGGTTACCCGGTCTCCAGAGGAGACCTTCGCCGTCGGGAAGGCTGTCGGGAAGGCGGCGCCTCCGGGAATCGTCGTCTGCCTTTTCGGAGACCTTGGCTCGGGCAAGACGAAGCTGACCCAGGGAATCGCGGCGGGGCTTTCGGTGCCCGATACTTACGTAGTGACGAGCCCCACCTTCACCTACGTCAATGAGTACCCGGGAAGGCTTCCTCTCTACCACATCGACCTCTACCGCATCTCATCGGTTGATGAGCTTTCCGACCTCGGGTGGGAGGAATACCTCGAGACCGACGGCATCGTGGTAATCGAGTGGGCCGAGCGGGCGGACCGTTGGCTTCCCGATGAAAGGATCGAAATCTACATTACAATCACGGGCGCCGATAAACGGAGATTCGATGTCACCGTTTTCGGCGATTACCCGGTGGTGTACGAGGCGCTGACTTCTCGGGCGCGCGGGCGGTAGGACGGACGAGAGACAATGGACTCTGAAACAAAATGCGGCGTCGATAAGCCTCCCTAACGGACGGGAGAAAGCAACCGGCGGATCACGGGGCAGGGCCCCGCCCGGCTCGGCCCCTCGCGCCGGGTCCCGGCGGTTTTCCCCGTATCGATGTATGTATACGACACTTCCGGCAATCGGCTCTCTATTGTCCGGGTATCACGCGGCGTCTCTCACGGTAACACCGCAAGACGCCGATCAGGGAGGTTATAAGAATCCTGTGGCACTGATTGTTCAAAAATACGGCGGCACCTCTGTGGCCAATATCGACCGCATCGCCAACGTCGCAAACCGTGTTATCGCCTCACGGCGGGCAGGCAACGACCTGGTAGTCGTGCTCTCGGCGATGTCCGGCGAGACCGACCGGCTCATCGAGCTGGCAAAAAAGATCAACCCGGCCCCCCACGAGCGGGAAATGGACGTACTGGTATCCACCGGCGAGCAGGTGACGGTTGCGCTCCTGGCGATGATGCTCAACCACCTGTCGGTCCCCGCCCGGTCGTTTCTCGGCTATCAGGTAAAGATCATTACCGACAGCGCTTTTACCAGGGCCCGGATCACCGAAATCGAAAAACAGCAGATCAAAGACGAGCTCGACCGGGGAACGATCGTAGTGGTGGCTGGTTTCCAGGGTGTGGACGGTGAGGGAAACATCACCACGCTGGGGCGCGGCGGATCGGACACGACGGCGGTGGCGCTTGCCGCGGCCCTTTCGGCCGACCTCTGTGAGATATATACGGATGTCGACGGGGTCTATACCACCGATCCCAACATCTGCCCAAACGCGAGGAAGCTCGAAAAGATCTCGTACGACGAAATGCTGGAAATGGCAAGCCTCGGGGCAAAGGTTCTCCATACGCGCTCGGTGGAATTCGCAAAGAAATACAACGTCCCCCTCGTGGTGAAGTCGAGCTTCACCGACGGGTCCGGGACGATCGTAACCGGAGAGGATAAGGATATGGAACAGGTTGTGGTATCGGGAATCGCCTATAACGTCAACGAGGCAAAGGTAACTATACGCGGGGTACCCGACAAACCGGGGATCGCCTCCCGGATCTTCGGGACGATCGCGGGCGCGGGCATCATCGTGGATATGATCATCCAGAACGTCGGGGCCGATAACAGCGCCGACATCACCTTTACCGTTCCCCGGACCGATCTCAAGAAGGCCACCCAGATCCTCGAAGGGCTCAGGGGAGAGCTTGCGGCCGCAGAGGTCATCGCCGACGAGAACATCGCCAAGGTCTCCATCGTCGGGGTCGGCATGCGCAGCCACGCCGGAGTTGCCTCGAAGATGTTCCAGGCGCTTGCCAAGGAAGGGATCAACATACTGATGATCAGCACGTCGGAGATCAAGGTCTCCTGCGCGATCGAGCGTAAATACACGGAGCTGGCCGTCCGGGTGCTGCACGAGGAGTTTGACCTCGGCGGCGATTCTCCCCCGGTTACCCAGGAGGAGCTATAAGGAGAGCCGATGCGGTTTGTCAAGATCTATGACACTACCTTGAGAGACGGGGCCCAGGCCGAGGATATCTCGTTTATCCTCGACGATAAGCTCAGGATCGCCAAGCGACTGGACGACCTGGGCGTTCACTACATCGAGGGCGGATGGCCGGGCACCAATCCCAAGGACGACGCGTTTTTCAAGGCGGTAAAGACGATGCGCTTTTCCATCGCCAAGGTTGCCGCGTTCGGCAGCACCCGGAAAAAGGGAATCGCCGCCGAAAACGACGAGCTTCTCAAGACGCTGGCGGCCGTCGAGACCGAGGTGATCACCATCTTCGGGAAATCGTGGGATATCCACGTGCGGGAGGCGCTTGGGTGCTCCCCCGAGGAGAACCTGGGCATGATCGCCGATACGCTGCGTTATCTGAGGCCCAGGACGCGCGAGCTCTTCTACGACGCCGAGCACTTCTTTGACGGCTTCGTCGCCGATACCGACTACGCCCTGGCGACGCTTTCGGCGGCAGCGGTCGCGGGCGCCGACTGCATCGTGCTGTGCGATACGAACGGCGGGATGATGCCCTGGCAGATCAGGGAGATCATCGGCCGCGTCAGGGAAACGGTCAGCCTGCCGCTGGGCATCCACTGCCACAACGACAACGGCCTTGCCGTGGCAAATTCCCTCTTCGCGGTTGAGATGGGGATCGATCAGGTCCAGGGAACGCTCAACGGCTACGGGGAGCGGTGCGGCAACGCCAACCTCTGCACGATTATCCCTAACCTGAAGATAAAGATGGACATCGAGTGCATCTCCGACAAGCAGCTGGCCCGGCTCAAGGAGGTCTCCCGGTTCGTGGACGATATGGCAAACCGGGTACCGGATAAACACGGGCCGTACGTCGGGGAGAGCGCGTTTGCTCATAAGGGGGGCATCCACGCCAGCGCCGTCACCAAGAACCCCCTCACCTACGAACACATCGACCCGGCGCTGGTCGGAAACGAACAGCGGATCCTCATCTCCGACCAGTCGGGGCACTCCAGCATCCGGTTCAAGGCAAAGCAGCTGGGCATCAACCTTTCGACAGAGGACGAGAAGACCAAGCTGCTGGTCAAGAGCATCAAGGAAATGGAAAGCAGGGGCTACCAGTTCGAGGGGGCCGACGCCTCGTTCGAGCTCCTGGTCAACCGCGGCCTTGGCCGCTACAAGCCTTCGTTCCGTCTGCGGGGTTTTCGGATCATCGTGGAACGGCGCACGGGTGACAAGGAGCCGCTGTCCGAGGCCACCGTCATGATCGACGTGGACGGCCGCGTCGAGCACACCGCCGCCACCGGCAACGGGCCGGTCAACGCGCTGGACAACGCCATACGCAAGGCGCTGGAAAAGTTCTACCCGGAGCTTGCCGACATGCGTCTCCTGGACTACAAGGTGCGCGTGATCACCACCGAGGACGGCACCGCGGCAACCGTCCGCGTCCTCATTGAATCGGGAGACAAGGAAGACACGTGGGAAACCGTCGGCGTGCACCCCAACATCATCCAGGCCAGCTGGAACGCGCTGGTGGACAGCATCGAGTATAAACTCCTGAAGGACGAGAAGAAGCGCCGGGCCAGGGAAGGGAGCTAAGAATACTCTATCGCCGTCGTCTTAAACCGTCATTGCGAGCACCCGAAGGGTGCGCGGCAATCCCCTGACTACATCGAGGAACCCGGGACAGAAGATAATTACCTCGCGCGAATCAGGGTATTGCGGAGCCTGTTGCGAGCAAAGCGAAGCAAGCTGCTTCGCTTCCTCGCAATGACATAATATTTCGTTACCATTGAATCATCATTATCGGTCGATCTGTGGAAGAGATAGCTCGCCCCGATAAGACAACCTCCTGTTCGGATACGGTTTCTGACAACCGCTCCGTCGAAATTCCACCCCCTCTCCCCGATATCCGGCGCTACCGTCCGGGGATCGTGTTTCTCGCCGCCGTCATCCTCCTTGTCTGCACGGCCTCATATATCGTTCGCTGGGTCGATGGTCGCTTCTTTCCCGATCCGGTCCAATCGCGGGTCGTCTGCCGCGCGCCCGGCGGCGCCATCGAAATCCTTCCGAAGGGCACGGCCGTCGGGTCCGCGCTTGATCGCTGGGAGGTCGGAAAGGCCGGCATAGACAACAAGACCCTCAAGCGCAAGGTGCCCGACGGCAGCCGGATCAACGTCATTGAAACCCGCCACGGCCGCCGCGTGATCATCGAGGAGCTGCCGCCCACGGAACGCTACGCCCTGGGCCTCGACTTTGACATCAACAGGGCGTCCGCACCCGATATCACGCTCATCCCCGGCATCGGGGAGGCCTCGGCCGCGCGGATCGTCGCCTACCGGAAGGCCCACGGGGATTTTCTGGCCGAGACCGACCTCTATGAGGTGCCGGGGCTGGGCAAAGACAAGGCCAAAACGATCGCCCGCTACGTCTCCTTCGGCCCGAAGCTTGGGGGGAGCCTGGGAACCGTGGAACGGGCCGACGAGGAGGAACCTTCCCACCCCTCCGATAAGCTGACGAAGGACGACCCGCCGGTTGACATCAACCGGGCGGCGGCCTTCGACCTCATGCGGATACCCGGCGTGGGGGAGGTGACGGCAGGCCGCATCATTGACACCCGCACAAAAAGAGGGCCGTTCAAGACTGTCGCCGACTTGGAACAGGTCAAGGGAATAGGAAAGAAGAAGGCTGAACGAATCGGGGAGTTCGTGACGTTTTGAGCCCCCGTTTAGGTTATACACCGAGGAAGGAAAAATAAATGAATATCACCAGGGAAACGATATCCTTTACCTGCCCCTCCTGCGGGCACACCACCAAACCCCATCTGGCCATCAAGGACCTGGCCCAAGGGCGTAGGCTGACCTGCGAAAAGTGCGGCAGCGATATCCCCGTCGACAGCGAGGCTTTCAAGAACGTAGAAGAGATCCTCCAGCGGCTCGGGGTCCCCGGCGCGCCCGACATGCCGACGGGGATAACGACCGTAACCCGAAGCACTGTCGCCCTGCAATGTCCCCACTGTAACACGCTCTCGACCGTTTCACGGAGCCTTGCACAACTTGGTGAGGGGGACAAGGTCTTCTGCCAGAACTGCGGAAAGGAGATCCCTATTGACAGGGACAAGATTCACCGGGCTCAGAGTGTCGTGGAGCGGCTGGGAGACGTGACCGGGAACGGGACGCTCGATACGCCCGAAGCCCCGGTCGTCGTCAAGACCAAGACGTTCAGCTTCAACGTGAACAAGAATATCGAGATGGAATCGGCAAACCGTCGGTGCCCGATACCGACGGGCCGATACTCATTTCGCCCGGCTCATCGGGCCGAACCGTCATCGAGCCGAAGAAGGGGTGTTTGGGGGTGATGGTAGTACTTGTTTCATTATCTTTTGCCGCTTTGATCTATGGCTTTTTGGGATGATAGGTGTTGAGGAGTTAGATATCGTGGTTTTGAGGAGTTAGTGAATATCAGGAGGATTGTGGCGAGAATCCACTCCACTTCTGTCTTCGTCCGCTCGCTTGCCACGTCGCCCGTATTGACCGTCGTCTTCGGCTCGAACAGTACCACGTGCGCCTCTTCGTCGGCGACCGGCATATGCTCCACGCCGCGCGGGATAATCAAAAACTCCCCGGGCAAGAGCTCGATATCGGAATCGCGGAGTTTTATGACGAGCCTCCCCGTAACGACCAGGAACATCTCGTCCTCGGCATCGTGCCTGTGCCACAGAAACTCGCCCTTGAGCTTGGCAAGCTTCAGGTGGTAGTCCCCGATCTCGCCGACCACCCTGGGGCTCCAGAGATCGGAAAAGAGGGCGAATTTTTCCGCGAGATTGACCTTTTTCACGCCCGTATCCTTCTGCAGGTGCCGCTAAAGAGGCACCCGTCCTACTTCACGTACTCAAATACCTTCTGGACCGCCGCGTCGATCTTCCCCGCGTCCGGCCCCCCCGCCTGGGCAAAGTCGGGCCTGCCGCCGCCCTTGCCGCCCACGACCTCGGCCATACCCCGGATGATGTTGCCGGCGTGGTATTTATCGGCGATATCTTTGGTGACGGTCACCAGGAGCACCGCCTTGTCTTCGGAGACCGACCCCAGGGCGATGACGGCCTTGTTCATCCGGTCCCTGACCTTGTCCGAAAAGTCCCTCAGCGACTTGGGGTCCATGTCCGGGATGACCTCGGAGACGACAAAAATCCCCGCCTTCTCTTTTGCGCCCTTGACGACGCTCTCCACCGAGACGACCCCCCCCCCGCTCTTGATCCGCTCGATCTCCCTGGTCAGCGCCTTGACCTGAGCGGCGAGCTTCTCGACCCTGGCCGGCGCCTCCTCCGGCGTGCTCTTGAGCACCTCCGCGATGTCGGAAAGGATCTGTTCCTCGCGCCTGAGATGCGCCAGCGCGCCGACCCCGGTCACCGCCTCGATACGGCGGACGCCCGAGGCGATCGAGCCCTCGTGGACGATTTTGAAGACGCCGATCTTGCCGGTCCTGTCGGTATGCGTCCCTCCGCAGAGCTCCATCGAAACGCCCGGTACCTTGACCATCCTGACCACGTCGCCGTATTTTTCGCCGAAGAGCGCCGTGGCGCCCTCGGCGATGGCCGCGTCGTACGGCCAGTTCCCGCGCCACGACCTCGTGGTCCTCCCGGATACGCTCGTTGACGATATCCTCGACCCGCTCCAGCTCGCCCTTCTTGACCTGCCCGAAATGGCTGTAGTCAAACCGCAGCCGCTCCGGGCTGACGAGAGACCCGGCCTGCTTGACGTGCTCGCCCAGGACCGCCTTGAGCGCCGCGTGAAGCAGGTGGGTGGCGCTGTGGTTTGCCTCGGTCATCCGGCGCGGCCCGTCGTTGACGGTAAGTGTCACGGAATCACCGACGGCGATCTTGCCCTTTTTTATCACCCCCCGGTGGGCGATGATGTGGTCGGACGGCCGTGCGGAGTCGGTAACCTCGACGAGCAGGCCGTCGGCCGTTATCGTGCCGGTGTCTCCCACCTGGCCCCCCATCTCTCCGTAAAACGGGGTCTTCTCGGTCACGATCTCGACCTCATCGCCGGGCGAACCGGCTTTCACCGCCGCGCCGCCGAGACGACGGCCGTAACCTTCGACTGTGCGCTCGTCGACTCGTAGCCGATAAATTCGGACGATATCCCGTCGGCGGCCAGCTTCAGGTAGACCCCGGCCACCTGTTCATCGCCCGATCCCTTCCACGCGGCCTTGCTTTTTTCCCGCTGCACGCCCATCGCCGCCTCGAAGCCTGCGATATCCACCCCGATTCCCTCGTCCTTGATGATGTCCTGCGTCAAATCAAGCGGGAACCCGAAGGTATCATAGAGCTTGAAGGCCACCTCGCCGGAGAGGACGCCGCCGCCCGCTTCTTTGTTGATGCAACCTCCTCGGAAAGGAGCACCAGCCCCTTGTCGAGGGTCTCGATGAATTTTTCTTCCTCGGCCTTGACCACCGAGGCGATAAACATCCGGTGCTCCGAGAGCTCCGGGTAGACGGGAGCCATCTCGTCCACGACGACGTCTGCGACCTTAAACAGGAACGGGTCCGTCACGCCCAGGAAGCTTACCGTGCCTCAGCGCCCGGCGCATGATCCGGCGCAGGACGTAGCCCCTGCCGTCGTTTGCCGGCATTACCCCGTCGGCAATCAGGAACGCCGCCGATCGGGCATGGTCGGCCACCGCCCGCATGGAGGTATCCTTCTTATGGTCGGTGCCGTACCCGTTTGACGCGATCTGCCCGATTGCCTCGATGATGGGGCGAAACAGGTCGGAATCGTAGTTGCTGCGTTTCCCCTGGACGACGGCCGCGATCCTCTCCAGACCCATCCCCGTATCGATGGAGGGGCGGGGGAGAGGCGACATCTGCCCCGATGCGTCCCGGACGAACTGCATGAAAACGAGGTTCCAGAGCTCCAGGAACCGGTCGCAATCGCACGTCCCGATTCCGCAGTTCGGCCCGCAGGCCATGTCTTTGCCCTGGTCGATGATGATCTCCGAGCAGGGCCCGCAGGGCCCGGTCTCGCCCATCGCCCAGAAGTTGTCCTTCTCGCCCAGGCGGACGATCCGGTCTGCCGGCACATGGATCACGTCCTTCCAGAGGCCGTGCGCCTCATCGTCATCGGTATAGATCGTCGCCCAGAGCTTATCTTTGGGCAGTCCCATGTCTTTGGTGAGGAATTCCCACCCGAAGATGATCGCGTCCTTCTTGAAATAGTCCCCGAACGAGAAATTGCCGAGCATCTCGAAGAAGGTATGGTGGCGCGCCGTAACCCCGACGTTTTCCAGGTCGTTGTGCTTGCCGCTGACCCGGAGGCATTTCTGGGACGTGGCGGCGCGCTTGTATTCGCGTTTTTCGTCGCCGGTAAAGACGTTCTTGAACTGGACCATGCCGGCGTTGGTAAACAGCAGCGTGGGGTCCGACTGGGGCACGAGGGAAGACGAGCGCACCCGGCGGTGGCCCTTCGATTCGAAGTAGCTGAGGAACTTTTCGCGAATTTCGCTCCCTTTCATGGCAGATTCCTATTTAACCCAATTAACGGCTCAACGGAACAATCAGTATGACAGCGGGGTCACAAGACCCCGGTAAATACGCACTATGTGCCCGCGGTATCCGCGAAGGCTCCCCATCGGCTGACTCACGGCTCCTCGATGGATTGCCCGATATCCTTGATCACCCGCGAGACGACGTCCCATCCAAACCCGCGGGCGACAAGCTTGCCGGATATCTTTCGTATATGCTCCGCGGAGAGGTCGCCACCCCTGACCTGTTTGTCCACAAACCGGCGCGCCCCCTCCCGTTCCATCTCGGCCGCGTCCGGAGAGCCGAGTGTATCCTCGATGACCGCCCGGTCTATCCCCCGCTCCATCAGGCCGGCCCGGACTTTGCGCACGCCCCACGATTTCCTCAGAAAAGCGAATTCGATATAGTCGCGGGCGAACCTGCCGTCGTTTATCAGGTCAACGCCGGCAAGGCGGTCGACGACCCGGTCGGCCGTCGCTCTATCCGCCCCCTTTGCAAGGAGCTTTCGCCTTAGCTCAAAAGCGCTGTGGGGGCGAATCGAGATAATTCTCATCGCCGAGGCGTGAGTTGCCTCCTCGCTCCTGGCGGCCACTTAGAACCTCTCGATATTAAGCTCTTCATCCGGAGCGGCTTCGTCGGGCTCTGCCTCCGGCCCCTTGTCAAAGGCGTCCCAGGTACTGTCGCTCGTGGAGGATATCCCCTTGACCCTGAGCGCGAAGTCGTCGGGGTTGCTGCTCTGCCTGAGCGCTTCGTCGTAGGTGATGAGGGCGCGCCGATACAGAAACATGAGCGACTGGTCAAAGGTCTGCATCCCGTGGACGGTAAAGCCCTTGGCAATGGCGTCGTGGATCTCCTTGGTCTTGTCCTTGTCGGAGATGCACTCCCGGATCATGGCGGTCGAGATCAGCACCTCTACCGCGGGCACCCGGCCCTTGCCGTCCGCCCGGGGGACAAGCCGCTGGGAGATGACGCCCTTGAGGATACCGGCCAGCTGGAACCGGATCTGCTGCTGCTGATAGGGGGGAAACACGGAGATAATCCGGGTGATCGTCTCGGTGGCGTCAACGGTGTGCAGGGTGCTCAGGACCAGGTGGCCGGTCTCGGCGGCGGTGAGCGCCGTCTCGATGGTCTCGAAATCCCGCATCTCGCCCACGAGGATAACGTCCGGGTCCTGCCGCAGGGCGCTCTTGAGCGCCACGGCAAAGCTCCCGGTGTCAAACCCGATCTCCCGCTGGTTGATGATGCTTTTTTTGTCCCGGTGGAGAAACTCGATCGGGTCCTCGATCGTGATGATGTGGCAGGTCCGGTTCGAGTTGACGTGGTCGATCATGGAGGCCAGGGTGGTCGACTTACCGGAACCGGTCGTCCCGGTCACGAGAATAAGACCCCGCGGCTCCGAGGCGACCTTTTCGAGGACCGTCGGCAGGTTGAGCTCCGGAATCGATTTTATCTTGACCGGGATCGAGCGCAGCACCACCCCCATCGTCCCCCGCTGCTGAAATACGTTCACGCGAAACCTGCCCAGACCGGGAACGCCGTAGGCAAGGTCGACCTCGTTGATTTCGCGAAACCGCTCATTCTGCTTCTTATTCATGATCCCCTCGGCGATTTTCGCGATTTCGTCGGGAGTAAGCCGCGGCGCGTTCTTGAGGGGATATAGCGATCCATCGATCCGAAAGACCGGAGGGAGCCCCACCTTGAGGTGGATATCGGACGCCCCCTGCTTGACCGCAATCTTCAATACTTCGTTGATGTCCATCGCGTACCTCTTATGACGGATCCTTCTGTGGATTCCTGATAAATCCGTGCTTTTCCATGACCTTGGTTCTGATCTGGGCGCAGGTATCCGGATTCTCAAGGAGGAACCTCTTGGCGTTCTCCCTTCCCTGGCCGATTCGCTCTTCGCCGTACGAGTACCAGGTGCCGCTCTTCTCAATTATCCCGTCGTCGGAGGCCATGTCTACAAGCTCCCCTTCCTTGGAGATCCCCAGGCCGTATATGATATCAAACTCCACTTCCTTGAAGGGAGGGGCGATCTTGTTTTTCACGACCTTTACCTTTGTGCGGTTTCCGACGACGTCCTGGCCTTCCTTGAGCGCGGCAGTCCTGCGGATATCGAGCCTGACGCTCGAATAGAACTTCAGGGCATTGCCGCCGGTCGTCGTCTCGGGATTGCCGAAAATCACCCCTATTTTCATCCTGATCTGGTTGATGAAAATCACGGCCGTCTTGGACTTGGAGATTGACCCGGTGAGTTTACGCATCGCCTGAGACATCAGGCGGGCCTGAAGGCCCATGTGAGAGTCCCCCATTTCCCCCTCGATCTCCGCCCGGGGGACGAGCGCCGCCACCGAGTCGACAACCAGGACATCCACGGCGCCGCTGCGCACCAGGATATCGGTGATCTCGAGCGCCTGCTCTCCGGTATCGGGCTGGGAGATCAGGAGCTCCTGCGTCTTTATGCCGAGGTTGCCGGCATAGTTGATGTCCAGCGCGTGCTCGGCGTCGATAAACGCCGCCACTCCGCCCAGGCGCTGGGCCTCCGCGATAATGTGCAGCGCCAGGGTAGTCTTCCCCGATGCCTCGGGACCGTAGATCTCAATGACCCTGCCGCGGGGGATCCCCCCCACACCGAGGGCCAGATCCAGGCCCAACGAACCGGTGGGGATCACGGCAATTTCGGGGATGGCCACATCGTCGCCGAGTTTCATGATCGAACCCTTGCCGAACTGCTTCTCTATTTGCGAAAGGGCAAGGCTCAATGATTTCTCTTTATTCTCATCACCAGTCATCAAATACCCCCGCGGCGCTAAGTTAACGGAAAGTGGGAAAGGGTAGTATAGGCGGCCCCCGACGGTGAGAGATCGCTTTTGATGAGCTCGATCGCATCCACGACCATATCCCCCAACATAATATCCCTGGACTGTTCTATTCTCTTAATCGTATCAAACGAGAGCCGGTCCTTTACCCGGGCAATCGTCAGGTGCGGGCGAAAGGCGCGCCCCTCCTTATCGAACCCGAGGGCAAAACACCCCTCCTCGAGGGCGTTTCTTACCGACTCGAGCCGGGCGATATCGCCCGTCAGCCCCACCCAGATGACCCGCGCCCGTTTCATATCGGGAAACACGCCGACGCCCCCGACGGCAAGCCTGATCTCTCCCACACCACGGGCGCACTTCGAAACGGCCTGGCCGATTGCCCCCACTTTCTCCTCGTCCGCATTCCCGAGAAACTTGAGCGTCAGGTGAATCCCGTCGCCCTTGAGCCACCTGACCCCGTCGCCCCTGAAACCGAGCGACCCCGAGAGGTCGATAATCCCCCGAAGCACCGCAACGGGGGGGCGGGCGGCAATAAAAAGCCTGAGATCAGACACGGTAATCCTACATTTCTCCGTTCGTGGACGGTCCCCGGATGAGATATCTTCTGATCCACTCGAGCGCCATTTCCGAGGCAATGAGCCTGATCCTGGCGCGGTCCCCGTTAAAGCGGTAGCCGTGCGAGCGGACCGAGAGCGCCCCCTCGTCATCAAAGGCCATCCCGATAAAAACCGTTCCGACCGGTTTTTCCCGCGTGCCCCCCGACGGCCCCGCGATCCCGGTAATCGAGATGCCCAGGTCGGCCGACGAAGACTCCTTAATTCCCCGGGCCATGGCCGAGGCTACGGTATCGCTTACCGCGCCGAATTCGCTGATCAGCGCGGGGTCGACTCCCAGGAGATCCGCCTTTGAATCGTTGCTATATGTCACCACGCCGCGCAGGAAATACGAAGAGCTGCCCGGTATAGCGGTAAGCCGCTGGGAAAGTAGCCCGCCGGTGCACGATTCCGCTGCGGCCACGGTGCATCCCCGGTTAATGAGCATTCCCCCGACCACCGCCTCAAGAGTCTGGTCGTCCTGGCCGAAGACCCGGTCGCCAAGAACCGCCCGCATGGCCCGCGCCGTCTTGTCGCCGATCTCTTCGGCCTCTTGCCGCGAGACCGACGAGCATGCCGTGATGGTCAGGTGGTTTTCAGGAAATACCGGCAGGAAACCGATGGCTATCCGCCGGCTGTCGTACGGCACCTCCCTGACGCGTTCGTTGACCTGCGATTCGGTCAGCCCGAATATCCTGAGAATCCTCCTGACGATAAAGGAGTCGGCATTCCGCTGGGTCTCGAGGATCGGCAACACACCCTGATCGACCATCACCCGCATTTCTTCGGGGACGCCGGGCAGGACGACGATGATCCGCTCCCCGATAACCAGATAGTATCCGGGGGCCGTCCCGACCGGGTTTACGATAACCCGGGCGCCTTGCGGAATCAGGGCCTGCCGGCCGGCGTCCGCCGGCAATGGTATCCCGCGCTTCTTGTACCGGTCTCGTATCTGCTGCTCGGCCTCGGGGGAAAGCACGAGCCGCCGTTCCAACGCCTTTGCGACACACTTGGAGGTAATATCGTCGGGCGTGGGGCCCAACCCGCCGGTAATGACGACCACGCCGGCGCGGGAAACCGCCCGGCCGACCGCATCGCCTATCGCGTCCTCGTCATCGCCGACGGTAGTCATAAAGGAAGACATAACCCCGGCCGTCATCAGACGTCCGGCGATATAGGAGCGATTGGTATCGACCACAAGCCCCGACAACAGCTCGTTTCCTATGGTTATGATCTCGCCCTTCACAAAACCCCCGGCCACACGAGGCCGATGATTGCCAAAGACAGGTGAAGCGTCACGTTGGCATAAACGCCGGCGGCGATATCGTCCAGCATCACCCCCCATCCTCCCGACAGGCTTCGATCGAAATAGCTCGCCGGAAAAGGCTTCAGGATGTCAAAGAGCCTGAATGCGACAAAACCGATCCCGATCGTGAGAGGTCCCGGGATCACCAAGGCCATAGTGACCAGGAAACCGCATATTTCGTCGATGACGATCTTCCGGGAATCATGCGTCCCAAAGATCCGATCGGTCCGGCCCGCCACCCAGACACCCGCCGCAATCAGCGCAAGCGTCCCTGAAACGTAAATAACCCATCCACCGAGGCTCAACAACAGGCAAATCGGAATACCGACGAGCGTCCCGAACGTTCCCGGGACGAGCGGCAGATACCCTAAACCAAACCCGGTTGCGAAAACCGTGATGAGACGATCTTTAACAGCTTGCCATTGCCCGGTCATTATATTAGGGAGCCTCTTCAATGTCAAGCTGTTGTATATCTGCGAGCAACGCCTCCACGACCGCCGGATCAAATTGCGTGCCGGCATTGCGGCGTAGCTCCTCCAGCGCCCGTTCCTTTCCGATTTGCTCACGATAGGTTCGCCTGGAGGTCATCGCATCGAAGGCATCGGCCACAGCGATGATCCGGCTCAAGAGAGGGATCGCGTTTCCGGAAATCCCTTCCGGGTAACCGTTACCGTCGAACCATTCGTGGTGATGATAGACAATCTCGGCAATATCCTGGAATCTCTCGATCGTGGAAAGGATGTCTCTGCCGATAACCGGGTGCAGTTTGGTTTCCTCGTACTCATCGATCTCGAGCTTATCTTTCTTGTTGAGCAAACGCTCACTGACCCCGATCTTCCCAATATCGTGTAAGAGCCCCGCCTGGGCCAGCCGGTCGACGTCTTCGCTGTCAAGCTTTAATGAACGTGCGATAATCAGTGCGTAGCGGGTGACGCGCTCCGAATGACCGGAGGCATATTTATCCTTTGCGTCCAGGGTTCTGGCGAAGCTCTTTACGGTATCATCAAGAATCGAAACGATATCCTGATAGAGCCGGGCATTTTCCACCGCCACCGAAACGTTGCTCACCAGGATGGACAGCGCCTTCCTCCGGCCCTCGGTGAACCGATATCCCCGGGTGAATGAGAATAGAGATACAAAGCCCGTCGTCTCGCCCTTAATTCGAATCGGCAGCGCCAGGAGCGACTCCAGATCGTCAAAGCCTGCATTCGCAGGAAATAACTGAGCCGCCTGACTACCGGAAAGCATGAGCGAATCGGTACCGGAAAGCTTTGCCAGCATATCGTGTGGAGAAACGAGGGTAACGGCGGCCTTTTCAAATCGGGGTTCTTTGGCGACGGTCTTGCTCATGATCGATATCTTAAGGATCATGTCTTTTATATACATTGAGACGGCGTCGGCATCTCCCTCCTTCAGGAGTGTGGAAAGCAGCATCGAGAGCACGATCTCCATATCAAGGTGGGAACTGATGGCCTTGCTGATATCATAGAGCGCAACCGTTTCTCTAAGCTCCAGGTTTTCTGTGATGAGGTGCTGCTTTTCGAGGGCATGTTCTATCACCCGGAGAAGATCGGAGAACTGGAAGGGCTTCATGATATAGTCATAGGCGCCCTTTTTGATGGCCTCCACCGCCGTTTCGACGGTGGCAAAGCCGGTCATCATAATCGTAATGACCCTGTTCCTCATGGAATTGATCTGGTACAGGAGTTCCATCCCGCCCATCTTCGGCATCTTCATGTCGGTGATCACCAGGTCGGGGGCCAATTCCTGGATTATCTTGAGCGCTTCAATTCCGTTTTCCGCCGTGTATATAGTAAATCCTTCGTTGCTCAACACGTCGCTTAATATCTCGCGTATGGAAAACTCGTCATCCACCACGAGGATGACTCCCTTATTCTTTTCCCGTTGTTGTGGTAACATAGTCGAGCTCATCTCCTCACCCTTTTTGCCAACATCTCGCCGATTTCGCCGATAATCAAGCGGTATGCCCGATCGATGGGAATGCGGTGGCTCTCTGCGGCCGCTCGCACATCCTCATATTCGGGGTACGCATCGGCAACCTTTCCCGATCGGTCGAACGTAAGCTTGACCCGGATCTCCCCCAATTGCGTTTGAACCGTCTCCAGCTGACGGTCGAGCTTAACCCGGCGCTCCCGGTGAATCCGGAGGCCGATGCTGGTAGTCTCGGAAAGGATCGCGTCGATAATCTCCCCACTCCCCGATATGGGGGCAACGGTAACGAGCGCGGTAGCGGGCCTGCCCTTTTTCATGATTACGGGAGCCAACACCACGTCAAGGGCCCCTAAGGCAAAAAGCCGATCCATTATATACTCGTAGAACTGGGGGTTCATATCGTCTATGTGGGTTGTGATGACTTCCACCTCGTCACCGACGGTCTGGTCTGAGGGCCTTCCGATTATAAGCCTGAGAAGATTGGGCCTGTCGGGCAGCTCCCGGTCTCCCGCGCCGTAACCCGATCTCTCGACGATCATCGGCGGTATCCCAGAAAACGATGATGCGACCGTCTTAACGATGGCCGCGCCCGTCGGAGTTACGAGCTCTTCATCTATCCCGGCGTCGACTACGGGTATGCCCGCAAGGAGCTCGGCCGTCGCCGGGGCCGGCAGCGGGAGCACGCCGTGCCGCGTTGTAACAAAGCCCCTTCCCATGGGAAGCGGGCTGGAAACCACCCGAACCGGCGCGAGCGCCGCCAGGCCCACCGCGGCGCCGACGATATCAACGATCGAATCCACGGCGCCCACCTCGTGGAAGTGGACGTGATCGGCATCCCGGCCGTGCACCCGGCCCTCCGCGCGCGCCAGCAACTCGAATATCTTCAGGGCCGTCTCCCGGGCGTAACCCGGGTTTATGCGTGACTCGATAAGCTTCTTTATCGCTCCGTAATGACGCTCTACCTCATCTTTTCGACCGGATATCACCGAGACGCTGACCGCCTCGATCCCGTTTCGTTTTACCAAGCCTACGGAAAGCTCGGCTCCGATATCCAGTCGGCGAATTTCGTCCTGGACGATTGCCGCATCAAGTCCTGCGGCGATCAGCGCGCCGAGAAACATGTCCCCGGATATGCCCGAGAAGGCATCGATATAGAGAATTGTATCCATACAGCCTGAAGCGCTACGGTTTGTCTACAAAACGGATGAGAACGGTCGACCTTCTCTAACAGGGCCTATGTACCGTTTGTGATACGGCCCTCACGGGGTACCGGCGAGTTATGAAAACAGCACTCCCAAAACATTGGGCAGTCCAAGGGCTTCCCAAAGCCCGGCGATAATAATCCCGATGGTCGACGAGGCACAACGGTATCATTATCGGTTAATCAGGGAAGCAACGTATCCCGCACCGAAGCCGTTATCGATATTAACGACGCATACTCCCGCAGCACAGGAATTGAGCATCCCCAGCAGCGCCGAGAGCCCGCCGAAACCTGCGCCATACCCGACACTGGTGGGTACAGCCACCACCGGGCGTTCTACGATCCCCCCGATAACCGACGGCAGCGCCCCCTCCATCCCCGCCGCCACTACCAGCACGTTGGCGCCCCGTAATCGGTCGACGTGGTTCATAAGCCGGTGTATCCCCGCCACTCCCACGTCCCAGAGGCGCTCGGTGCGGTTTCCCATAAGCTCGCAAACAACGGCCGCTTCTTCGGCCACCGGGATGTCGGAGGTTCCGGCCGAAACTACCATGATCGCCCCCTTTCCCCGTATCGTGATCTCCCCTTCGATAAGGACGAGAGACCGCGCACGCTCGTTATACGTCATCTCGGGAAGCTGCTCCCGGACCACCCGAGCCTTTTCGGTATCTACGCGGGTCACGAGGATAGTATTGCCGGTTTTTCTGAGGCTTTCGATAATACCGAGGATATCTCGCGGCTCTTTCCCCTCGCCCATGATAACCTCGGGGAATCCCTGCCTGAGCGCCCGATGGGTATCGACAACGGCGAATCCGAGGTCAAGATACGGCAACGACTTGAGCCTGTCGATCGCCTCTTCGACAGGTACTTCTCCGCTCTTGACCCCAATCAGGAGATTTTTGACTGCCTCCTGATTCATGGGGCATGGCCTCCGAGGTACTGCATCGATGCATTGGACAGAAGGAAAAAGAAGAAGACCTTAATCCCGCGTTCCCCGACGACAAATTCCGAGAAGAACATGAGTGCGAAATCGGAATCGCCCTTCGAAAGGATCTTGGGGATGAGCGCTTCCCCGCTAACGAATTCGAGGCGGGGAACGGAAGGTATTAAGGCGACATTGAACGAATCGCCCAATACGTTAATATACGCCGACGCCACGATGTTGCCTACCTCGGCAAGCACCGAGTTTTTGAATTTCTCTATCTCCTCCTCTTTCATCCATCTATCGGCGACCTTCTTGGTGATCAGCATCGTGTCCGACGATGAGAGCAGGATGTAGATGTCTCCCGATATTTTTCCGTGAACGTCCAGCGCGATAAGGGTGACCTTGTCGTCACGATCACCGATGTATGTCGCTATCTCTTGAACCTTGATCAGGTCGACGATCGTTCTGACAACATCGACCGTTTCCCCCGTCATCTGGGAAAGCGCCAACGCCGAGCTGATCAGGGCGTCCTGAGAACGCTTTTCTATAAGTCTGCTCTTATCGATGAGAATTGAGTCTATATCCATTTGCTAAAAGAGGTTCCCGATATCGATTATTAGTACGGGCTTCCCGTCACCCAGGATCGTAACGCCCGAAAAGCCCTGGATCTTCTCAAGGGGGTAGCCGAGAGACTTAATAAATATCTCCTGGCTCCCGACAATTTCGTCAACCTGGAGACCGATGTGTTTTCCACGCACTTCGGAGACGATCAGCGAGATATCCCTGTCGTCAATCCTGCCGTCGGAAAACCCCAGAAGATCCCCCACTTTGAACAGAGGGATCATATCGCCGTCTATGAAGACTACCCTCTGATTCTGGCTCATCTGAACCGACGCCGCGGCCACTTCCGCCGACTTTATCGTCTTTGAAAGGGGCAGGGCAAATGTCTCTCCGTCCGACTTGATCAAGAGGGCCTGTATGATAGCAACCGTAAGCGGAAGAGACAGGACGATCTTCGTACCCTCGTCCTTTCGGGATTCCAGCCGTACCGAGCCGCCCAAGGACTCTACCTTGGTCTTAACCACGTCCATCCCAACACCCCGTCCCGATATGTCCGAGACCTCCTTATTCGTTGAGAGATTCGGCATGAACGCAAGCAGTAACACGTCCCGGTCGTCAAGAAGATCGATCTGCTGCTTTTTCATGATCCCGCGCTGGACGGCGGCCTCCCTGATCTTCGCCGGGTCGATGCCGCGGCCGTCGTCGGTGACCTCGAGGATTACGAGGTCCCGCTCGCGGTATGCCGACAACATGATTTTCCCCGTCGGGGATTTCGCGGACATCTGGCGCTGATTCGGCGGCTCTATCCCGTGGTCCACGGCGTTTCTCAGGATATGAACCAGCGGGTCAGTGAGCTCCTCGAGGATCGCGCGGTCAAGCTCGATATCACCGCCGGTGATGGTAAATTCTATGTCCTTACCTTTCTCCCGGGCAAGATCTCGCACGAGGCGGGGCATCCGTGAAAGGATGCTTTCCAGCGGCATCATCCTGACGGTGATTACCCGCGTATGGAGCTCTCTAATCAGGCTCTCGAGCCGGTTTACCGACTCATCCAGAGGAGTGATGGCGAGGCCCCGGGTTTGCTGTTGGATACGGGATTTGGTGATGAGCAGCTCACCAACAATATTAATGAAGCTCTCCAGGAGGTCGGTTCCGATACGGACCGATCGCGGCAGCCCCGCCCCCGCCTCTCCTGACGGGAGCATCTCTTCCACACGCGGTCCTTCACTGGAGGATGATTCCCGGCCGGGGGAGACAGACTGCGCGGGAGGATTGACCCCTGCAGTCTCTTGCTGGATGGCCAGCTCTTCCGAGACCCATTCGACGGGCGGCTCGTCTACGGCCGTCTCCGCCTGGGATATATCCGTATCGTGCCGATTAACGGGACCTGAATCGGGGGGAGGCCGAAATTCAACGGTTTCCGGCCCGATAGGGGATTTGGCAGGCTCCCCTTTTCCCCTCTCTCCACCGGTTTTGACGCTTGTCTTGATAACGTCAAATGACGCAAGGTACGCCAAGCCCCTCAACGCCCGCATTACGTCGTCTTCCCCAACCCCGGTTACCAGTGTCGCCTTCAGTTCCCGGCCTTTCAATCCTTTCCTGATCTCCTCAAGGCCCGGGACCAATCCCATGACCTTGCCGAGTTCTGAAAGCTTCTTAACCCCCAGCAGGCCCTTGACGTTCGGCTTGGGCTCGTCTTCCCGTATGACCAGGGTTACGATATAGGCGGCCTGATCCTCTTTCCCTCCGGGGGCGCCTTCTCTTCGGCAGGGGGCTGCTTTTGTGCGGGTTTCGGCTGCTTTTCGGGTATGTCGCCCTTTCGGGATCGCTCGATCATTTCAAGGACTTCGGTAAGTCCCGCCTCGGTATCACCGCCGGTATCAATCGCGTTGAGTTGATTCTCCAGGACGTCTATGGCCCTGAGCATCACGTCAACGAGATGGGAACTGGCGCCGATCTCCCCCTTTCGGATAAGGTCCATGAGGTCTTCGACCTTATGGGTCAGCTCGGATATCGGGGTGTAGCCCATCGAGGCCGCCATCCCCTTGATCGAGTGGGCCTCCCGGAAAATGGCGTTGATGACCTCCATATCTTCGGGATTTTTTTCCATCTCCAGGGAGAGGCTGCTGATCTTCTCGAGGTGTTCCCGGGCCTCTTCCATGAATATCTTTTTATATCGGGACATATCCATGGTCTAGATCCTCGACGAAAAATCGATGATTTCCAGGGCAACCTCGTGCGGAGTAAGGACCTTGTCGGCCAGTCCCCGCGTCAATGCCCGGCCCGGCATTCCATAAATCGCGCTTGATGCTTCATCTTCAACGACCGTTGAACCACCCTCGCGTTTTATCGCGGCAAATCCCTCGACCCCGTCTCTGCCCATCCCGGAAAGGATAACGCCCAGGAGGTTTCCACGGAACAGGGGAGCGGCCGAAATCATGGTAACGTCGGCCGACGGCATGACGCCCGCCCTCGGGCCTGATTCGTCAAAACCAACGATTACGCCGTCCGTATCCGGCACCAAAATGAGATGTTTGCCCCCGGGAGCTAAAATAGTCGTCCCCTTACCGAGCCTCATCCCGTCGCTTCCGACCTGCACGGACAGATGTGAACCTTTTTCCAAACGCTTTGCAAACGAACCGATAAAGCGCGGGAGCATATGTTGTATGACAATAATTGCAGATGGAATACCCTGAGGAATTGCCGAAAGTACGTCCAGCAGTATCTTTGGTCCGCCGGTGGAGGCGGCGATAATCACGAGCTTTACTGCGTCGGCCATTGACTACTTGACCCCGGCGACCTTCTTGACCATCTCGACGACCTTATCCGGGTCAAACGGTTTTATAATATAGTCCTTCGCGCCGGCATTGATGGCCTCCAGAACGAGGGATTCCTGGCCGAGCGCACTGCACATAATGATTCGCGCGTCCTTATTGAAGGCGATAATCTCCTTGACGGCGTCGATACCGCTTCTGAGGGGCATTACTATATCCATAGTAACGACATCCGGCCTAAGCTCTTTGTATTTCTGTACCGCTTCGACACCGTCCACCGCCTCGCCCGCGAGATCAAAGCCGCCTGAGACAAGGATGTCCTTCAGCATGGCCCTCATAAAACTCGCATCATCGACAATTAATACCTTGAGACTCATTTCCCCCTCGAGTCGACAAAAGATTTTTTTATAAAATCAAACAGCTTTTCGATGTTCAGTACGTTGATAATACGGTCGCCTGTATTCAGTATTGCCGAAACGAAGTTCTCATCCTGAGCGCTGATACGTACGATCTCCCTGTTCAGGGATTCATCGTCCGTCATGATGACATCGGCAACCTGGCCGGTAACAAAGCCTATGTTCATGTCATCATGGTTAAGGATGATGATTTGCTGCCCCAACTCGTCACCTCTCTCAAGATGCAGGATATGGGCAAGGTCGATCAGTGTGATGATCCGCCCGGCCATATTCATGATGCCCAATATGAATGCCGGCGCTCGCGGCACACGTGTTATCGTCTCGGGTGGGGCAATCCGCTGCACCCGCGCGATATCTATCCCGAAAACCTCGTGGGAGAGGGCAAAGGCGATTATCTGGCGCTCAGCACCTACGCCGTCGGCATGGTCTCCCATTTCTGTCTTATGCCTCCGGTTCCAGCTTGAAGCTATCGACTACCGCCTTTAGCTGTTCGGACGTCATTGAGAGTTCCTGCGCCGACGAGGCCATCTCTTCCATGGATGCAGTCTGTTCTTCAGTAGCAGCGCTCACTTCTTCGGTGGCCGCCGCGTTGTCCTCGGCAAGCCGCGCTATTTCATCGACCGCTTTGACCATCTCCTCGGCTTCTTTTGCCTGTTCGATCGCGAGCTGGGATATTCGGTTGAGTTCATGGAGAGAATCCAGCGCAACCCTGATTATTCCGCCGAGCGATTGAACGACCGAATTGATGACGTCCTTGCCTTCATCCACGTTCTTGAGGACTTCCCTTACCTCGATGTTGGCCTCCTGGCTCCCCTTACTGATATCGGTCACCAGGCCCGTGATCTCTTCGGCAAACTTCGTTGTCGTCTCGGACAACTTCCTGATCTCGTCGGCAACAACGGTAAATCCCCGGCCGTATTCCCCGGCCCGGGCGGCCTCAATCGTGGCGTTAAGGGCAAGGAGGTTGGTCTGATGGGCAACGTTTCTGATAACTTCGACGATTTTACCGATCTCCTTGGCCTTTTCGGAGAAATCAAGCATGTTCTTGCCGATGTGTTCCATATTATTGAACACCGTGAGCATCCGCTCCATGGCGTTATCCACCATCTTGCCGGCAGTTCCGGCCTCTTCCTGGCTTTGAGCCGAGGAGGCGGAGAGATCTTTGGCGGTCTCGGCAACCCGTTCGATCTTCTTGGCGATGTCCTTGATGATGTTGCCGGTTTTGTCGACGAGTTCCGCCTGGTGCTCGGCCCCTCGTGATATCTGTTCGATAGTGGAGGCGATCTCCTCGGTAGAGGCGTTTATTTCTTCCGCGGAGGACGACAGCCCCTGGGCCGATTCAGAAACCTGCGCAGCCGTCCGTTTAACATGGGACACCAGATCCCGCAGGCTCCCGAGCATTCGATTGACGGAATTGGCCAGGTCGACCGTTTCATCGGGGAAGACCTTCTTGTGCGAGATTTCTATATACTGGCTCAGGTCACCCTGGCTGATTATCTCGGTAGTCGCCGTCAATTCCCGGAAGTCCTTGGTGAAGTTCCTGGTGAAAACCCACCCGATGATCAAACCAACCAGTATCGCCGAAAGGGCCGCGATCATATTGCTGATCATCTCATTGTCGACCAGGTGGGTGGCTCGCACCAGATACGGCAGGATCACGGACGTGAGGATAACCAAAATAAATCCAAAGATGAATTTATACCCGATTTCGATTCTCATCTGTCTCCTCCCATTTTCACCATATACTACACCAATTATTCCCAAAAAGGAATAGTATTTTCAGATTTTGCGATAAATCCGATCCGCAACGCTTATCGGCTCGAACAGCTGTCTGGTGCATCCGGCCAGCGATTCAGCCCTTCCCAGCACGAGGAAACCACCCCGCACCAATTGACGATGGAAGCTTTCCACGATCTTTTCCTGATAGCTTCTGACAAAATAGATGAGTATATTCCTGGCCAGTATCAGGTCGAATCGGTTATACATTTTATACGAAAATACGTCTTTTTTGATGAAGATTACCTTGTTTCGCACGTCAGGGGCTATTTGATAGCCCTTTTTCGTCGCGACGAAGTATCGTTTGAGGATATCTTTCGGAATTGCTTCCACCTTCTCCTGATCGTATATCCCTTTGAGGGCATGAAAGAGGGCCCGCTTATCAATATCGGTTCCGAGGACTCTCAGATCGCGCGATTGGCCTGTCTTCTGAAGATGATCGAGAAAGAGAATCGCCACGCTGTAAGGCTCTTCACCGGTGGAACATCCAACGCTCAGTACGTTTATCCTGCGTCCACCCCGTTCATAGTGATTCCTGATGATATTCGGTATCACAAGCCGGTCGATCTTGTCGAACGTCTCTTGGTTCCTGAAAAACCGGGTGACGTTGATGGTCAGGACAGATACCAGCTTCTTGTACTCAACGGGATTTCTTTCCGCTATATCGAGATAATCTTCGGTAGTGGCGGCCTGAGTCGCGCGCATCCTCACCTGAATCCGCCGCCCTATATAAGGATCTTTATAGAGATTGAGATTAAGATTGGCGCTGCCGCCACCTTTGAGAATCGACCTCAGCCTGGCGAATGTTCCAGGTGTCAACACGATGTTCTCTTCTTGTCGGCTTTCGATCATGTGGATAATCAGAACGGCAGGAGGCCTCTGATGTCCTTGGCAATGCGCCGGCTCATGACCGATATGAGGCCCAGATTCGAATCCCGCTTGGCGATAACGGTCAACAGGGCCTTGCCCTCTATATCCGTCAGGACTATCTGGCCCGAAGAACTCAAAACAAGCGTATTTTGAACGTCTCCCTGCTTGAGTTCCTTGACCGCGCGGTTGATGATGCCCTGGGCGGCCGAGGAGATAGCCGCGATGATCTCCTCTTCCGCGCTGGTGGGCAGAGTAGATGCCAGCACCAACCCCTCGTATGTCTCAAGGACGATAGCCTCGATGCCCGGAATCCCTTCCGACAGATCGGTTATGGTCTTGTTGAGCGTAGACGCTTTATAAGTCGCCACGATGATTCCCTTTTTATAAAATAATAATAGATACGGGCCTTACATATACTTCATGAGTGCATCGAGCACTTTTACCGAGCTTTTCTTGTCGACGGCGCTGCAGCCGATAATTTCACAGCTGTCGTCCAGCCCTAATTCCTTTCTGAGCTCTGTGACCGGCAGCGCCCCGGTAAGCTCCTGTTTATTGGCAGCCACGACAAACGGTTCTTCGAGGATGTCCTTGAAGAACCGGATTATCTCCCGGGCCTCCTTAAACCGCTTGGGGTCCGTCGAATCCACGACGACGATAAAACCGATCATATTCTCGGTCAGCACCTCCCACATAAAGTCAAACTGCTGCTGACCCGGCGTCCCGAAGAGGTATACTTTCTGGTCACCCAGGGTGATACGGCCAAAATCCATGGCCACCGTTGTTTCTCCCTTGATCGCCGCGTGTTCGGGCAGGGTCACCTTTCTTTCGGTGGAAACCACGTCTATTTCGCTGACCGATTTTATGAATTGAGTCTTGCCGCTGTTAAAGGGACCGGTTACGACAACTTTCAAACGGTGCATACTCGTCCTCCTGTTATCTTGACGGCTCTTCTATCCGGGAAAGAACCCCTCGGGATATCGCAACCGCCCCAGAAGCCGCACGTTTGGCGCGGTGGATTGTACGGCACCTTGCCGGATGCGTCACGGATCTATATAGGAAGACCCGCCGCACCGTTCACCCTCTCCCGGAACCACGTGGGCGGGGAGTAGTCCGGTTTGTCGAAATATAGTAATAGTTATAGTATCTTTATCGTTGTTAGTCAAGGTATTTTCAAGAGCCCTGATCCATGAAAAACGCCCCCACGTCCCCGAGGTCATCGGTGAAAGAGAAGTGGGACAGGCTTTGTAAGAAAACGCGGCCGTACTGCTTTTGCCGAATCCGTGAATCCAACACCGCCAGGACCCCCCGATCGCTCTGGGAGCGGATGAGCCTGCCCAACCCCTGGCGCAGCATGATGACGGCGCGGGGAAGCTGATATCGGTAAAAAGGGTTCTGATCCCGGTCTCTCATGTACTCGAGCTTCGCCTCGATGATCGGGTCGGTCGGCCGGTCAAATGGGAGCTTATCGATGATCACCAGGGAGAGCGCCTCCCCCGGCACGTCGATCCCTTCCCAGAAGGACGCCGTTGCAAACAAAACCGAGGAGATGTCGTCTTTAAACTCGGCGAGCAGCGCCCCGCGGGGGGCGTCGCCCTGGATCATGACCCTCATTGGAATCGCGTCCTTGAGGGCGGCGTGGGCGGCCTCCATGTTTCTGACGCTGGTAAACAGCACCAGCGCCCGCCCGCGGCTGAGCGAAAGCAACCGGCCGATCATGTCGATCACTGCCCCGTTCGGGGTTCGCCGGTCCGGCTCGGGGAGGTCGGAGGGGATAAACAGGAGCGCATTGCGCTTGGTATCGAATCCGCCCGGGGCAATGATCCCTTCGACATCCGAGCCAATCCCCACGCTCTCGGTGAAGAAATCGAAGCTGCCCATGACCGAGAGGGTGGCCGAGGTGAGAATAACCGTTTCGACCTTCTTAAAGAAACGCTGCTGCAGCTCTTTGGCGATATCGATCGGCGTGGCGCAAAAGAAGACGTCGCCCCCCCTGGCCTGGGACATCTGTGACCAATAGACGTACTGGCGGTCCGGCATCGTCACGATGAACTGGAGATTATCGGCGATCTCCTGCGCGCGGTACGCGGCCGCCAGGATCGGCTCGTGCTGGACTCCCGACGACCGAACCGCCTCAGCCAACAGCGACAACCGCGCCGCAAGCCCCAGGGCGCGCTCTCTGTCCTCCGGGGAAAAGAATTCGGGACCGATCCTGGCCTTCCCCTCGGCGGTTCGGAACCCGACGGCGTTGAAAAAGCCGACCGAGCCCTCCGTGACCGCTAGTACCGCCCGCTCGATCCGGCGGTCGGTAACCCGTTCGGCGGTCATCTCGTGGAGGAGGTCCCTGGTCAAAACGTCGATCCGGAACGGAGAAACCGAGAGGGAGAAATAGTCGAGGGCGACCTTTTCTATGTTATGCGCCTCGTCCAGCACGACCGCCTCCCACCGGGGGATCACGCCTGTCACCCCCCGCTCGCGAACCATCAGGTCGACAAAAAAGAGGTGGTGATTGACCACCACGATGTCGGCGGCCTGCGCCCTTCTCCTGGCGCGGCTCACGAAGCAGTCGTCGAAACGGGGGCATTTCGGCCCGAAGCACCTCTCCGGTGACGAGGATATCTCCCCCCAGAGGGCGAACTCCGCGGGAAGATTGGCAAGCTCCGCCCGATCGCCGGTCTTCGTCGTCCTCGCCCACCGCTCGATTTCGCGCGCGAACGTTGCCCCTTCTCCAAGCACAAGACCGTGCTGACGCCCGAACCGCTCGAACCGGCGAAGGCAGAGGTAGTTGCCGCGCCCCTTGAGTATCACCGCCTTGACGGACCGGTTCATCGCCCGTTCGATGATGGGGACGTCCTTTTGGACGATCTGTTCTTGGAGGTTGATAGTCCCCGTGGAGACGACGGTCTTCTTGCCCGAGAAGAGGGCGGGCACCAGGTAGGCAAGGGTCTTACCCGTCCCCGTGCCCGCCTCGACCATGAGGGGCCGCCGCTCGGCAAACGCCCGCCCCACGGCCCGGGCCATGATGAGCTGGCCTTCCCGAAACTCGAACCCGGCAAGCACCGTCGAGAGACGTCCGTCCTTACCGAAAAACTCGTCTATCTCTGTTTCGTAATCGTTGCGTGTTCCCACCGTTGACTTATGCTCCAAGAGATGATATATAGAAGTGGCTCCCTGCTGACGCGCATGGTAATCGGTTATCCGAACGGCGCGCCCCGGAGCACGAGTGATTATACCCGAAAAAAACGTGGATTAAAAGGAGACGCTGATGGCGGCACCCCAAAACAAAGGGCTTCAGTTCTTCATTACGATGGCAGTATTCCTGTTACTCTTTTTCGGCTTCTATTACTTTATCTTAAACAAGGACAAGAAGGACGATACCGCGGCGGTGGACTTTGAGGCCGCCTACATTAACGACGGCGCGGCCTATATTTCGGGCATCAAGGCCGAAACACCCAAGAAGATCGCCGTCGCCTACCGGATTGCCTTCAGCACTTCGGGCGACGGCCTCTACTACATCGATAACTACGCGAAATTGAAATCTTACGATATCGCGTCGGGCGATTCGAAAGACGTTTTCATCAACGTCGCCGATTTCGCGGTCTGTCCTTCCGCCGATATAATCGCCGTGGTGGAAAAGGGAGAGTCCGGCCATCTCAAGATAGTCTCCGCGTCCGGCGATGAAGTCGCCGACCTCGGCGCCGGCAGCCGCCCCTCCTGGTTTGCCGAGGGACAGCGCCTGGCCTATATCGGCGGCACCGGGATCTATGACGCGGCCGGCGGGGATTGGAGCTCGAATCCCCTCTACGAGGGAAACCCCCTCGATATCGCCGTCTCCCCGGACGGAAAATCGATCCTCCTGTCCGAATTCAACAACGGCAAGAGCCGCCTGGCGCTCGTGACCGTCGCCACGAGGGCCGTTACCGAGATCAAGTCCGCTTCCTTCACCGAAACGCCCACGCCGGCCTCGCCCCTCGGTTTTTCCTGCCCGAGATGGCTTACCGCCACCGGCAACGCCCTCTTCATCTATAACGACACGAAAACGGGCAGGCTCTACCGCCTCGATCCGGCCACCGGCGCGGTCACCGGCGTCGCCGAGGAGCCGGGCCCGATCTACTCCCTCGCGGTATCTCCGGAGGGTGACCTCGCCGCCTATTTCTATGTATTCAAGGATAACCTGCCCAAGTTCACGGAGACGGTGGACGGCAAAGAGACGCCCCTGGTGTTTTCTCCGGAAGACATGAACTCGGACTATATCGAGGCGCTCTATAAGCGTAGCAAGGATAAGGAAGATACGATCGGCGGGGAGAAGCTCAACAACATGAGCACGAGAAAGCTCTTAGACGGCGACGTGATCAGGATCGTCGACCTGGCCAAGGGCACCTGGTGGCCGATTGGCAGCGGGCAGTACCCGGTGGTGAAGTAGGGATCAGGCGATCTCGCCCCGACAGTCCGTCCGCAGGCGCGCGCTCACCCGTTACCGGCGAAACGCGTTGTAGCGCATTCCTCTTATGTTGTTTTCGCGAGTTCCGTTACAAAGCTCCCGTTCTCCGGCCGCAATAGACGGGGCGCACCCGTACGCGCTTCCGTGTGGCCAAGGTATCACTTCTTCCCCACCATCCCGTTTATCGCCCTAACGTCCTTGGCCGGGTATTTTTCCGACCGGTCGAAGTTCAGTATCCCGTTTTTCTCGTTCTCTACGTCGTATGCCTGTGTCAGGCAGTAGCCGGTGATGATCGGGTATTCCCGCATCAGCTCAACGTTATGCCTGAAATTCTCCATGAACGCCCCGGCCCCCGTGTAGTATCCCGCGCCGCCGAACTCGCTGACGATAAAGGGCTCGTGCCCCCGGTAGGTCCCCTGTCTCAGGTACGGGACCCTCGCCACGACGTGCGTCTTGACGATATTGACCGCCGTCTTTACGAGCCGCAGAAACTGCCGCGACATCCGTTTTTTGTCCCCGAGTAACCGGTAAAGGGCGTGGATCTTCTCGTCGGTGTTCAGGTAGTGGTGGATATCGACGATATCGGTGACCAGGTGGTCGTAGCCCGAATTATCGACGACGGCGATACCGGGGTTGAACTCCTTTACCCGCCGGTACATCGATTCGAGGAATCTCCGTCTTTTCTTGCTCCACAAGAGGTCGTAGATCCCCCACGTCTCGTTGAAGAGGACCATCGCCATGACCGACGGGTGGCAGGCGTCGCGATCGAGGACCTCGCCGAGCTCCCGCTCGTACTGCGCCCGGTCCAGCCCCCCGAAGAGAAACGGCGAGGGCATCTCCTCCCATAGCAGCAGCCCGTGCCTGTCGCAGCAGGACAGGTAGCGCGGGTCCTCGATCTTCTCGTGCATCCTGATGCCGTTGAACCCCAGCGACTTGTACCGGATGATCTCCTGCTCGAACTGGTTTTCGTCCATCGGCGTATAGTGGCCGCCGGGGTAGTATCCCTGCACAAGCAGCATCTTCAGGTAGATCGGTTTCCCGTTCAGAAGGACCCTTCCCCCCTTGGTCTCTATCCTCCTGAGGCCGGTGGCGGCCGTTACCTGGTCGCTGACGGCGTTCCTGCCGCCGTAGAGCGTGACCCGGACCCGGTAGAGGTGGGGCGATTCCCCCGACCAGTGCCGCGGATTCTTGATAACGAAGGTCCGTTCGAGCCGACCGCCGTCGATCGGCGGTTTTTCCTCGGCGACCGTAGCGCCGTCGTCATCGGTGATCCGCACCCGGGCAGACACCGCGCCCCGCGCGTCGATATCGGCCCTCACCGTCAGCCGATCCATGTCCGGCAGCAGGACGAGCTTTTTTACGCACGAGTCGCCGGTAGCGTGGATGAAGACCGGCTGCCATATCCCGCTGACCGGCGTGTAGAAGACCGCCGAGAGCCACCGGTAAATGTACTGTTTCCCCCTCAACGTCCGCCGGGTCGGATAATCGGCGACCCTCACCGCGATCCGGTTATTCTCCCCGATAAAATCGGTGATCTCGAAGGAAAACGGCGTGTAGCCGCCCCGGTGACGGCCCAAATAGCCGCCGTTGATCCAGACGTCCGCCTCGTAATCGACGGCCCCGAAATTGAGAAAAAACCGCTTCCCCTTTGGCAGCCGGGCGCGGGAAAACTCCCTGGCATACCAGAAAACCGGGTAGAATTTCCCAGGAGGGAGTCCCGCGGCCTCGCTTTCGACGCAGTAAGGCACCCGGACGGTCCCGGACAGCCGTTTCTTGTACCAGCCCTCTTTCTTGCCGATATCGTTGGGGTCAAACTGGAACTCCCACGTACCGTCCAGCGCCGTCCAGCGTTCTCTCTCTATATCGGGCCGCGGATAACTCATCGCATGGCTCCTTGGGTTATACCGATTGTGGGATAGGGCCGGTCTCGCGGCCGGCGCACACGTCCCGCGGGGAGGGGCCGGGACTGAGGAGAATCGGGCATCCGCCTATTTGGCCGGTCTCTTCTTTATCTCCCCACGCCGGATCAGGTCGTCCCCGTAGTACGTCATAGGCCTCGGAGAACTTTTCGGCAAAGAGCCGTTTCTTGCCGGCCGGGATCTTCAGCTCATAGTCGGTTGCGCCCGGCGGCGTAACCCCCCTGAGGAGCTCCGGGTTGAGGGACGCCATTGTCTTCTCGGTCGTCCCCAGGAATTTCGCAAAAAACCAGAGCGGCAGCCCTCCCGGCACGTAGACCTTGTCGTAGGTAAGGGGCACCATGCCCTTAGGCCGGGTAAACCCGTATTTCTCGGGGTCCTCCATGATCAGAATGAGGGCCAGCACCCGCGGAACGTAGCCCCGGGCCTGGAAGCTGAGCCTTCCCATCTTATCCATCTCCCACAGGTTGACCGACCCGCACGCCTTGATGGCAGCGTTCACCGACCCCCCGCCGCAGTTGTACCCGGCCAGCGCCAGCTCCCAGCTGGAAAACGATGAATAGAGCCCCGAGAAGTACTTGGCTGCCGCGACCGTCGATTTTTCGAAGTCCCGCCGCTCATCCACCCAGTCGTCCATTTCCATGCCGAAGCCCTTGGCCGTGCCGGGGATAAACTGCCATGGCCCCCCCGCCCCCTTGACCGAGACCGCCTTCGGGTCAAAACCGCTCTCGAGGATCGCCACATACATGAGCTCTTCAGGCACCCCGTGGGCCCTCAGGACCCCTTTCATCAGCGGAGAGAATCGTGCCGCGGTTGCCAGCCACCGCGCAACGGAATGGGGGGATTTCTTGAGCGTCTCGATTTCCTCGGTTACGGCCTCGTTTTCGATGGGAATGATCTCGGCCGGGGGATTGGAAAACGAGACGATGATACTCTGTCGTTGGGCCTTTTCTTCGATCGGGAGCGTTTCTGTGACGGAAGACACGGCGTGCGCAGCCGGCAATGGCGGTAAAAAGGAGGCCGAGGGCTAGCGGTCTCCCTATACGGGCCCACGAAGGGAAACGGTGCTGATCATATCTTGTCCTAAACGGACGGCGCCGGCCCTCCGCCGCGTAAACGGACTCTATTGAGGGCCGCGCTTCAAAATTGTTTGACAAAAAAGCCATTTAATTATAATATCTTACCAATCATTGTCAAGATTACTGTGAGGGTAAAAGGGGCAAAAGTGGAGACCGCCGTAGAAACGAACGATCTCGAGCGCAAGATCAGGGACCTTTTGGCCCATAAGAAACGCGATTCTGCTTGCCCACAACTACCAGCGGCCCGAGGTTCAGGACGTTGCCGACCTGACGGGCGACTCCCTGGGGCTGTCTATCGAGGCCGCGGCCACCGAGGCCGAGGTTATCGTCTTTGCCGGCGTCCACTTCATGGCCGAGAGCGCGGCGATCCTCTCCCCCACCAAGACCGTCCTCATCCCGCGTCAAGACGCCGGCTGCCCCATGGCCGACATGATCACGCGGGAGGCCGCGCTCGACTTTAAGCGGCAGCACCCCGAGGCGCCGCTGGTCACCTATGTCAACTCGACGGCCGATGTCAAGGCCGTCACCGATATCTGCTGCACGTCGGCCAATGCGGTTTCGGTCGTCAATTCGCTGGATGCCGACACCGTCCTCATGGCGCCGGATCGTAACCTGGCCCACTATACCGCCCGTTTTTCGAAAAAAATGATCTACTGGCACAACGGCTTTTGCCCCGTCCATGAACGCCTGACCCCCGATGAGGTGGCGGCCGTGAAATCAAAACATCCCGGCTGCGTTTTTCATCGCCCACCCGGAGTGCCGTCCCTCGGTCGTGGACATGGCTGACAGGGTTGCCAGCACCTCGGGGATGCTCGATTTTGTCAAGAAAACGCCCTACAAGAAATTCATTATCGGCACCGAGAGGGGGATCCTCCATCCCCTCAAGAGAGATAACCCGGACAAGGAATTCGTACCCGCGGCGTCTCACATGATCTGTCCGAATATGAAACTGACCACGCTCCAGGACATCTACGACTGCCTTCTGGAGATGAAAAATGTGGTGACGGTCGCCCCGGATATCAGAAAGGCCGCCAAGGGATCGCTGGATCGAATGCTGGCCGTCAAGCGGACGGATTAAACGAGATCGTGCCGGTGCGGATCGTTCGAATGCCTGTTCTGATATACCATCGATGCACAGTAGCGTAAAAGCCATACCGCGCCGTTTTTCGCGTTTTCGCGTTGCCACGCTGACGATCAAACCCAAACCCGCAGCCGATCGCCAAGCCTGCGGGCCGCGCAAAGGAGATCCCATGAGAACCATGAGAGAAATAGCCGCAGCAGCCGTCCTGATCCTGTTCGTCTTTCCGTGCCTTGCCGCGATTGCCGCGGCCGAGGATACCGATCCCTACGCCGAAATACGGCCGCTGCTCGATGAGAAGACCGCCGTCCTGGTCTATGACGCGGGCGGAGGAACGGTCGACGTAGTCAGGAGCGGCGGCGTGACCACTCGCGAGCTTGGCAAGACCGCCGAACCGCTGGAGGTAAAGATCGGTTTCTTTTCCGACATCATGGGATCCCTCAACGCCATGACCCCCTATCAGGACGAGGCGGCCACCCTCTGGGCCGTCCTGATCAAACCCGTAATCGGCGATCTCGCGGGCATCGAGCGGCTGGGCATCGTCCCGGGCAAGAAGCTCTGCCGGCTTTACCTTCGGCGCCCTTGTCTCGAAAAAGGACCCCAAGCGGCCCCGCTTTCCTGGTCGACGACTTTGCCCTCTTCTACGCGCCGTCGGTCTCCCTGATGGGCCGCTGTCTTTCCACCGATAAATCGATGCTTACCGGCGGCATCGTCATCGGTAACGCCAAGTACCCCGCGGGCTACGGTGACCTCCGGATGGCCCAGGCCGAGATGGAGGACGTCGTCTTCTTTGTTCCCGGCACGGTACTGTACGAGGGAGAGGCGGCGATCCGAGACCGCGCTGAAGGCCGGGCTCGCGGAGGGCCCCGTCTCGATCCTCCATATAACCACCTACAGCTCCGTTCAAATCAGGCTCCGACGAGAACTCGAAGTTACTGTTCACCGCCGGGGGCGGTGACGATGGAAACCTGACGGTTGCCGAGGTCGGCGCCATGACGATCGACGTTGACCTCGTAACGATCTCCGCCGACCGCGCGGGGCTGACCTGGAGCCCGTCCGAGGGCTTTCCCGGCGCCTTCCTGACGGCAGGTGCGGCGGCGGTTGTCGCGCCCCTCTATACGCTCGACAAGGGGATGACCTCAAACCTGATGAACTTCTTTTACACGTACCTGCCCGATAACGACAAGGCCGAGGCGTTGAGACTCGCCCAGAAGAGAATCATCGATTTTGAAAAAGACAAGGGACGGTTCCGGTTCGCGCATCCCGCCTTCTGGGCGCCGTTTGTCCTGTACGGGAGCTATAAATAGCCGCTGCGGACCCCTTATGGACTGTCGATACCGCGGCCGCCGTCTCCCCGTCGGGAAGAACCGGGTAACGAGTCGGGAAAAGGCCGCAGTTATAATTCGCTGTATCGCTTAGCCGGTTTCCGTCAGCACGGGCAATCCGCGATATAGCCGCAGGCCCCCGCGGGCCCTGCTGCGTATGTCGCGCTCGCCCTGATTTCGGGAGTGGAGGAAGACGATAAAAGCCTTAGTTACCGGCGCCGGATCATATATCGCCCGCTGCCTTATCCAACGGCTCGTAGCCCTCGGCTTTTCGGTCCGGGGTTTTGATGTCGACCCGGTCGACAATCCGGTTGCCGACGCGGAGTACCTGTCCGGCGATATCATGCGGGCCGGCCTGCTCTCCGACATGGTCCGGGGCGTCGATCATATCTTTCATCTGCTCAGAGTATCGCCGGAAAAGACCTCGGGACACGGCGGGACTATCCTCGGCCCTGGCCATGACCATCAAGCTCCTGACGCTTGCCGAGAACCTCGGCGTCTCCTCGTTCGTCTATCTCTCGGGATCGGAGGTCTACGGCAGGCCCCACGAGACCTTTATCGAAGAAGGAGAAAGACGCCGTCCCCTTACTCCGATGGGAAAAGAGCACCTGACCATCGAAAACCACCTCATCGGCGCCGCCGCCGAGCGTGATCTCCTGGTGGTCATCCTACGTGCACCCCCGGTCATCGGATGGGGGACACCCCGGGACCTGTTCCCATCCCTCTATTTCTCCCTGAGAAGCGCGGTGAACGGAAAGCCGGTCTACATTATCGGGAAGGGCGGCAATCTCGTGCAGTATATCGACGTGGAAGACCTCGCCTCTGCGATGGCCCGGGTGATCCTCCTGAGGGACGAACGCTGCCTGATCCTCAACGTCGCGGCGGAGGACGTCATAAGTCAACGGGAGATCGGTGATTTTCTCTTCGAGGCTTACGAGAGCGCGTCGGCGGCTGGTTCGGCTCCCGGAGGCAACGTCGACGCTGGTGGGGTTATTGAGGCGGGCGGGCATCTACCCGGTCGGGACCGATAACAACATACTCTTTTATCCCCAGCCGATCATTGACCCGGCAAAAGGAAAGCTGCTGTTGTCGCTGACGCCCAGGCAACGCTGGAATCTATGGACGAGACGTTCGAGTGCTGGTTAGGGACAAGGTGAGATTACCGGCCTGGGACGCCCCGGCCAGCAAACCGGGAGCCCCCCTACTTTTCTTCCTTAAAAACGATCGAGACAAACTTCTTCTTGCCGACCTTGAAGATATGCTTCTCTCCCGCCTTGTAGAAGCCGTTTTCTTCCGTCATCTTCTGCCCGTCGATCGACACTGCGCCGGAGGCGATCATCCGCTTGGCCTCGGAGGTGGAAGCGGTCGTCCCCGTTTCGGTAAATACCCGGGGCAGCCAGATCTCGCCGCTCTTCGGGTAGATAATCTCGGGAACGTCTGTGGGGACCTTGCCCTCGGCAAATATCCTGCCGAACTCCCGCCGCGCCTCCTGCGCCTTCTCACTCCCCCAGAACCGGGCGGTCAGCTCCTCGGCCAGGTCTTCCTTGGCCTCTTTCGGGTTTTTCGTCCCCCGCGCGATATCTTCCTTCAGGCGGTTGAACTCCGCCGTGGGGATATTTGAGAGCAGCTCGTAGAAGTTTATCATCAGCACGTCCGAGATACTCATGACCTTGCCGAATATCTCGCCGGGCGGCTCCGTGATTCCGATGTAGTTGCCGACCGACTTGCTCATCTTTTTTACGCCGTCGGTACCCACCAGGATCGGTACCGTCAGGACGACCTGCGGGGGCTGGCCGAAATACTTCTGAAGATCGCGCCCCACCAGCAGGTTGAATATTTGATCGGTCCCCCCGAGCTCCACGTCGGCTTTGAGTGCCACCGAGTCATACCCCTGAACGAGGGGGTAGAGGAACTCGTGGATGGATATGGGCTGGTTGTTGACGAATCGGGCCTTGAAATCCTCACGCTCCAGCATCCTGGCTACCGTCATCTGGGCCGATATCTCGACAAAGCCGTCAATTCCCAGCTCATTCATCCAGGTAGAGTTGAACGCGATGACCGTCTTATCCTTATCGAGGATCTTGAAGACCTGCTCTTTGTAGGTCTCCGCGTTGATGAGCAGCTGCTGCCGCGTCATCGGCTCGCGTGTGGACGACCTTCCCGAGGGATCGCCGATCATCCCGGTAAAATCGCCGATAAGAAAGACAACCCGATGGCCGAGGTCCTGAAAATGCTTCATCTTCTGGATCAGGACCGTATGCCCGAAGTGGAGGTCCGGGGCCGTCGGGTCAAATCCGGTCTTGACGGTAAGCGGCTTCTTTTCCGCTATGGATTTGCTGATCTTTTTCTCCAGCTCTCCGGCTGTGATAATCTCCACCGTGCCCCGATTAATGAGGTCCATCTGTTCGTTGAGCTTATCGTTCATGCTTTCCCTTCTTCGTATTTCTCTTTGAATCTGAGGATATCCAATGATTTTCCGGTTCTGGTGTCGATGGTAACGAGCACCCCCTGGGCCTCCACCGCGTGCTTGGCCGTCTCGAACCGCTGGGGCATGGAAGTAAGAAAGCGGGAGATGGCCCGCTCCTTTTTAACCCCGATGACCGAGTCGGTGGGCCCGGTCATGCCGGCGTCCGTTATGAAGGCGGTTCCGCCCCCCAGGATACGCTCGTCGGCGGTCTGGACGTGCGTGTGGGTGCCGATGACGGCGCTCACCGAGCCGTCAAGGAAATGGCCAAGGGCCTGCTTTTCGCGCGTCTCTTCGCCGTGGAAATCGACAATAATAATGCGGCTCTCCTTGGAGAGCCGCGAAACGTCCCGGCCGGCCCGTGCAAACGGGTCGTCAAAGAGCCCCATGAAGACCCTGCCGATCAGGTTGATGACCGATATCAGGTGGCCGCCGGGAGTCCTTACCGTTACCGTCCCTTCCCCCGGCGCCCCGTCCGGGTAGTTGCCCGGCCGCAGCAGCCGCGGAGTCTGGTCGATATACTCCATTATCTCCCGCTTATCCCAGACGTGGTTGCCGGTGGTAATAACGTCCACACCGCCGTCAAACATCTCCCGGGCCGTATCCACGGTGAGCCCGAAACCGCCGGCGGAGTTCTCCCCGTTGGCGATCACGAGGTCCGCACGGTATGTATCGGAAAGCCGCGGCAGGAAGTGCCTCATGGCCCTCCGGCCGGGCTTGCCGACGATGTCTCCGAAAAATAACACCCGGACGATATCGTTATACGAGCCATTAGCAAACATACCGATCCTATCGCCCCCCCGTGCATCGGCCCCGTTTTACGGCGTGCCGTACCTTCGGCGCGGCTATTCCCGATCCTTGGAACGGGTTGATTACTGCAGAAGCGGGCCGTCCGTCCCGGCAGGGCCCGGCTGCACGTCGCCCGGGAATAGACGCGGTCGAGACCGGCCGGCTATTGGCTATTTCGCGAATTCGACCGACCTCGTCTCCCTGATGACGGTAACCTTGATCTGACCGGGATAGGTGAGTTCGCTCTCGATCTTTTTGGCGATATCCTTGGAAAGCATGAGAGACTCATCGTCGGTTATCTGCTCGCTCGATACGATGATGCGAAGCTCCCTCCCGGCCTGGATGGCGTAGGTCTTGGAGATGCCGGTAAACGAACGGGTGATCCTTTCCAGCTCGTCCAGGCGCTTTACGTAGGTCTCCAGCATCTCTTTGCGCGCGCCGGGGCGCGCCGCCGACAGCGTATCGGCCGCCTGGATCAGCACCGCGAAGACCGAATCGGGCGCCTCGTCGTTGTGATGCGCCGCGATTGTGTGGATGATCCGCGGGGATTCCCCGTAGCGCCGCGCAAGGTCGGCCCCGATTGTCGCATGGGGGCCCTCCACCTCGTGGTCGACGGCCTTGCCGATATCGTGCAGAAGTCCCGCCCGCTTTGCCTGTTTTATATTGAGCTTGAGCTCCGCGGCCATAATTCCCATGAGGAAGGCCACCTCCAGCGAGTGCTGATAGACGTTCTGCGCAAAGCTGGTGCGGTATTTCAAACGCCCGATGAGCTTGACCAATTCCGGATGCAGGCCGTGCAGGCCGAGGTCGAAGCAGGCCCGCTCTCCCGCGTCCCTGATGGCGTTTTCGAGCTCCTCGCCGACCTTGGTAACGATCTCTTCGATCCGGGCGGGATGGATCCTTCCGTCGGACATGAGACGCTCCAATGCTATCCGGGCGATCTCGCGGCGGACCGGATTATGCGAAGAAAGGATAACCGCTTCCGGGGTATCGTCTATGACAAGGTCGACGCCTGTGGCCGCCTCGATGGCGCGAATGTTACGCCCCTCGCGCCCGATGATCCTTCCCTTCATTTCCTCGTTGGGCAGGCTTACGATAGAGACAGTCCGCTCGGTCACATACTCGCCGGCGTATCGCTGGATAGCGGTAGAAATGATCTCTTTGGACTTCTTGTCGGCGTTTTCGCGTAGCTCGTCTTCGATTCTCCTGAGCGACTTGGCGGCTTCGTGCCGCGCGTCGTCCTCGATGATCTTAACCAGCTCTTCTTTGGCCGCGTCCCGGGATATCCCACTGACCCTCTCGAGGACCTTTTTCTGTTCCTCGACCATTTCGTTATACTTGTTTTCCTTTTCCTCGACCACCCGCGCCTGGGCGGTTAACGCCCGGTCTTTTTTGGAGAGATCGGCCTCTTTCTGGTCGATCTGCTCCACCTTCTTTTCGATATTCTCTTCCTTCTGGAGAAGGCGCTTTTCCTGGACCAGGAAGCTGTTTTTCTTCTCCTTGGTCTCGCGCTCGAACTCGCTCTTCATCTGGTAGAGGGTATCTTTTGCCGAGAGATCGGCCTCTTTCTTGATGGAGTCGGCCTGACGGTGCGCCTCGTTTATGATCTTGGAGGCCGTCTCTTTAGCGGCCTCGATCTTCTTCTTGGCCCAGATCATTTTCAAGAGGTACCCGAGAATCAGACCCGCGGCGATGCCGACAACAACCGATACTACTATTTGAACCGTTAACAATGGTACTACCTCCTTATAAGGCAGGTTGCTTTTTACGAACACATGATAACGCGGCTTTCAGTAAAGATAACGTCAACCTTCCTATCATGCTCCTTGTGGGGGACCCGATCGACCATTTGGATATCAAAGGCCGGCGCCGCCCTCGTTGCAGTTACCGAACGATCGGCAAAAAACCGATCGAAATATCCCCCTCCGTACCCGATGCGATACCCCCTCGTATCGAAGGCGACGCCGGGCATGAGGATAAGGTCAAACTCCTCGGCGGGAATGACCCGCCGGGGGATATAGCGGGGCTCCCTGATACCGTAGCTCCCCGTCGCCATATCCGCAGGATCATCGACCGCTATATAGATGAGCGCCCGATCCTCGGAGCGCGCCAGCGGAAACCCTACCCGTTTGCGGCCGGACCGGGCGGCCCGAAAAATGGGCTCGGTCAGGACCTCGTTTCTAAACGGCCAGTAGAGGCCGATCACGGAGGCCGCAGTGAAAACCTCGTCCGAGATAAGGCGGCGGCAGATCGACTCGCTTTTCACAGACACGTCGGAATCGCTCAGGCCGAGCCGCCGGGTGAGGATCTCTTTTCTGATCTCGTCCTTGGTCACGGTTGACCCTCACACGCGCCGCACCGCCGTGAGCAATCGGCCGTTAAAAACTTTGGGGGGGTTGAAAGATAGGGATTTAGCGTACCGAGATGGAAAGAGTGTGTGCTGTCTATAATAGGGAGGTCGCCCGGCGACCCTCGTATCTCTTCTTAATCATCTATCGTAACGGTCTTTCCCTTGTCTGTTCAACCGGCCGAAAACGGTTTAAAGGGCCTTCATGCCCCCCGCGGCTGTGCCGTGTGTTGGTGTTTTATTTGAACCTGTTTTTTACAGGTGGGCGCCATGTTGCCGCTTAAGGTTTCCTCTTTCAAGGCATACACACCGCGGCGAGAGACGGCTCCCCGTTTTGTTTCTGTTGGCTCAAAAAAGATCCCCCCCATCACGAACACGGCAGGGGGCATGAAAGCCATAACACCTCGTTGATTATGTATTCATATTGCGTTAAAACGTACTGCGGGGGGCTTCCGTTCCAGGAGGTAGCCCGTATGGCGGGCTGACCGTGGAACGTTATCCCACACCTTAATCTTATTATGAAATTATGGGGGGGAAAAGTCAAGAATTATTTGTTTAGGTGTGCGGTTTTATGGGTCAGAGTCAAGCGGCATCGGCTTCCGTAGAAAAGAGCGCCTCCACGAAACTGTGCCGGTCAAACGGCATAAGATCGTCGGCGCCTTCTCCGACACCGACGTACTTAATGGGGATTCTGAGATCCGCAAAGAGGGGAAAAATCGCGCCACCCTTGGCGCTGCCGTCCAGTTTTGTCAGGACGATACCCGTAATCCCGACCTCTTCGTTAAATTTCCTGGCCTGGGCGATATTGTTCTGGCCTATCCCGGCATCCAGCACGAGGAGCGTCTCATGGGGGGCCGAGGGCATCCGGTCCTTCAGCACCCGCTTTATCTTTTTGAGTTCCTCGACAAGATTGTACTTGGTGTGGAGCCTCCCCGCCGTATCGACGAAGAGGTAGTCAATCCCCCGGGTCTGGGCCCGGACCAGCGCATCAAAGGCGACAGCGGCGGGGTCCGCCCCCTGTTTTTGGGCAATGACCTCGACGCCGAGGCGGTCGCCCCATACCGAGAGCTGCTCAACGGCCGCGTCACGAAACGTATCCCCGGCCGCAAGCAGTACGCTCCTGCCGTTGCCGATCAAATGGCGCGCAACCTTGGCGATCGTGGTGGTTTTTCCGGTGCCGTTTACCCCCACGACAAGGACAACCGTGGGAGGTTCGTCGCTTGCCTGTATGGTTGCCTCGCTGCCCTCGAGGACCGACAACAGCGATTCCTTTATCCGGAGTGTACCCTCGGCCCTGTTCATGGAATTCTTTCCAGCCCACACCGAGAGCTCCTCGAGAATCTTCTGGGTCAGTGGAAGGCCGATGTCGGCGGTTACCAGGAGCTCTTCGATCTCATCATAAAGCCCCTCGTCCAGGCCGTGCGCCCCCGAGATCAGGGTATCGAGCCGATCGGTAAAGCCCTGGCGGGTCTTTGAAAGCCCTTTGAATAGCGACGAGATGAGCCCCTTGCCGCTCATTGGCCCTCTTCGATAATGTCGACGATCGCTTTTCGGAGCCTTTCGAGCGAAAGCGAGATCAACGGGGTCGGGGACAGGCGCAACACGAGGTAGTTGCCGTCCGGCAGCTGGGTGGTAATAACGTAGATATTGTCCGTCCTGATAAAGACCTCGCGATGCTTTCCCGTTTCCATCCGCCTTTCTATCGCGGCAAGCTTCTGGTGGATAAGAACCATGTGGGCCCCCAGCAGCTTCATCTGGAAGTCGTTTTCGGGAGCAAACGTGATGATTTCATCTCCGTGCCGGTCCACCATGATGCAACCTGACGCCTGCGGGATCTCATCAACAAGCCGTTTGATCGTATCGAAAAACAGCATCGGCTCCCCCTTTTATGCGGTCAGCTTCACCGAAACGGTCTTGGACACCCCCGGCTCTTCCATGGTAAGCCCGTACAGGGTATCGGCCATCTCCATGGTCTTTTTGTTATGGGTAATCAGGATAACCTGCGAAGACAGGGATATCTCCTTGAGGAGATCGATGATGCGCTCGGTATTGATGTCGTCCAGCGGCGCGTCCATTTCATCCATTATACAAAACGGGGTGGGTTTTACCATGAAAACGGCGAATATCAGCGCGATGGCGGTCAGGGCCTTCTCACCGCCGGAAAGTAGCGTAATGCTTGACAGCCGCTTGCCCACCGGTTGGGCCAGGATATCAACGCCGCTCTCGAGAGGATCGGATTCATCGGTCAGGATGAGCCGCGCGCGGCCGCCCGGCAAGAGCCTCGCAAAGACGTCCTTGAATTTCTCATTGATCTCTTCAAACGCCGCCGTGAACCGCTCCCGTGATTTTCGATCGATTCGTTTGATGGTATCCGCAAGCGAGTCAAGTGACGTCACGAGGTCGGTTTCTTGCGTCTTGAGAAATTCGAACCGCTCTGCCAGCGTATTGTATTCCGAGAGCGCCATGAGGTTTACCTCGCCGAATCGTTCGATCTTTCTCTGGGCCGCCTCACGTCTGGCAGTGAGCTCTTCGTCGGTTATCTCTTCGGTCAGGTATTCCGAATGGACCTCCCTCAAATCTTCCTGATGCCGCTCCCGAATACGCGTGGTCAGGTTCTCCTGTTCGAAGGCCTGCTCCTTTACCGCGTCCCGGTTGCGCTGGACCTCCTCCCGGATGGAGGAGAGGGTCTTGGCCAGCTGCCGCCTCTCCTCGTCCAGGTCGTGCTGTTTGAGGCCCGCGGCGTCCAGCTGCGCCCGGGCGTCACGCATCCTGTCCTCGATGAGCTTGGCTTGTTCTATGGCGCCGTACAGGTACTGCTCGGTCTCGGCGATCCTCCGGGTATACTCCTCCATCTCTCCCACGCCGTCCTGAACGGCCTTTCGCTTGTTTTCCTGATCCCTTTGGGCCCGGGCGACCTGTCTGTTGAACTCCTCCACCGAAGACATGAGGTGCCGCTTGGCGTCCTGGGCGGTCTGGGCGGACAGCCTGATCTCGGTCTCCTCGTCTTCAAGCCGCTTCATCTCCTGCTGTTGCTGCGTAAGGTCCCACTTGGCGCCTTCGGCGGTCACCTTTAGCTCCTGCTCCCTTTTCTCTGCCTCAACCAGGGCGGTCATTGATTCTTCCAGTTCCTGTTTCAGGCGCACGACCTCGGCCCGGTCGCGCTCCATCTCCGAGGAAAGCATGTGATGGGCCTTCGAAAGCCGCTGCTCTTCCCGCTCATCGGAAGCGATCTGCCCGTCGAGCTTTTCGATTTGGATCTTGAGGGAGGTTAGCTCGGCCTCGAGCGCCTTTTCCTGCTTCTGGCCTTCTGCCAGGGCCGATGTGGCATTCTGCAGCTCGTTATCGTGATGGGCAAGTTCTTTTTTGATCGCCTCCAGTTCTTCGGTAAGGGTCTTTTTCTCCCGCTTGTTTCTCAATAGCGAGAACTGCTGCCGGCGGCTTCCCCCGAAAATGAGCCCGTCGCGGGTCAGCACTTCCCCTTCGAGGGTTACGAGGGTGGCGTTGGGTCGCCGCGATTCCCAGATGTCGATGGCCTGCCCCAGGTCGGCGGTAAGGAACGCACCGGCCAGCAGGGCCTTGAGGATATCCGCGTCTGACCCCTTTACCGTAACAAAGTCCGCGAGCCTTCCCATGGCGCCGTCGGCCGACGCGGCGTCATCGCCGGAGCTTCGTCTCATCGACCCGACGGGAATAAACACGGCCCGGCCAGACCCGGAGCCCTTGAGCCGATCGATGTGGTCCCTGGCGTCCTTCGGGCCCCTGACGACCACCGCCGAGACCGCCTCACCGAGGTAGCCTTCCAGGGCCTTTTCGTGGCGCTCGTCCGATTCGATGAAATCGGCGAAAATTCCGAGAACGCCCTGCCGGTCCCCGGTCATAACGCTCTTGGTTCCTTCGGTGAGGCCCTCGAAGCTCTTCTCCATCTCGGCAAGGGAATCAATTCTCAGGGTTGCCTTGGTCAGCGATTCCTCGGCCCGCCGGTGATCAGCGGTCAATTGGGCCTCCCGGTCCTTATGCCGGCCGACGTCCCCCTGAATCCGGGAAAGGTCGGCGGCCATTTGATCGTGTTCGTGCTGTTTCTGCTGTTTCTCCGAACGAATCCCCGTCAGCGCGCCGGCAAGCCTCGTCTGTTCTTCGGAGATAGTCTCAAGCTCATTTTTCTTTTTCTCGATATCCTGCTCTGATCGCTCGATCCATTTCTCCGCTGATGAGATCGTGTTGTTGATCCGGGCGATATGGGACGCCTCAGCCATCTGGTTTTCCCGGATGGATTCCCATCGGGCGGTCAGGTCGTCTATTACCGCGGCCAGGGCCGCGATCTTATTCTCGACAATCTCCACCTTCTGTTGATGGGAAACAGAATCCCGGTCGCATTCGGCAATTTGCTGACCGGTTTGTTCAAGGCGGAGCGTGTTTTCCTCGATCAAGCGGGTCAGCTCGTCGATATCCCGCCCGAAGATACCGTTCTGGTTGTTGGTCAGCGCGATCCGCTCCTTGAGGTGATCGATCTTCTGTTCGAGGGTCTTGATCTCGGTTTCGTTGATGTAAAAGCTCTTCTGGATCTCCGAGAACGATTCTTCCTTTTCCAGCGAGGCCGTCTTCTCCTGTTCTATGGCCGCCTCCAGCACCGTCAGGCGGGTGGACAGGAGTGTCTCTTCACGCTCTTTCTCGGTCAGCGCCTGCCCCGTCCGATTGATGGTTTCGGCAAGCCGGATGAAGTGCCGGGCGGCGGCGATCAGTTCCAGACGCTTCACGTCCGTCTTGAGGACCTTGTATTCCTCGGCCTTCCTGGCCTGTTGGGAGAGGGAGTCCATCTGCCGTTTTACCTCCCCGATGATGTCTCCGACGCGCAGCAGATTGGTCTGGGTCGCCTCCATCTTCCGCTGGGACTCAATCTTCTTGGCCTTATACTTGGTGATGCCGGCGACCTCCTCGATAATGCTGCGCCGGTCGAGCGGCCGGGCGGTGACCAGGTCACCGATCTGGCCCTGTGCGATCATCGAGTATGCCTTGGAACCGACACCCGTTCCCATAAACAGGTCGGTGATATCCTTGAGGCGGCAGGGTGTCTTGTTAAGGAAGTATTCGCTTTCTCCCGAGCGGTAGATACGGCGGCGGATGGTGATCTCGTGGTAATGCGAAAAGCTGTGCGGCAGGTTCCCGTCGATATTGCCGAAGGTAAGGGTTACCTCCGCCATCCCGAGAGGTTTTTTTTCGCGGGAGCCGTTGAAGATGACGTCCTCCATCGACTTGCCCCTGAGCGTCTTTGCGCTCTGCTCGCCGAGGGCCCACTTGATTGCGTCCATCAGGTTCGATTTTCCGGAGCCGTTTGGGCCGACAATAGCGGTAACACCGTCGGGAAAGGCGAGCGTGACCTTATCGATGAATGACTTGAAGCCGATGATGTCTAATTTTTTCAGTTTCATAATTCCGTGTCGCTACTATCTTTAACACAACCCGAACGGATTGTAAAGTGAAAAACTTATATATAGCCCCTTGGCGTCAATCTAACCACAAGATATTGTATATACACGGCTCGCCCGGATACCTCATCATTGTCGCCGGCTGGGCGCCGCGGTAAAAACAAGCCGCAGCCGCACCCCGGATGCGGCCCGTACAGGATAGGGCCGCCCTACGAACCCGACGTGGCCGCGGGAGGATGCGTCCCTTTCTTTTTCTTGCCGGGAACATAGGGGCAGAACGGCTCCTGGGCGAGGTAGTCGCCGTGGGCAAAGAGCGCCCGCGCCCTGCACCCGCCGCAGATATCCACGTGCTCGCAGACGCCGCATTTTCCCTTCAGCTGTGAGTAGTCCCTGAGCCGGCGGAATACGTCGGCCCGTTCCCAGATATCCCTGATGGGGGTCTCGGTGACGTTGCCGCCGGTTACTTCGAGGTATCCGCAGGGCTGGGTCGTTCCGTCGTGCGAGATAAAGAGAAACGATATGCCGCCCAGGCATCCCCGCGTGGAGGCCGTAAATCCGTGCCCGCCGTCCCGGATGACCGTACCCTCCCTGTCGGCCGTCTCACGCCGTATCCTCATGTACTGGGGGGCACACGTGACCTTGACGGGATACGGAGCGCTCATCTCGTAACGGTATATCCGGCCGAGCACCTCCTCGTACTCCTTGGCGACCAGTGAGTCGCCGGCCCCGGCCATATCGGCGCCGCGGCCCGTGGGAACCAGGAGGAACAGGTGGTGGGCGTCGGCCCCGAGTCGCCCGACAAGGTCCTCGATCTCGGAAAGCTCGGCGACGTTGCGCTTGGTGATGGTCGTGTTGACCTGAAACGAGAGGCCCTCACGCTTGGCGTTCTCGATTCCGAAAAGCGCCCCGGAAAATGCCCCGGCCACCCCCCGGAGGTTATCGTGAGAGCGCTCGTCCTTGCCGTCGATGGAAATAGAGATACGGGCTACCCCGGCATCGATGAGCCGACGGACGGTCTGGCGTTCCAAAAGCGTCCCGTTGGTTGCCAGCACCATCCTCAGGCCGAGGTCCGTTCCCCGGCGGGCGATGGCAAAGAGGTCGTCCCTTAACAACGGCTCGCCCCCGGTAAGGATAATGATGGGCGACGAGAAGGACGCGATTTCCGAGAGGAGCTCAAGCGACCGCCGGGTGGACAGCTCCCCCGGGTACGGCCCCCGCTGGGCCGACGCCCGGCAATGGGCACAGGCAAGGTTGCACGACCGCGTCAGCTCCCAGGCAACGAGCCTCAACGGCGGGACCGAACCGATTGATGGTGCCGTCTTCGTTGTAAGCATTACGATGCCGGCCGCGACAGGATTTCGGCCGCCTCGGGCGCGAAATATGAAATGATCAGATCCGCCCCTGCCCGCTTGATGGATACCAGGATTTCCATCATGACGCGCTCGCCGTCTATCCATCCGTTGTTTGCCGCCGCCTTGACCATCGCATATTCACCGCTCACACTGTAGGCCGCGATCGGCAGGTCAAAACGATCCCTGACCAGCGAGATTACGTCAAGGTATGCCAGCGCGGGTTTTACCATGATAATATCCGCCCCTTCCTCGACGTCCAGCGCCACCTCCCGCAGTGCTTCTCGTACGTTGGGGGGGTCCATCTGGTGAGAGCGGCGGTCCCCAAAGGAGGGAGCGGACCCCGCGGCCTCCCGGAAGGGCCCGTAGAATCCCGACGCGTATTTGGCCGCGTACGACATAATCGCCGTATCGGCATACCCCTCCTCGTCCAGGGCGCGTCTGATTGACCCGATCCTCCCGTCCATCATGTCCGACGGCGCCACGATGTCGGCCCCGGCCCGGGCGTGCGTGACGGCTATACGGGCAAGCAGCTCCACCGTAGGGTCGTTGACGATAGTGCCGTCGGCCACGATACCGCAGTGGCCGTGGCTCATATACTCGCAGAGGCAAACGTCCGTGATGACCACGAGGTCGGGGAGAGCGCCTTTGAGCGCCCTTACCGCGTTCTGCACGACCCCGTCGTCATCATACCCGGAGCTTCCCATCTCGTCCTTTGTCTCGGGGATACCGAAGAGCAGCACGGCCCTGACCCCGAGGCGCCACACCCGTTCTGCCTCCCGAACCAGCCGGTCGGTCGAGAGGCGGAAGACACCGGGCATGGCGGAGATTTCCTCCTTCTTGCCCGCGCCGAAAACGACAAACATCGGATAGATGAAATCGGCGGCAGTTAATGTCGTTTCCTCGACCATGCGCCGGATCGGCTCTTTCGTCCTGAGACGTCTCATCCTGGTTACCGGAAACATTACCGGCCACCTCCCCCGTGGTAATTGTAAAATCGTACCATACCGGCCTATTGTTTTCAAGACTATTTGACGGCCGGACAAAAGGACGGTAGAATGTAAAAATACAATTGAAGGACATACGGTGAGACACATAAAATCCATCATTACGATCATTCCGATTATGCTGCTTTTATCGGCACTCCCGGCCCCATCGACGGCACGGGCCGCCGAACAGCCGGTCAGGGTTGTCGTCCTCGTTCACGGCTTTATGGACACCCGTTTCCACCTCTATTTCATGGAGAAACAGCTCATCAGCGAGGGATACGTGGTGATCAACAAGACCTACCCGAGCGTTACCATGAGCATAGAAGAATGCGCCGATTACCTGGCAGGGGTCATTGAGCGGGGGACGGAAGGCATTACCGGTCCATACGAGCTTGACTTCATCACCCATAGCATGGGGGGGCTGGTCGCCCGTTGTTACCTGGCTAAATACCACCCGCCCCAGGCGAGGCGCCTGGTGATGATCGCCACGCCAAACCGCGGCGTTACCAAGGCGGAGTTGGCGGCGCGCTTCCCGCTGGCCGACAGGGTCCTTGGCCCGGCGCTGATGGAGATGGCCCAGGGCCCCGATTATTTATGCGCGCTCTGCGGCGGGGCGCCCGCCGTGGAATTCGGAGTCATCACTGGAGGAAAGGGAGACGGGCAGGGGTATTCGATCTTCATTCCCGGCGACGATGACGGCATCGTCGCCGTCCGATCAGCCTATCTGCCCGAGGCATCCGACTTTCTGCTCCTGGATCACATCCATAACCTCATCTGCTTCTATGACGACACCATAACAAACGCGCGCGCGTTCCTCACAGACGGCGCATTCCTGATGCATACCGCCCCGCCCACCGATATCAACTGAGCGGCGGCCGTTTGCTACCCTTACCGTTTTGTGCGACACAAAAATAAAGGTAATAATAAATTATTTCTACTTTTTACTTGACATCTCCCTTTTTTCTTCCTAAAATGTGTTTATATATTGCCAAATTTCCCCGTTTTTGATACTATCCGTTCGGGATGGAACGAATCGGGGCCGCGATACGACCCGCGGGAGATAAGACCAGGGCGCTCAATACCATACGTACTATACCACTTTATTATATGACGTGACGATATGGCTGGAACGGAAACTAACGATATCAAAGGGCGAAGCTACTCCGCGGCCTTTGTGATGGATCTGTTCGGCATCACCCGTCAGCAGCTCTACTACTGGAGGAAAAACCTCCTCAAGTCGCGCGGAAAGGGCACGGGCAAACAAACCACCTATTCGTTTCTCGATCTAGTGGCCATCAAGACAATCCTGAACCTCAAGGAGGAGGGGGTTTCCACCAACATGATAACCCGGGTTATCAAGAAGTCAAAAGACCTCTTCCCGGACATGGAAAACCTTCTCGCCAACACCCCGATCATTCCTGCGGGAGGGCGTCTTATCGTCATCTACCACGGGAAGGCTTACGAGGGCACGACCGGTCAGGGCGTCTTCATCAGCCTCATGGAAGTGGAAAAAGAGGTCGAGGAAAGCATCCGCGAGAAGCTGAAGGCAAGCGCCTGATCTTTTTCAGGATCGGCCGCCGAAGGGTGGGCAGGTGGCCCGCGGGTAATGCCCGAAAAACACCGGGAAGCAGTGTTGCAGTTTATCTAAAGGAGATAGACATCACGTATGTCGGTTTCGAATAAGGAATGCCCTCTCTGCTTTCCCAGCCCCGCAGACATCCTCTTTGACAGCCATAACTTCTACATGATGACGTCAAAGAGCGTGGGTGACGCTCTCATCATTCCCAAAGGCCATTATCTTACCATGGCCGATATCCCCGAAGAGATCATTATCGAATTCGAAGAGATGCGCTCCCTCGTCCGGCGCATGCTCAACACCGACTTCGGCTCGTGTATCTTTTATGAACATACCGGACAGGGCCTGGCCTGGGACTTCGTCGGGCACGGAGACGGCCACGGCCATGCGCACCTGCACTGCGCCTGCACGACCAATGGGTTCCTGGCGCGGCTCCCCCAGACCTACGTCCCCACTGAGGTTGAATCCTGGAAACAGGTCCTCGACTCCCGCCGGGGGGGCGAACACTACTTCTACTATGAAGACAAAAACGACCGGAAGTTCGTAATCCTGGTGACCAACGGTGCACAGGGCCTCATGGAAGATATCATGAAATAGCGCCGGGGTTCACGTACTGCCCGTACCTCACCAAGGCCGACAGGGCCATCGCCCCTCTCAGGGGAGAGGGAAACAATAAAATCCCCTTACGCTTCAAAATCCCCTTGAATTGGTTATCTTCCTCCAGAATCCTCTGGTCAACTACCGGGATGATGGGCTTTTTATAGACGTCGATCAGGCTGATGATCGCCTCCGCGGTGGCCTCGTCCGCCTCTATGAAATACTGCCCTATCTCTTTCATGTCATAGAGGTGGCTGAAGCGGGACTCCAGGATAAACCTGCCCCGGAGTCCGCCGTACCCGATACCCAAGAGCATCAGCGAGTCGATATAGTCGCTCTCCAGGAGCGTCGTCAGCGGCTTCTTGAAATCGCCGTCTTTGAGCCCCGCCACCAGGTCCACCGGGTTGCCCCTGCTCCAGTAGGGGGGCAGTATTTCATTGAGCCGGTCGACGGTCTCACGCCTCAGGGTGACCACATCCAAGCCGTGCTGCGCAAGGGCGTCGGCCGCCATGACCCCCCAGCCGCCTCCCAGCGTGATGACGCCGACCCGGTTACCCCGGGGGATCGGCTGGGACGAGAGCGCCGCGGCGTAATCGACCATCTCTTCGATATCCTGCGCGCGTATCACACCCGACGACCTGAGCGCCGTTGAAAAGATTTCATCGCTACCGACCATCGCCCCCGTATGGGAGGAGCTGGCCCGGGCCCCGGCTATCGTGCTGCCGGCCTTGATGACGATGACGGGCTTTTTTCGGGAGACCCGCCTGAGGGTTCTCAGGAGTCCTGACCCGTCTTCCACACCCTCGATATACGACAGGATTATGGCGGTCTCGGGGTCTTCTGATAGATAGTCGATAACGTCAACGGTGGTCAGATCGGCCTCGTTACCGGTCGATACGACCCGGGCGATCCCAAGCCCTCTTCGGACGACGCTCGTGGAGATGCTCGTGCCCATGTTGCCGCTCTGCGTGACAACGGAGACCCCTCCCGCCTCCGGGATATGGGAGGGCATCCAGGCCGTCAGGCGCACCGGCATGCTCACCATCCCCATGCAGTTGGGGCCGAGAACCCGCATGCCGTACTGATGCGCAACCCGGATTGTTTCTTCCTCCAGGCGCCTGCCGTCGACCCCCGTTTCGGAATATCCCGCCGTGATGATGACGGCGGCCTTAATCCCCTTTTGCCCGGCCTCGTGAATGACGCCGATGACTTTCTCGGTCGGGACGATGACCATGAGGAGGTCGACGGGACCCGGGATATCGGCGAGGCTCTTGTAGGCGGGCAGACCGAAGATTTCGCGCTGGTTCCGGTTGACAGGATATATCCCTCCGGTGAAACCGCCGAGGAGAATGTTGTGAAAAATAATCGTCCCCCATTTCGCGAAAGTGGTCGATGCGCCGACGACCGCTACCGACCGGGGGTAAAAGAAGGGGGTCAGCTCGGATTTCGTGTCGCTCATGCCTGTGTCCATGTTCATACCCGGTTAATCGTGAAATACTCGGTACTGCTTTATAACTGATAGTGCGTGAAGCATCAGGGATAACAGAGCGGGGAGCGCCCGATCACGGGCCGCCGACGACCGCCTTGACGCGCAGCCTGACCCCCGTGATGCGTCCTGCGATGTTGCGCTTAACCGTGCAGGTACCCGGCCGGCCGGGTGACAACACGCAACGGTTGAAACACCCGCGGCAGGTGACCGGCTGTGCGGCGCGCGGCGGTCTCGGAAACGGCGGGGGTGCCGTTACGCCGGGCTCGTCGGGGGAAGGTCCGGCATCTTCTTGCGGCGGCGCCCCGCCAGGCGCCAGACAATCGTGGCGGAACGTCGACCTCTCTGATATAATAGCGTCTGCTTTTGCGTACCTGATGCGTTGTTCCATAGGAGTTATCGTACCGTGCCCGGCCGTGAAAGTCAATAACGGACGCGGCGCGGCCGAAACGGCATAGAGGAGTTGCGATGAACAGGCGCTTTGCCCCGGTCGATGCCCGAACCATCGAGCGGCTGACCGCTATAGCGGGGTGGGACTCGGTTTCTCACGATTCCCAGATCGTCGGCCGTTATTCGAGAGACGAGACGACCGAGGCCTCCGGTCTGGCCGAGGTTGTGGTCAGGCCGCGGACGACGGAAGCGGTAGCGCAGGTCATGCGGCTCGCCTCGGAGCTCTCGATCCCCGTCACCCCCCGGGGCGGCGGCACGGGGGTGACGGGCGGGGCCGTGCCGGCCCACGGGGGCATTATCCTGTCGCTGGAGAGGATGAACCGTATCATCGAGATCGATACGGACAACCTCATGGCGGTGGCCGAGCCGTGCGTGATAACCGGCGACCTGGCCCGGGCCGCGGCCTCTCGCGGCCTCTTCTATCCGCCCGATCCGGCCAGCATCGACTCCTGCGCGCTTGCAGGAAACGTCGCCGAGGGCGCGGGGGGGCCGTGCGCCGTTAAGTACGGCACGACCAAGGACTACGTGACGGGACTGGTCGTTGTATTTCCCGACGGGTCTGTCTCCCGGCTCGGCGGCAAGATCGTCAAGAACGCCACCGGTTACAGCCTCATCGGGCTTTTTGTCGGCAGCGAGGGGACGCTCGGCGTCATCACCGAGATCACGGTACGTCTGCTGCCGCAGTCGCCCTATTCGGTTGACTTTATGGTCCCGTTTGAGGATCTCGCGGCGGCGTCATCGGCGGTGAGCGCCGTCATCAGGGCCTGTATCGTCCCCACGGCTATCGAATTCATCGAGAAAGAGGCCATAACCCTGGCCTCCCGTTTCCTGAAAAAGGAGTTGCCCTTCCCCGACGCCGGGGCACAGCTCCTCATCCGGCTGGACGGCGACGACAAGCCAGCTGTTGACCGCCAGATGGAGCGGCTCTGGGAGACGGTAAAACAGCAGGGCGCCCGGGACATGATCGTGGCCGAATCGGCCGCCACCCGGGACCGCCTCTGGGAGGGACGGCGGTGTATGCGGGAGGCCGTTGTGGCCGAGGGCGGGGCCAAGTGCGGCGAGGACGTAGTGGTGCCCCGGGCCGCCATACCGGCCCTCGTGGGGAGGGCCAAGGAGCTTCTTACCGAGGCCGGGATCGGCTCGATTTTTTTCGGGCACGCCGGGGACGGCAATATCCATGTAGAGCTGATGAAGGGGGCGTTATCCGACGGTCAATGGCACAAACGGCTGCCCGCGGCGCGCGAGGGGCTCTATAAGCTTGCCGCCGGGCTCGGCGGCATGATAACCGGAGAACACGGGATCGGCCTCATACGAAAGGAGTATCTCGGACTTTCGCTCGATGCCGCCCAGATTGCCGTCATGCGCCGCATCAAGGAGGCGCTGGACCCCAAGGGGATCATGAATCCGGGGAAGATTTTTTTGTAGGCGGCCCATGTATCGACCGCTTTGGAGAGCGGGCGCCGGCGATGGTCGGATCGACCGGACGGACTCCATTCGGCGCCCCGATTGAGGGAGGCGGGGAGCGCCTCGCATCGTGAGGCCGCTCCCATCGAGAGAGTAATCCTACAGTTTATCCCGATTCTTGTATTTCGTGGCCATGTTAATCCGGCCGACGATCCCTCCGAGGAACTTGTTGACGTAGTAGAGGAACCCGAGATCGGTGAGCTCCACGAGGTGCCCGTCGGGGTCCTTCAAAAAGGCAAAGGTGTTTCCGCTCTCCACCATCGGCGGGGCTAGGAACTTTACGCCCTTGGCGGTGAGCTCTTTGAACGCCTTGTGGACATTCGGTACTTCCAGGGCAAGGTGCGTAATCCCGGGGCAATTCCACTTGGCCTCTGTTCCCTTTTCGGACGGCGTGAACTCGAAGAGCTCGATGAAGTTGCCCCATCCGCACCGGAGCATCGCGATCTTTACCTTGGTCTTTTCCAGACCGTAGATCTCCTTGATGACCGTGGGGGTCAGATCCACTACCGCGATGACCGGCAGTCGGAAATTATCCCAGTAAAAATCGACGCTCTTCTTGAGGCTTTTAACCGTCATTCCTACCTGGCTCAGCGTTTTTACCCTCATAGATATCTCCTTGCTTAAGTCCTTTTTTATATCATGTCCCGATTCCTGAACCGGGTTGCCATGTTGATCCAGCCCACGAACCTCCCGAAGAATTTATTGAGGTAGTAGAGGATCCCCATGTCAATAAGCTCGACCAGGTGGCCGTCGGGGTCTTTCAGGAAGACGAAGTGCGCCCCCTTCTCGTGTACCGGTGGGCCGAGGAACTTCACCCCCCGGGCCGTGAGCCGCCTGTAGGCCCTGTCGACGTTTCCGACATCGAGCGTGAGATGAGTTAAACCGGGCCCTCTTGGCCCCGCCTCCCGGCCCGCCGTTGGCGGCGAGAACTCGAAGAGCTCGATGAAGCTTCCCCACCCGCATCTGAGGATGGCCATTTTCACCGTTGGGTCCTTGGGCCCGTAGACCTCCCTGATGACGCCCGACGGCCGCTCCATAACCTCAATCACCGGCAGCCTGAAGTGCCCCCAGTAGAAATCGATGCTCGCCTTGAGGCTACCCACCGTCATCCCTATCTGGCTCAGCGACTTTACCCGCACGAGTCTACTCCTTGTCCCGGGCGGCTACTTCGCCGCACCCTTGACGAAATCGGAAATCAACCCATTGACGATCTCCGCCTTCTCTTCGTGCGGCATATGCCCGGCCTCGCCGATGACGATCACCCGCGAATCTTTGATATCCCGCTCGAAATAGTCCGCCTGTTTGACGGGAATAAGCGTGTCCTGTTCGCCCCAGATGACGAGGGTCGGCACGCCGATCGTCTTGATCTTATCGGTGCCCAAGTCATTGTCCCAGTCGAATCTCCTGCCCACCCAGAGGGGGGTCTTCTTTCCGTTCTCGGTCTTGTAGACGTTATAGTAGGAGTCGATCACGTCGTCGGTCACAAACTTGTTATCGTAATAGACCCCCGAGAGCATCGACGACTTGACGACCCAGCGGTAGTTGAAGGACATCATCAGCTCACCGATGACCGGGTACCCCATGAGATCGAATATCAAGAAGCCCCCTTCCTCCTTGGGATATCCCGCGGAGTCTATCAGGACGAGCCGTTCCGACCCGGTCGGGATGCATGAGATAGGTCATCATCGCGATGCTGCCCCCCATCGAATTGCCCACGATCGTCGCCTGTGGTATGCCCTCGGCGTCCATGAAGGCCGCCATGAAATCCGCGTAGTCGGCCAGCGTATAGCCGAAATCCTCGGGCTTGTCGCTGTAGCCGAAGCCGGGCAGGTCAAGCGCCCAGACAGAAAGGCCCTTTGCCGCCATCTCGCGGGTGTTGAACCGCCAGGTAGAGAGGTTGCTGGTATAGCCGTGAATCAGGATAATCGCCGGGCCCGACCCCTCGTGCTCGAGTGCGGATCTGCATCCCGTCAATCTCCTTAAACGTCCCGCTATCCACCAGGTCCTTTCCCGCCACCGGGGGCACGAGTTCCCATACCGCCCAGTGTATGCCCAGTCCCAGGACGATAAGCCCGATAACCGCACCGATTATGACAATCGCTCGTTTCATTGGATACGCCCTCCTCAATGATCGGTTTAGTATGGCACATTCACCGGGACGATTTCAAGTCAAAAGGGACCCCGGGCCGCACGCCGCCTTGTTTCTCCCCGAGGTCCGCGGTATTGTCAATGAAATCGAGGATCAGCCGGTTGACGGCTTCGGGCCGCTCCTCGTGGGGGACGTGACCCGTTTGGGGGATGACCACCGTCGTCGACCCGGCGATATCCGCGCCGAAATTCGCGGCATGGGAGGCCGGCAGGATCTGATCTTTTTCACCCCAGATAATAAGTGTCGGCGTCCTTACCGCCTCGATATCTCGGGGCGGGCAATCGTCGGATAGGGGGCAAACCCCCGGTAGACCCAGATCGGGGACTTTCTCCCGTTTCGGGTTCGGTAGGCAAGCGCGAAACGCCGGGCCGTCTCGTCATCGAGGCGCGAGGAATCATAATAGACCCGCGCCTTCAACAACAGCTTGATTGAACGACTCCCGGCCATGCCCATGACCAGGTCCCGGACAATCGGAAGCCCAAACAACCGATAGAGCCGAAAAGTCCGCCGGTAATACCCGAGCGAATCGATGAGGATGAGCCTCTGAATCCGGTCGGGAGCCAGGAGCGACGTCATGACGGCTACCCCGCCGCCCATAGAGTTCCCCACCAGCACCGCTTGGCGAATCCCCATAGCGTCCATAAAAGAGACGATGAAGCGGGCGTAGCCCGATAGGCTGTAGTCGAACTCCTCGGGCTTGTCAGACAGCCCGAACCCCGGCAGGTCCGGGGCCAGCTACCCATCGACGGGCCGAAAGAGGCGCGATGGTATGCCTCCAGCACCAGTTTGTGGCGCCGAACCCGTGAATGAGGATAACCGGGACGGCGCGGCGGCGTTGCGTACCCTGCTGCCACAGGTGAATGGAGAGATCGTCGACGGTTACAAAGCCGCCGTAGTCGGAAAGCACGTGCGCGGGCACCGGCCTCCGAACGGCCCGGATCAGTGCGACCATACCAATGATAAGGATAGTAAGGACGGCGCAAACGGCAAGGAATCCGGTGGCGAAAAGGACCTGCTGCATACGGAGCGCCCCTCCTTCCGGGATGAACCGGCGGCATCCCGCGGCAATCGCCTACCCCGCCCGTTCCGTGATCATCCGGGCAAGCTCGGCCGCGTTCCTGGCCGCCGATCCGAGATGGCAGTTGTTGAAAAAGACGAGGGTTTTTTTGGTCTTCTTGGACAGATCGACGATCGGGACGATCAGCTCGGAGAGCTCTTCGGGCGAATACCGGTAGTCGTACCGAACCTCCACCGGCGCGTTGAACCAGCGGGGGTTCCTGCCGTGGAACCGGAAGTAGCCGATATCGGTTGTGGCTGCGGGGTAAAAGGGCATGAGGCCGGGCAGCTTCGGCTCATCCACAACGCAGTAGCCCAGACCGTTGTCTTGCAGGATCTGCATGGCCGATTCGTCGTGCCAGTCGCGGTTGCGGAACTCGACGGTCGTCGGGATATCGCCCATGAGTTCCCGAAACTGGGCGAGGTATCGTTCGTTGGGAGCGGTGCGGTGAAAGAAATAGGGAAACTGGGCCAGCACTCGCCGAGAGCTTACCTTCCCCGGCCAGCACCGATACCCCGCCGGTAAACGCGGCGAAGGACTCGCGGTTGTCCACCATCTCCTGCCGCTTCCTGTCCGCCCAGAGGGTGTGGGTCATGGAACCGTGAGCCTTGACCACAAAGGTAAAATCGGCCGAGGTCTTGGCGCTCATGGCCCCAAGGGTCTTCCGGGACGGCATGGAATAGTAGGTATAGTTTATCTCGAGGGCCGAAAAGCCCAGCTCACGCTCGTAATAGACGAGCCACTCGGGCTTGGCGAGGCCCGCCGGATAGACGGTCCCGACCCAGTCGGGAAAGGAAAAGCCGCTCGTGCCGATCAGGATACTCATGCGCGTATGGACCATTCGGCTGGCGCCGCCCTCGTCTCACTGTTATCTGACAATCGTGGCGCCGGGTTTGTTCGGTATTGAAAGACGGCCCTATCTCACCAGGATATATATACCCGCGACGATGACGATACCTCCGACCAACTGGTTTGCCGTAAGTCGCTCGCCCAGGAAGAGGTAGTTCGTCCCGATTATGAATATGTAGGCTACGGCGGTGACAAAAGCGGTAATCGTCGTCGAGTTCCTGGCCAGGTCATCGACCTTCAAGAGCGTATTGTTCACCATCAAAAAGGATGCCCGCGCCACGAGGGCCAGGAGGAACGCCGCGATAAATTTCCAGTGGAAAACCAGGTTCAGAAGACGCTCCGCATGAAGGAGATCCCCCGATATAAGCTTACGGTCGCCCAGCAGCACGACAGATAAAGACGTCGAGACGGAAAAGAGCAGTATCCAGAGTATCAGGATTACGGTAGTGCTCATTCGTATCAGCCGTTTGAAAAGTAGCTAAATCTATACATCCACGCCAGCAATCGGCCCGCGTCCGATCCCCAGATTCGGGAGAAGAGGGCCGTATCTTCGGCCTCTCTTACCCCCGCCTCAATTCCCCGTGTCGTAGCCGATTCATCGTGAATGCGGTGGGCCATGAGCCTCTCATTCACGAAGACGAAATCTCCCGCGCGTTCGGCCAGGCGTATCCAGGCTTCCCAATCGAGGTTGACGATAAAATCGTTCGAGAACCGGAAGTCCCCGATCGCCTCCTTATGGTACATCACGCTCGGGCAGGAGATCGGCGAGCCGAACGAGAGCATCCACTTCTTGAAAAGACGGCTTTCCAGATTTCGATTGGCCACAAAAAAGGGAAACAGGATCAACTTCTTTACGATCAGATTGGCTCGAAACCCGGTCTTCCTATCGCCCATCTGCTCGTGGTAATCGGTAAACGTGATCAGGTTTTGCTTAAAGCGCCCGGCCACGGCCATGCAGCGTTCCGTATAACGGGGATAGTAGATGTCGTCCTGATGGGCAAGGGTGATATACGGCGTTGTGGCCGATCGATACCCGAAAGACCAGTCCGAGGCAATCGTACTCTTACCATCATTAACGAAAACCTGTATATCATGCGCCCGCGCGATACGCGCTAAATCAGCCGAAGGAGTCGAGGTCGAGATAAGGATATCGCTCGGCGTAGTTTGCGCCTTTAGCGAGGCGATGCATTCGCCCAGATAGGGAGAATCTCCATAGGCAGGGATCACGAACGTATGGTTAGAATCAGGTAACTGCATCGCCTGCTATACGGTGTCCCTAACATCTGATTTGTATTCACGCTGCGTTACAATACGGGCGCGTGTCGTCAGATCCGGGCGAACATTGTCTCAGTTATCTTTTCGGGACCGAGTTTATATCGATGTTGATCGCCTGGAGGAGCATCTCGAACGAGACGATAATCGGCAGCGCAACGAGCATGATAGTCCCCGGCGATCGGGGAACCTGTGTCAGGTATGAATCGATCCATTGCTCGATGCCGAAGGCTACGCCGAAGACAAACAGGGGTACGCCGATCAGCAGGTAGACCGACGCCATGTTGAAATCGTAGATGTAGTATTTGAACAGGATCCGTTTCATGAACCCGCTCAGCAATTTAACCGGAAAGGTTACGGCCAGCCTCGCAACGGACAGCGAGCTGGGCTCGTCTCCGTACCGGGCCGGTATCGGGGCCTCGGCGATAACCGCGTTGATGATGTTGAGCTTTATAAGCATATCGATTTCGAAAAAGTAACCCTTAGCAACCTGAGTAAGGTTAATCCGCTCGATCGTCTTTCCCGAAACGGCAATATATCCGTTCGTGGGGTCAACGAGGTTCCAGTAGCCGGAGACGAGCTTCACCGCGAAGGAAAGCACGCTGTTGCCCAGCAGCCGTATCTTCGGCATGGCGCTAATGGACGAAAGATCCCGAAATCGGTTCCCTTTTACGTAGTCGGCTTTCCCTTCCCGGATTGGCGCGATGAATTGTTCCGCGTCCCCGGGCGCCATCTGGCCGTCGCCGTCAAGCTTGATAAGAATATCACACCCTAATGCGAGCCCCTTTTTGAATCCGGAGACTACCGCGCCGCCCACGCCGAGATTCTTTTCATGGTAGATAACGATAACCCTCGGATCGCCGATCTTTTCGGCCGCCTTTCCCGATCCCTGGGGACACCGGTCGTCCACGACAATAATATAGTCGATATATTTCGGAACGGCCGAGATAACGTCCGCTATACGGTCACGGACATTATAACACGGGATGACTACCGCCGTTTTCGGCCCCTGTCCTGTTTTAGAACGCATCATCATCCGACCTCTGACGTATCTCCCCCGGAGACTCCCCCGGTCTGATCGGCCAGCACCGATATCAGGGCATAGGCGAAATAGAGAAATCGTATAGTGACGATGTCAATAAACACCGCATAGACAAGCAGAAAAGAAAGATAGACCCGGAGAAGGCCCCCGAGCCGCCGGGCTTCGTCTCCGCCCTTTCCCACAGCACCGGCCCTTTTATACGTCATCCCGAAAAACATTACGAGAAACAGCAGCCCCGCTAACCCGGTCTCGGCCGCGTAGCCGAGGTAGGTGCTGTGCGGGTCCAGGCCCCGGAAGGGGTGCGCGGTGAAATCAAACCCGTACTCGGGCTTCTGCATATAAATATTATAGAGGCCGGGGCCGACTCCGAGGATCGGATGGTCCAGGGCGATCTTGGCCGCCGCCTCATGGAGCTGCGAGTAGATGGAAGGTTGTGTGGAAATCGAGGCGCCGAGCCGTTCGGCGCCGGGATCATAGGCGATCTTTACCGGGGCCAGCGTTAGATATCCCTGAAAAAGAAACAGGAGAGAAAAGATGATCGTGAGCATCAGCAGTGCGCCCCTAAGCGCCCTGGTCCATTTTGTCTTAACGAAATCCCTCGTGCCGAAGAAGAGCACGCCCCAGATCATGAACGCGCCCCGGTAGAGCCCGGTCAGCATAAAGGAACAGGTTATAACGATAAGGCCCACGGACAGTATCTTGTACAACCGCTTCTCCTGGGACCCTAAAAACCAGAGGGCGATTGCCAGGGCAAAACCGAGAAAAACGATGAGGTGGTTGCAGGTAAAGAAGGTCGAATTTACCCTGACCATTTTCATCCCGAGGAAATCGTTGACTACCTCCACCGCAAAGGTCTGGTACCCGAAAATCATGTACGCCCAGTACGCGGCCAATCCAAGGAAGGCGACAAGCGTCGAAACGACGACGAAGATCCGCATCGAGATGATTACGTTGCGTCGGTCCTCGAGGAGTTTATAAAAAAGGACGTAAAGCAAAAAGAGATAGATGAATCCGGCAGTATCGATGAGCGATTTCTTCGGGTCGATCGAAAGGAGACTTGAAACCAGGCAGACCGCCGCGAACCCGAGGAGGAACGGCCAGCCCGCCGGCAGCGCGGTGCGCAGCTCCCCTCTTTTTGCCGCTATCAGGAGATACAGGGGAAAGAGCACGACGAAGGCGATTTCGAGGGGCTGCAACTTGTTGCCGACCAACGGGGCAAGCGGCCCGAACAGGGGGAACCGGAAGGCAAGCGGGAGCAGGCACAGCAGGATACAGAGGATAACGGCGCGGTAATCCCACGAGCCGCTTATGGAAGGAGCGACGCGCCCTCTTTCACCCATTGGATTTCTTCGACCCGTTACCATAGAGTTAATGGAATCTCGCCGCCGGCACCAGCCGGATCGGCCCCGTCCTCGTCCCCTCGTCTTCCCCTACACCCCGTAGTGGTTTCGGATGAGCCGCTCGACGAGCCTCTTGGGTAAAAGCCTCATCAACAGGCTCGTGGATGCCGCCCCCTTTCCCGCGACGTAGCGCGTCCGCGGGTTTTTCGCGCTGATAACCTCGAGCACCACCCGCGCCACGTCCTCGGGCGGCCCCGCGCCGCCGACGGACCGGTTGATGGCGTTACAGGCCGCGGTAAAACCCTTCCGGTATTCCGGGATCGCCGCATCGCACAGCAGCCGGTGGTCGCCGATATCGGTCTTGATATCACCCGGCTCGACGATCACCACGCGAATGTTCTGGGAATAGAGCTCCAGGCGCAGCGCCTCGGAAAGCCCCTCGAGGGCGAATTTGGAGGCGCAGTAGAAGGTCTGGTAGGGGATGCCGATCCGCCCGGCCAGGGACGTGACGTTGATGATCAGGCCCCCGCCCGCCTTTCTCAGGTGCGGCAGGACCCCGCGGATTACGGCCGCGGGGCCGAAAAAATCGGTCTCCATGACGGCCCTGCCCTGGGCCTCGGGCATTTCCTCCAGCGGGCCGATCTGGCTGATGCCGGCGTTATTTACCAGAACGTCAATCCCACCGAGGATTCCGGCTGCCTCCGTTACGCCCTGTGTTATGGAGAGCGGGTCGGTCACGTCCATGGAGACGAACCGCAGCATGGGGTGGTTTGTGAGGGAGGCCGGGAGTTTTGCGGTGAACCGGGACGTCCCCACGACCGGGCATCCGCTATCTGCAAGCATGAGCGCAATCGCCTTCCCGATCCCCCGGGAGGCCCCGGTAACGAGGACCTTCTTGATCATCGATTCGCTCCTTTCTTACCGGTACGCCGGCCGCTAGGATATCGGCATGCGCGGCATTTTTGTATCGGACGGGCGCCGTGTCTGGAGTATAGGGAAATAGGGCGTTTTTGTCAATAGCTATAGTCGGGTAACGATTCGTAGGTTTCCGATCGCGTACCGGTCACCGCCTTCAGGGGAGGACGGGCGAGGCGGCCTTCTGATGATGGCGGTGATCGGCCGCAGAGACGTTTTGTTTTGTCCGTTACGTGAAATCCTGCTATACTGATTTTTTATCGGAAGACAGGCTATCGAAACGGATACGATATGAACAGAGCCGCGATTACCTCATACCTCTCGATCCTCTGCTGGGGGATGTGCATCACTATCATGGGGCCGGCGCTTGCCGCCATAGCCCGGGGCTTTTCCCTTTCCCCCTCACAGCTCGGCCTCTTTACCACGACCCTCTCGGCGGGTCTCATACCCGCGGTTCTGCTGGGCGGATATATCGTTGACCGGTACGGCGCTCACGTCGTGGGAGTCGCCGGGCAGGCGCTGCTGACGGTGGGACTTGTTCTGTTTGCCGCCACCCCGAGCTTTGCCGTTGCGCTGGCCGCGTTTTTTATCCTGGGGATGGCCGGCGGCGGTATCGAGATCGTCACGAACACCGTCGTTTCCGGCCTTTTCCCTCACAAGCGGGCCTCCGCCCTTAACCTGTTGCACGCCTTTTTCGGCATCGGGGCGCTGACGGGGCCGATCCTGTCCGGGGCGCTCATCGATTCGGGGGCGGCGTGGCAGACGGGCTACTGGGTTCTCGCGATTGTAGCCGCCGCCGTGGCCGCGCTTATGGCGTTTTCTCCCTTTCCTCAAGCAGTCGCCGCGGAAAAGATCGATTTCTCCGGATTCGTGGCCGTCGCCCGCACACCCGCGGCGCTGCTGTTGGGCGCGGTGATTATCCTCTACGTCGGCTCCGAGATGGGGATTACCTACTGGTCTGTCCTCCACCTGACCCAGCGCTACGGCCTGAGTACGCTCGTGGCCGGTTCTTTCCTCTCCTATTTCTGGGTGGCGATCACGGCCGGGAGGTTCGTGGTATTCGTGGCTGCGAGAAAGATCGGGGACCGTCTCCTCCTTTTTATCCTGACGGCCCTGTCGCTTGCCGCCTACGCCCTCTTTCTGACGGCGGGCCGGGGGTGGCTTTCAGGGCTGGGCCTGGCCCTGGTCGGCCTCTTTTTCTCCGGGATATTCCCGACGGCCCTGGGGCTGGGCGTCAACCGGTTCTCCCGTATCCCCGGCACCATCACCGGATTTCTGATGATGTTCATGGGCAGCGGCATGCTGATCTTCCCCTACGTCGTCGGCCTGATCACCGACGCGGCCTCGTTGGCTACCGGGATGCTCTTTATCATGCTGATCCTGGCCTGCCTGACCGTCTTCACCGCGGTGATCGCCCTGCAGAAAAGGACGGCCCGACGGTAGGACGGGCGGCATAAATGCGGCCCCTACGGGTATTAGGCGGGACCGCCGGTATAAAAGAACGGCCTCCTTCTTTCGAAGGGGGCCGTTTCGTATTGAACAGGCCTTCGTAAAAGCTACGCCTTCTGAGGGACGGGAGTCTCTTCCTCCACGGTCTGGCCGACAATCCATCTCCAGGCGTCCTTCAACCGCCTTCTGAAGCGCTGATCGTGGATCTCGGGAGAGAGCCCCAGCAATTTCGCCGTCCCTTCCTCGTGCCCCCGGTAACGGGGCGGCAGCCAGAAGAGCGTCGGCGGCCGCTTATGGTCGTGTTTGGTACCGATCACCGTGGGCAGCAGGCTCCCCCGGGCTATCCCGACGTGGGCCGGGCTCTCCGCCACGGCAACTTTTTTCCGGTTAAAGACCGTAAATCTCCGGTATTCAAAGAAGAGGGACTTGCCCTCCTTCATCAGCCGCCCGTACGTCCGGTTGCGGACCCCCTTGATCGCCGATGACGCGAATGCCGCGATGTAGTTGTCTTCGTCCAGGTGCACGTAGTGGTGCCTGCCGCCGAGCGTATCCAGGGCGATGATCCACCCGAAGACGGCCAAACGATACGACCAGCCGAGGAGTCGATACGAGAGGTATAGGATCACGAACGAAAGGAGTACCCCGATAACGGGGCTTATCGCCGCCCCGATCATCAGCAGCGTGAATATCGAGAGCCTGAAGGAACGGAGGATGAGCCCCACAAAGGGGATCGGGGCAAGCAGGATGAGAGTCTCCACCGCGCCGGCCGCAAGCCAGATCGTCAGGAAGAAGACGGCCGCGATGACGGCCGAGACGACGATCGCCACGATCAGGACGGTCCCCACGGTCCCGGTGAGCGCGCCGGTCCCCGATTCGGCCGCCCATGCCGTGGCGACGGGATTGACCAGGTTAAAGAGATACGACACCGTCTGGCTGACGGGTTCGAGGATGGACAGCACCAGCTGCGGCGCCACGATGGCAAAGGCGATGATGCCCGAAAACTTATGCTGGACGAAATCCAGCGCGTCGAGCGGCTTCTTGAAAAACGGGGCCAGTTCCCCGATCGTATCCTTGAGCGTGATAAGGATCAGGACAAAGGCAATCGCCCCCATGAACCAGAGCGAGAAAAACCACCGGACGGGCTCTCCCTGCTTCTTGGCCTTGTAGTACTCGATCCCGCCGACGACGACCAGGCCCACCAGCGGAGAGAGAGCAACGCCGGTTAGCTCGGTAATCTTCAGGGCGATATCGGCCCCCTTCTTCATGTACGCGTCCAGCGATCCGGCGTCCCGCTCGACTTGATGCAGCCCGTCGTACTCGCCGCCGAAACAGAACAGCGGAACGGCCAGCGCAAGGATAACGAAGATAGACGTGATGGCCGTAAATCGATACCGTTTCATCGTACCTGCCCTCCCCGGGGGATACCCCCGTTACGGCTGAAACAATAAGCTCCGGCGGGGCCGCGATTCGGCCCCATATCTACTAAAGGTAATACAAAAACGGTCAATGTCAACCGAAAAAATATCGGCCATCAGGACACCACGGGGGCAATTTATCCTTGACAGCGCCGCTCCCACTATGAGAATGACATGACAATGACATACCGTGGGACACAAATCGGTGACCGGGGTTCCATAATACAAAAAGAGGAAGGGAATACTGTGATGAGTTACGTCTACGAGAGACCGATACAGGACTACTACCCGGACGACATCGCGGTCTGTTTCGGGTGCGGGCGGCACAATCCCGAGGGACTGCACATCGAGACCTATTGGGACGGGGCCGAGGGCATCTCCCGCTTCACTCCGCTTACCCGCCACGCCGCCTACCCGAGCGTCGTATACGGGGGGTTGATCGCAAGCCTCATCGACTGCCACAGCGTCGGTACGGCGGTGGCCGCGGCCTACCAGGAACAGGGACGCGAGCCGGGGTCCGAGCCCCTGATCCTATTTTTCACGGCGCGGCTCGAGGTGGATTTCGTGTCGCCCGCCGCCGTGGGTGTCGAGCTGGAGCTTCGCGCCCGGGTGACCGGTTTCGGGGAGAGAAAGTCCGTCGTCGCCTGCTCCGTAGTCTCCGGCGGCGTCGAATGCGCCGGGGGCGTGGTGACCGCCGTGCGGGCGGGAGGCAAGATCGGCACGTAGACGATCGGGCCGTATCCCACGGGCGTTTCCGGCCTCACACCTCGGATTGTCCGGGGCCCGCCCGTACCCGGAAACCCCGCGGTTAGCGTCGCGGAGCGTTATGCCGAGAGGTGCTTTACCAGGAACTCCGTTTCCCTCTTGACCGCCTTCTCGAAGTGCTTTCCCGTGTAGATCTCGAAATGCCCGATGTCATACTCCACCAGCTCACTCTTCGGCGCGCGCTGCGCGGTCTTCCTGACCGCGGCAATGGGGATGAGACTGTCTTTCTTCGCCGCGACCAGAAGGAGGGGGCAGGAGACGCGCCCCGCGTACCGGACCGGCCGGTACATTGTGACCGTCAGAAGTATTCGGGCGGGGCACTCGTTTTTCCAGGCCGTCTCTTTCGGGAGTATCGCCAGGAAACCCGGCTTTGCGTCGGCCGTGTTCATGACGGCAAATTCGTCCGGCGCGCCGACCACGGGGACGGTGTAGGGCGCGCGAAAGGTAAGCGCGCGGAGCAGGTCCCGTATCCCCTTAACGGTCGCCGCCGCCACAAACGGCGCGCCGAGCGTCCCGGCCGTGGCAAGCCCGTCCACGAAGGGGACCTGGGTTACGACCGCCCGGATACGTGGGTCGGCAGCCGCCGCCACGATGACGTGCCCGCCGGAAAACGACGACCCCCACAGCGCCATCCTGCCGCCGTCGACCGAGGGCAACTCGCGGGCGAAATCGATCGCCGACCGCCAGTCGGCGATGTGCCGCCGGTGGCTCACGAGGTTTCGGGGTTTCCCGTCGCTCGCCCCGAAGTTGCGGTAGTCGAATACGAAAGCGGCTATACCCGCCGCCGCGAACCGCACGGCAAACGCGCCAAGCCCGAAGGTCTTCTCGGCCGCGAAGCCGTGGGCCATGACGACGACCGGCGGCTTCCTCACGCCGGAGGGCTCGTAAAGCCACGCCCCGCAACGCGAGCCCCGGCTGAGAAAATCGATATTCTTTCGCGAAACCTTGGCTTCCATTTCTCGTTACCTCGCGTGTATCGCCGAGCCGATACGCCTACCGTCCTTTCACAAAGACCTTTCCCTCGCGCTCCCGAAGCGGGTACGTCAGGAACACCGCGCATGCCAGCAGCGCGAAGAATCCCGCGACAAGCGCGATAAGCTTGAGCCCCAGCTCCGTGGGCGTCATCCCGCCCCCGGCGTACATGAGGGCGGCCGCCAGCGGGATCGAGACGCCGATGGAGATCTTCTGGAGGATACTCTGCATGCCGAAGTAGATTCCCTCCCGCCGTTTGCCGGTCAATGTCTCGTCGTAGTCGATGACGTCGGCCAGCAGCGCCATCGGAAGCATCATGAATCCCGCCATGAATACCCCGACGAGCCCCATCACGACCTGGGTCTGTACCTGGGGGCTTGCCGGAATCGCCGGCCCCACGAACCACAGGAGAGACATTGCGGCCGCGCACCCCGCCAGTGTTACCAGGAACATGACGTACTTGCCGAACTTCTTGGAGAGGACGCTGAAGACGAAGAAAAAGACCAGGTTTGCGGCAAGGAGCGGCGCCATGAGGAGGACGACCTTGTCATCGGTATTTCCCAGGACGTACTTCGACCAGAACGGGACGATGATGATAAAGAGGTTGAGCGCAAACCAGAACAACGCCGTCGCTGCAAGGTAGCGGATAAACGCCCGGTTCTTGAAGGTCGTGGCGGCCCATGAAAAGATCATCATAAAACGAAAACGCTCATCGGCGCCCCGTCTGACGTCCGAAGGCCGCTGCTTGATGACCAGGATCGTCGGCAGGAACGACACGATCGTGGCGATAAAGAGGACCGAGCCGATACCGATCCATCCGAAGGCCTCCTTTATCGGCCCCAGGAAGCCGAAGATGAGGGTCCCGATCATCAGGAAGACCGCCTGCATTGCCGAGATATCAACGCGCTCCTTGAGATCGGAGGTCAGCTCCGGAAGGAGCGACATATACGGATTTGCCAGCGTCGACCAGAGGATGAAAAAGAGCTGCACGAGTACAAAGATGTACACCCCGTTGATCCAGCTCTGCTCGTGGGGCAGCGGCGGGGTCCAGAGAAGAAAGGAGACCGCCGCCACGGGCAACGTCGCGAAGATGATAAAGGGGATCCGCCTGCCCCGTTTCGACCGCCAGTGGTCGCTCAAGAACCCGATAAGGGGCTCGGTGATTCCGTCGGTAATCCTGCCGGCCAAAAAAATCAGGGAAAAGAGGAGGCTTGCCACCAGCGCCTTGTCCTTGGTCGGGACATAGAGAACCAGGAGCCACTGTGAAATGGCGAGGTTTGCCAGGTTGAGGGCTATCCCCCCCATCGAATAGGAGAGCTTCTTGCCGAACGAGAGCTGACCCATAAGAACTCCTCCTTATCTATCCGTGTGGTGAGGGTCGATCCCCCACCCCGAGAGCGAAAGAAGCCTGGCGGGACCGCGCCGGGAAAAGAGCGTGAAGCGGTCGTAGGGGGAGCCGGGGAAGACGAGGTCGGTTATGACGGTCCTCCCGCCCCCGGCGAAGACCTCGATCGAACAGGTATCCACCAGGATCTGCGCCTTAAAGCGGCCTTTATTAGAGCCGATCGGGGCATGGTGCACGGCGGGGAAATGCCTGGAGAAGCCGGTATTGCCCGACCGGCGGCGGTCCAGGCTCAGCCGCCCTGACGCCGGCTCGAAACCGATGACCGTCTCCTCCCCCCGGCCGTTTTTAAGCGCGATCCCGAATTGCCCCGCTTCGCCCGTCTCCGCTTCCCCTTCCCATTCGGCGGCGATCTCAAAGGCGCCGCCCGCGAGCTCCTTTTTCTCCACGATGATCTCGCCTTCGATGCGCGCGGCGTCCAGGTGAAAGCCCCCCATCCGAGCCGCGGTAAGCTCACGGACCGGCCGTACGGCAAGCATCATCTCGCCGCCCTCCCGGATGAGCGAAAGCTCCCGCGGGGTGGTCATCGCGCCCCGCCAGGGCGCCGTGGGGATCTCCTGGGCGTACCGCCAGTCGTTCATCCACCCGATGAAGATCCGCCGCCCGTCCGACTCCGGGACGTTGTTATAGGTAATCCCGGCATAGTTATCGGCGCCGAAATCGAGCCACCGGACCCGGCCGGGCGGCCCGTCGGCGGTAAAGCGCCGTCCGTCGAAATCGCCGGTAAAATACTGCGTCCCCGACCCCCCGCCGGGGGCGCCGCCCTTTACGCTGACCAAAAGCACCCATTTTTTATTTTTTTCGTCGCCGTCAACGGCAAGCTCGAAGAGGTCGGGGCACTCCCAGACTCCGCCGTGGGCGCCCGCATCCTTGCCGAAGTCGCCGGCCGGCGCCCAGGCAAGGAGGTTTTCGGACAGGTAGAAGCGAATACGGCTCCCGACCGTGAGGAGCATGACCCACCGCCGGGTGGGGCCGTGATAGAACACCTTCGGGTCGCGGAAGTGAATCAGGAGGGGATTCTTTATGACCGGGTTACCATGATACATATTCCACGTGAGGCCCCAGTCGGGGCTCGTCGCCACGCCCTGCCGCTGCAATCCCCACTTGAAATAGGTGAAGACAGCCGCGAGCCCGCCCTTGCCCGCAGGAAAGAGCCCGCTCGTGTTCAGGCGATCGGCGACGACCGACCCGGAAAAGATCGTGCCCAGCCGGTCGGGGGAAAGTGCGATCGGCAGGTGGCGCCAGCCGACCAGGTCGGCGCTTTCGGCGTGCCCCCAGTGCATGTTGCCCCACCGGGTACCGAAGGGATTGTACTGATAATAGAGGTGAAAACGGCCGCCGTAGTAGACCAGGCCGTTGGGATCGTTCATCCAGTTTTTCTGGGGCGTGAAATGAAAACGGGGACGATGCCGATCGTGCTGCGGTGCGTCGGGCGCAGATACTGAGGACATAGGCACACCCCGCGCACCATCGAGTGATGGTGCTGGTGACGGTATTTTCGGCAGCCGATCGGCCCGTTAGGCTATGACTACCACATACTTGAGGGTATAGCGGGCCAGGACGTCGTCGATACGTTTCTTGACGGTATCGGCCGTAATCCCCGGCCTTGGGGTAACGGTGATGGCCGCGACCTTCCCGGAGGTCCTGTCCTCAGCAACCGCCACCGTTACCGATGAAACAAGGTCCGAGACGGCCTCCATCTCCTTTTCGTAGACGCGCCGGGCGGCGTCCCACACGAGGGTCGGCTTATGGATCTTCCCGATGGGGGTCAGTGGGAGCTTATCGACGATGTACACCTCTTTGGGGACGGCGGCCCGCTCGGGTATCTCTCGGGCGGCAAATTCCAGGATCTGCTGGGGCGTGAGCGACTGGCCCTCCCTGAGCTCGACGTAGGCCACCGGGACCTCTCCCGAGTGGGCGTCGGGCCGGCCTACCGCCGCCGCGGCCTTGACCTGGGGCATCCGGTAAATCGGCTCCTCGATGACCGCCGGATCGATGTTGTGGCCGCCCCGGATGATGATCTCCTTCTTCCTTCCGGTCAGCCAGAAATAGCCGTCTTTGTCCATACGGCCCAGGTCGCCGGTGTTCAGCCAGCCGTCGTCAATCCAGAGCCCCTTGTTGTGCAGCTCATCCACGTATCCGAGAAAGACATTGGGGCCGCGCAGCGCGATGACTCCGACCTCTTCCGGCTCTGCGTCCCGGACGTAGACACCCTCGTCGTCGAGTATGACGGTCTTCATCTCCTCGTACGGCAGCCTCAGGCCGATGGAGCCGACCCGGCGCTGGCCGTCCTTGGGGTTGACCGAGGCCCCCGCTGCCGATTCCGTCAGGCCGTATCCCTCGAGGATCTTCAGGCCGGTATACTCCTCGAAACGCCGGAACAGCTCTACCGACAGCGGGGCGGCCCCGCAGATGGCGTACTTGAGGCTCGTTATATCGGCATTCCCCTTCGGGGTCTCCAGGAGCACGGAAAGGATCGTGGGGACGCTCGAAAAGAAGCTCCCGCGGAATTTTTCGATGATCTTGAAGAAGTTGGGAAGGATGCCGGGGTCCCGGTACCCCTGGGGCGAAAGGAGCACAACCTGCGCCCCCCACCAGAACGGGGCAAGGCCCGTTACAATCGTCCCGTTGACGTGGAACAGGGGTAACCCGCACATGACAACGTTTTCCGGGGTAATGCCGGCCATAAGTCCCATCACGAAGGCGTTGGCGAGCTCGTTACCGTGCGTCCTGCGGGCGAGCTTGGGCGTGCCGGTCGTCCCGCCGGTGTGATAGAGGGAGGCTACGTCGGAGGGCTTAATGTCCCTCGTAAAGACGAGCCTATCCTCCGGGTATTCGGCCAGCTTCTCGTCGAGGTTGAATATCCCTTTTCCCTTTTCCGTCTGCCCCAGCAGGACGAGGATATTCTTCAGCGTGGGGATGTCGTCCTTGACGGCCTGTACCTTCTTCCATATTTCTGAACCGGGCACGTCTCCCAGCGCGACCAGGACCTTCGTCCGGGCGGCCCGGCAGATATCGCGTATCGCCGAGGCCTCCAGGAGCGGGTTGACCGGGTTGGCGATACCCGCCGCCTCTGCCCCCCACAGGACGTAGTGCGTCTGGGGGACGTTCGGCAGGAGATAGGTCACGACGTCGTTCGGCCCTATCCCCAGGTCGTGAAAGCAGTTTGCCGCCTGGTGTATCCGGCCGATCAGCGTCTTATAGGTGACCGATATCGGGTTCTGATACTGGTCGCCGGTCAGTATGAAGTTGACGGCTACCGCGTCCGGGTTGATGCCGCTTCCCTTTTTTATGGCCTGGTAGGTGCTTGTTTCCGAGAATCGCTTGGAGAGAGGGACCTTTTCTATCGCCTGGATATCGGCAAGGTTTCTGATAATGAATTCTTCCATTGGCTGGCTCCCTGTATGGTATCCGAACCGATGATCGATCTACGTATACTGTGTACTATAGGTTGACTCGCGTGTCAACATCGAAATAGGCCCGCGGCCCGGGTCCCTTCCGTTCGTTTTTTGCCTTAATTCGTTTGACATGAATTCAAAACTCGTGTACATAAATAGGCGAACCGGCAACATAGAGTATCCAGCCGTTTCGTTTGTATACAATATAATGTTATTCACCGCTCCACGCGGCGATCGATGAGCAATTACGGTTCCTGAGCTTCGGCCGGATCTCCCTATTTTCGCTTTCCGGAGGCAGACGATGGAAAAGCCGACCTTTGAAATCCCGAAATTTGATGTTCCCCACTTCGACTACTACTGGCAGTACGTTGACTACTGGAGCGGGATCGATCCCGATTTTCCATCCCTCACCCAGGGTGACCGCACCGTACGTGCAGGCCAATTTAAACAACTAGGTCGATCGGCTGGCCCAGGCGTTTCTCTCTTTCGGCATCAAAAAGGGAGACCGGATCGTCTCGATCCTGCCCATGGGTATCGATTTCGTAGTAACGCTCGTTGCCGCCGGCGCCGCCGGGGCGATCCTCGTCCCGATGGACGTGAAGTTTCGCACCAGGGATCTGGAGCGCTTCCTCTCCCACGCCAAACCCTCCCTGATCCTGTCTATCACCGGGGTCAAGGACTTCAATACCGTTGAGAAGCTCAAGGGTCTTTCGGGTCTTTTCGGCGACATCCCGAAGGTGCTGGTCGGCTCGGCCGAGTTCGGACGCTCCTTCGAGGATCTCCTGGCCCAAAAATTCGGGCGCGAAGACGAACTCGAGGCGCGAAAGCGCTCGTTGAACACCGCCGACGGCTCCCTGATCATCTTCACCGGCGGGACGACGGGCGTTCCGAAGGCGGCCCTCCTCAACAACCTCAACACGACCTTCATGTCATATATCGAATACGGCTTTTTCAGGAAGGCGCTCTCTCAGGTGGGCATAGAGGGGCGCATCAAAAGCCTGGCAGCGCTTCCGCCCAGCCATGTGGGAGGGACGGTTGAGCTGGTCGGGATGCCGCTCGTGGGCGGTTTTGAGGTCATCCTGATGGAAGACTGGAGCCCCTACAAGGTATTGGAGGTCACTGCCAGGCAGAAGATCCCCTGGATGGGAGGCGTGCCGACGATGTACGCGATCTTATTGTCTCTGCCCGATCTGGATACATTTGACCTGTCGTGCGTAAAGTTGGCGGCCCTGGGCGGCGAGCGGGTATCGCTGGAGCTTGCAACGGGAATAAAGGAGAAAATCTCCCCCGTCCTCGTCTCAGGCTACGGAAGCACCGAGGCGGGCTCTGCAGTCTCTTACACCGAGCCGGGTGATGACCTGGCCTGGATCGACGAGGGCTACGTTGGGAAGCCGTTCCCCACGGTTACGGTTAAAATCGTCGACAATCAGGGCAATGAGGTCCCCCGGACGGAGGTGGGCGAGGTCATTATCGGCGGGCCGCTGGTGATACCTCATTACTACAACATGCCCGAAGAGGACGAGGCCGGTTTCACCCCCGACGGCTGGTGCAGGACCGGGGACCTCGGATACCTGACCGAGGACGGCGGCATCTACATCAAAGGACGTATCAAACAGATTATTCGGGTAGGCAGTTATACGGTGCTCCCGACCGAGGTGGAGGACGTCGCGGCTCAGTATCCGAACGTGGGGCTGTCTGCGGCCATCGGGATTCCCGACAAGATCTACGGGGAGGTGGTCTGGCTTTACGTCGCTCCTGTCTGGGGAACAGCGGTAGATACCGAAGGGCTCACGGCCTACCTGAAGGAGAACCTGGCCGCGTTTAAAGTGCCCAAAAAAATCGTCATCAAAGACGACATCCCGATCACGCGAATCGGGAAGTCCGACCGCACCGCTCTCAGAAACGAAGTGATAAGGACGCTCAGCGAAACCGGATAACCGATTAGCGTAGACCTCTTACATCTAGACACCTGTACTGCCGGAGGAACAATGTCGGATCCCGCAAAGAAGAAGAAGGTGATCGACTGCGCCGTCACACCGCCGTTCAAGGAGTTCTTCATAGAGCCCTCATACATGAAGGACTATTTCAGGATTTACGGCCCCGATCTCGAACAGGGTCTGTCCGCCCTCGTTAAGGCCGAGTGGACGCCCGAATCGTTTGTCAAGCTGCTGGATGACGAGGGCATCGATATCGCCGTCATCCGCTCCAGGGATATCGAGACGACCTTCGGGATGAAGATCCCGGACGAGGCGTGCGCGGCTATCGTCCGCCGCTTTCCCGACCGGTTCATCGGGCTTGCCGGCGCCGATCCGCTCAAGGGGAAGGGCGCGCTGGAAAACCTGGAACATGCCGTAAAGGATCTGGGCCTTAAAGGGATAGACCTCTGGACGTATGAGTACAACCTCCCCGCCTCGGACAGGAAATACTATCCGCTCTACGAAAAGTGCCTTGAGCTGAATGCTGTCGTCTTCATTGAATCGTCGATGCATTTTCGACGCGACGTCCGTATGGACATCTGCCGTCCCAACCACCTGGATTACGTCGCGGTGGACTTTCCCGATCTGAAAATCGTCGGCAGCACCCCCGGGTTCCCGTGGGTGGCCGAGCTCGTGGCCGTGGCCTGGCGGCACCCGAATGTCTATATATCGACTTCCACCGTCCGTCCAAAGTATCTGGGCAAGTCCAACTCGGGATATGAGACGCTGTTACAGCTGGGTGGCAGCGTCCTGGCGGATAAAATCATGTTCGCTTCGGGCTGGCCGATGCTCTCAATGAAGCAGGGGGTCGGCGAGGTATGTCATCTGCCCTTGCGCGAGGAGGTCAAGGATAAGTGGTTGTACCACAACGCCGCGCGCCTCTTCGGGTTGGAAGGGGCATAGCGCGCCGCGCCGGGGGTACCGGGCGGCCCTGTGGCCTTTCACGGTGTACAGGGGGCGTTAAACAGCGGGGCAACCGCCGTTGTTTCTCGCGTTATTCTCGATCGGCGGTTGCATCGACTGTCTATAATCCATAGAGAAAGGAGTAACCGCTATGGTGGGCACTATTGATCTGATCGTTATCATCCTCTATTTTGTCTTTATCCTGATAGTCGGCGTGGTGAGCTACCGCAAGGTTAAAAACGAGACGGACTATTCGCTGGCGGGCAGGTCCCTGGGTTACCCGACGCTGGTCGGCGCGATCACGGCCACCGCCATCGGGGCCGGCGCCACGCTCGGCGTGGGGGGGCTCTCATATAATTTCGGAATCGTGGTCGTCTGGAGTATCGTCGCCTACGCCCTGGGATTGATCGGCTTTTCGTTCATCGCCCGGGTAATCAGGCGGTTAAAATACTGGACGATCCCGGAAGTCCTCCTGGCGCGGTACGGCAACACGGCCCGGATCATCTCGGCGGCTTTTCTCCTGTTGGGGCTTATTGCCCTCTTCGGTGTCCAGGTGGCCGCCCTCGGCACCGTCTTTACCGCGGTCGGGGGGTCTCTCTGGGGAGTCACGTACGGCCATGCCGTGCTGATCGCCGGCGCCGTAATGATAGCCTACACGTTTGCCGGCGGCATGTTTGCGCTTGCCTACACCGAGATCGTCCAGGCGATCCTCCTGCTGGTGATTCTCGGCGTGATGCTGCCGATCTTTCTCTTCAAGGGGATGGACTTCGGCTGGATGGCGGCAAAGATGCCGTCCCGCATGCTCGATCTCTTCGGTGGGGCGCCGCTGTTTACCGTCATCGGGTGGTTTCTCACCCTCATCCCAATCTGCTTTATCGATGTCTCTCTCTGGCAGCGTGCCTCATCCGCGAGGGACGAGCACGTGGCCCGCAAAAGCATCGTCATCTCGACCATCCTCTATTTCGGCTACAGCCTCTCCATCATCTTCGTGGGAATGATCGGGTTTTACCTCTACCCCTCGCTCAAGGCGCTGTATGGCACGAACGACGTGGTCGTTCCCGTCCTGATCATGAACAACCTCCCCCCCGTGATGATCGGCCTTGTCGATCGCGGCCATCCTGGCCGTCGTGATGTCGACCGCCGCGAGCGTCCTGATGGTAGCGGGCATGACCGTCTCCCGGGACGTGGCCCGGCTCTTCAAGCCGAACATGCAGGAGCACACCGCCCTGTGGACGGCGCGAATCGCGGTGGCGGCCATCGGTATCCTGGGGATTACCTTCGCGCTGTTGATGCGGGGGATTTTCGACATGATGCTCCTGTCGTTTGCCATATTCATAGCCGTCGGGTTTGTCCCCACGATGGCGGCCCTCTTCTGGGAAAAGGCCACCAACGCCGGGGCGATCGCCAGCATGATCGGGGGGGGCGTCACGGTGGTGGCCCTGTACGCCCTGAAGTTTACGGTGGGCCTGCCCGAGTGGGTTGAGCCGATCGCGGGGGCGCTGATCGTGGCCGTCATCCTGATGTACGCGGTGAGCGTCAAGACCTACAAGCCGGGCGTGACGCCGCGGGAATTGTCGGCGACGTAATGGGGGAGCCGGCTATCCGGCGGCAGCGGCGCGCCGATATGCCGGAAGTTGACATGACAGGTCGCGGCGTTTTCCGAGTTCGGACCAATCGCCGGTAGAAAAAAACGGGGCCGCCGGTATGATGGCATGTATGGTGCTGGGGGTCGGGATCGAACCTCCTGCCTCATGACTGACGGACATTTTCGGGAGGTAGGCCAACCCTTAAAAATAGATAGAAACAAGGCCTGAAACCCCATATTTCACGTGATCGATTCTGCCTTATTCGACAGGACTCTTCAATCGAGTCTTCTTGGCTTTTCCTACCTGCTCGGGTTGCCCCATACGGACAACAACGTGATGCTTGACCAGGTCCCGATCCAGGCCGATCAAGCCGTCCTTGACGCGTTTGCCATCCATCTCCACCCAGATCACGCCTCGCTCGCCGTGTTCGGGGATTTTCGATCTCGATCTCGTAGAGCGCTTCACCGTGGCGGTAGCTTATTTGGAAACCATCCCACCAGCCGGGGATGACCGGATCGAGCCGCATGGTTTCTCCTCGTACTTTCAGACCCAGAATTTCTTCCACCCAGGCGCGGTACATCCACGCCGCCGAGCCCGTATACCAGGACCAGCCGCCATGGCCGATCCACCCTGGCAAGCGGTAGACATCGGCGGCAACCACGTAGGGTTCGACCCCGTAACGCCAGACCGATTCAGGATCGCGGGCGTGCTCGATCGGATTGAGCATGCGCAGGATTTTCACCGCGCGTGTGCCGTCCCCACTGCGCGCCATGGCCATGGCCAGCCAGAGGGCGGCGTGGGTGTACTGGCCGCCGTTCTCCCGCACTCCCGGCGGGTAACCCTTGATGTATCCGGGTGAAGGCTCCGACGTATCGAAAGGAGGTTCAAAGAGCAGCACCAGCCCCTCATCCTCCCGGACGAGGTGGCTCCACGCCGATTCGAGTGCCTTCTCGGCGCGCTTCTGATCGGCGGCGCCGCTGAGCCAGGCCCAGGATTGCGGCAGCGAATCGATCCGCGCTTCCGTATTCGCCGAAGAACCCAGCGGCGTGCCATCGTCAAAGGTCGCCCGAAGATACCACTTCCCATCCCAGGCGAACCCTTCAACATGCTGGATCAGCGTTTTTCGGTCCTGATGATAGGTCCGGCTCAAATCGGATCGGCCCAGCAGGTCGGACATCTCGGCCATCCCCTTCAGCACGTCCACCATAAACCACGCCAGCCAAACGCTCTCGCCCTTACCCCCGGCGCCCACCAGGTTCATCCCGTCGTTCCAATCCCCGGTCCCCATCAGGGGCAATCCATGGGCGCCAAATTTCTGGCTATGCGTGACCGCACGCTGGCAGTGCTCGAAGAGCGTGCCGGATTCCGTACGAAACCCCCGGCGATTGAAAGCTCTCGTGCTGATCATCTTTGAGCGTGGGTGCTTCGAGAAAGGGGACCTTTTCGTGCAGGATGTTTATATCCGCGGTGATCCTGATGTATTGAGCGACGACGTAGGGCAGCCACAAGAGATCATCGGAGATCCGCGAGCGGATTCCCGCGCCGCCCGGCGGATGCCACCAGTGCTGGACATCACCCTCCGTGAACTGGCGGCTTGCTGCAAGCAGGATGTGCTCGCGCGCCAGCTCGGGATAGGTGTAAAGCAGCGCCATCACGTCCTGCAACTGATCGCGGAAACCAAAGGCGCCGCCGGACTGGTAAACGCCGGAACGTCCCCAGATCCGGCAGCCAAGGTTTTGATAGAGCAGCCAGCGGTTGATCAGGAAATCCGTGGCAAGCTCGGGGGTATGCACCTGGATCGTGCCGAGCCGGTCGTCCCACCACGCCTGGGTTTGCCGGAGTGCGGACTCCAGCGCCTGACCGTCGCGGTAGGCAAGCACCAGGGCATGGACCTGCTCCATCGACTGGGCCTTCGCCGAGCATGCAGGTGATTTCCGACCTCTCACCGGGAGCCAGTTTGAGAGTGACCTGCAACGCGGCGCAGGGATCAAGGCCCGCTCCCGTCCGCGGTGACAGCTGGATACGCTCCATCGCCGCCGGGTTGTCCATCGAGCGGTTGCGCCCCAGGAAGACGGTGCGGTCGGCGGTGTACGATGTCGTGGGCGCGCTCACGGCCGCGAAGGCTACTCGATCCGCGTAATCGGGACGGTAGCTGTTGCGGGCAATCATGACCTGGGCTTCGTCGTCCCAGGCGGTCACGACGTGCATCTGGGATGATTCACGATCCTCGCCAAGTGTCCATTCCACATAATACGTCAGCGACAGCCTGCGCGGCCGGGCGGTGTCGTTGCGCAGGATTAGCCGTTGCAGCTTGATCGGTTGCCCCCCACGATCGTCCACGGGAACGAAAACCGTCAGTTCCTGCTCGATGCCGTGGCTGTTATGCTCGAATACCGTGTACCCCGCCCCATGTCTTGCCCGGTAGGCGGTCTCCTCGCGGATCGGGGATGCGGTCGGCGTCCAATAGACTCCGGTTTCCTCATCCCGGATATATATCGCCTCCGACGGGCAATCCATTACCGGGTCGTTGGACCATTGCGTCAGGCGGTTGCGTTGGCTGTTGCCCTGCCAGGTGAAGCCGGCGCCGGTTTCGCTGATGAGCGTGCCGAAGGTCGGGTTGGCGATGACATTCGCCCAGGGGGCGGGCGTATGCATATTGGGACCGAGATAGATTGCATATTCACGCCCATCCGGGGTAAAACCGCCCAGGCTGTTAAAATAGGCAAGTTCCATGAAGGGCAGCGCCGCCGAAGGATCGCGGGGATCCCGTTTCCGGGCGACTGGCCTCGCTCAAAACGGGAGCTTCCATCGGCACGCCCATTTGCTGGGGTAAGGCGCCGCGGGCCGCCACCATCACGATACTCGCCACTGCCTGAAGGAGCGTCAGGTCTTCCGCCGGGATCAGATCAGCGCTGCGCAAATAGATTCCGCCGGGCCGATCAACCCCCGTGCTGGCCGAATGTGATTGGATCAGGTGTTCGAGTTGCTCGCGGAGCGGCTGTTCATAGCCGCTGGCCTCCTCGTTCAGGATAACCAGGTCGGCCATAAGCCCGTGCATGCGCCAGTAGGTGTGCGCCTGGAGCATTTGACGTACCAGGGCGAGATCCTGCATCTCGCCAATGGAAACAAGGACAATCGGCAAGTCACCCGAAATGGCATAGGCCCACAAGCCGGCCTGTCCTTTGTTGTTTTCAGTAATTCGTTCTGCGGCGGGACGCAGCAATGGATTCGGATATAGCAGATGACTTGCCAGTTGCTGGAATCGGCGCGCATCGTCGGGCTGGATGCGCAGCAGGCGCAACTCAAGCTGGGCCGAGGCCCAGACGAAATCCATCGCCCGATCGATCGCATGGGGATCGCCGTATTTGCTCATCAGGGCGAGGACCTGCTCGCGTGATTCGCCGGCGGCCAGAACCAGTAGAGACTTGAACCCGCTGGCCGGGAGCCAGAGTGAGGCTCCGGCGCAGGCTGAGAATCGGGTCCAGGACAAATCCCTGGCTGTTACCGGGTTCCTGCAGGGCGCCCATCGGGCTGGCGAGCGTTCGCCCGCGGCCGATGAACCGGCGCCGGTCGCTCTCAAAGCGCAACGCTTCACCCTCGGTCTGCTCAAGTGTAAAGCGGTGCGCAACATAAATGGGCGGGTCACTGCTGCTTCGAGGCCGGCGGTAGGCCAGGAGCGCTCGCTCTTCCGGAAGCGCCTCTGTCTGGATGAACAGCTTGTTGAACGCCGGATGCTGACGATCCGCATTGTGCGGCGCCAGCGAGAGCTCAACGTAACTCGTCAAATCGAGTCGGCGGGTGCGCAGCGAACGATTTATCAGCGTCATACGCCGAATCTCAACGTCATCTTCCGGGGTGACGACAACCTCGGTTTCACTCTCTATCCCATGATCGACGCGCCGGAACACGGCGCGGTCCAGCGTGAAGTTGGCAAGATAGTCATCAACCTTCCCGCCGGTTGGCTGATAGGTACTGCTCCATAGCCGGTTCGAATCGAAATCGCGGATATAGCAGAAGGTCCCCCACGAATCCCTGGTCCGGTCCGATCGCCAACGCGTGATCTCGATAGTCGCCCCAGCGGCTGTAGCCACCGCCGGTGTTCGTCAGCATGAGGCCGTAGCGTCCGTTGCTCAGCAGTTGGGTCTTGGGTGTCGTGGTATGGGGCGTTTCGAATTGGCTGACCGAAGGCGCGACCTCGCCGACGCTCGCCACCGAAGAGACCCGCTCGCGCGTAGAAATGTGATGCAGCGGCGGAAGGTTTGGGATACGTTCATGAAGCAAAGGCTCTACCGTTCGCACGCGCGGATCGGTGTGGAAGTGCTGCTGGAGTCTATTGTCATGGAGGAAATTGTCCAGTGCCAGCAAACTCATTGCCTGGTGATGCGCCATGTAGGCTCGCACGATCACCCCGCGCTCGCCCGTGCGGCTGGACTGCCTGCTGTAGTCCAACGCTTCGTAGTAGCCGTAATCGCTCAGGAGACCCAAATCGGACAATCGTTTCAGGTTTCGCATAGTTTCCCGGGGTGCGATACCCACCGCCAACAGGGTGGCATAGGGCGCGATGACGATCTTATCGGCCAGGCCGCGCTTGAGTCCGAGTTCCGGTACGCCAAACGCAAAATACTGATAGGTTTTCTGGAGGTCCAAATCCCCGAAGGCGCACTCCGAGATCCCCCACGGCACCCGCTGCTTGCGGCCGTAAGCGATCTGGATCGCCACGGCTTCCCGGATGGATTTATCCAGTAGCGAGTTGCCGTAAGATCTCTGAAAAAGCAGCGGCATCAGATATTCGAACATCGTCCCGGTCCAGCTGAGCAGCACCCGGCGCCGACCAATGGCGCCGTAGGGCCGGCTCATGGCAAACCAATGCTCAACGGGAATATCCCCCCGGGCAATGGCGACGAAGCTTCCCAGTCGCGCTTCGCTCGCCAGCAGATCGTAAAAGGCGCGATCCAGGCGCCCTTCAGAAACATTAAAACCGATCGAAAATATGCGGCGTTCCGAGTTGTAAAGGAAGCGCATGTTGATCGATTCGGAGAGCTCGCGTCCCGACCCGAATGAGCCGCTCACACGAAGCCAGCATCTCACCGGCCAGCCATTTCGACCTTTCGAAGGCCTTCATAACGCGGTCGATCCAGCCCAGGAGCGCGCGCTCGTTCTCGGGAGCTTTCTCTCGGATAGCCTGGAGGGACGCGATGCAGGCGATGTTTCCGTGGGCAAGGTCCAGAAGCGATGGCGCGTACTGAAGGGCCTGGCGAAACGCCGCTAGGACGTCCGGGTCAAGCCCGGCGATATCTTCCTCCGTCTTTTCGGCCAGGATTTCGATCCAGGCGAGGTAACGATCCGTAATCGCTAAGCCAGGATCGCCAACTGCTTCTCCAACTCCCCGGTCCAGTAACCTACACCCTCTCGCGCGACGTCCGATCCGCGTGCCTTTTCGGCCAGCTCCCCGACGATACGTTCCGTCCGCCGCAGCAGCAGCAGTGCGTCCGAGGCACGGTCGGGCGGCGAGTCCCATGTGAGCAGCAGTTCATCCAGGGCATGCATATCCAACGCCGGAATTACTGTCTTCTCGGGCGGCCTGTTGCAGGACGTCTGCGGTATCGCGTAGACCCTCAAAGGCCTTTACGTCCAGCAGCGGAGCCTTCATGAGCGCCTCAAGCCCCCGGTCCAGTGTCCAGAGGGCACCAAGCAGATTTCCGCTATCCACGGTGGAAACGTAGCGTGGTTTGAGCGGAGCCAGTGTTTGAATGTCATACCAATTGAGCAGATGGCCCTCATGGCGCTCCAGTCTATCAAGCGTTTCCATTGTCCGCGTCAGCCTATGCGCAACTTCATCGACGGTTATATAGCCGAAATCGTGGGCGCTGAGCACGCTGATCATATAGAGGCCGATATTGGTCGGACTGGTACGCAAGGCCAGTTGATCCTGGTAAGAAACCTGATAATTGTCCGGCGGCAGCCATGAGGTCTTTTCGGTCACGAAGTCCGAGAAATAGCGCCAGGTTCGCCGGGCAACACGTCCTCAGGAATTGCCGATCCTCTGTCGGAAGCAGGAACTTTGGCTGCTTTATCGGTGGTCGCCGGGTGAGGAGCCAGCCGAATACCGGAGACAGAAACCAGAGCATGAGCCAGGGACCGGCCACCCAAAGGTTAGCCGGCCGCCAGTACTGTACGGCCCATCCAACGATGACCCAGAACAGGCTCGTCAGGCCTATTATAAGCACAAAAACAGGCACTTTGGCCGGGGGATTACCGTGCGTCACCTGTGCAGAAGTCCACTCCAACAGCCCACGATGAGAGACGTGGCGTCGATAGAAGACCCGTGCAATGGCATCCAGCGCCATCCATGCCTGGTACGGAAGCAGTGCCGCTTCCACCAACACTCGCAGCAGATCATGCGCTGTTTTGGCGGGCGAGGCTTTCATAAAGCCCCGAGAAGTTGTCGCCCAGGTAACGGGCTGCGCCAGGGAGTGAAAGAACAGCTGTGTGGCGACCACAGCAGTGGCGATCCACCCGGCCCGGGAGGAAATGAACCAGGAGGACATCAGCAATGCCAGGCTGGCTACGGGCAGCAGGCTGCGGCGCAGGTTATCGAAGATCTTCCATCGATCGAACCAGGACAGCGGGTTGGGGACTCGCCCACCGCCGGCCCGAGGAACGCGTGGCATGATCCAATCCGCGATTTGCCAATCGCCGCGAATCCAGCGGTGCTGGCGCTTAATGTAGCTCAGGTAATCCTGGGGGAACTCATCATAAAGCTCGATATCGCTGGCCAATCCCACCCGGACGTGAGCGCCTTCAATCAAATCATGGCTGAGGAGCCACGCTTCGGGGAACCTGCCGGAAAGCACCCGGTTGAAGGCGCGCACATCATAGATGCCTTTCCCGTGATAGGAACCTTCGCCGGTCAGATCCTGATAAACGTCGGAGACCGTATTGGTATAGGGGTCAATACCGACCGGGTCCGAGAAGAGCCGGCTGAAGGGCGATCCGCTCGTGCTCGGCAGGGAGGGGCTGACGCGCGGCTGGATTATGGTATAACCGGACTCGACATGCCCTGTGCTATCGAAGCGCGCCCGGTTCAGCGGGTGCGACAAAGTCTCGATCATCCTGCGGGCAGTGTCGTGCGGTAATTGCGTATCACTGTCCAGTGTAATGACGAACCTTACGTTGAAGCAGCTGATCCGGGTCGCCGACGTAAACCAGGCGATCCGCCCCGCGGGGCCGCGTGCCATCTATCAGGCCGTTGAGCTCTTCCAGCTTCCCGCGCTTACGCTCCCAACCTATGAATTTTTGTTCGGATTCGCACCATTTTCGTTCCCGGTGAAACAGGAAGAAACGATCATCGCCGTGGCGCTGATTGAGGGCCTGGATGCATGCGTGGTCACGGCCTCCAACAGCGCCGCGTCCGATGCGCGGCGGGCCTGCGGCGCATCCATGTAATCCGAGAAAAGACCAAAGAGCAGATTAGCCTCTTTATTGGCGAGATAGCGGATCTCGAGTTTTTCCGCTTCAGACTTAATCGTCTCTAAATCCAACAGCATCATGGGTACGACTACCAGCGTCCGGCAGTCATCGGGAATCCCCGAAACACTGAAATCCATCTTCGGCAGGACCCGCGGTGGAAAGAGTCGCGTCACCAGGTAGTTCATCACTTCAAGTGAGAGCTGGCTGGCAGGAATGAGCAGGAGGCTCGTGATTATGATTAGAATCCCAGGGGCATAGGCGTGCAGGCCAAGCAGTATGGGCAGGGAAACAAACGCGGTGGAGAAAAGTGCGAGTCCGAGGAAGTATACTGCCGAGTGATGACGATAAACCCAGTGCAGGGCGCGGAAATGTAACGACTCACGGCACCCGATGTGTTGGGCCAGATCCCCCCTTTTTTTGCCGATCAAATAGGTTCCGACGTGAACCGACCGTTCGTCTTGGGCCGAATCGTGACCGGCCTGGATTGCCATTTCTATGGCGTTCCGGGCGACCTGGTCCTCCGCCAGGCCGGACCCGCGGTGTAGATCCTCAATCGCCCGGCGATACCGGTCGCGCGTGGCGAAATCCATCCGGGGATAAATCCCGGCGGGATCTTGCCGCAGCGTCTGCTCGACCCGGCTGAGCTTTTCGAAACATTCCTTCCAATCGAGCAGGGCTAGTTGCCGTAAGCTGGTAAAGGCGTTTTCGACGGATACTTGATCCCGTGTCTCGCGGCTATTCTCTCGGAGGCTGAGTTCGTTCAGAGATTTGTGGAAAATTCGCTCAAGCCAGCTTTGCACCGGCGCCAGCGCGGCCTCTTCGTCATAAAGGTAGTCGATCAGCTGCAGCGGCGAAATAGGGGCTCGGGCTCGGTTGGGATTCGGTCAGCTCCGACATAATCGAGAAGAGCTGGTTGGGATCTCGCCGATTGGCCATGATAAGCCGGTTCGCCCAGAAATCGGCGATTTCACGTTCACGCAGTTCCGATAGGGCTCGTCCGGCGAACTGCTGGATGCCCTCGATAAGCACGGTACGCAGCATCTGAGGGACTGCCCAGAGTTCGCCAATCGAGAGCTGTTCTACGGATTGATAGGCCTCAATAAAGGCCAGGATGTTTTCCTGATCCAGACGCAGGTCGGTGTGAGAGGCGAGCTCTCGAGCAAGGCCGTAGATACGCGGTAGTCCCCGGTCGGGTGTATTCGCAAGCGCCGGCAGCTGCCGGTAAAAACGCCGGGGTAGGTTCAGCCGAACGTCGCGGGCATTGCTTTCAAGGATATATTCATTGTCGAGGAGCCACTCGGTAGTCGGCGGCACGCACTGTTCCAGGCGAGTCGCTTCGGAGAGATCCAGACAAACTTGCTGAATCCACTCGAGGCCCCAATCGAGCCGTTTGAGAAGTTCGATGTTCCAGATCGGTTTTGGATCCACATGGTGGGCAGTGGCAAGACGCCGGGCATGCTCCTGAAGCTGCACCGGATTGAGCGACGTTCCGGGGCTCCAATCCTTTCCGGCGGGGCTTTCACGCCTGGGATGCAGGACAAAGACCGTGGGTGGGATCTCGCCGCTTTTCAGCAGAGCGTCCATGGGGATTGCCAGCGTTTCGATCGGCGCCTGGAGAATCAGGACGGTCTCACCGGTGTCAAGCCAGCGTGCATGATCCTTAAGCAGCCCTCGCTCGACACCGAACCTCAATCGCCGGACCCATGTCAGGCTGAGCAGGATTCCAATGAAGCCGCCGGCCAGAGCCGACAAAAGGACGAAGTCAAATCCGGTTGGAATCGACCCCGGCCAATGCAGGTTCATGGAGGCAGCCACTGAAAGAACCCAGAACAGAATGAACGCCAAGACTGCCCAGAAAGCGCGGCGCCAACCGAAGGGATCCCATACCCTGACCTCTCCATCCGCATGCCTGATTATCAATGCTGCGCGGCGGTAACCCCGCCTCAGCAATGTCCTGAAGGCTTTGCGCGCTTCATCCGATTTGGTGAAATATGCAATGAGGGTGCCCGCTTTCATTCGATATCCTTGGTTCAGCATAGAGGAATTCCGACCATGATAGGGCTTCCTCAACGGGAACTTATCCATTATACTTTCCTGACCTCTTTGCTTAGCTCATGTCCGTCAACTTGCCGCCGGTAGGCCAATCATAGAAACCATCATATACCATTTACCCGCCAAAACTACGAAAAAGGGGGGTGGGCTCGGTTGCCCATCCCCCCTTCCAAACCGATGTGTCGGGCGTTAATCGTCCCCTACCCCTTTATGGGCCGGCGAGTCCGGTGCGGAGCCGGTGGCGGCTATCTGCTTGGCCGACACGGCCGCCCGCGTGATCGCCTCGGAGACAGCGTTCCTGATGTCTTCCGTCTTCCGTCTCAGGTCGACACTGACAATGTAATGCTCGGTCGACTGGATCAGCCTGATCACTTTGAGGTAGAGACGGTTTTCCTTGATCCAGGTCTTGCTGAGGTGCTTGGCATAGGCGGCTACCATCGCCCCGAAGAAATCGAAGCGGGAAAGGCGCCTGACGACCTCAACCGTTGAGTAGAAACGCCTGTGCCCTTTGATCTGGGCTTTCTGCAGATTGTAGGGAGAAATCTTCTTGGGGATAAAGACGACGTGGTGCCCGTCGTAGAAGCTCCAGTCCTTCACCATGATCCTGCTGTCCCTTTCGAGCTCATGGTAGACCGGGGTCCCGGGGAAGGGCGTCAGGACGAGAAACTGAACGGAATCGAGCATCTTCTTCTTTGCGAACCTGACCGTATCGCTCAGGGTCTTTTTGTCGTCGGAGTCAAACCCGAATACGAACATCCCGTGCACGTCGATGCCGTACCGGGCAAAACCCGCCAGCCCCTCTTCCATGTCGGCTACCGTCTGCTTTTTGTTCATGCACGTGAGGCTCTCGGGGCTGATACTCTCAAGCCCCACGAAGACGGTCTTGAGCCCCGCGTCCCGCATGAGCCCGACAAGCTCCCGATCCTTTCCCGCGTCGACCCGCACCTGGGCCGAAGAGACGAACGAGAATCCCTCGTCGATCATCTTTCCGAGGAGCCGCTTCGTCCTCTTCGGATCGGCCGCAAAGTTATCGTCGTAAAAGAATACGGAATTATGTTTGTCGTCATATTTCCTGAGATCCTCGATGACGACGTCCACGTCACGATATCTCATCTTCCGCCCGAACATCCGGGTCACCGAACAGAAGGTGCAGTTATAGGGACATCCCCGGGAAGTCTGGATGGGAATCACCCGGTTGGTCCATCTATGTTTCTTAAATATCCCGCCGGCGATAAGTGAGATGTCCGGGTGGGGAAGGTCGTTGAGATCCACAAACGACGGATCGATCGGATTATGGACGACTTTTCCAGCCCGCTGATAGGAGAGTCCCGGCACGCCGCCCATGTCGCGCTTCGCCGAAAGGGCCTCCACCATGAGGGGGAACGAACGCTCCCCTTCGCCCCTGATCACGTAATCGGCGTGGGTTAGAGCCTCGTCGGGCAGGAACGTCACATGCGGTCCCCCCATGACGGTGGTAACGCCGAGGTACCGGAGGGCATCGGCCATCTCGTATGCCCGCGGGGCGGTCGAAGTGGTGGTGGATATCCCCACGAGGTCCGAGGCGAGCACATTATCCCACGATACCGGCTCGATCGACTCCACCGCGACGGAGACGTCGTGGCCCCGTTCCCCGAGGATTGTGCCGAGGAGCAGGGTGCCCAACCGCGGCAGGGCATAGAGTGAGAAGATGTGGGAATCGGGACTTTTGGGCTCGATGAGCGTGATTTTCATATCAAGTTCCTTCTATTAAACCCCCGGCAGTGCGAAAAAGGCGCCCTCCTGCTATGCCCTGAAAACAGCATACGACCTGTGCGGGAGATCGCGGCAGGAAGGGGCTGCGGAGTCAAGGGGTTTGAACGGAGACCGCTTTTAGCGCAAACCATCTCTATAGGTAACGGCCAATGCGCCGGGGTAACGGCCGTTTCGCCGGGCTAACGGCGCACCGGCCGAGGCGCCCGGCCCGGAATTTCCTATCTCATAGATCGCTTCCTTCCTACGCCGCCGTCGGACGAATACGGGCTGGCCGGCGTTTCCCCAAATATAGCGGTTGAGGTTGATCCTTCATCCTGGCAGGAATCCCCTCTGTCCTCGGAGCCCCGCAATTCCGGGGCCGGCGCCCGTTCTTCGATGGGTACGTCGCAGGTGTCTCGAAGCTCCTCGTGAGCAAAAGCGAGTCTCTCCTTTTCTGGAGGGGGTTCCCGGAAACAATTATCTTTCGTAATACTTTTTACCTTTGCCAAAAGCTCGTCGAGGTCGAAGGGCTTGCTGATAAAGTCGTTCGCCCCGCTTTCGATGCTGCGAAGCCTGGATCCGGCGTCGGCGAGCGCCGTGACCATGATGATGGGTACCTGTGCGAGAGGCGGCTCGGTCCTGATTTTCCGGCATGCCTCAAAGCCGTCCATGACAGGCATCGTAACGTCCAGGAGGATGAGGTCGGGGATCAGCTTGCGCGCCTTCTCATATCCATCATGACCGTTCTCAGCGGAATCAAGGAGGTATCCCTCCTCGGTGAGGAGAGACCAGAGCACTTCCCTGATGGTCGGCTCGTCGTCAACGATGAGGATCGTGCCGGCGCGCTCTTTTTCCTTTTTCGTCTGGGACATCTTTATCCTTACCGTTTAAACAGCACCGTCTTCCCGGACCCACTCACAATACTCTCGGCCGGTTCGAAAATAGATACATCGGTCACCATAATGAGTACACCGGCCATTTATATAATCATTTCGTACTCGTATGTAATGCAATCTCTATGCCATGCCGGACGGCATTGGCTGAAGGCGCTAACGGTACGTCATCACGGCACATTCAGACATGGCCGCGCTCATGCCAAAAAGGGAAACGTTATGAATCCTCTAAAAGCGGGATTTCGTCCCGAAAAACAGGACTGTGTGCAGCTACGAAGGAAAGGTGTCGCGGGAAAACTCTTTTTTAACCGGAATGGGAGATAAGGTGTTTCTTGAGGAGGGCATAGAGACGGGAACGGGACAGGCCCGATACATGACAGGCCTCTTTGATGTTTCCGTGGGTCAATAGCATGAGTTTTTCGAGGTAATCCCGTTCTATCACGGAAACCTCGTTTTCATGGAACGCCTTGAAACTCGGGAAGGCTTCGGATTGATCGATATTCGGGAGTGTCGCTTTATCCGCGGTTACCGTACCGTCGGTGTGATTCTGGGATACGTTGATGCGGAGATAGGGGGGCAAGTGCATCGGGTAAATAACGGGGTCCTTCTCGGCTACCATCATAACCCTTTCGATGGTGTTGAACAGCTCCCGGACGTTGCCCGGCCAGTCGTACTTCATCAGGACGTCGAAGCATTCCGATGAAAACGTTTTAGGCTCTATACCGTGGTACGTGGCCAGTTCGTTCATGTAGTACGTCACCAGGTCCTTGATATCTTCTTTGCGTTCCCTCAGGGGAGGTATCTCGATAGTAAACGTGGATAGCCGATAGTAGAGGTCTTCCCGAAACAGCTTTATTTTCACCGCTTCTTTGAGATCGCAGTTAGTGGCCGCGATGAGTCTGAAATCGCTTTTTATCTCCGCCTGCCCGCCGACACTGCGAAACGTATGCTCCTGTAGAAATCTCAGAAATGTCCCTTGAATCTCCTGGGGAAGCTCTCCAATCTCATCGAGGAAAAGGGTGCCTCCATCGGCCTGATGTACAAGGCCTTCCTGGGCCCGGTCCGCTCCCGTAAAGGCCCCCTTCTCATGCCCAAAGAGCGTGCTCTCAACGAGGGTCTCCGGCAGGGCGGCGCAGTCGACAACCACAAAATTCTTACCGGCGCGCTGGCTGTTCTTATGAATCGCACAGGCGAAGACTTCCTTCCCCGTGCCCGTCTCGCCGTTGATGAGAATCGGGGAATCGCTCCTGGATGCCTGAGCTATGAGGTCAAGACAAGATTGTATCTGGGTGCTGTGCCCGACGATTTTATGAAAGGTCTCAATCTTAAGCGAGGCCGAGGGCCTACTGAATACCTTTTTCGCGCGGTATTGAACGGCGCGGACGATATGCAACAGGATGGTATCCCTGGAATAGGATTTCTCTATATAATCCCATGCCCCGTTATTGAAAGCGTACGACGCTTCATTTGGATCGATCGATTCGGTTATGACAACGACTTCGGGCGCCGAAGGTGCATGGGCAATTTTTTTCAACGCGGGCATCCAGCTGCCGTCGGGCATACCGGTGCTGAGAAACACCAGGTCAAATGCGTCCGAGAATGCCTTCTTCAGGCCGTCCTGCAGGCTGCGGGAATACACGGCGGCATGCCTTGTTTCTTGCGCCTTTGACGATACTATTTCCGCGAAGCTCTCGTCCCGGTCGATAATCAGAACCTTTGCCATCTTTGACAATCCATCGAGAATAAGAATACGTGGAATACTATAAGTAATTCTAGCTATTACTCATGAAGCGCCGCACAAATAACGTAATAATCACAATAGTTAAGAGCAGAACGCGGTAAATATGTTAATATATCTATCGCCGAAATGCAACAGTATTTTTACAATACGTGCATAGTTGTAAAGCTTTTTTGGTAGGCGGGTCGCGATTTGCCGGGACCTTTCGGATAGGTCGCTGTTACAGGGATCTGTCGTATAACCCGATCACACTCACTGGTAATTGTGTTTTTGACTGACTCATGGGGGTCTGAGGCAAGGCATACGTACTGATTCTTTGCCGAAAGGGACGAGCGGTTTTTTTAAATATTTGGGGATGTTTTAGCCATGTAGGGATAGGACATCCGATGGTCGAACATTTTTTGAAGGACGGAAGTGATCTCTCCGACGTCTATCTCTTTCGAAACGTGCGAAAAATAGCTTATGAAACGCGGCTTCAAAAAATGCGCCATTGAAAGGGTGCCGTGGTTCTCGTGAGATATGATGAGGATGATCTGGATGTCCCGCAGGAAATGTTCGAGCGATAAGACGTCCGAGATGTCTTGACGGTTCGGGGCAAATACAATGGCAACGGTAAATTCGTAGCGCAGTTCGTTGAGTTTGGCTTTGAAATCCTTGGTAGATCTGAAGATCTCGATCCGGAATTGGGGAATCCGTTCCTTGATTAATCGCACTAATAACGATTCATGGATCTCTTTAGTGGGAATGTAAAAAAATAGGTTCATCCATTTCGGCCAAAAGTACCGTATGGGTACTTGAGACAATGTAAAGAATGGTTCGGTCTCGGTGATCAGCGTATCGGCCGATAATTCAAATTTCCTGCGCATACAGACATTTCAGCACAATGGCCCAAGGCAGATTCCGAAACCCTTGTATTCGACCCTCTTTTGCGTATCTCTTTCACTACGCCGTTACCGTCAGCGATTCCCTTTTTAAGGCCTCCATCCTGACGATGCCGCGCTCCCTGATCCTTTTCACTCCGTAGTCTATTTTCTTGAATTGTTTGAGAACCTCCACGTCCCGATGTTCCTGGTCATTGACCCACCGTGTGAGCAGCTCGCTTTCGAACTTGATGTGTTGCCTGAGGATTAGCGTGTACCGTTTGGTGTAGCAGGCAAGAATCCCCTTTGCCCCCTGGTAACCAAGGTCGTAGGCCTCGATGACCCTGAGCAGAAAACGTTCGTATTTCCTGAGGCTGGCGTGGATCTGGTCGCACTCCTGGCTCGGGGCGTATGTCCCCGAGGTGTCGAGAAACGCCAGGATCATCTCCTCTCTCGTTCGATGGGATACGTTGATATATGTCTGGAGGAGTTCTATGATTTCCTTGAACATATAGGGCGGGACGTCCTTCCTGTCATCAATCCGTTGGGTAAAATAGTCGAGCATTTCGAGCAGAGATTCGATGAACCGCTCTTCCCTCTCTAAATATCGAAGTGATTTCATCGTATCGTCCTCCCTGGCCCCGATGGCTTTTATTGAACGAATCCTTCTTGACGGCTCGTACGTTGCTCGGTATATGTACGGTATTCAGCATAATTGGAGAGTCGCGGTCCGATACCACCTCTCGCATACTACGTATAAAGCAAATATCGTGCCGCTAATTGCACGAGACGTAAGACATAATGAAACACGCTGATATTACTGGGTATATCCCGAATTTTATTCATTGTGGATTTAAAACGCGGCTGGAATAACCGCCTGCCCGATAGAACAAAATCCTGTTTGAGTGGAATATATCTCATCCGGCAGGAAAATTGCGGGGCAGCTATCCGTCTGTCTCGGTGATGTGTCTGAAAGAAAGGAGACGATATATACACGTGGTTGCAAGTAATCCCGGCGCCGGGCAAAAAAGGGGTCTCACGCGTCAGTGAGGCCCCTTGACTTGATTAACGATTTTGGTGCCGGAGGTCGGAATCGAACCGACACGACCCGGGGGTCGGGGGATTTTGAGTCCCCTGCTACTGGTATGGTAGAGCTGGGTAATTATTGAACTTTTCCAATCATATCAAATAGTTAGGTGAAATTTGCCTATACCGGAATATACCGGAATATACCGAAAAATACCGGTTTTCTGAGAAAAAAGTGACACAAAAGTGACACCAAATATCGCCCAAATTTTATATGATAACGTATTAACATCATTGCATTTCAGATTTCCTACAATGCCCGAGAATGCTCTCTGATTCCTCGGTTTTATGACACTATTTTGTAGCATACTATTTTCGCGGATATGACTTTAGATAATCACATACAATGCTTCTAATAAGTCCAAACATGCGTCAATCACGTCCCCGATCTGACGGTCTGGGTTTCTGGCAACCGCCCGCAAAAGCGTAATGTATTGACAGATCCGCGCCTCCATACGTATAATCCATCTGGCCGATAGAATGGTTTGAGTCTTATACAGGATCCCATCCGAAACGGATCACGCGACTGAGGAATTCTTATGCGGGTTACGATGATAGATGACATGAAATCAAGTCGTAATTTCACCGATGTGACCGTCACATATTCTTTTTTTTATAGATCCGTTATATCGTAAGGAGTTACTATGCAGACCGAGATTCTCTACCGTCCTTCCTTTTCTCTTGCCGTAGTTAAGCTCGGCCCGAATGAAGTAATCAGGACCGAGTCGGGGGCGATGGTGAGTATGTCGCCCGATCTTATTATCGATACCCAGGCGCGCGGGGGCATCCTCAAGTCCCTTACCCGCTCGGTCCTTGGAGGCGAAAGCTTCTTCATCAACACCTATACTGCCCCGTCCGGGGGCGGCGAGATTACCCTTGCCCCAACCCTGCCCGGAGACATCATCACAACCAACCTCAGCAACGCGGCGCTCCTCGTGCAGTCAGGCTCGTACCTGGCCTCGTCGGACGGGATTACCGTCGATACTAAATGGGGCGGCGCGAAGACCTTCTTTGGGGGCGAGGGCCTCTTCATGCTCAGGATCAGCGGCTCGGGGACATTGATACTCTCAAGCTATGGTGCGATACACACCATGACGCTTGCGCAGGGCCAAAAGTACGTCGTCGATACGACGCACCTGGTGGCCTTCGACGAGGGGATAGGGTATCAGGTTAAAGCGGTCGGCGGTCTCAAGAGCACCCTCTTTTCCGGTGAGGGTCTCGTGGTGGAGTTGACCGGGCCGGGAACGGTGGCGCTCCAAACCAGAAGCGAGAGGGCTTTCCTCTCATGGCTAATCCCGAAGCTTCCCAGACCGTCAAGCTCGTAGACATACACGCCGGGAGACAGGTCGCCTCATTGACCGGGTCTTGCGTATTTTCATATGACTTGCTATGGATGGCGAGACCGGGGGCTTAATCGACACATCGTCCGGTCTTCTGACTTCTGTTGCGATAGGGTTTAGAGGCATGTTTTCAACCTACTGGAGGTATAAAGAGTCTTAACATGGGAACACGTATGAGAAAAACGATTTCGTACGCTGCGGTACTGATTATGGTGCCTTTATTGTTTCTTGTTTCCTGCACGACGGATAAGACGAAGGAAGTGGTCGTCTACACCGCCGTTGACCGTGAGTACGCCGAGCCGATCTTTAACGAATTTCAGAAGAACACCGGCATAACAGTGAAGGCGGTCTACGACGTAGAAGCCTCTAAAACTACGGGGCTTGTCACAAGACTCGCCACAGAGAAGGCCCGCCCGCGGGCAGACGTCTTCTGGAACAATGAATTCTCGCAGACGATTCTTCTCCAGGAAGACGGAGTTTTGACTCCATACACCTCACCAAACGCCGCCGATATCCCCGTGCAGTTTAAAGACCCCGAGGGGTATTGGACCTGTTTTGGTGGGAGGGCGCGAATAATTATAATCAATACAAATCTCGTGAAAAGGGAAGAATTTCCCCGCTCCATTTACGATTTTCTCGATCCACGATGGCCCGCAGATCGGATAGGTATTGCAAATCCGCTTTTCGGTACGACCAAGACCCATGCGGCCGCGCTCTATGGGCTCTGGGGCAAAGACGAGGCAAAAGCGTTCTTCGGCGATATCAGGGAACGCGGAGTTCGTATTATAGACGGCAATGCCCTCGTACGGGACCTCGTGGCCCGTGGTGAGCTCATGATGGGGCTGACCGATACCGACGACGCCTGCGTTGCCGTAGACCGGGGAGACCCGGTAGCCGTGGTCTTCCCCGACCAGGAGACCTTCGGTACGCTCATCGTCCCGAGTAGCGTTGCCCTGATACTGGGTGGCCCAAACCCGCAAAACGGAGAAAAACTCATCGATTACCTTGTTGCGGCGGAAAACGAAGACGCCCTGGTTGGCGCCGGATTCTTCCAGACCACCGTTCGTGAATCCGGCAAAAAGCCTGAATGTATCCCGATGATCGGTATAAAGGGGATGGATGTCGCGTATCCCGAGATAGTCAAGAATCTCTCGCCAGCCAAAGACGACCTGAGCGAGATCTTCCTACAGTAGGACGCGAACAGAATGCCTCTACACGAACAAGCCGATGCGCCGTTTTCCTCCGGCAAGGTATTGGCCTCAATCGGCTTAGTTTCCTTTTTCCTGCTCGTCTTTGGCCCGCTGCTCTTTCTTATCCTCCCCGTCGTGAAAGAAATAGCGCAGAACGGGCCCCATGCCCTGTCGTTAATGCTTCCCGCCGGAAGGAGGCTTTCACTTCTGCTTTCAAGCCTCGTATATGCGGCGGGGGTTTCGGTATGCGGTACCGTTATCGGAATTTTCTCCGCATCTTTCTTCGTTGCGCGGAAGGGCCGATGGGCGCGGATCCTACCGATTCTGTTTCTGGCCGTTCTGCCGATCCCCCCACGATCCACGCCCTGGCATGGATGGGGGGATGGGCCCACGTCCGGGGATGGCTGACCGCCCACGGCTTCTTTTTTCCTCCCCTGTGGGGGTGGTTCGGCGCCGTATGGGTGCAGACGATGTCTCTTATCCCGTTCTCATTCGGCATCTGTCTGATCTCCCTCAGGAATCTGGACCCCTTGCTCATTGATGCCGCGCGGACGATGGGAGACGACCAAAAGACCCTGCTCTCGGTCGCACTTCCGTTGATCTTCCCGGCCCTCATCACCGTTTCGGTCTTCCTGTTTGTCATGACGCTTTCCGATTATACGATTGCCTCCCTCTTTTCCGTGAACGTCTATCCGCTCGAGATATTCTCCGATTTTTCGACCGAGAATAATCCCGCGCGTGCGCTTCTCCTCTCGGTGCCGCTCCTTGTTATTGCTGCCGCGGTCGTAGTATCCGCTCAGTCCACGATGAGGGACGTAGCGGCCGAGACCCCGAAGGGGCCATTGGGCGCGAGTCTTCAACTCGGGTTTGGGCCATGGACCGGTCGTCTTGCCGTTGCCTGCCTTGCCCTGGCCTTCTTCTGTTTCGTCGTACCGACGTTCGCACTCTGTTTTGACGTCGGATCGGTCTCAAATCTCGCTGCCGCCGTTACGTCCGCAAAGGGCGCAATCTATACCACGGTGATCTGCGCCCTGTCTGCGGCATTGATTGCGCTGGCTCCCTCCTTTTTGTGGGCCGAGGGCATACGTAGGATTGGACGCGCGGGCAAGATCCTGTGGGTCATAGCCCTTGTGATGCCGGCGATCCCGGGGTCTCTCTTCGGGATAGGATTGATATACATGGGTAACCTGCCGGCTTTCGCGCCCCTCAATGATACCCTCATATTTCCGATCATGGTATCGGTGGGTCGGTTCTGCCCGTGGGCGGCCATCCTCCTCTTTACTTTCGGGCGGCGGATCGACCCGATCCTGATCGACGCAGCCGCGGTGCACGAGCCGGGTCCGGCAGTCGGATTTATAAAGGTCAGGTTACCGCTGATGCTCCCGGGAATCATTGCCGCGGGAATCCTGGTGGGGGTGTTGGCCGCAGGCGAGCTTTCGGGAACGCTTCTTGTTCTTCCTCCCGGCGTCGATGCCGTGATCCCGCGAATATTCACGTACCTCCATTACGGAGCAACACCCCAGACCGCGGCGCTCTCGCTCGTGATGAGCTGGGGATTTCTGGTCCTCTTTGCCGTTTTTTTGTGGCTCTTAGGCCGACATAAGGCAACATCAGAGAGAAACGATGATTCGAGTCAATAACATCACAAAACGCTTCGGCGAGACAGCCGTCCTTGATAGCGTCTCATTTGCGGTAGAGGACTCCGGCTCGTGCGTGATCAGCGGCGCATCGGGAAGCGGCAAGACCACGCTGCTGCGCCTGATAGCGGGTCTGGATCTCCCCGACGAGGGCGAGATATTCCTCGGGGGGGATCTGGTAAGCACACCCGGATGGGCGCTTCCCCCGCACATGCGCCATATCGGGTTCGTGTTCCAGTCGCCGGCGCTCTGGCCGCATATGACGGTGGTCCAGCACGTGGGCTTTGGCCTGACGGGTCTCAAAAAAGAGCGGCCGACGAGCGCATGAGGGAGGTGCTTGCGGACGCCGATCTGACCCACCTTGCCGGACGATACCCGTCAAAGCTTTCCGGTGGGGAAAAGCGGCGCGTTGCCCTTGCCCGGGCGGTCGCCGCGCGGCCGCACTACCTCCTCATGGACGAGCCGCTGACGAGCCTCGACCCCCAGTTGAAGGAACGGCTCCTTACCTTTATCATGAAGACGCAAAAGGAGACCGCCGCCTGCCTCGTCTACGTGACCCACGACGAAACGGAAGCACACGCGCTGGCGGGGCAACATCTTGTCCTCAGGGCGGGACGTATCGCACACGCTGCCCCCGGTCGAGTAAAACCATGAGCCCGGATCGCAAAAGACCCGCAAGACGCGTTATCATCAGCATCGTCTTTCTCGTGGTGTTTGCCGCGGCTGTCTGGGCGGACCGGCTCATCTACCGCCTGTTCATCGATCCGCCCCCGCCGCCGGGCTGGACCGTCATTCGTCCGCCCGTAAACGTCATGTGCCTGGAGATACAGGGAAATACCATATGGGCGGGGGGGATGGACGGCGCCTTTGAGATCGATACGAAGTCAAAAACGGTCCGACACGAGATCAAATCGGAGCCGCCCCTGACCTACGTGAAGGATATCCTGGTCGATGACACAGGCGCCGTATGGATTGCGCATTTCAACGGGCTCTCCCGCTGGGATAAAGGGAAGCTCTCGACCTACACAACTGAAGACGGATTACCCGACAACCGTGTTAATGCCCTCCTACTCAACCGCGACGGATCGCTGTGGGTGGGGACCTGGGGGGGCGTCGCTATCATTCCGGATCGGGATTTCTCCCGAATCGAGACGATCACCACCGCACAGGGGTTGCTGCATAACATGGTAAACGTGATACTTGCCGATTCCCGGGGCGGGATGTGGTTCGGCTCTCACGTGGCGCCCGCCGGCGGCATCAGCTGCCACCGGGACGGGCAGTGGCGCTATTTCACGGTCAAGGAGGGGCTCCCCCACAACGATATTACTTCTCTTCTTGAGCAGACACCGGATAAAATCTGGGCCGGGACCGGCTATTTCGAGCACGGAGGGGCGGCATTGTTTGTCAGGGAAAAAGACTCATGGCGCATCGGGCAGACCCTCACGAAAGAGGACGGACTGGCCGGATGGCGGGTTCGGACGATATTTCCGGATTCAGCCGGGGACCTCTGGTTCGGCTCGGAAACCGAGGGGGTCGCGCGGCTCCATAACGGTACCTTCACGGTCCTTTCGACAAGAGACGGGTTCCCCCATCAGGAGATCACGAGCATCGTCGAGGATGAGGATAGAAACCTCTGGTTCGGCACACTTAATGGAGTGACGGTCATCGAGCGCAACGCGCTTGAATTGGTTAAATAGGTGAAGGCTCTTTCAATCAATGACTTGACACCGCGTCCATAGTTATACTACAATTGCTTCGAGTAAACAAAAGGGTTAAGGTGCCGCATGGATCGAGACGCAGCCCGCGAGAAGTATCTGGCACTGAAAAATGAGCATACGTCCGGCCGATTAGACTACGAGGCCTTCCGCGTCGGGATCGAAAAACTCCGTTTTCAGGATGATGCAAAAACCTGGTGGCAGGTGACGGAAGATGGCACCTGCCTGAAGTGGGACGGGAGCGCGTGGCAAGCTACCGGCGAGCGGATTGAAGCTCCGGCTCCGATCACGTCGGCTACCTCGACGGCTGGCTCGACGGCCGACGCCGGTTCCTCGCCCCCGACGGGAACGAAGAAGGAATCGAAGGCCGGCCGCTATATCAAGCACGTCCTCATACGCATCCCCTTTGTAATCCTCTCCTTTTTCACTACCTGGGTAATCCACACCTACCTTCTGGCCGACGTCAATGGGGGCTTCGGCCAGGGGGGCGCCGGCAACTGGGTCTTCTCCAACTGGAAGAATTTCCTCTCCTCCACGATCTTCTGGGGCCTCCTTTCCGGCTTTTTCTGGATGCTCGTCTTCACCTGGTTCAAGATGGGTAAAAAAAACTTCCTGCCCACGCTGACCAAGGCGCCCGTTATGATGATCGAGCGTATCCATCAGGCCGGCACTCCGGGGGTTGGGGCGCTGCTCATCGGCTTGGGGCTCGCGCTCTTCTTCTCTCCGTTTAACGTCATCACCGGAAACGTCGGGGTCGGCATCGCATTGTTCCTGGCCGTCTTCGGCCTCTCCTCCCTGGGCTGGGCGATCGCCCGGTTCATCGGGCGGGTCTGGCTCTGGATCATACGGACCGTCGTCAAGAAACCGGAAGAGAAATACGGCATCTCGCTTTCCGCCGCCCATCTCATCATGGTAGGCCTCATCCCTGGATTTATCGTATCCCTGGTCTTGAAGGGGGCCCTTGGATTTGTTACGGGCATCGTCCTCATGGTCCTTGGCGTCTTTCTCTTCTTTGAAATAAAGGCGCCGACCATCTCGAATAAGACAACCGGGTTGATCCTCTGCTTATCCCCGATAATCATCCAGATGCTCATGATAGCCTGTTTCCCGGACCTGGCCTTTGCCGATAACGGCGGCAAGTCGGAGGCGGGGGGGACGTGGGTCCTCTGGTGGGGCAGCCAGGGCTTTGAGCGGGTACTGCTCCACGGGATTCCTCCGGCACTTGCATCGGCCCTCGGGGCGCTGTTTCCGACGCTCACCCTCGATAACCTAATCCAGGTACCGCCGGATGCGGCCGGGCCGATAAAGCCGGGAATGGTGCTTGGCGATTCCCTGCAATTTGGAGATACTCCCTCTGGCACTCCGGTCATTCCTGTATCTATCGATGGGTCCACGCCTCAATGGGATTCGTTTTCTACGCCGGACGGCGAAGTCTCTCTGACCAGCGGACCGCTTACCGTTGAGGAGGCCGTTCCCGAGCCGGAAACCATTTCGCAATACTCGCCGAAGGTGATGTTACTCCAGGCGATAACCGGCGGCCTTAAAGTCGTCGGATTTGCATGCGACACGGCGATGAGCGCGCTATCGAACGTGACCGGACCGTTGGGCAAGGCGATAAATTTCGGTTATATCGGCACGAAAAACGTCGCGGGCGAGATGAGTGAAGCGCAGGCCGAGTACGTTCGGGAAGACCCGGAGACGCGCGGGACGCTTTCAGATAAGTTCAAAAAGGCGGCCGTAAACGGACTGCTCAAGGGGGCAGTAGAATCTTCGGCGGAGATTGCCGGAGGGCTGATCGGTCAGGATCTTGGCTTCAACAAATACGCCAGCGGTATCTATGATACCCTTGCCAAGAAGAATATCCTGACAACAAAGGCGACCTCCGGTTTAGTAAAAAAGCTTGCGGGCTTCCAAAAAGACTACTTCCAATCTTTTACGAAGTATACCAGGATGGATTTGAGGCACGGACTCGATATTCCCGGAACTATTAAAGAAGTAGTCAAATCGGTGCCGGGAGAGGCGGGCGTCCAGCTCGGCGGAGAAGCAACAAAGTTCGCGACGGACCCGGTCATTGATGAGGTCGTTTACTCGACCCCTTCGCCTGAGGGAGAGCAATAACGTACTCTATCGTAAACCGACACGCTGCTTTTAACGGTAACGACGACCCAGCAATCGTATTTTTTAATTCACACAATGGAAAATTATCTGAGCGAGTTGATAATGGTAGATAAAATCGACCTTAGGCTTCCAAGAGGGCAGTTCCAGTATATCGGCTCATTGCTGGACGGCGAGAAGACAAACCTTTCACCGTTTCTTTCTTCAGAGAGCGCGGCCCCGGTGACCGAAGCGGACCAGAAAGCCTTGACGAACCTCGGCGTGATCGTTGCCGGCGGGAAGATCAACCAGAAATACAGGCAGACGTTTTCGCTGCTTGCCAAACCCGGGTCGTTCACGTGGGTCACATACGGTGGTATCAGTTCCTATAACTCCTTTATCATTTACTTTCGCGATAAGAAAACGGTTTCACTGTATGAAACCAAAGACTCGTTAAGGATACAGGACCCGGCGCCGACCGAAGAGCTCCTCATTATGCTCAACCAATATTTCGGGACGAGCTTCTTTTCGACGTGCAACGCAAACGAGGTATTGTCCTTTGACGAAGCATTCGTACTTTTCGGCTTGATCGACCTCAGGAGAAGGCAACTCCTTATCGACCTCTTGGAAAACGCACAGAAAGAGCCGGTGCCGATTTCGCCCAAGGTTATCGGCGAATGGCTTTCTCTGAAGAACCTGAGCCGCCACTGGTTTATAGCCCGTCTCGGGGAGTATCTTGAACAGGCCGATGCGCCATCGGAGGAAAGGACTGCACAGGCGCTTTCGCAACTCACAAAGAAAGGCCTTGTTGTCGAAAAGGGTGGGAAATACGTACTGTCCAATACCGCAGAAATAGTATCGAATCGGTTCAAGGCTCTTGGCAATAACCTGACCCTCTATTCCGGCCGGGTAACGGAAAAGAACGAAGTTACCCATTTTAAGGTTGAGGTTACCGGCGCGAACCTTTCGGATCTTATGCTATGGGAGATAGTCGACGACGGTAAAATCCATATATCATTCCCTAGCCCGCTTGCTTTCACGTTCTTGCTCTCGGCGTTCCTTGAAAGCCCTGACTTTTTGAACGATATCAAAGGGAAACCACTCACCATCATCAAAAAACCCGACGAACTGCTATGCGGAAAGTGTAAAATGCCGATTACTCCCGATGCCAAGTTCTGCAAACACTGCGGCGAAGTGGTGAAGGCAGATAATAAGAAATCCGAGGAAATCACGTGCGCACAATGCAGGAGGAAGATGCCCCATGACGCGAAATTCTGCGACGGGTGCGGTAAGGCAGTTGAATAACCATTACGATTTATTGAGGTAAACGATGCTCTGTCCGAAGTGCAGCCAACAGAATCTTGACGACGCCAGGTTCTGCAAGAATTGCGGCGCGCCGCTCGAAGCGGCGCCACCGACTCCTCCCCCTACTGCCGCGGCGCCCGGGCGTTCCCCGCTGGAAGGCCTCGGATCTCCGTCGGAAGCGGTACCGGCCGCCCAGACCCCGTTTACCGTCTCAACCCCAAAGACGCCGGAGACAAAGAAGGAACCGGCAACGGCCGCGCCGCCGCCCCCACCGCCGCCAACAACGTCCCCGGCCGAAACCACGACCAAAACGCCGCCTCCTCCACCGACAACGGCCCCGACCGAGACGAAAACGGCCGTTTTGCCTCCGCCGCCGCCGCCGAAAGCGGCCGTGGCCGAGGTAACGGCGGTTGATTCGCCGCCTCCCCCCCCTGCTGCCGAGCCGACACCGCCCGTGCAGAAGAAGTCTCAGAAAAAGCCGATAATCGTGTGCGCCTCCATCGTCGGGATCGTCTTTCTACTCTTCATGATGCTTGTCATCGCCGCCATGTGTATGGGCAATACGGAAACGAGCCGCCTTTCGGGCCCCGGCGATTCGTACGTCTTCACGGTTGATGTGTCCGAGCCCGTCCAGATCACCTTCGAGGTGCCGGAGGACGTGCAGTTCAACGTTAACATCACCGGCCCCCAGGGAGATCTCGTCGGAGACTGGACCATTAATCCGTATAACAACGTCTTCATGCTCCAGAGAATCGGCACCTATACGTTCACCGTCTATTCCGTCGGCGGCTCCGGGTGGTGGAAGGCCAAGTGGTAGGCGAGTCGGTAGAAAGGGGGGCGCCGTACGCCCGTTTTACCGGCAACGGCCGTAGCGGATGACCGTAACGGACACGCCTGCCGGTAATGGGGGATTTGGACAAAAAAAGAGCTTCGCTCCTGCGCGGAAGCCCTTGAACTGATTTACATTTTTGGTGCCGGAGGTCGGAATCGAACCGACACGACCCGGGGGTCGGGGGATTTTGAGTCCCCTGCGTCTACCAATTTCACCACTCCGGCACGAGAGCGATTATACGGCACGATCCCGCGGCCTGTCAAGGATATTTGGGCCGGCGCGGACAACGCGTTCGGCGGCCCCGGCAGATGTTGCCGGATCGACCCCGTTGGATTATCCGGGATAACGCTACGGAGGGGACGCCGGTATTCCGCCCGATGAAACAGCCGCCGAAAAAACCTTGACAAGGTTTCTGACGCGTGTTATTAAAATAGGATACTCGGGGCTGTAGCTCAGCTGGGAGAGCGCATGACTGGCAGTCATGAGGTCGACGGTTCGATCCCGTTCAGCTCCACCAAAGACGGAAAAGGGTTGGTGTAAAACGCCAACCCTTTTTATATTCACAGCTATACATCCCATCCCGCCCACCGGCTCCTTACTCCACCCTCACTTTCAGCATCGGCCAGTCATTAGTCCCGTCGTAATGGTTCGGGTCTTTATCCACCTGCACGTTTCCATTGATATCGGTCGCCCGGGAATTGACCACGTATTTTCCGGGCTCCGGGAACGTGATCTCGGCCCTCCAGAACACCCAGACGTTGTCGGCCTCCAGGCTTTGAGTAATCTCGGCCCGCGTCCATGTTTTACCCCCATCCCCGGTTACCTCGACCAGCGTGACCCGCTTTCCTCCGAAGGCGGCGCCCCCGATGGTAAGCGGCTCTCCGGCGGCGACACTGGCCGTATCTTTCGGGAAGAAAATCGTCGAGTCAACCGCGATGGGCGGCGAGCAGTCCCATCCACGCTCTTCCCAATAGTCCTTAATGGGCATATCGATCACCTCGATATCCGTTACCCATGCGGGTTGTTTGACGCCATAATAGCCGGGATTGAGAATCCGCACCGGAAATCCCTGCTCGGGAGGTATTGTTACCCCGTTCATGTATAGTGCCACAAGTATACCGTTTTCTTTTACCTGCTCCATGGTGTGGGACGCGAAGTAACCGTCTGCCCCCGTATACTTAACGCCGGTAGCGCGGGGGTCCAGCCCCAACGACTCCAGCAGGTCGGCCAGTAACAATCCCTTCCAGACGGCGGTGGAAATCAGTCGTCCGCGGCTTGTGTTGCCGATACATTCGACCGTCAGGGGGAGCTCAACCGTCGCCATGGCGGTAAGCTCCTTCAGGGTAAAGGACCGGGGCCGGTCAACGAGCCCGGTAACGTTGAGGCGGTACGTCTCCGGGGCGATCTGCGGGACGTCCCCTATCCTGGTTATGTAGTAGTTATCATTGGACGTGATAAAATCCGGGTAATCGCCCGTATCTTTAAGTCCGGTCGAAACGTCGCAGGCCGCGGCCGCGCCGGTTATGATCATGCAGATACCAAGGAAGATCAATCGTTTCCTCATAGATCTACTCCTTTCCACATTACCTGTTTAAGTCACCCTTCTTGAATGATACGTCGGCGATCCATTTGAGTCAATTGAAAAAAAAGTGTCATCCGTTCAAAAGATAGAATACGTGTTATACTATATCAGTAACCGCGTTATCTTTGGAGGAGCCGATGGACGATTTTAAAGACCTGATCGAAGAAATCCAAGGCGAAGGCCTATACAGTACCGGTATCGATACCCTTCAGGTAAATCTTGGGTACTACTGTAACCAGAACTGCACCCATTGCCATCTGGAATGCTCCCCGCAGCGTACGGAAATGATGGGATGGCCCGTCATGGAAATGGTCCTGTCCGCGGCGCACAGTACCCAGGTAAAGCTGGTAGACGTGACGGGCGGTGCTCCCGAGCTTAATCCTCATTTCGTACGCTTCATCGAGTCGCTGAGAGACGGCGGATTGAGCGTACAGGTGCGGACAAACCTTACGGCGCTCACCGAGCCGGGCAATGAAGAGCTGCCGGCCTTCTTCAGGGATCACGGCGTACGGCTTGCGGCATCGCTGCCCTGTTATACGGAAGAGAACGTCTCGGCCCAGCGTGGCAAGGGAGTATACGAAAAAAGCATCGCCGCAATCAGGAAGCTGAACGCGGTGGGATACGGCAGCAATCTCAAGCTGCCGCTCGATCTTGTCTACAATCCCCTTCCGCCGATCCTTCCCGGCCCGCAGAGCGGGCTCGAGAGCGCTTACCGCGAACGGCTGGCCGATGGCTTCGGCGTTTCTTTTACCCGCCTGCTGACCATTACCAATGTACCCATCGGGCGGTTCGGGGCGTCGCTGGACGAGAGCACCCGGCACGCCTATTTCGAGCTCCTTAAAGGGTCTTTCAATCCTCAAGCCATCGACGGTCTCATGTGCCGCCACCAGATCAGCGTGGCGTGGGACGGGACATTGTACGATTGCGATTTCAACATTGCTCTCGGTCTCACCGTAGGTCATGAGTATCCCGACCATATCGAGGATTTCGACGCAGAAAAGCTCGCGCGTCGCAGGATCGTTTTCGGCAGCCATTGTTTTGCCTGCACGGCGGGCGCGGGGTCCTCGTGCGGCGGCGCGCTCGTCTGCGACACACCCTCGACAGGTGCGTCCATATAGGCTTAAAAAAAAGGGTAAGCGGTCCCGTAACCGGCCCGTCCTGCGGAGGTTCCATGAGAATCAAGCACTCTCCCATTAACCTAAAGCCGCTGGATTCAAATAATAGAACCCTCATCGAAAACACCCATCCGTCCGGCTGGGTTAACCCGGCGCCGATCGAGCGCTATAACCTGGTCGTTATCGGTGCCGGTACTGCCGGCCTTGTGACCGCCGCCGGGGCCGCGGGCCTGGGGGCAAAAGTCGCGCTCGTTGAGCGCGGCCTTATGGGGGGGGACTGCCTCAACACCGGTTGCGTACCTTCGAAGGCGATTATCCGTTCTTCTAGAACCGTGGCCGAAATCACGGGGGCCGGAAGGTTCGGCATCCGCGCCGGCGAAGCGCGGACCGATTTCGCGGCCGTGATGGAGCGTATGCGAAAGCTACGAGCTCACATTAGCTTCCACGATTCGGCGAAAAGATTCGCCGAAGAGTTGGGCGTGCACGTCTTTCTGGGAGAGGCACGGTTCGCCGGGCCCGATCGCGTCGAAGTAAGCGGGGCGGTCATCCGCTTCAAGAAGGCCGTCATCGCCACGGGGGCGCGTCCCGTCGTACCGCCGATCGAGGGGCTTTCTGAATCCGGGTATTTGACCAATGAATCGATCTTTAGCCTGACCGAGGCACCAGGGCACCTCGTGGTCGTCGGCGGCGGGCCGATCGGCTGCGAGATGGCACAGGCCTTCCGGCGGCTGGGTAGTCGCGTCACCATCATCGAGATGGCGCCCCAGTTCCTGATTCGTGAGGACGCCGCTGCCGCCGCTATCCTGGCCCGTGCCTTTCAGCGCGAAGGTATCGACCTGCTGCTTGGCACCGGCGTCAATAAGATCACGGCCGAACGGGGAAAAACGCTCGTTCATGTCAGGAATCAGGAAAAATCGCGGATCGTCCGGGGCGATGCGCTCCTCATGGGAGTTGGCCGCGCCCCGGAGGTTAAGGGACTCAACCTCGAGGCCGCCGGAGTAGCATACGACAAATTCGGTGTTACGGTTAACGATTTTCTCCAGACGAGCAATAGAAACATCTTCGCCGCCGGCGACGTGGCCATGACCTACAAGTTCACTCATATGGCCGATGCCGCGGCACGTATCGTCATCCAGAACGCCCTCTTCCTCGGCAAGAAAAGGCTCTCCTCGCTCATCGTCCCCTGGACGACCTACACCGACCCAGAGATAGCGCACGTGGGGATGTACGAGCGAGACGCCCGGGAACGAGGTATTGCCGTGGAGACCTTTACAAAGGATTTTTCCGACGCAGACCGGCCGATTCTCGACGGCGAGGAGGAAGGTTTCGTAAAGATTCATGTCAGGAAGGGAACCGACAGGATCCTCGGGGCGACAATCGTGGCCCGGCATGCGGGCGAGATGATCAGCGAGATTACCCTGGCGATGGTTTCGGGCGTTGGCCTGGGGAAGATAGCCTCGGTTATCCATCCCTACCCGACCCAGGCCGAGACCATCCGGCAACTGGGGGACGCCTACAACCGTACGAGGCTTACTCCCGGGGTCAAGCGGATATTTTCGCGGTGGCTAAAATGGACGCGGTAGGCTGCCTCGCCCCACTGCGGATCGGAGTTCATTCACCCCCGGTGGTACCCGCTCATTTATTCGGCGTCTGCTTTGACCCGATCTGCCGGTCAAAGAGCTCCCGTATCGTCTCGATCCGTTTTCGATTTACTCCTAAGTCGGACTTTCCAAGACGGGAAGCCGATCGTACATGAATCGTTTTCGCGGAGTCGTCGATGTAGAACTCGACGTCATCAACGAAACGGAACAGCCGCGAGGTAAATTCCGCGTAGATATAGTCATCAGCCGCGGTGATTATCTTGGTGCGTTTCATCGATTCGATAACGGAGATAAGGGCGGCCCGTGCGTTTTCCGGGCTCCCCGAGTAGGTCAGCGGCTGGATATAGTGCTCCTCATCACCGGCCGCGCTCTGTGAGGAGACGCAATTGGGCGATGACGGACAGGGGGATAATTTCCCGTCTTTAACGCCGATGTCCCTGGGGGGCTTGCCCGTGCACCCCACGAGAACGGCAAGGCAAAATACCAATACGACGGCTTTGACGACCATTGAACTCTCCTTAAGCAGTATGCTATTCACTTATTCAATTATATGTCAGTATTAAACGAAATTCAATGGTGATCGTTTTATCGTCAGGGAATCCGGCATGACGGGTGCCGGGCGTCCAGAAACCATAAACGGAGCACTCTTATGAAGACCACCACAAAAAAAGAAAAGTCCAAATCCGCTCAGGAGAAGCACGCCGGTTGGGCCAAACCGATCGTATTGATCGCTGTCATCCTGGGGCTCTTCATTCTGTTCCGTGTCCTCGGGATAGAAAAGAGCTTTGGAGGTATTCGCACCTGGATTTCGGGCCTGGGACCCTGGGGCCCGGTTGTCTTTATCGGCATCTATGTCCTGGCGACCGTAGCGGTGCTTCCCGGTTCACCCTTCAGTATCGCAGCGGGGGCGCTGTTTGGCTCGGTCGTTGGGGTAGCCGTCGTTATCGTCGGCGCCACCGTCGGGGCGAGCCTCTCCTTTATAATAAGCCGCTACGTCGCGCGGGACGCCGTCGCCCAGTGGATTTCTACAAAGGAGAGATTCCGTACAATTGACCGGATGACCCAACAACACGGTGCAGTCATCGTTGCCCTGACGAGACTGTTGCCGATCTTTCCTTTTAACCTGCTTAACTACGCCTTTGGATTGACCGGAGTCCGTTTCTGGACCTATGCGCTCTGGTCGTTCCTCTGCATGATCCCTGGCGTCATCCTTTACGTGGTGGGGGCCGACGCGTTGTATCAGGGCATCGTCATGGGAAGGGTACCGTGGATATTACTGGCGACGCTGGCACTTGTCGTCATACTGCTGGCAGTCCTTGTCAAATATGCCAGAGACAGCCTCAAGGAAAAAGAAGAGAACCTAACCGGGAAATAACCATCGCCGCATCCCATGAATACAGCAGCCGAATGCCTGATTATCTTCACGAAGTATCCCCGGCCCGGGAAAGCCAAGACCCGCATGATTCCGCTACTCGGCCGGCGCGGCGCCGCCGATCTGGCGCGCGGGATGATTGAGCATACGCTGTCGTGGGCAGGTAGGCTATCCTTCATTCGCAGGGCGAACGTCGAGGTTCATTACGAACAGGCGGGCCGGTGTCTCATGAAACGTACGTTCGGGGACGGGGGGGGACGGATCCGCTACCGCCCGCAGATAAGCGGCGACCTTGGTGCGAAGATGCGGCACGCCTTTCAGCAGACGTTTGCATCCGGCGCCGGATCGGTCGTCATCGTCGGGACTGATATCCCCGACCTGACCGATTCTATCGTTAACCGGGCCTTCGGGGTGCTGACGCCCGATGCCGGCCCCGCTTCGGCACGTCGGGACATGGTGCTCGGCCCGGCACGAGACGGCGGGTATTACCTGATTGGGTTTTCCGATCGCGTCCGGCAGGAGCAGATAGATGCCGTCTTGACGGGCATTCCCTGGTCGACTGCGGCAGTACTCGAAAGAACCGAACGGCTGGCCCGGACGGCGGGGCTCTCATACGCCGTGCTTGACGTGCTTGACGACGTGGATCGTCCCCGGGATCTCCCGGTATGGCGCCGTGCGCAACGACGAAAACGGAAGGCCCCTTCAGCAACGACCGTCTCGGTTATCATCCCGGCCTTAAATGAGGAAGGGACCATCGCCGGGACGATCGATTCCGCACGGGATGCCGGCCCCGGAACGGAAATCATCGTCGTTGACGGGGGTAGCACCGATAGAACCGCCGCGGTCGCCCGCGCGGCGGGGGTAGTGGTCATCAGCAGCCCTCCCCCCCGGTCGCACCAGATGAACGTCGGGGCCGGGACGGCCCGGGGTAACCTACTTCTCTTCGTCTATGCCGATACCGCACTTCCCGTCGGATACGACGGACATATATTCGACCTTCTCGACCGGACCGGCGCCGTCGCGGGCGCGTTCATGCTGGGCATCGATGGGAAGGGGTTTGGTCTTCGGGCCGTCGAGTGGATGGCCAATATGCGATCGCGTCTCTTTCAGATGCCGTACGGCGACCAGGGCCTGTTTATCCGTGCCGATCTCTTCTATAAGACCGGGGGATTCCCGGAGATACCGATCATGGATGATTTCGAGATGATCCGCCGCCTGCGGAAAAGGGGGGCCGTCGCCGTCGCTCCCGTATCGGTTACGACCTCCGCCCGGAGGTGGCGGAACTTCGGGGTCGTAAAGACGACTCTCATAAACCAGATCATTATCATCGCTTATCTGCTGGGTATCCCGCCCGGGGTGATCGTCCGGTGGTATCGCCGCGAAAAGGGGATCGGGCAATAGCCAATCTCAAGGGATGGCCGCTCGTGGTGAGGCGATAGGGAGCGGCCTTAAAAGGAAGGAGGTACATCCAATATGACTGACGCAGCATTCCTCAGATTCGGGGTTTTTGCTGGAATCCTTCTTATCCTTATTCTTTGGGAGCTTATAATCCCACGCAGGGATCTGAGAACGGCAAAGTCCAGACGGTGGATTACAAACCTCGGCATTTCCGCTATCGATACGATCACCCTTCGGCTTGTTTTCGGCGCCGGTGCCTACGGTCTTGCCGTCGTGGGCTCTGAGAAAGGGTGGGGATTATTCCATCACATCCAGATGCCGCCCTGGACGGTTGTTGTACTCTCGGTCCTTTTGCTTGACTTTATTATATATCTCCAGCACATCGTGTTCCATGCTATACCCCTTTTCTGGCGCATCCATCGCGTCCACCATACCGATCTTGATCTGGATGTCACGAGTGGGATTCGCTTTCACCCCATAGAAATGGTCCTTTCTATGTGCATCAAGGCGGCGGTCGTTTTAGCTCTCGGGATTCCGGCCCTCGCGGTTCTGATTTTCGAGGTTATTCTCAATGCGGCCTCGATGTTCAATCACGGCAATTTAGGCATCCCTTTAAGCGTGGACAGGATAGTCCGGCTTTTCGTTATTACCCCGGATATGCACAGGGTGCACCACTCGGTCATTATCAAAGAGACGAACTCAAACTTCGGTTTCAGCCTCCCGTGGTGGGACCGACTTCTGGGGACGTACCGCGCCTCTCCGGAGAAGGGCCACCTCGATATGGTACTGGGGTTAGCGAATTATCGAGACGAAAAAAGGCTGGGCCTTCTGTCAGTGCTGATGATTCCGCTCGGGAAGTAACACTGCAGTCGTTGGGTTCGGGCATCGATCCCAACCGTTATCGTTCCGGGGGTTCACTTTACCGGGTAGCATAATAGACTGCCGCCCCGGTCAGATTACGGGCCGGGGCGGCGCAATTTTCGGGATAGTTACGCGACGATGCTTTTCACCGTCTCGGCGATCCCGTCCTTGTCGATCTTGTAGCGGGCATAGAGCTCATCCGGGTAGCCGATGGCCGAAAAGATATCCGGCACTCCCAGCCTCTTGAATTTCACGGCCACCCCCGCTTCCGTGAGCGCCTCCGATACTGCGCCGGCAAGCCCGCCGACGATGCTGTGCTCCTCGGCGGTGATGATCTTTCCGGTATCCGCGGCGGCTTTCATGAGCGCGTCGATATCAAGCGGCTTGATCGTGTGCATATTGACGACCCTGATCTTGACCCCCTTCTCTTTCAGCTCGTCTGCCGCATCGCAGGCCGCCTTTACCGCCACGCCGCACGCGATGACCGCCGCGTCCTTGCCGTAGTCCCGCATGACGACGGCCTTGCCGATTGTGTAGTCGTAATTATCGTCAGGATACGCCATCGGCTCCAGCGCCCTCCCGATACGGATATAGACGGGACCTTTCACCTTGGCCGTTGCAGCCACTGCCTTTCCCGTCTCGATGGAGTCGGCCGGCACGATGACGGTCATGTTGGCCATCGACCTGAGGATCGCGATGTCCTCGGTGGAGTGATGTGTCGTGCCGCCGTTACCCTGCGAAAGCCCCGCGTGCGTGGCGATGATCCTGACCGGAAGGTTCGGGTAGGCGATGTCCGTCCTGATCATCTCGGCGCAGCGCAGGGACGCGAAGACCGCAAACGTGGTGACGAACGGGATCTTGCCGCAGGCGGCCATCCCGGCCGAGGCCGCAAACATGTTGGCCTCGGCGATGCCGAAGTTGAAGAAGCGCTCCGGGAAAGTCTTCTTGAAATCCCCGGTCTTGTTGGAGCGGGTCATGTCGGAGGTGAGGACAACGATGTCTTTATTGTCCTCGGCCATCTTCGTGATCACCTTGCCGTAGACCTCGGCCTGGGTAAACTGGTCATAGGTGTCGGTCGTATAGGTGAAATCCAGAACGATCGATTTTTGTACGTCATCGGCCATCTTACGACCTCCTTTTCGGGCGGCAGTTCCCGATGCAGGTAAGCGCGTCGGCCGATTTGGCCTTGTCCAGCCCCGCGTAGTGCCAGATAGGGTTGTTCTCCATGAAATCGACGCCCTTTGCCCTTCACCGTTCGGGCGACGATGAGGGTGGGCGTGGGATCGGACGACGGCGGGAGCTTGTCCAGCGTGTCCACGAGGGCTCCCATGTCGTGCCCGTCGATATCAAACACGCGCCACCCGAAGGCCTCCCAGCGTTTGGCGATAGGCTCGATGGCCATGATCTCCTCGGTGGGGCCGTCCAGCGACAGCGTGTTCCTGTCGATGATCGCCACGATATTGCCCAGCTTGAAGTGGGACGCCGACGGCGCCGCCTCCCAGACCATCCCTTCGTTTATCTCGCCGTCGCCCATAAGAACAAAGACGCGCCAGCTCTTCTTGTCCATCCGGGCGGTAAGCGCCATCCCCACCGCCACCGAAAGCCCGTGTCCCAGCGATCCCGTGCTCATGTCGCAGCCGGGGATCTTCTTCATGTCCGGGTGCATTCCGAAGGGGCTGTCGAGGTTATTGAAGGTGTTGAGCCAGTCGGGCGAAAAGAATCCCTGGTCGGCCAGCACCGGGCAATAGGCGATGGCGCCGTGCCCCTTGGAGAGGATGAAGCGGTCGCGATCGGCCCATGTTCGGGTCGCCCTGCTTCAAGATTCATGGCGTAATAGTAGACCGCCACGATGATGTCGGCCATAGAGAGTCCGCCCCCGAGGTGCGCACCCGCCGGCGATGGACGACAGCCGTATGATCTCCCTCCTGAGCCACTCGGCCTTGTCGTCGAGATAGTCCAGCAGCTCATCTTTCGACTTAGAATCTTTCCTTGTGCATACCGATGTCCTCCTTTCTATCCGAGCGCGAGGAGATCTCAGCCTGTCGAGCCACCGTCCAACGATGATAGCCTCTCTGATAATGTTGGCGACCCTATCATGCAATCGTTCTATAAGCCTCTCCCTCAGGCGCAGTTGACCATGACTTTCACCGCTTGGCCTGTCTCGTGGGCTGCAAACGCCTTGTGGGCGTCGGCCAACGTAAAACGGTGGGAGATCAGGGAAACGAGATCAAGCTTCGGGAGCATGTTCATCGCCCTCGGGAATGTATAGGGGGAGAAGAAGACCGCCTTGATCGTCATCTCCTTTGTGTACATGATGAACGGCGAGATGGGAATCGTAAAGTCCGCCGGGATAGACCGCGAAGAAAAAGAGCGTCGACTTCATCCCGGTGATCCCCAGCGCCTGATTTGCCGCCGCGGCGTTGCCGGAGGCCTCGATCACCACGTCAAATCCCTTGTATCCCGTCGCCTCAAAGCCTTGAGCGACCACGTCTTCCTGTCGTCGGATCGACGACGACGTCGGCGCCGAGCTTTTGGGCGAGCTTCCTCTTTGAGGCCACCGGCTCCGTCACGAAGATGAGAGACGCCCCCGAGAGCCGGGCGAGCTGCATAAGGATCAGGCCGATAGACCCCGCCCCCGTGATGGCCACCGACATACCGGGTCTGATATCGGCCATGTCGACACAGTGGATACAGACCGACACGGGCTCGGCGAACGCCGCGACGTCCGGTTTTATCCCGTCGGGTACGGCGAAGACCTGCTGGCGGTCGGCCACGACGAACTCGGAAAAGCCCCCGTTGGGCCTCCAGAGCTCAAAGAGCCGCTCGCAGTAGTGCTGCTGGCCGTTGCGGCATCGGTAGCAGTCGCCGCAGTAGCGGACCGGGTTGGTGACGACCAGCTGGCCCTGCCGCGATATCCTTCACGTCGGTCGCCCACCTGTTCCACGATGCCCGAGAGCTCGTGGCCCATGTAGAAGGGGAAATCGCCCGGCAGCACGAGCGTCCCCGCGTAGACCGAGTGATCCGTGCCGCAGAGCCCGCACTCGGCCACCCTGATTTTCACGTCCCGCGGCCCGACCGGCGCCACGGGGACGTCCATGAGCGCCAGGTCGCCTATACCCTTGAGCATCAATGCCTTCATGCAAGCCTCCATGATAGATTATTTGTTATCAGGACTGATCAATAGCAACCGCATTTCGTCAGCGTGACAGAGAGACTGATTAACCAATGCGGCATGTCTCTCTGATTTGTTATGGTTTGATGAGACGTGTTCCATTACCGGTCTATCCTATATTCCATACTCCGCCCGCTCGATAAGTTCCTGCTGCATGTCCTTATTGAGCGTTACAAAATAGGCATTGTATCCGGAAATCCGAACAAGCAGATTCTGGTAGTCCTCAGGATGGTACATCGCGTCTTTGAGCATGTCCGAATTCACGACATTGAGCTGCATCTGCATCCCGCCGAGGTCAAAATAGGTCTTTACCAGTGAACGCATGATATCGACGGTCTTCTCGTGGCTATGGGTCATGGCCGGGACTATCTTTACGTTAAAGGCGATATTGTTGTTCATCTTCTTCGGATCGAGCTGTGCGACGTCCCTGATATTATCAAGGATATTATTGCTCGCGTTGGGCGAAGGGGTAAGGCCGGGGGTAAAGGCCTTTCCCGCCAGTCTCCCGGAGGGCAGCGCCCCCGCCAGCGTCCCAAACGCGACATGGTTTGCCATCGACCAGAAGCCCGCCGTGTATCTCCCGCCCCTGAAATTCCTGTGGGCGAAGTAGGTATCGTGGGTAAATGTCGTCACGCTGTTTGCAATCGCCACCGCCTCGCGGCTCCCGCTTCCGAAGAGCTTTACCTTCTTGGTCACCGTGGCATGGAGAGAGGGATTATTCTCGAAGTTGCCGTCGATGGCTTCCTTGAGCTTCGTAAAGGTGATCTTCTTATCGTCATACACCAGTTTCTTGACGACCATCAGCGAATCGGTCACGTCGGCCAACCCGATACAGGCCGAACCGGACGAATTATATTTCGCGCCCGCCCCTCGTTGCGTCCTTCCCGCCGGTAATGCACCCGCTGATCAGCGAAGACAACAGCGGCGTCGGCCGGATGACGCTGTGGGCCTCCCCGAGCATGTTGTTGTACTCAACGGACCGGTCGATCAGAAATTTGAACTGCGTCTTGAACGCCTTGAAGAAGTCCTCGATATGTCTTAAAATCGCCGTTTCCCCCGTTGCTCCCGTCATCGTATATCCGGCCGGTTTGAGGGCCCACGTCCCATCTCATGAGGGGGTGACGCCCGTTATTCAGGGCCATTTCCAGCGCCGCCACCATGTTCATCATCATACAGTTGGTATGCCCCATGTGTTTGCCCGAGATCGTCGGCTCCACACACCCGGTCGCCGACCAATCGCGAAGGTCCTCGGGCCGATAGTTGAGTTCCTCGAGGGATTTCATCACGGCATGGTCGTTGTGCATCGAGGGCGTCGCGGTGGTAATCAGGTTCACCTCGCACAGCCGCTTGAGGTACTCATCGCTGTTAGTCCCCGGCGTAAAGCGGGCATTCACGTTGGGGTCCCTGATGGCCAGCATCTCGGTCACTTTGAGAAAGATGTAGGTCATGTCGTTGACGGCGTCTTTCCCATCCGGGGTCATGCCTCCCAGGGTAATTGCCTGGTCCGATGAGCTTCCGCCGAATAGGTAGTTCCCGATATCCGGCACCAGCGGGAGATGGTCGGTGCAGCGCATGTAGAAGCAGCCGACCAGCTCGATGGCTTTTTTGATGTACTCGGTTTTCTCCCTCTCGGTCGTGAGCTTCTTCATATCCGATACGAAGTATGGCTGAAGCCACTGGTCCATCCGGCCGAGGGAAAGCCCCGCGTTCGTATTTTCCATGTGGAGCGCCACCCAGCCGATCCAGATGGCATTGACCGCCTCATCGAGCGTCCGGGCGGGGTTCTCGGGAACGCGGTCGCATATTGCCGAGAGCCGCAGGAGCTCCGCCTTGCGGACGGGATCGCCTTCCTCTCCCGCCAGACGGGCCGCCTGTTTTGACAGGTTTTTCGCGTAACCCGTGATGCCTTCGAGGCAGATTTTCATGGCCGCCAGCGTCTCCCTTTTCTGTCGGGACGCGCTCGCGTCTCGTTTCAGCTCGTCGTCTATCTCCCTCATGAGCCCCGTTGTCCCGATCCTGAGGAGCTTCGGGAAATCCAGGATCGTGTGGGAGAGGGCGGCGATCTTGAAGAGGAAATAGACCGCAAAACGCTCATCTAATTGCTGGCTGAGCGGATTACCGTATTGCTTCCTGACCCACTCTCGGAAGTTCTTGTCCATCCAGTAGGGGAGGACGTGGCCGTGAAGTATCTGTACCGTTTCATCGGATATCGTGTAGGGATTCAACCGCCTGTCGGCCGCCGATTTCAGCTCCCCCCACAACAGCGCGGCGTGGGCGTCCGGGTAGAGAATTACTCCGATCTCCTTTGTCGTCGAAGTGCCGGCCACGAGGTCGTTTCTTCTGATGATCGGTGTCTTGTTCTCCATCAGGTATTTGAATGCGCGGGCCTGGCGGAGCTCGTTTTGTCCGCCGCCGTTATTTGGAAACAGCGTGAAACCGTTCTTGACAAAGAAATCGGTCAGGAGCTTCGGACGTTCCGGGCATACCTCCGGCTTCGTATTGAAGTGGATATCCAGAAACCCCCCGAGGCGGGGAAAATCATCGATTACGTACTCTGATAGGTATGGATCCGCGAGATGCTGCACGCCCGTGTCGACCCGCTCCCCCCGTATTCGTGTCCCTTTCCTTCGGGAAAGCTCGTTGAGGCACGCGGGGTTGGCCTCCCGTGAGACCCGCCGGTTCTCCGCGAGCTCCGCACGCACCTGCCTGCCGAGCAGCTTCTTGTGTTTCTTCCCGAACAACAGCGAGATGTAGAAATTGAAGGGGTTCAAATAGGTCAGGTTGCCGTCCGTTCTCATCTTGTTTTTCAACAGCAGGTTTATCACCTCGTTGGGCGTTATTCTCAGCATCTCGAGAACCGTCTTGTCGTCAACAAAGATCAGCGTTACGTCGATATCATCCGGGATCTTCTTCATGACCGAGACTTTCCCGTCCCTGAAGAGGATCGCCTGATTGACGCTGTCGTTTTCGGTCCTGAAACCGACGGAAAAATTAATCCAACCATGGGTCGATTTCATGTATCGCCGTATCCACGGGATATAATTGAAAAGGAACGCAATGAGGAGAAACAGGAAGTGAACAATAAGATTGGTAAATGATCTCCTGTTCATGGTGATTCCCCCTGATCAGAGAAAACAAAAACGCCCGCTACGATATCTTCAGCACGACCTTTATTACCTCGCTCGATTTCTCCTTGGCCAGCTTGAAGGCCTCCTGGTAGTCGGCGAACGGGAACCGGTGGGTAATGAGATGGTCGACCCTGATCTTCTTTTTCCTGATCAACTCGATTGCCAGGTCAAATGAGCTGATCCGCTTGCCCTGATAGGTCTCCGACCCGTGGGCGTTGATCCCCTTCATCGTCAGTTCCTGCTGCCAGACCGGGGTCTGGTCAAAGGATACGGGAGAGAGCTGGTTTCCGATCATGATATAGTCGCCCCGGGCCGCGAGCCACCTCAGCGAATCGTGGATGGTGGCGGAGTAACCAACGCAGTCATAGATCAGGTCAAATCCCCCCAGCATCGTGTTGTTGCCGAGCGGCCCGCGATAGAGCCTGGCGCCCGTGGCCGCGGCTACGGCCTTATACGGATCTCCGTCAAGCACGTAGTCGGCACCATACTTTTTCGCGAGCTTCTTTTTGAAAGGAATCTTTTCGAGGGCGTAAAGGGTGAAGCTCTTTCCCAGCGCCTTCGCGATCTGGATAACCCCCAGGCCGATGGTCCCGGCGCCGATGACGAGCACCTTTTCGCCGTTTCGGGGCAGCCTGCTGAGCACCGCATGGAGCGAGACGGCCGTCGGCTCGACGAGCACGGCCTGATCGTCCGAGATATCGTCCGGCACCTTCACGAGCTGCGTCTTGTGGGCCAGGAAATGCTCGGAAAACCCCGCGCCGAGGTTGGGCGGCAGCGTCCCCTCGGAGAAGTTCTCGCAGAGGGTGTAGTTACCCTCTTTGCACGGGCGGCAGGGCGGCGTGATCTCCTTGGTGGAGCAGCAGGGCAGGTAGCGCTGCAGGATAACGCGGTCACCCAGGGCAAGACCGGTTGCTCCCGCGCCCTTTTCGACGATCCGTCCCACCACCTCGTGGCCCATGAAGGCCCGGGGGACGCCGGGCAGCGCCGCGATCGAGATCCCGGGACTTGCCTTGACAAAAAACATCGCGATGTCGGCCCCGCAGATGCCGGTCATGACCGATTTGACCCGTACCCAGTTCTTGCCGGGCAGCTTCTGCTCCGGGATATCACTGAAACCGACGGGAGACAGCGGCGAATAGTAGATAAACGGAATCAACCCCGCCAGCGCCTTTGTTATAAGGATTTTTGGGACGTTTACATCGAAATAGATTGATTTCACGGCATACCTCTTGGTAACGTCTCGCATAATCGGCGGCCTCCCGCCGATCGAGCGTCCATGCGATACTCCCCGACAAAGCGGGCGTTTGATACGTAAGAACATAATATAATAATAATGAACCGGGGTCAATGATACTATGCTGCCGGGAGGATCGGCCGGCACCCTCTTCTTCGCCGGGACTATTTTCCTTGACACCCGGTCTCGTTCCGCGATACTTTTGTACTTCGGTTGCGTATACAACAATACAGGCAATACTGGCAATACTGGACGCCCCGACAACCCGCCGGACCATGGTACCGGGAGGCTAAAGGCGGATATGATTACGAGACGGGGCGTAGGGCTGTGCGATGAAGAAGGTGTCCCTCTTTATCCCCTGTCTGGTCGATCAGTTCCTCCCGGAGATCGGTGAGGCGGCGGCGCTCCTCCTTTCCCGATCGGGGGCCGACGTCGGCTACGATCCCCGCCAGACCTGCTGCGGCCAGCCGCTTATCAACGCCGGGAGGACGCGCGAGGCGCGTGATATCGCCCGGCGTTTTATAGATATCTTTTCCGAGGCCGACTACGTCGTGGCCCCCTCCGGCTCGTGCGTCCACACCGTCAAAAAGCACTACCCCTTGCTCCTGCCCGACGGCGAGACAGGCCGGCGCGCCCGCCTGTTATCCGAGCGGGTATTCGAGCTTTCGGAATTCCTCGTCACCGTCATGGGTTTCTCCGACCCCGGGGCCGCCTATCCCCACAAGGTGGCGTATCATCACTCCTGTCATCTCTCCCGCGGGCTCGGCGTTTCCAAGAGCCCGCTGACCCTTCTTTCGAACGTCGCCGGTATAGAGCTCGTCCCGCTCGCCGAAGATAACGTCTGCTGCGGCTTTGGCGGGGAGTTCTCGACGCTCTATCCTGACATCTCCACGGCGATGGCGGCCGAAAAGGTGGATAAAGCTATCGCCAGCGGCGCCGAATGCCTTGTCCTCGGCGAGCCGGGGTGCATCCTCAATCTCAGGGGGTTCGTACAGCGAAGGGGGCTTGCGCTTACGGTCCTCCATACCGCACAGATCCTTGCGGGGACGGGAGGCGGGCAATGAAGATCGAGGTGGAACGCTTCCGCGCAAAGGCGGCCTTGGGCATCCGGAACGCCGCCCAGCGGGATATTCTCAACCGCCTCCGCATTATCTTCACCGCCCTGCGGGACTACTCATTTTCCACCCTGAAAGACCCGGACGCGGCGCTGGCCCGGGCCCGCGATATTCGAAAACAGGCAATAAAAAATCTCCCGGCCTACCTCGAACAATTCGAGCGTAATGTTATCAAGAACGGCGGCATCGTCTTCTGGGCCGCGGACTATGAACAGGCGCGCGAGATCGTCGTCGGCCTTGCGCGAAAGCGCGGCGTCACAACCGTCACCAAGGGTAAGTCCATGCTGTCCGAGGAGATGGGGCTCAACGAGGCGCTTATCCAATCCGGCGTCGACGTCTATGAGACAGACCTGGGTGAATTCATCGTGCAGCAGGCGCGTCGCACGCCGTTCCATATCGTGGGGCCGGCCCTCAATATGTCCATCGACGAGATCGCGGACCTTTTCGTGCGCGTCATGGGCACCGGGAGGACGGTTGACCTGAACGAATTGGCAATGCAGGCGCGCGCGTTCCTGAGGGACAAATTCAAGCGCGCCGGAATGGGTATCACCGGGGCAAATATGGCGGTCGCCGAGACCGGGACCCTGATCCTTGTCGAGAACGAGGGCAATATACGATTCACGACGTCGGCCCCCGCGACCCATCTGGTCGTTATGGGCATCGAGAAAATCGTACCGACCATGGACGATGCCCTGTCCATGCTCAAGGTCCTCACCAGAAGCTGCACCGGCCAGGCTATCTCGAGTTACGTCTCGTTCATCGATCGGCCGAGACAGGCCGGAGATATCGACGGCCCGGGTGAGCTTATCGTGGTCATCGTCGATGCCGGGCGAAGCCGGATATATGAGGACCCCGACGTGAGGGAAGTCCTCCAGTGCATCAAGTGCGGGGCCTGCCTCAACACCTGCCCGGTATGGGGCACGGTGGGGGGATATGCCTACGGATGGGTCTATTCCGGCCCGATCGGCGCGCTGCTCAACCCGCTCTTTTTGGGGCTCGACCGGGCCAGTGACCTCTATTTTGCGTGTACGCTCTGCGGGAAATGCCGCGAAGTCTGCCCGGCGGGAATCGACCACCCCGCGCTCTTCCTAAAGTTCAGGGAGAAACGCGCGGCCGGGGAGGCCCGGTTCGGAGCGAAGAGGCCTCCAGTAACCGAGCGGATCGTGCATTCGTTATGGGCGTGGATCTTGCGGGACGAGCGGCGTTTCCGACTTCAAACGAAGCTCATGCGATGGGCGCTGCTGCCGTTCAGCAGGGACGGCAGGATACGGTGGCTCCCAATGTGGGCCGGTGGTTTTACGAAAGACAGGGACCTTCCGCTTCCCGCCCGGGTACCCTTCCGCGACCGGTGGAAGAGTATTGAAAACGCCATGGGGAAGAAAAATGAGTGAAATCCGCGCGTCCAGAGAGGCGATACTCAAAAGGCTAAAGGAGTCGGCCCCGCGTTCCGCTGCCCGGGCCCGGGATACGGGTAAACCCCAGGCCCGCCCGTCGGTCGATATTGAGACCCTGGTGAAGGACTTCTCGGACCGCGCGGTGTTCGCGGGGGCGATCGTTAAGAGGATTCCCGATGCGAAGAAGGCCGGGGACGAGGCCGTCGGGTTTATGAAGGAGCTCGGGTTTTCGTCGGCGCTTCTGTCGGCCGAGCGGGTCGTGGCGCAATCGGATATCAAGGAGGCGCTAGAGGCGGCCGGCCTTCGCGTATCCGTCCAGGGAAGCGATCCCGCTTCCCATCGGGAATCGAGCTTTGACTCTGACGTGGGCGTTACCGGGGCGCTGGCCGGCGTCGCGGAGACCGGGACAGTCGTCCTCGCGCTGGGCGACGGCTATTCCCGTCTGATCTCACATGCACCGTTTGCGCACGTCGTCCTTCTTCCGGTGCGCGACATCGTCACCGATACCCATCACTTCTGGTCGCTCCTGACAGATCAGGGATTATATGCCGAAAAGCGGGCCTCCGATTTCGGGAAGCAGCCAACCGAATCCGATGGCCGATCCCGGTCTCAAGCGAGGCCGCCCGCACTCGCTTTTGTAACGGGCCCCAGCATGACGGCGGACATCGCGCTCACCGCCGTCAGGGGGATCCACGGCCCGGGAAAGGTGCTGATACTCCTGATAGACCGCTAGCCGATCGCCCCTGCCCGGGCGGTTCTCCGCCGGCACCGCTAAATAACCTTCTCCCGTCTGCAGGCAGTTCCGCGGATCGTTCTGTAACGGCGGACCAATCCCCCCCCCTCTCGGGTATCCCCCCCCGTACCTCCGTGCGATAACTGCCGCGTCGTGCCTATGGCTTCCAAATGGCTGCCAATACCGGGGCATTTCTGCAACCCTGCACGGGGAAAGCTGAAATACGATGGATACCAATCCTGCATCGTTTTTTTCTTGACAACCGGCCCAGAAGTACGATATTGGTATTACCAATTAGCCAATTCTCCCGGAACCGCTATATATAAACGAACAGGGGGATTGCCCATGATACCCGCGCGTTTCCGGACTACTGGATTTGACAGGTCCCGTTTCACGGCACTCATGAAAGATAGGGGAATCGACGCGATCCTCCTTTCGACACCCGAGAACGTCCTCTACACCACCGGCTATCCATGCGTCCCGTCCGGCGGCAACCCGATCCTTTTCGCGCTGCAAAACCAGTTTCCTTTCTTTTGTTTCATCGAGGCCGACGGCCGCGTGACCCTTTTTTGCTGGGTCGGCGCCATACTGGGGGGGGTGGAGTTTGCCGTTGACCGTACGGAGGTCTACCTGGACTGCGCCGGCGCAATCGAGGTCTTGAAGAACTTTATCGCGGCCTCTAACCTTGCCGGGAAGACCGTCGGCGTCGAATCGGCCTGCCCCTGGTTTGCCGTCCGGCTCATCGAGGAAACGGCCCGGCCAAAGAGTATCAGCGTGATCGACGATATCATAGGGTCTCAAAGGCTCATCAAGTCCGCAGAAGAGATCGAGATGATCAAGCAGAGCACGGCCGTCGCGGAGGCTACCTTCACGGAGCTCGCGGGCATCATCAGGCCCGGCATCAGCCGACCCCAGCTCATCCAGGAGGCCAAGTACCGGATGATCAAAAACGGCGCCACCGGTATCGGCCATACGACCATCTCTTTCGGCACCTCGAACCCCGAGGTCTCCATCGAGGAAATACTCGACAGGGAGAGCCTCGTCGCTATCGACATCGGGGCGCGCTATTACGGCTGGGCCTCCGATATCCGCAGGCACGTCTATACGGGGGCCGTGCCGGACGATCTGTCCCGGCTTCACGCAACGATGTGCGGCATCGTCGACGAAATCGGCGCAATGCTCGTCCCTGGCGCGACGGGGGCGCGGCTGCACGATTCGGCCGTTGCACTGTATCAGAAAAACGGGCTTGATCCGTTCGTCATCACCGTGGGCCACTCCATTGGGCTCGAAACCGAGGAACGATGGCTCTACCGGGGCAGCGACCTTACCCTTGCCCCCGGCATGGTCATCAATGTCGAGCTCTACACGAACTACCGGGAAGGCGTCGAGGTCGGCGATGAGGAGACCTATCTCATCACCGAAAGAGCCCCGATGCGGCTTACCGCGCTTCCCCGCGAGATACTACCCGTATGAGGTTTCCAACCGCACCCGGATGGCGTTCCGTCGGATTATGATGTGCGTTCTTGACAGACCGCCAGACAGCGGAAAAAGAGGGAGGTATACCCAATCATGGGATGGAAGGCAGACGCAACGCAGAAAATTGATGAGTCGTTGAGGCAGGCAGTCGTGGAGAAGCTCGAGGCCGGGACCTTCGGCGCAAACGACCTTCAGGACTACTTCACGCTCTTTACCCAGGTCGCCAACGACCTGGATGAAACCAGGGACGAGGTCGACGGGTTCAACCGGAAGTTCCAGTTCAACCTCGGAAGTTACGGCCCCGTCTATCTGGTCATCCGGGACCAGACGTTCGAGATGGGCCAGGGAGAGGTTCAGAGCCCGGATATCACCCTGGAGATGGAAGCGCCGCTTGCTGCGGGTATCTTTACCGGCCAAGCCGATGCGACGGCCGCTTACATGAACGGCCAATTTAAAATCGACGGGAACCTGCCCGACGCCATAAAGTTCGGGGCGCTGGTCGAGTTGGTATTCTCGGAGCTGGATATCGCCCCGGCCGGCTCTCCGTATGCCGCGGCCCGCGCCGTATCCGACGGTCCCCGGGGCAAGGGCACAACCGCCCGGGGCACGAGACGCGTCAAGTTCGGGGTGATCGGCGCGGGCAGCGCGTGGGGCTTTCACAGCGCCGCGTGCGCCGGCTCGCCCTACCTTCAATTCGTAGCGGTATACGACAAGAACCAGAAGCTTGCCGAGAAGGTCGCCAAGCGCTACAAGGTCAACACCATGGAGGCCTTCGGCGACCTGGGTGAATTCCTGAAGAGCGACATCGAGGCGGTCCTCATCATGGTGCCGCACGTGTACCATGCGGACATCGTATCAAAAGTAGCCGCCGCCAAGAAACACATCCTGTGCGAAAAGCCGATGGCTACGACGCTGGAAGACTGCGACCGGATGATCCAGGCGGCCAAAAAGGCCGGGGTGAAGCTCATGATCGCGGAGAACCACCGCTTCCTTCCGGCCCACCAGTATGTGCATGACGCGATCAAAAAGGGGCTGGTCGGCGACGTCCTGTTGGTGAGGGCCTACGAGGGGGTCAACGAGATCGAGGGCATGACCACGCCCGACTTCTGGAAGGGCGACCCCATCAGGGCCGGGGGCGGGTCGTTCATGGACATGGGCGCCCACAAGTTTGCGACCCTCCAGTGGGTGCTGGAAGACGAGGTCGAGTCCGTCACGGCGCTGCTTGCCAAGCAGGCGACCAACCTCCCCGAAAAGGCAGAGGACAACGCCCTATCGATGCTCCGGTTTTTCGGGGGCGCCGTCGGCGAGGTCGTCGTCAGCTTTACCCAGATGACGCCGCCCTTCAACAGCATGGAGATCCACGGGACCAAGGGGACTATCCTGGAAAACCACATGTGGGACAGGCCGGTCCGTATCTTTTCGAGCCATGACGACATGGGGGAAAACAAGAACCAGTGGTTCGAGCCCGAGATCGAACACGCCCCGTTTCCCCTCTACTACAATATCTCGGCACGCAATGAGGACGAGTACTTCGCTCAATGTATCCTGGAAGGCAAAGAGCCCAGAGTTCACCCCCGAACAGGCCAAGAGCGCCATCGCCGCCGTGCTGATGGGCTATCTCTCGGCAGAGACGGGCAAGGCCGCCAGCAGGGATGACCTTTCGGCGGTGGCAAATACGGAGGGCACGAAAAGCATCCTGGAGGCGCTGGCCGACCATATCCCCGTCAACAAACAACTCCCCGAGGTGAAGCGTATGAACCCGATCGGTTTTAGCCGCCCCCGGATCAGGGAAATCCTGGACAAGCGAGACCTGGATATCCTGATCGTAACCAGCCCCGTAAACGTATTTTATGCCAGCGGGATGCCGACGCTGCACGCGAGCCCCAACCCGATTCTCTTTGCGCTGAGCAACCAGTACCCCACCGTCGCGATGGTTAACCGGGACGGCGACTGTGCCCTGTTTAACTGGGCGCTCTTCCAGAGCGTGGACCGGTTCTCCTGGATCGCCGATCACCGGGGAACCATCGGGCTTAAAGAGACCTGCCGCGCAATTACGGCCAAGATCAAGAAATGGGGCATGGAAGGCAAACGGATCGGTATGGAGTCGCTGGCGCCCAAGTATATCCTCGACCACCTCCTGCGGCAAAAGACGTCCCCCGAGATCGTGACGGCCGACGACGTCCTTTTGGATATGCGCCTGGTTAAGACCGACGAGGAAATACGCCGGATTGAAATAGCTACGCGGATTACAGAAAAGGCCATCACGGCCTGCATGAAGGCCGCAAAAGAAGGGATGACCGACAACGATTTCCTGAAGCTCGCGCGCAAGACCATGATCGACGAAGGGGCCGAGGTCTGGGATCACCTGACGCTCTCCATCGGCGATTCGGACCCGGAAGCCCCCGGCGTCGGGACGGTGCTTAAGAAGGGCGATATCGCGCGGTTTGACTTCGGCGCGGTCTACCAGGGGTACGTCGCGGACGTGAACCGGCACGTTGTCCTGGGGCCAGTTCCCAGGGGGGCAGCCGAAAGCATCGACCGGCTCATCATGCTGCAGGAATACTACGAACAGCGCGTCAAGCCCGGGGTGAACATCAAGGAGCTCAACGCCGAGGCCAGCGCCTTCTACCTGTCAAAGAGGCAGCAGGGCATGACCTTTGCGGTCGGGCACAGCATCGGCCTGGAGTGCGAGGAACAGCACCTGTTCGGGCCTCTGTCGGTGCTTGACCGTCCTTTCGAACAGAACATGGTCTTCGAGATCGAGGCGTGGGAACCGTACGAAACGACCCTCATCGGTGTGGAGGACTGCTACGTGGTCACGGCCGACGGGTGCCGGAAGATTACCACACTGGACAAACACATCATCAGCGTGTGAGCCGCGGATCGTGAACAGTATATACGGGAGACGTATCATGGACCCTCTCATAATCGTTGCGACGCCCAATACCTGCTGGCTGAAGCCGGAGGTGCAGTTCCCGAAGACGCCCGAGGCCATCGCGGACGAGGCCGTACGTTGCCAAAGGGCCGGGGCGTCGGTCCTGCACACGCACGCCGAAGGCCAATGGGTCGAGGTCATCCGCGCAGTCCGCGCCGCGACGGATATTATCGTGCAGAGCGGGATGTCAAGCCTTGAGATCGAGGAGCGCATGGACGCATTCAGGGAAAAGTCGGACATGATCTCGATCATACTGAACCACCACGACGAGGCCTTCAAAGAGCTCGACTGCCTGAAGCTCCACTCGAAAGAAGAGCTCGAACAATACGCGCGGCTCTGCGCCCAATACCACGTCGCCCCCGAATTCGAGGTATGGCACGCGGGATCGGTCTGGAACCTGAACTACCTCATCGGTAAGAAACTGCTCAAGCCGCCCTACATCACGACGCTCTTCTTCGGCTGGCCGGGGGGCACCTGGTCGCCGCCGACCGTCGAGGAATACCTCTACCGGCGGAAACTCCTTCCGCCGGGCTCGGCCGCGACCGTGAGCATCATGCACGAGGACCAGATGAGAATACTGGTCGCCGCCGTCATGGAAGGCGACCACGTGCGCGTGGGCACCGAGGACTACCCTTTTACGCGTTCCGGCCGCCTGGCTGAGACCTACGAGCTGGTGGAGGAGATAGCCTCGATCTCCCGGTCGCTCGGCAGGCCCGTAGCGTCCGTGGAAGAGGCGCGGCGTATTCTTGGACTTGACAGGAGTTAAGATTATGACCGTATCGAAAAAAATAGCCCTGATAACGGGCGCCGCCAACGGGATAGGCGAGGCGACATCACGGCTCTTCGCAAAACGGGGGTACGCCGTCGTCATGGTCGATACCGCCGACCGCGGTGACGCGGTCGCCAAGGAGATAGTATCGGACGGCGGCGTGTGCGACTTTATTGTCGGAGACGTTTCCGCCGAAAATGACGTGATCGCGGCGGTCGAGAAGACGGTGAAAAAACACGGCCGAATCGACGTGCTCAACAACAACGCGGGGATCGTTTTAGTTCGCCCGCTGGACGAGATCGAGTGGGACCAGTACCGGCGTGTCGTGGACGTGAACCTGGGCGGGATATTCCTGTTCTGCAAGCACGTCATCCCCGTCATGAAGGGGCAAAAGTCCGGGGCGATCGTGAACATGGGGTCGGTATCGGGCCACGTCGGGCAGGTCGATCACTCGCTCTACGGCGCGACCAAGGGCGCCGTTATCGCGCTCACACGGGCGCTGGCCTGGGAGCTGGCACCGTACGGTATCCGCGTCAATTCGGTCAGCCCCGGCTCCGTCGATACCCCCATGCTGAGGGGCGACATCCAGATCGAGTCCGAAAAGACCGGCAAGCCCTACGACGAGGTGAAACGGATCAGGGAGGCCGAGCAGGCGTTCAGGCGCTGGGCCGACCCGTCCGAGATCGCCGAGTCGATATATTTCCTGGCCGGCGATACGGCGTCCTTCATCACCGGCACGGACCTCCTGGTGGACTGCGGATGGGTGGCAAAGTGACCAGGAAAATAGCCGATGTCCCCTATGAAGAGCTCAGGAAGGACATCCTTTCCGAGAGGATAGCCCATACGCTGCTCAACCTCATCAAGGAAAAGCAGCTGCGGCCGGGCGATCGGCTGCCGCCAGAGCGGGAGCTTGCCGCCATGATGAAGGTGAGCCGCCCGTCGCTGCGCGAGGCGTTGAGGGCCCTCCAGATAATGAACATCATCGACAACCGCCAGGGATCGGGGACGTATATCACCTCCCTTGAGCCGGAGCGCCTCATCGAGCATCTTGACATCATCTTTACCCTCAACGATACAACCTATAATGAGTTGTTTGAGGCACGCAAGATCCTCGAGGCCGGCGTGGCGGCCCTTGCCGCCCGTGACATCACCGACGAGATAGTTGACGAGCTCGAGCTCTGCCTTGAAGGCGCCCAGGCGGTGATAGACGACCCCCAGGCCTTTCTCGAGATCGACCTCGATCTCCACCGGAAGATATTGGAGGCGACGGGAAACACGATCCTATCGCTCTTCATGCGGTCGATAAGCCAGCTGAGTATCTACAGCCGCAGACGCACGGGAGAACGCCTCGACGTCAGGCGGCAGACGGTCGAGGACCACCGCGCCATCGTCCAGGCGCTGAAATCGCGCGACCCGGCGGCGGCCCGGGGCGCGATGCTTGACCATCTTTCGCATATAGAGCAGGCCATGAAACATATGAAGGACGAGAGAAAGGAGTCATAGGCATGGAAGAACGGTTTCTGGTCACAGGGGCAACCGGGTGCATCGGCGCGTGGACGGTGAGAAACCTCATCCGCGACGGCGTATATGTAGGCGTCCTGGTGAGGGGAGATGACCGGCACCGCCTTCGGCTCATTATGGAAGAAGACGAAATCTCCCGTGTCCGGTTCATCAAGGGCGACATTACCGATCTGGAGGTAATCCGGAGCGCTGTCGCGGAACATGGCATCACGCATATCGTCCATCTTGCCGCCATGCAGCTGCCGTTTTGCAAGGCCGACCCGCCCCTGGGGGCCGCCGTGAACGTGCAGGGCACGGTGAATATATTCGAGGCGGCCAAGAGCGGCGGCATACGCCACGTGGTCTACGCCAGCAGCACCGCCGTCTACGGCCCGCGGGACCGCTACCCCGGCGGGCCGCTCACACACGACGCACCGCTTGACCCGCGCTCACACTACGGCGTCTACAAACAGGCAAACGAGGCCACGGCCCGCGTCTACTGGCGGGACGACGGCATCTCGAGCGTCGGCATCCGGCCCTATGTCGTCTATGGTCCCGGCAGGGATCAGGGGATGACATCCACACCGACGAAGGCGATGCTGGCGGCTGCGGCAGGTAACGCCTATCACATCACGTACGGGGGCCGCTTCGGCTTCCAGTATGCCGACGATACGGCCCGGGCATTTATCGGCGCCGCGCGGGCAAAGATCGAGGGAGCCGAAGTATTCAACCTCGGTGGCCAGACCGTGGGGATAGAGGACGTGGTCAGGGAAATCGAGGCCGTAGTGCCCGCTCTTCGGGGGAAGATAACCCATGAAACGAACCCGCTCCCCTTTCCCGAAGAGATCGACAATGCGCCGCTGGTCGCGCTGCTCGGCGGCCTTACGATAACGCCGCTGCCCGACGGCGTCAGGCAGACAATCGAGATATTCACGAAGGCCCTCTCGGACGGACGCGTAGCCCCGGAGGCTGTCGCGGGCAGGTAATACCGGACAGACGGGATAGACCGCCGGTCCGCGGGAGCGGCGGACGGTGCCGCACCGCGGTCGAGAAAATAGTGTACCAACGTGACCCGGGTGCTATAATGCCGGCATTCAGTTTAAATCCATAAGTGGGGGACGTTCCCATGGCGCTCTTTTCTCGGCTTGATACCCTTTCGGCGATGAAGCGCATCGGCGTGGTGGCTGTCTTCTATCATCCGGACGCCGCGGTGGGTAAAAAAATACTCTCGGCCTGCAGCGACGCCGGGGCGTCCGTCGTCGAGTTCACCAACCGGGGCGACGGCGCCGTCCGCGTTTTCACCGAATTAGAGGCCTACCGCCGAAACGAGCGGCCCGACGTGTTCCTGGGGGTGGGATCGATCATCGACGCCCCGACTGCCGCCCTCTTCATCAACAGCGGGGCGGACTTCGTGGTTGGGCCGGTCCTCGACGAGGATACGGCGCTGGTCTGCAATACGCGCAAGATCCCCTACTGCCCCGGCTGCGGGAGCGTCACCGAGATCCACCGGGCCCACCGGCTGGGTGTGGAGATAGTGAAGGTCTTCCCGGGAGGCCAGGTCGGGGGACCCGCCTTCGTCAAGGCGGTGCTAGGGCCCATGCCGTTTGCCGAGATCATGCCCACCGGCGGTGTGGAGCCGACCGAGGCGTCGCTAACCGCCTGGTTTACGGCAGGGGTGGCCTGCGTGGGCATGGGGGCCCGCCTCATCGACGCCGACATGATCGAGCGGGGCGATTTTGCCGGGCTCACGAAGAAGATACGCGAGACCGTCGGGCTAATCGCGAAGATCAGGATAAATAGTTAAGGACCCGGTGGTAGTATGACGACCGAAAAGATAGTAACGTCCGGTGCGAAGGATAAAATATTCGCCGCCTTCGGAGAGATCATGCTCAGGCTGGCCGCGCCGGGCTATGAACGGCTGCTTCAATCACCGGCGCTTGAGGCAACCTTCGGCGGCGGAGAGGCTAACGTCCTGGTGAGCCTGGCGTGCCTGGACAAAAGGACGCGCTTCCTCACCGCCCTTCCCAAGAACGACATCGCCGCGGACGCAATCCGCCGGCTGCGCGGCTTCGGCGTGGACACCGACAATATTTTACTCGTCCCCGGTTCCCGCATGGGCATCTATTTCCTCGAAAAGGGGGCAAACCAGCGCCCGTCCCGCGTGATCTACGATCGGATACCGTCTGCCGTCTCAACGATCGCGCCGGGCGCAATCGACTGGGGTAAAATGTTTACCGGCTGCGGGTGGTTTCATATCACCGGCATCACCCCGGCGCTGTCGGTAAACGCCGCTGACGAGTCGCTGACCGCTCTTCAGGCGGCTAAGGAGCAGGGGCTGGTCATCTCGATTGACCTCAATTATCGGTCCAATCTCTGGAAATGGGGAAAGGCCGCCCCCGAGGTTATGGGAGAGCTTGCCGCGTACGCGGACGTGATCATCGCAAACGAGGAAGACTGCCAGAAGGCGCTCGGCATCGGGATCGAGTACGACCCGGGCAAAGGCATCATCGACCAGGAGGGCTACCGGAAGCTCACCGGGGAGGTCCTGAAGCGGTATCCCAGTGCGGGCGTTGTCGCAATTACCCTCAGGGAGAGCCTGTCCGCCTCGGCCAACCGCTGGGGCGCGGTCGCGTCTGACGGAAAAAAAGTCGTCTTTTCAAGGAAATACGACATCACCCACATCGTCGATCGGGTGGGCGGGGGAGACGCGTTTGCCGCCGGCCTCATCTACGGACTGTGCCACCTCTCGGGCCTCACCGAGGCCCTCGAATTCGCCGCGGCCGCCTCGTGCCTTGCCCACTCCATCCCGGGAGACTGGAACCGGTGCGGCCTGGACGAGATCACGGCCCTCATGGGGGGCGATGCGGCCGGAAGGATCAAGCGGTAGAATACCGGCCGTGCGGGCGGCGGCTCCGCGGCCGTTCCTGTTCGGGATTTACACCTTTGTGATTAACTTGAAATGTTGTGAGGGTATACCGTATGAAGAAGACGGAAATCTCCACGGACGGTCGTCTTACGATGAGGACGAGGCTCGGGTTCGGCGTCGGCGATTTCGGCGCCAACCTGGTGTTTCAGTCGACCCTGATCTTCCTGATCTTCTATTTTACGGACGTGTTCGGTATCGCCGCCGCCACCGCCGGGACGATCTTCCTGGTGGCAAAGGTATGGGACGCCGTCAGCGACCCCGTCGTGGGGTATCTCTCCGACCGGACCCGCACCCGGTGGGGCAAGAAGCGTCCCTACCTCCTGTTCGGGGCTGTCCCGCTCGGTATCTTCTTCTTTCTCCTGTTCGCCTCCCCGCCCATGGCGCCGGCGTTCAAGCCCTACTACGGGATGATCATGTTTCTCTTGTTCTGCACCTTCTACGCTGTCGTGAACGTCCCCTACGGGGCGCTGGCGGCCTCCATGACGATCGATTCCCACGAGCGCTCCAAGCTCTCCGGGGTTCGGACGTTTTTCGCGCTCATGGGGGCGCTCGTCGTCGCCGGAGGGATAATGCCGCTGGTCGGATTGTTTCCGAACCAGACAATCGGTTTCCGGATGGCGGCCGCCATATTCGGGGTCATCGCGGTAGCGGTCACCTTCGTGACCTTCTTTTCCGTGCGGGAGGTGGTCGAGGAATCGGATACCGGGCACTACCGGCCGGCCGATATCCTCAGGACGATCTTCGGCAACGGCCCGTTCCTGATCGTCTCTCTGGGGACGATACTGCACCTGGCCGCCCTGGGGATCGTGGCCGCGATGGTCAATTACTTCTTCAAATACAACATGAATAAGGAGTCCTTTATACCGATCGCGTTCCTGTGCATCTTTGTGCCTGCGGCGCTGGCCCTGCCGCTGTGGGTGGCGGTCTCCAAGCGGCTGAGCAAGAAGGCGGCCTACAACATGGGCATGGGCCTTCTGGCCGTGGCGCTCGTCATCGTCTATTTCGTCAGGGAATTTGACCCGGTGCTCCTGGTCGTCGCGCTCTGCCTTGCCGGTATCGGGATATCGACCAATTTCCTGAGTCCCTGGGCGATGGTCCCGGACACCGTCGAGTACGGCGAGCTGAAGACGGGACTCAGGCGCGAGGGAATCCTTTACGGGACGTCGTTCTTCGGCCAGAAGCTCGCCTCAGCCCTGGCGGGGTTTATCGCCGGACAGGGTCTGGGGATCGTCGGGTTTGTGGCGAATAAGGCCCAGCGGCCGGAGGTGCTGGACGGTATCCGGATGATGATGAGCTTCGTCCCGATCGGATTGATCGTGGCCGGCATTATTGTCATCAGTTTCTATCCGATCAGCCAGGCCAGGCACGAGGAGATCGTCAGGGAGCTCTCCCGCAAAAAGGCCGCCCGCGCGTCATAGCTGCAGATCACGTATAGAAAATTGAAGGGTCCGCGGATTATCCCCGCGGGCCCTTATTGTTTGATACTTTACGGTGGGTGGCACGGGCAACGCATAACGATGTCGCCACAGGCGACGATTACTATTGTCATTGCGAGCCCGCGGAGCGGGCGTGGCAACCCAGGTTGCCCGTGGGGGAGGGACACCGGCAAGCTTCGCTTCGCCGGTGCAACCCATCGCACCGTAGCAACTCAACTGTCTCCGGGATCACCCCCGTCATTGCGAGGAGGCCCCAAGCGGGCCGACGCGGCAATCGCATCATAGTGTGGCGAGAGAACGTGTCAACAAAAGACCTAACCGCTTACGACTATAAAATGAGTAACAAGGGTGTTTTACTTCCCTAGATAATCTCCGCGATACGTATCATGATAGGGATTGTCAGCCTACTCAGGTGCGCTTTTCCACTTTTCTCTGATTCTAAATATCGTTACAAATACTAGTAGGAAACATGATATATAAAATACATTAGAGATAAGTGATAACATTGCGTCAGTAGTCATTTGTTTGGTGAGGATAGCTTTTCCAGCCAACTCGAAACCGAAAAAGAGTAGGCGAGGGTCAGAAACATAGGTGTTACATAGCCAATTGAAGGAAATAGAAATAAGGATAAGAAAAGATAGGAAGTAACCAAGGTAACTCCTGCGTATGATTAGAAAAGCGGCTGACATGACCATACCTATATGCAATATGATAAAGAAACCGCGTATTATGGAAGTATAGAAGAGTATTGTTAGATCTTCGTTATTATCAAAACTAAATCCATATATATCGACTATCGCTTTCCGCAAGGGAGATAAGAACAGCCATAATAAAAGTAAGAGGGTAGTCTTTTTTGGCATCCTATCGATCAAGGGTGAGGTTATTTGCTTCGTGTTTGAAGTCATCAGAATAATGAAAAGGGCTATAACCGAACTTATGAAAATAGCGAGTGAAACAAAAGGATTATAAATAAAATGGAACCGTAACATGCTGTTTATGCTACTTATATTTTGTGACGAAAAGTAGATGAGGGAACAGATACATCCAACCCATACGAACCACCCCCTCAGGTTTCCCCTGATTGTGAAAAACAAGGCGATGAAAAAGATAGGAAGGAAGATAAAGGTATAGAGGCTTAGACCAACCGAGACGGCAATCAAGATTACATTAAAAGCAGAAAGGACGTACGCTAGTGAGAGTCTCTTGTTCACGACAAATCCTCAAAGTAATATACGTAAGGGCTAAAATGCTTATGAGCGTGCACGTCAGAACGAACCGACTATTCGGATGAATACGGTTCTTTTTATCGGATATTATGATACGAATGACAAAGTATCAAGTAAATTGTGATAGATAAGTTTTTCCGGTACTCCGCTGTCCGTATCCGGGTCCCGTGCGGCCCGCGCACCTATTAGCCGTCAAAAAAGAAACGAGGACTTTCTCAATAGTCGAAGGGCTTACGGGAAAACCCGTAAGCCCTTTTTAGTTCGGGTACAGAACGCTCCGCCGCTAATCCTTTCGTTTCCCGGAGAGCTTTTCGAGCGTCTCCGCGTGGCTCTTTCTCGTTATCGGAAACCAGATAAGCAGGGGAAGGCTCAGAAACGTCACCAGCGCGGGGATCGGCCCGAAGAAGAGGCGGATGCCCAAGAGCGTCTCGTCTGACTGCGGGACATTCGGGACAAACTCGAAGAGCTTGAGGGCCCACCCCCCCACGAAGAGCCCGAGCGCGTCCGACACCTTGCCCATCAATCCTCTCACCCCGTAATAGACTCCCTCCCTCCGCTCGCCGGTCATCAGCTCGTCGTGCTCCACCACGTCCGGGATAAGCGACCAGGGCAGCACCCACTGGGCCGAGAAGCCGAACCCCGCCACAAAGACGATCAGGTAGATCCAATTGCTCCCCCCCCGGGGGAGGAAAAACGAGAGGGCCGTTGCGCCGAAGGCGATAAAAAGGCCCAGGGCGTACGTGGGGCCCTTGGCCCACTTATCCGTCACCCATTTCCAGAAAAAGAGAAAGACCCCGATGGTAACCAGCAGCAGCGTCATGACAATGGGGATTTTATCTTTCATGTCCAGCTGATAGGTCAGGAAAAAGGCCATGTACGACATGACCAGCATGAAGGCGAATCCGGTAAAGAGGCCCTGGATTATCAGGAAGTTGAAGGGTCTGTTTTTAAAACAGGTGAGGATGGACGCGAGGGCGGGCAGCTTCGAGGGCGGCCCCTCCAGCTCCTTTCTCTGCTTGACCCCGAAGGCCGTGATAAACAGGCACAGCGCCGCAAAGGCGCCGAACATAATCCCCATCATCGACCACCCGATCTTGTCGGTGAGAAACAGTCCCGCGATGAACGGGGGGAAGGCCGCCCCGGCCATGTAGCCGATCGTCCCCCCGATCATGCGGAACGTCGTCAGGTTCGTCCGCTCGTCGTAGTCCCGGGTAAGCTCCGGGGTCATGGCGTAGTAGGGCATGGACGTGATGGTGACAAAGGTGTAGTAGAGGAGAAAGGTCGCCATGAGCCACGCGATCGTCAGCGTATAGGTCAGGCCTGTGGGGTAATTCCAGAGGAGGGCAAACGAGATACCCAGCGGGATCGCCCCGAAATAGAGGTATACCTTTCTCCTGCCGAAGCGCGACTTCGTCCGGTCCGACAGCCACCCGGCCAGCGGATCGCTCACCGCGTCCCAGAGCTTACTCACCAGAAGCGCCGTCCCCACCAGGGCGGGGTCCACCTTGGCAACGTCCGCATAGAAGAAGAGGAGAAAAAAGGCAACGGTGGAAAGGCAGGTCGAGATGCCGATATCGCCGAACAGGTAGAAGATCTTGGTCGACAGGCCCAGCCTGTCCGTTCGTGACACTCCACTCATGGCGCACCTCACAGTGATGGTTATTGCCTACGGAAGGCAATCGCCTCCGTCTCCCGTTATCTATCGGAAGCAATTGCCTCCGTTTCTTGGTAGAGATCGCCCACCCGGGGGTAAAAGTCCCCATAACAGCGGTACATGGTTTCGTAGACCGCCCGATTTTTCGGATTGGGCTCAAAGCGCTGCCTGGTATGGACCATCCGCGCTACCGCCTCTTCGACGGTCGGAAAAATCCCTGAGCCGGCCGCCGCGCAGATCGCCGCCCCCAGCGCCGAAGACTCCTGGACCTCCATCCTGAGCGCCGGCACCCCGAGGACGTCGGCGACGATCGAGAGGATCGCGTCACTCTTAGACCCCCCTCCCGATACACGTATCTCCCTGATAGGGACCCCGGTTTTCCCGGCCATGACCTCGTAGCCGGCCCTTATCTCGTAGGCGAACCCTTCCAGGATCGCGCGGTAGATGTGCGCACGGGAATGCGCCATCGTCAGGCCGACAATCGCCCCGCGCGCGGCCTCCCGGTGAAACGGCGGCGTCCAGTAGGGCTGCACCATGAGGCCCAGCGACCCGGCGGGGATATCCTTGACGGCCTCGTCCAGCAGCTCTTCGGGAGATACTCCCCGTTTCTTGGACAGCTCTGTTTCGCGGTAGGCCAGCTCGTTGGTGAACCAGGTGACCGTAACGAACCCCCCGCCCACCCCCGATTCGAGGATGTAGGCATCGGGAAGCGCCGCCGGCCAGCAGAGGAACCGGAGCTTCTGGTCATTGATAAACCGCCTGGTCGGGATGTCAAAGTCGATCGTGGTCCCCAGGACAAGCGCCGCCTCATCCTCGCCGGTTACCCCCATGCCGACCACCCCCGCCTGCACGTCTCCCCCCCCGACGATCACCGGCAGCCCCTCCGGGATCATGGTCTCTTTCGACGCCGCCCTGGTGACGTGCCCCGTTACGCTCAGGGGCCGCATCAGCTCCGGGAGCCTTTCCGGCGTAACCCCGAAAACGTCGTGTATCCCTTTGTGCGGATAGAAGGTGAGCTTCTTATAGTCCAGCGGGAACATCCCCACCATCATCCCGATCGATTCGTTTGTGCGCCCGGTCAGGCGGAAGTTAAGGAAGCTCGCGACCTGGAAGAACGTGCGCGTCCGGGCGTAGATCTCGGGCTGGTTGGTCTTGATCCAGAGGAACCGGGAGTGAGACCGGACGTACTGGATGGCGGTCTTCCTGCCGATGGCGGCAAAGAATAGGCCCCAGAATCCCCCGACCGGGGCAAGCCCCTCGGTGACGCGGTTATCCAGGTAGACGATCGCGGGCCTCAGCACGTTGCCGTCGGCGTCCACCGGGAATGGTGGTGCCCCGCTGGGAGGTAAGCCCCACCGCCCTGATGTCGGCCACGTCAGGCCCGAGGGCCGTCAGGGCCTCTCTCGTCGCCCGGCACATCTTCTCCCAGTAGTCCCCGGCGTCGTGCTCCACCCACCGGGGATAGGGCGCGCTGTCCGGCTCGTGGGCCAGCCGCGATAGCGCCAGCACCCTCCCGTCGCAGATCGAAGACCACCGCCTTGACGTTCTGGGTGCCGCTGTCTATGGCAAGGATCAGGTCCGCGCTTCTTGCTCACGGCAGCACCCGCTCGATAAATTGGACGAGATCGATCACCCGGACTTCCCCGGCCTGCGGCGGGTCGGCATCGAGGCTGTTCACGATAACCTCCCGGCAGGTCGGGCATCCCGTGACCAGCGTATCGGCGCCGATCTCTTGAGCCATCGCTGCCAGCCGCGCCCCCATGAGCCGGGCAATCTCGGGATGGCTTATCTCGAGCCCCATTCCCCAGCCGCAGCAGGGTGCCTTGTCGCGTGTCAGCGCCATTTCCCTGAACTGCCCGGCCGCCGCCGATTTGATGATCGCCCGCGGCGCCTCGAACACCCTCATCTCGCGGCCGAGCCCGCACGGGTCGTGATAGGTGACGACCCCGCCGTCCCACTTTTTGAGGGCGGGCTTCTTTTCGTCAAGCAGTCCGAGGAGGAACTCGGGCAGGCTCACGACGGCGATATCCGGCATCGTAACGCCCAGCACCGGGTATTCCTTTTGTATCATCCGGAGGTCGTCGGCGTTAAAGACCACGACCGTCCGGGCGCCCGATTTTACGATTGCCTCCGAAAACGCCGTCCCGAGCCGTTTGGCCGCCGTCGGTAAACCCGAGGAAATGGGCGATCTGGCCGCTGCTGGGATCGTCGGACAGGACGCCGCCCTTGACCCCGAGTCTATCCATGACCGAAAGGGCGCTCCGGATGTAATCACCGCCGGTCGAGCGCGAAGCCGCCGTCCGAAATAGAAGAGCACGGACGAATCTTACGCGCGGCGCGCGGTTTGAAAGAAGCTCTTGAACCTCGGCGGAGTCCTTTCCCCAGTAAGTCCCCGATATGACGGCCTGCTGTACCGCCCGCACCGTTTCGGGCAGCAAGCCCTCGTCCAGGTCCCGGCGGGCGGCCAGCATGATCTCGCTGGTGTCCATCCCCGTTTCGCACGCCTCGCGGCATGCCTTGCACATAGAACAACGGAAGAAATAGTCGACGATCTCTTTGTTCAGCCGTTCTTTCCCCTCGGCGATCCCCTGGGCGAAAAAGCCCCGGTTGTGGGGAGAGTCGGCCTCGTGACGGGTGGCGCCGGCAACCGAACAGACGTCCCGGCACATCTTATAGCAGACCGAGCAGAGGCGGGTCTTTTCCTGCAAATCAGCCATCGCGCGCTCCTTAGGGGTGGTCGTCGGTCGGTTACAGCCCGAGCTTTCCGGGGTTCATGATATTGTTGGGGTCCATGGCCTGTTTAATCTTCCTGAAGTTCTCCATGCCCGCCTCCCCGAGCTCAAGGTGCATATATTTGCCGAGGTTTAGCCCGATCCCGTGGTGATGATTGATGGTGCCCCCGAGGCTGTGCGACAGCTCGATCCCCCGCCGCCAGACCTCGTTGTAGGCCCGGGCGCACTCCTCCCCCTTTTTCACCTCGGCCACAAAGGTGGGGTAGATCATCCCCCCGGTGGGATAGAAGTGGGAAAAATGGGCGCCCAGGAACATCTGCATCTCGCGCGTGATCTCGGAAAGCCCCCGCTGGACCTTGACAAGATAGTCGAACGTGCCCGCCGAATCGATGCATCCCGAAATCCTCAGGTGCCCCGGGGTCGGGATACCGAACAGCGGGTGGGTGCTGCTCGGAAAGGCGATGGAAAACCGCTTGTGTTCCCACCATTCCCGGGCCGGCCCCTCACCCAGGTCTGATCCGGCAAGTCCGTGGGCGATCGAAAGGGCCTCGCGCCGCTCCAGCTCGCACAGCTCCTCGAACCCGTCGAACATGAGGATCATCTGGGAGCCCTCACGCTTGTGGAAATAGGTGGTCTCCATCTCGTCGGATACTCCTCATGAACGCGGGCCTCGAGCCCCCTGCGCATGATGAGGCGGGCTGCGTTCATGGCGGTCGGGAGGTCTGAAAAGAGCAGGCCCTGAAAACGCCGGGCCTCCGGCAGGGGCGATATCCTCAGCGTCGCCTCGGTGATGATGCCCAGCGTTCCCTCGGCCCCCATAAAGAGGTAGTTGAAGTTCGGGCCGGCGGCCGAATTGGGGACCGCCTTTGTCCGAATGACTTTACCGTTGGGAAGCACCACCTCCATGCCCAGCACCATCTCGGTGATCTTGCCGTATTTCGTGGAGAGCGCCCCCGCGCTCCGGGCCGAAAGGAACCCGCCGATCCCGCTGATGTGTTCCGACTGGGGGAAATGGTTCAGGGTGTAGCCGACGGTATTGAGCCTGGCCTCCAGCTCGTGGCCGATGAGGCCGGCCTGGGCCGTCACCGTATGGTTGTCGGTATCGACGTCGATGACCCGATCGAGCGACTTGACGTCCACCACGATCCCCCCGAACAGGGGCAGCGTGCTCCCGCTTCCCTGGGCCCCTCCGCATACCGGGGTCACCGGGACCCGGCGGGCGTTTGCGATCCTGAGGATCTCCGACACGTCCCCGGTCGTCTCCGGCCACACCACGATATCGGCCAGCGGTGGCGGGCAGTCCGCCTCTCGGAGCGTGCAGGTGTAGGCGACGATCGAGTCCCGTGAATAGACACGGCGGTCAACGTATGAGTCGGAGACCTTCCGGGACCCGATGGCCGTGATCAGCTCCTTCTTGACGGATTCTTTTTGAAACGGGTAGGGGGTATTCGGCTGGCTCATGAATCTCACTCCTGCGCTTCCATACGGAAGACCGGCCTTTCGGTCGGTTGCGGGCGCCTTGCGGCGGTTTGTGGTTTCTCATAATATAGTGTAAAGCGCCATAAGAAAAGGAGAAAATATCAGGGGAGGCACATTTTTACCCGGCCGGCGGATAGCACCGAAAACCCGTATCGGGCGTACGACGCTCCCCCTGGGTATCCATAATAGTCACAACTACATCGTTTATATCAGGATGCGCGGAAAGGAAGGGATTTAGAAGTATCCCGGTTCTTTCTTAATAATCCGAAGGGATATACGATTTGATCGGTTTATATTAGTTGTGAGGGTTACCGCATACTCAGAAAGGGGGTATAGAAATGAACGCGAAGAAAAAAATGATCACCGTTGCAGCGACGATTGCGGCCGTTGCCCTTTTGTTTTCTGTCCCGGCCATGGCGCAGGGGCCCGAGCGCGGTAACGGAAATCGCTTCCCCGGAACGGGCCTTCCCGGGGTTCCGGGCAACGGGTACGGGGGGCCGGTTTTGAACAACCCGACGGACGTTCTCATTGGGGTCCTCATCGGGGGGTTGATTATCTACACGATAGAACAGAACAACCGGAACCACGATGACGATCGCTACTACCGCGACCGGGACAGGGATAGGGACAGAGACAGGGACCGGGACCATCGGCGCTATGATCCGAGATGGAACAGGTATGACGACGAATACTCACCGCGCCACGGTCGGGACTGGTGATAATACGTGCTTCCTTGAGCGGCCAGGACGCTGATGCCTCGTCGGGCGTCAGGATAAGACGTCGGGAAGCCCCATGTAGTCAGCCAGGCTTAGGCAGAATAAAATGCGAGGGGGGATGTAACTCCCCCCCCGCTCATTGATCGCCTGTAAAATAATACCGGCTGTTTGAGTCTTCAAGTCCTCCGAGGCAGTCGCATCCGTTTTATAACGTGGAGTGCCGCGGTTCAGGCCGAACCCCGAAGGCCTGCTCAGTAATACCCCCGCTTTGCCCCCATCTCGAAGAAGTCGGCGATAAAGCCGGCCAGGATCTTCGTATAGTTCCGTATCTCTTCTAAACTCATCCCGGGATTCTGTGCGTAGGTCGTCATGATCCCGTTGAGGGCCGAGAAAAACGCGTGGGACATGAGCTTACGGTCGCCCCTGTACCCCGCCCCCTCGATCACCCCCTCGATGAGTTCCAGCAGCTCCTTCATGACGGGGTTGATTATCTTTTCGTCCTGGTCGGATATCATCCCCCGGGGCGCAAACATGCTCATCATCTGGAAATAAGAAAGATTATTGTTGAGGTAGCCGATGTAGACCTCGGCCAGCCGCCTGATGGAGCCGCTGTTGTTGCCCGTGCATTCGTGCCGGACAAGCTCCACGATCTCGCGGGTTCCTTGATAGAAGACCGCAAGGAATATCTCGTCGAGGCTCTCGTAATAGCGGTAAAGGGTCGCGGGGCTCACCCCGACCTGTTCGGCGATGTCCCGGATGGTGACCCCTTTGAAGTTTTTCTCCGAGAGCAGCGTCTGGGTAACCCGAACGATCAGCTCCTTTCGGGCCTCCCGTTCCTGCTCCTTGAGGTCATCAAAGGTGAGGTTCGCCATACGATCATATCCCCCTCGGGCGACAGTCCGATCGGTTGTAAATTCGGTCGTCCGGTATGTGCTGTCGTCAGTCCCCGACGGAGAAGAAATATGGTTCCGCAGGGAGTGAACGAGCATTGTTCATGAGAGCCTGCGGTATCATAGTAAACAATATTCACTTTGTCAAACAAAACCGGCCGCCCCGGCCGCGCTACGGGGCAAACGAGCTTTCGGCCATCTCCATAATCGACATATCCTCCGACCGGATTGCCTGTGCGATTGCATCGGCCTCCGGCAGGACGTGATTCAGGTAGAATTTTGCCGTCGTGATCTTCCCCGAGTAAAACGAGGCGTCGGGGTTATCCGCAATAAACCGCGCCCATTGTTCCCAGTTGCCGGGGTCGGCGCCCTTTTCGGCCGCGAGCGCCTCCAGTCTTTTTTGGGCGAGGGCCGCCTGCCACACGAGCATCCAGGACGAGATGACGATCGCCATGAGATTCAGAAACGGGTAGGCGTTTCCGATCGGGATTAAAAACTTCCCTTCGACAGAACACCGCGCAAAGAAGCCGCTTACTTCCGATAACAGACCGATTGCCGTTTTGAGCTTTCCCACGAGGTCCACCAGCGCGCCGTCCGGCGCGTTTTCGGCGATCACGCGCCTCATCTCGTCTATGAAGTCGATAAAGACTTTCCCCCTTTTCTGGCCGAGTTTTCGCGCGACCAGGTCCAGCGCCTGTATGCCGTTGGTCCCCTCAAACAGCGGGGCGATGCGGGAATCCCGGAGGATCTGCTCCATCGGGTAGTCGGCGATGTAGCCGTATCCCCCGTAGACCTGGACCCCCTGGTTGGCCACGAAAAAGCCCATGTCCGAGCCGTAAGACTTGACGACCGGGGTTAAGAGCTCCACGAACCCGTGCCACTTTTCTCGCTCCTCATCGGACTGGGCCGCCCGGGCGCGGTCCTCGCAGTAGGCGGTGTAATAGATAAGCGCCCTCAGGCCCTCGACCACTGACTTCATCCACAAGAGCATCCTGCGCACGTCCGGATGGTTAATGATCGGCACCCTCGGCGCCTCCGGGTCCCGGAAGTTGGTGAGGCTCGCGCCCTGCAGCCGCTCCCGCGCGTATTTGACCGAATAGAGGTAGGAGCGGGAGGCCGCCGCCAGGCCCATGACACCCACGGCGATACGCGCCTCGTTCATCATGACGAACATGATGCGCATCCCCTGGTTCTCCTCGCCGAGAAGCTCGCCGTAACAGTTCCCGCTATCGCCGAAATTCATGAGGCAGGTTGCCGAACCCTTGAAACCCATCTTCTTTTCCAGTCCGCCGATCGTATAGTCGTTTCGCCGCCCCAATGTCCCATCGTCGTTAACGAGGTATTTCGGGACGAGAAACAACGATATCCCCTTGGTACCGGCCGGCGCCCCCTCGATGCGCGCCAACACCGGGTGGACGATGTTTTCGGTGAGGTCCTGGTCCCCGCCGGTTATGAAGATCTTCGTGCCGGAGATCAGGTACGAGCCGTCCGCGTTTTTTTTAGCGGTCGTGGTCAGCGACCCCACGTCGGTGCCGGCGTTGGGCTCCGTTAGCACCATCGTTCCCCCCATCTGCCGGACAGCAGATTTTCCAGGTATTTCGACTTCTGGCCCTCGGTGCCGAAGGCCGCGATCAGCTGGGCCACACCCTCGGCAAGCCCCGGATAAGCGTTAAAGGCGCAGTTGCAGTTGAAATACTCCCGCGTGGCCACGTAGAGGAGATAGGGCATACCCTGTCCGCCCACGGCGGGGTCCTGGGACATCAGAATCCATCCGCCCTCCGTAAATAGCCGGTAGGGCTCGTGATAGGCCGCCGGCACATGCACCTGTCCGTCGACGAGGGAGCACCCTTCCTTTTCCCCCGCCTCTACGGTGGGCTCCAGCACCTCCACCGCGAACTTCCCGGCCTCCGCGAGCGTCATGTCGAAGATCTCTCTCGAAAAGTCCGCGTATTTCGGCAATTTCGTCAGCTCGTCCATCTTCAACTGCTCGAAGAGGACGAACGCCTGGTCGTGCTCATCAACGATATAGTTAGCCATGGGAACCTCCTCCGGATAGGTCCGTTCATTGAAGCCCTAACCGGTCTATTATCGCTTGCGGTCTTCTACCCGCATCTCCAGGACGATCTGCCCCCACCCGCCGCAGCGCACCCCCACGTCAAAGCAGGAGGCCCGTTTGAACCGCATCTGGTTGGGATCGACCCCGGCGTAAAAGAGCTCATTCATCGCAAATACCGGGACGGCCAGGACGTTGAGGGCGTAGACGCATATCCGCTTGGGGCAGAGCTTCGTGATGAGGTTTCCGGCGCCGTCAAAATAGAACTTGTCGCCGACCTTATGCTGGCTGTTGCACCCCTGGGATTTGACCACCTCGAAGACGATGGTCTTGTTCATAAGCGCGGGGGAGAGCTTCATGATGTGCTCGTTTTTCGGGTCGGCCCGAAAAAGCCTCATCTCCTCGTCGGTATAGCCGAGGTGTTTCTGCATCATGTCCCAGATATCCTGTGTAATCGTCATGGCATCCTCCTGTCTATTGTTATGCGGGGAATTCGAACCGATAATCACGATAGCAGTGACCGTCGGTGTGCATCATGCAGCCTTCGACCCTCGGGGTGACGGTATACGGTATCCCCAGAGCGTCAAACCATCCCTCCACCCGGTCCATGATCCCGCACCGGTACTGGTCGATCATGCCGTATTTCGTCAGGCCGTCGTAGGCGAAACAGGTCGTCCACTCCCCGTGCACCCGGTTGTGCGCCGGAAACGTGAAGGAGGACTTCATGAAATCGCCGAGCACGATCTCCATGGCGGCGGAAAAGAATTCCCTGAACTGCTCAAAGGTCTCGATGCTTTCGACGCCGAGGGCCTTCTTGATGCGTTTTATCTCGATGCCGGCCATCGACCGTACCGCCGCCTTGTTGACGATATTGGTTTTTTCCATGCCGAATTCTCGTACGGAGTGATAGAGCCACATGGCATCGTGGGTCATCCAGTTCTTGATGAGGAGCTCCTTGAGCTGCGCTCCCTCAACCGTGTTCATCTCTGCCTCCTCAACTCAGGGTTTCCAGAAACGCCTCGATCCGGGTGCGCGTCTGTCGTTCCGCGTACGCCCTCGGATCGCCGATATCCATATCGAGCACCAGAAGTGGGATACCGCGCGCGCGTGCGGCCTGCCGCATGATAGCCCAGTTCGTTTTGGAGTTCCGGCAGGCGGGGGTGGCAAAGAGTATCGCCCCATCTATCCCGAATTGATCGGCGATCGTATCGAGGAGATCGGTCCGTCTCTCCGTCCGCCCCACGAAGGGGTCCTTCAGGCACCTGAGGGCAAGCCCCTCGAAGGGATTACGTTCGTCAATCTCGTCCCAATGCATCAGGAAGGTCTCGCAGACCGGCACCGACACCTCGTGCCGCGTAAGGGTCTCGAAGATCCCGCTGTTGTAGGTCGGCACCCAGGCGTACCAGAATACGCGGTGCCGCTCAGGTCGCAGCTTGCCGCCCTCGATGCGCGCCTTCAGTTTTCCGATGAACGCCTCATGGATATCGCCGAGCACCGGAGATCCGTCAAACATTCTTGAGAAGATCGAGTAGTTGACGAGCTGGTTTCCGCCCCAGGGAGCCGGACGGTGCTTGAGCAGATCCAGCAGCGCCAGGTGCGAGGCGCGCGCACGATTGGAGTTTTTTACCGCCTCCCTGAGCCGGTCCTCGTCAAACGGCGACCCCGTCAGCGCGGAGACGTCTTGAGCGATCAGCCTGAGCTGGCCGGAGACGTAGCGGATCGATTCGGCGGTTATCTCCTGGGGGACCGACAGGAGGCGGCCCGGCCTGTCGTAGAGGCGCGAGAGGATCTCGCTGGTCCTTGGCTTGCCGGCGCAGTAAAATGAGGTCGTGATCAACAGGTCGGGTTTTGGGAAATAGTCTCGATAGTAGGAAGCCAGCGATGCCCGATGAAACGAGCAGATATCGGCCGGATAGCCCCGCGTTTCCGCCTCGCCGATGAGGTCGGCCCCGATAGGAAGCGTAAGCAGCATGGATGCGCCCAGCTCAAAGTCGAAGGGGGCAACGTCGCACGAATGCAGGATTTCCATGGGGAAGGCGTAAAGCGACGTATAGACAACGGGCCGGTCCGTGTCGTATGCCGCCAGGAAGAGCTTGGCCCACTCGGCGAACCATAAAGCGCGCGCGTCGGCCTTTGCCGAAAGCGCCTCGGTGGCCTGGCGCCTCATCTCGGTAAGCATCATCTTCAACATTGCCTGCCTCCCTTGCTCAGCGTTTCGAGGAACGCCTCGATACGCGTTTTCGTCTGGCCCGCGCCTGACCATTCGTAGTCGTTTTCTATCGACAGCACGCGTACCCCCGCGCGCTCCATCTCTTCCGTCAGTAGCGGCAGGTCGTAGAGCCAGGCGTCGCAGTACTTCACCGAACAGAGGATAACGCCGTCGGCCCGGGAGTCCCCGGCCAGGCTCACCAGCCAATCGATCCGCCGCCCGATCCCCTCCATACGGGCACACGCGGGGCGCGTCAGGTAGCGTTCGGCGACGGCCCGTATCGGGTCGGGCGATCCCTCGGCGACAAGCCCCTCCCAGTGGCGCGCGCCCACGCAGGTATCCAGCGCGACGACGCTCCCGCCGGCGTCCTCGATCATCTCGACGAGGTCGGGCCGGTCTAATACATTGGCCGAAACGACGATCCGTTTGCCGGCGGCAGTGCCCGTTCCCCGCGCTTGGGAAATTAATTTATCGATACGTCCGTCCCCGCCCTGAAGATTACCGGTCGCCCCGTCGGCGAGGAGCGAAAAGACGGCCCTGCCGGAAAGCGTGCCGTCCGCCTCCAGCGTAAAGACTTCCGCCATCTTCCGGCGTAGCGAGTTCGTATGTACGATGGCCTTCTCCAGGGCGGACGGCGTCACCGGGGTCCCGCCTAACTCCTTTTCGATTTGTCCCGCCAGCCGCCGCAGCCCGCCGGCAAACAGGTCGACGGCATCCGCGTCGCTTTTATGCGGCACGTCAAGAAAGACCACGGGGGCCCCCCCGCGCAACGCCGCCACGGCGTCATAGAGCCGCCGCATCCCGTCGCACGAGTTGACGATCACCAGCCCTGCGGCCGCGGCGTGGTCGCCCCGCGCCGCAGCGGCAAAGACCGACCTGATGTAGGGGCAGGTCGTCGGGTGAATGGCCGTGTCGGCGTCCGAGGGGCGGGCGCCGGACATTACCCGCACGGGGCGGAGCCCCGCCGCGATAATGATCTCTTCCGGCAGGTACGAGCAGGTAAAGAGGATGTCCTTTTTGGTAATCATGGCGCGCCTCCGAGAAGTCGGTCCGGGGGCCTTGGGACGGCGTGCGGCAGGTGAACCGGGCAGAGCGGGCGCAATCAGGGTTGGTTAACGCCGTTCGAATGATAGTCCCGTTCCAACGAGAAGTAACGTAGTATATTACCATGTAAACATTGTTTAGCATTATGAAGCGCATTAACCCCTTTGTCAACAAAAAAGTGCGTTTCCCGCCCCTTACCCTTCCATTTTTCACGCGCGCCGTACGATGTCGCGGCGGCGGCCGTCCTTTCAGACAATAGGTTTGACATGGCGTACGCTATGTCCGATACTATAGGATATAGTCCGACCTCATCCCTGATCGAGAGGAGCAACACCATGAAAGGCGGGTTAACGCTCACAACCCGGCGGCTTTTGCTTCGGCCGTTCGGCGAGGGCGACGTGCCGGCAGTGGGCCGACTGGCCGACGATATCGAGATATACCGCAACACGCTCAAGATACCCCATCCCTACACTGAGGCCGACGCACGCCTGTGGCTCTCGATACAGAGGGAGCAGACGCGTGCGGGCACCGGCGCGGTCTTTGCGATAACCGAAAAAGACAACGGCCTGCTGATGGGGGCCTGCGGGGTTGAGCTGCTTGCCGATCATAAGCGGGGCGAGCTCGGCTACTGGTTGGGGCGTGACTACTGGGGGAAGGGCTACGCGACCGAGGCGGCCGCGGCAGTCGTCGGCTGGGGGTTTGAGACGATGGCGCTCAACCGGATATCGGCCGCACGGTTCGGCGGCAACCCGGCCTCCGGCCGCGTGCTGGAAAAAATCGGTATGACGCAGGAGGGCGTGCTGCGCCGCCACGTATTTCGCGACGGCGTATTTAAGGACATGGTGATGTACGGATTATTACGGGAGGAGTGGGAGGGGAGGCAGTAGAGACGGGGCGATCGGCGTGACTGGCCTTTCTACCGTCGCCTTAGAGTGCCCTGACTTCGACCGTCGCGCCGGCGTCATGAAGATCGCGCCAGATGTTTTCCGCGGTCTCTCGGGAGACCCCGGAAGAAACCGGCCCCGCGCCGCCCTCCACGAGTGTCTTTGCCTCCTTGAGGCCCATTCCCGTGTATCGGCGGACGACCTTGATGACCTCGATGGTCCTTGGCCCCGGATCGACGAGGAACACGGCGTAGTCTCCACCGGCGCCGGGTTCCCCGGGAGGCGGGACGGTATCCGGGCCTCCGGCCACCCACGCCGTGGCCCCGGCACGTTCGAGGTCGTACCGCATCCTCTCGGCGTCGGCGCCTGCCGGCACGGGGCACAGCGCCCCCGGGGCGGATTCCACCAACACCTTGGCCTCTTTCAACCCGAGGTCGGTATACTGCCGGATCACCTTGATAACCTCTAGTATGTTCCGACCCGGATCGCCGATCCGTATCACCCGGCCCCCGCCGTCCGGGGCGCCCGCGACGGGGTCGACGCCGGAGGCCTCCCTGACCTCCGCCACCGCGCCGGCCTCTTCAAGGTGCCGCACCATCTTCTCGGCGTTGCCTCTGGCATCGCCGGACCAGACCACCGCCGGGGCCGACTCCGCAAGCACCACCGCCGGTTTCAAGTCCAGGCCCGTGTAGTAGCGGATTACCCTGAGGACTTCGATATTTTTTAGTCCCGTAGAGACCAGAAAGACATCGTAGCGTTTCGTGTCCATATTGTGTTTCATAGAGGATTCAACTAACGTAAGGGGGTCACGTCTCCGTTTATCGCCGATTCATCTGTTCATCTGCGCGTTCACCAGCCCTATACTCTTCCTTACTTTACTATTTTTTGATTCCAATACGGTCATCCGTTCTATCACACTGCCGACGGAGCTGTCGCTGTGGAGGTTGAACCAATCCCTGATTTCCCGAAGCGTCGCCCCGCATAGCCTCCTCGATAGATATATCGCCATATTGCGTGGTTCGTTTGCTGTCTTTCGTTTGGATACCAACAGTACGTCTCTTTCCACCCCGTAAACCGCGCATACCGCGTCGGCAACCTCCTCTATCTCGGGCAACAGCAGCTTCGATTCCGGCACCTCCTCGTGCGCCTTTTGGCTTGAAAAGCGATCGCGTACCGATTTAATAAACACATCGCTCCCTAAAACACCAGGGACATTCTTTTCCTTAAAAAAACGTCGGATTTCCTCCGAATCATCATCGGCGACGAACTCCTTATACGCCTGCCTTCTCGCACGCGGCTCGCTCGAGAATTGGGAGAGCACATAGTCTTTATGGAGCCAGCCCCACTGTTTCGCATCCGACAGATACCCATGATGGCTCGTCCACGGGTACTGCTCCGGTTTAGCCGCCGTGCCGGCACGTCGGGGATTCCGGTGGATGTAACGCACCAGTTGGAGGAGATACGTATCCGCGTCAACGAGGATCGATTGATATCTGCCGGCAAACAGCTGGCCGACCGTCTTGTGGCGGCGGTTGAATCGTTGCGTGTAGATCCCGTCTATATGGCGCATGGCCCGGGAAAGATTGCCCAGGGGCGTCTGGACGAGAAGATGATAGTGATTGGACATCAGGCAGTAAGCGGCAATGCGAACGCCCCAGAGCTGTGTCGACTCTTCCAGGAGCTTAAGAAAGGCATTAAAGTCCGCAGGATCGGTAAAGACGTCTTCCCGTTGTCTCCCCCGGTTCATTATAAGATACCATGCGTCGGGGTATTCTATTCTCAGAGGTCGAGCCATGATAAAGATATATCATAAGAGCCAATAAGAGTCAAACGGAGACTCGACCCCTTATCCCTCCCCAAGCTGGCGCGGGCTGCCTACTACGTGATGCGGGACGGGGTTGCGAAGACCAGGGGGCCGGGAACCAGGGGGGTCAAATCTTTTGTTGTCACTTCTTCATCCCGATCGTCACTCTTTCGATCCTCTCCCTCAACCCGCCGTCCAGTACCTCCCGCCTTTTCATCCGCTCCACCATATTGCTGACGGTGCTGTAACCGGTCAAATTGAAACGCTCGGCGATCCTACTAAGAGTCTCGCCGCAAAGACGCCTTGAGAGGTACATCGCTACGTTTCGCGCCTCGTTGGCCACTCCGCGCCTCGAAATCAACAGCCCGTCCCGGCCAACACCATATTCCGCGCATACCGCGTCCACTACCTCTTCGATGCCCGGCAGGAGGAGTTGTGATCCCGATATCTCGCTGTCTCTACCACGATCCGAGAAACGCTCCCGTACCCACTTGGTAAACCGATCGCTCCCCAAAACCGCATGGACCGTTTTCCCGCCGAAAAAGCGGATTATCTCCTCCGTATCGTCATCCGCCATGAAGCGTCTATATCTCCTCCTTGCCTCGCTGCCATCGGCCGAAAAAGTCGAAAGCACAAACCCCTTATAGAGCCAATCCCACTTCGGACCGTCGGCCAGGTACCCCGAATGACTCGACCACGGGTATCGTCTCGGGTCGCTCACCATACCCGCCCGAACGGGGTTCTTGTGTATATACCGCACGACGTCAAGGAGGTATGAATCCGCGTCAACGAGTATGGACTTATACCTTCCTGCAAACACCTGCCCGACTGTCTTGTGGCGGCGGTTGTATCGTTGCGTATAGATCCCGTCGATATGCCGCATGGCCCGGGAAAGATTGGCGCGTGGCGTCTGCACCAGAAGGTGGTAGTGATTGGACATCAGGCAATACGCCGCAATACGGACTCCCCAGAGCTCGCTCGATTCCTGAAGGAGCGCGAGGAAGATGTCGAAATCCGCATCCTCGTTAAAGATTGTTTCTCGCCTTCTTCCCCGATTCATAACATGATACCACGCATCGGGGTATTCGATTCTAAGTGGTCGCGTCATGGTGGTAATGCTAACCTATGATAGAAGAAGTGTCAACAAAAGATTTGACCCCTATTTCTCCACTTGAGCAATAGAAGGAACTCCATCCATCGATACGATATACGAAGGATGTCGGTCCCGGTCCGAGTTTCGGTATAGATGCATCCGATAATATTCAGGAACGACAGGTAGATATAAAAGAAGAGGAAATTCAGCAACACCAGCTGCGCGCGGTGCGACTCCTTGCGGGCGCGGATAAAGCAGTAGATATACGCCGGAATGACCACCCAGGGTATAAACGGTGAATACGAACTGTACGGCGTGATCCTATCGAGCGCTATATCGTAAACCCGCGTGAGCGAGATAAAGAAAACCAGGATTGCGGTAGACCAGAAAATAAGGAGGGATTGCTTCGTATTTATCTGCATGAGTATTTTTCCGTCTTTCCGGGATGGTAGAGGGACTATTAGTATCAATACTCGCAAAAGGAGATCAGAAGAAAGCCCTGACGAACCTTCTATGTATCTAGTTAAATTTATCGGATGTTTTTGAATATCTTCTATTACATCTCTTGGACATTGTCAAGAAAAATATATGATCACGGATATGTTGAGCATACTACTATAAAGTTCCAATGCTATTGGCCTCGATGGATTTCCCTTCTCCTAAAAAGACCGGCTCCGCATCCGCATTTTCTGACCCATCAGTCAAAAGAACCTTTGACTCCCGTCGAAAAATCTGATACAAATGTACCACTTTCCACACATTATCCTTCCCTTTCTAACCACATCTCATGGAGGTCTCGAATGGATTTAGGAGGTCTCGTCGCACGAAACGCCCGAATGCTCCCGGAAAAGGAGGCCCTCGTCTACGAGGGAACACGCCTCAACTGGAGAGAGGTCAATGAGCGCGTCAACGCCGTGGCCAACACGCTGCTCAAGGCCGGCCTGAAAAAGGGCGACAAAGTGTCCCTCTGGATGTTCAACTCCGACCTCTTCGTGCTTTGCCTTTTACGGCGTCGTCAAGGCGGGCGGCGTGGCGGTCCCGGTCAACTTCCGGCTGGCCCCGCCGGAGGCCGAGTATATCTTCGACAATTCGGACTCCGTTGCCGTTATCTTCGACGACTGCTTCGAGCCGGCCGTCCGGGACATGAAGGAACGGCTCAAGAAGGTCAAGAACTATTATTCCGCCGGACCGGCGCACGTTCGACGGATTTGACGTCTTTACCCAGGTGCTCGACTCCGGCAAAAAGGACGAGCCAACGGTAAAAGTGGACGAGTTTGACGAGAGCGAGATCATCTACACCTCCGGCACCACCGGCAGGCCCAAGGGCGCGCTCTTCGTCCACCACGCGCACATGGTGCTCACCACCAGCATCACCAGCCTCATCGGGACGAACCTCAACGACCGGATCCTCCACGCCGCGCCGCTCTTCCACTCGGCCGAGCTCAACCTCTATCTCAATCCCGGCACCTACGTCGGCGTCGACCCACGTCGTCAACAAGGAGTTCTGGCCGCCGGATAAGGTCCTTGACCTCCTCCAGAACGAGAAGATCACCCTGTTTTTCGGCGCCCCGATCATGTATACCATGCTGATGGGGGTCCCGGACTTCGACAAGTACGACCTGTCCCGCATCCGCTTCTACGGCTACGGGGCAGCCCCCATGGCGGCCGAGGCCGTCAAGCAGATGATGGATAAATTCAAGAGCACCAATTTCTTCTGCCTGTGCGGCTTCACCGAGGCCGGCCCCGGCGGCGTCGCGCTCCTGCCCGAGGACCAGATCAGAAAGGCGGGCGCCGGCGGCAAGTACGTCGTCAACATGGAATCCCGCCTGGTGGACGAGAACGAGAAGACCATCACCAAGCCGGGGGTCGTGGGCGAGCTGGTCATCAAGGGCGAGATGGCCATGAAGGGCTACTATAAGAACCCCGAGGCCACCAAGAACGCCATCAAGGACGGCTGGGTCCACTCCGGCGACCTGGGGAACATGGACGACGAGGGCTACATCACCCTGGTCGACCGTAAGAAAGACATGATCATCACCGGCGGCGAGAACGTCTACAGCAAAGAGGTGGAGGACGCCATCTTCGAAAACCCGAAGGTGGCCGACGCCGTCATCATCGGCATGCCGCATCCCACCTGGGGCGAGACGGTCACGGCCGTCGTGGTGACCAGGCCAAATGAGACGCTCACCCTCGACGAGCTCAGGGAATTCCTCACAACAAGGCTTGCGGACTACAAGATCCCGCGGAAACTGGAAGTCATCGAAGCCCTGCCGCGCAACGTCTGCCGGCAAGGTCCTCAAGTACCAGCTCAGGGACCAGTTCAAGGCGAAAGGCGGACAAATAGCAGGGCCGGGGGTACTATAACTATAGGCGGCTACGGAAAGGATAAGGAACATGGACATCAAGGAAATCTTTATGTATCCTACCCAGGATAAGGAGTGGTCGGTCAAGATGATCATCGGTATCGCGCTCTCGCTCCTGCCGATCGTCAACTTCTTCTGCACCGGCTACGCCTACCGGATATTCAAGGCGGGGCTCGCCGGGCGCCCTCCCACGATGCCGGAATGGGACGAGTGGGGAGATATCTTCATCCAGGGCTTCATGATCTTCCTGTTGCGCCTTCTCTACTTCCTGATACCGCTGGTATTCCTGGGGTCGGGATCGGTGTTTCTTATCAGCGCCTTCGTGCTCAAGGAAAGGACCGGCATTTTCCCGGAAGGTATCATACTGCCGGCGGCCGTGTTTTTCGGCGTCGGTGCGATACTGGCGATCGTGGCCGCGGTCCTCTTCCCGATGGCGCTTGCCCTCTACGCGAAAAGTGACGAGCGGTTCGGGGCCGCCTTCAGGATATGGGAGGTCGTGCATAACATCTTTAAGGCATTTGACGACTACGTCATCGCGGTCGTGTTGATGATATGCGTTTTCTTCGCCTACTTCGTCCTCTCCGCATACCGTACCTCGGCATCCTCTATTGCCGTTCTCCTCACATTTTACATCAAGTACCTCTTCTACTACGCGCTGTTCGGATCGGCGTGCGCGGGTGCGTTTGAGAAGTCTGCCGCGGCCGACAACCCGACCGGCGCGTAATAGGCCGAGATACCCGGACTGTGCTGAATGAAAACGGGCGACGATCTTCGGATCGTCGCCCGTTCTTCGTATCCCTTTTAAATGGTATCCCTACGACGTGAGGGTATCAAGGAACTCGGCCGCCGCCGCCGGATCCCGTCGAAGACCGCGTCTTGCCCGAGCATTCCGTCCACCGTGGTTACAAACGGCAGGCACGCCATATGCCCGTCGAAGATCTCCTTGACCCGGTTCAGT
>CAVTLK010000004.1:0-608312 GCA_963735595.1 uncultured delta proteobacterium | reverse complement strand
TCATCCCGACCATTGAATACTAAAAGGAGTTGCGGGTTTCGCAGCTCCTTTTTTTTATACGCCGATGGGGTGCTGCGGGCGGCATGTATGCCGCCCCTACGGATTCTAACACGATACGTCAATACCACCTGTAGGGACACGATTCATCGTGTCCGCCCCTCCTGTCACTTCGCCGTCATTGCGAGGGAGTGAAACGACCGAAGCAATCCCCCGACTGTCACCGAAAGCGTCCCCCGTCATTACGAGGAGGCCGAAGGCCGACGCGGCAATCGCATCATAGTGTGGGGAGAAAAAGTGTCAACAAAAGACTCGACCCCTTGAGGCCTTGAGCAACTCGGTGGTGCATATTTTATCTCTTTCCCCTTGCCTTGTTGTACTTCCGACCTCAGCGCCGGGCGCCCAGGTCAACCTCATCGACCGTCCGGCCCCGGTCATCGACGGCCCGTACCGTGCAACGCCCCCCGGAGACGTCCAGCACGAGAAAATGTAAACCTTTATATGACGATTCCATACGGCCGGCAAGCCTCGCGAGAAAACTCTTCCCGTTTATCTCATAGGGTGCCCCCCCTCCGCCGCCGCTGATGAAAAACGGCAGCCCCAGGTGGCTCCTCCCCCTGACGTAGTGATGGTCGTGCCCGGAAAACAGGGCCGTTACCCCGCATGCCGCCATAACCGGTTCAAGCTGCCTCAGCTCGTAACAACCGGAGCGACCGCCCTTGTAACTCGTTATTCCCTTGTGTGAAAAAACAAAGATATGATGACCGTCGCGGTTCTTTCCCGAGTCCAGGAGCGTCGTGAAAAGCCACATCATATCTGCGATTTTCTTTTTCTCCACGTCCAGAAAAATGAACCGGTCTCCAGCGATACGGACCTCGTACGTTGTCGGTTCCGTGCGTCGGATTGTTCGATTGGGGAAAAAAGCGGTCGTACAGTGAGGGTCCGGCATTGGTCTCCCGTTCATGGTCCCCACCACCGTGAATACCGGGATATGGTCAAACAGCACCCGTCCTATTTCGAGCAACACCAGCCATTCACTCAAATCGGTCCCGTGAGAAACCATATCCCCGAGAAATATAATAAAGTCCGCCTTAAGGATCCCGATTATCGGAACCAGCGTCGAAAACCCCTCCCTCGGCGCATGCGTATCCCCGACTAATACCGCCCGGTAAGAGCCGTCTGTTGGTACAGTGTGAAAGTAGGAGCGATAGAGCGTCTGGACCCCGTCTGTAATGGAATATTCGTACTCCTGGCCGGGCTCGAGATCGGTTAGTGCCACAATGTGGTGCGTTCCCGGTCCGGTAGATATGGAGGTGCATTCCTTTTCGCTCGGCCGGCCGTAGGTCACCTCACCGTGCGACACTTTATCCGTTTCCCAGAGCATAGTCATCATCGTATCCCCGGTACGCTGCAGGATGGGTCCCGCCACAATCTCGGCACACAACCCCGGCCGAGTCCGGGCGCAGAACAGCAAAAGCAAGACCAGCACTACCATTAGCACCGTTTTCTTTAGGCCGCCATTACCATCACCGGCCTTTCGTCCGGTATCGGCATATGCGGCGTTATACTTCCCGTTGTTTTTCTGCATTATCCGGGACTCCTTTCCGGCCCGACTGTTATCGGGATTACTCGTGGAGTACGATACCGGCATAGGTAATAGGGATCGGGCGGTACTATTCTGCCCGCGCAATGACATCGCTGAATACCGATTACCGTTATCCTGGATCTCAGATTTAATCTTCGACATAGTATCGGCCGTCACGTCACTCGTTGCTCATGGCGACCTTGTATCCCGTAGTGATGGCGAAGATATAAAACAGGATATCCAGTGGATGAAAGGAAGCGCCCATAATCCTGGCGGCGGTGCCGGGGCTGCCGAGTGCATCGAAAAGGACGGATATGAATCCGGCGTTCCTCGGGTCAGACGAGATGAAGGCGCAGGCCGCCATCAGGTTTCCGATAGCGCAGCCGAAAAGCGAGAGGCCCGCCCCGATAAAACCGAACGTCTGATCAGTACTCCTCCCGAAAAACTTCACCGCAAACCCGACCAGCGCCCCAACCCCGATGGCCATCCACCCGATCTGGAAGCTCGTCATCACCGTGATAAGGGCCCAGATCATCGCCCCGACGAAAGCCGCCGCGGCCCCTCCCGCCACCGCCCGCCCGACGCTCGGGCTCCACATCTCATCAAGGGACTGGCCGGCATCCGCGCGGGCATTGCCCAGGCGTGGCAGGCCCGACGGCGCCAGCGGGCGCGGCACTGCAACGGACGGGCCGACCAGGCCCGAAATGGCCGAAACCGTCGGGTCCGCAGCGTTTTGCGCGGGCATCGTCCTCGGTTGAAGGGTGGCCGGCGTGTCGCGTTCGGCCTCTCCCGGCCGCCTGACGAAAAACCGGGTGTTACATCCGGGGCAGTTCATCCCGGTCCCCCCCTCCGGAACGAGGCGTCCGGAGACGCTCCCCTCCCGCCCGCACTGGGGACAGCGGTAGGGGACCATCTCTCCCGCGGCAGAGGCAGTGGGTGCTATGGCGGCGGCGGCCGACGCTGCGGAGACGGGCCGCTTTACGGGGAACCGCGCCTTGCACTTCGGACAGGTGATTGTTACGCCTCCCGGGGGTATTCGGGAGGCAGGCAGGGAGCCGGACGCGCCGCAGGCGCGGCAGGCCACGGGGACCTTCTCTTCCGGCGGCTGAAGCGAAGAGACCGCGACGGGGCCTACCTTTGAGGCGGCCTTGGTAACGGTGAATTTCGCCCGGCACTTCGGGCAGGCGACGGTCTTTCCCCCGTCCGGCACAAGGGCCTCGCTGATGGTTCCGGTCGCGGCGCACTGGGGACATATGATATTCATCATACAGCCTCGCGTTTTCTATTTCTTGGCGGGGCCGGCATGAGGCGGGCACTTCTCTCATAACCGGGCTCGTGCTCGGCCGAGCGTTATCTCACTCGTACGCTTTCGGTACGGCGCATATCAGTACGAGATCGGCGGCAGGACTCGTGTTCTTATACCGGTGTTTTTCGTCCGGGAGGATCAGGGCGAAGTCGCCCTTCCTGACCGGAGCCTCGTTTCCCGCCTCGTCTACCACAACGCCCTGCCCTTCGATGATGTAGTTCAGGTGCTCGAATGGGTGGCTGTGGTAGGGGGTGTATCCGCCTATCCCGATGGTAAAGACCCTGATGGAAAAACCGGGCGTCGCGTCCTCTGCGCCGATGGGGAGCTGCTTGGTCACGCCCCGGGCGCCCTCCATGACGGGCGTCGTTTTGGTTACCGCGTCAAGATTTCGAATAATCATATCGTTTCCCCATACAAAGATTCCCCGATTCCGTACGGCGCCGGGGAGATTCGTCCCTTGGACTCGGCACCGCCCGCCGTCCCGGCCTGCCGCCGGACACATCCTGATTCAGGGGCAGGGGCATTGACGGCACGGAAAAGAATGCGCATATTATATACTAATACCGTACTAATGCGCAGCTTCTTTTTTTCATACGCTATACCCTCGTCTGATTGAAAGGATTCTGTAAAAGCCATGAAGAGGAAACCGAACATCGCAACGTTCGTCTCTCTGCCGGACCATGCTGCTCCGGGCGACGCCCCCGCCCTGTTTCCGAGCCAGGGAGACGACGACCGTGACCTGCTGGACGCCTATTCCCGCGCGGTCGTCGGCGTAGTGGAGCGGGTGGGGCCGGCCGTGGTGAGCATCCGTGTCAAGACCAAGGCGTCTTCCCGTCGCTCCGGCGCCGAGGGCGCGGGTTCCGGGGTAATTCTAACTCCGGACGGCTTTATACTGACGAATAATCACGTGGTTGAGGCAGCAGGGGAGCTTACCGTTTACCTGACTGAGGGAAACGAGTTTCCGGGCTCGGTGGTCGGAACCGACCCGGCGACGGATCTCGCGGTGATTCGCGTCGGCGCCGGATCAATTCCGATCGCCCAGTTGGGGAACTCGGATACCCTGAGGGCGGGCCAACTGGTTATCGCTATCGGTAATCCCCTTGGTTTCCAGAATACCGTATCAACCGGCGTTATCTCGGCCCTCGGCAGAAATCTCAGAAGCCAGTCGGGCAGGCTTATTGAAAACGTCATTCAAACCGACGTTTCGCTCAATCCCGGCAACTCCGGCGGACCGCTCGTGGACAGCCGGGGACTGGTAATCGGCATCAATACGGCGATGATTTCGATGGCCCAGGGCATCAGCTTTGCCGTTCCGGTCAACACGGCCCGCTGGGTGGTTGGGGAGCTGATCAACCGTGGCAAGGTTCGACGCCACTATCTGGGGATCGTCGCCCAGTCCCGGCCAATCGGCCGGCGCGTCCAGCGTCACTTCAGCCTCTCATCCGGCGCCGTTGTGGAGGTCGCCTCCGTGGAGAAAGACGGCCCTGCTCAACGCGCGGGGCTCCTGTCGGGTGACCTAATCGTCCGTATAAACGGCATTCCCATTACGGGCGTGGATGATATCCACCGAATCCTCTCGGGACTTCCGGAAGGCCCGACGCTTTCGATAACTATTCTGAGAAAGCTCAAGGAGATCGAGATTTCGATGGTGCCGGACGAAGTATAGCCGCGTCCGGCGCTAAAAAGGACAACCGAGGGCTTGACATTCGCGCTAAAATGATATATCGCAATGAGAAGAGTTCAATATACAATTGTAAGAAGGTGATATCATGAGTGACAAGCAATTAGGCGCAGGGATGTTTCAGGTAAATGACGACGACGAGATCCATGCCTTTAATCGGCAATGGGTGATCTTTTCCATAGCCCTGCTGGCTAATATGGTCGATCGTCTGGTGGGGCTCCTCGGCCCGGTCGCCAAACGCCAGATCTACGAGGCGGGGTTTTCTTCCGGTAAGATAGCCGGCGATCGGATGCGTCAGTACTTCGGCGGCGGGATCGAGCAAATCAAGAAGCACCTTGACCTCATCAAAAACATGGGCTGGGGTAAGGTCAAGGACATCACGTACGACGAGGCTACGGGAAAAATAGTAATCGACTTCATTAAGACCTGGGAAGCGGCGGGGTACGGGGAAGTGCATCCCGGTGAAAAGCAAAAGGCCGCCACCTGTATCCTGTGCGCGGGCCTGTACGCCGGGGCGGCTTCGGGAGCGTTCGAGAAGCACTATGAGGCCGATGAAGTCCAGTGCGTCAGTAAGGGCGACCCCATGTGCAGGTTCGAATTCATGCCGGCGGGAGAATTGAAGAAGGTTATCAAGTAGCAGTCGGCCTTCGTATTGCGGCAATTGTTTCGTTCTGAATCGATTCGGTTGGCGGTATCATCGTAACCGGGACATTGGAGAGGTACGGCCGTACCCGAACGGACGACCACCCCTTTACGGTCCCGATTACGCCGATCCCGGTTTTCTCCCAATTCGGGCGCCTCGCTTACGGAGGTACTCAGCGCCCATGGCGGCCTCGCTGCCCTCGTACCGGCGGGATATCAGGTCAAAAGACGGTTACGCCTTTTTCACGATCTCGCCCACCTTTTCGATAAGATACGAGATCGGGCATGGCTTCTGAATAAAGCCTTCGGCTTTCCCACCGATACCTTCCCACACTATACCGTTTGCGCCGTACCCGGATGATATCAACACCTTAATATCCGGCTTTATCTCCTTAAGCTTGAGAAAGGTCTCCCCGCCTCCCATTACGGGCATAATGAAATCGAGGATAACCAGATCAATGGCGTCCTTTTCTTTCTTAAAGATATCGATTCCCTCGGCGCCGTCTTCAGCAACGATAACCGTAAACCCACGTTCGGATAAGGCATCGCTCCAGGTCTCGCGGACTATCGGCTCATCGTCTATAATCAGGATCGTGTCGCTGCCCGGGACAACCCTATCAACCTTGAGGGGCGCGGGCTGACGCAGTTTGCCGGATATAGCCGGAAAATAAAGCTTAAAGGTTGTTCCCTCGTGCGGCTCGGAATAGACCGTTATCAATCCTTTGTGGCTCTTCATGATGCCCCATACCGTCGACAGGCCGAGACCGGTCCCCCTTTTTTGGTCTTTCGTGCTGAAAAAGGGCTCGAAAATATGGGGTTTATGTTCTTCGGGGATCCCTTCACCGTTGTCTGTCACGGAGACGACGGCATAATCGCCCGTATGAGTCCCAAGATGCGCGCGGACGAAATCCTCGCCAAGGTGCTGGTAGTATGTTTCGATGAGGATTTTACCGCCGTCGGGGATGGCATCCCGGGCGTTGATACACAGATTAAGCAGGCACTGCTGTATCCGGCTCATATCGCCCTCAATGAGCGGGAGATTCTCCGCAAGGTAGGTCTTTACTTCGATCGACGTATCCAGCGTCCCCGTGATCAGGGGGAGGAACCTCTTGATGAGCGTATTGAGGTTGAGCTTGACCAGGCTATAGTCACCGCCCCGGGCGATTGAAAGAAGCTCTTTGGTAAGCTTTGAGGCGCTAACCGTTCCCTCGTGAATAATCCTCAGGGCCTTATAGTCCGGATCCTTCGCGTCCTTCTTCTCAAGCAGCAGCTCAGAGTAGCCCATGATACCCACGAGGATGTTATTGAAATTGTGCGCCATGCCGCCGGCCAGCGTGCCAATTGCCTCCATCCTCTTTGCCGCAGCCAACTGCTGTTCAAGCCGCTTGCGATCACTGATATCCTTGATAATGCCCTGGTATCCGATCACGTTTCCCTCCCTGTCCCTTCTGAGGGTTGCCGTGATAAGGCTGTCAACAAGGGTCCCGTCCTTCTTTTTAAAAGTCACCTCCCAATCTTTCACAAAACCGAGCGTCTCAATAGCCTCGTGCAGGACTTGCCTGTCATTCTCATTCTTGTAGATATCCTGGGTATCCAGTCCGAGCAGTTCATCACGGCTGTATCCGAAGAACTCCTCACCTGCCCGGTTGATGTCGTAAAACCAACCGGTTATGGTGGAGAGGAATATCACGTCCTTTGAGGAATCGAATAAGTGCCTCAGTTTCTCCTCCGATTCTCGGAGCGCATTCTCCGCCCTCTTTCGATCGGTGATATCGAGGATCGCGGCAACTGTTTGTCTTGTCTCGGAAACGAAGCCAATGGTTATATGAATGTGCTTTACGATTCCGTTTTTATCGATAGCCCTGGACTCGTAAGAAGCGGGCGCCGCAGTATCTCCGCTTCTTCGAGCCCTATGGTAATTGACCATGCGGGTCAGTTCGTCCGGGTGGACAAAAGCCGTCCAGCGCATTGTGCCTTCGATTTCTTCTTTCGTATACCCGACGAGCTCTTCAAATACGTGGTTACATTTCGTTATCGTCATATCTTCTTCAACGATAAGCATCGCAGTACCGGTAAATTCGAATACGTTGTTAAGCTCCCGCTCGCGAAGGACGAGGGCATGCCGGGCTTCCTTACGCTCGGTTATATCCCGGACGACAACAAGTACGGCTGGTTCCCCTTCATACGTCAGGGGCATGGCTACCGCCTCGCCGTCTATCGTTGTTCCATCGATCCGAATAAATTTCTCTTCCGTCATTGGGGCCGGGACACCCCCCTTCATTGATGTTTGAATACGCCCAATAAGGGTAGCGATGAAATCGGGATGCATAAAGTCCCGGACATTTCTTCCGGACAGGTCTTCCGGTGTCGCGGCGCCGATAAGCCGGGCCGCCGCGGAGTTGGCGAAAACGATCTTACCGCCGCTGTGCACAATAATCGCGTCGGGAGATACTTCGACCAGCTTCCGGTACCGCTCTTCACTCTCCCGGAGGGCGCGCTCGGCGCGTTTCCGTTCGGTGACGTCTCTGCCGATACCGTGCACCTCGACAACCCGGCCGTCTTTCCGGACGAGGCGCTCCCTGGTCTCGATCGTGACGATATCTCCATTCCAAGTCTTAAAGCTTATCTCGAAAGCGCCTACGTCCTCCCCGCTCAGCTGCCGTTTATAGATATCCTTTACCTGCTCATACGATTCCGGGGTAATCATGTCAACGAAGTTGGTAGTACGTATCTTGTCCCTGTCAAGTCCTGCAAATCTCAGGAGTGCGCCATTCGCAAAGAGAAACGTTCCGCTGTCGTTCATAATATAGATTATATCGTCGATGTCTTCCACAAGGTCACGGTATCGCTTTTCCGATTTCTCCAACGCTTCCTGGGCCGCTTTTCTGTCCGTTACATCCCTGAACAGACACAGCAGGGCCGGCTCGCCCTCCCACTGGGTCAGGGCAACGTTGATCTCGGCATAGATAACCTGATTATCCTTCGTGAGAACGCGGAATTCAAGGGACCCCTCGGAGGCCTGCGACTTCATCCGGCTCGTATAACGGTCGACTACCATCGGAAGGTCGTCCGGGTGGATAAACCGGTCAAACGAAGTATTAGAAAGCTCTTCCCGGCTAAATCCCGTCTTCTCGACAAGCAGGCCGTTGAAGAATACGATTCTGTCGCCCTGGATAACGGCTATCCCATCGGTAGACGTCTCAACAAGCGCCCGGTAACGTTTCTCCGACTCAAGAAGCTCGGTCTCCTTGATCTTCCGTTTGGTGATATCTTCCGAGAACCCGACGAGACATGATACGGCACCTTGATCGTTGCTTACGGCACCGGTCCTTTCGAGTACCCAGGCAATGGATCCATCCGGCCTCGTGATGCAGCGTTCCGTGCAGTAACAACCGTCGCCGTCTCCGGGTGACGGTCCCCGGTCTTTCGCACGATCGCCCAACCCTCCGGCTTCCAGCCAGAGGCGGGGGTTCTTATACATTTCGGCGTACGGAAGTCCATAGATCTTTTCGGCGGACGGGCTTATGTAGAGTATCTCGGTGAGTCCCGGGGCGGCTATCCAGAGGGCAATGGAATCCGTCGAGGGAATCCTGGACAGGATATCACGGATTTTATCGGGCAGGTCGTCTGTGTGAGATTGGCCTTTTCGCGTAACCATACTTTTTTGGACTATGGCAAATAAATACGCGCTCTACCTGGCGGATTGGCCGCCGTGAACGAACCGCTCTCTCGAAGTGTTACGGGCCGCTCTTCATACAGGCAGGAATATCGGTGGTCTCTGTCTCAGTCAAGCAAGGCGATACAGCAGAACCGGATGTCGCGAACGTGGGGATTCGCCGCCGGCGAACGGCCAATAACGGGCAATGAGTATACTACTATTCATCAGTACCGGAGTATACGTAATCATCCGGTACCGGGCTGTCGTCGGACAGATATACGCAAAGGAAGCGGCCCCCTCTCGCACGAGGGGGCCGCGAGTCAAGTGTTATGGACGCTGCGTATGGCACGACAGGCACTCTGTAGGAGCGTTTTTGCCGGCCTCGGCTTCTGTGATATGGCAGACGACGCACCGCTTGTGCATCGCGTCCTTGAAGGAGATTTCGCCTTCCGCGTTATGGCAGGCTCCGCACCGAGCGGTAGAGCCGGACGTGAACGTCTCTTTCTCCGTATGGTGGCAGGTGACGCAGGAAATCCCGTATCCTTCGATATGCGTCTTATGGTCGAAGGTAACGGGAAGGTATCGGCTGGTCGCCTTCGTGGTATCGTCCAGGTCAACGCGAGCGGCGCCGAAGTCTATCGAAAGGGCGGCGATAGCCGCCAATCCCGATAAAAGGACCGCAACGATAAAGACGAAAGCCGTTTTCTGTAGTGTCTTTGTTTTCATGTGGTCCTCCTTATTGAATGCCTTCACGGTCCAATACCAAACGGGCGGCGCGCCATCCGTTCACCTGGCCGGCACCCATACCAAACCATGCCTGTGACCAGTTGCTGGCGATGAATACGTTATCGATGGGCGTGTCGTTGGGGATCTTGTCCCACTGCTTGGTGTCAAGATAGAAACCGTACGGGACGCCCTTATAGTTCATCGTATATTCCTCGAGGCTCTGGGGTGTTACCACTTCCATGACCTCGATATTCCTCGGATCGCCGAGCTCGGGGATGATCCGGGCCGCCAAATTGATCTGCTCCCAGGCGTTTTCTTCCTTCATCTTCTGGTATTCGTCGCGATCCTTTGGCCAGGCGTCATAGTCGGAATAGGCGTGGAGCACTACGCATGACTTACCCGGTGGGGCATAGATAGGATCCCCGAAATTCGAGTAGATCGAAATGGACGACGCGCCGTCGGCGAAATCCCCCTTCATCATGCTGTCGTATATCTTACCGCTGTCCTTATCGGTGCTGTAGATGATCTCGGTATCCGTATATCCGAGTGCTTTCAGGTCGATATTGAGACCGAGATAAACCCCGAAGAGGGAATTGGCGATCTTCATCCCCTTGATTTTCTCTACGTAGTCTTTCGGAAGATTTTCTTCGCCGATCAGCTTGAAAACCATCTGGTAGGGGTCGGTATTGCAGATGACGTACCGGGCGGTGTAGGTGTCGCCGAACTCGGTCTCGATCCCGCGGGCCAGGCCGTCTTCGATAATGATCTTGGTAACCAGCGTCCCGGTCTTGACCTCACCGCCGAGCTCGATAATCCGCGCGGCGTAGGCGTCGGCCATCGCCTGAGCGGTCCCGAAGACATGGTACGTGCCGTAGGTCATAATGGCGTCGGTCGCCGTCATATAGAAGAGCGCCGACTGATCGGAAACGGGCGCGCCATAATAGACCCAGGTCTGGTTGAGCACCGCCTTGATGTCATCGTTGGTGAAGCACTCGTCCATGAGGTCGGCCAGGGTCCTATCTTTCCACTCATAGAGGTTTTTCTGTTTGAAGGGGATTTTGGCCTTTATGAGCAACGCGTCGAACCCGCTCTTGCGGAAAATTCCGCTGATGGAAAAGGCCTCGTCGTAGAGATCGGCGCAAAGCCTGTGGAACTTGTCGATACCGGCGGTCTCTTCGGGCCACCGCTCTTTGAGGGCCGTATCCAGTTCATCCCAGCGGTTCGGCACCCGAAAATCTACCCCCGGGTAAATCGAGCGGTAGTAGTCGGGGAGCTCGTAGAGCTTCATCTTGTCGTAGACGCCGTTGGTCCGAATCAGCTTGTTGAGTCCCTCGTTGGGGACCCTGTCGCCGGCGCCCACCAAAAGGTGCATGGCGGTGTTGAAGGTAAAGTCGCCTCGCGTGAAATTCGTCGCGCATCCGCCGACCTTATGGTGCTGTTCGAGCAGTAACACCTTAAGGCCGTTGGCCGCCAGCGTGGCCGCCGCGGACATTCCGCCGACGCCGGCGCCGATGATGATTACATCGTACTGGGCATCAAAGGAGGGGCGGGTCTTCTCTCCACATCCCTGCAGTGCGAAGAGACAACAGGTGAGAATGGTGATGAGCGCCAGGGTCAGAAACCGATTTTGTTTTTCCATACTGTGCCTCCATAGAGTCTGGTAACAGGAGTAAGACAACATGAATATGAAGGTTTTGGCACGTGAAGACTTTATCGCTGCATAATCGGTACTTTCATCATATTTAAAAGGACCGCCGGAATTCTCGGGGGGTCCGACGGGCAAAGAGTCCTTTCTTCCCTCGCAGGGTACGTATTCAGGTAATATCATACTATTTCGGTTTTTCCAAGCATATTCTTATTTATCATAGCTCAAATATCTCTATTCATCGAGCCCCGTGGGTGACGCCTCCGCGGTGTGGATGTCAGGCTCTCAAATCAGGGCCCGCCGCATAACCACATTACCGCCGCTGCGGAGTGAACGCCTGATCCACAATCCGCTTTATAATGACCGCCGTAAAACTATTTGACATTTATCCAATATGGCATGATACAATTAACATAGTTCGATATGGAGGTAAGCAATGAATGAGATCAGTTGGTATGTCCTCCTGCACGCGGGTCTCGGGGACCTTGGCGCCCTTTGCTTTCTCTGGGTCGTCGTTGAGCTTATCAACGCAAAGGAAGAGGGGCTCAAGCGGGCGCGCGCCGTATCCCTCACGGGACTGACCCTGATTTCCGTAAGCTGGATCGTGGGGGGATATTATTACGTGACGACGTATGGGAAAACCGTCAAACCGGTCATCATCGGCTCGACATACGCGTGGGCCCACGGCATTATCATGGAAGCCAAGGAACACATTTTTCTGTTTATCCCGCTCATGGCCGCAGTAGTCGTGATCAGCCTATTCGTGACAAAGAGCTTCAAAGACATAGCCATAAAGGGCAGAACGAGGCTCGGTATGCTGTCGGCCCTCGTTTTCCTAACCGGCTTTTCTATGGCGATGATGGGTTTTCTCATCGCGGTAGGCGCCAGGGCAGCCCTGGCGGCAGGAAACGTTGTCACGCCTTAACGGAGGAGAGTGATGAAAAACAAGGTTTCGGCAGCGGCCTGGTCGGCAAACATCACGATGATCGTGACGGTTATAGTCGTTATCATTGCGGAATACGTCGCTTCATTTAAAAGCTTCCTCGCCTCTGTTACCGGCCATCACTGGGTAACGAAGAGCGCATTGGAAGTCATCCTTTTCATAGTGCTCTTCGTGTTATTGGGAATGGTGTTAAAGCACGATAAGAAAGAACCGATGAAGGCGATTATCTCAACAGTGGTCGTTGGTTTCGCGTCTATCGTAGTCCTGCTCGGATTCTTTATCTTCCACTTTATGGGGAAGTAGGGAGGATCGTCACCCGGCGACCGACCGTTACCGTCGTTCCGCAAGGATATGGATCTCTGCTAAAACGCGGCCGACCCCGAGGCGCTCACGTCCTCTCAGCGGGTTCAGGCCGCGTTTTCCTTCCTCCGACCGCGAACAAGTGGGGTAATAAAGAAGCCAAGCAGAAGGAGGTCCACGACACCGCAGGCGCCGCCGAGGAACGGGTGTGCCGTGACGAACGGGGCGATGATAACGACAGTAAGGTAGTCTATTTGATATAGGAACTTTCGGGCCGCCCCGTCATGGACTATCATCACCCGCTCGGTGACAACCCGTGACTCCGGATCGACGTTAAAGAAGACCCCGTGGGAAATCGATGTGGACTCTCTTCCGAAGAGGCCCATGCCTCCCCCCGATATAAGATGCGTCGTGCCGAAGATGTTCTGCCGCACATAGGTGTGGAAATGGCCTGATATGAGGTAATCGATACGGTATTTTGCGGCGAGATCCCTGAACCGGGGAATAAAGACGGCGGGGTATTTCGCCACATCATAGTCCGTCCGAAAGGGTAAGTGACAGATCACGAAGACCATGCGGGCGTTTGAGGCTTCCCGTTCGAGGGCCCCCTCCAGAAAATCCATGTATGCCTCTCCACCCATGGAATTATTGATCACGATAAACAGACATCCCGCATAGGTAAAGGTAAACTCGTCGGGCCCGTACGCGTCACGGAACTCCTTGAGATCAAATCCGTATACCCCGTAGTCGGTCCTGTCGAACATCTGTCCCTCCCCCACGTCGTGGTTACCGACAACCACAAATGTTGGGGAATCGATATCCATCCTCCGGCAGGTATTCCAGAAATAGCGGTGTTGCTGCTTTAGTGGGTCATCTACCACATCCCCCAGGATAATCCCGAAGGCCGGCCGCTGCGGTTTTATTTGTTCGGGATAAAGGGTCCGCAGATAATTATCCTTATGGGTATCCCCCGCCACCCAGAAGGTAAAGGGGTGGATGTTATCTTTGTCTTTTTCGAGAAGCGCGATTGTTTCGTGCTTGTTTCCCAGGAGGGCGGGAGGCCCCGCTTGTTCTAGTACGCGGCCACCGTATATATAAGAGATAAGCAGAAGTGCAAGGGAAAAGAGGAGTATGAAGACGACGAAAAAACGAACCGTTGTCAAAAGCCTCCGGGCCCAGGGCAGTCGCGGATAGATACGGCTCTTCTCTTGACGCATGCGGAATTCCCCTTAATCGCTTATTGATCGGATACTGATGGGGTTCAGACGACCAGATCCTCGATAAACTTGGCGAGCTGTTTGAGGTTACGGCATTCCCTGGCCTCGGTGATAAACGGCATGAATTTGTCCATGTCCGAATCCCCGCTCCCCCACCAGCGCTCCGGCTCGGGGTTGAGCCAGTATACCTTCCGGGACCGCTTCTTTATCTTTTCGAGCACCCAGGCGTTATGTGCCATATAGTTGTTGCGGGCGTCGCCGATGATGATGACGGTGGTTCTCCGGTTCACGGAATCCAGGTAATCGTTATAGAAGCGCATCAGCACATCGCCGTAGTCCGTATAGGAAAAGAAATTTATCCCCGCCTCGCTGATGAGGCGTTTGAGCGCCTCGTTGTGCTCGTAACGTGAAAATATCTTTGTAACCTCCCCGAGGTCGGAAACGAAAACAAATGATCGCACCCGGTCAAACTGGTCCTGGAGAGAGTAGAGGAGATTGAGCATGAAACGGGAGGCGTTCCAGACCGAGCGGGAGACGTCGCAGATTGTCACGAGCTGTCCCTTCGTCTTTTTCTTCTTCCTGAAAATCACCTTAATCGGGACGCCGCCATACTGAAGCGAGCGCCTGATCGTCCGCTTGATGTCAAATCTCCCCCGTTTAAACCGCCGCTCCCGGATTGCCAGCGTATCCTTGATCTTCCTGACCAGCGCCTTTATGGCGTCCCGCATCTCCTCGATCTCCTGCTCGGAGAGCTCCGAGAAGTTCCGTTCCCCCATCGCATCCGGAACGGCCTGGTCCCGTTTCGGATTCCGGTGCTTTTCCTGTTCCCGCTTGATCTCGGAGCGGATGAGGTCTTTGATATCGGTGAGGCGCGCATCGAAAAGACCGCGGACGTTTTGTTCCCCCATCCCGTTTTCAAGATACCCGCGCTCCCGAAGGAAGTCTATGAAGTCCGAAAGCTCCCGCTCCAGTCCCATACCCCCCAGCATACCGGACATCTTGGTGAAGAAATAGCCCGACTGCATGGGGAAACGGATATCCTTGAGGTTGGTCGCCTCGGCGATTCCCCCGATCAACTCCATCATCATCTTGGGGTCGCCCTGCATGACGCCCATAAATTCTTCGGAAAAGAGGTCCTGTGCCTCCTGCAGGATGGCCGCTATCTTCTTGTCATTCTCGGTTTTTTGGGTAAGCAGGATAGACGAGGGGTTGAAGAAGAGGTCAAACAGCTCGTCAAAGGCGGAGATGTCTTTCCTGTCTTTGACGAGGGTCGCCCTGAGCACCGATTTGAAGGCCGCCTTATCGGCGACGCCGATCTCGGTCACACCCCTGAGCGCGTCCATGGTCTCCGAGACGGAGACCCTGACCCCGCGAAACTTGAGGCCGTCGATGAAATCAATGATGACGTCTTTCACGGCAGAATTCTTCTCTTATAAGGTACAGGCCGGATGGGCAGCGGTCAATCGCTTCCGGCGTATACTCCGTAGATCATATGGTTAATTGAGCGCCGCGATCCCCTCGACGATCTTGGTCATGTTCTTTCGCGCAGCCTCGATATCCGACTGGTACTTGAGGATAAAGTTTAGCGTCGTGGTAACAGTATCGGGATCGAGATTCTTGATATTGAGGATCACCAGCGCCCTGGCCCAGTCCAGCGTCTCGGAGATGGAGGGGACCTTCTTGAGGTCGAGGTCACGCAGCGTCTGCACGGTAAAGACCACCTGCCTGGCAAGCCGCTCGTCGACCCCCGGCACCTTGAGGCGGATGATCTCCTCCTCGCGCTCCTTGGTGGGGAAATCCATGTACAGGTGGAGACACCGCCGCTTGAGCGCGTCGGACATATCGCGTGTGTTGTTGCTGGTTAAAATAACCTGGGGGATATGCGTGGCCTTGACCGTCCCGATCTCCGGTATGCTGATCTGAAAGTCTGAGAGGATCTCGAGCAAAAACGCCTCGAACTCGGGGTCGGCTTTATCCACCTCATCGATGAGCAGCACCACCTGCTTTTCGGAGGTGATGGACTTGAGCAGGGGACGGGGAAGGATAAATTTCGTTGAGAAGAAGGCGTCCTCCTCATGTCCCAGCCGCTCCACCGCATCGGAAAGAGACGTAGTGCCGGTCAGGACTTCGCCGATTTTTTCCTTCAGGATCTGGGTATAGAGGAGCTGCTTGGCGTATTCCCACTCGTAGAGCGCCTTGGCCTCGTCCAACCCCTCGTAGCACTGGAGCCGGATGAGCTCCAGCCCCTGTGAGGCGGCGATGACCTTGCCGAACTCGGTCTTGCCGACGCCTGCCGGCCCTTCAACGAGGATGGGTTTGTTCATCATCACCGAGAGGTAGACCACGGTTGCCACGTCGGGGTTGATGATATAGTAGTTTCTCTTGAAGGTCTCGATGACGTCTGCAATTGAGCTAAACATGATACTGCCTTTCCTGTTGGATATAACGGCTATCGGTGTCGCCCCCGGCTACATAATAAAGGGGGGGCCCTTTAATTCTATAGTATACTTCGCGGAGAACATTACGGCATTTTTCGTCCGCGCGAGGGTAAAAGCCTCGCCGGGGATACCCCCTCTTTTATTGATACCACCGCGGCAAACGAGCGTCAAGGGAAAAGATGGCAGGGCGGCGGCCCGGTGTTGCTTCCGGGAAGCTAAGACTTACGGCGGGCCCCGTATCTCTTATTTCTTCTGGCCCGTCTTCTGCCCGCCGTCCCGGTTGAGGGCGCATAGCTTCTCGAAGACCTCCCGCACCCGTAACTCCAGGTCTTCGAACGTCCCGGTGTTGTCTATAACGAAATCGGCCCGTCGCCTCTTTTCATCGAGGTCCATCTGCTTTTCGATCCGGTTTATCGCGTCCTCCCGTGAGAAACCGTCACGACCCATGAGACGCTGTATCTGCGTTTCCCGGTCGATCCAGACCACCACCACGCGTTCGACGATTGTTTCTCCTCCCGACTCGAACAGGAGCGGTATATCGAGCATCAGTATTGTATCGCCCGGGTCCTTCCGATACTCCGCCATCTCCCGGGCCATCTCGGCATAGACCGCCGGGTGGACGATCGCGTTGAGGTCGGCGAGCGCGCGGGAGTCGTGGAACACGATATCCCTGAGCTTCTCCCGGCACAACGTCCCGTCGGCGTTTATTACGCCGCCCCCGAACCGTTCCCTGATCTTCGTTAACGCGGGCCGTCCCGGCTCCACGACGGTGCGGGCCAGGACGTCGCTGTCGACGACCCTGGCGCCGAGCTTTATGAAGATACGCGCCGCGCTGCTCTTGCCGCTTGCGATGCCGCCGGTCAATCCAACGATCAGCATGCTCTACTCCTCGATCATGATTCCGGCCAGCATCCTTCCCGTCCCCTCTCCCTCGCGCCGGTATGAGTAGAAGAGGTCCTCGCGACAATAGGTGCACAGGTCAGCCGACCAGATATGATCGGGGAAAAGGCCCGCGCGTGTGAGCACGCCGCGGTTGAGCCCGGCCAGGTCGAGCATCCCCTTTCCGTCGGATTTCGTCTCGATATAATCGTCGCCAAACGGAAACGCCGCACGCACATCCCGGATCACCTCCGGCCCCACCTCAAAACAGCACCTCCCGATGCACGGGCCCATGGCGGCGGAGATATCGGCGGGTTCCGATCCAAAGGCGGCCGCCATCGTAGTAACAGCCTTTTGTGCTATCCCGGCCGTTGTACTGCGCCATCCGGCATGAACGGCGGCCACCACGCCCCTTTTCCGATCGAACATCAGGATCGGGAGGCAGTCGGCCGTGAGAACCGTGAGGACAAGGCCGGGACGATCGGTCACCGTCGCGTCAACGGGAATCGCCGCCCGCATCCGGTGGGGTTCCGGGAGTTCGCGGATGGCCGTGACGTCACCGCCATGCACCTGCCGCATAACGAAAACCGACGATACCGGCACCCCGAACCAGCCGGCCGCGGCGTCATAACTCTCCCCGACGGCCGGATTATCGCCCTTCCGGTGGTCGAAGTCAAGGCCCGCCCCGCCGGTCACTGTCCTCCTGGTGGAAAAGAGACACCGGATTTTCTCCCCGGCGCCCGGCGGAGAACCTGAATACCGACGATCCGCTCAAACGTCACGACGTCCGGTTTCTTCATGCAGTACTTCCATAAGAAGAGTTATATCGGCAGGGCAGGTCAGACTCAAAATGCATCGCTTTCCCCGTAACGGGATGGACAAACCCGAGGGACGCGGCGTGAAGGGCCTGACGGTTCATGGCCGTTACCGCGTCGATGAGCCGTCGATCGGTCAGCCGCTTCGCCGCGTTCACCCCGCCGTACGTTCGGTCTCCGACGATCGGGTGGCCCCGGGAGGCCATGTGGACGCGGATCTGATGGGTCCTTCCGGTCTTGAGTCGAAACTGCGCGTACGTCATATGCGCTGAACCGTTCCAGGACGAAGTACTCGGTAACCGCCGTTCTTCCCGCGGCGGTTCGCGTCGTCATACGTGTGCGGTCGCGGCCGTGGCGGGCGATCAGCGTCTCGATCGCTCCCGGATCCTGCCCGATCCTCCCCCAGCAGACCCCCCGGTAGAGGCGGCCGACCGTATGGGCCATGAATTGGGATTTGAGTCCGTCATAGGCCCGGTCGTCCTTTGCCACCACGATAAGTCCCGAGGTATCCTTATCCAGCCGGTGGACAATCCCCGGACGATCCGCCCCCGATTTCTCGGAAAGGCTCATGCCCCGAAAGAGGAGCGCGGAGACAAGCGTGCCGGAGACCCTCCCGGCGCCGGGATGAACCGAGAGCCCGGCCGGTTTATCGACGACGGCGAGTACAATCGTCCTCATAGACGATCGTAACCGCAATATCCTCGGGCCCGATCGTCTGCGACGCCTCGTTCGCGGATTGAATACGTCGATACGGGCTGCCGGCGATAACTGGATCGGACCCGGACGCGGCGCAGCTCGTCCACGAGGACGCATCCGTCCCTGATGAGTTTTTGAAAAAATGAGCGGGAATATTCAGGAGCAGATTGGAGAGATACCGATCGAGCCGATTGCCGCGATCGTCGGGCTCTACGAAGAAGATCAGGTGCCGGCTGTTCCGGTTGGTTTCGATCGTCGTTGCCACGGCGGTTTCAGATCTTGCTGTTCATATCGGTGGCCTGTTGGACCATAATATCGACGATCGCAAGATCGTAAAAGTTGGTCGTTTGAACGATCTCCGGAGATACCTTGCTCTCGTAGACCTTTCGACCCTTTTCCAGATCAACCTTCAGCACGTCAAAGAGGTTATCGTTCCTGAGACCCTCCTTGACCTTCTCTTTGTTATAGATGGTGATATCGGATATGATCGTTCTGCGAGCCGTTTTGCGGCTTCTGGATCGCTAATGAGTGCCATCTGCCGTTTCCTCAATACCTCGACGGCTTACCCGTCGTTTGTATGGTGCGTTCGACCTCCGGACGCCTTCTGTATCCCTGCGATTGTCCGCGGACTCCGTGGAAAAATCAACGAGATACGTACGGGATTTCTGCCGTGATGGGCCATTATCACAAAAAACGGCGATTCTGTCAACCGATAACAACGGTAAATATCGTCATATTTCAATGCAGGAAATCCCCTGGATTCTTATCGGAACCCCCGTCGAATCCCCACCTGCCTGCAAAAGTCTCGATAACCGCCTTTCGGCAGACCGCACAAACGATCAGCTTCCCGCTCGAAATAGACGTAATTTTCCAGATCTGTGGATGACCGATGTGCCAATATCGGTCAGAATCCCCGGAAGCCTCTGCTTCGTGTTCAGGATTAATAACGCCGTCATACCCCGATACGGCCGAAAGCTTCACGTGATAAAAAAGACCTCCCTCGGGTATCTCTTGACTGCATCGGCAGCAGGTATGGGCCATTATTCATCCTTCTCGTCGAAGATAAATCCAGGGACCCGATGACCTCGTCGACCCCGAGGCCCGTGGCGGGAACATCGATTCCGGCACGCATGAGACCCTTGAGCAAGAGCAGGTACTCGGGCAGCTCGATATTCAGCCGGGCGAGTATTCGGTCATTGCCGATAAACTGTCCGGGTGTGCCGGAGAAGGCGATTTTCCCGCCGTCCAGGACAAAGATCATATCAGAGAGCACCGCCTCCGACAGGGAGTGGGTGATGGAGAGGACCGTGATACCCTCTTTTTCGTTCAGCTCCCGGATCAGTTTGAGGATATCACGCCTGCCGTTCGAATCCAGCATGGAAGTGGCCTCATCAAGTACGATAATCCTGGTCTCCATCACCAGTATCCCCGCGATGACAAGCCGCTGCTGCTCTCCGCCGGATAGCGTGTGGGGAAGCCGCTTGGACAACTGCTCCAGGCCGAGCCGCCGGATGATCCGGCGGACCCGCCGTCTCATTTCGGAAGCTTTAACGCCTCTATTTTCCAGGCCGAAGGCGATGTCTTCTTCCACGATCGTCGAGATTATTTGGTTTTCCGGATTAGAGAATACCAGGCCGACGTCCTCAGATATCTCCTCGGGACCGAGGGTCTTTCCGGCAACCGTAACGGTGCCGCCGCTGGGCTCGGTGATCCCCTTGATGATCCTGGCAAGGGTCGTCTTGCCTGAACCGTTGGGCCCGATGAGGGCTGCGTAGGCCCCCTCGGGCACGTGAAGGTTCACCCCGGTAAGCGCGAACGACGATCCCGTATCCCCGTTGTTATAGGAGATACTCACGTCGGAAAGACGAATCACTTCTTGCCCCCGGCCGCCATCCCCAGCTTGACCTTAAAATCCTCTGTAATGATATACAGTGCCGGTACGGCAAACAACGTCAGTAACGTAGAGAAGAGCATCCCCCAAAACATAGAGATAGCCATCGGGGCCAGGTACGGCTCGCTGCCGCCGATGCCGAATGCCATGGGAAAGAGCCCGCCCAGGGTCGTCAACGACGTGAGCAATATCGGCCGGAGCCGTGTCTTGCCCGAGTCGATCACGGCGTCATGTATGGTAGACCCGTTCTCTCGCGCCCGGTTGATAAAATCGAGCAGCAGGATCGAGTTATTGACAACGATCCCCATTAACGCCACTATTCCGATGACCGCAAGGATCGACAGCTGTTCTCCCATGATAAATAGCCCGAACACCACGCCGATAAAGGCAAACGGGATGGCAACCATGATGATAATCGGCTGGACAAACGAGCGGAATAGCGCCGCCAGGATGATGAAGATGACGCCGAGCGCAAGCCAGAACGCCGATACCATCGACTCCATAGATTCCTGCGTATCCCTGAACTCACCGGTATAGTCGTAGACGTAGCCGGGATGTTCCTTGTTGACGGTGCCGAACCGCTTAATAAGGGCCTTGTTGACTGTTGCAGAGGTCGTCTCCTCTCGCAGGATGTCGGCGGTAACGGCGATAGTCCGCTTCCGTTCGGAATGATAGATCTTGAATATACCGTTCCCGTAGACGATATCGGAAACGCTCTTTATGGGAACCCTCTCTCCCTTCATATTCGTGACGGAGAAATTCATAAGGTAGTTGGGATTAGCAAAGTGGTCATGGTACTTGACGACAATATCAATTTTCTCGTCTCCCCGCCGGATGTTTCCGGCGTCGCCGCCCGCAAACGCGTTTCTTATCTCCGTGGCGATGGTTGCCACGTCAAGCCCCACGGTCCGTACCCTGTGCTCGTCTATGGTGATCTTGATCTCGTCCTTTCCCCGACGGTAGTTCGTCTCGATATCCTTGACGCCCTTCATGGTCTTGAGCTCGGCTACCACCTCACCGGCGAGTTTTTCCAGGGTCGCAAAATCGTTTCCCTTGACCTCTACCGAAACGGGCTTGCCGGTTGGGGGCCCCTCATCCATCATCGCAACGGTAACCGAGGAGGGACCGGCAATCCGGCCGACCTTATCCCTGATAGTATTGATCGTCTCGTCCGAGTCGCGCTCGGTGTAGCCGAATTCGGTCAGCTCCACGCTTACCTGCCCGAGGTAGGTACCGTATTCATAACCCGTGTTCCCCTGGGCGGTGCCGACGGTGGTTACCACCGACGCCAGCTCATCGGCCGGGATCTCCATGACGCACTTTTCGATCTCCTTAATAACCCGGTCAGTCTCCGCAAGGTTGGCGTCCACGGGGTTGTTGACGGTCACGAAGAACTGCTCGGCCCGCATCTTTCCCATCCAGACGAACTCCATGGTTACCAGGGCGAAAATAATCGTGGCCGCGGCAATTGATATCAACCCGAAGAATATGAGGTAGCGGCGCCTGACGCAGTATCCAAGCATCCTCCCGTAAAAGTCCCTGAAATCCTTGAACCATCCGCGAAATTCCTTTTGGGTCGTATCGACCTTCACCTTGACGAACTGGTTGAGGTTACTGGGAAGAACGATGAACGCCTGGAACCAGGACGCCAGAAAGCAGATAATGGCGACCTCCGGGATCACCCGCATGAATTTCCCGAGGATTCCGGTGGTCAAAAGCAGCGGCAGGAACGAGGCGATATTTGTCGTTAAGGCGGCGGCCACCGGGAGCGCCACCTCGCCGGTCCCGGTGATTGCCGCCTCCTGGGTTGACATGCCGAGCTCCCGGTACCGGAAGAAGTTTTCCGATACGACAATAGCGTTATCAACCACCATACCGATCACGAGGATCAGGCCGAACATCGACAGCATGTTCAGGCTGATCCCCGTATAGTGCATCACGATCATCGCCGTGAGGAACGAAAAGGGTATGGAGAGCGCCGCCCAGAGGGCAATCCAGGTCTCCAGCATCGCTATGAGCACGATGATAACAAGCACGAGGCCCATAAGGCCGTTGCTGAGCATCGTATTCTGCCGGCGCTGAACATATTTGGCGAAATCCTGTACGAGGGTTATTTGGGCTTCCTTTGGAACGAGAGCACGCTCTTCATCCACGATACCCTGTATCTCGTCCACGATATCAATAGCGTCACCGTCGGCCTTCTTGGTGACCATCAGGGCGATGGCCGGTTTTCCGTTTATGCGCCCGTATACGTCCCGCTTCTTGAAGGCCTCGGACACCTCCGCGATATCTCCCACCCTGACCGGCCCGTTCGGTAACGACCGTACGATCACCTCCTCGAGATCGCCGGGGCTTTCCACCTCCCCGATCGTGCGGATGAGCAGCTCTTTTCGGTTTTGATCGATGGTGCCGCCGGGGATGTTGAGGTTCCTCTTCTTTATCGCAAGTATTACCTCCGAAAGCGTCAGGTTTGCCGCCTCAAGCCGCCGGGGGTCCACCGAGACCCACATCTCACGATCCCGGTAGCCGAAGCGGTCCACCGTCCCAACGCCGTCGACCAGCTCAATCCTCGATTTGATCCGCTCCGAGGCGGCCCGCAGCGTCTCCTCGGGAACGTCGCCTGAAATTCCCACGGTAACGACCGGGAATTCCGCCGCGATCTTGATGAACTCTGGGTCCTCCACATCGGAGGGCAAATCGGTGACCTTATCTACCTCGTTCTTGAGGTCGTTGACGAGTTGATCAAGCTCCAGCTCATCGACGTCGCTTTCCGCCTGTATGATCACCGTGGAGACCCCCTCCCGCGTGACCGATTCGAGCTTCTTGATCCCGTCGACGTCGGCTATCTCTTCCTCAAACGGGGTAGTTACGACCTTTTCTACTTCCTCGGGTGAGGCCCCGGGATAGGCGGTAACGATAATGATATAGCCGTATGATATAGAGGGGAAGACCTCCCGAGTGAGCCTCGTGGTGGAGACAATCCCCAGGATCACCACCGCGATGGTAATCATATTAATCAGGACGGGGTTTTTTACGGAGAATTTGGCAATAGACATGGCGGGATACTCTTAATTATATTTGCGGGTTGTAAGGGCGGTCTTGGCCCACCCGTCGTCGCCCGGCAGGATCGCCAGCTTCGGCCCCGCGACCAAAGGTAAGACTTACCCCTGCGGCTTTTCATCCGGCACGCCAAGGGCCGGGCGATCCGGCGCTACTCGGACTCTATTACTACGACCGGCGTACCGTCGCTCAGGTTCTCCTTGCCGAGGGTGACCACCCTATCCCCTTTCGCAAGTCCCGAGATCACCTCTGCCGACTCTCCATCTATGACACCGACGGTCAGCGGGCGCCTTCGCGCCGTATTGTCGATTACCGCGTAGCAATAGGGTCCCTGCCTGCCCTCACGATCAAAAAGGACGGACTCAAAGGGGATCACGAGGGCAGCGGAGTTTTCCGAGAGGATAATAGTGGCGTCTCCGAACATTCCGGCCCTGAGCTTCTCATCGTGATCCTTGATCGTTATTTCAACCTGGGACGTTCGCGTTGTTCTCTCGATGACCGGACTGATGCGCTCCACCGCTCCGGAATAAATAATACCCGGTACCGTGGGAACGGTAACCTCGACTTTCATACCCTCGGCGATCTTGGAGAGCTCCGTATCGGGGACGTTGATAAAGACCTTTATGGGGTTCCCCCCAACGATAAGCGCGAGCGGTGTCTGAGGGGTGGCGCGCTCTCCTATGTCAAGGTAATTGGCGGCGACCCTCCCCGATATCGGAGCGGCTACGATAATCGGTTTGAACTGATCCCATGTTTCCTCATGCTCGAGGACTGCAATCGGGGCGCCCTTGGCAACTTCCTGGCCTTCCCTGAAGTTATATCTCACGAGCCTTCCCATAACCAGGCTGTAGACCAGGACCTCCTTTTCGGCGTGCAGATCACCGGTGTAAAACAGCGTATTCCTGATCGTATCGACGCGGGCTTCTACAACGGAAACGGGATTACCCGCAACCTCGCCGGTCTCCTTATCCGCGAAGAGCTTTGATTGAATAAGCCGCACCGCTATCAACGCAATAAACAGGACAACGATAACGGCGGCAACGGAAACAATAATAATCTTCTTCTTGTCTTTCACGCCGGATCCCCCATACGATAAAGGCAAGGAAAACACCCTTGCCTTTATGATCCTATACGACGTTACTCATATCAGGACCCCGCTTGTCGCGGGGATTGCACTCTGATGCGAGGGGGTAACCCCTGCTATTCGGTCGCTTCCTTTTTTTTCTTTTTTGACGAATCCTTGTCTTCCGCTTCGCTCTTTTTAGCGGCCTCCTTCGTCTTTTTTGCCTTAGGTGCGGCCTCCGCGGCCTTCTTGACCGGCTTTGACGCGGGTTTAGCGACAGGCTTCACCGCCGCCTTGTCTTTCCCCTTTGCCTCTTTCTTATCTTTTCCATCGGCCGGCTTGGCTGCCTTTTCTTTCTCCTTCGGCTCCTTTTCCCCGACCAACTCGATTATCGCCATGCGGGCGTTATCACCCGCGCGATTGGCAAGCTTCATTATCCGGGTGTATCCACCCGGCCTGTCCTTGAATCTTTCGGCATATTCCCCAAAGACCTTAGTGACAACATCCTCACTCCGTAAAAACGCCAGCGCCTGCCGACGCGCGTGCAGATCGCCCCGTTTGCCCAGGGTAATCATTTTCTCGACGTAGTGTCTCAGCTCTTTGGCCTTTATCTCAGTGGTCTCAATGCGGCTCTTATCCAACAGCGAGGTGGCCATGTTACGAAACATCGCCTTCCGGTGGCTTGATATCCGCCCAAGTCTTTTTGAATTCTTCTGGTGGCGCATCTCACATCCCCTTCTGCTATTGCTCGGGCTCGGTTTCTTCCGGCTCCTGGTATTCGGGTAAATCCTTCGGCGGCCAATTATCAAGTTTCATGCCGAACCTGAGTCCCATCTCAGCCAAGAGCTCCTTGATCTCGTTGAGGGACTTTCGGCCGAAGTTCTTAGTCCTGAGCATGTCCATTTCCGTCTTCTGCACAAGATCACCGATGAATCGAATATTGGCGTTTTTCAGGCAGTTGGACGACCTAACTGAAAGCTCGAGCTCGCTGACAGGACGCAGCAGGTTCTCGTTGAAGTCATATTTCCCATCGCCCATTTCTTCCTGATCGCTCTCCATTTCCTCGAAGAAGTTAATGAAGATGCTCATGTGCTCTTTTAGTATCTTTGCCGCGAACGCGATCGCGTCATCAGGCGTGACACTTCCGTCCGTCCAGACCTCCATCGTCAGCTTATCGTAGTCTGTCCGCTGGCCCACCCGCGCAGCCGTTACGGTATAGTTTACTTTCTTTATCGGGGAGAATATTGCGTCGATCGGGATCGTTCCGATCGGCATATCCTCCTCCTTGTTCCGTTCAGCGGGGATGTACCCCCTTCCCCACTTTACGGCCATCTCCATAAGAAGGCTTCCGCCCTTGGAGATACTCGCTATGTAATGGTCGGGATTGAGGATCTTGACGCTGTCGTCGCAAATTATATCCTTGGCGGTAACCTTTCCTTCTTTCTCGGCCTTTATTCTGACGGTTTTCGTCCCGTCATCAAACAGCTTAAACCGTACGCCCTTGAGGTTGAGGATAATATCCGTCACGTCCTCGACAACCCCGGGAATAGTCGTAAATTCGTGGAGAACAGCATCTATTTTAACGGACGTTATGGCGGTTCCCATAAGCGAGGAGAGGAGAATTCTCCTCAACGAGTTACCGATGGTAATCCCGAATCCCCTCTCAAAGGGCTCTGCTGTGAATTTACCGTAAAACTCGGTTAATTCATCGGATTCGCCCACCAGTTTCTTGGGCTTAATAAGCTCCCGCCAGTTCGCCTGAATCGTATTTCCCATTTAACTCCCTCACCCAAATAACCATACCTACTTGGAATAAAGCTCAACGATCAGGTTCTCGGATATAGGCATAGTCAGATCTTTTCGCGCAGGCATCGCCTTTACGGTTCCCGTAACGTTGTTTTTATCGAATTCAAGCCATTGCGGGATCCCTCTTCTGAAGGATACCTCGAGGGCCTCGACGATACGTTCTACCTTCCGGCTACTCTGCTGAAGCGTAATCGTATCTCCCACCTTGATGAGATACGAAGGGATATTAACCTTTTTCCCGTTAACCAGAAAATGGTTATGGAGAACCAGCTGCCGTGCCTCGCTGCGAGACGTCGCGAACCCGAAGCGATACACCATGTTGTCCAGTCTCCTCTCCAGCAGTACCAGGAGATTTTCCCCCGTTATCCCTTTGAGTCTGTCGGCCCTGTTAAAGTAAAGGTGAAACTGGTTCTCAAGGAGGCCGTACATGCGTTTAACCTTTTGTTTCTCCCTCAGCTGGTTTCCGTATTCAGAAAATTTAGTCCTTCCCTGCCCATGTTCTCCGGGAGGATAGTTACGGCGCTCAACGGCGCACTTCTCCGAGAAGCACCGATCCCCCTTAAGGTAGAGCTTCATGCCGTCCCTTCTGCAGAGTTTACATACCGGGCCACGATAGCGTGCCAAATTAGACCTCCGATTATAACCTGTATAGGTTTTCGTTCAACGATGAATGCATATCAATCTCCCCCTCGGCCGAACTCAATGCAAAGGCCCGGGGGGAAGTGAATCCCTTAGTGGCAGTGACGCCGGGTTACACCCTTCTGCGCTTGGGCGGTCTGCAGCCATTATGCGGAATAGGCGTCACGTCCCTGATCATATTTACCTCGAGCCCCGCACCCTGCAGCGCCCTGAGCGCGGCTTCTCTACCGGACCCAGGCCCCTTAACATGAACGTCTACCGTCCTCAATCCGTGTTCCATCGCCTTTTTAGCGGCGTCGGCCGCGGCGATCTGCGCAGCAAACGGGGTGCTCTTTCGGGAACCCTTGAAACCCTGGGCACCGGCGCTCGACCATGACAGGACGTTACCCGAGAGATCGGTTATAGTAACAATCGTATTATTGAAGGATGACTGGATATGGGCTACTCCCACCTGTACGTTCTTTCTTTCCTTCTTTTTTCTGATTACCTTCTTGCCCTTGGCCATTATCTATTCCCTCTATTTCTTCTTGATCTTGACCCGACGGGGGCCTTTCCGCGTCCGGGCGTTGGTGGACGTCCGCTGACCCCGCACCGGTAAGCCTTTCCGATGCCTGAGTCCACGGTAATTGCCGATATCCATAAGCATTTTGATGTTCATCGACCGCTTCTTGCGCAGGTCTCCCTCGACCGTAAATTTGGCGTCGATGATGTCCCTGATGGCGGCGACTTCCTTTTCTGTCAGGCTGTCGGTCCGCTTGTTGAAATCAATCCCCGCCTCGGCTAATATTTCCTGCGAAGACGTACGCCCGATACCGTAGATATAGGTAAGCCCGATCTCGATACGCTTGTTCTTGGGCAGGTCAACACCCGCGATACGCGCCATGTTTCCTCCTTATCGCTCTTATCCTTGTCGTTGCTTGTGCTTGGGGTTCTCGCAGATCACTCGAACGATACCCTTTCGCTTGATGATCTTGCACTTGTCGCAGATCTTCTTGACTGACGCACGAACCTTCATTGTTAGTATCCTCTCTATATCGCCTACCTGAGACTTACTTGGCCCGGTAGATGATCCTGCCGCGGGAAAGGTCATACGGTGAAAGCTCCACCGTGACCTTGTCGCCCTTGAGTATCTTGATGAAGTGCATCCTCATCTTACCCGAAATATGGGCCAAAACCTTATGGCCGTTATCAAGTTCCACCCTAAACATCGCGTTTGGAAGGATCTCATGCACGGTTCCTTCGATTTCAATGGCCTCTTCTTTCGGCATATAGCAAAACCTCTCTCGTTATATCAGATACTATCCCAACACCTTCGCGATAGAATTGAAGATATCCTTGATACCGCCGGTACCGGGCACTGTTCTGAGCAACCCTGTCCCCTTATAATACGCGATCAGCGGCTCGGTCTGCTGCTTGTAGACCTTCAGGCGTGACGTGATGGTCTCTTCCTTGTCATCGTCCCGCTGGTAGAGCTCCCCACCGCACTTGTCACACACGCCGCTTTTCTTCGGAGGCTCGAAGGTAATATGATACATAGCCGAGCATGACCGGCAGGTCCTTCGCCCGGTTAACCTCGTCAGGAGGTCCTTTTCATCCACCTCTATTGATACGACGTGGGTCAGGCCGTCACCTATCTTGGTAAGGATATCATCCAGCGATTTTGCCTGATTGACGGTTCGCGGGAATCCATCCAGGATGTATCCGTTCTTGCAGTCCGATTCCTTGAGACGTTCACGCACCAGCCCGATCACCACGTCGTCCGGAACAAGGCCGCCTGTGTCCATGACCTTCTTGGCTTCTTTACCCAGCTCGGTACCGGCGGCAACCGCTTTTCTGAGAATGTCACCGGTAGAAATCTGGGGAATACCATACTTTTCCACGAGCATCTTTGCCTGGGTGCCCTTCCCGGCGCCCGGGGGGCCCAGCAATACGAGGTTCTTTTTCATCGTCTTGTCATCCCTCTGGAAGAACTATAGTAATTCAATAGTAGTGCAAGTATTCATGTCGTGGCATTCCCTCGGTGCAGCCCTATGTCCCTCAGGGAGCAAGGTCCGCCGCTATCGTCGGACGCCCCGGTGCCGTCGGTTACCCCCGCCTTCCTTTGAGCCTTCCCTTTTTGAGGAACCCTTCATAGTTCCTGGTAATCATATGGGTTTCGATCTGCTGGGCGGTGTCCATCGCCACACCGACCACAATCAGGAGCGCCGTACCCCCGAAGTAGAAGGGGACCTTAAAGTAGGCGATCAGGATCGTCGGCAAAACGCAGACCGCCGAAACATAGAGCGCCCCGACAAGCGTAATGCGGGTCAGTACCCTGTCGATGTATTCGGACGTTCGCTTCCCCGGCCTGATCCCCGGGATAAAGCCGCCGTAGCGTTTCATGTTATCGGCCACGTCCACCGGGTTGAAGGTGACGGCCGTGTAGAAATAGCAGAAAAAGATAATCAGCAGGACATAAATAGCGTTATAGATCAGATGTGTCGGAGAAAAGCTATTGACCAAAAATTCAAGCCACTTGTGCTGCTGGATCGTTTCCGAAGGGAAGAAGTTCGCGATCGTCAGCGGGAACATCAGGATCGACGACGCGAAGATCGGCGGTATAACCCCGGCCGTATTTATCCTCAAAGGCAGGTGCGTGCTTGAACCGCCGTACATCTTTCGACCGACTACTCGTTTTGCGTACTGGACGGGCAGTCTCCGCTGCCCCCGCTCCATAAATATGATAGCCGCCACGACCACTACCATCATGGCGATTACTCCCAGAAACACGAGGATGCCGATTTCTTCGTTCTGGATCATCTTGAACGAAAGTATAATAGAGGCCGGCATACGCGCCACGATACCCGCGAAGATAATCAGCGAGATGCCGTTTCCGATCCCCCGCTCGGTTATCTGTTCTCCCAGCCACATAATGAATGCGGTTCCGGCCGTCAGCGTAATAATCGTCATGATCCGAAATGACCAACCCGGGTCGAGGACAACCGGATCGCCGATCGGGCTTTGCATCTGCTCCAGCCCGAAGCTGATGCCGAAGGCCTGGACCGCCGACAGGACAACCGTCCCATACCGGGTGTATTGTGTGATCTTTTTCCTGCCTGCCTCTCCTTCCTTGGCCAGTCTTTCAAGGTGGGGCACGACCACCGTAAGGAGCTGCAGGATAATCGATGCGCTGATGTAGGGCATGATCCCGAGGGCGAAGACCGACAGGTTCCTCAGTCCCCCGCCGGAGAACATATCAAAGAATCCAAGCAGCGTTCCCTGGGCGCTATCAAAGAAGCTCCTCAGCGCCGCGGCGTCGATACCCGGCGTCGGGACATGCACCCCAATCCGATACACCGCTAACAAAAACAGGGTAATAAGTATTCGGTTCTTCAGCTCGGGGATCTTGAAGATATTCGTGAATCCTTGGGCCACGTTAAATCTCCTCCACCGTGCCGCCGCCGGCTTCGATCTTCTGTTTTGCGGCAGCCGAGAACTTATGGGCCTTTACCGTCAATGCCTTCTTTACCTCGCCCACTCCCAGAATCTTTACGCCGTTTTTCCCCGGTTTGATCTTCTTGGCGGCCGCCAGCGCCGGTATATCAACTACTCCCTTGACCTCGAGCTTCTCGAGGTCCTTTAGGTTGAGTATCGCATACTCTTTCCTAAAGATGTTCGTGAAACCGCGCTTGGGGAGCCTCCGGGCCAGGGGCATCTGCCCTCCCTCGAATCCGGGTCTTATGGCCGGGCTGGACCGGGCTTTCTGGCCTTTGTGTCCCTTGCCCGCGGTCTTTCCCCAGCTTCCTTCTCCCCTGCCGATCCGTTTCTTATTTTTTACCGCCCCCTTCGGGGGTTTGAGGGTATCGAGGTCCATAGTCTATCGCTCCTCTACCTCTACGAGGTGAGATATCTTGTGAATCATCCCCCAAGTCTCGGGCGTATCGGGAAGCTCAACGATTCGGTTCATCTTCCCCAGTCCCATGGCCTTGAGAATTATCTTATGCTTGAGGGGCCTTCCGATGCCGCTTCTGATCTGCTTGACCCTCACGGTCTTCTTCTCTATTGCCATTTTACCTTGTCTCCTGGCGCAAATCGTTCAACGATTTTCCCCGCGATCGCGCGATTTCTTCCGGATGTTTCAGGTCACTGAGACCCTTGATCGTGGCCTTTACCAGATTGTGGGGATTATGAGAACCGAGACACTTGGTGAGGATATTCTTAATCCCCGCCGTCTCGACGACCGCCCGGACGGCGCCGCCTGCGATTATCCCGGTACCTTCCCTTGCCGGCATCAGGAGGACCTTCCCGGAGCCGAATTTTCCGATCACGTCATAGGGGATGGTCGAGTTGATGATCGGAACAGTGATCATATTCTTCTTGGCTTTTTCGACTCCCTTTCTGATTGCGTCGGGGACCTCGTGGGCCTTTCCCATGCCCCAGCCTACCCTTCCGTTACCGTCTCCGACGACAACGATCGCCGAGAAGGAAAAGCGCCTCCCGCCCTTGACGACCTTGGCTACCCTGTTGATGTGGACAACCCGATCGACAAATTCCTGTTCTGTTGGTGTAAAAGACATCTATTATTCTCCGATACTGTCAGAACTCAAGGCCACCTTCCCGCGCCGCCTCGGCCAACGCCTGGACCCTTCCGTGGTAGAGATACCCGCCCCGATCAAAGACAACCTTTTTGATCCCCGCGGCCTTGGCCTTCTTGGCAAGAAGCATCCCTACCTGCTTGGAGCCATCCTTGTTTCCACCTGTCTTGATTTTACCGGCCAGTTCCTTATCAAGACTCGATGCGCAAACCAATGTCACACTGGCCACATCATCGACAATCTGCGCATATATGTGCCGTGCACTCCGAAATACCGAAAGTCTCGGTTGCTCGGGGGTTCCCTTGATTTTTAATCTGATCCGTTTTCTACGTCTAATACGCCCAAAAACCCGCTTCGATAACCGCTTCACTGTATGACTCCTTATGCTCCGGCCTTACCGGCTTTTCTCCTGATTTTCTCATTGGCGTATCGTATCCCCTTACCCTTATAGGGCTCGGGTTTTCTGACCGCCCGTATATTCGCGGCAACCTGGCCGACCATCTGCTTATCAATCCCGGAAAGCGTGACAACGGTGTTCTTCTCAATGGCGGCCGTTATCCCTTCCGGCAGGTCGAATCGAACCGCGTGGGAATACCCCACGTTAAGGACGAGAGTATTTCCATCTAACTCCGCCTTATAGCCCAATCCGCTGATCTCGAGGACCTTCTTGACCCCCTCAGAGACGCCCTGTATCATGTTCGCCAGGAGCGATCGGGTCAGCCCCTGAAACGACCGGACCTTTCGCGACTGGTTTTCCGCGATGACCGAAAGCTCGTTTTCGTGAATCTCGACCTTTATCCCGGAAACAACAGCCTGTTTGAGGCTTCCCTTGGGACCGGTGACGGTAACATCGGAACCCGAGACCTCGATTGTGACGCCCGATGGTATCGTAATCGGCTTTTTTCCAATTCGTGACATGGTATACCTTTTGACTCGTGCGCTATGAGTGATGGGTTGGTCTCCACAGGACCACCCGTAAATCGCTATCGGCCCACCTTACCAGATCTTACAGATCACTTCGCCGCCGATCCCGGCTTTCCGCGCTTCCTTGTCGGTAATAACGCCCCGCGAGGTAGAGAGAATTGCGATCCCGTACCCCCGTAAGACCATGGGGATTTCGTCTTTATCGACGTAGACCCTGCGACCCGGTTTCGAAACACGTATAACCTTGTTTATGGCTCCGTCTTTCCCCCGGTCGTACTTGAGGTGTATCCGAAGGATATTTTGTTTGTTGTCTTCCAAGACTTTATAGCTCTCGACATACCCTTCCTGCACCAGTAACTTGGCTATCGATTCTTTTATCTTCGAAGACGGAATGTCAACAACTTCAAATTTCGCTTTAACGCCATTCCTGATGCGGGTCAGCATATCGGCGATCGGGTCCGTTATCATCGCTCACTCCTCACTCTTACCAGCTCGATTTTATTACACCGGGAATATCACCCTTGGAAGCATACAGCCTCAGGCAGATACGACACATATCGAACTTCCGGTGATATCCCCGCGGCCGCCCGCAGATGGGGCATCTATTATACCGTCTTGAGGAAAACTTTGGTTTCCGTTTCGCTTTGGCGATCAGTGACTTCTTTGCCACAGAACATCTCCTCTTTTTTTATGATCCGGCAAAGGGCATGCCGAGATATCTCAACAGGGACCGCGCCTCTTCATCCGTTTTAGCGGTGGTGACAACGGTGATATTCATTCCCTTGATCTTATCTATCTTGTCGTAGCTGATCTCGGGGAATATAATCTGTTCTTTGATCCCGAAGGTGTAGTTTCCCCTTCCGTCGAACCCTTTGGGGGATATCCCCCTAAAGTCCCTAACGCGCGGGAGGGCCACGTTGACCAGCCTATCGAGAAACTCATACATCTTTTCCCTTCTCAGCGTCACCGCACAGCCGATCGGGTTGCCCTCGCGCAGCTTGAAATTCGCGACCGATCTGCGAGCCTTAGTGATAATGGGCCGCTGCCCGGTTATCAGAGAGATCTCTTCGGACGCGCTGTCGAGGATCTTGATGTTTGAGAGCGCCTCGCCCAATCCCATATTCACGACGATCTTGGTGATCTTGGGCACCTGCATGACGTTCTTGTACGCAAAATCCTTGGTTAAGCGCGGAACAATCTCTTTCTTGTAGTAGTCCTTCAAACGAGCCATACAATCACCATTTACTTATCATCAAGTATTTCATCACACTTCTTGCAGATTCGAACCTTGGAACTGTCTTCGAGAAGCCGCGTTCCGACCTTGGTCGGAAGCTTGCACTTCGGGCAAAGGAGCATAACATTGGAAATATTAACGGCCCCTTCCTTTTCAACGATACCACCCTGCCGGTGAGCAGCACTCGGCCTAAGGTGCCTCTTGATAACGTTCACCTTCTCTACGAAGATTCGGCCCTTCTCGCGGTCGACTTTCAACACCTTCCCCTTTTCGCCCTTCTGCTTGCCCGAGATGACCTGAACGATATCATTTTTCTTAATCTTGGTCTTGACGGTGTCCACCGATCCCTCCCTTATCATAAGACCTCGGGCGCCAGAGATACGATCTTCATGAACCTTTTCGCGCGAAGCTCTCGCGCTACGGGTCCAAATATACGCGTCCCGATCGGCTCATTCTGATTATTAATGAGGACTGCCGAGTTATCGTCGAACTTTATATACGTGCCGTCCTGCCTTCTGACTTCCTTCTTCGTTCGAACGATCACGGCTTTGAGTACCTCTCCCTTTTTCACCTTTCCGGTCGGTATGGCCTCTCTCACGGATACCGTCACCACGTCACCGAGGGCGGCGTATTTCCGTTTCGATCCGCCGAGGACCTTAATCGTGTATAGTTTGCGGGCGCCGGAGTTGTCGGCAACATTGAGCAACGTCTGCATCTGTATCATTTCTTATCCCTCGCGCGGGCTTACACCGCCTTTTGTAGCACATCCTTGAGCACCCAGCGTTTGTGCCTGCTCAACGGTCGACTCTCCATAATCACGACCAGATCACCTATGCCGCACTGACCCTCGGGATCGTGGGCCATATATTTATCGCGTCTGTTGATGTATTTCTTATACTTCGCGTGCATAACCGTTCGCTCGACCTGGACGACGATGGTCTTTTCCATCTTATCGCTCACCACCGTGCCCGTGAGGGTTCTGCGTTTTAACTGCGTTTCCATCTTATGCATCCCCTCCCTCGGACCGCTCCTTCTGGGCGATCACGGTCAACACACGGGCTATCTCTTTGCGAGTATTCCTGATCTTGCGTTTATCTTCAAGTTGGTTGGCCGCCCGCTGAAACCTCAGGTTGAAAACCTCCTGGGCCAGCGTAAGGTGGCGCTCCTTGAGTTCCCCGACCGATAAATCCCTCAATTCGCTAGCCTTCATATTCCGTGCTCCTTGAGACGAACCGGGTTGCAAGCGGCAGTTTGCGCGCGGCCAGCCGCAGGGCCTCTCGCGCCTGTTCCTCGCTTACCCCTTCCATTTCATAGAGAATCCTTCCGGGTCTTACGACGACCACCCATTCCTCGACGCTTCCCTTACCCTTTCCCATGCGGGTCTCTGCGGGTTTTTTGCAGACCGGCTTATCGGGAAAGATGCGAATCCAGATCTTTCCGCCCCTCTTGATGTACCGCGTCATGGCGATACGAGCGGCTTCTATCTGCCGGGCCGTGATCCTTCCGGGAACCAAAACCTGGAGACCGTATTCACCGAAGCTGATGGTCGCTCCCCTGGTACGGACACCTGTCATACGTCCCTTCTGCTGCTTTCTGTATTTTACTTTCTTGGGCATTAACATGGTCTATTCCTCCTACAGGGGACGCGCCTTATCACCGGGGAGCACCTCGCCATTGAACACCCAAACCTTTATTCCGATGATCCCGTACGTCGTTTGGGCTATGGCCGTACCGTAATCGATATCCGCCCGAAGCGTGTGAAGCGGCACCCGCCCTTCCCGGTACCATTCCCGGCGGGCCATTTCCGCCCCTCCGAGTCGGCCGGCACAGGCGATTTTTATACCCTCTACGCCGAGCTTCAGCGCGCCAAATACCGATTTCTTCATGGCGCGACGGAAGGAAACCCGGCGTTCGAGCTGGGTGGCAACGTTTTCCGCTATTAACTGCGCATTCGTTTCCGGTTTCTTGATTTCCTTGATATTTATGGAGATGTCGTTACCGGTCACCTTGACAAGGCCCTTGCGGATGTTCTCGATCTCTGAACCTTTCCTGCCGATGATGATGCCGGGGCGGGCCGTATAGATATTAACCGACGCCTTGGACGCGGCCCGCTCTATTTCTATCTTTGCGATGCCGGCGTGATAGAAATTTTTCTTAATATACTTGCGTATGGCAATGTCATCATGGAGGTTCTTCTGATAATCCTTCATGCCGTACCATTTCGAATTCCAGTCGCGAATGATACCGAGCCTTAATCCGATGGGATTAACCTTATGACCCACAGCTTTCCTCCAGTTATTTCTCTTCGAGAACCACGGTAATGTGGCTCGTTCTTTTCAAAATACGGTTGAATCTCCCCATCGAGCGTGGACGAAATCGTTTCCACGAGGGTCCCTGATCGACGAAAATCCGACCGACGTAGAGATTATCGACGTCGATTTCTTTATTCTGGCCGGCGTTGGCCACGGCGCTGTCGATCAATTTCTTGACGAGGGCCGAAGCCTTTTTGTCGGTTAGGTTGAGGAGATCCCGCGCTATACCGACGGGCTTGCCCCGGACCATGTCGGCCACCAGCCTTACCTTATAGGGAGAGATCCTCACGAATCGTGTCTTAGCCGTCATTTCCATCGTCCTGCGCCCCTATCTCTTTTTGCCCCGGAGTTTCGCCTTCTTATCTGCGGCATGTCCGAAGAAGGTCCGAGTCGGCGAAAATTCTCCCAGTTTATAGCCCACCATATTCTCGGTGATGAATACAGGGATGAACTTCCTCCCGTTGTGAATCGCAATCGTCAGCCCTACCATCTCCGGAATAACTGTTGAACGCCGGGACCATGTTTTGATGACCTGGCGATCACCGGTATTCTGCGACACGGTGACCTTCTTCATGAGATGGTCGTCGATAAATGGGCCTTTTTTGAGGGATCGTGCCATACTCAGCTTCTCCTCTTCACGATATACCGGTCGGTCTCTTTATTCGAACGCGTCTTGTGCCCCTTGGTAGGCACGCCCCAGGGCGTTACCGGGTGTCTGCCACCCGAGGTCTTCCCCTCGCCGCCGCCATGGGGATGGTCGATCGGGTTCATGGCCACGCCCCGTACCTTCGGCCGCTTGCCGAGCCATCGGGAACGCCCCGCCTTCCCAATGCTGATGTTGCCGTGGTCGGCGTTTCCGACAACGCCGATCGTCGCAACGCATTCCTTTCGGACCAGACGAACCTCCCCCGAGGGGAGCTTCACCTGAACGTAATTACCTTCCTTGGCCATAAGCTGGGCCGAGGCCCCCGCCGATCGGACTATCTGCCCGCCCTTTCCCGGCTTGAGCTCGATGTTGTGGATCTGCGTGCCGAGCGGGATATTCTTAAGAGGCATTGCGTTACCCGGCTTGATCTCCGCGGTCTCGGAAACGACCACCTCTTCTCCGACCGAAAGCCCCACCGGGGCGATGATGTAGCGCTTCTCGCCATCCACGTAGTGGAGCAGCGCGATACGCGCCGACCGGTTCGGATCATACTCGATAGAAAACACCTTTGCCGGAATTTCACGCTTATCGCGTTTGAAATCAATAATGCGGTAGCGCCGTTTGTGCCCGTCGCCACGTCGCCGCATCGTAATAGTCCCGGCATTGTTCCTTCCGCCGGAGCTCTTCAGTGGTTGGATGAGGCTTTTTTCAGGTGCCTTCTTCGTCAATCCCGAAAAGTCAGCGACTTCCTGGAATCTCCTGCCGGGCGATGTAGGCTTGTATTTCTTAACGGTCATGTCTGGTTATACTCCCTCAAAGAAGTCGATACGCTCCCCGGGTTTGAGACGGACAATTGCCTTCTTCCAGTCGGGAAGCTTCCCATGAGAACGCCCGACTCTCTTGGTCTTACCCCGCATCGTAACGGTCTTGACTTCAACGACCTTTTTGTTGAAGATTTTCTCAACGGCCTTCCTGACCTCGATCTTCGTCGCCCAGAGCGGGACGCGGAACGTTACCTGCTGTGCTTCTTCCTTCTGGATGTTGCTTTTCTCGGTGATGATCGGCTCCAGGAGCACGTCATAATGATTTTTCATGACAGGGCCTTATGTATGTTTTCAAGCGCTCCACGCGTAACCACAAGGTTATCAAACTTCAGGATATCAAATACGTTGAGCCCCTCGGCCATCAGGATCTTTATCCCCCGTACATTGCGCGCCGATAATTCAAGATTTTTGTCGTGCTCGGCAATGACGATAAGGGCCTTTGAGAGACCGAGCTTTCCTATAATCTCAAGAAAGCGCTTTGTCTTGATCTCGGAGATATCGAAGGACTCTATAACAGTCAGCTTTCCATCGGAGAGCTTCTTTATCAGCGCGCTGCGGAGGGCCGCCTTCCTGACCTTCTTAGGGACCTTATAGTAATGATCCCGGGGTTTTGGGCCGAATATGGTGCCGCCGCCCACCCAGATTGGAGAGGTGACGGATCCTGCCCGGGCGCGTCCCGTTCCCTTCTGCCGGTACGGTTTCTTGCCGCTGCCCGCGACCTCCGCCCTCGTTTTCGTGCGAGCGGTGCCGCTGCGCCGATTAGCCAGCTGCATCTTCACTACGTCCCAGAAGAGATGCTCCTTGGCTTCGACTCCGAACACGGCCGAATTCAACTCGACCGATGAGACGACCTCTTTATTCGAATTATATACGTCAATCTTTGACATGGGTCATCTCCCGATTAACTAATTCCCTTAATAAATACGATTCCATCCTTGGCTCCGGGGATTGCTCCCTTAATCAGGATGATATTCTTTTCGGGTTTTACATCCACGATCGAGAGGTCCTTGACCGTTACCCGGGAATCCCCCAGGTGTCCGGGGAGCTTGCGCCCTTTGAATGTCCTGGACGGGTCGGCGCACATGCCGATGGAACCCGGGGCCCGGTGGAAGCGCGATCCATGAGTCGCACGGCCGCCGTGGAAACCCCAGCGTTTAACGACGCCGGCAAAACCCCTTCCCTTGGAGATACCAACCACATCGACCAGCTGTCCAATCGAGAACATCTGGACGGTGATTTCCTGACCCGGCGCGAATTCATCTATCCCGTCTTCGGATATCCTGAATTCCTTGACCACCGCGAAGGCTGAACTCCCGACTTTTTCGAAGAGTCCTCGTTTCGGTTTATTAACCTTTTTGAGGTCTTTTTTCCCGAAACCGAGGGCCACCGCCGCATACCCGTTGCGCTTGGGAGTCCTGACGTCCACGACGGTACAGGGACCCGCCTCCAGGACGGTAACGGGTATGTGGTTTCCCGATTCGTCGAAGACCTGGGTCATGCCGAGTTTCTTACCGATTATTCCAGTAGCCATGTCACCTCCCGGCCCTTACCGACGCCGCCCGACGGGCGGTTCGGACACCGGTGTATGGTTTATAGTTTTATCTCAACATTAACGCCGGCCGACAGGTCAAGTCTCATGAGGGCATCGACCGTCTGCTGGGTTGGTTCGAGAATATCAAGTATCCGCTTATGAGTCCTGATTTCAAACTGCTCACGAGATTTCTTATCGATATGCGGAGAACGCAACACGCAGTACCGATTTATCACCGTCGGCAGCGGAATGGGGCCGGCAACCCTGGCTCCCGTTCGGCGCGCGGTTTCAATGATCTCGCCTGCCGATTGATCCAGGAGCTTATGATCGTAGGCCTTAAGCCTGATCCGTATCTTCTGTGCGGGCATTGGACTATTCCTCCAAAAAAGGTCGCCTTACTCCATGATGTCGCTGACGACGCCGGCGCCCACGGTCCTGCCGCCCTCGCGAATCGCGAATCGAAGCTCTTTCTCCATCGCGATCGGCGTGATCAACTCAATGGCCAAATTCGTGTTATCCCCCGGCATCACCATCTCCGTCCCCTCAGGCAACGTGCACACTCCCGTCACGTCAGTCGTCCGAAAATAAAACTGCGGACGATACCCGGGGAAAAACGGCGTGTGGCGACCACCCTCTTCCTTCGTCAATATATATACCGACGCCTTGAACTTCTTATGCGGCTTGATGCTGCCCGGCTTGGCCACAACCTGCCCACGCTCTACATCGTCCCGCTTCGTGCCCCGCAGCAATACCCCAACGTTGTCCCCCGCGCGGCCCTCGTCCAGCGTCTTCCTGAACATCTCCACGCCCGTGCATACCGTCTTGACCGTCGGACGAATACCAACAATCTCTACCTCCTCGCCCGTCTTTACAATACCCCGGTCAATACGGCCCGTCACAACCGTCCCACGTCCCGAAATCGAAAATACGTCCTCGATCGGCATCAGGAAGGGCTTATCAACCGGACGCTCCGGCACCGGAATGTAGCTGTCCAATGCGTCCAGTAACTCGAATATGCACTTCGTGTCCGGACTATTCGGATCACCGCTCTCCAATGCCTTCAACGCACTGCCCCGAATGATCGGTATCTCCTCACCCGGAAACTCGTACGCAGTCAACAACTCCCGAAGCTCCAGCTCTACCAGCTCGATCAGCTCCGGATCGTCAACCATGTCAACCTTGTTTAAAAATACCACCATGTACGGAACGCCAACCTGCCGCGCCAGCAATATGTGCTCCCGCGTCTGAGGCATCGGACCGTCGTTGGCGCCAACAACCAAAATCGCACCGTCCATCTGCGCCGCGCCCGTAATCATGTTCTTGATATAGTCCGCGTGCCCGGGACAGTCCACGTGCGCATAGTGCCGCTTCTCAGTCGAGTATTCTACGTGCGCCGTCGCAATCGTGATCCCACGCTCCTTCTCCTCCGGCGCCTTGTCAATCTGGTCAAACGGTACGTAATCCGCAAAACCCTTGCCCTGCGCCGCCAGCACACGCGTAATCGCCGCCGTCAACGTCGTCTTGCCGTGGTCAATGTGACCGATCGTCCCGACGTTCACGTGTGGCTTGGTCCGCTCAAACTTCTTCTTTGCCATCTCAGTATCCTTAGAATCAATTCCTGACAGTTATTGGTACGCAAACAAGCATTTCGTTTGCATTTTTTCTATCTATTGTTCAGCGTCTGCCCGCACTTTCGGCGGCCCTTCGATCTCGGCGTCGGCAAACCGCCGACCCCTACCCCTTGGCCCCGGCCATGATCTCGGTCGATTTCTGGTGCGGGACCTCTTCGTAGTGCATAAACTGCATCGTGTAGGTGGCCCGCCCCTGCGTCTTTGACCGAATATCGGTGGCGTAGCCGAACATCTCTTCAAGAGGGACCCGCGCCCGTATCGCCTGGGTGCCCGAGCGGGCCTCGATGCCCGAGATCTTACCCCGCCGGGAGCTGAGATCCCCGACGATGTCACCGGTAAATTCCTCGGGCGTCACCACCTCCACGTCCATAATCGGCTCCAGGAGGATCGGTGATCCCTTCTTTACCGCTTCTTTAAACCCGATAGAGCCCGCCACCGAAAAGGCGAATTCCGACGAGTCCACATCATGATATGAACCGTCGTCCAGCGTCACCTTCACGTCCACGACGGGATAACCGGCCAGAATCCCCTGATCGAGTGCGCCCCGTATCCCCTTTTCCACGGCCGGCACGTACTCCCGCGGCACCCTTCCCCCCACGACCTTGTTCTGAAACTCGAAACCTTTCCCCTGCTCGTTGGGTGATACCGTCAGGATCACGTGGCCGTATTGGCCGCGGCCGCCCGACTGGCGGACGAATTTCCCCTCCGCCGTGGATGTCTTGGTGATGGTTTCTTTATAGGCGACCTGCGGTTTGCCGACCTTCGCGTCTACCTTGTATTCCCTCATGAGCCGATCTACGATGATTTCAAGGTGGAGCTCGCCCATCCCGGAAATCAGGGTTTGCGCGGTCTCTTTATCGACCCTGACCTTGAAGGACGGGTCTTCCATGGCGAGCTTGCCCAGGGCAATGCCCAGTTTTTCCTCGTCTGCCTTCGATTTTGGCTCGACTGCAACCGAGATGACCGGCTCGGGGAATTCCACCGATTCAAGAAGGACCGGCGATTTGGAATCGCACAGCGTATCACCGGTGTTGGTGGACTTCAATCCCACAACCGCGGCGATGTCGCCGGTCAGTACATCCTTGATGTCTTCCATTTTGTTGGCGTGCACCTTGAGAAGCCTTCCGATCCGCTCCTTCTTTTGCCGGGTGGCGTTATAGACGTCGGACCCGGCCTTGAGGTGTCCGCTGTAGACCCTGATATATGTCAGCTGGCCGACATAGGGATCGGCCATGATCTTGAAGGCCAGCGCGGCAAACGGCGCGTCGTCCTTCTGAGGAATAACGATTTCTTCGTTCGAATCGGGGTTCTTCCCGGTGATCTCGGGCCTGTCAAGGGGGGAAGGCAGGTAATCGACAACGGCATCCAGGAGCTGCTGTACTCCCTTGTTCTTGAAGGAGGCTCCCAGGAGTACGGGGATTATCTTACCCTCGACCGTCGCCTTTCGTATTCCTGCGGAGATTTCCGATACGGAGATGTCCTCTCCCTCGAGATAGCGGGCCATCATTGTATCGTCGTACTCACAGACGGCCTCCACCATTTGCTCGCGCATCCGCTCCGTCTCGGGCTTTATCTGATCGGGTATATCGATTTCCTGGTAGTTGCTGCCCAGCGTCGTCGCGTCATAGATATAGCCTTTTCGCCCGATGAGATCGACAATGCCCGAAAAATCGCCCTCAGCCCCAATGGGCAGCTGGAGCAACACCGGCCGCGCCTTCAAACGCTCTTGTATCTGGGAGATAACCAGCGTGTAGTCCGCGCCGGTCCTATCCATTTTATTGATGAACGCGATACGAGGGATTTTATACTTATCAGCCTGGCGCCAGACCGTCTCGGATTGGGGTTCTACGCCGCCGACCGCACAAAATACTGCAACGACTCCGTCCAGAACTCGAAGTGAACGCTCCACCTCGGCGGTAAAGTCCACGTGACCCGGCGTATCGATGATATTAATGCGGTGATCTTTCCAGAGACAGGTGGTAGCCGCCGAAGTGATGGTAATGCCGCGCTCCTGTTCCTGCTCCATCCAGTCCATGACCGCCGTTCCCTCGTGCACCTCACCCATCTTGTAGGATATACCGGTGTAATAGAGTATCCTCTCGGTTGTCGTGGTCTTGCCCGCATCGATGTGGGCCATGATCCCGATGTTACGAATCTTATGAAGTGGAAACGTTCTCAACTGACTCACTTCCCCTTAGGACAAAAAAAGCCTCGCAATTAAGGCTTTCTATATATACTTTCTCAAATAATCTACCAGCGGTAATGGGCAAACGCCTTATTGGCCTCGGCCATCCGGTGGGTCTCTTCGCGCTTCTTGACCGCCGCTCCCTTTCCGTTGAAGGCGTCGATAATCTCGGCGGCTAGCTTATCCCGCATGGATTTCTCGCCCCTGGCACGGGAGTACCGTATAAGCCAGCGAATGCCGAGCGCCTCCCGCCGATCCGACCTGACCTCGATAGGCACCTGATAGGTCGAACCGCCGACACGCCGGGCCTTTACCTCTATAATCGGCTTGATATTATCCATCGCCTTTTTGAAGACCCTAATCGGATCGTTCTTCGTCTTGTCGGCGACGATATCCATGGCATCATAGAAGATCTCCTCGCCAACGCCTTTTTTGCCCTGGTACATCAGCGAATTGATGAACTTGGCCACGAGCCGATCTTTGAATTTCGGGTCCGGCAAGATGACCCTCTTTGCTACTACGCGCCGTCTTGGCATCTCTTTACCTTATCAGTCTTTACACATGCGATATTAATTTATCTCTTCTACCGGTTTTCTCCGAGATCGTTCTTCACGCTACTGCCCCACTGCCTCCCGCCCCATTACAGTCACCCAGTCGCCCGCGTCCCGTCTTTCGTGGGAACCCGCGCCTTTGTTAGGCCTTCGGACGCTTGGCGCCGTACTTGGATCGACTCTGCTTGCGGTTGGCGACGCCGAGCGTATCCAGGGTTCCGCGGACGATGTGATACCGTACGCCCGGGATGTCCTTTACCCTTCCACCCCTGATGAGAACCACCGAGTGCTCCTGAAGGTTGTGACCGACACCGGGAATATAGCTGGTCACCTCGATTCCGTTCGTCAACCTGACGCGCGCCACCTTCCTGAGCGCCGAGTTAGGTTTCTTCGGCGTCGTGGTATATACCCTGACGCAGACCCCCCGTTTCTGGGGCGATCCCTGGAGGGCAGGGGCCTTTGTTTTGGCCTTGAGCTTTTCCCGCCCTTTTCTCACCAGTTGATTAATGGTGGGCATCAATACTCCTATAGTCCAATAGAGAAAAACTCTGTAATAATATCAGGATAATTAGTTTTGTCAAGCTTTTTCTGCCGGCTTTATAAGAAAAGAACGTTTACCTATTGCCGCCGAACAGTAAATAGCCGATCCGCTTTCCCGGCGCGTCCCGCTTACCGTGCTCAATCGGCCACCGCCTCCTCCTGATCTACTTCCCGCTCCAGTTCGTGGTACTTCTGGTATCCGGTACCGGCGGGGATGAGCCTTCCCATCAATACGTTTTCCTTGAGCCCCTGCAGGTAGTCCACCTTACCGAGGATCGAGGCCTCGGTGAGAACCTTGGTGGTCTCCTGGAACGAGGCGGCCGACAGGAAGCTGTCGGTGGACAGGGATGCCTTGGTAATCCCCAACAGCAGCGGCTCTCCAACGGCCGGACTGCCCCCTTTGCCGATAGCGGACCGGTTCTCCTCTTCAAACTCGTGCTTTTCCACCTGCTCGCCGACCAGGAACTTCGTGTCACCCACATCGGTAATCCTGACACGCCTGAGCATCTGTCGCACGATGACCTCTATGTGTTTGTCGTTTATCTTGACGCCCTGAAGCCGGTATACCTCCTGGACCTCGTCGACGAGGTACTTGGCCAGTTCCTTTTCTCCAAGAACCTGGAGGATGTCATGCGGGTTCGCGGACCCCTCCATGAGGGGCTCCCCCGCCCTGACTAAATCGTTCTCGTGTACGTTGATATGCTTTCCCTTGGCGATCAGATATTCTTTGGGCTCTCCAACATCGGGAGTAATGATGACCTTGCGCTTTCCTTTGACATCCTTGCCGAAGCTCACGACACCGTCGATCTCCGAAATAACGGCAAACTCCTTGGGGCGCCGCGCCTCGAAAAGCTCCGCCACCCGCGGCAGACCGCCCGTGATGTCTTTTGTCTTGGTTGTTTCCCGGGGGATTTTGGACAGGACGTCACCGGCTTCCACGCGGCTTCCCTCCGAAACCATGAGGTTAGCCCCGACCGGCATGAAGTAGCGTGCCATGGCCGTCGAACCGGGCAGTTTCAGGGTCTTTCCCTGGTCGTCCTTGATGGAGACGCGGGGACGGGTATCCGGGTCCTTGGATTCCACGATGACCTTTCTCGAAAGGCTGGTCACGGGGTCCAATTGTTCCTGCATGGTAACGCCCTCGATCACGTCGCCGAACTTGATAATACCGCTAACCTCGGTGAGAATCGGGAGCGTGTAGGGGTCCCATTCGGCTACCAACTGGCCGGCGCTCACCTGGTCGTCCTCGGCCACCAGAAGCTTGGAGCCGTAGATGAGGGAGTACCGCTCCCGCTCGCGGCCGCTTTCGTCCTGGATGATGATTTCGCCGTTGCGATTCATGACGATAAAGAAGCCTTCCTTATTCTTGACGACGTTCAGATTGAAGTACTTTACCGTTCCCTCGTTTCTTGTCTCGAGCATCGTCTGCTCGGCCCGCCGGGAGGCCGTGCCGCCGATGTGGAAGGTCCTCATTGTAAGCTGTGTGCCCGGCTCGCCGATGGACTGGGCCGCGATAACGCCGACGGCCTCGCCGATGTTTGCCTCCTGGCCCCGGGCCAGGTCCCGCCCGTAACATTTGGCGCAGATGCCCCGCTTGGTACGGCACGTGAGGACTGACCGGGTCTTGATACGCTCCAGCCCCGCTTCTTCGATCTTCTCGACCAGGGCTTCGTCAATTTCCTCGTTGGCGTGAATCAGTATTTCCTCGGTATAGGGATCGCGTATGTCGTCAAGGGCGACCTTACCGAGTATGCGGTCTCCTACCGGCTCGATTATCTCGCCCCCCTCCATCAGGGGAGTCACGAAGATACCGTCGGCCGTTCCGCAGTCTTCCTCGGAGATAATGACATCCTGCACGACGTCCACGAGACGCCGGGTGAGATACCCGGAGTTGGCCGTTTTGAGCGCGGTATCGGCAAGGCCCTTGCGCGCACCGTGGGTCGAGATAAAGTACTGCAGAACGGTCAGCCCCTCGCGGAAGTTGGCGGTAATCGGCGTCTCTATAATCTCGCCGGAAGGTTTTGCCATGAGCCCCCGCATCCCGGCCAGCTGCCTGATTTGCTGTTGAGAGCCCCGGGATCCGGAGTCAACCATCATGTGAATCGAATTGAAGCTCGGGATGCGCCGCTCCTTGCCGTCCTTATCGATAACGGTATCATACGAGAGCTCATCGGCCATTTGTCGGGCGATCTCTTCGGTAACCTCGGCCCATATATCAATAACCTTATTGTAGCGTTCCCCGTCGGTGATCAATCCCTCGGTGTACTGATGCTCGACCTTCTGAACCTCCTGTGCGGCGGACTCCAGCAGGTCGTGCTTGTTGGTGGGTATGCGCATATCTTTGATGGATATAGAGATTCCCGCGTTGGTGGCATATTTATAACCGAGGTCCTTTAGCCGGTCTGCCAGAAGCACCGTGCTCTTATTGCCGGCGTTTCGATATGAGAGGTCGATGAGACGGACGACCTCCTTCTTGGTCATAACGGTATTGACCGCCTCGAAGGGGATCTCCTTGGGAACAACCTCGTAGAGGATGCAGCGACCGGTCGTCGTCTCTACGAGCTTCCCGTTTACGCGGACCCTGACCTTGGCCTGCAGGTCCACCTCGCCGGCGTCAAAGGCCATCCGCACCTCGTCCAGATCGGCGAATACCTTCTTCTCTCCGTAAACCCCATCCCGGCTGCGGGTCATATAGTATAGACCCAGTACGATGTCCTGGCTCGGCACGATGATCGGTTTTCCGTTGGCCGGAAGCAGGATGTTATTCGTACTCATCATGAGAACCCGCGCCTCTACCTGGGCCTCGACGGACAGCGGTACGTGGACCGCCATCTGGTCTCCATCAAAGTCGGCGTTGAACGCGGTGCAGACCAGCGGGTGTAGCTGAATAGCCTTCCCTTCGATGAGAATCGGCTCAAACGCCTGTATCCCGAGACGATGGAGCGTCGGTGCGCGGTTTAATAGAACCGGATGTTCCTTGATGACTTCGTCCAGGATATCCCACACCTCGGGCCGCTCCTTTTCCACCGCCTTCTTGGCGCTCTTGATGGTGGAGACGAACCCCTGGTTCTCCAGCTTGGCGTAGATAAAGGGCTTGAACAGCTCGACGGCCATCTTCTTGGGCAACCCGCACTGGTGGAGCCGCAGCTCCGGGCCGATGACGATAACCGAGCGGCCCGAGTAGTCAACGCGTTTGCCCAGGAGGTTCTGGCGGAACCGGCCCTGCTTGCCCTTAAGCATATCGGACAACGACTTGAGCGGACGCTTGTTCTGGCCGGTAATGGCCCTGCCGCGCCGTCCGTTGTCAAAGAGCGCATCCACCGACTCCTGCAGCATCCGCTTCTCGTTCTGTATGATAATGCCGGGGGCATTGAGATCCTGCAGCCTTTTGAGGCGGTTGTTCCGGTTGATAACCCGCCGATAGAGGTCGTTGAGGTCGGAAGTCGCGAACCTGCCCCCATCGAGCGGCACCAGCGGCCTGAGATCGGGCGGAATGACCGGGATGCATTCCATGACCATCCACTCGGGGCGGTTGCCGGAAAGCAGGAACGCCTCGATGACCTTGAGACGCTTGGCTATTTTCTTGCGCTTGGCCTCCGAATTGGTCTCCTTCATCTCCCGCCGGAGATCGTCGGCGAGCTTGCTGATATCAAGCTCCCGAAGAAGGTCGCGGATGGCTTCTGCGCCGATATCGACTTCGATTTCCCCGTGTTTTTCCCTAACGCGGTATAGCTGGTCGTCGGTAAGGAGGTCGCCCTTCTGGTGGGGGGTCTCCTTCGGATCTTTGACGACGTAGGTCTCAAAGTAGAGGATACGCTCCAGGTCCTTCAGGCTGATGTCAAGTACCGTCCCTACCCGGGAGGGAAGGCTCTTCAAGAACCAGATGTGGGTGACGGGGGTGGCAAGCTCGATATGCCCGAGACGCTCCCGCCTGACCTTGGACTGAATCACCTCGACGCCGCACTTTTCACAGACGACACCGCGGTGCTTCATGCGCTTATACTTCCCGCAGTTGCATTCGTAGTCCTTCGTGGGCCCGAAGATCTTTGCGCAGAATAGACCGTCTCGCTCCGGCTTGAAGGTGCGGTAATTAATGGTCTCCGGCTTTTTTACTTCACCGTGGGACCATGACCGAATCTTCTCCGGCGACGCGATCGAGATCTTAACCGCCTCGATGTCAATTGGGTCCCGCGGCTTTTCAAAATAGCTATAAATGTCGTCCAAGTTTACACCTCTCTATCGTTAGTTGGCCTTGGCCTTTCTAGTACTCCGTTCGATTAAGTCCATATCAAGCCCGAGGCTCTGGAGCTCCTTGACCAGGACGTTGAATGACTCCGGAAGTCCCGGCTCGAGGTACTGCTCGTCCTTGACGATCGACTCGTACATGCGGTTCCTGCCCGTAACGTCGTCTGACTTGACAGTGAGGAACTCCTGGAGAGAATAGGCGGCCCCGTAGGCCTCCATTGCCCACACTTCCATCTCGCCCAGGCGCTGGCCACCGAACTGCGCTTTACCGCCGAGCGGCTGCTGCGTAACCAGGGAGTACGGCCCGATTGAGCGGGCATGGATCTTATCATCTACCAGGTGGTGGAGCTTAAGCATGTACATCATACCCACTGTCACGGAATTCCTGAACGCTTCGCCCGTACGTCCGTCGTAGAGGGTTGCCTGGCCGTGCTCGGGAAGCCCGGCATGGACCAGCGCCCGAGAAACCTCTTCCTCCGTGGCGCCGTCAAAGACCGGCGTTGAAATAAAGACGCCGTTATCGAATTTCCTGGCCACGACCAGGACCTCATCGTCTGAAAGCTCGTCAATATAGTTTTTTCTGTTGCCCATACCGAAAACGGCGGCCAGGCTTTTTCGCAGGGCCTGGGGAGAGAAGTTCTTCTCGATGATTTCGTTAATCTGATTGCCGATCTCCTTGGCGGCCCAGCCGATGTGGGTCTCGAGAATCTGTCCAACGTTCATACGGGACGGGACACCGAGGGGATTGAGCACGATATCGACGGGCGTACCGTCCTGCATATACGGCATGTCCTCTACGGGCAGTATCCGGGAAAGGACGCCCTTGTTCCCGTGGCGCCCGGCCATCTTATCGCCCACGGAGAGCTTACGCTTCATCGCGACGTAGACCTTGACGAGCTTGATGACGCCGGGGGGAAGCTCATCGTCCCGTGTCACCTTGTTGATTTTCTCCTGAAAGATAATCCTGATGACGTCGATCTGCTCCGAAATGCTCTCATAGATCTGTGAGAGCTTATCGGTGATCTCTTCATTCCCCTTGATCTTGATATCCCTGAGATCCTCGAATTTCAGGCCGGCAAAGCTTTCTTCCTCTATGGAAGTCCCCTTCTTGATGATGACGTTGTCCTTGCCGTCCAGGACGTTCGCTGATAGCTTCTGGCCCAACAGGAGGTTCTTTATCCGCTCGATCCCGCTATGCTTGATGATCGTAATCTCGTCGTTCATGTCCTTTGTGAGTTTTTCGACCTCGTCGTTCTCTATCGAGCGGGTGCGGTCGTCCTTTTCGATTCCCTTGCGCGAGAATACCTTCGCCCCGATGACGATGCCCTCGATACCCGGCGGGACCCGAAGGGAAGAATCCCGGACGTCTCCCGCCTTTTCACCGAAAATGGCCCTGAGCAGCTTCTCCTCGGGCGAAAGCTGCGTCTCACCCTTGGGGGATATCTTTCCGATGAGGATATCTCCCGGGTGCACCTCGGCGCCGATCCGGACTATTCCGGATTCGTCCAGATCCTTGAGCGCCTCCTCACCGACGTTGGGTATGTCGCGCGTGATCTCTTCCGGCCCCAGTTTGGTGTCCCGCGCCAGGAGCTCGAATTCCTCGATATGAATCGAGGTGAACGAATCGTCCTGAACAACTTTATCGGAGATAAGGATCGAATCCTCGAAGTTGTATCCGCCCCACGGCATGAAGGCAACGATAACGTTGATCCCGAGGGCCAGCTCCCCGTTCTGGATGGCCGGGCCGTCGGCGATGATCTGCCCCTTGACAATGGGATCTCCCTTTTTGACGATTGGCTTCTGGTTGATACAGGTGTTCTGGTTTGATCGCTGGTACTTGATAAGGTTATAGATATCCACCCCCGCCCCGGAGACACTCTCCTCATCGGTACGGATGATAACACGGGACGCATCGACGTTTTCAACGACCCCATCCCGCTTCGCCATAACCGTTACGCCGCTGTCTCTGGCAACGACCCGCTCCATGCCGGTACCCACCAGCGGGGCCTGCGGACGAAGGAGCGGCACCGCCTGCCGCTGCATGTTGGAGCCCATGAGGGCCCTGTTAGCGTCGTCGTTTTCGAGAAACGGGATAAGCGATGCCGCGACGCTCACCAGCTGCTTGGGCGAAACATCCATATAGTTAATATCTTCGGAGCTGGTCATCGCGGGTTCACCGCCCCGCCTGACGTTGATCATCTCGGTGCCGAAAGAACCGTCCTGATCTATGGGGGCATTTGCCTGAGCGATGATGCATACCTCTTCGTCCAGGGCCGTCAATAAATCGGTTTGGTCGGTTACTTTCCCGTTTTCCACTCGCCGATACGGGGTCTCAATGAAGCCGTAATCGTTGACGGAGGCGTACGTCGATAGCGACGCGATCAGGCCGATATTGGGGCCCTCCGGCGTCTCGATGGGGCAGATACGGCCATAGTGCGTGTTATGGACGTCCCGGACCTCAAAACCCGCCCGTTCCCGGGTAAGTCCCCCGGGGCCGAGGGCCGACAACCTCCGTTTGTGCGTGATCTCCGAAAGAGGATTGGTCTGATCCATGAATTGTGAGAGCTGGGAGGAGCCGAAGAATTCCTTGATGACCGCGCTGACCGGCTTGGAGTTGATCAGGTCGTGCGGCATGAGGGTCTCCACCTCCGACAGGCTCATTCGTTCCTTTATCGCCCGCTCCATCCGCACAAGGCCGATCCGGAACTGGTTTTCCAACAGCTCACCGACCGCTCTGACCCGGCGGTTTCCAAGATGATCGATGTCGTCTATCTGGCCGATCCCGTTGCGCAGGTTAAAAAGGTATCGCACCGAATGGAGGATATCCTCCTTGAGAAGGATGCGCACGTCCAGGGGGGTATCCAGGCCGAGTTTGTAATTTAGTTTGAGACGGCCGACCTTGGAAAGGTCGTAGCGCTCGGCGTTGAAGAAGAGGTTAAAGAAGAGGTTCTGGGCCGTATCGAGAGTCGGCGGATCGCCCGGCCGGAGCCTGCGGTAGATCTCGATGATGGCGTTATTCTGGGACGAGACCTTGTCGGCCAATAGCGTATTGCGGATAGCCGCCGATACGTTGACCTCGTCGATGAACAGGACCATGAACTCCCGGATTCCCTTCTTGACGATCTCCTCAAGCTTTTCCTTGGTGATCTCCTCGTTTACCTCGAGGATCACCTCGCCGGAGTCGGGCACGACGATATCTTTCGCGGCGATTTTGCCGATCATGGACTCATACTCGATGGAGATAGTATCGATACCTTCTTCGGCCATTCTCTTGACCGTCGCCTTGGTATACTTCCTCCCTTTCTTTATGATCACTTCTCCGTTGCGGTCAACCATATCCACAGCCGCCCGCTGTCCCGCCAGGTATTCGAGGGCCGGGACCTTGCTGTATTGACCTTCCCCGATGATAATCCGCTCGGTCTTGTAGAAGAAGTTGAGGAGCTCTTCGGTAGTATACCCGAGGGCCTTCAGGAGTATTGTGGCCGGGAATTTCCTCCGCCGGTCGATTCGCACGTGGATGACATCCCGGGCGTCGAACTCAAAGTCAAGCCATGATCCGCGGTACGGAATGATCCGGCAGGAATAGAGAAGCTTACCGGACAGGTGTGTTTTGCCCTTGTCGTGATCGAAGAAGACGCCCGGTGACCGGTGCAGCTGGCTGACGACGACGCGCTCCGTCCCGTTGATGACGAAGCTTCCGTTGCCGGTCATCAGGGGGATCTCGCCGAAGAAAACCTCTTGCTCCTTAATATCACGGATATTCTTGACGCCGGTCTCCTCGTCCTTGTCCCATACGACGAGCCTGACCGTTACTTTAAACGGGGCGGCAAAGGTCATTCCCCGCTGATGACACTCGATAACGTCATATTTCGGATCGCTGAGCGTAAAGTGCACGTACTCGAGAGATGCCGTCTCGTTAAAATCCCAGATGGGGAAGATGCTCTTGAAAACACCCTCCAAACCAATATCCTCGCGCTCTTCTAACGGTACGTCCTTTTGAAGGAATCGCAGGTAGGATCTCTCCTGGACCTCGATGAGATTCGGGATCTCGATAATGTTTCTGATCTTTCCAAAATCGACCCGTTCCCACTGATATTTCCTTACGGTTTCGGCCATAAAAAACCCCTCACTGTTACGTTGTCACGAGTAATGAGTCCGAATATGACATGAGAAATGAAAATGAATATCGAGAAGACAGATAATGTATTTGAGTACGTTCGATGAATGTACGGTGATGGGGTGGGGGTACCCCCCCACCCCAAAAGCGATGACTTATTTGATTTCCACTTTTGCGCCGACTTCTTCGAGCTTCTTCTTGATTTCTTCGGCCGTCTCTTTTGAAACGGCCTCTTTCACCGGCTTCGGAGCCGATTCGACGAGATCCTTGGCCTCCTTAAGGCCCAGCGTAGTGAACTCCCGCACTACCTTGATGACCTTGATCTTCTCGGCGCCCGCCTCGGTCAGGACGACGTCAAATTCGGTCTTCTCCTCGACCGCCGCGGCCTCGGAACCACCGCCGCCGGCAGCAACACCGGCCATAACCATAGGCGCGGAGGCGGAAACCCCGAATTTTTCTTCCAGCTCCTTAACGAGCTCGGCAAGCTCGAGGACCGTCATGCTCTCGATAAAGGCGATGACGTCCTCTTTGGATATCTTGGCGGCCGATCCTTCCTTTGCCGTCTTCTTTTTCTCTTCCTTGACAATAGTCTCTTCCGACATGACTCTCCTCCTTTAGGCTAATTTTCCGCTTTCTTTGGCTTCCTTGACGGCCGCCAGGGCATACACGAACTTCCTCATAACTCCGGACAGCACTCCAACAAATCCTCCCGGAACCGAGTTCATGGTCCCGAGGAGCTTGGCCAGCAACACGTCGCGCGGCGGGAGTTTGGCGATCGACTTAATGTCGGCCTCGCCTAACTGCTTGCCGCTGAGAACGCCCGCCTTAAAAGAAAGGACGTTGTACTTGGCCATGTACTCCACGAGGATTTTGGAGGCCTCAACGGGGTCCGATTTGGAGACGATCATCCCGGTAGGACCCGTAACGCTTTCAATGACGCGCGCAAAATCGGTTCCTTCGGCGGCGCGCCTGAGGAGGTTATTCTTAACCACCCGGTACTGAACGCCGACCTTGCGGAACCCACCCCTCAGCTCGTTGATCTGCTCTGCCGTGAGGCCCCGATAGTCCGTCAGGAAGAGGACACTGGAATCGGTAAGGGCCGTGTGCATCGCAGATACGATCACTTCCTTTTCCTTCTTTTTCACCCAAACCTCCTTCGTCTCTCCCGCGTCATGAAAGCAAACGCCCGTGCATGCCCCAAAAATCGTGAGGGATCATGTCGTTTTCACCCTGGTCTCGGCGGGCCCTTTCGGATTAAGCACGCAAGGTGCACCGGCTGTCTCTGACAGGGGAGGTATATATACTATGTGTTCTGTATCTCTATGTTTATTTCAGGAGATTCCTTACGTATACCGGATCGATCTTTATCCCCGGACCCATCGTTGAGGAGATCGCCACCCCCCTCAGATAGGTTCCCTTGCTTGTCGACGGTTTGAGCTTCATGACCGCTTCCAGAAAGGCTATGATATTCTCTTTAAGTTTGGCCGGTCCGAAGGAAAGCTTACCGACCGCCACGTGGAGAATCCCGTTCTTATCGACCCTGAAATCGACCTTACCGGCCTTGAGCTCCGCGATCGCCCTGCCCACGTCAAAGGTGACGGTGCCGATCTTTGCGTTTGGCATCAAACCCCGGGGACCGAGAATCTTGCCGAGCTTGCTGACCAGGCCCATGATGTCCGGCGTCGCGATAGCCTTGTCGAAATCAAACCAGCCACCGCTGATCTTCTCCACAAGGTCCTCCGCGCCGACGTAATCCGCCTTGGCGTCCATGGCCTCTTTTTCCTTCTCGCCCTTCGCGAAAACCAGCACCCGCACGGACTTCCCCGTTCCGTTCGGGAGCACTACCGCCCCGCGCACCATCTGGTCCGAGTGCTTCGGGTTGACCCCAAGCCTCAGTGCTATGTCGACGCTCTCGTCGAATTTGGCGGCAGGATTCTTTGTTATGATCTCAAGGGCCTCGTCGAATTCAAACCGTTTTGCGGTATCGATCTTGGTCTTGATGTTACGAAATAGCTTTCCGTGTCTCGGCATTTCAACTCTCCGGTTTTACTTATTCCACAATATCTATTCCCATGCTCCGCGCGGTGCCTTCAATAATGTGCACCGCCCCGGGCAGGTCTACGGCATTGAGATCGGGAAGCTTCGTCCTTGCGATTTCCTCGATCTGGCTTTTGGTGATTGTTCCCACCTTTTCCTTATTCGGCGTGCCGCTCCCTTTGACGATCCCCACGGCCTTCTTGATCAGAATCGCCGCCGGAGGGGTTTTGGTGATAAATGAGAACGAACGATCCGCGTAAACGGTAATCACCACCGGGATAATCATCCCCGGCTGAGCCTGGGTTCTCGCGTTGAATATCTTGCAGAACTCCATGATATTTACGCCGTGCTGACCGAGCGCGGGTCCAACCGGAGGCGACGGTGTCGCCTGCCCGGCCGGTATCTGAAGTTTTATCATTCCCGTGATCTTCTTTGCCATAGCGACTCCTTTTCTCTATCCCTTCTTCACCTGAAAAAATTCTAATTCTACCGGTGTGGCTCTCCCGAATATAGACACCATCACCTTTACCTTCCCCTTATCGGGATAGACTTCATCCACGCTTCCGGTGAACGTCGCAAAGGGTCCGTCGGTAACGGTAATGACGTCCCCCTTCTCAAAGGTCACCTTCGGCTTGGGCTTGGTGGACCCGTCCTCCATCTGCTTCAGAATCTCTTCCACTTCCCTATCGGTCAGGGCGGGTGGACGGGTAGAACCTCCGACAAAACCGGTCACCTTAGGGGTGTTACGGACGATGTGCCAAGTCTCCTCGTTCAGCTCCATTTTGACGAGCATATAGCCGGGGAAGAACTTGCGCATAGTCGTCCGCTTTTCACCCTTGACCATCTCCACCACTTTTTCCGCGGGAACCATTACCTCGATGATCTCGTCTTCTTTACTCATTGACCTGACGCGCGCTTCGAGGGCGGATTTTGCGGTCTGCTCATATCCCGAGTATGTATGGACTATATACCATTTATGTGCCATGTATCGTCATTCGTACTTATTCTGTCAATTATATATTTGGGACGTTTGACTTCCGGCCGCTCCTAATCGGCGTCCTTACGATGCCTTCCGCCTTTTGCCGGGTATCACCCTCTTCGGTATCCCGGTTTGCAGACGGCAAAAATCCCTCTCATCCCTTGCACCGTTTGTTGCGAGGGCATCGGGTTCGCGCCGGTAGTCTCTATTCTCTATATCGAGCATCTCAAGGGATGCCGTCCCACCTACGAATTACCTCTGGTCGCCTTACGCGGCGGGCCGTCCGTCTCACGGATATTTCCGGTACCCGGGAAAACGGCTGATCCGCCGAACCTGATCTTCGCCGGGCCGTCCCCAACCGCCCTGCATTACCGTACCTTCAGCAGCGGGGATGAGCCCTTTCACATCATCGTTAGCCCGTCAGGATCTTCTCTACGCCTGTCGAGAGGAAGAAATCTACTATCCCCAGGAAGGCCCCGATGATAATTGTCGTTATCAAGACGACGATCGTGGACGCGATGGTTTCCTTTCGAGTCGGCCAGGTGACCTTCTTGATTTCGACCCGCACCTCACGAAAGAACTGAAGTATCTTTTCCCAGGTATCTTTCATTTGTATATCACATACGGGAAACGACCGTTTTGGAAAAACCGTTCCCCTTACTGTAAGTCAATGGCAGGCCAGGAGGGATTCGAACCCCCAGCACCCGGATTTGGAGTCCGGTGCTCTAACCGTTAGAGCTACTGGCCTGTTGAACAATCGAGCCTGTTATTTGGTCTCCTTGTGCGGCGTATGCGTCTTGCAGAATCTGCAATATTTCTTAAATTCGAGCCGGTCCGGAGTCCTCTTCTTGTTTTTCGTCGTCGAATAGTTTCTCTGCTTGCATTCCGTGCAGGCAAGCATAATGATATCTCTCATGGTATCGCCTTACTCCATGATGTCGCTGACGACGCCGGCGCCCACGGTCCTGCCGCCCTCGCGAATCGCGAATCGAAGCTCTTTCTCCATCGCGATCGGCGTGATCAACTCAATGGCCAAATTCGTGTTATCCCCCGGCATCACCATCTCCGTCCCCTCAGGCAACGTGCACACTCCCGTCACGTCAGTCGTCCGAAAATAAAACTGCGGACGATACCCGGGGAAAAACGGCGTGTGGCGACCACCCTCTTCCTTCGTCAATATATATACCGACGCCTTGAACTTCTTGTGCGGCTTGATGCTGCCCGGCTTGGCCACAACCTGCCCACGCTCTACATCGTCCCGCTTCGTGCCCCGCAGCAATACCCCAACGTTGTCCCCCGCGCGGCCCTCGTCCAGCGTCTTCCTGAACATCTCCACGCCCGTGCATACCGTCTTGACCGTCGGACGAATACCAACAATCTCTACCTCCTCGCCCGTCTTTACAATACCCCGGTCAATACGGCCCGTCACAACCGTCCCACGTCCCGAAATCGAAAATACGTCCTCGATCGGCATCAGGAAGGGCTTATCAACCGGACGCTCCGGCACCGGAATGTAGCTGTCCAATGCGTCCAGTAACTCGAATATGCACTTCGTGTCCGGACTATTCGGATCACCGCTCTCCAATGCCTTCAACGCACTGCCCCGAATGATCGGTATCTCCTCACCCGGAAACTCGTACGCAGTCAACAACTCCCGAAGCTCCAGCTCTACCAGCTCGATCAGCTCCGGATCGTCAACCATGTCAACCTTGTTTAAAAATACCACCATGTACGGAACGCCAACCTGCCGCGCCAGCAATATGTGCTCCCGCGTCTGAGGCATCGGACCGTCGTTGGCGCCAACAACCAAAATCGCACCGTCCATCTGCGCCGCGCCCGTAATCATGTTCTTGATATAGTCCGCGTGCCCGGGACAGTCCACGTGCGCATAGTGCCGCTTCTCCGTCTGAGTACTCCACGTGCGCCGTCGCAATCGTGATACCGCGCTCCTTCTCCTCCGGCGCCTTGTCAATCTGGTCAAACGGTACGTAATCCGCAAAACCCTTGCCCTGCGCCGCCAGCACACGCGTAATCGCCGCCGTCAACGTCGTCTTGCCGTGGTCAATGTGACCGATCGTCCCAACGTTCACGTGCGGCTTCGTCCGCTCAAACTTCTTCTTTGCCATATGACTGTCCCTCCACGAAAAGGCCTATATTTTATAAATATGTTTGTATGGAGCCCACGCCCGGACTTGAACCGGGGACCTCTTCCTTACCAAGGAAGTGCTCCACCGACTGAGCTACGTGGGCCGCCGCTGCGACCTGGAGCGGGAAACGGGATTCGAACCCGCGACCCTCAGCTTGGAAGGCTGACGCTCTAGCCACTGAGCTATTCCCGCGTTTCTTGCTATGGTGGAGGGGGGAGGATTCGAACCTCCGAAGGCTGAGCCGGCAGATTTACAGTCTGCTCCCTTTGGCCACTTGGGAACCCCTCCGGTATTACTATCAAAGAACACGGAACGCTCAATGGAGCTGGCGATGGGACTCGAACCCGCAACCTGCTGATTACAAATCAGCTGCTCTACCAGTTGAGCTACGCCAGCAATCTGGCAATCTAAAATTACTATTGTGTAGAAAAACGACGGAAATGTCAAGATATTTCTGAAATTATTTTGAGGCAGGGGCGAAAATGTCGTGCCGACGGCCGGCTCTCACGAGCCACGCGGGATTAGGCACAAACCGCGGACCGATCGAACGTCCACGATCGGATCCCGAGGCTTTCGACGTAAATGCCTGTTGTACGAGCCGGTCACAGCGCCTTTTTAGAAAAGAACAGAGTCCCCGCCCGGGGGCGGGGACTCTGTCGGAAGGTTCATTCAGATTGCTCTTGTTAGTACACTAAATTTAATTTTCACGCCGGCCACGACAAATACCTTTCCGTCCGGCGACACGAAGAAATTCCTGGTCCCGTCCACCTGGAGGTTATAGAACGTCCCGGGCTCGCTGACATGGATAACGGAGGTGAGGGTGATCTTCTTGAGCCCTGAGTCCTTCGCCGGGTTGAAACCGTAGAGCGTCGCGTATGGCTTCAGGTCCTGGGTCATGACGGTCGTTACCGGAGCCGGCCCGAGGCTCGCCGGGGTGGGGCCGAAGTTCCTGGCGTAGAACGGGTGGCCCGCCGTGACCTTCAGGCCGTTGAGGATGTAATAGTCGCTCTTGACCGTCGGGTAGTTGTCGACCACCTCGCACGAGGTAAAGCCGCCCGGCAGCCAGATCGTATCCCATGACCTTCTCGCCGATTGCGATATCCTTGATCATCTTCGCCGAGCCGTCGGCCATCAGCACGAGTGTGGTGCCGGAGAAGCACTCGAATCTCCTTTGGTTCCCCTTATCGCGTCCCTGTTCCTGGTTGTCGGACGGGTCCGGGGCAACGTTGCAGATCGGCACCCCGTTTTCGTCCGTTCCGACGATGAAGACGTCGTACCACGTGTGTTCCGCAAAATTATAGACCGGCTGGGGCTTGCCGTCGATGATGTAGACATTCGAGAACCCCTCCAGCGGCAGACCTTCCGGGCCGACCAGAATCCCCTCGACGGCGCCCGCCGAGAGCGAAAGGACAAGGAGAAAAGATAGCGCAAAGACGACCGATAAAAGACTACGTCTCTTCATAGCAGCCTCCTTTGATGATAGGCTACCATTATTATCATATTTCCGGCAATAAGTCAATTATAATATGTAAATATTGGGGCGGGTACCCCGGTCCAGGAGCTCCAAAATATCCCCGTTGCCTTCCGGGGAGATATCTCGTATACTCGCGTCATGGTCGAAATCAGGAGATACGAGAAAAGGGACCGGGACGCCGTCGTCACGATCTGCCACCGGACCGGCTATTTCGGTGAAGACGCGGCGCCCTATTTCAAGGACGCCGAGCTCTTCGGCCTCCTCTTTGCCGCCTACTATCTCGACTATGAGCCGGAGCACTGCTTTCGTGGCCGACGACAACGGAAAGGCCGTCGGCTACATCATCGGGTCAGCCGACACCGGGGCGCAGCGTGAGGCGTTTGACCGCCTCATCGTCCCCCGGATCATCAGGCGCGCGTTCACCCGGACGCTCTTCCGCCATCCGGGCGACGTCCTGTTTCTGTTGGGCCTTACCGATCACGCCGAGTACGAAAAGGAGCTCTTCACCGAAGACCTTGTCACGAAATTCCCCGCCCACCTGCACATGAACGTCTTGCCCGAGTATCAGCGGCAGGGCCTCGGCGGCCGCCTCATGGCGCGGTTCTTAGACTCGATGCGCGCGGCCGGCGCGCCCGGGCGTGCACCTGGTCACCTCCACCGAGAACAAAAAGGCCCTCCCCTTTTACCGCAAGGAGGGCTTCACCGTCTTCAAGGAGCTCCCCACCAAGCTCTGGGAAAAGAAGTCCCCGCCGACAGTCAGGACGCTGGTGTTCGTTAAGTCACTGCGATAGAAGGCCACGAGATTCAAGAATACTGGCAGGTTTCACTTGTCAATGCCGTCCTTCGCGGGCGCCGAAGCGCATTGCCGAGTCCACGGCCTCCTGGCAATCACGGGGATTGCCGCGTCGGCCTGACGGCCTCCTCGCAATGACTATATATATGGCGTAGTTCTTTGGAATGGACGATCGCGACGGATACTGTGGGTCGCGCCGCTTACTCCCCGATCTCCTCGATAATCGATTCGGCCGCCGCCCGCGGGTCGGGCGCCGCCGCGATCGGCCTTCCCACCACGATATAGTCCGCGCCGGCCTCGAAGGCCTCGCGCGGCGTCACGATCCGTTTCTGGTCGCCCACGTCTGCGCCCGCGGGCCTGATGCCGGGGGTCATGAGGATAAAACCGGGACCGAACTCCTCCCGGAGCCGCGCCACCTCCCGGGCGGACGATACCACGCCGGCAAGACCCGCCTCGCGCGCCAGCCGCGCCAGCCTCACAACCGCCTCCTCGGGCGCGTCGTCGATACCCACCCGCAACAGGTCGGTTGCGTCCATGGAGGTCAATACCGTGACGCCGATAACGCGGGTATCGGGGATCTATTTCGCGCGCCGAGTCGGCCGCCGCCCGCATCATCTGGACACCGCCCAGCGTATGGACGTTTACGAGCGAAACCCCGAGGCCGGCCGCAGCTCCGCACCGCCCGCGAGACCGTGTTGGGGATGTCGTGATACTTGAGATCGAGGAATACCTCCGCCCCGCCGTCACGCACCATCCTGACGGCGTCGGGACCGGCGGCCGAAAACAGCTCGCTGCCCACCTTGAAAAAGGAGATGAGGCCGGAAAGCGACTTCACGAGCCTTTGCGCCGCGGCCAGGTCTTCCTGATCCAGCGCGACGATGATTCGATCTTTTCGCGGGCCGCTATTTGTTGTTCTTGATGAACTCATCGATAACCTCGCGGTTACGGACCATACCCATCCTGGCGGCTCCGATGATGGTTGTAACGTCAGCCACTGCCCGGGAGAAATCGTCGTTGATCACCAGGTAGTCGTAGTATGATGCCTGGGAGATCTCACGGCGGGCGTTTTCAATCCGGCGTTTTATCGCGTCCTGCTCCTCGGTATCACGAACCCTGAGCCTGCGCATCAGCTCTTCCATGCTCGGGGGGAGGATGAAGATGAGCACCGCGTTGATCTTCTCCCTGATGATCAGCGCCCCCTGGACGTCGATATCCAGGATCACGTCGGTACCTGCGGAAATATACGGAAGCACCTCTCCCTCGTGGGTGCCGTACCAGTTGCCGTGGACGTCATGCCGCCTCGAGAAACGCCCCCTCGTCCTGCATCAGGGTAAAACGCTCGGAGGTAACGAAGTGGTAATCCGTTCCGTCGGTCTCGCGCGGTCGCGGCCTCCTGGTGGTGTGGCTGACGCTGATGCGGATTTTCCCGATCCTATTGACCGCCTCACGGGCAATCGTCGTCTTCCCCGCGCCGGACGGCGCCGAGAGGATAAAGGCGATCCCCGTTTGTGGCGTATCGGTAATCGGTTGGTTCATGGTACTCGGTATTCCCCCGGTTGCCTCGGGCGCTACTGTGCGCCCCACTTCTTTTCGGTCCGGTCGTCGGCGGCCAGGCGCTGGGCAATCGTGTCGGACTGCACCGCCGAAAGGATGACATGATGCGAATCGGTGATGATGATGGAGCGCGTCTTCCTGCCGTGAGTTGCGTCTATCAAGAGGCCCTTGCCTTTTGCCTCGTCTTTGAGCCGTTTCATCGGCGATGAATCGGGGGAAAGGACCGCGACGATCCGGCTGACGATGACGGAGTTTCCGAACCCGAGACTCAATAGCTTTAATTCCATGTGCCAGTCCTACTCGATATTTTGAACCTGCTGCCTCATCTTTTCAAGCTCCACCTTCGCTGAAACGACCTGCTCGGAGATATCCGAGCTCACGTTTTTGTTGCCGATCGTGTTGATCTCGCGTCCCATCTCCTGGAGCAGGAAGTCGAGCTTCCTTCCCATCGGTCCGCCGGCCTCAATCGTCCGGCCGAACGCGCCGACATGGGCCGTAAGCCTGACCAACTCCTCGGTAAAGTCGACGCGATCGGAGAAGATCACCACCTCCTCCTCGATCCGGTCGACGTTGAGGCGGTCGTCGGAAAGTTCCTTGATCCGCCCGATCAATCGCTCCCGAAAGTGCGTGATCATCCCGGGGGCCTCTTTCTCGACGGCCGCAGCTGATCTGCCGCAGGTGTTCCAGCCGTCCCATGAGGTCGGCCGACAGCGCCTCCCCTTCCTGGGCGCGGCTCTTTTCCAGCCGCTCTAAAACCCCTTCGAGAATCGGCTCAAACTCTGCCCAGGCGTTCTGCATATCGAGTGTCGGCGCCGACTGATAGATGACATCCCGCATCCGGCAGACGATATCCAGGTTCACCTCTCCGGGAAGCGAGAGGTCGTCCTTGAGCGCGTTCATCAGTTCAACGTACCGGGCGGCCAGATCAAGATCCATGGCCGGCATCGTCTTCTTCTGCTGCCCCGCCGCCTCCGTGACCACGAGGTCTATTCGTCCCCGGTCAAAGCGCTCCTTGATCTTTCGCTGTATCTCGAATTCCCATGCATCGTATTTCGGCGGGAGCTTTACCCGCGTCTCCAAGAACCGGTGATTGAGCGACTTGGCAACGAGCAGATAGGTCGCCTCGCTTGAATCCCACGTCCCTTCGCCGTATCCGGTCATCGAACAGACTGTCTTCATACAGTCACCGTCTCCCTTGTTACTGTCTGCGATCGGGATATCCCGTCGCCTTATGACCTGCCCGGTGCGCCGGGCCTTTCCTTGGCGTCGATAGCGCGCCGTATTTCTTCCTTTAGTTCCCCGGCGGTAGTGACTGCCGTTCCAACCTTACCCACGACGATGCCTGCGGCGTAGTTGGAGATAACCGCGGCATCCCGCATGCCGGCGCCGGCTGCCAGCGCCAGCGTCAGCGTCGATATAACGGTATCCCCGGCGCCGGTCACATCAAAGACCTCGCGCGCCACCGTCGGGATGTGGACGATACCGCCCGGCGCCTCGAAGAGGGTCATCCCGTCCTCTCCACGGGTAATGATGACGTTTTTACAGCCGAGCCTGGAGAGTATGAGTCTTCCGGTAGCCAGGAGGCTCTCGTCATCGACAATCTTGTGGTGGACTCCGCTGGCGGCCTCGTGGTGGTTGGGAGTGATAACGGTCACGTTCCTGTATATCGAGAAGTTTTCCACTTTCGGGTCGACCGAGACGATCAGGTCGTTCTTTGCGGCGTAATCGACAAGGCCGGAGACGAGACGCTCGTTGATGACCCCCTTCCCGTAGTCGGAGATAATAATGGCGCGGATCTGTGTGCCGAGAGACCGGGCATACCCGATGATCCTGTCGGTCGTCTCCTTGTCGATCTTTATGCGTCTTTCACGGTCAACTCGAACGACCTGCTGATGGTGGGCTATCACGCGTGTCTTGATGGTAGTGGGTCGGTCCGAGAGCGTTACGATCCCGTCCGGCGCAACCCCGATCTTGGCCAGCTCGTCGATGAGGTGGCCGCCCATCGCGTCCTTACCCACGACGCCGGCCAGGAAAACACGGCCGCCCAGCGCCCGAATATTATTGACAACGTTTGCGCCGCCGCCCAACAGCAGCGCCTCACGCTGAACCTCCACAACCGGGACCGGCGCCTCGGGGGATATCCGCTCCACTCTTCCCCAGACGAACTCATCGACCATGACGTCCCCTACGACGAGGACCCCCGCCTCACCGAACCGGTCGATACAGCCAATCATGTCTATCGTCGGGTATAACTGGTCCATTGGCACACGTCTCCGCTACTGATTGATACCGGAAAGTCCCCATGAGGCGGGCCGCCCCAGGAGGACCCATACGAGGAGGCCCGCATACCGCTTGCATCGCTCCCGGGGACTCCGGGCAATAAACAGGGTAACACAGCACATACAGCGCCTGCAGCAGAATATCCACGCTGAACCGGATCACGAGTCCTCCAACAAAGACCGCTCGGTAGAAATCGTCCGCGGTTCTTCTCCATGAAGGTAACCAGCGAGCGGTAATATTCCACCTTGGCCCTGAGCGGGTACCGCTTCGCGGTTTTCCCCTGGTCGTGGATGATGCGCGCCTTCGGCACGACCACTACCCGCATCCCGGCCCGCTTCATCCTCAGGCACCAATCGGTCTCCTCGAGGAAGAAAAAGTAGTCCTCGTCGAGCCCCCCCACGCGCCGAACGGCGTCCATCCGCACGACCATGAGCGCCCCGATGATCGAATCGACGTCAAAAGGATCGCGCCTGCCCGCCGCACTGCCCGGGAAACGCCGCGGAAAAAGGATCTTGAGCAGCGGCTTAAGGCCGAATTCCGTGGCCATCCCCGGGAAGGCGGCCGCGCTGTTCTGGGGAGCTTCCGGAAGGGTCCATAAGCCGCCCTCCGGCAATCGCCACATCGGGATGGTCGTCCATGAACCGCCCGATCGTCTCCAGGGCGCCCGGGGTCAGCCGGGCGTCTGAGTTCATCAGCACAATATAATCGCCCCGGGCCACGGCGATTCCCCGATTGACTGCCGCGGCAAACCCGAGGTTCCTTCCGTTTTCGATGAGATGGATATCGGGCCACTGCTCCCGAATGAGCCGATCGCTCCCGTCCGTCGATCCGTTATCAGAGACGATGATCTCATGGCGCGACCGTTCAACGGTACCGTAGATCGAATCGATGCATGACGGCAGGAGCACCCGGTTATTGAAACAGACGATGATGAATGAGAACCTCGGCGCGCCTTTCACGTCGGCGTCCCTTCCCGGTACCATCGTATCGTGCGAGCGAGTCCCTCATCCATGCCGACCCGCACGGAATACCCCAGCAGCCTCTGTGCCTTTTCGATGCTGCCGAACGAATGCTTGATATCGCCGTCCCTGGGGGGATCAAAGGTCGGGTCGATCGAGGTCCCCAGCAGGCTCCCGATTGCCTTGGCAAGCTCGATCAGACCAAGTTGCTGCCCGGTGGAAATGTTCATGACTTCCCCCAGGCATCGGGTGTCGTCGGCCGCCAGTATATTGGCCGAAACGACGTTTTCAATGTAGGTAAAGTCCCGCGTCTGGGCACCGTCTCCGTAAATAAGGGGTGGTTTCCCCCCATCATCAGCGTGATGAACTTCGGGATGACCGCGGCATATTCCGACGCGGGGTCCTGCCGGGGGCCGAAGACATTGAAGTAACGCAGCGCCACCGTCGGCATCCCGTAGACGAGGTAGAATACGCGGGTATAGTATTCCCCCATGAGCTTCTGAACGGCATAAGGCGACAGGGGCGAGGGGGGCATTTCTTCGTCCTTGGGGAGCGTCGGCGTATCGCCGTAAGCGGAGGAGGACGACGCGTACACGAATCGCGAAACCCCGGCGTCCTTTGCCGCGAGAAGCAGCCCCAGGGTGCCGTTGACATTCACGTCGTGGGTAAGCCGGGGCTCACGGACGGAACGGGGGACGGACGGTATGGCGGCCTGGTGAAAGACCACGTCCACTCCGCGCACCGCCCTGGCGACGGCGCCCTGGTCTCTGAGATCTCCTTCGATCAGCTCTATATCGCGGACGAACGAGGCAATATTTTGCCGCCTCCCGGTGTAAAAGTTATCCAGAATACGCACCTTTCTGCCCGACTTCAGGAGCGTCTCAGCTATGTGCGAACCGATGAAACCGGCACCCCCGGTTACCAGACATTCCATATCGTTATCCATCTACAGTAAAGATTCCCGATACCCTCACAACGGCGATTCCCAATTCCTTGCAGACACGCTGAATATACCGCCGGGTCTCGGCGGGAAGATTACTGACGGCCACGATTACCTCGTCGGCCTTATTCTCGCGGATTACCCGGCCCAGATCGTGGCGGGTACCCAGGACCTCGATCCCATTGATGATCTTGCCGACCTTGGAGGGATCGTCATCGATGAAGGCCAGCGGCAGGCGGTCCGGCCCGCCGTTATTGAGTATCTCCCGGAGGACGGCGTTACCCGAGTCCCCGGCCCCGAAGATAAGGACCCTCTTTTCCGCCCGCCGGGCTCGATGGCGGGTAAAAAAATCGGTAAAGCCCCTGATGCTTGCAGCCCGCGCGGCTATGAAAAAGGTCATGATAAAGAAATAGACGATCACCAGGGACGCCGAATAGCCCGCAAAAAAGGTGAAGAGAAACAGGATAAGGGATGAGATCGCCGTGCCCGCCAGGGCCGCCTCAACGATCCGTATCATATCCCCAAACGAGACATATTTCCATACTCCGCGATAAATCCCGAACAAGTAGAACGAGGTCATCTGGAAAAAAACGAATATAGGCAGAGACCTCCCGATGAGGACCCCCTCGGCCCGGCCGACGGAGCCGTTTCCCATCAGGTAGTAGGCCAGGATATATGATGCCGCGACAATCAACGCATCGGCGGCGATCTTGACGACAATGTTTCTTTTCTTAATGAGAAGCGCGATGATCCCGTTAGGACCCTTGTTGGCGCGAACGCGGTTCTCTATCTCCCTGAGATCCGGCCCGCTCAGGAAGAGCCCCAGTAAAAACAGAAATACCAGGGAGATGACCAGGAGCGTCCAGACGAGCAGGTAGCTTGCCCCCGGAAATGCGAGAAACACCGCGAAGCCGCCGAAGACCAGCGAAAAGAGGTATATCGCGAGGACCGATCTTTTTTCAGACAGTCCCATGATAACGAGGCGATGAGAGGTGTGGTCCTTACCGCCCTCGTAGACCCGTCGGCCGGAAACCGCCCTGAGAGTCGTGACGAAAGCCGTATCAAGTATCGGAACCGCCATAACGAGGATCGGGGCGACGAGTGTCAGGATAAGGTTGCTCATATAGGTCATCGACCCGATCAGCGTAACGACCGAGAGATAAAAGCCGATCGTCAGCGCCCCGCAGTCCCCCATGAAGATCCGCGCAGGATTAAAGTTATAGTGCAGAAATCCGAGTGCCGCCCCGCACATCACGGCCGAGAGGATTGCCGTGTCCGCCCAGCCCATAATCGCCGACAGCGCGAACAAGGTCATGGCCGAAATCGCCGCAATCCCGGAAGCCAGGCCATCCATGTTATCGATGAGGTTATACGCATTGGTAATCGCCACTATCCAGAAGATCGTGAGGGGAATACCGAAAAACGGGTTGAAGTATTCCGAATAGACGCCGAAGGCAACCACCACGGCCGCAGCGGCCACCTCCACGACAATCTTAATCCCCGGAGAAACGGATTTCAGATCGTCGACCAGACCGAGAATAAAGATCACGGTCGTACCGGCTAACAACCCTATGATCTTCATCTCTGTCGGGGGCCAGAAAGCGAGGATTGTGACGACCATGAGGGCGATATATATGGCGATTCCGCCGAGCTTGGCCGTCGGCTTGGAGTGCCAGCGGTCTTTTTTTATTTTTTCGACCCACCCTATTACGGGGCCGAGCGAGATCAGCGCGCGGGTCCCAACGAGTGAGATCCCCAGCGAAGCAATAAAAACCGCAAGGTATTTTATAAAGGAAGAATCCATCTATTTCTCGTAGTACTCGATGACGCTTCGAATAATATCGTCGATGCTCTTTTCAGGGCGGTATCCGATGAGCTTCTGAATTTTCGTAAGATCCGGGTATCGCCGTTCCATGTCTTCGAAACCCTTGCCGTATGCTCGTTCGTATGGGATATGCTCGATGGTCGATTTACTGTTGGCAAACTCGATTACCTTTTTAGCCAGTTCGTTAATGGTAATCTCCTCAGAGTTCCCGATATTGAATATCTGTCCCTCGGCGCCGGGGCACTCCATGAGGGAGATTATCGCCGAAACAACATCATCGACATGGGTAAAGCTTCTGGATTGCTCACCGGTGCCAAAAACCGGCAGGGGTTTCCCCAGCAGGGCCGACGTGACGAAGGTCGGTATCACCATTCCATAGCGCCCGGTCTGCCGGGGGCCGACCGTGTTAAAGAGCCGCGTGATAATCACGGGAAGTCCCTTCTCGTCATAGTAAGCCAGGGCCAGGAATTCGTCAAGGGCCTTGGAGCAGGCGTATGCCCACCGCCGCTTACACGTCGGCCCGAGGAGGAGGTCGTTTTCCTCCATGAGCATCCCCCCCTCTCCCTGGATATCCATCGCTTTGCCATAAACCTCCGAGGTGGAGGCAACGAGAACCTTTCTCTTATGGAGGTTGGCCGTCCGCAGCACCGCCTCGGTCCCCAGGACGTTAGTCTCCAAGGTTTCTACCGGGTTTTCCATGATGAGCTTGACGCCAACCGCGGCCGCCAGATGGTATATGCAGTCGCATCTTCCGGCAAGTTCGTTGAGCGTCCCCTCATTGAGGACGGAGTCTATGACCGCGTGACATGCCCCGTGCTTCTTGATCGCTTCGATGTTTTTCAGGCTCCCGGTCGAAAGATTGTCGATGATATACACATCGTCTCCCCGGGAAATGAGCCTTTCGGCCAGATGAGAGCCGATGAAACCGGCGCCACCCGTTATGAGTACATTCATTTTTTCACCAGCACGCTAAGCCACTACGATACGCCAGTGCATCAAGTCAGTGCATCAAGGTATAGAGACTCGATATCCTTTATGAGCCTCTTTGCGTCGTATTCACGCCGCACATACTCCTGTGCCCGTTTTACGACAGCCGCCGTGGTAGTCTCATCGGTCAGGACGAGCTTCAGCCCTTCGGCAAGCCCTGCGTCGTCGCCGGAGGCAACCATGACACCCCTCTGACGGACCGTAGTGGATCCGCCCACACCGGCGCCGAAGAGATCCGGGACCCCACCGACCGCGGTGGCGACGACGGGGATTCCAAGGGCCATTGCCTCGATGATCGTTACCGGCGTCCCTTCGTTGATTGACGTGAGCATCAGCACGTCAAGTCCCGCATACACGTCGCCCATATCCCGCCGCCACCCCGTAAAAGCGACCCTCTGTGCAATCCCGAGCTTCTCGGCCTTTCGTTCCAGTCTTTGCCGCAATTCCCCGTCCCCTATTACTGCGAAACGCACGCTCGGCATCGTATCGTCCGCGATGAAGCGGGCGGCTGTCTCAAGAAACAAATCGTGGTTCTTTATCGTCGTGAGCCTTCCCACTATACCCACGGTTTTTTCGTTGGTACGCGCACCGATCTCCCGCCTGAATCTCTCCCCATTTTCCCTGCCGGTGGCGAGCTTGTCGAAATTGAAACCGAGTGGGATGACGAGGGCCTTGCGTTCCGGGACAATTCGGTAGGTCTTGACAATATCATCCTTCAGGAGCCGGCTGATAATAACTATGTTTCTGCAAAAGAGGGCGAGCGTCCGCTCAATATATATGAATACCCTGGTTTTGACCGGTCCAAAATAGCCGTAAAAATAGTGCCCGTGATAAGTGTGGAATATCTTAATCTTCTTATTACAGAAAATCAAGATAAACTTCGCGAAGGCCCCGCCGATCCTCCCGAGGGTTCCCGCCTTGGCCAGATGTGTATGGATGATATCCGGCCGATACGAGGCAATGAGCCGGACGATCTGCACGAATGAGATGATATCATCGATGACGTTGATCTCCCGTCCGAGGGTGGGCACGACAATCGGGTTGATCCCGGCTTCCTCGGCAAGGTACCCCATGCTCCCCTCCCCCTTGCTGAGCTGGCCCGTAACCAGGATAGACTCAAACACGCGTGTATCAAGTCCCTTGGCTAACAGCACCGCGTGAATCGACGGCCCGCCGACGTTGAGCCGGGTAATGATGCGCATAACCTTGATTCTGGTCACGACCTTTCCGCGCGCCTCCTTGTGTCCCACCATACGAGGGCGAAGATATTCCACAACAAAAAGGTATAATCCCGCCGGTTGTCCCGGTGCATTCGATAGATTTCTTTGATCCCGTCATACCGAAAAACCCCGAGCCTGTCGGCCGCGTCCTTGGTAACGACGTCAAAGAAGAGGGGGGCAAGCCGTCCCTTGAACCATTCGCCGATAGGCATCTCAAATCCCTGTTTGGGTCGATTGATGATCCGTCTCGGCAGTATATCGCTAAAGGCATCCTGCAGGATTCGCTTTCTCCGTATACCCGAAAGCTTGAACTCACCGGGCAGTGCAAAGGCGAGCTCCAGAACCGACGGATCGAGGAAGGGAACCCTTACCTCGAGGGAGTTTTTCATGCTCATGGCATCCACCTTTGCCAGCATATCGTCGGGGAGCACCAGGCTGACGTCCGTATAGAACATCCTGTTTTTTACGTCGCCGGGAAACGACGAAAAAAGCTCCTCGACAATTGAGCGGGCGGATGCCGCGTCTCGAAACTGACGCATAAAATCACCCGTCAGTATCCGGCCGGCGGTATCCGACGTGAGGACCGAGAGCCACCGAAAGTGCCGTCCGGCGGGGTCGAGCGCCTGGCCGTCGATAAACCTTTTAACCTTGCGAGCCGCTTCGCCCAACCGGGTGCCCCGCGACTGCGGGAGACGGGCGACCATCGGGCCGATGACCCCGTGCCGCACGGGAGCCGGTATCAGGCGCCACCAGCGATAAAACTGTTCGCCGAGATACTTCCGGTATCCGCCGAAGACCTCGTCGGCGCCGTCACCCGACAGCGCCACCGTAACCTCCCGGCGTGCCTTCTTGGTGACGAGATAGGTCGGCACGACGGAAAAATCGGCGAACGGCTCGTCCAGGCCGTCCATAACGGTCGGTATCAGGTCAAACAGGTCGTCACTCGTCAGGTCCAGGATAGTCCCCCGGACGTTCTTATTCATTTCAATCACGTCCCTGGCGTAATCGGTCTCATCAAAGAGCCCGTCCTTGCCAAACCCTATGGTGAAGGTTTTGACCGGTTCCCCGAGGGAATTCACGATTCCGGTGATAATGGAGGAATCCAGTCCGCCGCTCAAGAAAGCCGCCAGGGGCACGTCGGCAACGAGCTGCCCTTCCACCGAGGCGGTGAGGCGCTGTCTGAGCTCGCGGCGCGCCTGCCGGTACGTGAGCGGCTCGGCCCCGCTGACGCGGGCCGCCAAATCGTAATAGCGATGTATCCTGATCGTGCCGGAATCGACGGTAAGGGTATGGCCGGGGGGAAGCTTTTGTATCTCGCGATACACGCTCCGGGGGGCCGGAATATAGTTGAGACAGACGTACTCGGAGAGCGCCTCGGGATCGACCGAAAGGCGCGCCATATCGGACGCGGTAATCGCCTTGATCTCCGAGGCAAAGATAAGCGCCGCGTCGTCATGATAATAGACCAGCGGCTTGATCCCGAACGGATCGCGGGCGGCGAAGAGGCGGCGCTCCCGCGCATCCCACACGGCAAACGCGAACATCCCCACCAGCCGGTGGACGACGTCTTCTCCCCACTGCCGGTAGCCCCGGAGGATGACCTCAGTATCTGTCTGGGAAAAGAAGGTATGTCCGAGCGATTCGAGCTGGCCGCGCAGCTGACGGAAGTTGTATATCTCGCCGTTATGGACAATGACGAGGCGGCCGTCCTCGGTGGCCATGGGCTGGCGCCCGGCGGTCGAAAGGTCGATGATGGAAAGGCGCCGGTGGCCGAGGCCTACCGTCGGCGTCTCCCCGTCACGGGAGAGGTAGATCCCCCGGTCGTCCGGACCCCGGTGGATCATGGTGTCGCGCATGGCCTCAAGACGCCCCGGGTCAATGGGGCGGCCGTCAAATCGAACGATTCCCACAATTCCGCACATCGCCCCTAATCGTCCCCCCACAATTGCGTATAGAGGGCGCGGGCGTCCTCGATCACGTCTCCGGTATCGGACACGTAACGGATGCCCCTGCCCTTCACGAGATTGCCGACGAGGCGTGCGATCTTCCGTGAATCCTCCGGCTTCCCCGAGGCGGCGGTATACGCCTCAAAGAATAGCGTACGTTGTTCGGCGCCGATCATCCGCGGGGTAGAGAGGAATATCTGGGCCAGGTTCTTAGCCCTGCGCGTCGTCGAAACATGACCGCCGAACGAAACCGCGTCCAGATCAAGGAAAGAGATGGAAAAACCCGTGCCCTGCCTTCCGACGGCGATATTGGAGGTCTTCAGGTCCCGGTGGTAAATACCCGCCCGATGCAGTGAGCCGATAACCAAGCCGAAGTCCGTCACGAAACGGGCGGCCTCGTCCGGCGGCGCGCCTTTCAGATTTCTGAGGATAAACCGGGCCATCTCGAGACGGGGCGCAATAGATTCCGTAACAAGGTATGCCGACCGCGGGATGAAAAGGCGCCGTTTTATTACCAGGCAGAAGCCCCGGGGTGCGTCAAAACCCCTGAGCGACAGGCCATGGGCCGCCCTCCATGAGCTGTGACCGCGGCTGATGCCCATCAGCGTCTTGATCAGGCCGGAAAAACCAAGGTGCTCGTAGGCCTTGACGCAAAGCTCTCCCCGCTCCTCCCTGACCAGGCCGATGGTCGCCTTCGTATCTTTTTTGATGAGCCGGTATTCGCCCCGGGTGAACCGGCCGATGACCCGGTCGATTTCTTCCGGCGACATCTCCCGCCGCGCGTAGACGGCCTCGCCCGGGTCGTTCGTAGCAAAAAAGCCGCTCGAGTTGACAAAGCACCGTTTTGTACGGCTCCGGAGCCGGCGCGTCTCGATCTTTTTGAGACGTCTTTCGATGGAGCGTTGGGCGTCCGCCGCGTCCCAGCGCGCCGCCGGATATTCCTTTCGATAGTGAGATAAGAAACGCGGGATATCGTCTCGACCGACGGCAGGCAGCAGCGAATGTATGATATCGGCGATATTTTTAGGCCCCCGCCGGCCGGACATTTCGCACGGGAATGACGAGCGATGCAGATCGACGACCCAGAGGACCGCCTTCCCCGCTTCGTCCATCGCCGTCAGGAGGTTTCCCCCGTGATAGTCACGGTGATAGAAAGAGGCCCGGTGCAGGGCCGCGGTCGTCCCCGCAATCAGGTCAAGGTACTTTTCCCGCCGGCCCGGTTTCGCCTTCATAAAGATATCCTTCACGGGGACGGCGCCTGGAATCTCGCGAAAGACGATAACCGCGTGATCGGGTTCCCTGCGCGATAGCCCCACGGCGAGGGCCTCCGGCGTCCGAATCCCGCACGAGACAAGGTAATCTGAGGCGCGGAATTCCTTTTTCGCGACATGGCCCAGCAGCAGCGACTTGAGGGAGCGCCCGATACCGACGTGTTTGAAGATTTTCACGAAATAGCGGTTCATGCCCCTGTCGAGCAGACCCCGGATGCGCACCATGTTCTCGCGTGCACCGGCATGCATCTCCCGGGCAAAATCCGCAGCGATCAGGTCCTCGCATCCCGAGCGGTACGTCCAGACCATCCCGCCCGCCTTCCCCGTGCGATACGTCGGTTTCCCCTCTGCCATTGGCGTCTTCCTAATCCTCGGGCGCCGCGCGCCCGGCCCTCGGCGACAGCACCGCTTCATCGAAGGCCGCACCGCGGTCGTCGACCGCCCGAACGGTGCACCGGCCGTCGCCAACGTCCATTACCAGATAGTGGTTTGCCTCTGCCTGGACCTCCTTCTTCCCCGCGAACCAGCCGTACGGGCTGTATCGACTGACCGGCTGTAACTTCCCGCCCCCGCCGCCGGAGACGAAGAAGGGAAACCCCCGGTGTATCTTCCCGCGCACGTAATGATGGTCGTGGCCGGAAAATAACGCCGATACCCCGGCCCTGACCATCAGCGGCAGGAGCGGCTTCAGGCCGATAAAGCCGCGGCGGATCCCTTTATAGCTGACCGGCCCAAGGTGGCTGAAGACAAAGATATACCGGACGTCCGTGCGGCGCTTCAGCTCCCTGAGCTTTCTGATGAGCCAGAACCCGTGATGAAAGAAGAGGTGGTCGTTTCGCGAATCGAGGATGAGAAAATAGTCAGACCCCATCTCAAACGCGGAGTAGTAGTAACCTTCCGGCGTCCTCTCCGGCCTCCCGATGTAGCGGTCGTACAGGACGGTTCCACCCTGGACATCGTGATTGCCGACGGCCGTGGTAAACGGGATGCGGGCGAAAAGACCCCCGCCCATTTCAAAAAAGTTCGGCCACCTCTGCTGATGGTGGGGCCCGGAGACAATATCGCCCAGGCACACGATAAGATCCGGGTTCTCGGCCGCTATCCGCGGCGCCAGGATCCGGAAGCCGTCGGCCGGGACATGGGGATCGCCGAACATGACGACCCGGTACGGCCCGCGCGCCGGCGGCGTCTTGAACGAGCCGTGAAACAGGGCCTTCCCCTTGACGACCAACGAATAGTCATAGGCAGTCGACGCAACGAGACCCGTTATAATGTTACGGTGCAGAGTAACCGGGCACCGATCAACCACGCGGTCCCGTGTGGTTCCGGAGGACGTTCCGGATGGCCCGTAGACGACCTCGCCGGCGACCTCCCCCGGTGTTTCCCAGACGACCGTCAACGTATCGCCGCCGGAGTATTGGAGAACGGGGCCGACAGCAAGCCCTATATCTTTCCTAATGTCTCTCATCTTCCATCTTCTCCGAGCTTTCGCCTAAACCAGGGATGTGTATAAAAAGCCGGTGCCGGCCCGCGGACCCGTCTTTCTTTTTTATGACAACCCGATCGAATTCCGTCCCGTTGGGCGACACCGCCCTGAACGTGCATCCCCGGCCGTCAACATCCATGACCAGGAAATGATAGGCGGATTCTACGAAGTCGGTCCTGCCCGTGAGAACGGCATAGAAATTGTATCGGTTAACGGTGCGGAGAGCCGAACCCCCGCCGCCGGTAATGAAAAATGGTACCCCGGAATAGGTAGTGCCGCGGGCGTAGTAGTGATCGTGTCCCGAAATCATGGCCGTGACCCCGTATTTACCCATGATCCTGAGCAGCGGTTTCAAACCAACATCGCCCCTGCGGAGTCTCCAATGGCTGATTACCCCTTCGTGGGTGATAATGAAAATGTTCCCGTGATCCTTCCTCTCCGATGCATCCCTCAGGAATCGGTAGAGCCATATTCCGTTGGTGATCGGTAGCACCGGATTGCTGTTATAGAAATCGAGTAATACATAGAGATCCCCGCATAGTCTCAGGTCATATATCATGGCATCCGGCGGTGCGCCGGGGGGCAGGGGGAAGAACCGTCGAAACACCGTCCTTTCGGGGTCGTCAGTAAATTCATGGTTTCCGGTTATGGCAATGACCGGGATATGGTCGAAGAGATCCCTCCCGGGATCAAACAGTTCCTCTTCCCAATTGTCTGTCCGGTCCGCCCGGGTCGCGTGATCGCCCAGCAAAACGATCAGCCGCGGATGATAGGCGTCGATCCGGGAGAAGAGGTCCTGTAAAACGCCCCTGTTTTCCCGCGTATCGCCGAGGAACACCACGCGGTACGGCCCCCGTTCCGGCAGCGTGCGAAAGCGCGAGCGGTAAATAGGTTCTCCGTCCACGCGGACCGCATACTCGTACCGCGTGTCGGGCGCCAGCCCCGCGATCGTCGCGGCGTGGCGCGTGCCCCTTTCAGGAGAGGCTACCTCCCGGTCTGTCCCCAAAGGATCGCGCACGATCACCGAACTGGCGCACGCGGAGTCCGTCTCCCACACGACGGTCATCGTATCGGCGCCCGGCAGCTCCAGCAGGGGACCGACAGTGATCTGCGCGCCGGACGCCGCTGCTACCGCCAGGAAGAGCGGGAGAAAGAAGGCGGCCGGCCCGGCCCATCCTCGTCGTATAAAGGGAATCATCTCTTGCCGGCCTTTATGAGCGCCCCGTAGAAATCATCGACGTTCTGTGCGTGACGCGCCAGGTCAAACCGTTGCGCGGCGTGCCGCGCGCCTTCCCCAAGCCTCCTGCGTAATCCGGCATCGCTGCAGAGCAGTTCGAGGGCCGCCGCAATACCGTCTTCGGTCGGCTCAACGACAAGCCCCGAGGCCATGTCTTCCACGATTTCCGGGAGCATCCCGATACGGGCCGCCACGACCGGCAGCCCCAGCGCCATTGCCTCCCTCAATGCTCGGGCCGTACCGTCCGATCCCGGCATCATGAATACGAACGCGTCCATTGACGCGAGCGCGTCCCGGTAGTCCTCGCGGACGTAGCCCGGGGTAATGACCCGGTCGGCCACGCCGAGCCGCCGGGCGGGACGCCGTACGCTCTGTTCCATCTGGGAGCTTCGTCCCAACAGGAGCAACCGGGCCTCCGGATGTTTTTTCGTCAGTCGGGCAAACGCCGCGATGACCCGGTCGGTCTTTCTATAGGCCTGAAAGCGTGCCACCATGCCGATGACAAATGCGTCAGGCTCGATCCCGAAGGTTGCCCGCATATTTTTTACCGGCGGGCCAGGTTGCCAGCGCGCAAGGTCGAGGGCCGGATCGGCCACCAGGAGCCTGCCTTTCGGAAACGAGAAGGTTTCGATTATGCGCCATGCGGCCCCGGACGAAAACGTGATGATCCCGTCGGTCCCGCGAGACAAAAGGAAACGCGTCGCGATACCGGCCGGAAACGAATCCCGTTTATGGTCGGTCCTGACGAGGATCGGCCGGGCCTTGACGGAGCGCAGGGCCAGCGCCGCTGTTATGTGGTCGTGGTCGGAATGGGCATTGATGACGTCGGCGCGGAACTCTTCTATGATCCGGGCAAGCCTGCGCGCGTCACGGATGATTCCGGGTATGCCGAAGAGATTATCCGGTTTGGTGCGTCGGTCCCAGTCAAGGGAGGTATCGATCCGCACTCCGCGCGGGCGGGCGAACGTAACGATGGTGTTGGCCTGTCCGGCGTCTTCGGGCGGCTTCTGAACCGCAAAGAGCACCTCGTGTCCCCGTTTCGCAAGGGCATCGGCCAGGATGAGAACCGGCTCGGACGGCCCGGTCCATTTCCAGTCGGCCAACAGATGAAGGATTCTCATCGGGTTGTTCTCCCTTTATACACACCGATCAAAGAGGCGACCCGTCCCGCATTACCGCCGTCGTCCGCAATAAAGCGCCGGTATCGAGACCATCCCGGATATAAATCCCGGCACCGTTAAAGCAATTATACACCTTACCGGCTGCCGGTCTTCCCCGTTTCGGCCAGGAGCTCTCCGGCGGCCTGGGCCACCATCAGGGGGGTAATCCCGTCAAAGCAGTCGGCGCGCGTGCACGTCTTTTCCCGGCACGGGGCACAGTGCGACGGAACGCGCACTATACGGAACGGCGTCCCGGTATAGGGCTCGTTCTCAACAGGATCGGTAGGGCCGAAGACCGCCACCACGGGCGTGCCCACGAAAGAAGAAATATGTGTCGGCCCGGTGTCACCTCCGATATAGAGGTCGGCCGTCTCAAAAAGGGCCGCCAGCTCAAGCAGGGACAGCGGCCCGTCGATAATGGAGGGATTGTGTTTCATATGGCGCGCCGTCTCCGACACGATCGTCTCTTCCCCCGGTCCCCCGGTTACGATCACCTCGCCCCCGTGACGGGAGACGACAAGGTCGGCGGCTTCGGCGAATTTTCGGGCGTCCCACCGCTTATAGGCGGTCTTGGCCGACGTGCCGGGGTGAATGATGATGCGGGGACGGTCGCCCGTGGACCCTTTCCGCAACATACGATCGACGGCGGCCCTGTCCTTTTTGGAGGGCTCTATCCTGACCCGGGGAGTCTCGACCCGCCCGCAGAGCGCCTCGGCCATAAGGAGGTTGCGACTGACGCGGGAGAGCTTCGGCTCGGGAAGAGAAACGCGCCTCGTGGAAAACAGGTGGTTCATCTCCTTGTCGAATCCCTTCTCGAATCCGAAACGGACCGGCGCACCCGAAAAAAAGGAAATCAAGGCGCTCTTCAAAAGCCCGTGAAAATCGACGGCCACGTCAAAGCGCTTTGCCTTGAGATACCGCACAAACCGGTAAAGGGTGGCCACCGCGCGAAACAGCGTAAGGGGGTTTTTTGCCTGCCGTGCGAGGGACCGGCGGGGAAAGACGATTACCTCATCGAGGTCCTTTCGTCCCATGAGGATTTCGCCTGCCTTCTCTTCGACGACCCAGGCGATAAACGCGTTCGGAAACCGCCGCCTGATCACCGCCAGCGCGGGAAGGGTGCGCACCACATCCCCGATCGCCGAGAGGCGGACAATGAGAATCCGGTTGATGGATTGCGTATCTATAATAAAAGGCCTCTGCTTCAGATGTTTACCAGAACAATATTTAATACTATAAAAGCCGGTCAATAGCAACGCTAAAAAACGTGAAAAAATCCCTTGACAATACCGGGGATGCTGCCCGATAGTAAACACAAGGGGGAAACAACCATGACAAAAGGGGAAAAGACCGCGCTGCCGGTGAGGATATCCCGGCTCGTGCTCGTATCGATACTGTTTGCCGGCGTCTTTCTCTGGGCCTGCCCGGGATCAAACGAAAAAATCACCTCGTACGGGCTTACCGCCGAAGACCTGGTCATCTCTCACGAAAAGGACGGGCCTTCCGCCGATCCCCGGATCTTTCATCCGGGAGATGAAATACATATTCGGTTTTCTCTTTCCGAATTCCAGCTCGATTCCGAGGGAAATCTCTGGGTCCAGGAAGACCTGACCATGAATGATCCGGGAGGCGTTTCGGTGTTGGCGCGCCAAAACCTGATCGACGATCGCATCCCCCCGCCGAAGGGAATGGCCAGCGTACCCGTAAACAATACTATCACGTTGTTCGATACGGCCCAACCCGGCATCTACACGATCCAGATCAACGTCCGGGATAAGATCGGGGGCGGGGCAGTCTATGTGGAGGCCGAGGTAACGGTCGAGCCGAAGTAATTTCGAAGTAATCGTTCCGCACCCGCGGACAGGGCATCTGTCCGGCGCCCCCGGCCGGGCGGCCCTCCCCGATGCCTACGTAATGACAACCCGGGCTATCGTGAGGACGCCCACCGCTTCGGCCCCGGCGTCCATCAAAACCCGGGAACACTCCGTCACCGTGGCCCCGGTGGTATAGACGTCATCCACCAGGAGCACCCGCCTGCCCTTAAACACGCCGCCCGTCACCGCAAAGGCCCCCCGGACGTTCTGTTCCCGTTCGGCGGGCGTCAGCCGTATCTGGGCAGCGGTCTGCCGCGTCCGCGCCAGCCCCGTTTCTTCGACCTCGATTCCCCACGCATCCCCAAGCCCCCGGCATAACAGCATCGCCTGGTTAAACCCCCGCTCATAGAGCCGCCGCTTATGGAGCGGGACCGGAACCATGACGTCATATCGTTTCGGATCAAGACTGCCCCAGTCGTGAGCCGCGGCGAGTCTGCATAGGACCGACGAAAGGGCCGTCTGGTGGTGATACTTGAACAGGTGCACCGCCTCCAGGAGCACGCCGCCGTATACGCCGAAACTCCTAGCTTCGGCGAACGGGGGTCTTTTGTGCATACACGCGCCGCACAGGTGGTCGTCGTCGCCCGCCGTCAGGAAGGGCTTGCCGCAGACGGTACAGAGCGGCCGCCCGATCCGGACGATTCGGTCCAGGCACGCGTTACAGAGGTGGCGTCGATCCGTCGAAATCAATCCCCCGCACGTAACGCAAACCGGAGGGAAGATCAGCTCGAGCAACGCCGCAAACGTGCGCCGAACGGCCGACTCGGCACTGTGCAGCTTCCGGGGTCCGATGAATGAAAAAGGCCGCCATGGGGCGGCCTGCGTGGGATCGGTCATACGCTAAAAATAGTCGATGCGAATAGCCCGCTTGTCCTGTTTGGTGAACATAACGCAGATCTTCCCTGTCGGGGAATTGAAGACCTGCTCTTCGATATTTGGGTTCTTAAACGAGACCGTCGCGGGTTTCCCGAAGGCGCCGCAGATATCCCCCTCGGAGACGTCATTCAGCGGGATGATCCGAACCATTGTGACGGTGCCGTTTACGATATAGATCGCGGCCCCATTCGTATCGGCGGGGGCCTTGTTCTGATCGTAGATCATAACCAGTCCCGAATCGTAGGACGGCTCGCCGAGGATCGCCAGTACCTCGCCCCGCGTGGTCTTGTAGGGAACGATCCCATTCCATTGGGCGTAGGCGATTTGGGCAATCGAGACTACCGAAACGAAAACGAAAAGAAGCAAGGATAGGCGAATTACACTTTTCATGGCGTCTGTCCCCCTCCTTTCGGTGTTATTCTTGTGATACATGCTCATTCCACTCACACGCTGCTCCTTCATTGAATCATCAGCTCATTTGAGCTCAAAGTCCGGCCCGCGTCCCGCTTGCTCCCGAGAGACAGCCGGCGGGTCCGGTATGCTTGCCTGTTATCCTCAATACTGAAAATAGAAAAAATCATAGATGAGGCTTGCCGCCGTCGGTTTTTTATTCTCGTCCCTGGCCGGCGGCAGGATAAAGACCTGGGTGACGACCGCCGTCGGCTCCATGTAGACGGTAATCGGTTTTTTGCCGCTGCGCTGAAAGACGAAATTGGGGGAGATAATGGCCTCGCGCACCCCCATGAAGAAGTCCGTTTCCCCGTAAAACTCGAAAATCTGCATCTCCCTCGACAGTTCATGAGCATGATGCTCATCGTCATCCGCGATATGAACGCCCGCACGTCCGGGTCGGGCGACGACTTTTTGACCTCGCTGAGGTACGAATCGAGAGAGAGGAAATAGGGCGCGAACGGCCTCAAGTCCAGCTTCGTGCGGGTTACCCGCCGTTCGTCAACGCCGAAGGTCGACCGATCCAGCGGCATGATGAGCGTCACCTTGTATTCGTCGTTCGTCGCCTCGTGGTAGATCAACAGCTGCGCCCATCCGGCGCCGAGCGTCTTGAATTCCCGCTGAAGCTCGGGGAATTTCGCCCGAAAGAGATCCGCGACTTCGCTCGGAAAATCAGCGGAGCCGAGGGTTAGCTCCCGGGCGCGGGAAATCCCTGACAGTAAATTGAAAAAGAGCAAAAAAACGAAAAAGGTTGCTAAGAACCTTCTCATGGCAAGACGAGTATCCATTAATGTCGTTAACTGTACCTTTCGCTGTCGCGGCGTGTCAACAAAAAAACAATTAGATTGCTCTAATTGCGTAGCGCCGAATAGGCGGCCGTGACTATAATAGCCTTGACTTCTGGCGTCTATCATATACAATTCCCGTAAAAAATGGCGCAAGGCAATGAAAAAAGGGGCCTTTTCTCTCTGTATCCTCCTTATCCTGACGTATATCGGTACCGGAAGGGCCGAAGAACTGGTGCTGGCCGTCGGTTCCAACGGCGGTGATACGGCTCGAATCGGATTTACCCTTGCCGAAATCCTGAGCGATAATAGCCTGACCGTAAAGGCCGTCGAGTCGGCCGGCGATACGGAAAGTATCGCACGCATCGTTTCCGGATCGGCGGACCTTGCGGTCGTCGATTCCCTGTCGGCTTATGAGGCCGCTCTCGGCATCGGAACGTTTTCGCCCGCGAAAAAGGGGGGGGTGCCGGCGGCGGCCGTCGTGGGATTATCAGTCGAGCATTTCCTCTTGGCAGCCTCAATACGTGATCCGAAGGACATCACCGCTCTTTCGGGCAAGATTCTCTACCTGGGACCGGGTAACGACACCGAGGCCCATGCCGCCAAGATTATAATCGGCGCTTCGGGGGTCGAATCTTTCTTTGAGGTTGGGGACGATTGGGACTACGACACCGCCGCCGAGCTGATGGTCGACGGGACGTTTGACGGTGCGGTATTTTCGGGAATCGTGCCGATTACCGCCGTTTCCCGTCTCACCTCAACGATGGGAGCCCATCTGGTCCTGCTTACGGTCCCGGACGATAAACTAATGGCCATCCGCGATCGGTGGCCTGTCTGGTTCCCCTATGTCGTTGCCGGCAACAGCTATCCCGCCGTGGACGAACCCTATGAAACCGTTGCCCGGCCGATCCTGCTGCTGGCCTCCCAGGATCTTGACAAGGCAACAGTAAAGGCCGTTTTAACGCGCCTGTACGAAGACGAAAAGGCCGGCGGACGGGAGCCGACGGGGCTCCCCTACCCCCTGACCGAATCGATGACGCAAACCTACTGCCCGATACGTCTCCATCCGGGCGCGGCCGAGTATTTCAAAGAACAGGGCTATTAGATGCACTACCCGCGTCTCATCAAATCCCGATCGGCATTCCCTGGCCGGGCGAAGGCCCTTGACGCCCAAATCGGGTGCCGTCCATGACCGTCCTGCTGTTCTCCGGCGAGAAAAGGACCATCGGGATCGACGAAGGAAGGGCGTACCGGGACGCCCTCGAAAAGATCATATGGGGTGGCGCGATAACCGACGTCTATTCCGCGACCCCCAATATCGATCCCGCCGTCTTCAGGCGGGGGCTGTCGTCCTTTCTCCCCGACGAGGAGGAGAGAATCGAGGGGATCTGCCGGGGGGCCGTCCTTGATCCCGCAGACCTCCTGCCGATATGGTCGCGGGAGATGGGCGTTACGTTTTCTCTGGTCCCGCCGGCGACCGCATTGATCGCCGCGCTCGCCTGCGACCGGTTCGCGGAGGGGGTTTGCGCCCTCGGCGTGAATATTGATATTCCGGTCTTTCTCGTGCCGTTTCTCGTCGCCCGGAGGTACCATCCGAAGGGTTCGTATTATCATGTCGAGCTTTCGCTGATCACTCTGGCGGGGGCGCTGGCGGGGATCAATGATCACGGCCTGGGAGCGGCCCTTTGTCTCAAGCCCTTCGAGGGCGACGGGAGGGGCAGCATTCCGCTTTCCCTCATCGTACGGGAGGTCCTGCGGCGGTGCAGGGACGTCCGCGGCGCACTCAGGCTGATCGAATCAATGCCGCGGGGCGCTTCGGGGACGATCGCTGTCGCCGATGCCTATTCGGTCATGGTTGCGGAGGTAACTCCCAACTCGCTGGAAGCAAGAGAAATAAAGAGCGGCTTTCACGTCGCCCCGGGCCACTTCCTGCTGCCCGCGATGATGGGGCGCGACATTCCGCACGAGACCACCTGGCCCCCGACGGCGCCGTCGGAGCTTATCGGGAAACGGGTCTACGAGGTGAGCGAGCGGCGCCTTGACAACGCCTGGGACATGATCGAGCCGAAAAAGGTATGGGACTCCCAGGGGCTGGGAGACCTGCTGCTGGATCGGGAGCGCGAGGTTCGGATCTCCGCGGGGTTCTACAAGACCTCCGCCTCGGTCGTGATGATCCCCGCAAAGAAGACCCTCTTTCAATGCACCGGCAGGAAAGATAAGTTCACCCGGATCTTTCTGTAGCCCTCCATTCTCATCGCTGCCCTGGCGCCGGGGCTAACTCGGCGGGGCTAACTCGGCCTATTAGCTTATCGGCCTATCGGCCCACTCCGCCTATCGCATCCGTTCCGTAAACCGTGCGCCTTCCCTACACCTTTTCCCGAAGCTCCCGTTTCAGCACCTTTCCTGCCATGTTGACCGGGAGGCTCTCAACAAAAACGACCCTGCGCACGTGCTTGTAGGCCGCGACCGAGCCGTTGACGAAGTCCATGATCTCGGCCTCGGTGGCCTTTTTATCCGGCCCAAGCTGGATAAAGGCCACGGGGATCTCGCCGCCGGCCTCGTCGAGCTTTCCAATGACGGCGCACTGGAGCACGGCCGGGTGGGTAAACAGGATCTCCTCCAGCTCCCGCGGGTAAACGTTATAGCCCTTGTAGATGATCATGTCCTTCTTTCGGTCGGTGATGAAGAAATAGCCGTCCTCATCCTCACAACCGATATCCCCCGAGTGTATCCAGCCGTCGATCAGGACGTTCTTGGTCTCCTCGGGCCTGTTCCAGTAACCTCTCATACACTGCGGCCCCCGGATGCAGAGTTCCCCCTGCTCGCCGACGGCAACGGGCTCGCCCGTTTCCAGATCGACGACCGTAACGTCGGTGTCGATGACCGGCATCCCAACGGAGCCCACCTTTACGGCCGCGCGGTCCGCCGGGTTTGCCGTTGCCACCAGCGTCACCTCTGTCATCCCGTAGCCCTCCGTAACCACGCCGGGGAAGGCCCCCATCATGCGCCGCATTACGTGCTCGGGCAGGGGCGCAGCCCCGGAGATCACCGCCCTGATGGAGGAAAGGTCCGTGCGTGAAAACTCGGGGTGGTCGATCATCTGGATGAAGAGCTGGGGCGCCCCGCCGATCACCTCGGCGCCGTACTTTTCCACCGCCCTGATAAAGGGTCCGGGGTCAAACCGCGGGAACAGGATCATCGTATGCCCCGCGTAGAGCTGCAGGTTGAGGTAGGCGATCGTCCCCATGGCGTGAAACCACGGCACCACGACGAGCGTCTTCATCCTGAGCTTCATCAACGGATCAACACCCGCGGGTATGCCCGAGAGGTCAGGAACCAGGACGCCGTCCCGGACATCCGGCTTTCCCAGGCTGTAGAAATGGAAACACTGCAGCACGTTGGACACGATATTGTAGTGCGTCAGCATAACCCCCTTGGGCAGGCCCGTCGTCCCCCCCGTATAGGCCAGGTGCGCCAGGTCCTTCTTCGGGTCGACGGGCACGGAGATCGGGTCGGGGCTCCCCTCCTCCAGCAGGGCGACGAAGTCCTCCCCCTTGTCGATGGCGATCTTGCGCAGCGGCTTGGTCATGATCGTCAGCGGGGGGTACACATCCGCGAGGCTCGTGACGATGAGGTTCTTTACCGGCCGCCGCTCGATGACCTTTCCGGTCACGGCAAAAAACAGGTCCGTGGTGATCAGCGTCTCGGCGCCGGAATCGGCGATCTGGTATTCGAGCTCCCGGTCGGTCAAGAGCGGGGAGCAGGGGACGAAGACCGCCCCCAGCCTGAGCAGGGCGTAGTAGGCGATCGCGAACTGGGGGCAGTTGAGCAGGTGGATCGCCACCCGGTCGCCCTTTTTAACACCCCGGGCCGCCAGCGCGTGGGCGAACCGGTTGACGAGGAGTCCAACTCGGTGTACGTGATCTCCGTGCCGGAAAAACGCATCGCCACGGTGTCGGGAAAGCGGGCGACCGCCGAGTCCAGGAAACCGTGCACCGGTATCTCCGGATAGGTAAGGGTGCGCGCCGCCCCTATCGGCCATCGGGAAAAGTTCTTTTCTTTTCTCATGACCGCCTCCGCAAGTAGGTCATATTAGTTTCCAGAGGATCTCAAGGGTCGTCAGTATATCACCGGCGGGCGACGGAATCAAGACCTGGGACATACAAATACCGCCCCTACGGGTTAAAACACGATACGCCCATACCACTCGTAGGGACACGACTTGTCGTGTCCGTTTTCTCGCCACTTCGCCGTCATTGAGAGGCCGCCGAAGACCGACGCGGCCTTCCGAGTTAAAACGGAAGGGAAATAGTGTCAACAAAAGACATGACTCCTTTTCGACTCCGAACCCTTTTCGATCTTCTATCTATTTAAGTGGATTCTTGATATAGCCCCACTTACCGCTTATATTCACTAGAGCCAGGCCCTCACTGAACTCCCGTGCGCAATCCACGTTCAGGTTAAGGACATACTCCCCCGTCTTGTCGATGTAACCCCACCCTTTATCGAATTTCATTACCGGAGCCAGGCCCTCGCTGAAACAAACGGTCCCATCGAACTGCGGTTTAACGACGTACTTTCCCGTCTTGTCGATGTAGCCCCACTTATCACCGATTTTCACCGAAGCCAGCCCCTCACTAAAATAACCGGCCCCATCGAACTGCGGGTTGATGACGTACTTACCCGTCTTCTCGATATAGCCCCACTTGCCACCCACTTCCACTGGAGCCATGCCCTCGCTGAAACCCTCGGCACGCAAGAACTGCGGTTTAACGACGTACTTTCCCGTCTTATCGATGTAGCCCCGCTTGCCACCCACTTCCACCCGAGCCAGGCCCTCACTGAAATCCCCGGGTATATGGAACTGCGGGTTGATGACGTACTTACCCGTCTTGTCGATGTAGCCCCACTTACCGCTTGACTTCACCGGAGCCAGGCCCTCGCTGAAATCCCAGGCGTCTTCGAACTGCGGGTTGACGACGTACTTTCCCGTCCTGTCGATGTAGCCACCCTGATAGCTTTTCTTAGTGCCCACCTTTACCCATACCGAAGCCAGACCCTCCCTGAAATGCGCGCCACGAAAGAACTGCGGGTTGATGGCGAACTTACCCGTCTTGTCTATGCAGCCAAACTTATAGCCTTGCTCGCCGCCCATTTCTACCCAAGCCAGGCCCTCGCTGAAATCCTCGGCACGAAAGAACTGCGGGTTGACGACGTACTTTCCCGTCTTGTCGATATAGCCCCACTTATCACCGATTTTCACCCGAGCAAGACCTTCACTGAACCTCTTGGCATCATCAAATTGAGGACTAACTGCGAACTCCAACCCCTTATACTCACCCGCGAGAACTGGAATTGGACTAATCGTGAAAAATAGAATGTGAATAGAGAGGACTATGCTGAATATATTTTTCATCTTAGACTCCTTTTAGACTCTATAAGGAGAATAGGGGTCAAATCTCCGTTTGACTCTTATTCATAGAGCGAAACGCGGCAACCCTCCGGTTGGTGCCCTCAAAAAGACGGCATTAATATCGCCTCTATAAACCCCGCTTTTCCCGAAGGATAAGTCTATGCTAAGCGAGTGTCAAGCCTTTTCCGATAGGGAAATTTATCGATATGAATAGGGCGGTGTGAAAGGTTCGTGCTCTATAGTCAGGGGATTGCCGCGTCGGCCCGAACGGGCCTCCTCGCAATGACGGCAGAGTGGCGTAAACGCAAAACGGGCACGACAAGTCGTGCCCCTACGAATACAAACGCGTAACGATTTAGCACCCGTAGGGACACGACTTGTCGTGTCCGTTTTCCTCTCGTAGGGGCCGTTCGTGAACGGCCCTATTGTCCGGTGGGCGGCTCGCGAGCCGCCCCTACACCCTGCGCCGGTGCCACCCGGCGCAAATACCGCCCGCCCCCTCTCCCCTCTCCCCTTTTCCCTCGTCCTGCCTCATCGCGCGCGCGTCGTTCCTATTCCTTCTTTTCGGTGATTGACCTGAATTTCTCCTCCCATTTAATACGGCCGGTCATCTGCATGACGACAAAGAGCGTCAGGATGGAGGAAATCGTGATAATCAACCCGGTATATCCCTTGAAGAAAAACGAATAGGAGAAGAGGATGAGGTAGATGAGCTGCGCCGTGCCGGCCTCGACCAGTGCGAACCTCATTCCCGTCACAAGCCTCAGGTAGCTGACAACCAGGAACAACGAGACCGCCGCCGAAATCAGGAACGCGAGGTGGATATCCAGGTGATCGACGAGGTAGGCCATCAGCAGGTGAAAGGCAAAGAAGGCGGCCGCCAGGAAGAAGTAGTTCATCGGGTGCAGGTTGATTCCCCTGAGCGTCGTGATGATAAAGATGATGAAGAAGAAAAAGAGGAGCGACACCGGCGCGAAAAAGGTCATCCGCTCCGCCATCGGGCCCGGGTTTACCCGCTCGGGCATCGAGATCCCGATATGGTTTCCGGTAATCCGCTTGGTGAAGTCCCAGGCGAGGGCCATCCCGGATTCCGTCTCTTCCTTTGCGGTGGGAGACAACGTCCCCACGGGAAAGTCAAGCCCCGTAAAGTCGGTCGTGATCTTCATCGAGAAGTCCCTGACCTCTTCCACGCTTCCCTGGCTGAAATAGTAGTGCCACTCCGAAAGCCCGCGGCTCGTGTAGACGACCCGGAAATCGAGCGGCTTTCCCGCGGGAAGCTCCACGGACGTGGTAATTCCGTCGGCGGACCAGGTGAGCGTTTCGATCTCGTTACCGTCGACAAAGATGTGAAAATCGTCGTACTCGGCATTGGCGGTGGGAAATTTATGGGTAATGGTAACCGTCTCGCCCTTCGGCGTGTCGTTGATTACCCGGTAGGTGCCGTCGAATTTGACGACGTAGGTGGAATACCAGAGGAGTCCTTTCTTCCGGTAGTCCAGCGAGAAGTCGGCCATGATCTCGCTTCCCGCGATCGGAAGGCTCCGGTACATGAGGACTTTTTCTTTGACGACCTTCTTGGTCTTCTCATCGACCTTGTCCTGGTATTCTATATAGGGAGACGTAAAGAGGGGAGGGTACTGGTGCTGTATATCTCCCCAGAGGTGCGCCACCTCCTCGCCCAGCCGGGTGTCGGTATCCGAGGTGCGCGTCCCGATGGACGCACCGAGGATAACCCACGCCAGCGCCGTACAAAAGAAGATAAAAATAATAGCCGCGATTTTCTTACCCATAGAAATTCTCCGTATGTGGTGTCACCCGTATCTGACACAACGGCGGGGGGAGAGTTCCCGGGCCGGTGGACAAAACCGGTACTTTACGAGAAACGAGAACAGATGGCACATCCCGGAACGCCTATTAACAATACACAATACCGGCGGCAGGTCCCCCTGCCGCCGGCACGCGTAAACGCGGATAAATAAAATAGGCGGCGATGCTACACGAACTTTCCCCTGGCAGCGATCTCCCATTCGGCGTCAACCATGTCCCCCCGGACGGCGTAAAACGTGTCGTGCAGGTTGATAGTGGTACAGCCGTGGGTGGGGACAAGCTCGATCTTATCGCCGACGGCGATTGTGGCCGTGTCGGGAACCGTCATGTGCCCGTGCTCTTCCGAGAGCGACGTGACCGCCGCCCCCTCGATCCCGATCACCTGGGCCATGCCGAACTCATGGGTGAGCGATTTCATGCCGCAATCGAGGATCACGTGATCGCCGTGGATCGCGATGACGGTGGTCATGAGGGTTAGCGCCTGCTTAAACCCGAGGTTGAGGTACCCGTAGGTGGCGTCCATGGTCAGGTAGGAGCCGGCCTGGATCTCGGTAATCCCCTCGACTTTCGAGGAGATATCGTACGTTCCCGTTCCTCCTCCCGAGACGATCCCGATGGGGAATCCCTCTTTTTCGAGCCGTTTTTTGACGTCGACCAGCGCCTCCATGCATTCGCGTGCCGCCTTTTCGCGCTCGGCCCGTTCAAACGTGAAGATGATGTGGCCCTCGTACCCCATGATGCCGGCAAGCTGTATGCCCTTTGCCGCGTCGATTTTCCCTGCCAGCGCTACCGCCTCGTCGGCGGTCTTAACCCCGCATCGGCCCATCCCCACGTCCACCTCGATGAGGACCGGCAGCGTCTTGCCCCGGCACTGGGCCGCCTCGGAGAGCTGCGCGACGTTTCCCTCGTTTTCCACCGCGACCTTCACGTCGGATATAGCCAGGAGGTCCATGAGCCGCATGATCTTTCGCGCGCCCACCACCTGGTTTGCGATCAGTATGTCCGCAATGCCGGCCTTGGCCATCACCTCCGCCTCACCGACCTTGGCGCAGGTCACCCCGATAGCACCGGCGCGGACCTGCTTCTGGGCAAGCACCGGGCACTTGTGCGTCTTGATGTGGGGGCGGAGCTTGGCCTTGGTCGTCTTGATGAAATCGGCGGCCCTGGCCAGGTTGAACTCGACCTTGTCGAGGTCCAGCAATAGCGCCGGGGTATCGATATACTCCTTCTTGTTTCGGACTCTCATTTCTTCTCCTCATGTCCGGGTATCTTCTTGTAGATGCCGAAGAAATCCGTCCCCCCCCGCATCATGGCCCGCTTTCTGACGATATAGAAGAGACAGACCACGATTGCCCATCCAAGCAGGATGAGGGGAAGGATACCGAACTGGAGGACGATGAACGCAAGGAAGATACCGGAGGTAACGATGGCCGCCCACGAAATGAACGTGAGCCACCCCCTGCCGATCCGGAACGTGGCCTTGTTGTACAGATCGGGGAACCGCTTCGGGAGCCGTACGCAGGCAAGCGCGATGGTGACGTTGGTAAGCAGCAGCGCTCCCACGGCCAGGAAGCCGTAAAAATCGGCGGTCTGCCTGAACAGCAGCAGGACCAGGACCGGCGGGAAAACCGAGAGGACCGCCCATAGCGGCGTCTTGGCCTTCTTCGTAACGTATTTAAAGGCGGACGGCAGGATCCCGTCCCTGCCCTGGGCGAAGAGCTCCCGGGGCATGGCGATGACCCCCGCGTTAATCGAGGTGAGCCCCGCGCCAAGGGCCCCGAGGTTCAGGAAATGGACCGCCCATACCGGCAGGAACAGGCCCGCCGCGTATGCCACCGGCGCGGAGAGCCCCGCGAGCATCTCCTTGTCATACCCGACCAGCCGGTTGAACGTCGTCGCTACCAGGGCGTAGGCGATGAAGATGATAACCGCCGAAATCCCGATGGAAAGCGGGATGTTTTTCTTGGGGTTATTCATTTCCTCTCCGACTTCGGCGATCACGGCGAACCCAACATAGGAATAGTAGCAGAGGACCGACGCCATGGCCAAGCCCCCGATGCCGCCCGCAAGAAACGGGACGCCCACCGTCTCCGTCCTCGGTCCGGCAACGAAGCCCCAGACGGCAAATATGAGCATGGCGATGATCATCTGGACGACCATGATGATCTGAACGGTCTCCGCGAACAGCAGGCCGACCGCGTTGATGATCACAAACGCGGCAACGAGCAGGATCGCGATAATCGTCACGTCAACAGGCGGGGTAAGATAGAGGTTGACGTACTGGGCGAGGCCGATCCCGACGGTGCACAGGGCCCCGACAATGGCAAGGCAGATGAACCACGAAGTGGCAAATCCCCAGAAGGGTCCGAGAATCCGCGAGGTAAAGACGTATCCGCCGCCCGCCCGGGGGATCGAGCTTCCCAGCTGCGATACGGTTACCGCATTGAGGAGGGCCGGAATCAAGGCAAGGAAGAAGGCAATCGGCAGGGATGGCCCCGTCAGGGATGCCATCGAGTTAATCAGGACGAATATCGACATCCCGATAACACTGCCCACCGTGATGGCGATCGCGCCGGCCAGCGAGACCGTACGTTTTAATTCCGCTTCTGCCATGGTAAACCTCTTGGTTGGTGTAAAAAGGGGAAAGAAAACATGAGATAAGATGTATATTATTCAGATAGGCCCGAATGTCAAGGATATATTTTCCGCCCGGAACTTGGAAAATGGCTCTTGTTTTTGAATCGTGGCCGGGTTAGTATCATCTATGACAGTAAACCCTGGAGGTACTGAATTATGGCATCAGATAAGGTCAAAGAGATTAGCGACAGCAGCTTCGGAGACGAGGTCATCAAGTCAGATAAGCTAACACTTGTCGACTTCTGGGCGCCCTGGTGCATGCCGTGCAAGGCCATCGCACCGGTGATCGAGGAGCTGGCCTCGACCTATGACGGCAAGGTAAAGTTCACCAAGCTCAACGTGGACGACAATCCCATGACCGCGTCGTCGTACGGCGTCCGCGGTATACCCACCATTATCCTCTATAAGGACGGGAAGGTTGTGGATCAGGTCGTTGGGGCCGTTCCCAAGGCCGAATTGGAAAAGGCTATCGGCAAGTCCCTGTAGGACCGTAGGACGGAGGACGGTTCAGGACGGCGTAAAACGAGATAGGAGAACCGCTTCGCGAGGCGGCGCCCCATCCGATAACGTTATCGTATGCGGGCGCCGCATCCATTCATACCCGTCAACGCAGTCCCCGGGGCCGGCGGACCCTCCGCCGCCCGCGGATTGGTGCCGCGCACGGTCTCATGGGAGACAGTCATTTCGCGTCCTCCGGCTATAGTATAGGGCTATAGGCGCTATTGGCCGACCGGGCCCTTCATCACGAAGCGGTCGATAATAAAGACCAGGCCCGCCAGAACTCCCGCAACGATCACTCCCGAAATTCCCTGAACCCCGGAGATCAGGTCGTTTCCGCCGATGATCAGGATAATAGCCAGGCCCGCCATGGCATTATACGTCCCGTGCATAACGGCCGCGGCGATCACCGATCGCGCCCGTACCCGCACGTAGCTGATAACGATACCCAGGAATACGCAGTTTACCGTCCAGAGAAACACCCCCGGTACCGGGTGCTCGGGGTAGTTATGCCCCATGAGGATAAGGGGGAGGTGCCACACCCCCCAGATAAATCCGATGAGGGCCGATGAACCCCAGAACCCGATCGGCGCCAGCTCCCTCTGCAGGAATCCACGCCAGCCAAGCTCCTCCCCGAAGGCGGCCACCGCATTAAGGGTGGGACCGATGATCAATCCCTGGGCGAGGGCAAACCATACCGGGTGAAACGGGAGCATATCCTGCTTTCTCCTGATCTCCTGTATCTGCTCGGGGGTGAAGACCCTGGCAAAGTGTTCGTAGATCCCGGCCATCTCCGGCGAGTAGGACACGGAGCGAAACAGGAGGCTTATCCCGAACGCCCCGAACGCGATAACCACGGGGACGAGCCAGGCGGCAATCCACCACGGGTTGACGCGGAACGATATGCCCAGGGGCCCTTTAAGGTCCCGGTGATAGATGAATCTCTGGACGACGACGGCCATGATCATCGGGACGAACATATAGGCGAGGGCCATGAAGACTGCCGGCGTTGTATTCAGTCTCCCCCCGAACAGGTAGAAGAGGCCCGCCATGAGCCAATCGGCCGTAAACGTGAGGCCGAGAAAGAGCAGGATCTTTTTCCGATCGATTGTCCCGGGCATTTCCCCCTCCATCGGGTTGTGTTCAGTGTTTGGTTTGTCCTTCCGGTATTTTCGCGCTGAGTATCGCAAAATAGTCCGAGAGATCGACGTTCCCCCCGCTGATGATTACCCCCACCCGGGCGTCTTTGACGGCAATCCTGCCCGACAGGACGCCGGCAAGCCCGACCGCCCCGGACGGCTCCACGACCAGCTTCATCCGCTCCCACAAAAACCTCATGGCGTTGACGATCTCCGGTTCCGACACGGTCACGATCGAATCGACATGCCGTTGGATTATCGCGAAGGTGCGGTCACACAGCGTGGTCCGCAGGCCGTCGGCGATGGTGTCCGTGGAGAGGTTCCTGACGATGCGGCCCGCCGCCAGCGACCGGCAGGCATCGTCGGCGCGCTCCGGCTCCGCCGCAACGACGATGGGCCTCTTGCCCGCCCCCGCGGCGGCGATCGCGCTCCCCGAAACCAGCCCTCCCCCCCCGATGGGGCAGACCAGGATGTCCAGGCCGCCGGTTTCTCCCATGAGCTCTCCGGCCGCCGTGCCCGCACCCGCGATGACCGCGTCGTTATCGTAGGGGTGTACGAGGGTATAACCGAACCGGGAGATGAGGCCCTCGGTCGTTTCGATCCGGGAGGCCTCGCTGTTTTCGCAGAAGACCACGTCGGCCCCGTAGCCCCGGGTGGCCTCGACCTTGACGGCCGGGGCCCCCTTCGGCATGACGACCGTAGCCCCGACCGACGAAAGGCGAGCCGCCAGCGCAAGCGCCTGGGCGTGGTTGCCGCTGGAATGGGTGATCACCCCGCGTGTCTTCTCTTCCGCTGAAAGGATGCTCACCGCGTTGAGCGCCCCCCGGATCTTAAACGCGCCGACCCTCTGGAAGTTCTCGCACTTGAAAAAGACGCGCGCGCCGATGATCCCGTCCAGCGTCCGCGAGGTCATGACGGGGGTCCGGTTGATCGCACCTCGTATGCGGCCGTGGGCGCCCAGTATGTCGTCCGGCGTAATCATCTGGTCAGAATATATCCAGGATACGTATAATCCTTATAAAATAGTAGACGCCCGGCCGAGCCTTTGTCAAGGACTTTCACGGCCTGCCCCGGCGCCGTACCGCCCCCCGCCATTGTCCCGTTGCCCCTTGTCATCGACGATTGGCGGTGGTATATTTAAACAAACGCGGGAGGTAAAAACTATTGCCCATAAAAATCGCCATCGCGCAGACCGAACCGGCCTTCCTGGACGTTGCGGCCAACGTCGAAAGAGCGGCCGATCTTCTGGCCGGGACCGGGGCCGATGTGGTGGTCCTCCCGGAGCTCTGCACGTCAGGCTATACCTTTGCGGACCCCGATGAGGTGCGGGCGGTATCCATTGGCCCCGACGACGCCGTCCTGCTGCCGCTCTATACGCTATCCCGGGATCGCTCGATGGGTATTTGCGGGGGATATGCGGAGCGGGCGGGCGACCGCTATTTCAACTCCGCCTTTTTCATCGGTGACGGCGCGCTCATCGCAAACTACCGGAAGACCCACCTTTTCTCCCACGAGAAGGAGTTCTTCTCTCCCGGCGACACCGGTTTTTCCGTCTTTTCGTACAAGGGGGCGCGATTCGGGATGATGATCTGCTTTGACTGGTTCTTCCCCGAGGGCGCCCGTACGCTGGCGCTCTCGGGCGCCGAGGTGATCCTGCACCCCGCCAACCTCGTCCTGCCCTACTGCCAGCGGGCGATGTTCGCCCGTGCGGTGGAAAACCGGGTCTATACCGTCACGGCAAACCGGGTCGGCACGGAAGAAAACGGGGGCCGGCGCAACGCCTTCACCGGCGGCTCGGTGGTCGTCTCCCCGACGGGTAACTATCTCATGGAGCTGGATACGCATACCGAGCAGTGCCGGACCGTTCGGATCGAGCCGGCCGAGGCCCGCGACAAGAAGGTCACGCCCATAAACGACCTGTTTGGCGACCGGAGGCCCCAATACTATAAATAGGGCAGGTCCCCTACGGGCGTATCCGTTCCACATCCCCCAAAACGGCCCCAAGCTCAAACCAGAAGCGGGACATGTTGATGTTTATTTTCAGGAATCTCGTTTCGATGATCTCGAGGATGACCCCGGCGATCGCCGCGGTATCCAGGTACGCGTATTTGGTTATCGACCCCCCCGCGTTCCCGCCGCTCGCCAACGACCCCGCCTGAAGGACGCCGATCCCGCTGCCCGTATACGCGGCGAGCCTCTTGTCGAAGTCGTTCACGTAGAAACCGAGGTGATGAACCCCCTCCCCGTATCTATCCAGATGGTCGCTGTAAATGCTCCGGTCGCCGCCTTTGTGCTCGATGATCTCGTACTGTATTTTCCCGGCGTAGGCAATGGCAAGGTCGAGGTCGAACTGCGCCGGTCGTTTCCCCGCAAGGTAGTGTTCCTGACCCGAAAGCTTCGGCCGAAACCACGGCCCGATGCCGAAGGTTTTCGAATAGTACGCGACCGCTTTCGGGGCGCTGCGGACGACGATCCCTATCTGCCGCACCTCGGGAAGAGCCGGGAGATGGGGTGTTTCACTGGCCGCCGTATGCATAGTACGCATAGTAACCTCCCAGACCGATACGATTACGGCACGAAGAGCCGGCCCGGCGGGCTTCCCCCTGACGGCCCGGGAAGTCCCTCGTGCCCGGGACGTTCATTTTTTCATACGATCGACCAGGCTCGTCGTGGACGCCCCGGCGGTGAACGCGGCGCGCACGACCCTCCCCCCCCACGACTTCACTTCCTTCGCACCCACGATGTCGTCTTCCTTCCAGTCTTCCCCCTTGACCAGCACGGCCGGTTTGAGGGCCGTTATCAGGCCGATCGGGGTCGGCTCGTCAAAGATCACCACGTAATCGACGACCCTGATGGCCGCCAGGATCTCCGCCCGGTTGTCCTCCCGTTGTATGGGGCGGTCCGGCCCCTTGAGTCCCCGTACCGACCGGTCGGAGTTGAGCCCTACCACGAGGATATCCCCCTCTGATTTGGCCCGGGCAAGGTAACGGATATGACCCACGTGCAGCAGGTCAAAACAGCCGTTGGTAAAAACCACCGTCCGCCCCTCTTTCGTGTGTTCGGCGATCAGGGGCAGCAGTTCATCGAGCAGGAGATGCCGCTTTGTTTCCATAGACCGTTCCTTAGCGGGGTTTGAACCCTTTCAGCGGGAAGTGAAAGATTCGCGAGAAAATGTTGAGCGTTCCCTTCCCAAGTCCCTCGAGGGTCATCGGCTCCACATTGGGGTCTTTGATGCTCCCGGTGACGGTAAAATAGGTGGTAAAGAGGTTGCCGTCATCCCCCGTGAGGATGTAGCCGACGACGGGAATCTTGTTGATGATAAGGTCGATCGTCTGCAGGAGTTGAAATCCGAGGACCATATCGAGATCGTCCCGGACCGCGTCATAGCCTCCCACGACGCTCATCTTCACAACCCTGCTGTTAAAATATAGGTTTTCCGTCTTGAGTGCCCCGTCCTCGATAGTAAAATCCCCGGTGATCGAGTCAAACGGTATCCCCTCGGTATCGAGTTTGGGAAATTTAAGGCGTAGATAGTTTGAAATCTGCGCGATAGACATGACTTTTGACAATAGCGACAGTCTCTTGATTGTCCCGTCGGTTACGGTAATTGCCGCCGTCCCATCCATCGTTTCCAGAATAGTCCGCGGGTCTCCGGGCTCAGATCGCAATGAGAGTGTAAGGTCGGCCCGTCCCATGACGTTATCGGATATATCGGCATCCGAGAGCAGGGCGCCGATATCGGCTGCCTCCCCGATGAGATTGAGATAGAAGAGGCTTTCCGATCCCGTCTCCGGGTATACGTATCCGAACTCGCCGGAACAGGTGCCGCCGTAGAGGCCGCCTTTCAGATCGGGCAGGATAATGTACCCTTCTTCGAAGATGAGCCGGGCGGTAAGATCGTCCAGCAGCAGCGTTGCGTCACCCGTTCCAAAAAGCTCGGCAAGGTCGATGGCGGGGGCGCTGATCGACATCACGAGCCGCGGCCGCGCAAAATTGGTCAATGTCCCTTCTCCGGAAAGTATCGACTCGGCGAACTTTATCGTAACGGGCGGTATACTCATTCGATTCCCTTCGAAGATCAGCGTGGCCTCCCCCGGCAAGGGGGTCTTGGTGAAGAAGGGAACGCTCAGGGTCCAGTCCGAAAGGGTGACCCACCCCGTCGCCTCGGGGACGCCGGGGGTATCGGCTATCGGCGCCTCCACCTTCATTACTCCCCGGACCCTCCCCGTCCCCTCGGTCTCGCTCAAGAAGGGAACGGCGGCAACCACTTCCGAGGCCAGGATGTCCTTGACGTCCTCGAAGGCCATGTCGTCCACGGTGACCATGAGGTCCCGGAGGTAAGGTGCCCGGTAGGTGTTTTCGACCCGCCAGCGGAGTTCCTTCACCTTTCCCGGCGGATCGGAGAAAGTAACGTTTTTGACCGTTATCTCATCGGCCGAGACCGAAAGGTCGGCGTTCACACCGGAAACGACGATACCGCCCAGGTCGAACGCGCCTCCCGTGAGCCTTCCGGTCGCCTCCAATCGGGCGGCCCTTGTCCCGAGGAGGGATGGGTCGCCCTTGATGTCCACGCGGGCGCCGATTCTTCCTTTTTGAAGGAGCTTTGCCGCATCCCCCTTCGCCCCCTCCCCCAGGAACCCGAAGGGGATAAGCGCCAGGTCTCTGGAAAGATCAAATCCCCTGATATTCGCGATCACCGCCAGGTCGGGGGAATAGCCGTTTCGATGCAATACCCGTTTATACGCGAAGTCCCCCCGGACGTCGAGGGGTCCCCGCGAGATTATGGCGTCGCGGATCTCTACGCCGGCAGGCGTTAGCGAAAGCACTCCGGAAATGTCGATCCGGTCTATTGCGAGGCCGTCGGGATACGCGGGGCTTCCGGTAAGTCGGAGGTTCGTTCCAACGATACGGCCCTCGGTACTCATGTTATGGGGATCGTAGTAGGTAAGTGCGGCGGAGCCGCTCACCATGCCCGAGATTGAGACGTGTCCGTAGTCAATGAAAACCAAGTTGGCCGGGTCAAGGCTTACCGTATCAAGCGATACGCGGGCGGAAAGCCCCCCATCGGGCCGTGTCTGACCCTTGGACTTAATTGTTCCCCGGCCGCCCGGAGGCACCAGCAGGAGGGAATATCTCAGGGGGCCTTTTTTGAGATCCCCTTTGAACCAGCCGTAAGTGAGAAAAATTGTATAGTCTTTTGTCGGGCTGAAACGCGTATCAGTGACCTTTAATGAAGCGTCGTGAATCACCAGTTCCCGGAGGGTAATTTCACTGCCCTCCGTGGGAGCGGCCCGGTTGATGGTCTTTACGATCTTGTCGATCAGGAGTTCATCTTTTTCGAGGGTGATGAGAACCGCGGGGGAAATTACCCTGAGTTTCCTCGGAACGACCTTACCCACGAAGAGCGGGAGGAAATTAACACCGATGACCACTTCATCGGCCCGTACGACAGGGGTGTCCCGATCTCCGGTGAGATGAAAATTCCGCCCTCTAACGCCGAAATACGGGAAAAGCGAGAATTCGATACTATCGAGCCGGACTTCCCCGCCTAAAGAATCATTTAAGGTGGTGATGATCTGTTTTCGATAGTTTTCCAGATCGATGGACGAGACCGCGATGATAAAGGCAACCAGTCCTATCAGAAGGACAAGGATGATCGTCTCTATACCGATACGAAGCCTTTTGTGAATTCTGTGCATATATAAAATAGGAGACCGGTGCCCCGCCTCTGTTACGTCTGTGTTAGTCTCTACGGGAAGAGATCCGGACTACCCGGCGTCGCTGCATTCCCGATGGCGAGCGCCGGTCGGGCGCTATTGCCCGACCCGAGACTCTCTTTCGGTAAGATCCCGTCCTCCCGGGGCGTATCGGCGTCAGGCCGCCCTATTCACCCGAGGATCTCCTCGATCTGTTTCAGGAGGCTTTCCGGGGCGCTCTTATTCTTTCTTGCCGCATCTACCGTAAGCCTTCCCATGACCCGATAAAACTCGAGGAGGTCTGGGCGTTTTTCTTTCATGACCGCTATATGATCCGCGATCGTCGTGGCGTCTCCCCGGGCAATGGGACCGGTGAGGGCCGCGGGAACTCCCAGCGCCTTGCTGTTGCTGAGCGTCCCTTCCACGAGCGGCATGAGGGCCTTGAGGGCGGTCGCGTCGTTCATGCCGACCGACTCCAGGAGCATGACCGCGCTCCATAAAAGCGTAACAAGATAATTCGACGCAACTACCGCGCCTGCATGGTAGAGGGCCTTATCTTGTTTCGGTATCGAGATCTCCACCCCGTCGAATATCGTGACCATCTTCCTCAACTCGGGGAGCGCATCCTCATCCCCCTCGAGGCAGAAGACGGAACCGGGAATATTCTTGAGGGCTTGAGTGAAATCGGCGAAGCTTTGAAGGGGATGGAGCGACGCGGCCGCGGCCCCGTAATCGCGGACCGATCCCAGAACGTCCGAGGTAAGGGAACCGCTCATATGCACGACGATATGGCCCGCCCTGATACCGCCCCGTCCGGCAATATCGTCGGCGACCTTGCCGATGAGCCGGTCGGGCGTGGTGATAAAGAGGATATCCGCGTCCCGGCTTACGGCGGCGGCGTCCAGGACGGGCGTAACACCGCCCATCGCGCGGCCCGCCTCATCGGCACGCGCGGGATCAATATCGTGCACGAAGGCAATCGTATAACCCGCCCGGCCAAGGAGCACACCGACGGCGGTGCCGACTTTTCCCGCCCCGATGATCCCGATATTTTTTCGCTCGGTCATATCCATGCCGCCCGGGCCGATGAGGACGGCCCATAGTGTACAGTTTAAATGATATGACGTCGCCGTGCGCATGTCAAGGCTTACCGTCAGGCGACGGCGGAACAAAAATCCCGGGCGAAACGGCCTGCCGTGCGATGCCAACGCACCCCCAACCACGAGTATTGCCGTCTGGGCGGCTTCAGCGCGTGTCACAATCCTCAGCCTCGCCGGGGGATGCAGCCGAAAAAAAAGAGGCCGAATAGACCTCTTTTTTATGCGCGTATCCGCGCCGTATTGTGAACTCGATCGGTACACGCCCGGTTGCCGATCCTGACGGGGACGGAATAACCGTGCCCGATAGTCCCATCGGATGGGAAATTAGACCAGTTTTTCCAGCTCGTCTACTGCACGTTTCATGTCCAGGAAGATAAGCCCCAGTTTTGCATCCTTGGTAACCAGGGTGGTCAACACGGCGTCCTCGCCCGCGTTCATCAGCAGCACGTAGCCGTCTACCCCGTGAATAAAGACCTGGTCGAGTTTTCCCCGGTTGAGCTCCTGAGCGGTACGCTCGCCAAGGGAGAGCATCGCCGCGCTCATCGCCGCGACACGGTCTTCTTCCACGTCCTGGGGGAGCGCCGACGCCATGATCAGGCCGTCGACACTCACGATGGCCGACGCCTCAATATCGGGTGTCCCTTTCTGCAGTTCTTTCAATATCTTCGTCATCGATTCGGTCCTGCTGGCCATATTTGCCTCCTTTTAAGTCGTATCTCACGAACTAAATATCGTGTTTCAAGCGGGATGTCCCGCTTCAGTCAGTCTTCTGCTTGGCCTTCTCTTCCCGTTCGGCCAGTTTCTTGAGATTAAACTTTACCATCTCATTATCCGGCTGAATCTCGAGGGCCCTTTCCCACTCTTTCCGCGCCTTACTATATTTGTTTTCACGGAGAAACTGAAAACCCTGGTCAAAGTGGATAAAAAAATCTTCCTTGACCTCTTCGCTGATCTTTCCTGCCGCCCCCCCGGTCTCGTGCGAGGTTCGAGAGGCCTCGTCGGCGATTCTCAGTCCTTCCATGATGAGGAACTGCCAGTCGCTGGTGATCGTGCGCTTCTTGGGGGACTCATTTCGTTTGGCCAAAAACGTTCCCTCGGGCCAGGTAAGTATCTGGTAGAAGGCCTCTTCACCCGTTATATCGCCGGTCTCGGAATGTATGATATTGCCGTCTTTGAAATAGATCTTTCCTTCCCGGGCGCCGCTCCTGATAGTCAGGGACGCGTGGGCCTTGCCGAGACAATTCATCTGGATGACGTCGGTCAAGAGCAGGTCTTGAAGCTGTCCCTCGAATCCTTTTCGCTCGTCCTTGAGAGAATCCAAAATCATCTCCCTGATTTCCTTTATCTCAAACGGCTTTTCGATGTAGTAGAGCGATCCCCTGACGTTTGCGTCCTTCTGAACGTCGGGTGATCCGTATGCGGTCATGATAATGACCTTCACATCGGGATATTCCCGGCGGACTTTGGAGAGGAGATCCAGGCCGGAGATACCGGGCATCCTGATATCGGTGATTACAAGCCTGATTCTTTCCTTCTCCAGTACCTTAAGGGCGTCTTCCCCACTGTTGGCAACGATTACCTCGAACTTATCCTTATCCTTGGAGAGGCTTTTTGACATGCTCCAAGTGAGCGTTTCCTCGTCATCGACGATGAGAATTTTATCTATATCAGCCATCGAAAGCTCCTCTCTATAAATGTTAGTTGCAAGATGAGTGCCAAGCCGGGCATCGTATTGGCCCGGAGGCCCTTAAAGAAAATACTAATAAATCCGGTATAATACGTGGCATGATAACAATTGTTCGCACCTTATCCGGAAGTGAGTTTGATAAGGTGACCGAATATCGTACACTTCGGGTGTCCTATAATCATACACCGCTTTCAATCCGGTACCGCTTGATCTTCTCGATCAACGTCGATCGGGATATTCCCAGAAGCCGTGCCGCCTCGGATCGGTTGCCCGAGACCGATACGAGAACCCGTACAATATAGTCCCGCTCCTGATCTGCCAGCGTCTTGATCTGCCTCAGTCCCAACACGGACGTATCCCGTACAAGCTCCATAGGAAGGGCCGATACCTCCACCGTGTCCGTCTCGGTCAGGATAACGGCCCTCTCGATCATATTTTTCAGCTCACGGACGTTACCCGGCCAGTCGTACTCCATCAGGATACCCATAGCCTCCCGCGAGACAGACCGGACGCTCTTGCGCAGCTCCCCGTTGGCCTTTGCGAGAAAGAGCTTGATGAGCAGCTCGATATCCTGCTTGCGCTCACGCAGCGCCGGCATCTCGATCACCATAACCTTGAGGCGATAGTAGAGATCGTCCCGAAACTTGCCCTCGGCCACCAGACGGTTGAGGTCCTTGTTGGTGGCCGCGATAACGCGGACGTCCACCGCAATTTCCTTCACACCTCCGACCGGATTAAAGGTTTGCGTCTCAAGGAAACGGAGAAGCTTCGGTTGAAGCAAGAGCTTCATCTCCGCGATTTCGTCCAGAAACAGGGTACCCGCGGCAGCCAGCTCAAAGAGTCCCTTTTTGTTCTCTTTTGCGTCGGTAAAGGCCCCCTTTTTATACCCAAAGAACTCCGACTCGATGAGGTGCTCGGGGATGGCACTCACGTTTATCTTGATCATGGGCCAGTCCGCCCGGTCCGACGCCCGGTGGATGGCGTCGGCTACCAGCTCCTTTCCCGTCCCGCTTTCTCCCGTGACCAGTACCGGGGTGCGGGGGGTCTTGGCCACAATAGAGATAAGCTCTCTGACCGCCGATATCTGGGGGCTTGTCCCGACAATATCGTGGGTCTCCTTCTGGCGCTCTCGTTTCAGGGTCGTAAGCTGCACCTTGAGCCGCGAATTTTCGAGCGCCCGTGAGACGATAACCTTAAGCTCGTCAAGCTCAAACGGCTTCTGGAGGTAGTCCGTGGCCCCCGCCTTCATGGCGTCCACTGCAACCTTCACGTCCGTATAGGCGGTCATGACGATCACCGGGATATCCGGCTCGACCTCACGAATCGCCCGCAGCAGGTCCAGGCCGTTCATGTCGGGCAGGCGAATATCGAGGATCACCAGGTGTACGGCGCTCTCTTCAAGGATCTTTCTTGCCTCCGATCCCTGCGAGACGGCCGACGCGTCATATCCCTGTCTGATAAGGACGCGGCCGATGGAATCGGCCACCAGCGAATCGTCCTCGACTATAAGAACCCGCGGCTTTACCGTCATATCAGTCGATCGTTGGTAGATTGATAATAAACGTCGTGCCCTGGCCCAATTTGCTCTTTACCGTGATGGACCCGCCGTGCCTCTGGATAATGCGGTACGTAATCGAGAGGCCCAGGCCGGTCCCCTTGGCGGTTGTGGTAAAGAATGGGATCGAAGATTTTATTGATATGCTCGTCGTCAATACCCGCGCCGGTATCGGTAAGGGAAATCTCTAAAACTCGTTTCTTATGGCTGTCTTTCTTTCCCCACGCGGTGATAAAGATCTTTTTCTCGCGGCCCGGTTCCATGAACTCGACCGAGTTGAGCAAGAGGTTGAGGAAAACCTGCTGCAGCTGCTGGAAATCGCCGTGGACCGCCGGTAAATCCGGGGCGTACTTTTCAACGATCTCGATCTTATTCTTCGTGATGTCTTTGCCGAGCAGCAGGAGTACCTCCTTGACGACGTCCCTGATGTCGCAGCGGATGTACATCGGCCGTTTCGGCTTGGCAAAGGAGAAGAAGGTCCTCAACATGGTATCGAGGCGGTCGATCTCTTTTACAATCCGGGAGAGGAATTCCCGCTTGGGGTCTTCCGGCTCCATCTCTTCTTCCAGGGCCTGGGCGGTTGTCTTGATGGCGGCCAGCGGATTGCGTATTTCATGGGCAATGCCGGACGATATCTCGCCGAGGGAGGCCAGGCGGTCCATCCTGAGGATCTCCTCCTGCATCCGGTGAATCTCGGTGAGGTCCTTGAAGGTAATAATATGCCCCTGGATGTTTCCGTCCTTGTCGCTAAAGATGGCGGTGCTCGTCCCGATGGAGATCATATCGCCGTTGGATTTCTTGACCGTCGTCTCCTTACCTACCCGTGCCTCGCCCGCCCGAAACCGCCCCGCGAGTATTCGCTCGACGTCTTCTTTGCCGAAGATCGTGCCGATATTCTTTCCGATCACCCGCTTCCGATCATACCCGAGGATATCCTGGGCCGCCGAGTTGAAATAGAGGATCTTACCGCTATCATCGACGGTGATCAGCCCGTCCTGGACGATCTCGACGATGCTCTCGGTAAAGTTACCCAGATCTTCGAGGGATTTCGTAAGTTTTTCCGACTCGTTGGATAGCCGCCGGCCGCCGGCCTTTTGCGCCATGACTGCTCTCCGCATTTTTGATAAAGGAAAAATCAACGCCCGGTAATCGAAAAGAAACGGCACTTACTCTATCAAAGGACGGCCCCCATGTCAAACAACTTAGTTGGGGATTTGTTTCTTGATTTTGTCCGCGGCTTTTTCTATAATCTCTCCAGTTACGAGGAGAACCCCATGCTGAACCATACGCCTATCAGAACGCTTGCGGAGAATGTCGGCACGACTGTCACGATTCACGGCTGGCTGATGAACACCCGGGGGACGGGCAACGTCCGGTTTCTGGTCGTTCGGGACGGGAGCGGGATCGTGCAGTGCGTCGTGGAGCACCAGCGCGTAGGCGACGAGGCCTTCGCCCTGGCCGGGCACATCGGCCAGGAATCTGCCCTGACGATATCCGGGACGGTGCGCTCAGAGCCCCGATCCCCCGGCGGCGTGGAGCTTACCGTCGACAGCCTCGCCGTCATATCCGACTCCGTCGATTTTCCCATCAGCCCGAAGTCCCACGGCATCGACTTTCTCCTCTCAAACCGTCATCTCTGGATCAGGTCCCGCAGGCAGCTTTCGATCCTGCGAATACGCGACGAGGTGATCCGGGCGATCCGGGATTTCTTCTTCGAGCGCGACTTCATCAACATCGACAGCCCCATCCTCACGGGCGCTATCGGCGAGAGCGCCGGGACGTTATTTGCCACCGACTACTTTGACCTCGGCAAGGCCTACCTCTCCCAGACGGGCCAGCTCTACCTCGAAGCGGCGATTTATGCCTTCGAGAAGGTCTTCTGCTTCGGCCCCACCTTCCGGGCGGAAAAGTCCAAGACCCGCCGCCACCTCACTGAGTTCTGGATGGTGGAAGCCGAGGAAGCCTTCTATGACAACGAGGATAACATCGGGCTCCAGGAGCAGTTCGTCTCGTATATCGTCGGACGGGTCCTCGAACACCGTGCCGAAGACCTCGCGAGGCTCGATCGTGATACAAAGCCCCTGGAGACCGTGAGGGCGCCCTTCGACCGGATCTCCTATGACGACGCGATTCGGCTCCTCAAGGACAAGGGAAGGCCCGCCGTCTGGGGGGAGGACCTCACCGGCGAGGACGAGACGGTCCTGACGTCGTTGTTCGACCGCCCGGTCTTCGTGATCAATTACCCGAAAAAGGCGAAGGCCTTCTACATGAAGGCCCACCCCGAGCGGGAAGACGTGGTTCTCTGCGCCGACCTCCTTGCCCCCGAGGGATACGGCGAGATCATCGGCGGCTCCCAGCGTGAAGACGACTATGAGCGGCTGCTGAGCCGGATTCGGGAGGAGGGGCTGCCGGAAGAGGCATACGGCTGGTATCTCGAGCTGAGGAAATACGGCTCGGTAGTACACTCCGGGTTCGGGCTGGGGATAGAGCGGACGGTGGCCTGGATCTGCGGGCTTGAACACCTGCGGGAGGCCATCCCGTTTCCGCGGATGATGGGGCGGATATATCCGTAACTGACTGGTAGGCGGTTTCTCCCCTTAACAGGTAGGACATGGCCGGGGGTGCAACGCCCGGAAGACGCTGAAAAACAACGGGGGTGATCAATCACCCCCGTCAGTGTATTGATAAAGTAAAAATCCCAAAGGATTGTCATCGCGAGCCCCCGAAGGGGGCGTGGCGATCTCGGACACTGTTCTATATACTAACGTGATTTTTGGTAGTTACAGCGTCCGAGATTGCCACGGTCGCTGACGCTCCCTCGCAATGACAGTACTCATATTGATGCAATAGGGTTTGGCAGCAGTCTGAACGGGGGTGATCAATCACCCCCGTCGGCGTTATATCTCTTAAATTACAAGGAACTACGCGCCCGGTTTTTTGGGCGCACGGGTCGTGGCAACGCGGGCCTTCGTCGGCGCGGGCGCGGGCCTCTTTCGCGATGTCACGAAGAGGTTCACGATGGCCCCCACGCCGAGACAGTAGACGAGGACCGCCAGGAACCATCCGAGGACCGGTATCGCCAGGATCAGGTAGACCAGCAGCGCCCCGACGACCAGCCTCACCCAGAAGGACGTCTCCTTCTTGGACAGGCGGGACAGTACGAATCCGCCCGCGGCCACGGCCACGAAGAGCTTGCCGAGATAGAGCCCGGCGATGAGGACCAGGATCACGAGGAGCGCCAGCGGTATCCCGATGAGCGTCGCGACAAGGAGCAGGATAAAGATAGGCGCAAGCACCAGCGTCAGCACGCCCCACCCGAGGTCCTGGAGGGGATGGTGATAGACCTGCTCCGCCGCCTTCCCCACGAGATTCGGGAAGAGCGCCCGCATGACGAGGCCGGCGACGATGATCCCGCACAGCGTGAGTAACCAGAAGATGGGGGCCACCCAGCACCCGGCCGCTTCTTCCTTTTCCTTTACGCGGGCGAGCCCCTCGCCAACGAGCTGGTTGAGCTTTCCGGCGATTACCACGGAGTCGGCCTTAATGAATTCCTCGGCCGTGACGGAAACATCCTTGGCAAACCGCGCGTCCGGTAACAGCTGGGCCCTCCTCGCGTGGATGTTTACCTTGTCGGCGAACGCCCCCCCGGCGTTCACGGTCTCGCCGGCCGCGTTTACCACGCCCGCAACCGTCCCCGTGATCTCGACGTGCCGTCCGGCCGCGCTTATCTCGCCGTCAAAGGTTCCGGTCAGGTCGACGCTGTTTCCGAGCACCCTCACGTCGGTCACGAAGTGGCCGGAGAGGTCCACGTTGTCGCCGATCACAAAGGCATCCCCGGCAATCTCCCCGGGCACCGTTACGGAGCTTCCGAAGAGGAACGCCTCCCCCGTGACGACCCCCTCGATCCGGATGGAGCTGGCGGAGACGAACAGGTCGCCGTCCACGGTCTCACCCTGCTTGAGGAGGTAGGATTCCCCCGAGATGTATTTCGTTTCCGCGGCAAGGCAGTTGAGAGCAAAAACCAGCAATACGGCAGTCAGGGAAAATACGATCAGTTTCTTCATAGCGTACTCCTGCATAGGGACTATGCGCATAGTGGGGGGCGTTTTTCGCGGTGGGCTTATTCTCTCGCTGTGGTGATGCGTGGTGATGCGCTAAAGCTGGACGAAAACTCCCGGACGGATAAAATAGACACCACCCTTAACAAATGTATCAGGCTTGACCGCATTTGTCAAGGTTTCGACATAGGCTCTGATCTGATCCTTATAGCGGAGGGCCGCATCGGCCGCGGTTTCCGGGCTTACTCTGTCGGTCTTGTAGTCCAACACGACGATTGCACCCGGTGTTTCGTAAATAATGTCGACCCGCCCGGTCAATGTCACCCCGTCCCTGCTCGCCAGGACGGGGACTTCCCTCCCGATAATGCGCGACGATCCGATCTCCTTTACCATCCTGGAGCCGAGGAATTGATCGACAAGAGGCCTCGCCTCGCCAATGACTGACTCGGCAACATCGGCGGCAAGGCCCATTCCGGCCGCCGCGCGCTCGATGAGCCCGACGGGAAGGCCGCCGCCCTGGAGGTCGACGACAGACAGCACCTCGTGGACGAGCGTGCCGACGAGCCTGCCGATCCCCTCGGGATCGGAGGCAACGGCCGGGCCTACCGTCTGCGGCTGTTGGTCTTTTCCCCCGGTGACAGAGCCGAAGAACTTTCGGTTGACCGCCCGTTCGTACTCGGCGCTCCGACCGGCCTCTGCCTTGCGGGCCTGCTCAAGGGGGGTTGGGTCTGCAGGACCCGAGAAGAGGCCACTGATATGAGCCGGCCGTTTCACGACCGAGTATTTCCCATCCCCCGTATGGTCGATTCCCCCCGGAGTCACCGGCGGCCGATCACCGTTAACGGGGGAAGCCGCGAACTCCAACAGCGCACGTTGGTGGCCGGTCTTTTCCTTCCCGGAGCCGACCAGTATCAGACGGTCCCGCGCCCGGGTCGCGGCGACATAGAGGAGCCTCCGTTCCTCGGCCGCGAACCTCCGGTCCTCGCGGGCGCGGATCGCGGCGTAGCCGAAATCGGCCGCGGGGCCCAGCCGGGCGCCCGAGACGGCAGAACCCGACCGGTCGACGAATACTCCCTCCCGGTCCCACTGCCTCTTTTCCCTGCCCAGGTCGACGACGAACACGACCGGGAACTCGAGCCCCTTGGCGGCGTGGATCGTCATGATGCGCACGGCGTTTTTCCCCTCCTCCGTCACCACGGCCTCCGCCTCGTCCTCGCGCTCGAGGGAGAGCGCCGTGAGCAGCTTCAGGAAGGCCGGCAGCGTCAGCGGCCCCTTCGATTCGAGGGCGCGGGCGGTCTCCTGGATCTTCATGAGATTGCCGACCCGCTGCGCCCCCCCGGGACCGAAGGCGTTCACCTCGACGATCGGGATGGACCGATAGATCTCCGTGAGGAGCTCGGAAAGGCTCAGCCGAAAGGCCGAGGCGTGAAGGCGCCTCAGTGCCGCTAATGCCTCACCCGCCGGACCCTCCTTCCCTTCGGCCAGGTAGGACAGCGCTCCGCCCCGGGCGGCCTCATAGAGGGTCAGGTCGTCGATACCGAAGGCGGGGCTCCTCAATGCGCCGACGAGCGACCGACGGTCGGCGGGTTTGAAGACCGCCCTGAGGATATTGGCAATGTCGTAGATCTCCTGGCGCTGGAAGTACCCTCTGCCCCCTACGACGAAATAGGGGATACCTGACCGTTTGAACGCCTCCTCGTAGAAGGAAGATACCCCCAGCGACCGGAACAGGACGGCGATATCCCGGTACTCGATATCCCGGTATTGCCCGGGGGCGCCGCCCCGGCTGCTTCGGATAACCCTGCCCTCCACCCTTTCCTCAACCATCTCCCATATCTCCCGGGCGATGAAATCAGCCTCCGCCCGCCGGACCTCCTCGGCCGACATTACGCAACCGGGATCAGAATCGACAATCCGGACGGCGGGAGCGCGGTCGGCCGCGGCGGCGTCCGAAACGATCGCGTCAAGCGCGTCGTACCGGATGGTATAGGGATCGTCCATGTGGCGTATATAGTCGTCAAAAAAGGCGTTCTGGAAGGCGATGAGGTGCCGCTGGCTCCGGTAGTTGTGCCCGAGCCGGTCGATCCGTCCTCCCGATTCCTCGATCCTTCTCATAACCGAAAAGAAGACCCCGATATCGGCCTCCCGAAAGCGGTAGATCGATTGCTTTGGGTCCCCGACAATAAAGAGCTTTCCCGGCTTCAGCCGGACCTCGTGCGGCCGCCGGGATACCGCGCCGTCTTCGGCAAGGAGAAGGACGATGTCTCCGAGGATCGGGTCGATATCCTGAAACTCGTCCACGAGTACATAGTCGAATTCATTCTGGTACCGCCTCCGGATGGAACGGTCCCGTTCGAGGAGCAGCTTTGCTTCCCAGATCAGGTCGAAGAACGAGAGTATGCCGCGCCGCCGCTTTTCGGCCCGGAAGAAATCGACAAAATTGGAGATCACGCGGATCGCGGTTTGGACAACCGCATCCTGTTCGAGCGCCCGGGGAAAGGTCTCCGCCTCCTTGAGGGTATCGATCGCGCCGCCCGGCCCGTCGATGAGCCGTTTCACGGTCTCAAACTGCCCGGGATCGCGCCATCTCTTCGGTGTTCCGCCCGATCTCCTGAAGGACGTTTGTTTGAGCGCTTCGCAAATCGCCGTGAGATCACGGAGCGCGAGTATCTCCCTGACGCGGAGCAATCTCTTATACAGGGGGTCCCCGTCGTCGGCGGAAGGGTCGATCCCCGAAAGCGTTTCCGAAAGCTCGCGGAGTTTTTGTTCGACACGCTCCTTCTCGACCCCGGGATCGATCCTGAGCGATCCATAGTTTTCGAGGCGGTCGGGGCGGGAGGCCAGGGTCAGGGCGGCCTTCTTGAGACCCTCGACGCTCATGTGGCCAAGGAGCATCATCAGGTCATCGTCAAATTCGGTTCCGCCCCAGAATACCTGTTTTGCCCACAGCCGCCAGATCTCGTCGGTCAGCAGGACATCCGATGACTCTTCCTGGATGGTGAATTCGGGGTCGATCCCCGCCTCGAAGGGATTTTCCACCAGTATCCTGCGGGCCAGCGAGTGTATCGTGCTGATCTGTGCCCGGGGAAGCGAAGAAACGGCCGTCAGGAACCGATGATCGCCGGTCTCGGTAAAACTCTCAAAGAGCTTGTCCCTTAGTTTTTCCTTCATATCGGCGGCGGCCGACTCGGAGAAGGTAACGGCCAGGACCCGCTCGATGGGCACGCCGCGGCGCTCGATCAAGGCGATGATCTCCCCGATCAGCCGGGTGGTCTTGCCCGTGCCCGCCCCGGCGATGACCGCCGTATTTACCCCCCCGGCCAGCCCGAAGGGCTGCTTCTCGTCCTTATGGCTCATCGGAATCGTCATCCTCCCCGGGGGCGTTACTGCCGTCGGCCGTCTTCTGCCGCCTGGCGGCGTCGACTGACGTGCTCTCACTGCGGCAGAGGTCCCCGTGCGCACAGAACCGGCACGATGCACCTTTCCCGGGTGTGAACTCCCCCGCCGCGATCGCGTCTATCAACGCGCCGATTCTCTCCATGACGGTATCACGGGTTTGCGCAAATTCCTCCCCCGAGATAGTCTCGCGATGATCGGCCCCGTCCTCGGCCTCCAGATAGACGAGTGCGCCTTCCCCCGGCCGATAGTGCCCATTGGATATAAGGCGTTCGGCCGCCAACAGGTAGATCGGCAGCTGAAAATGGCGACCGGCCATGATCTCGGTCTTAAGCCTGCGCGCCCCCGACCCCTTCTTCCGCTTGTAGTCGATGACCGAAAAGGCCGCCGCGGACTCGTTGATGTCGATCCGGTCGATCCTGCCGACGCAGTCTATATCGCGCGGACCGATCGAGAGAGTAAGCGCCGGGTGTTCGATCACCCCGTCTCTTCGGGGACCGAATGTTACCTCATAGCGGGCAGGAACGAATCCCGATATGCTACTATTCCGCTCCCGCTCAATGAGCCTGTCCACGATCCGGGCGGTATGGTATCCCCGCGCCCTGAGGATCAGCGCGGGGATGCGTCCCGAAAGCCTGCCCGACGTCTCTTTGGTAACCTGGGCGTCAACCAGCCGACCGACGACTTCGGGATCGGCCGCGGCCCTCAAGAGCCCCTTCTCCACGAGAAGCGGAAACAGCCGGGAGAGGACCCGATGGTAGATGTTGCCCAGTTCACGGGGCTCCACGTCCAGCTCTTCTTCGACCGCCTCGTACTCCCCGACCGAAAGTATGTATCGCATGAAGAAGTCAAACGGGCAGGCGGCGTAGGTCTCCAGCTTCTGCGCCGACAGCGGCGCGATCATATCAACGAGGCCGTCCACGCCGCCGATCAGGCCGTCGTACTTCGAGAAGGGCCTGTTGGACGCCCGCTCGTCAATAGCCGTGAGGCCGCCCGTGAGAAACGGCGTATCGGAAACGACGCCGCGCACGGCGCTAAGGTCCGCCTCGTTGGGCCATCCGAGGCAAAGGAAGGCGCGGGTGTCCTGCTCGCGGTGGCGCGAGAGCTCCCGATCGGTCGCCGTAATACGGGGGTAGTCGCGGCCGGCCGCTCCGCCCGTTAGAGAGACCTCATCTCCTCCGATTGTTATCCGCGAGATGAGTTCTTCCAGAAACGGCGAGGGAGAGACGGTCCTTCCCGCGTCGTCGCTGCGCTGACGGGATACGACGATCAGGTCCCGCGCACAGGCGACCGTCAGAGCAAAGAGGGTGCGGTCCTCCATGAGGCGCGAAGAGGCCGTGCGAAGCCCCATAGCCGCGCCGGTCTCGTCCGTGAGAAACGGGTCGCGGCCCGCAACGTGCGGAAAAACCTTTTCGTTCATCCCCATCAGAAAGATGACTTTTCGGGGGAGCAAACGCGCGCCCATGACGTCGGAGACGAAGACCCCGTCGATATCGTCGGGGGACGGCGCGTTTGACTGGGAGATCGCGTCCTCAATGATAACCAGGCAATCATCCCGCGTAATGCGGGGCCGGATCAATGATACGGCCGTCAGCGTCTCCAGGATTTCCTTCAGGTACCCGATGCCCGGAGATTCCTCATGAGTCGGGCGGATATAGGTATCGATGAGCGAGGTTAGGCGATCCCGGTATTCGACAGGCGGCGCCTCTGCGGGGATTTCGGCGAGCGCCGAGAGAAATCCACCGACGATCGGCTGCACGGTCTGGATATATCGGTTCGTCGATTGAGGCGGGTCGTCGGCGGCCGGACCGCCCGGCTCATCTTCGGCCGAACCACTATCCGCGGTGCGGTCCCGGTGCTTGCTGAAAGCGTTTTCCCACTCCCGCACGCCCGAGATAACCCGATAGAACCCGGCGAATTCGGCCAGCAGGTACGCGCTGTCCCGAACCCGGGGCTCGTCGTCGGCCGCGAGGCCCGGCCAGGCAAACAGGGCCGATGATAAGAGGAACAGGACATCGTCCCGGACAAGCCCTCGCCGGAGAGCGGCTATGAGCACCAGGAAGTAGCCGACCTCAGGTATTGACGAGAGGGGACGTCCGCCGTCAAAGACGGCCGGTAGTGAATAGTCGGCAAAGACATCCGCCAGCGCGCCGGTATAATTGGCGCGCTCCCTCATGGTCACGGCGATGTCGCGCCACCCGAGGGATGGGTCTTTTTCCATCAGGCCGATAATGGAAAGCGCCACCGCGCGGGCCTCTCCCCTGACGCCCGAGGCGGTTGCCAGCTCGATGCTTCCGCCCGCCTCGCGGCGGGCCGTTCCGGGGGCTGAAAAGAGCTCCCGGGCGATAGAGATAACGAGCGAATCGCTTTCGGCCTCAACCGCCTTAAGGGGACCGGCCGCAGACCCGGACAGTTCCCGATATAACTGAGCCGTCCTTTCGAAAAACTCCTCGGCCCCGGCCGAAAATCCCCCGGCGGCAAGGATCGTGAGGTCGCTTCGCGCATCGAGAGACCGGACAATATCGGCCTGGACCGGGTTGAGATCGTAAAATCCGTAGAGGAAAACGCCTTTCGGCACATCGGGGGGAATATCGGCTGAAAGCAGGCGCGCCGCCTCGTCGATCAGGTCATCGGCGTCCCGTATTCCCAGCTCGCGCTTTCTATCACAAAACGAGCGATAGATGGCGAAGACGGTCTTCTCGATCCCGACGGGATCAGCCGGCGGTGTAACCCGATAAGAGGTGAAACGGGAAAAGAGACCAAGAAGCCGCTTGAGGGAGTTGTTATACGAAAGGAAGTAGGCCGTGTGCTCGTTTTGGGGCAGGCCGGATTCGATGACCTGTTTGAGCAGCAGCAACGTGACCGGCTCCGGTACGGTCGGCCGAACTTCCCGCCCGGCGGCTTTCAACAGCCATAGCGACAGCTCAAAAAAGGTAAAGAAGTGGATGTTTACCCGGCAACCCTCACTCGCGAGGATCGATTGGAGGCGGCGTTTGAGGGCGCGGGTGGGGACGATAACGGCCACCGGGAGAAACGGGTCCTCCCGTTTTGCCGCGGCGATCTCGCCTTGGAGACGGCCCTCCAGGTGCGTAAACGATGAACCGGTAACCAGGTACGCCATCGCTGCTACACGTAAAGGGATTCGAGGAGTTCACGGTAACGGTCGGTGATTACCCTCCGTTTTACCTTGAGCGTCGGCGTAATCTCGCCCTCCTCCTGGGAAAATTCACGGGGCAGTATCGCGAATTTCTTGATCGTCTCGAACTTCGCGAGCTTCCCGTTTACCGTGTCTATTCCGCCGGTGATTACCTCAACGATCTTCGGGTGTTTTGTCAGCTCTTCAAAACTTGAAAACGATATGCCGTGCTGTCGGGCGTAGGCCTCGGCCTCTCCCCGATCAAGGGTCACGATAGCCGTCAGATAGTTCTTGTTGTCTCCGTAGACCATCGGCAGAGATACCAGCGGGATCTGTTTGAGGAGGTTTTCGATATTAGCCGGAGAGATGTTCTTGCCGCCCGAGGTAATGATGAGGTCTTTCTTCCGGTCGGTGATCACGAGGTAGCCGTCTTCGTCCCATTTGCCGATATCTCCGGTATAGCACCATCCCTCCTTGATGGCCTGTGCCGTCAGGTCCGGCCTGTTGTGGTAGCCAAGGAAGTTATTGCCCCGTATGAGGATCTCGCCGTCAGGGGCGATCTTCACCTCAAAGCCGGGCATCGACCTGCCGACAGTGCCGTACCTGCACGCGTCAAAGGTCGTCATCGTGCCGCCGACAGTCTCGGTCAGTCCGTAAAACTCGAGCACCTGTATACCGACGCTGTGGATGAACTCGCCGACCTCGGCCGAGAGGGGCGCTCCCGCCGACAGGGCAAAGGTGAGCCTGCCGCCCAGGGCGGCGCGTATCTTCTTGAAGACCAGGGCGTCGGCCACGGCAAACGCGAGCCTGAGCGTCATCGGTAACGGCTTATGACCGTTGAGAAGCCGGCTCCGCCGCCTGCCGACCGATACCGCCCATCTAAACAGGAGGCGCTTGACAGCCGATCCCGCCGACGCCGACGCCGTGATCCGTGCGTAGACCTTCTCGAAGATACGGGGGACGCTCGTGAAATAGGTTGGGTGCACCTCCAGCATGTTGGCCGCCAGGGTATCGAGCGATTCCGCGATGGCAAAGGGGATATTGTTGAAGAGATTATAGTAATATCCCGAGACCCTCGGGTAGAAGTGCGAAATCGGTAATATCATGAGCGAAAGGTTTGACCGCCCGTCGATATGGATAATGTCTTTGATGGAGTTAAGGACGAAAATAGCATTCCGGTGGGAGAGGACGCACCCCTTGGGCGGGCCCGTAGTGCCAGAGGTATAGACAATAGTGGCCGGGTCGTCGGGCTTGACCGCCTGTATCCTTTTTGTGAGCTGGTCGCCGAGGGCTTTTTTTTGCGCCCGTCCGGTCTCCTCGAGCCGCGCAAACGGCGTGACGGCCGCGTCCTTTTGGGGCGCCGCGCCCTCGATAATGAAAATACGTTCAAGCTTTTTCAGCTCCGATCTCTTCTCGACAACCTTTGCAAGCTGGCCGGGGTCCTCCACGACCACAAAGCGGCACCCGGAATCGGAAAGGACGTAGGCGCATTGCTCGGCGGTGCCGGTATGATAGATGGGGACGTCAACGCCGCCGGCGAGCAGCGTCGCCAGATCGGCGATGATCCATTCGATGCGGTTTGCCGAGAGAATGGCAAGCCGGTCGCCCGGCTTCAGGCCCGCGGCAATGAGCCCTGATTGCCGCCGCTTCGGCGCGGCCGAAAAGCTCGCCCCAGGTAAGGTCGGAATAGGGCGCCCCCTTGGATTTCTTGTATTTGATGATGACGTCGCCGGAGAGTTGTTCTGCATTTCGGGTAAAGACGGAACTAAGGGTATTGTGGTGGGTCATCGCGCTCCTCCGGAAGGGTTGTGTATTTATGGCTTCGCCGCACGTTGGTGGGCGAACGGCCGGCGGCACCGTCGGTCGTGGACGGCTTTACGCGACACGGAGATCCGGAACAAGATCCCGGCCGGGGGAGGCGATCATTGTCGCTTTGCCGTGCGTGGAAAAAGCCGCAACTGCGTTATATGGAAACGGGAACGCCCCGGTGTTACCCGAAGCATTTCCAGTATTCCTTCTGGATTCCAACCGCCCTGGTTATGGTATTGTCGGCGGTCCTGCCGATGCCGTCCAGGTCTCTTCCGAGGAGTTCCTCGTCGGCGGCGTCTTGGCCCGATAGCTGTTTAATGACGCTTCTGGCCCCATCCCTGAGCCCGCCAAGGTTATAGCCCCCCTCCAGGGTAATGAGGAGCTTTCCGTCCGAACACGCCTCGGCGATATCCAGGATCACCTGGGTCATTGTTGCGTACCCCGCCGACGTCACCTCCATCCCCCCGAGCGGATCTTTGAAGTAGGTATCAAATCCCGCCGAGACTATCACCATCTCGGGCTTATACTCAAGGGCAATAGGGAGAAGCACTTTCTTGAAAATCTTGTAGTACTCCGCATCACCGTGACCCATGGACAAAGGGATATTGACGGTGAATCCCTTCCCCTCTCCCTCGCCCACCTCGCCGAAGGCGCCCGTCCCCGGATAGTAGGGATACTGATGGGTGGAAAAGTAGAGGACCCGCCGGTCACGATAGAACGAATGCTGGGTACCGTTGCCGTGATGGAGGTCCCAGTCGATAATAAGAACCCGCGAGAGCTTATAGTGTTTGATCGCATAGGCGGCGGCAATCGCCGCGTTGTTAAAGAGGCAAAAGCCCATCCCCTGGCCCGCCTCCGCATGGTGGCCGGGGGGGCGCACAAGCCCGAAGACGTTATTGAGCTCGCCTCCCATGATCTTGTCAAGGCCGACCAGCAGGCCGCCGGCGGCAAACAGCGCCGCCTCGAAAGAGAGTTCGGAGGTCTGCGTGTCGGAATCGAGGGAGAAATGGGATTTCCCGGCGGTTGAAGCAACGTAGCCGTAATATCTATGATCGTGGATAAGCTCAATCTCTTCCCGCGTTGCCTTCCGGGGCTGGATCGCCTCAAATGTGCCGGCTATGCCCTCTTCCGCAAGCATCTCATAGAGGACTTCCAGCCGCTGTGGGCTCTCCCAGTGGAGATAGCCGGGCTTATGTTCGAGGTAGATAGGGTCTTTGACGATACCGGTTGTACTCACGGGTGCCATCCTTTTCGTGGGTGGGTATGGGGGGATTCCTTAAAACTGATACCATCGTATCGCTAAAAAATCAACGATTTTGTCTCTTTGTTTCCGCCAACGGAAACGGGCTCGGTACTTTATCGCCGGTTTTCAGCCATCCGGGCATTACACGGGGTCGTGCAGGCTTGGCTTCGGCCCGCGTTCGCCGCAGGCAATTGCCGACACGGACAGACCCGCCGCGACTGTCGCCTTGGCGCGGGGGGCGTTACGTCTTGCCTTGATCCGCAAGCATGTCTTTTTGGGCCCGATCGAGGAGGGTGGCAACGGTATCGTCCTGTACGTATTGGGCCGTGCCGATCGCGATACGCACCCTTTTCGGAATGACGAGGTTTGAATCTTCCTCGATGACCCGCTTCATCTTTTCCGAGGCGGCGCGGGTTTCCTCTTCCTTGGTATTCGGCAGAAGAATGAGTATCTGTCCGGGGCCCAACCGTCCGCTGATATCACCCCGCCGCATGTTCATCCTGAACAGATAACCTACCCGCTGCATTACCTCTTCGGCCTTTTTGCCGCCGAACTCCTTCTTAATAGAATCCAGCTCGCATACGGTGACGTTCAATATCCCAAGGGGTGAACCGTATCGCACGGCGTTTTCGACCTTCACCTCGAAATACTCCATTATCTTGTGGCGGGTATAGAGGCCGGTCAGAAGGTCTACCGGGATCATCCGCTGGATATCCCGTCTGAGCTCTTCGAGTTCAAGGCGGGGCCGGTCGTCCCGCATGATCTCAACCACCCCAATCACGTCGCCCTTCGAATTACTGACCGGCAGCACCCTGATCTCGACGGGAAAGGTGTTACTCTTTTTGTCCCGAAAGAAGTTACGGCCCTCGTAGATCTTCCCCTTCTTCAGAGACCAATCCAGCAAACATTCTGTTTCGCACAGGCTGACCCCCGTTGCATCGGTGTGCCTCGGGGAGAAATCGGCGCATTGCTTGCCGGCTACTTCCGCCATCGAATGCCCGAGGAGCCGCTCGCCGTACGGATTGATATAAAGAATCCGCTTTTCCGCATCCACAAAACGTATGCTGCTCTCGAGGTTTTCCGCCAGAGTTTCAAAGAATTTCGTATCCCGGTCGCTCATGATCGCTTCTCCCGAACAATCAACGTTCTCATCCTGTTTACGGCGGCCGCCGTCTCGAACAGACGGGGACAGGCCAGATTGCCCGTTTTACCGGGGACGAGGATATCAAGCCCGTTTTTTTCCACGTCGTCCATCACCTGGGTCAATCCGTCGATAAGTCCGGACCCGCCGGGGGCATACCTGGTCGCATACCGGTTGATGGCGGTCCCGACCGCCCGGGTCTGTCCCGTATCGACAAGCTGCGACAGGCCGTCAAGGTCGATCTCGAGCGTCCCATAGACGATCCTGTTTCGTCCCCGTGCGTCGATCTTGACCTCCCGCTTCCCGCGGGACGGATCAAACGAAGAGGGGTCCGGCGTGCGTTTGGTAACGGCTCCGAAACGCGCGCCCCCTTCGTCTTTACGCGAGGCGCGGTGCCTCTCGGAGATCTCCTTTGCCCTGTCGCTCACGTCCTGCGGGAGGTAGGTGTCCATTGCGATTACCGTATCGGCTACGTCAAAATAGTCCCCGCTTCCGCCCGTGACGAGTATCGTGGAAACCCCGTGATCGATGAAAAGCTTTCCGACCTTATCCACGAAGGGCGTGATAGGCTCTTTATCTTTGGTAATCAGCTGCTGCATTCGCTCGTCCCGGATCATGAAGTTGGTGGCCGAGGTATCCTCGTCGATAAGCAGGAGCGTTGAGCCGGCTTCAAGGGCCTCGATGATACTGGCGGCCTGTGACGTGGAGCCGCTCGCGTTTTCAGAACTGAAGTTGGCGGTATCCCTGCCAAGGGGAAGGTTCGTGATGAACGGGCTGATATCTACCTTCTGAATATACCTGCCGTCCTCGGCGCGGATACTGACGGCGGTGGGATCGCTAGCAACCAGCTCCCTGCCGTCCCCCGGAACATGGGGGTAGACCGCCCGTTCGAGTGCCGAAAGCAGGGTAGATTTGCCGTGAAAGCCACCTCCCACGATAAGGGTTACTCCCCGGGGGACCCCCATACCGGTGATCCTTCCCCGATGGGGAAGAGTGACTGTGACGGAAAGCGACGGCGGTGACACGAATGGTATGCCGCCGTTCGCCAGCGGCCGGTCATCAACACCGCTGTTCCTGGCCAGGAGCGATCCGTCAGCCACGAATGCCGCCAGGCCGAGATCGCGGAGAGACGCCCGCAAATGATGGTAGTCTTCAACCGTATCGACGTGATGAGCGAACGCCCCGCCTTCCACACGGTCGGCAAACAGCGATTCGGCCGCAACGGCCGGGATTTCGGTAAAAAAGATTTCAATCGCCTCGTGGGCCAACACGCTCCTGCCGGCGGCGGGAAGTCCCACGATAAATCGGATCTCCAGGAACCGGTCGTCGATGACGCATGAGTTCCTGAGGAGGATTTCCTGGCCGCCCGCTTCAACGGCTACCAACCCGCTGGTTCCCATCCCCCGGCGCCCCCTGACACACCGGGTAACGGCCCGATCGAATTGCCGGGTCAGGAAGTCCGCGGCAGCCGTCTTTCGAATGGAATTGGAAAAGAGGGAGGCGCCAAAACCGGATGCGCTGCGGGGCACCTGAAGGCTCAATCGGGAGGGTGACGCAAAGGGGTCTCCCTGGACGTGATCGACCGAAAGAGTATATGACCCGAAATCATAGACGCCGCGGATATCGCCATAGGCCTTATAGCCCTTGCGGTCTATCCTCGTAAGCGTCCGTCGGAGGTCTTCCTTCGGTCTTGTCGCTCTCTCGGAAAGCATTGGTGTAGTATACCACCGAGGCGACGTAAAGTAAACTAGTTTAGCTGTAGGAGATATCGTGGTCCCCGATATTTCGAAGGCCGCGCGGTACGTCCGGCGGTGTATCGGGTATTGACGCACGCGGTTTTCGTATCCGTCGTGGACGAAGGGAATACTATTATCGATGGGAGTTGCGTGCCCGGTACGGGCATAACGGAGCGCCTGAGTGTTTATGCGGCCGAGATGAGAGGAAGTTCGCTGACAAGCCGTCGGAAGAATCCGGCAGCGCCGCGCCTGCAACAACGGATTACTATCCCGAAACGACGGGTGCTCGCGGGCAGCTATTCGCCCACGTTCTGTGCCTCTATTATCGTGACGACAAAACCGTCGGTCGCGTCCGGGACCGTGAAAACGACCACCATATACGGTATGGACCCATTGGGTTTTATATGGGCGTTGTCGAATTTCTTACCGGCCTCAAGGGAGAGTAGTTTCGTAATCTCGGCCTTGGACAGCGTTTCAAGCTCAGATAATTCAAGGACATTGCCGCAGTAGGACTCTGACTTCCCTATTTCATTCCCACTCTTGTCATACAGGCTCAGCCGTACCTTGATACGCCCCTTTTCAATTGAAGAATGGTTGATGACCGCGCCTTCCAGGATCAGGACCTTACCAAGCTGCTGGTTCATGACGTAGTAGTAGTGCATCTTCAGCTCGGCGTTTTCGAGATTCGCCAGGGGGTCCTCGTTACTGGAAAAGAGGGTAAGGACCTTTTCGGGATCAAATCCCTCGCTGAAATAGGTCGAATACGCCCAGTATCCCGCGGCCAGCAGGAACAAGAGTATGAGAAGGGCAACCGTCAGCGGGCTCCTGCGGGCCGTCTTCTTCTTCGCTCTGGATGTGGGGGCCGGCCCTCCGATATCGGCGAAGGGATCGCCGACCGAATCGATTCCGATAGAGTCGCTGAAACCGATATCGTTCTTACCGCCCGGGAGCGCAGCGCCGCCGATCTCAAAATCATCGGGGATATCTCCCGGGGCGGCGGGCTGTGCCGTCGGGGCGGGAGAAATGTCCGCGCCTACCGGCGCAGTCTCCGGCCCAAAGGAGAGATCGAAATCACTGCCGGCCTCAGCGGCTGCTTTCTTACCTGCCGGCGCCGGGCCGTCATCAAACGATAGGTCCAGATCACCCAGGTCGCCGTCCAGCTCTTTTTCGAGGGTAAAGTCGCTGTCCGCGGCTGACCGGCCGCCCCCCGGTTCGGACAGACCTGCCGCCCGCTCGGGGCCGGCTGCGCCTTCCTCCTGGTCGTCCATATCGAACTCGAGAGAATCCGAATCCGCAGTCTTCCCGCTATCGGAGCCTACGTCGAGATCGGAATCCAGGCCGAAGTCCGAATCTCCCGTATCGAGATCGAGATCGTCCCCCCCAATGTCCCCATCCAGGTCTCCCGGGATATCTGAATCGAGCCGGCCATCCGAAGAAAGATCGGAAGCGCCTTCGTCAAATCCTGAAAGATCGTCGTCAAGGCCGGCGGAAAACGAATCATCCATGGCGGGACTGTCCGCCGGGGGCGAGACGTCAAAGACGTTCTTGCAGCGGGTACACCGGATCTTAACGCCCCCCGGCTTGACCTTGTCGTCGGGGAGGTTAAACTTGGTCTGGCAATGGGAGCACTCAACAATCATGGGGTCTCCCTCTCCTAATCTAATCGGTTCGGTGCGTCAATTATATCACCCGGATGGAGTATTACAAGCAAAAATACCCCTGCCGATGATATAAGCTTGTATTTCAAATAGTTCGAGGATATAATTTTGTGAGAAATATTCCAGTCTTATAGGGCAAGCGGCCGGTTATGGAAGATTCGCGCTTCTGGGAACAGATCAAGAAAAGAAATGAAGAGCTGTCTACCATTAATGAAATTGGACGCGCCCTTACCTCGAGCCTCGATCTCAAAGAGATCCTGTCTATCATCATGCAGCAGATCAGTTTTCTCCTCCATCCGAAAAACTGGTCGCTCCTGCTCGTGGACGAGGATAGGAGCGAGCTTTACTTTGAGATAATCGTCGGAGACAACACCAAAAAGATCCGCGATCTTAGGCTTAAAGTCGGCGAGGGGATTGCCGGATGGGTTGCAGAGCACGGTACGCCGGTGCTGGTACAGGACGTTTCCAAGGATACGAGATTTTCACCGAAGGCCGATAAACTGTCCCAGTTCAAGACGAAATCCATTGTCTGCGTACCGGTCATCAGTAAAGATAAAACCATCGGCGTCATTGAACTGGTTAACTACTGCGACGACAAGGAGTTCACGCAGGATGACTTGAGAATCCTGTCGATTCTGGCGGACTATACCGCGATAGCCCTTGATAACGCCCGTTACTACGAGCTTGCCAGGCGGCTCATCCTGACCGACGAGTTAACGGGCCTCTATAACTCCCGCTACCTCCACCAGCTCCTCAACGGAGAAGGTGAAGATGAGCTCAAGGACTTGAGCCAGGTCTCAATGATCTTCATTGACCTGGACTACTTTAAGAACATTAACGACAAGTTCGGCCACCTGATCGGAAGTAAGACGCTTCGGGAATTGGGGGAGGTTATCAAGGGAAACCTGAACTCCACCCAGAAGGGTATCCGGTACGGCGGCGATGAGTTTGTTATCATTCTTCCAAAGACCGATAAGGCCAAGGCCTATGAGATAGCCAAGCGTCTCAGATCAAAGATCAAGGAGAAGAGATTCCTGACGATAGAGGGGCTCAACATAAAGCTGACGGCCAGCTACGGTATCGCCTCGATACCCGAGGACGCTTCGAATTACCAGGAGCTCATCGGCGAGGCCGATAAAGCCATGTACCAGGTAAAGAATACCTTCCGGGACGGCATTTCCCTTGCCAAAACCACATGGGCCAGCGATTACTAATCAATACGGCAGCGCCCCTTCCCCGCCTTGCTTTTATTCCAATCGGGAGACTAACACAATGAACGCACGGCAGCGGGTCGAAACCGCAATCAATCTCCAGGAGCCGGATCGTGTTCCGGTCGGGCCGTTTATGATCTGGCATAACGCCGTTACGGCGGGCGTCCGAATCAGCGATTACGCCTGGGACGTGGATACCTGCTTTCGGGCCAACAAGAAGACCCTTGAGTTTTACGACAACGGGCTTGACGTAATGAACCTCGCCCCGATGATGCTGGCCTATTCGAATATCAATCCCGTCCTCTATTCCGCGCTCTATTTTGACTGGCGCTTTCCGGAAGATACCATACCCCAGTTCTTCGAGGTCACCCAGGGTGACGAAACCCTGTACGACACGATACTCACAAAGGGGTTTTCGGCGGTGCGGACATTTGGCAGGATCGGCCTGGGCCGTGTCGTCAAGAACCTGACCCTTGACGTCATGAAGTATATGCGCTGGATGAAAATCGTTAGAAGGGACTGGGATGTCGTCCCCTTCGGGGACATGGTCTGCTACACCCCGGCCGAGATCATGCTGTTCTTGAGGGCCAACCAGGGCTTCATCGACATCAGGAAGCGTCCCGAAAAGCTCATCGAGCTCAACGAGAAATACAACAAGGTCTTCATTGCACGGTCGATCCAGCTGGCAAAGCTGCTCAAGGCTGAGTTTATCTTCATGCCGTCATTGAAGTTTTCGACGAGCTTCATGAATCCGAAGATTTTCGAAAAGATCCAGTGGCCCTGGTATAAAGAGATGGCGGAGTCTTTTACCGCCGCAGGATTCAAGGTGCTGCTCCACCTGGACGGCAACTGGGGGCCGCTGCTTGGTCACTTTACCGACCTGACGCCGAAGAAATACGTCATGGAGCTTGACGTGACGGATATGAAGCTTGCGAAGAAAACGGTGGGGCATATCATGTGCATCAAGGGGATGGTGGGCCCACTGACGCTGGCGACGGGAACGGCGGCCGAGGTAGAGCGGGAGTGCAAACAGTTCATCGATGACTGCGCGCCGGGGGGCGGCTTTATTTTGTCATCCGGGTGCGAAGCCCCGCCCAACACGAAGCCCGAAAACCTTAAAATGATGATAAAATGCGCTCGGGAATACGGAAGGTACCGCTGACGGCCTGTTGACGATCGGGCCACCCACCGAATACCAAAAACGCCCTGCTCGGGTAAACCGGCAGGGCGTTCGCCTATGCTATTCTGCTATTGAGCCGGTTCGAGGACAAAATAGCAGGTCTTATCTCCCCTGGCCATACACTCCGTCTCCCGTACCAGTAAGGCGCCTTTACCGTAGGCACGGTCGGCCATATATTGCATTACCCCCCCGAATCCCGTGCAGATGGCCCGGTCTGTTTTAAACCGCTCACACAGCGTACAGTTATATACGTCGAAATCGGCCGGGTCGTCGCCCTTATCGATGACCTTTCCCCTGCCGGTCGCGGCGGAATAGAGCTCCATTCCCTTCTTAAAAAGCTCGCCGGGCGCAAGTCCCTTCAGGTTATCGAGACCGCGACCCTTTTCATCGGCGTAGCGAAAGGCAGTATAACCGATACGCCGCCAGATACCGATAGCGCCGTTGATACCTACGAGCTTGGCCACCTGGTAATAGAGCTCGGACTGTTCCTTGACCGTAATACAGGGGTCCCAGGTATACGGCGGTGGTTGATCGGAAAACTCGGGATGGCCCGAGGTGCGCAAAACAACCTTGGCGCCGTTATCTCCCAGAATTTCGACGATACCGTCCACAGTAGCTCTGATCGCAATACATGTTGCCATTTTCTTGTCGTCTGTCATGTGTCTTTCTCCTTGTCTAAACGGTAGGTGTCGGTCATAATGAGTGCATTCGGAAGAATCTGGATGTATCTATCGCTGACAAGCAGACACATGAAGGCATTAGCGATATGCCCTCGGCCTAATATGCTAACGATATTAGTTAGTTACTGGCATATTCTATTTTAAAATCTCGTTCGTGTAAAGGGTAATTCTGACGCGGCGTGATTTTGTTTGCGCCGATGTCCGAGATCATTACAGCCAGGCCAAAGTCCCGGCGATCATGCCCTTACGCCAGGGCCGGCGGGCGGATTTATTCTCTCCTCCGGTTTCGAGACTCCGCCAAACACGAAGCCCGAGAACCTCAAGATGATGATCAGGTGCGTGCGGAAATACGGAAGGTACCGCTGGCAAAAGGGCCCGTTCATAACAAAACGGACGCGTGCTTACGCGTCCGGTCTTTTTTTTGCCTTCCTTGCGGAGGCCGTTCTGCCTTGCTGCACGTCGGAAGCTCCAGCAGACCGACGAGACTGCGGTCCACCCTGCCTCTGGCCTCTCACATGGCGCTACTTGGGCACGATAAGCTCGCGAAGGAACGCCGGTAGAAGAGAAACATAGAGAAGTGAAACCACAACGAGCGTGAGAAACGCCACAGAACAGCCGATGCAGCAGCACACCAGCCACGTGCGCTTCTTCTGCTGAGGCTCACTGCCGCCCTCGGCCGGCCCCGGGCCCGTTGCCTGTAAATCGTCCGACATCTTGTCTCCCGTACTAAATATAAGATTGTCCGGTTTAACCCGCCCGTCAGGCCATCGGGGCCTTCAGGAGTTTGGTGACGACCAGCTCTATCAGAAGCCCGTAGACTGCCCCGGCGGCCTCCAGAAGCGCGAATGATGCCACGTCTCCGCCGGCCAGCGGGTAGATCGACATCGGGATCGTGGCGACGAGGCCGATAATCACGCCGTGCGCCAGGTAGTTGAGGCCCCTGAGGCCCGAAATTCCGATAATAAAGCCGAGTAACGTCCGGTTGGCGATGATGCCCAGGATCATGGGGAGATCGAGCGTAATCTTGTCGCTGGATTTTCCCAGCTGCCAGCAGACGATCCCCGCAACGGCCCCGAGAATCGTCGCGGCAGCGATACGCAGGGCCTTCTTCTCCTTTGATTTCTTTTCTCGCGCCATCTCTTCCTCCCGTTAAAAAACAGAATAGATGATTCCCTTGATAGACTCCCACATTCCGGTAAAATATGCCACCGCCTCCGGGTCGCGTGACATCGACGTCCAGGTATGGACGCCAAAGCCGATCTGGGCCAGGACCCAGTCCCCGATCGCGAATTGGCCTATGGCTATGTGGCCCGTCGTGAACTGGCCGATCCCGAAAATGGCGGCCGGCGCCATCTGCCCCACGGCGATAAGCCCCGCCGTAAGCTGGCCAAAGCCGAAGAGAATCCCCAGCCCTATCTGGGCGAACGTAATAAGACCGATCCCGAACTGGCCGACGGCAATAATCCCCTTGGCAATACGGAACTTCCCGCTCTCGTCCTTCCCAAAGGCGACGTGGATCAGCGGCCATCCATAAATGGTCAAGGGGCTCTTGTATTCAAATCCCACCTTCGGCCCCGCCATAGCGCCGGGAAGACGACGCCCGACAATGAGCGGCGCGCCGCAGGAGGGACAGTCGTTTGCGCCCTCGGGGACGGCGGCGGCGCATTTCGGGCAAATAGTCAGCCCATCGGGGGTTTTAACGATATCCATATACTGCGCCTCTCGCCGTCCCGAGCCCAACGGCCCTAACTAACTGCCTTCCTGATCCCGGAGGACCCATATATCCGGGAGATTCCTATACTGCTCGTTGCAGTCGATGCCGTACCCGACAATAAACCCGTCTTCCATCTCAATGCCCACGTATTGGACGTCGATCTGAACCTCGCGCCGGGCCTTCTTATCTATCAGCGCGCAGATCGCCAGGGACGCCGGTCGTCTCCGCCTGAGGATATCCATGAAATATGTAAGGGTAATGCCCGTATCGACGATATCCTCCACTACCAACACGTCCTTCCCCTCGATGGGGGCCGACAGGTCCTTGAGCATCTTGACCTCGCCGGAGGTCGTGGTGCCCGAGCCGTAGGAACCCAGTACCACGAAATCCACCGTTACGTCCAGGTCAAGCTTACGGATGAGGTCGGCCAAAAAGACAAAGCTCCCCTTGAGTATCCCCACCAAAACAAGAGGCTTCCCGCGGTAATCCGCGTTAATCCGCCGGGCCAGATCCGTAATCGCCTCTTCGATGGCCTGCCGGGAAAACAGGATGTTCTTGCTCATCGTCACATCGATCCTCGAAATCGTCCGTGGCCTTACACTAAACTCCTCAATCCCGGGAACGCTTTATATCAGTGTAGGGCATTTACGTTGCTGTGTCAAGACGCAGGTAGGCGGGCCGGCGGCACCGCGTCCTACTATACCCTTGACATCGTGCCGTATCCCGGATACACTTGCCGGGAAAGGAGAAAGCACCATGGTACGAAATATTATCCTGCTTGTCGCAGCCGTTACGTTGATCTTCTCTGTCTCCTGTTCAAAAAAGGTGGCGGAGGGGGATGGGTGGTCCATATCGGCCAAGGAGTTTCGCGAGAAGTACGATTCGCTGCCTCCCGACGCAACGCCGTTCGTTGCGTCACCGGAAGGTAAGAAGCGTTACCTTGACTCGCTGGTCCTGAGGGAAATCATCTACCACGAGGCCGAAAAGGAAGGTATTACTAAGGAGCCCGTCATCCTCAACCGGATAGAGGACTCAAAAAAGAAGGTGGTAATCGAGGAATTCCTCCAGCGCAAGGTTGAAGGGGGGTTGTCTCCGGCCGACGAAGAAAAAGACGCCTTCTATAAAGAGAATAAGGACGCCTTCGACAATGCCGAGACCATACGGGTACGGCACATCCTCGTCAAGACCAAGGAAGAGGCGGAGAAGATCCAGAAGCTCCTCGCCGACGGCGAAGACTTCGCGAAACTGGCCCGGGAGAACTCCATCTGCCCCACCGCGTCGGAAGGGGGAGACCTCGGATACTTCAAGCGGGGAGATATGGTCGAGGAATTCGACAAGGCCGCCTTTGAGCTCACGAAACCGGGTGATATCAGCCCTATCGTCCAGACCCAGTTCGGTTTTCACCTTATCGAGCTGGTCGATAAGGACCGCCTGATGGAGAAATTTACCACCGAAAAGCGGGACGATCTGGTCAACAGCTACCTTGAGGAAATGAAGGAAAAGGCGGACTATAAAGTATTCGAGGAGAATCTCAATTTTAAAGACTGACGCCCGCGGGTACGGTGCGGGCGGGAGTAGAGGCCGACGCTATTTAGCTGGATTCATCGTGTGAGGGGCGGTATGAGAAAGACACTTCTCTTTTTCATCGCGGTCATTATGGTGCTCTCCTCGTGCGCACACGGCCCCGCCGGAAAACGCGGCGTTCGCAGCATGTACTACGCCCACCCCCCCAAGGAAGTCCTCGCCGCCGCAAAAACGGTGCTCATCGAGCAGGACTACGAGATCACCGAGATCAACATGACCGAATATTTTATCAGGGCCATAAAAGGCGCGACGATTCCCGGAATGCCGATTGCCGTTATCCTCACGTTTCGGGAAGAGGGGGGAAACACGTGGGTTGATATGAACAAGGACGTCCCGCCCCAGTTCATACCCGGTTCGACCGCAGGCTATAGCATGGATCTCGACGATCTCTTCCGCTATATTGAATTGGAGCTGGACAGAAACTATTAACCGGCCGATCTCGTCGGGCCGCGGATAGGCGCGCCCGCAGTTATATGTGAGACGGCCCCGGGTACGCCCGCAAATCCCGCCGACCGGTCGTTGCCGCCGTACATCCAGAGGTCCGAGAGCCAGGAGCGTCCGGTCATCTATAGAAATTATCCTTCCACTGAGGATCCAGCTCAACCGCCTTGTCGTAGTCTTCCTTGGCCTTGAGGTAGTCCCCGGCTTCCCAATACTCCCTTCCCCGCACGTAATAGGCGCCTGAATTTTTCGGATCGATGTCGATGACGTGGGTAAAGTCGGCTATAGCCGCCGCGGACAATCCCAGCTGGCCGTAGGCCATCCCCCTGCTGATATATGCGTTGACCAAATCAGGCTTCAGGTCGATGGCGGTCGTCAGGTCGGTAACCGCCGCCTCGAACTCCGTCTTGATCACTGAATTCTGATCCGTGGAAACCCCGCCGTACATGAGGATATAAAGTTGGCCGAGCTCACGATGGGCGCTGCCCCTCGCGTAATACGCGTCGATATCCTCCTTGTCCTTTTTGATGCGCTCGGTAGCCTCGGCAATGATCGTGTTCCTGGCCTGGATCTGCTCCATATAGGTCGGCCCCTCGGCCGCGCGCGCCAGGTACGCCGAGAACGCTATCATCATCATGAAAAGTCCAAACCAAACCGTCTTTTTCATAGAAACTCACTTCCTAATGGTTTAAGGCAAATAAGACACTTCGCAAGAGAATTCTTGCAGTATACCACAAATATCTGACGGCGTAATTCCTCATTTTTGCCGGGGCACCGGCACGACCTATGGTAGCCGTACCGGGGATAGTCTAATGGTCTAATAGTCAATAGTCCATTGGCTAATAGGCGGGTCTTTTTGGGAAAAAGAAAGGCCCCGTCATTGACGGGGCCTTGACAGGGACGATTAGTACATCCCGCCGCCGGGCATTCCGCCGGGCATGGGGGGCATGCCGCCGTGGCCGCCCTTCTCCTCGGGCTTCTCGGCAATCATCGCCTCGGTGGTGAGCAGCAGCCCCGCCACGGAGGCCGCGTTCTGCAGCGCGATACGCGTCACCTTGGTCGGGTCGATGATACCCACCTTCATCAGGTCCTCGTAGACCATCGTCTGGGCATTGAAGCCGAAGGCATCTTTGCCGTCCTTGACCTTGGAGGTGACGATCGAGCCGTCCTCACCCGCGTTCTGGGCGATCTGGCGGATCGGCTCTTCGAGGGACCGCCGAACGATGTTGGCGCCGAAGCGCTCTACGTCCGTAAGGGTGAGCTTTTCCACGACGCTCAGGCAGCGCAGCAGCGCCACGCCGCCGCCGGGGACGATACCCTCTTCCACGGCCGCGCGGGTTGCGTTAAGCGCGTCCTCGACGCGTGCCTTCTTTTCCTTCATCTCGGTCTCGGTAGCGGCGCCAACGTTAATGACCGCAACCCCGCCGATGAGCTTGGCCAGCCGCTCCTGCAGCTTTTCCTTGTCGTAATCGGAGGTGGTTTCCTCGATCTGGGCGCGGATCTGCTTGACGCGGCCTTCCAGCGCCTGCTTGGTGCCGGCGCCGTCGATGATGGTGGTCTCTTCCTTGGTCACGACCACGCGCTTGGCCTTGCCCAGCTCGTCCAGGCCGATGTTCTCCAGCTTGATGCCGAGGTCTTCGGCGATCATCTGGCCGCCGGTAAGGATGGCGATGTCTTCAAGCATTGCCTTTCTGCGGTCTCCGAAGCCGGGGGCCTTGACGGCCACGCACGACAGGGTCCCGCGCAGCTTGTTGACGACCAGCGTCGCCAGCGCCTCACCCTCGACGTCCTCGGAAATCAGGATGAAGGGGCGGCCGGTCTTGGCGATCTTCTCCAAAACGGGCAGCATGTCCTTCATGTTGGATATCTTCTTCTCGTTGAGCAGGATGTAAGGATTCTCGAGAACCGCTTCCATCCGTTCCGCGTCGGTGACGAAGTAGGGGGAGAGATAACCGCGGTCAAACTGCATGCCCTCGACGATTTCGAGGGTGGTCTCCATACCCTTGGCCTCTTCCACGGTGATAACGCCTTCCTTGCCGACCTTATCCATAGCCTCGGCGATGATGTTGCCGATGGTCTCGTCGTTATTGGCCGAGATCGTCCCGACCTGCGCGATTTCCTTCTGGTCTTTTGTGGGCTTGGAAATCTTTTCTAACTGTTTTATAACGGCGTCGACGGCCTTGTCGATGCCGCGCTTGATGCTCATCGGGTCGTGACCCGCGGCCACGAGCTTCGTGCCCTCACGATAGATGGCCTGGGCCAGGATCGTGGCGGTGGTGGTGCCGTCGCCGGCGACGTCCGACGTCTTGGAGGCGACTTCGCGCACCATCTGGGCGCCCATGTTTTCGAACCTATCTTCCAGTTCGATCTCTTTGGCGACGGTCACGCCGTCCTTGGTGATGGTCGGGGAGCCGAAGGATTTCTCGAGGATGACGTTCCTCCCCTTGGGGCCGAGGGTGACTTTCACGGCGTCCGAAAGGGTATTGACGCCCTTGAGGATGCTCTCCCTGGCTTCCTGATCGAATTTAATTATTTTCGCAGCCATAGTATATCGCCTCCTTTACTTTTCGATGATGCCGAGGATGTCATCCTCTCGCATAATGAGGTGTTCGACGCCGTCGATCTTGACCTCGTTTCCGGCGTACTTGGAAAAGAGAATCCGGTCGCCGACCTTGACGCTCATATCGAGCTTTGTGCCGTTCTCAAGGACCTTGCCCTTGCCGACGGCCATAACCAGGCCCTCGACGGGCTTTTCCTTCGCGCTATCGGGGATGATGATGCCTCCCTTGGTCTTCTCTTCCTCCTCGACCCGCTTGACAATGACGCGGTCCTGCAGTGGTCTGATCTTCATAGCCCACTCCTTTCTTATTTAGTGTTACATAAAACCATAGGCCGCTCGCGCGGCGCTGTTGCCTCTATATCTCAATGGCGCAATGACGAAATGACACAATGGAACGGTAGCACAACAGGCCGGGACGCCGCAGGCGGGCGGCCGCGCCGGAGGAAATAATGAATAACGCATACATTTCCGGACCAAAAACGTTAGCACTCGACAGAGGTGAGTGCTAATATAATACTACTGCATGATCTGGTATATGGCAAGGGCGGTATGGGGTTATAAGGGAAGATAGTGTGAGATTATAAGACTATTTGTTCATATATCTTAGAATACCTCATATTAACTCGCGATATCTACGTTATTTAGAATAGCGTTTCAGGAGTTTCTGTAAAGAAAGTTCTCTCGAAACTACGTACGCTCTTATATTCATACCACGATTCTTTGCCCTACTTACAATAATAAGAATTGGCTCCGGGCAATTGTAATTCCTATCTCTAGAAATACGCAAAATTTCACTATTATCTAATCCACTTGGATCAGATTGACATGCCGGATGATAATGCCATTCACCAAGATAATACTCCCTCTTATCCACCCAAAAGCGGTCTAACAAATGTTGTAAACCTTCAAAACCTCGATAGAACCGACTATACCCACTTCTTGAATCACTAGGCGCGGGAGTTATAGCTGTAACAAATGCACAATCACGGCTTCGATTATAGTAGCCGATTAGTGTTCCACCCGTTTCCAGATAACCGGACTCATTACAATATTCATAAATTTCCCTTACGAGTATCCTGGAAATATTTAAGCCGTATTTCCTATCTCTTGACCAAAACTCGTTATACTCTTCCATGCTCGTTTTAGTTCTATATTCTTCTAATTCCCGCGAAACAGCCTATATCCCCAATATGCTCGAAAACCACTAGTTGGTTTCCTGCTGGTTTCGTTAGTATCTCGTTTATGTACTTAACAGCAACGGAAGCGGTTAACCATATATCATCAGCGCGAGCGGGGAAGACAGGATGCCAACATCCAATTCCCTCCATAGGAAAAGGAACATTCTTAGACTCTTCTCTTTCTTTTTCATGCCATTTACTCATTTCTTCCATAAAGCTGTTATGCGGGAAGTTTACTGAAAACGAACTATACATGAAGGTTCTTCTTGCCTGGAGTCCAATTGAAATAGAAAAGAAAAATCGTTTGGAAGGCCAGCTATACGTTGAAAGTATATATAGTACATCATCCGACGCAGAGCAATCTATGATAATACCCGAGTTTCCAACCAAATCAATAACTTCGCCGTCCATGCTCTTTATCTTCTTGATAAAGCCTTTTACCTTTAGGTGCGGAGATAGGTTAGTAAGCTTATCCGCTAGAGCCTCCGCCTTGGATCTACCAATACTCTCCATTGATAGACTATGCCGTACTAGATTCCCAATCTCTACTTTATCATCATCAAGAATAGTTAATTCCTTAACTCCTCCTCTAACAAGAAGCTCAGCTATAACTGAGCCTACCGCTCCTGCTCCAATAAGAAGTACCCTTTCTGACAAGATTGAATTCGCTAATTGGCCCCTGCTCCTGATTTCGCTGCTGTTCCAGTTTTCCGTCCTTAGCCAGCCAATTGAATTGGAGTTTCTAAATATTTGTGTTTTGTCTCGTTGCCAGCAACCCGACTCGTTATCTCTAAAACCTTTTGGTATTGAACTCTTCCCTGGCCGTAGTATTGGGAATTCGATAGATTGCCAATGCATTCTAACTTGTTTATCGCCAACGAATTCTGGTATGGGGAAACCGATTAGAAGAACGTGTGGTTTACCATCACGAAGATGACTGGCAATCTTGCGTATGGCTCCTAGAAAATCTATCCCTTGAGCGTCTGCTGCAGTTGAGATTTCACCCCAATTAAAAGGGACTTGCCAAGGTGGAAGTACTAATGGCTCATTAAATCTTAACCAGATACCTATAAGGGGGTTACTTCTTTTACTTTCAAAATTTGCCCCCCAATCAATTCTAAATATCTCTTGCCCGTTAGAACCACAGAAACGATCCACAAGAAGGGTGTCTTTAATGGTGGACGATATAAAGAAATATACAAGTCCAAGAAAAGTATCGTGCTTTGTATTCCATAGTTTAAAAGTACTTTCGTCCTCGCAAAAGATCACTCTAGGTACATTTACGCGGGAGGGGGGATAAGGGAGCTCGAAAGGTTCGCCCGGCTTTATTAAGGTCCCGTTTTTTGCGTCAATTAGCCAATCAATAGTTCGTTTTACATTCCACGCTAACCTTTCGCGAGATTCATAAGGTTCATTACTATAACCGCGGCCAAGTATGTATGTGCTGTTGTTTACACAAATATTACCGTTTCTCCATGGTTCATCATTATCGCCATAACTATTATATATTTGGTGTTGGTATGTTCGGCTGATACCATTTATTTTTGCGGGATGAACCTTTACATCACCCCACGGGTATATTTCATCAACAAGGAAATACCAATCGGTTACGGCAAGTACCTCGTCCGATGTAACTACTGGGATACTTAAACGACAATGTAAAGCCCATTTTGAAACTGACGGATACCACAACCAGTCTTCTAGTATCATGGCTCCATATATGCCGTCTATTGCTCTTCTGCCATCCAGGAGCTCTTTACTTATAGTCTTATATTCTATTTCCCCCAGCGACTCCCCCCTATATTTGTACTCTTTTTCCGTTCTGTATAGCCACCGCCTTTATCACCGCCATTACCTGAATCGGGAAAATTATCTCCGAACAGTTGTCCCCATAGTTCTAAGCTTTCTTCTAGATCAGCAGAATCGAACGCTTTTCTTGATAAAGATGCGGCATTACCAACATGAGTATGAAAAGCCGAGAAATCTTCACCGGAAACACGCCCTAAAACGTTATGACTTGGAACCCCATGGTCTGGAATAAACGGGGTTGTTTTTTGCTGGGCGGCAGCAGCGAATTTATCTTTAATTCCCTCCAACGACTTAGTTACCCCTTCGGCAACGCTCTTAATGCCGTCAGGACAGCACTGGCCAATAAGGTGTTCTAATGGATAGCTTTTGGGATATTTTGGCTTCGACTGTTTTTCCTGACGCCACCATTTAAGGGCCTTAACTACATTAACGTAATGGCCATTACAATTCGCGTTTTTATCAATAGTCCAGTCAATTTGTGCTATTGGATCCGTTTCCTCCCATCTATCCACTTCTCGATTCGGAATGAAGAGCGGTAATGAGGAACCGAGTCTTTTAAATTCGTAGTCTTCAATCGTTTTATCTGACCTAAAAAAGCCGGACTCTAGTGTCGTTCTACTAGCCATACTCGTCGTAGGCACAAGATCCAAAGATATCTTACTCATATCGATTCCGATGGAACGACCCTGAATTTCATATTTTCCCTTATAGTATTTGTCTAAGAAAGGCATAAATAGCTTTAGAGCATCTCCCGGTGTTACGGACCCTTTATCTATGTTTGTCACGACTACCACATCGACATCAGCGAGAGATTCTGGTTTGGGGCGAATTGACGTACCTCTCCTATAACTACCTTGCAAGAAAGTTGTGATAACGGTTCTAGATATCTCATCGTACTCTTGAAGTCGATTTCTGAGAAGTTCGTGTCCTTTTTTCAGTTCTTCAGTCTGAGAATCTGTAAGACGTATATTTGACAAGAAATCCTTAAAGTAGGTTGGTAGATCCATAAATAATATCCTCCCCTAATCTTACGGCAGTACTACTGCTGGTTCATAGGAACCCAATACCCCCGACGAAAAATCATACTCGTAAAGGACCAGTTTCCCTAATACGTGAGACGCTTGCCCAAAGAAAAAAGTAAAACCATTAGGTGCGGAAATGAAAAAATGGACACGAGTACTATCCCCTTTTCTCGCGTAATGTTCTCTGATCAATCTTATTGCGTCTTGTGCCAAGTGTAAAGCATGGGCACCGTTTTTAATCGCTACCTGACTTGTCCCGGACAGAAGCTTTAAATGAAGAATCTTCCCAACGGGCAATGAGCGTCCGACAAAGTCGTCCACATCCCCAATAGTGTTATTAGATATACTGATAGCTACGGCTAAGTCAGCTTTCCCGGAATCCCTCTCGATCGTTTCGCAGCACCATTCGCTTTTATCGCTATTTTCTATTTCACTACCAGACCAAAACTCAATACCACCTTTTATCGTTTTCTGTCTAATCGTCACTTTCTTGCCAGACTTGGAGTTTAATATATAACCCGCGAGAAAAGCGATCGAAGAATGAGCATCCAGGATGAGTTCACAAGAATTCTCGTCCTTCAGGGAAGATTCCAAGAAACCTTTGACCTCTGGTATAATGTGTTTAGTCCATGCATATTCTTTCTTAAGTTTTCTATTATCGAAGTATTTCAGAAGACAGAGGAGAGAACTAGTATCATCCTCCAAATACTCGGCCCATTTATGAAAACTACGAATACCTAAACGTAACTTCGTTTCGCTCGATATTCTATTTCCTACCCATAACCCCTCGTTCTTGGCAATTTCTATAATATCGCCCTGCCGGAACGTATTAAGTCCATTACGGTATAGTTTCCAAATTAGATCGTCATAAAGACTTCCGATAGAAGCATCGCTTATAGGTAGTAGCCCTACGTTTTCTAATTTCGTATTAAGAACTTCTTGAAATAGTTTTAGGTTAGGCGGCCATGTATCTATCCTGAGCTGACTTAATATCTTGTATAAATCACCTTCATTGGCAACGCCAAGAACTCGTTTCCAGTCATCCTTAATACCCACGAAATGGATCTTCTTAGGATTAAATAGAACCTCATCTAACCTAAGTTTATTATCATACTGATCAACAAGCGTAGCAAGTGAATCATTAGGATCTATCGGCCATGATGAGATTATGTTAAACAGGCATTTCTCTTTACCGAGTGTTCCTAAGTAAGCATCTCTAAGTCTATGAAGAATTGAATCCTTACTACTCCCGATAAAACTTGGGTCTTTTAACTTATCGCATGTGAAAGAACCGGCATGGTTAACATGAAATTTTATTTGATAACAATCAGCATTTATGGTGTTACCTCTTCCGTCAGGTATTGGCCGGCTATACTTCACCACCACATCATCGAAGCCCCCATGTTCCTTTGATTCGAAGATTACGGTATCGACGGTCTTATAAATAGAAAATAGTCGGCAAGCTTGAAACCAAAACCATCGAGCTTGAAAATCATCGCCAGCAATTCTTGGAATTACTTGAAGTGCCATCCTTATAGCCTAAAACAATAGGTTCGATTAAATATCGCTATATTAGCATAAAAGAACTAGAAAGTCAAGAAAAAACACCATATATGGTGTTTATCTTATTAGGTATCCACTACAAATTGTATATGGATTTACTTAAAATTCCCCTACCCCCACCCGATCTCATACTCCTCGATATGGAACTGCGGCGCGGCGCGCACCGCAACGCGGATACCGAACCGCTCCTCGATGTCGTCGAGCCACACCCGCTCCTCGTCATACAGGAGCGAGGCCACGTCCGGGTTCACCTGCACCGTGGCTTTTTCATGTTTTGCGCCTGCCCCTTTTATCAGGTCCCGGAAGATTTCGTAGCAGACGGTGCGTTTTGATTTCAAGAAGCCGTGGCCGTCGCAGTAGGGGCACGGGTCGGCCAGCGCCTGGGTGAGGTTTTCGCGGGTGCGCTTGCGGGTCATCTCCACGATGCCCAGCTCCGATATCTTGAGGATGTTGGTCTTCTTCGTGTCGGCCTTCATCGCCTCTTCCAGCGCGTTGTAGACCTTTTCCCGGTTCTCGGCCCGCTCCATATCGATAAAGTCAATGATTACCAATCCCCCGATGTTGCGAAGCCTCAGCTGGTAGGCGATCTCGCGGACGGCCTCCATGTTTGTTCGCAGGATCGTATCTTCGAGGTCCCGCTTCCCGACGAATTTTCCCGTGTTCACGTCCACGGCCGTCAGCGCCTCGGTACCCTCGATGACGATAGAACCGCCCGACTTGAGCCAGACCTTCTTGCCCAGCGCACGTTTTATCTCCATCTCCAGGCCGTAGTGCTCGAATATCGGCACGGGGCGCTCGTAGCGCCGGATCGAGCCCGCGACCCGCGGCAGAAACGACTCGGCAAATTCCAGGAGCCGGTGGTACTCGGACTCGGAATCGACAATCAGCGCATCGACGTCCTGGGTAAGCAGGTCCCTGACCATGCGCAGGCCCAGGTCCAGCTCCCGGTGGATGAGAACCGGGGCGCCGGACCGCTCCTTCTTGGCCAGGATCGAGCGGGAGAGTTTCATGAGAAACTCGAGGTCCTCTTTGATCTCGTTCTCGCTCATCCCCTGTCCGGCGGTGCGCACGATGAAGCCCGCTCCGGGAGGTTTCACCTGCTCGACGATTTGTTTGAGGCGCTTTCGCTCGGGCTCATCCTCGATGCGGCGGGATACGCCCACCCGGTCCATCATGGTCAGCAGCACCAGGTATTTGCCCGGCAACGAGATATGGGAGGTGATGCGCGCGCCCTTGGAGCCGATCGGCTCCCGGGCCACCTGCACGAGCACTTCCTGGCCCCGCTTCATCATCTCGACGGTGCCGGCCGCGGGGACCGAGTAGGGCTGCTCAAGGCCTTCGAAGTAATCGGGGCTGACTTTGTCCAGCAGGCTCTCCATCTCGTCGATCTCGTCCAGGAAGTCGGTGGCATAGAGGAAGGCCGCCTTCTCCAGCCCGATATCGACGAACGCCGCCTCCATGCCGGGCATTACCCTGATAACCTTTCCCTTGTAGATATTGCCCGAGACTCCCAGGTCCTTGGGCCTTTCGAGGTAAAACTCGGACAGCACCCCGTTATCGAGCAGGGCGGCCCGTGTTTCCCAGGGATGGGCATTGATAATGATCTCTTTTACCATATTCCTCTCAAATCGGCGCCCGGCAGGCGCCCGATCAGGTCGTCGCCGCTTCAGGCTCCAACGGCTCCTTGACCACCATGAGCGATCGGGCCTGCTCCTCGGCTATCCCCAACAGGGCCGAGATTACCCGATAGGGGCTGGGCGATGAGCCGCCTATTCGCCTCATCACCATAATCATCCCGTCAGACGCGTCGTATGTAATATCGCTGATATAAGGACGGACGTTGATGCGCTTGCGCTGCCCCTTGACGGTCCCCTCGTACCAACATTCGGCCCCGTCCAAAAAAGACGCGATGCGCGCCGTCAACTCACCCGGTGCATACCCGTTTTCGGGCAAACCCACCCGATAGGCACAATCGGCCATCCTCGCCTCCCGGCTACTCTGCCTATCCGACGGCGCGACGATCGATTCTATCAGGATGCCCTCCGGCAGCGTCTTGTTGAGCCGCCCGGCCACGTCAACCGTATCGATGTGACGGGAAAGCTCGACCACAAACGGTTCGCGGCGAGCCTCCACCCCCACCGCCAGCGCCCCCGAAAAGCTGATCCGGGGCTTGGGGTGAAAACCCTCCGAGAAGTTGACCGGGACGTCGGCCCGCGCCAGCGCCCGCTCCAGGGCAGACGCGGTTTCCAGGTGCGAGAGAAACCGCACCATGCCCGTCCGGGAATAAAAGAAGAGATACTTGAGCCGGTCGCCGGCCGCCGGCGCACCACCGTCCCCGGGCGGCCCGGCCGCGGGGCCGGCAGGCTGGTTTTCCGGATGCCCCCCCTCCGAATGCTGCCCTAACGCACCGGCGTCGAGGAGCCTGTCGTTGACGCATGGCGCCGCGGAGGCCGCCGCAATCGCCCGCTCGCGCTCCTTGACAAAAAACTGCCGGCCCACGCCGGTCTCGATATGATCCCAGGGCATCGGCGCGTCCACGGCCGGGGCCCACCCGGTGTACTGCTCCATCGTGAGCCCGCTATCCGCGAAGGCCCGCTCCCACAGGTCGAAGCGCAGGCGGTCCGTCCAGCCGTCGAACCGGCAGCCCAGTTCGGCGGCGCGTACGATCACCGGCCGCAGCCTCCGGTCGCCCCGGGAAAAGACCGCTTCCAGCATGCTCATCCGGGAGTCGTGGAACTTCAGGGCGACGCGGCCGGAGCGCAGCCCCCCCCGAAGTATCTCCTGGCGCCTCACGATCTCCGCGCGGGGCGTCATGCCCTCCCACTGGAAGGGGGTATGGGGCTTGGGGATAAATGTCGAGACGCTCACGTTCAGGGTCGTCCTGCCGCGTCCCGGGGCAATCCGCTCGATGTTCGTGACCAGGTCGACGATCTCATGGATGTCCTCGTCAGTCTCGGTGGGAAGCCCGATCATGAAATAGAGCTTGATGAGCCGCCACCCGGCGCGAAAGACGCGCTGGACCGTCGCCTCGATCTCGGCCTGGGAAATGTTTTTGTTGATGACGGCGCGAAGACGCGCGCTGCCCGCCTCCGGGGCGACGGTAAACCCGGTCTTGCGGACCCTCCTGATCTGGGCGATCATCTCGTCGGTCAGGGTATCGACCCTCAGAGACGGCACCGAGAGGGCAACCCGCTTTTCCGAAAGCGATGCCATGAGGTTGGCCATGAGGCGCTCGATATCCGAGTAGTCGCCCGACGACAGCGAGAGCAGCGACACGTCCCTCATGCCCGTGGCGCGCCGCCGGCCTTCGACGACCCGTTCGATCGTATCGGCGTCCCGCTCCCGGAGGGGACGGTAGATATATCCCGCCTGGCAGAACCGGCACCCGCGGCGGCATCCCCGGGCGATCTCAACGCTGATACGGTCGTGGACCGCCTGGACATGGGGGATGATCGGTTTTGCCGGGCCCGCCGCGTCATTAAGGTCGGCAACCGTCCGTTTCTTGATCGTTCGGGGGCCGGGTTTTTTATGGCCCATCCCGCAGAAGACGCCGTCCCGGTATGCCGGCTCGTAGAACCGGGGCACATAGACGCCGGAAAGCGCGGCAAGCCGGGTCAGCAGGTCGTCCCCGGCCGCGCCGGGCATTTCCCGCAGGACGCTCACGATCTCGGCGATTGCCACCTCGCCGTCCCCGACCACGATGGCGTCGAAGATTTCGGCCACAGGCTCCGGGTTGAAGGCGCAGGCGCCGCCGGCGATAAGCAGGGGAAACCGCTCGTCCCGATCGGCGGCGAGAACCGGTATGCCGGCAAGCGTCAGCATCGCCACCACGTTGGTATACGTCATCTCGTACATCAGCGAAAAACCGATGATGTCAAACCGGTCAAGAGGGGTCCTGGTTTCCAGTGAAAAGAGGGGAATGCCGGCCCGCCTCATCTCGGCTTCCATGTCAGGCCATACGGCAAATACCCGCTCGGCAAAGACCCCGTCTATCCCGTTGAGGATGTCCAGGATAATCGCCGTCCCCTGATGGCTCATCCCGATCTCGTAGACCTCGGGGAAGGCGAGGCATACCCGGATATCACCGGGGGACGGTGTTCCACCCCGCGAGTTTACCTCCCCACCGATATAGCGGCCGGGCTTGGACACGACCGGAAGCACCCGGGACAGAAAGCCCTCGATATCATGATCGTTCACATTGTTTCCAATCATCGTCGATACGTAAAAACGGATAATGACCCGCCGGTCCCGATCAATCACCTCGGGAAAATCCCTCACGAAATACCCCGTTCCGGCCGAACAACAGAGTATCTGTCCGTCGATCGGCGCGATCCGCTGGATCGGAGGCCGGTGCGGCGGTCATAAGCCTGATCCTTTTGAGGTTGACGTAAAAAAATGAGGCGAGCGGAACGGTAGACTCATACCCCTGCAAAATACGGGTAAAACCGGCGGCAATACCGCCGCCACGCTGTTACCTGAATGAAATCTACCACGCCGCCGCGATAAAGTCAATAAACCCGGCCCATAAATAAAGATCGCACCTGCGAAACCCATCGTGCTATAATGCAAAACCATTATACCATAGGGACTATTTATGAACGGTAGCATCGATAAGAGATCCCCGTTTGGTTCCCCCCTGATGATTCTTTCGGTTGTGGTCTGCGTATGTTTTCTGCTTCCTGCCGTCCCACGTGCGAACGCCGGAGATGTATCGCTCGGTAGTCTGGTGACCGATTCCCTCGGCGTTGCGTCCTTTATGCCGCCCAATGGGTGGATTCGATGGGGTTTCTGGGGCACGACGGCCTTTTCCCCGACAACGGAGCATAACCCAAAAATCACGTTCTCGGTGTATTCCGGCAGCGGCTCTTCGGAGGATCGGGCCGATAAGGCAATGAGAGGCTATGTGAGGGCCTTTTCGAGCGAAAACTACGTACTCGTTGAGAAGGAAAACCTCTATCTCGATGGATGGTCGGGAGTCAGGGTCCTGGCAAGGGGCACCGAGAAGAACACCCTCTTCGGACCGGACTATATCTGGATACAGGACTATTTCACCGACGAGAGCCGGGTCACCCTGGTCTTTCGCTGTGACCCGGCGTCCTTTGAAACCTACCGGGATACCGTGCTTACATCGTTTCGCTCCCTTGTCATTAAACACGCTAACGATGGATTATAGCAACCGGCGGACAGCGGCCGTTCTCTATACCGTCGGACACTCCAACCACCCGATCGGCCGCTTTATCGAGCTTATCGGGGCGGCCGGGATCGAGCTGATCGTTGACGTCAGGAGCGTTCCCTTCTCGCGTTTTGCGCCTCAGTTCAACAGGGCGGCGCTCGAAAAAAGCCTGGCGTCGGCCCGTATCGGATACTGCTACCTGGGGGATCTTCTGGGAGGCCGTCCGGGAGGGCGCGCGAAAGGGCCTCCCCTCTCGTGGGTGGAGGCGTCGGCAAGCGCGTCATTTCGTGAGGGGTTACGGCGGCTTTGGGAGCTATCTTTATCGAAGCGCTGCGCCGTGATGTGCGCGGAACGGGATCCGGACCGGTGCCACCGTAAGCACCTTATCGCAGCGGCGGTGGTGATGATGGGAGGGGCCGTGACACACCTGCTTTACGATGGGACGCTCTCACCCGAGAGGCCGGAGCCCTGCATCCTTCGATAAATCCGAGCGTGCCTCGTCACTGATCCTTTTCGAAGAGGTCTTCTCCGTTTTTACGCGCCATCGATGCCTTGGTGTAGAAACGATAGAGGGCGGGATTGATGGTACGCATGAGCTTTCGCAGCTCCATCATGTCGGCGCCCTTGAGCGCGCGGAACAGCTTCTCGTGTTCCACCATGACCAGCGCATGATAGAACACCCTGCCCGGCGTCTCGTCGGAATCGTCCTTCCCAAGCTCCGATCGATGACGGTTAAATTCCTTAAAGAAGGCCATCAATTCGTCCGAATCCCGAAATACGGGCGCGGGGAACACCATGAGTATATAGCCGACGGAGGCGGCCCAGATCCCTCCCAGGCCCTCGGGGATGTACGTGCCGAGGATCAACGCCTTGGTGTCGTCGTCCAGCATCGCCTTGACGTCAATCCCGCTCGTGTCGGCCTGGATCGCCTCCACGTAGTGCCGCCGCGCCTCTTCGATCTCTCCTCCCGCAATAAAGACGTCTCCGAGGTATCCCAGAAGGTGCGCCCTTTTCTTGGGAGTAATTCCCGCTTGAGAGAGCTCTCCGATCAATGACTGCTTGGCCTCCTCCAGGCGCCCGGCCTTGAGCAGAAGGTACCCCGGGGGATATCCATAAATCGGGGCGAGGGGCTCGGTTCCCCCCGCGTCCACGACGCGCCCGAAATAGGCCCGTTCGAGGTCGGCAAGGTATTCGGGTATATACGAGCTTTCTTTAAGGAGCTTCTTGAAGGCCGAATAGTGGGTGAAGAGCTGGGCCGGTTTCGTGATGGTGGAAAAGGTCTCCTCCAGAAACCGGACGATTATATCCTCGCGCCTTACCTCGGGGTGATCGGGGTACTGCCTGGCGAGCACATCCATATTCAGCCGCGCGCCCGCAAGATCGAGTGTCGAGAGGGCCTTTTGCACCTCTCTGAGGCGTTTCTGGGGCACATCGAAGAGCGTTATCGTTCGGTCCATACCTTTGTCCCCAAGGGAAGGCCGAGCCGCTCGCGCGCAGAGAAAAAGACGGCAAGGGCCGCTACGGCCTTCATCGAATCACCAATAAGGGGCAACAGGAACCCGATCTTGAGCGCGGTCACCAGGGCGATTTCTTTATCCAGGAAGAAGTGCGCGGCAACCATAAAATAGGGAACCCCGAAGATATAAACGATCAGGACGGCGCATATAACCCCGCATACGGGCCAGACCCTTCCTCCCCTTCGCGAGAGCAGGCCCGCCACCGCGGCGGCCGGAATGAACCCGATAAGGTAGCCGAAGGTGGGGGAAAAGATGTAGGCAATCCCGCCCCCCCCGGAAAAGATCGGAAAACCCACCAGCCCGAGCGTCACGTATATGAGCTGAGACAGGGCCCCGCCCGCAGGCCCCAGGAAGAGGCCGGACGAGTAGACCAGGAGCGTCTGAAGGGTCATCGGCACCAGCGGCATGGGGATCTTGATAAAGGCGCCCGCAGCCGTCAGGGCCGAGAAGAGCGATATAAGGATAAACGTCCTGGTTCGCCGTCTCACGGGTAGCGCACCTCGACCAAAAAGAGCCCCTGGGGGGGGGCGGTCACCCCGGCCCGGGCCCTGTCGCGCGCCCGGATGATCTCGCCGAAGTCCTCGACGCTCATTTTTCCTCTCCCCACGTCCACGATCGTGCCGACGATGGAACGAACCATATGCCTGAGAAAGGCATTCGCGGCGATTTCGATCTGTATAACGCCGCCGCCGACTTCATCGACGTGAAAAGACACGATCTGTCGTACCGTGCTCATCGTTTCGTCCTGGGCGCAGGCAAACGACGCAAAATCATGGGTTCCCACCAACTGAGAGCCCGCCCGATTCATCGCATCGGAGCCCAGCGGCGCCGGGATATGCCAGGCATACCGGCCCATAAACGGGGACATCACCGATCCCGTATAGATAAAATATCGATATACCCGTAGGATCGCCGATCTTCGCACGTCAAAGGAATCCGGGACTTCGTCGGCACAAAGGACACGTACATCCGGGGCAAGCAGCGCGTTGAGCCCACGGCAGAGCACAGGACACGGTATGCGGGAGGTAGTCCTGAAACCGGCCGTTTGCCCGAGGGCGTGTACGCCCGCGTCGGTCCTTCCCGCCCCGCCTATTCTCACGGGGGCGGCCAGTATCACGCCCAGCGCTTCCTCCACCGCTCCCTGCACCGTTCTCGCATCCGGCTGGTACTGCCACCCGGAAAAGTCTGTGCCGTCATAGGAAAGGGTCAGCCGTATATTCCTCATGTCAGATAAAAAAGAACGGCGTCATAAGAAGGACAACGGCCATAGACAGGAAATCGGTACCGGCAAACCGGAGTTCTTTGAAACTTGTCCGGTCGGCACCCGTAACGTAACCCCGGCAGACCATGGCCACGGCCAGTTCGTCGGCCCGCTTGAAAGATAGGTGGAACAGGGGGATAAGAATAGGCACGAGTTTCTTGGCCCGCGAAAATATCCCTCCCGTTTCAAAGTCGATGCCCCTGGACTTCTGGGCGTTGATGATTCGCTGAGATTCCAAAAGGAGAATGGGAACGAACCGGATGGTCAGCATCATCATCATGACGAAATCATCTATCGGGGCCTTAACGGCCCTCAGCGGAGACAGGACCTTTTTCAATGCGGTCGTCAATTCCATCGGCGTAGTCGTGAGGGTCAAGAGCGACGACAGCACGATGACGCAAAGGATCCGCGTAGATACTAACGCTCCGTTTATCAGCCCCTCCTCGGTGACGTTAAGGAATCCAACGGGAAAGGGGGGAATGGAACGCCCGGGGGTGAAAAAAAGATGGGCGACTGCGGCAAAGAGAAAGAGCCAGAAAAAAGGGACAATCCCGCGCATTACGGAGCCGATGGGTATATTGGAGCGCCTGATGATCAGGGCGATGAACAGTCCCATAAGAAGAAACGGAAGGGGTCTCGTGATAAAAAAAACGATGATCATCAGTATCATGAGCGTTATGAACTTCGTTCTTGGATCAAGCCGATGGACGAATGAATCGACCGGCATATATTGGCCGAGGGTTATGTCTTGTAAGAATTTCATTTTAACGGCTACTTATCGGCGGTAATAGAGGTCAGGACCCAGGTTGTCGAGTTCTTATTCCACAGATAAAAGATTATGGACTTTTCCGTCTCAAGCCTCATTATAGTAAGCTTATAGTGCTTCTGTACTTCCTTACCGTTTTCGGCAAGTCCGACGTCTACGTCGGATACCGTTTTATAGATTCTGTACCGATCCAGGATCGAGATCTCGTTTAGTTCCTCAACACCCCTCTCGCGCATATAGTGAGTCAGGAGCAGGAACATGATGAGGTTTTCTCCGGTCAATTTAGGGCGTGTGGATCGCTCGGCCTCGAGGTCCTTGATCTGTTCTTTGATTTGCTTTACTTCTTTTTCGATAATCTTGTTCTCGGAGACAAGCCGTATCTTTTCCTGCTGGAGCTCCTTAATATATTTCTCGACGGTTTCAAGCCAGACCCTATCGTCAAGCATATTCTGATACTGCTCTCGGATGGTCCTGAGCCTTGAGTCATAACCGGCCTTTCGTTTATCGTACTGGGGCTTGAGACGAGAGTACGTGGCCGCGAGATCCTCAAGCTCCATTTTATTGGCGTTATATGCGGGGTCATTACCTCCCCTTCCATAAACCGCTTCATACTCGGCTATCCGTCGCTTCGCGTCGGCCGTATCCTGTTCGATTATCTTTATCTGATTCTCGAAGGTGTTAAAGTCCTCCTTGAAGATCTTTACCTCCTTCTGGTATTCCTCTTCGATGGATTGAGCGTCCAGCTTATCGTTAGAAACGAGACTGAGGTACTTTGTTTTATCGGCGTTGAGAACACCTATCGTCTCATCGATCTCCGCAATTCGCTGCCCGTTTTCTCTATACGTCTTTTCCTGAAGAGAAAGCTCGTTCTTGGTATTGTCATACTCTATTTCTTCCGAAAAATCGGCGGTGTAGGTTTCGATCGCCTTCTCGAGCCCTCCCTTTGTAACTTCCGTCTCCGGCGAGGATTTTAGCAATTCCCAGGACACGATTGAAGATCCGGGCGGAAAAGGATCGGGGATCTTCGCGTTTAGACCGTCCGTCCTGATTGAGTAAAAGATCCTGTTAACGCCTCCCTCCAGCTCCTCGATCGATGGATGGGTAGTGGGCATGGCAAGCCAGAAAACCGTAAGGATCACCAGGACGGCGACAATAGGCACGGAGATACGTATTATCCGGGAGAGAATCTCAAGTGGCGAGACTTTATAGAAGTAGCGGCCCATCGGGAGACGGGCGACAAACTTGCCGGTGTCGACGGCAACCTCTCTTCTTGTCTCATCCATCATAACCCGCGGGCCGCGGCCAGGCTTCTCCTGATTGGACGTTTCGGCCCGCACAGGTTTACTATCCGGTTCTATGGCTATCTCGTGGGTGGCCATCCCCCCCGTTATGTCTCCAATCTCGAAGTCGCCGGTCGAGGCATCCGCCTCAGTCGTATCGTGCCGTCCCGTATCAATCTGGAAGACGTCATCGAATCTCCCCTCGATCTCGTCAACCGTAGAGGAGAAGTCCTTAATGTCGGTATCGGAGCCCGTCGGTTCAGCTCTTTTTTCGGATAATATCCCGGAAAGCTCGTCCGAGCCGATAATATTCCTCTCCAGGAGGTGCTCGTCGATGATTTCTTCATGACCCGACTCTACACCGATAACGACCTCCATGTCGGCGTCGGAATATCTTTCCCGTTCGGAGAATCCGCCGTGTGAATCTTCCTTACTGTCGAGCTCGACGGTAACTTCGATATCGTCATCGGGCTGCCGGCCTCTTCCGGGGGACGTGATGTCTTCCACCTCGAACTCAACATCTTGTTCGGAGGTGCTGCCGGCAAAGGCCGATTCGCGATCCTCCTCGTGTTCGTCTATTTCTCCCTGGAGATAATAGAGAATCTTTTCCGTAGTCTTTCTATTGCCGATGATGGCGGTCCCGACGGCCTGAGAGTCATGGAAGTGCTTAGCCAGGAAAAGGAGAAGCTCGGGAGATGTGCCGGCGTCGGCGGCGATCTGAACGAGGTCCTGTTCGGCAAGCCGTAGGATCGACTTTTTTGCCTGAACCCGAACAAGCAGGTCGGAATCCTCGCAGAGTTTGGCGAGGGTATTTGGGGGGGTTGCGATCCCCTCGAAGGTTTGTCCCCGAGCAAGCTTGAGACGCTCCTCCTTCGAGAAGGTGCCCTGCTTTAGAGAGGCGAGATACCTGGCGTCTGTATCGTTTTGAGCCATTACCCCTACGCGTAGTGGGTTATATAGTACTCGGCGATCTGTACGGCGTTGAGCGCCGCCCCCTTTCGAATATTATCTGAGACGATCCACATGTTTAGTCCGTTGGGTATCGAGAAATCTTCTCTGATTCTCCCGACGAGGGTATCGTCCTTTCCGGCCGCGTCCAGCGCCAATGGATAGATATTATGAGATGGATCGTCGACTACCACAACGCCGGGGGCCTTTTTTAGGATTTCCCGCGCCCGTTCGGGTGTCAGTTTTTTCTCGGTTTCGATATTGACCGACTCGCTGTGGGAATAGAAAACGGGAACCCGCACGGTGGTTGCGGTTACGGCAATTGTGTCGTCCCCCATGATCTTCTTGGTCTCATTGACCATCTTTATCTCTTCCTTGGTATACCCATTATCGGTAAAGGAGTCGATATGGGGCAGGCAGTTGAAGGCGATCGTATGGGGATACACCTTCTTCTCGAACGATGTCCCGCCCAGTACCGCTCTCGATTGACGGTCCAGTTCCTCAATGGCCTTGCTTCCCGTTCCCGAGACGGCCTGATACGTCGATACGACGACGCGTTTTATCCTGGCCGCGTCGTGCAGGGGTTTGAGAACGACCACCATTTGGATGGTCGAGCAATTCGGATTGGCGATTATTCGGCGCTTCGTGAAGTCGGCTATAGCCTGCGGATTGACTTCCGGCACCACCAGTGGTATATCCGGCTCCATCCTGAATGCGCTCGAATTGTCGATGACAACGGCTCCTGCGGCCGCTGCGGCCGGGGCAAATTCGAGGCTTCGTGAAGCGCCCGCGGAAAAGAGGGCGACATCCACGCCGGCAAACGAGTCCTTCGTCATGGTGTGCACCGTGACGTCTGTGCCGCGAAAACGCATCTTCTTGCCCTCGGACCGCTCCGAGGCCAGCAACACGAGCTCCCGGACGGGGAAATTTCTCTGCTCAAGTGTCTTGACCATCTCGTTACCGACGGCGCCGGTGGCTCCGGCCACCGCCACGCGGTATTCCTTTTTCGCTGCCATAGTACTGCGTTACACTCCTTTCAGTTTCCCGATCATCTCGGTAATACGGTCTCCCATTTCAGTGGTCGATACGCGCGTGCCTTCGCCCCGGTAAATATCCGTTGTCCTCAGTCCGTCTGCAACGGCCGTTCGGACTGCGCTCATTATCGTGTAAGCCGCCGCTTCTTCGTGGAACGACAGGTCGAGCATCATCGCCGTAGACAGAATGCAGGCGATCGGGTTGGCGATGCCACGCCCGGCGATGTCCGGGGCGCTGCCGTGGACCGGCTCGAATAGCCCGACCGAACCGGACTCGCCGAGGCTCGCAGAGGGGAGCATGCCGATGGAGCCGGTCAGCATCGCCGCTTCATCGCTCACTATATCACCAAACATATTGGTTGTCAAAATAGTATCGAAGTCACGCGGGTTTCTGACGAGCTGCATGGCGCAGTTATCGACGTACATATGTTCGAGCGCCACGTCGGGATATTCCCGCCCAACCTCCGTGACCACGTCCCGCCACAGGGCCATTGACTCCAGGACGTTGGCCTTGTCCACCGAGGTAACTTTATTTCTGCGCCTCCGCGCGACCGAAAACGCCGTATGCGCGATACGCCTGATCTCGGATTCGGAATAGACCATTGTGTTGATCCCGACCCGCTGTCCGTCCCGCTTTTCGATTCCGCGCGGGGTTCCGAAATAGACGTCACCGGTCAGCTCCCGCACCACCATGATATCGACCCCCCGGATAACTTCCTCTTTGATCGCCGACTCGCCGATCAGCTCGTCAAAGAGGATAGCCGGTCGCAGGTTGGCAAAGAGCGCGAGCCCCTTTCTCAGGCCCAGCAGGCCCGCCTCGGGCCGACTGTCGGTGGCCAGTTTATCCCACGCGGGGCCGCCCACGGCCCCCAGGATAACGGCATCGCAACTGCGGGCCTGTGTAAGTGTTTCGTCGGGAAGCGGCACGCCGAAGCGGTCGATAGCGGCCCCCCCCACCAGGCATTCGACGAAATCGAAGGAAATGGCGTGACGGCGTCCCACGGCTTCGAGGACTTTTCTGGCCTCGGCGACGACCTCGACCCCGATGCCGTCGCCGGGCAAAAGCGCTATCCGATATTGTTTCATGGGATTACCGTTTCTTTTTGTTCTTTTTCAGGTGCGCGATCAGACCCCCGTCCGAAAGCAGCTCTGCCATGAACGGGGGGATCGGCTTTGCCCGGTAGGTCTTCCCGGTGGTAAGGTTTGTTATGATGCCCGCCCGGTCGTCTACTTCGACGGAATCTCCGGGGCGGATCTCACGGGCGGCGTCGGCCGATTCGAGGATGGCAAGGCCCGTATTGAAGGCATTCCGGTAGAATATGCGGGCGAAGCTCTCGGCGATGATGATCCGGGCGCCGGCAGTCTTCATCGCAACCGGCGCGTGCTCCCGGGAGGAGCCGCAGCCGAAGTTTCTACCCGCCACCACGATTCCGCCTCCCCTGAGTGCGGATCGGAAATCGGGGGCCGCATCCTCAAAGGCGTGGCCGCCCAGCTCCTCGGGGTCGGTAGTGTTGAGGAAGCGCGCGGGGATGATGGCATCGGTATCGACGTCATCTCCGAGTTTGTAAACGGTCCCGGTATATTTCATGACGTGGCCTTACCTCGTTATTTCCGATGCGACCGGCGGCAGCCCAGCCACTCGATACTCGGTTGGACGGCTATTCCGGCGCTGCGGTATTGAAGACAGTGAGTGCTGCCGCATGTTCATCACATACCCAGCTTATCCGGCCCCGCGACCTTCCCCACGACAGCCGATGCCGCCGCTACCGCCGGGCCCGCCAGGATGACCTCGCTGCCGGGGTCGCCCATGCGGCCCTGGAAATTCCTGTTGGTCGTCGCCACGGCGCGCTCCCCCTTTCCAAGTATCCCCATGTGGCCGCCGAGGCACGGCCCGCACGTCGGGGGGCCGATCAGGGCGCCGGCATCCAAAAAGATCGTAAAGAGCCCTTCGTCCATCGCCTGCCGCCAGACCGCCGGCGTCGCCGGGATGACAATGAGCCGCACGTCCGCGTGGACCTTCCTGCCCGCAAGGACCTCTGCCGCCATCCTCAGGTCACTGATCCTGCCGTTCGTGCAGGAGCCGATGATGACCTGGTCGATCGGCAAATCCGGCGCGTCGCCTACCGGGACGGCGTTTGACGGGAGATGGGGAAGCGCCACCTGGAGCTGCAGCTTGGATACGTCATACTCCCGGACCTCGGCATACTCGGCGCCCGGGTCGCTTACGGCACGAGTGAACGACCGTGTCGTCTTCCCGGCGAGGTACTCGGTTGTCTTGTCGTCGGCGGCAAATATCCCGTTTTTGCCCCCCGCCTCGATGACCATGTTGGCCACGGTCAGCCTTTCTTCGACCGGCAGGCGCCCGGCCGCATCCCCCGTAAATTCCATCGCCCGGTAGAGCGCCCCGTCTACTCCGATATCGCCGATAATCGCGAGGATATAGTCCTTGCCGGTCACCCATTTACCCGGCGTGCCGGTAAGCACGAATTTCATCGACTCGGGGACGCGAAGCCACACCTCGCCGGTCATCATCACGGCGGCAAGATCAGTACTCCCGACACCGGTGGCAAACGCCGAAAGCCCGCCATAGGTACACGTATGGGAATCCGCCCCGATGATGAGCTCGCCCGGCGCCACGAGGCCCAGCTCCGGGAGAAGCGCGTGCTCGACCCCGGAACATCCCCCGTCATAGACGTGCGCGAGGCCGAAGGTCTTGCCGAACTCCCTGACGCGCCGGCACTGGTTGGCGCTCTTGATATCCTTGTTGGGGGTAAAGTGGTCACATACGAGGACCACCTTATCGGCGTCAAAGACACCGTCGGCCCCCGCCTCCTCAAAGACGTCAATGGCCAGGGGCGCGGTAATATCGTTTCCGAGGCAAAGGTCAACCCGCGCCATTACCAGATCGCCGGGGCAGACGGACTCCCTGCCGGCGTGGGCCGCCAGGATCTTTTCGGTTATCGTCATCGCCATGGTCTTTCTACCTGTAGGTATACACTATCCACCGGGACCGGGCACCGTTCCCGTTATATGGCTGGTCGCTAAATAACGGCTGATTCAGTAGCCGTCCGCCTCCCGTGTCCGCGAAAAGCAGCCGCGACCGATCAGACCGTCTGGGAAGTCCTCAGGTCTTTTTTCTTGACCGCTTCGAGCTTGTTGAGGGCATTGATAAAGGCCATCGCCGAGGCCACCAGGATGTCGGTGTGCGATCCGGCCCCTATGGAGCGGTCCGATCCGTCTTCGAGCCGAACCGTCACCTCCCCCAGGGCGTCCGTGCCGCCGGTGATGGACTTGACCTCATAGCTGGCGAGTTTGCACCGTGTCTTGACCATCTTGGCGATAGTGCGGTAGACCGCGTCCACCGGGCCGTCGCCGAATCCGGCGTCCTTGACCTTATTGCCGTCAATGGAAAGGATCACGGTAGCGGTCGGCATTGCCTCGGTGCCCGAGCTTACCGTCAGCGAGATGAGCCGGTATCGGTCGGGTATCCTCAGGATCTCCTCGGCGATGACGGCAGCGATATCCTCGTCGAAGACGTCCTTTTTTTTTATCCGCAAGTCTCTTAAAGGCCTTAAAGGCAAGTTCGACCTGGTTGTCCGAAAGATCAAAGCCCATTCTCGTGACGCGCTCGGAGAATGCATGCCTGCCCGAGTGTTTCCCAAGGACGAGATTTGTCTGCGTGTAGCCGATGCTTTCGGGCGTGATGATTTCGTAGGTGGTCTTCTGCTTCAGGAGCCCGTCCTGATGTATGCCCGATTCGTGGGAAAAGGCGTTAGCGCCGACGATCGCCTTATTCGGCTGCACCACGATGCCGGTGATCGCCGAGACCATCCGGCTGGTGGGGTAAATCAGCTCCGTGACGATATTGGTTGAAAGCCCGATCCGGTCGTTGCGGACCACCAGCGCCATGACGAATTCTTCGAGGGACGTGTTGCCCGCCCTCTCGCCGATGCCGTTGATGGTGCACTCGACCTGGCGGGCGCCGGCGCGCACCGCCGCCAGAGAGTTCGCCACGGCCAGACCCAGGTCGTTGTGGCAGTGGACCGCAACGACGACGTTCTCAATTCCCGATACGTGCTCCATTAGGTAGCCGATGATATGCCCGTATTCATCGGGAACGGTGTAGCCCACCGTATCAGGGATGTTGACGGTAGTCGCCCCGGCGTCGATGGCGGCCGATATAACGTCGGCAAGGTACGCGGGGTCGCTGCGGGTGGCGTCCATCGCCGAAAACTCAACGTCCGGGCACAATGATTTCGCACGTTTAACGCAGGCCGATGCGATCTTGAGAGCCTCGTCCCTCGTCTTTTTGAGCTGGTACTCGAGATGGATATCGGAAGTTGACAGGAACGTATGGATCCGCGGGCGCTTGGCGTTCTTGATTGCGTCATAGGCCACGTCGATATCCTTGATCTTTGCCCTGGCTAAAGCCGCCACAATCGCACGGTCAAGTGTCTGTGCTATCTTTTTGACGGCTTCGAAATCGCCGGGACTGGCTACGGGAAATCCCGCCTCTATCACGTCAACACCCAGCCGCTCGAGCTGCCTGGCTACGGTGACCTTTTCCTCGATGTTCATGCTGGCGCCGGGCGATTGCTCGCCGTCCCTGAGCGTTGTGTCGAATATAATAACCGTATTATTCATCTGTTATATCACGCGTTAGAAAATTATATATAGTACCGCCGCCGTTCAACCGGCCGGTCCCGTCATCGCGGGCCGCCTTTCGGGCGACGTAATTGATGCCGAGAGTGGTTGAAGACGGACGGCAGGGCCTATCGAGTTCGGCCCGGGGTCCTTTCCCTCGCTCGCCTCGACCGCCTTGGGCCTAAAGATCGCCCAATAGAGGAGATACAGGGGGCCCGATAGGACGTACAGTGAGATCAGGGAAAATATCATCATCTCCGGCCGGGTGGCAATCAGTATCAGGATCAGGATCGTAAGGACCAGGGTATGGAACGGTTTTTTCCTGAGGACGTCCAGTTCCTTGAAGCTCGAGTACTTTACGTTGGAGACCATCAATAGCCCGGTACAGTATACCATCACCAGAAGGAACGGGCCCCAGACCTCCACCGAGAGTGCCTGATCCTCGAAGAAAAGGACGGTAGCCGCCAGCATCAGCGCCGCGCCGGGAGACGGAAGCCCGTTGAAGACGCGTTTCTCGACGGTGTTGATCTGTACGTTAAACCGGGCGAGCCTCAGTGCGGCGCAGATGGCAAAGAGGGCGGCGCCCAGAAAGCCGAACCGGGCAAAGGGGGCAAGCGCCCACTGGTAGAGCAACACCGCCGGGGCAACGCCGAACGAGATCGCATCCGAGATCGAATCATACTCAACACCAAAGGCGCTCACGGTATGGGTGAGCCGTGCCACCCTTCCATCAAGGCCGTCAAAGACCGCGGCCAGGAATATCGCCCCTACCGCATGATCGATCCTGCCTGTGGCAGACGCGACAATGGAAAAGAAGCCCATGAACAAAGCGCCGGTTGTCAGGAGATTGGGGAGGATGTAGATCCCCTTCTTGAGGTCCTCTCTCTTGATCCGCGAGATGCCTATTCTTCCATCCCGAATCTTCTTCTCTCTCATGGCAGCACCCCCATTATCGTCTCTCCGCCTCTGACCTTTTGGCCTAACTGAACCCTGATATCGGTATTTTCGGGAAGATAAAGATCGAGGCGCGAGCCGAAACGAATCAGCCCGAATCGATCGCCTTTATTGACCGAATCGCCCGCCGCAACGTAGCTGACGATGCGGCGTGCAACCAGGCCCGCAATCTGTATGACAAGGATTTTAACGCCTCCGGCGCCCTCGATGAGGACCGCGTTTCGCTCGTTGAGCTCCGAGGCCTTGTCGAGGCTTGCTACGAGGAATTTTCCGGGAAAGTATTGAACCTTACGCACGGTCCCTCCCAGCGGGACACGGTTTACATGCACGTTGAATACGTTCATGAAGACGCACACGCGGATACACCGCCCTTTGAGAAAACCGGGCTCATCCATCGGCTTGATCTCAATGACCTTGCCGTCGGCGGGAGAGACGACCGCCTTGGGGTCGGAGGGGATCTTCCTTTGCGGATTCCTGAAGAAGGCCGTCACGAACAGCAGGATGGCGGCACAGATGGCCGTAACCCATACCGGAAGCAGGACGGCGCTGACGATAGTAATTACCAGCATGGGAATGATAAAGGGCAGGCCCTCAACCGCGACGATACTCTTCTTGTTTTTCATGTTAGTTCTTTTCCCTGTCGACCTTCTTCTCCTTGGAAAGCCAGCTCATCATACCCCGCAGCTCCTTGCCGATCCGCTCGATGAGGTGTTCCTCGTCGCGCCGGGTCAGCGCGTTGAATACCGGCCGGTTTACCTTGTTCTCGAGGATCCACTCCTTGGCGAATTCCCCGCTCTGTATCTCTTCGAGGATGTAGCGCATTTCTTCGCGGGTGTCTTCGGTGATGATCCGGGGCCCCCGCGTCAGGTCTCCGTACTGGGCCGTATTGCTGACCGAATAGCGCATGTTCGAGATGCCTCCCTCGTAGATCAGGTCCACGATCAATTTCAGCTCGTGGAGGCATTCGAAATAGGCAAGCTCGGCCGGGTATCCCGCCTCGACCAGGGTATCAAACCCGGCCATAATCAGTTGGGTCGCACCGCCGCACAGTACCGCCTGCTCGCCGAATAGGTCGGTCTCGGTTTCTTCACGAAAGGTCGTTTCAATCATGCCGGCCCGCCCGCCTCCGATGGCGCTGCCATAGGCCAGCGCGATCTCCCGGGCGTCTCCCGACGCATCCCGATGGACGGCAATCAGCATCGGTACCCCCCGTCCCTGAGAGTATTCGTGCCTGACCATGTGCCCCGGCGCCTTTGGGGCCACCATAAAGACGCTGACGCCGTCGGGGACAACGACCTGGCCGTAGTGGACGTTAAAGCCGTGGGCGAACGCGAGGTACGCGCCGGGTTTCATCGAGGGTGCGATCTCTTCTTTATAGAGGTCCGCCGCCAGTTCGTCCGGAACGAGGATCATCACGATATCGGCCCATGCCGCCGCTTCCTTCGGTTTCATCACGGTAAAACCGGCGCCCTCGGCCTTCTTCTTGCTCGCCCCCTCCCGAAGGCCCACCCGGACATCAACGCCGGAGTCGCGCAGGTTATTGGCGTGGGCGTGGCCCTGGGAGCCGAACCCGATAACGGCTACCTTCTTTTTCTTGATCTTGGCAAGATCGGCGTCTTTATCGTAATACACCTTCATACTGACTCCTCAAACGGTATCGGGTGGATATCGGTACGGACGGCTTGTCCGAGTCCTATTTCGCATCGGCGCCCCGAGAGGCGCCCGCCACGCGGGTCTCTACGCTCCCGGTGAAAGGAACGTTCCCTCACGTAAGCGGGGCATATCACAAACGTGCCGAATTATCTCACACCAGCAGCATCTTGTCGAGAGGAGAGCCGACCGGCACCATCGGATAGACGTTTTCCTCCCGGCTCACCACAAAATCCATGATTACCGGCTTCCTCACGCGGACTGCCTCCTCGATAGCCGGCACCACGTCGGCCGGTTTTTCGACTCTCATCCCGACGGCCTTATATGCCTCGGCCAGCTTCACAAAATCCGGCGAGAATTCCATCTCGGTATGGGAGTAGTGCTGGTCATAAAAGAGCTCCTGCCATTGCCTGACCATTCCGAGAAATCCGTTGTTGAGGACGGCGATCTTCACCGGAAGGTCGTGTTGGACGGCCGTTGCCAGCTCCTGTATATTCATCTGGATGCTTCCGTCGCCGGCGATGTCGAAGACGAGCTTATCCGGGAAGGCCGCCTGTGCGCCAATAGCCGCGGGAAACCCGTAGCCCATGGTGCCCAGCCCGCCGGAAGTCAAGAGCGTCCGCGGCCGGTCAAACGTAAAGAACTGCGCGGTCCACATCTGGTTTTGACCCACTTCTGTCGAGATGATAACATCCCCCTTCGTCACCCGATAAATCGATTCAACCACGTACTGCGGCTTGATTTCGCCGCCGTTGCTATTGTAGCTGAGCGGGTGCGTTGTGCCCCACTCCTCGATCTGGCCAAGCCAGTCGCGCCGTTGTTCTGCCCAGTCGGTGGCGTCGGTCTCGAACAGGGAAAGGAGCCTGCCCAGTGCGTATTTGACGTCGGAGACGATCGGAATATCCACGATGATGTTCTTGCTGATCGACGACGGGTCGATATCGATATGGATGATCTTTGCCTGCGGCGCGAATTCGTCGACCTTTCCGGTGACGCGGTCGTCAAACCGCGAGCCCACTGCGATCAGGAGGTCGGAGTTCGTGACGGCCATATTGGCCCGGTACGTCCCGTGCATCCCGAGCATCCCCAGAAACAGGGGATGAGATCCCGGGAATCCCCCCAGCCCCATGAGGGACGAGGTCACCGGGATCGAGAGCCGCTCGGCCAGCCGTATCAGCTCTTCCGAGGCCGAGGAGCTGATTACCCCGCCGCCGACATAAAGGACCGGTTGCCGGGAGGCCGTCATGGCGGAAAAGGCCTTCTGGATGCCGTCGTCGTCGGCCTCGGTTGTAACCCGGTAGCTCCTGAGAGAAACGGCCGAGATACGCTGATATTTCGCGCGGCCCGCCACCACGTCCCGGGGCAGATCAACAAGGACAGGGCCGGGCCGTCCCGTCGAGGCGATGTGAAACGCTTCCTTGACCACCTCCTCGAGGTCGGCGGTCTTTGTGACCAGGAAATTGTGCTTCGTGCAGGGACGGGTAATCCCCACGATGTCGGCCTCCTGAAAGGCATCGTTGCCGATGAGCATGGTGGGTACCTGCCCGCTAAAGACGACCACGGGAATGGAGTCCATATGCGCGGTCGCAATCCCCGTGACGGTGTTGGTGGCCCCCGGGCCGGAGGTCACCAGCGCCACACCCACCCTCCCCGTGGCCCGGGCATAGCCGTCGGCGGCGTGCACCGCCGCCTGCTCGTGGCGGACGAGGATATGCCGGATCGGGTAGGCGGGCATGCGGTGATAGAGGTTCAGCACCGCCCCCCCGGGGTACCCGAAAATGGTATCCACTCCCTCGTCGATGAGGCTCTTAAAGAATATGTCGGTTCCTTCGATGGTCATTATTTTCGGTAGGCGGTCTCCATCCCGGACATGGGCCGCTCCCGCCGCCGCGGAATTCCCCGGCAGCGGGTATACGCCTATTTCTCCCGATTCTTGGCCAAGATGGCTTCCATTTTATCTTTTCCGGAGAGCTTTAACTTCTGAATCCTCTTGCGCTCGATCTCTTCGGCCGGCGTCAGATGCGTGCGCTCGTTGAATCCCGCCAGTATTCCCTCAAACGCGACGTGCTCTTCCATCAGTTTTTTGAATTCAGGGTCCTCTTCCATCAGCCTCTTCTTAAGAAGTCCTTCTTTGTCTTCCACGTGCGACCCCCCTTCTCTTAAAAAATACAATTTGTTGATTTTATTGAATAAAATATCCCTTGTCAACAGATATTCTCGACACTTTCCTCTTTTTCTCACGGCCGGTCTCGGCGTCCGACTTTCGTACGTAGACCGGCCTAACGTCCCGGGGGTTGTCCGGGCCCTGTCGGTGGTATCGCTCGATGGCCAGGCGGCAGATCGTCCCAGCGTCCACATCCCCAAACGTATCGGAAAGAACGGGTCTCTTTATTCGCTCCGTCTCCGGCAGCAATCCGACGCCGTTTCCCACAAGCGCATATTCGGGCCCGACGAACCGATCCAGGCTTTCGGGCGGGGTGACAAAGACGTCCCCTTCGGCGCTCACACCTCCCCCCCCGTCAACGTCATATCGCCTCCCGCAGACCTCATGGCGCCGCGCGTCAACGATGACGGCAAGCCTTCCCGCGTAACAGGTAACGCCCGCGGCCGTCGCGTCGAGAGTCGATACCCCGATAATCGGGGCAGAAAGCGCGTAGGCGATTGCCTTGGCCGTGGTAATCCCCACTCTCAGGCCCGTCCATGTCCCCGGCCCCAGTCCAACCGCGACGAGCTCGATCCCGTCAATGGGTATCCCGGCCGTTTTAAGAACGTCACGGACTGCACCAAGGAGCGTCTCCGAATGGTTTTTACCTGTTTCCGTAGTCAGCCGCGCCGTGACCCCGCCTTCCCCGGCGACCGCCACGCGTGCGACCATGCTCGACGTATCAATCCCCAGGCAAATCATCGGTCACCCGGAAAATACAAGGCGCTCGATATCAAAGTAGAACGCCAGGATCATGAGCAGCACCAGCATCCCCAGCCCGATCTGAAGCGCGATCTCCTTGACCTTGAGACTGATGGGCCTTCGGATAATCCCCTCGATCGCAAAGAAGAGGAGATGCCCCCCATCGAGAACCGGCACCGGCAATAGGTTCAGGACGGCAAGGTTGATCGAGATGAGCGCCATGAAGTGGATATAGGGCATGATCCCGAGTCGCGCCGCTTCCCCGGCCACCTTGGCAATCAGGATTGGGCCGCCCAGGTTATTGAGGGCGACCTCTCCTGTGAACATCTTGCCGATAACCAGAAACGTCAAATAAATCAGGCGGCCGGTCTCGGAAAAGCCTTTCCCTGCGGCCGACAGCACTCCGTAGTTCACAAGGTGAAAATCGCCCGATGGAGTTATCCCGATCATATACTTCTTCTGGGGGGTCATGATATCGCTCAACCCCTCCTCGTATATCGGGACAACCTCCACGGCTGTCTCTATATTGTCCCGCATGACAACGAATTCGAGCGGTTTGCCTCCCGATTCCGTAATAATCGTGGCCATCGACTCCCACTCGTCAACGGCCGCCCCGTTTATAGAGATAACCCGGTCGGCCGGTTTAAGGCCGGCGGCCTCGGCGGGATATCCTTTTTTGAGCTCACCGAGGACGGGGTCGATAACCGGCACCCCTGCCATGAATACGATCCACAAGGCAACGATCGCGAAGACCAGGTTGAACAGCGGACCCGCCCCCACGATGGCGATCTTTTTCCAGTTCTTCTGGGCCAGAAACGAGTAGGGCTGCTCCTCTTTAGTCGGCGTCTGGGAGGGATCGTCACCGGTCATCCTCACGTACCCGCCCAGCGGGAAGGCTGAAAGCCGGTAGTCGGTATCGCCTATCTTCTTGCCGATAATCCGCGGACCGAAGCCGAGCGAAAACGTGACAACTCTGACGCCCATCGATTTTGCGGCGATGAAGTGGCCCAGCTCGTGGACAAAGATCAATACGCCCAATAGGATAATAAAATAGACTACCGTCATAGTGCTTCTCCAACTATATTCGTTTCATGTCGCGCCCAACGGTCGGCCTCAATGATCTCGCCAAGCGACGGGCAGATCGTTGGCCGGTGACCTCCCATCACGCTATCCACCAGCCGCACGATCGAGAGAAAGCCTATCTTTTTTTCAAGAAAGAGCGCCACCGCCTCCTCATTGGCCGCGGACATCACCGCGGGCATCGTACCGCCGACACTCAGCGCCCTGCGCGCCAGGGTCAGGGCCCGGAACCGCTGTTCGTCCGCCTCGAAAAATGAAAGGCGGCCGACGGCGGCCAGGTCCAGCGGCTCGGCTGCGCGCTCTACTCGCGCGGGGTAAGCCAGCGCGTAGGCGATGGGGAGCCTCATGTCGGTCGTGGAAAGCTGTGCTATCATTGAACCGTCGATATATTCGACAATGGAATGGACGATGCTCTCCGGGTGTATAACGACGGAGATCCTTTCCTGGGGCACGTCAAAGAGGCAGCTTGCCTCGATAACCTCGAGGGCCTTGTTCATGAGCGTGGCCGAATCAACGCTGATCTTTTTACCCATGTTCCACCGGGGGTGGCGCACCGCCTCTTCGGGAGTAACCGAGCCAAGCTCCTCTATCGGCCGCTTCCAGAACGGTCCGCCGGACGCCGTGATGATGAGCCGTTTGACGTGGGCCGGGTCGTGCCCAACCAGCGATTGGAAGAGCGCACTGTGTTCGCTGTCTACCGGCAGTATCCGCACCCCTTTTTCCCGCGCCCGTTCGGTCACCAGCGGTCCGGCGCACACGAGCGTCTCTTTATTGGCCAGGGCTATGTCGATACCGGCCTCAACGGCCGCCATCGTCGGTCCAAGCCCGGCAGCACCCACCATTGCAGTAAGGCAGATATCGGCGCCCGATTCTGCGGCGGCCGCCCTCACCCCGGCCTCGCCCGACAGCACCGCTATCTCCGGTGGGAGCAGCTGCCGGAGTTGCCGGGCTGCACCCTCGTCATACAGAGCTGCGATTCGCGGTTTGAGCAGTTCTGCCTGCCGCCGGATCAGGGAGACATTACCGTAGGCGGCAAGGGCCGTTACGGCAAATCGATCCCTGTTGTGCTCTATGATATCGACGGCCTGGGTCCCGATAGAACCGGTAGAGCCGAGGATGGCAACCTTTTTCATGGATTAAAAACAGTACGCCGCGTAGTAATAAATAAACGGGACCGAAAAAACAAACGAGTCTATCCGGTCAAGAAATCCGCCGTGTCCCGGTAACAGCCCCCCCGCATCCTTTACCTTAAAGCCGCGCTTGACCAGCGATTCGGCCATATCGCCGAGGATAGCCAAAACCGACGAGATAAAGCCCAGGATCAGGACGTCGGCCCACCCCAGCTGTTTGATCAGGACGTACTTGGCGATCACCAACAGCACCAGGCAGAGGATAATCCCGCCGATCGCGCCCTCGACGGTCTTTTTTGGGCTGATAACCGGATAGAGGGGGTGCCTGCCGAGAAACCTTCCGGCGAAATAGCCGCCGGCGTCCGTGCCGAAGTTTATGGCCAGCGCCAGCACCACCCACTCGATTCCGTGAGGGAGCTTCCGCAACAGGATGAGGTAGGAGAGGAGAAAGGCCACATAAAAAATTCCGAACAGACGCATAAAGAGATTCTCGGCCTTCCTGGCCGGGTCGGTAACGCGGAAAAGGGCAAAGGCGGTAGCAAAGATAAAAATAAAGGCCACGGCCGAGACGACCATCTCGGGATACCCGAAATAGAAGGTGATAGGCAACAGGAGGCCGAGGGCCGTGTGGGCGATGATCTGGATATTGACCTTCTGGGGATAGATGAAGGTGAAATACTCGTAAAGGGAAACTCCCACGACCACGAAGACTAAGAGGAAAAAGCCGAGATTTCCGCCGAGGATGATAATGGCCAATACCAACGGAATGGCCACTGCGGCGGTAAGAAGACGGGCGGCTAACATATACGGCTCCATTATAATGTGATTGGCACGTACGGGACGGCGCGTGGATCGCCGCTTCGCGGCGCCGGCCTTAAGTCCTCGTCGTCCCTGTTGTCGCGGCGAGGCGGGGCGCCATAGGGTTCCACGGGGCAAACACGATGGCCGCGAATCTCATTTACGCCTTTTCCGAAAGCTGCTCACTGGTCAGTCCGTAACGCCGCTCCCGTCTCGAAAAGTCCTTCAATACAGACAAAAACTCCTCTTTGGTAAAATCGGGCCAGAGGGTCTGCGTGAAGAAGAGCTCCGTATAGGCTGCCTGAAACAGGAGAAAGTTCGAGATCCGCATCTCCCCGCTGGTACGGATAAGGAGGTCGGGATCGGGTAGGCTTTTTGTATAGAGGTGACGGGCGATCATATCCTCGTCGATTTCTTCGAGCGTCACCCGCTTTTCGGCAACCTCCGCCGCGATTTCTTTGGCGGCATCGACGATCTCACCCCTTCCGCTGTAGGAGAGGGCAAGGTTAAGCGTCATACCGCCGTTGTCCTTGGTGGACGCGACGGTCTCGAGAAGGATCCGGCGGACGATATCCGGAAGCTGAGAGAACCTCCCGATCGCACAGAGTCGAATACGCTCATTCATCATCTTGGGAAGTTCTGATTGGAGGAACTCGGCCAAGAGGCCCATGAGCGCCTGTACCTCGTCCTTGGGGCGGTTCCAGTTTTCTTCCGAAAAGGCGTAGAGGGTAAGGACCTTTATCCCGGTTTCCCGGCTGACCTCCACGATCTTCCTGACCACCTCGCTTCCCCTGCGGTGGCCTTCAACTCGGGGAAGGTTTTTCTCCTTGGCCCACCGGCCGTTCCCGTCCATGATGATAGCCACGTGTCGGGGGATATTTTTCATATCTTTCATATTAAACCGGTCACTGCCCTCACTAAAGCGGCATCATATGATGCGGCGCACCCCGCCGCTGTATGAATCGTAATCCGTAGGTCCTCGTCATTAGCAGCGCGGTGCAGATCCGGGAATTTGGGCTTCTTTCTCCCACCTGAATCTCCCGTTATTCAGCCTCGTCCGCGGCCGCAAGCGGCGCCCGCGACGGGGCAACCGGCCTTTTTTGCCGGCGCTAGATCTCCATGATCTCCTTTTCCTTGTCGGCGAGGATCGCATCGGTGCTCTTGATATGCTCGTCGGTGAGCTCCTGTATCTTTTCGTGGAGGCGGAAATAGTCGTCTTCCGAGATCTCCTTTTCCTTTTTCAGCTCCTTGAGAAACTCGATCGAGTCCCGCCGATGATTCCGAAGGGCGACCTTGAAGTCTTCGCTCATCTTCTTGACCATCTTGACCAGCTCTTTTCTTCGTTCCTCGGTAAGGTTTGGGATGTTAATCCGGATGACCTTGCCATCGTTTTGGGGAGTAAGACCGAGATCGGACTTGAGGATGGCCTTTTCGACATCGCCGATAGAGCCCGCATCCCAGGGCTGAATGATAAGGAGCCGGGGTTCCGGGGCCGAGACGGTCGCCAACTGATTGAGCGCCGTGGGATTTCCGTAGTAGTCTACCCTGATCCCGTCGAGGATCGCCGTTGAGGCCCGCCCGGTCCTGATCCGCTTGAGCTCGTTGGTAAAGCCTTTTACGGTCTTTTCCATCTCTTGTTTTAAATCAGACAATACCTCTTCCATCACGTACCCCTTACAGCTGTTCCTATTTTTTGTCCTGAGACGACCTTTGCGAGGTTTCCGGGCACCAGGAGGTTAAACACGATGATGGGAAGGTCGTTATCCATACAGAGCGACAGGGCGGTGGAATCCATTACGCCGAGCCCGAGATTGAGGGCCTGGATATAGCTGATCTCTTCAAATTTCTTGGCGTCTGAAAATCGCACCGGGTCTTTGTCGTATACACCGTCCACTTTCGTGGCCTTGATGATAACGTCTGCCCCGATCTCCATTGCCCTGAGCGCGGCCGCGGTATCGGTGGTAAAATAGGGGTTTCCGGTGCCCCCCGCGAATATGACTATCCGCTTTTTTTCGAGATGGCGGATGGCCCGGCGCCGAATATAGGGCTCGGCCACCGCCCGCATCTCGAAGGCAGTCTGCACCCTGGTCACATGCCCGGCCCTTTCCAGGTAGTTTTGCAGGGCCAGGGCGTTGATTACCGTGGCCAGCATCCCCATATAATCCGCATTGGCGCGGTCCATCCCCTGCTCGCTGGCCGATATCCCGCGAAAGATGTTTCCGCCGCCTACCACCAGCGCCATCTCGATGCCGAGTCCCGCAGTCTCCCCGATTTCCTCGGTGATGAATTTGATAGCCTTCGGACAGATGCCGGACTTCTGGGAACCCGCCAGGGCCTCACCGGACAGTTTGACCAGTACCCGTTTATAGTGCATGTCTCACCGCCCCCAGCATCCCCCTTCAGGGCCTCCCAGCATATAAGAATATTCAACGCCTTACACGGATCGCCGTCAACTCCCTATTCAACACCCTCGCCGAGCTGAAACCGAACGAACCTTCTTATTATCATATTCTCGCCGATCTTGGCAATCATGTTGGTAAGGTGTTCGGCGACCGATATATTCGGGTCTTTCACGAACGGCTGATCGAGCAGGCAGACCTCGGTATGGAACTTCTTAAGCTTGCCCTCGACGATCTTATCGATGACGTTTTCAGGCTTCTTGGTTTCCTGCACCTGGGCGCGGTAGATCTCCCGCTCCCTGTCGAGAACCGTCTCGGGTATATCCTCGCTGGTCAAATACTGCGGGCTCGAGGCGGCAACCTGCATGGCGATATCCTTGACGAACGCCACGAAGTCGTCGGTGCGGGCAACAAAATCGGATTCGCAATTAACCTCGACGAGAACCCCGATTTTCCCTCCCATATGAATATAGGAGCCGACCATTCCCTCTTTCGCCGCCCTCCCCGCCCGCTTGGCGGCACGGGAAAGTCCTTTTTTCCTGAGAACGTCTATTGCCTTTTCCATGTCGCCGGCCGATTCGGCCAGGGCGGTCTTGCAGTCCATCATTCCGGCCCCTGTCTTTTCCCGCAGGTCCTTGACCATCTGAGCACTAATTTCCATTTTCCACTCCTTACAAGCCGTCAGGGCTTTATCCTGTATCTACTATTGTTCATCCGTTATCGGTTCTTCCGGCCCCGGCTCATCAGTATCGGGAGTCTTGGCGCGTGCGGGGGCCGTTTTTCTTACGACAACGGGCCCATCCTTCTGCTCCTCGGGCTCTTCTATCTTGACGGCCTCTTCCACCGGCGCGGCGGTCGTCTGCTGCTTACCTTCGAGGACGGCGTCGGCAATACGGGAGGAAAACAGGCGAATCGCTCGGATCGCGTCATCGTTTCCGGGAATGACATAATTAATCTTATCCGGGTTGCAGTTGGTGTCAACGACGGCCACGACCGGGATGTCGAGCTTATTGGCCTCGGCAACGGCGATCCGCTCCTTTCTCGGGTCGACCAGGAAGATGCAGTCCGGCAGCCTTCCCATATCCTTGATTCCCCCGATGCTCCGGGAGAGCTTTTCCCTCTGGGAGGCAAGCCCGGCTACCTCTTTTTTTGGCAGTGAATCGATTGTGTCGGCCGAAAGGAGGGCCTCAAGCCGCTTGAAGCGCTCGACCGTCTTCCTGATCGTGACAAAGTTTGTCATGGTGCCGCCGAGCCATCGCTCATTGACGAAATACATCCCGCAGCGTTCAGCCTCGGCCTGTATCGACTCGTTGGCCTGTTTTTTCGTTCCCACGAACAGGATCGTCCCGTTCCGCGCCGAAACCTGCCTCACAAATTCATAGGCCTTGTCAAACAGCGTAACTGTCTTCTGGAGGTCTATGATGTAAATTCCGTTTCGCGCCCCGAAGATATAGGGTTTCATCTTCGGGTTCCAGCGTTTGGTCTGATGGCCGAAGTGTACGCCGGCCTCCAGAAGCTCTTTCATCGCGATGTAGCTCATTGTTCAACTCCTTATGGTGGTTGTTTCTTCCGCCCGCCGGGACCCGGGAACCCGTTATCGGGTCACCTCCCTGTCCCCACCGGCAGGGCGTGCTTAATGTGATGTATATTTCAGGGCGCGTGCGCCCATCGTTGCCGCCATTGCCCGCTACTACCTATTATTGCGCACTATTACATATCGCTTCCGCACTATGCCCACTATGCCGGATATACGCATCATATTCATGATACGATCCACCCCGTCCGCCCCCCGCGTATCGAAAAATGGGGATGTAAATTTACTTATTTAACACAAAACTGGACAATATGCAATAAAAAAAGCCGCCATGTATCCCTTTCCCTTATACGATAAGGCCGCTCAACCCCACCCCAAGGGCAAGCAACACCCCGGTGATAAGGTGAATGCCGATCGTCATGCCGCAGACAGGCACGACCCCCCGGGGGTCATCATAAACCCGAAAGAGCCTTTTCGTCGCCGCGAAAGCTATCGGTATCGTGAGCAGACTGACCAGCGAGAGCGCCGGAATGATTGAGAGAACGACGCCCAGCACGATCTCCAGGTATGTTGCCGCCAGGATCAGGGCGTAGATCCAGCGCGAGCTTGCCCGTCCGTAGGTGACGACCGCGGTCCGTTTGTTCGTCTTCAGGTCCGCCTCGTAATCGGGATAGCCGTTGACAAACAGTATCAGGGCTATCAAGAGCCCGGGCGTCAGCGTAAGCCACCATATCGCCGCCGAGAGCACTTCCGCCATGACCCAGTAGGTGCCCAGCACCATCAGCGGCCCGAAACCGACCGCCACGGCCAGCTCGCCCAGCCCCCGGCCGACGTAAGCGAGTCCATACCTGGGGATTGAATAGGCCAGCACGAGGATAGTCCCGGCAACCCCGAAAATGAGCACCTCCCAGCCTACCCTGACAACAAGAACGAGGCCGATTGCGATCCCCGCCGAAAGGAGGCCGATTCCAAGCCTCAGCGTCTGTCTCGGCGTTAAAAGGCCGTCCTGGATTACCCGGCTGCCGCCCGAAAAAAGGTTATGATACCGATTCACGTTATCGGTCCCGCCGAGATAGTCGAAATAGTCGTTGATGACGTTTGCCGCGGCGTGAAACGAAAGCGCCCCGACCAGGCACAGGGCAAACAGGACGATATCGAAGCGGCCGACCCTGGCCGCTTCCACCGCCCCGATGACAACCGGGATGATCGTTCCCGTGAAAAATGGCGCCCGAACGGCCTGTATAATGACCTTGAACATACGGCGTTTCCTTCAGCTCCGGTAATCCGCGTTGATTTTCACGTAATCGACGGAAAGGTCGGACGTGTAGGCGGTAAACGAATCGGGACCGGCGCCCAGTTCAATGATGATCTCATACTCCGGCCGCTTCATTATCTCCCGGGCGGCGGCTTCCCTATCGGCGCCGCAGCCGATCCCCCCCGAAACCACCAGGACGTCCCCGAATCGGATATCGGCGTGCGCGGGATCAAACTCTCCATCGACGCATCCGATCGCTCCGATAATTCGTCCCCAGTTTGGGTCCTCTCCGAAAAACGCAGTTTTCACGAGGGGGGAGTTGGCCACCTGGAAGGCCGCCCGCCGCGCCGTCCGGCCGTCGGGCGCTCCGCGCACCGTAACGGCCACCAGCTTCGTCGCCCCTTCGGCGTCTTTGACGATATGGCGCGCCAGCCGGACACAGAGCTCCGTGAACGCCTCCCGAAACGGGGCACAGTCGGCGGAACTATTGTATGATCGTTGTTCCCCGGCCGAGAGAACCAGCAGCGTGTCGTTGGTGCTCATGTCCCCGTCTACCGTGATGGCGTTAAACGAGCATGAGACGGCCTGTCTCAGAATAGTTTCAAGGAGTTTCTTTTCGATGGGAAAATCGGTGACGGCAAAGGCCAGCATCGTGGCGAGGTGCGGAAATATCATCCCCGCTCCCTTGGCGATCCCAAGCACCGTATGGTTGGTACCGCCCGCCGAGAACGGCAGTGCGATGCATTTCGGGCAGGTGTCCGTCGTCATGATCGCCCGGGCGGCCCGGCCGAAGCCGTCCGGCGAGAGGTCGGAGACGAGCGAGTCCATCGATCGCGCGATACGGTCAACCGGCAGGCGCTGGCCGATCACCCCGGTCGACGCGGCAAGGACCGCGTCTTCCGGGATATCCAGTCTGCGGGCGACCTCTCCCGTGAGGGTGCGGGCATCGGCAATCCCCTCGTCGCCGGTGCAGGCGTTGGCCCCTCCGCTGTTGATGAGCACGGCCCGGGGCCGGCACCCGTGGAGGCGCTCCATGGTGAGGAGCACCGGGGCCGCCTTTACCCGGTTCTCGGTAAACACGGCGGCGCCGACCGAGTGCGTATCGGAGGCAATCAACGCCAGATCGGGGTCACCCGTCTTTTTTATGCCGGCCGCAATCCCCGCGGCCCGAAAGCCGGGACACACCGGCGCATCAGCTGTCATTTATAGATACACCCTTTCAGGTCGGGGCCTACCCGTAGGCCTCGACCTTTCCGTGACACTTCTTGTACTTCTTCCCGCTGCCGCAGGGGCAGGGGTCGTTCCGGCCGACCTTTGGCGTCTCGCGCACGATGGGCTTGGCCTTCTCGCCGACGGGCCTCTCAGGGCCCGGCCGTAATCCCGCCGGCCTTTCGGCCTCGGGGCCCTCTCCCATCGCGGGGGCGGTAAACTCCCGGTGTATGAGCGTGAGCCGGTCCCTTTCCGCCCGCGCCTGCGCCGTCTCGTCCCGGGCGATCTGGACGCGAAAGAGCTGTGACAGCACCTCTCCCTTAACATTTTCTCCCATTTCAAGAAAGAGCTCGTACCCCTCTTTCTGATATTCGATGAGGGGGTTACGCTGCCCGTATGCCCTGCAGCCCGATTCCCTCCTTGAGGTGGTCCATTGCCTCCAGGTGGTCCTGCCAGGTGGCGTCCAGCACCCGGAGCATGATGAGCTTTTCAAGCCGTCGCATGAGAGGGGCCTGGATATGCTCCTCCTTGGCCTTGTAGGTAGAGACGACCTTATCCCCGAGCCAGTCGGCGAAATCATCCTGCGTCATCTCTTTAAGCTTCGGGTCCGACATATTGATCGGGATTGAAAACGACCGCATCACCGTCTCGGCGATTCCGATAGTATCCCAATCTTCGAGGTAGCCCTTATCGTCGGTGTAGGTCATGATGATCTCGTCGACCCTTTCCTCGATCATCTCCATGATGTCTTCACCGATTTCGTCGTCGGACAGGATCTCGCGGCGCCGGGCGTAAATGACCTCACGCTGCTTGTTCATGACGTCGTCGTACTCGAGCAGGTGCTTTCTGACGGAGAAGTTATTGCTCTCAACCTTTTTCTGGGCATTCTCGATGGCCCGCGTCAGCAGGCTGTGCTCGATGGCCTCCCCCTCCTCCATGCCGAGCCGATCCATGACGGACATGATCCGGTCGGCGCCGAAAATGCGCAAGAGATCGTCTTCGAGCGACAGGTAAAACTGGGATGAACCGGGGTCACCCTGCCGGCCGGACCTTCCGCGAAGCTGGTTATCGATCCGGCGGCTCTCGTGACGCTCGGTCCCGATGATATGCAGGCCGCCCAGGTCCGACACTCCGTTGCCCAGGACGATGTCGGTTCCTCGGCCGGCCATGTTGGTGGCAATCGTGACACTGCCCTGCTGCCCGGCCATCGCCACGATCTCCGCCTCGCGCTCGTGGTGCTTCGCGTTAAGCACCTGGTGGTTGACCTTGCGCATCTTAAGGAGCCGTGCGAGCCTTTCCGACTTATCGATGGACGTGGTCCCGACAAGGACGGGCCGTCCCTTTTCATACAACTCTCCGATGTGGTCTGCCACCGCCAGGAATTTCGCGTTTTCGGTCTTGTAGATCAGGTCGGGGTCCTCCGACCGCCTGAGCGGCTTGTTTGTGGGGATGACCATTACGGGCAGCCTATAGACCTTATGGAATTCCTCCGCCTCGGTATCGGCGGTTCCGGTCATGCCGGCCAGCTTATTGTACATACGGAAGTAGTTCTGAAGGGTAATGGTCGCCACGGTTTTGGTTGCCTTGGCGATGGTGACGTCCTCTTTGGCCTCAAGCGCCTGATGGAGGCCGTCGCTGTAGCGCCGTCCCGGCATCATACGTCCGGTGAATTGATCGACGATAATGACCTGGCCGTCCTTGACGACGTAGTCGACGTCCTGCTCAAACAGCGTGTATGCTTTCAGGAGCTGGCCGAGGTTATGGATCTTTTCGGTCTTATCCTCGTGCTCGGCGCCCACCTCCCGTTTACGCTGCTCCTTCTGGGCGGCAGACAGGGAATCGTCCTGCTCGATTTTGATATACTCTTCGTTGACGTCGCCAAGGTCAAACAGCTCTCCGACCGACGACCGGATGATAGCCTGGCCCTCATCGGTAAAAGAAACATTGTGCTCCTTGTCCGAGAAAATGTAGAGCAGCCCTTCCTCGAAGTCCGCCGTCCGTTTGTCACGGATATAGATGCTCTCCCACTGGGTCATCGACCTCTTGACGTCCTTGTGGTCGGCCATGTATTTAAGGAGGCGCTTGTTCTTTGGATCCCCCTTCTCCACCCGAAGCAGGTTGACCATCATCGTCTCGTCGTCGTCGTTTTTTTCGGCCGTCATCGCGCCGGAAAATAGTTCTGCGACGAGATCCTTTTGGCGGGAGACGAGCCGCTTGATAAGGGGCTTGAGCTTGTCATACTGATGCAGGTCAACGTCCACCTGGCTCGAAATGATGAGCGGGGTCCTGGCCTCATCAATGAGGATCGAGTCTACCTCGTCGACGACCGCGAAATTGAGATCGCGCTGGACGTAGTCTTCGAGCTGGTATTTCATGTTATCGCGCAGGTAGTCGAAGCCGAACTCATTATTCGTACCGTAGACGATGTCGCATGCATAGGCCTTTTTTCTCTCAGCGTCATCCATGTCGTGGACGATTACGCCGACCGAAAGGCCGAGGAACTCGTAGATACGGCCCATCCAGTTTCGGTCGCGCCCGGCCAGATAGTCGTTGACGGTGACGATGTGAACGCCCTTGCCGGAGACGGCGTTCAGATAGGCGGCAAGCGTCGCCACGAGGGTCTTGCCTTCGCCGGTTTTCATCTCGGCGATTTTCCCCTCGTGGAGGACGACCCCTCCGATGAGCTGGACGTCAAAATGGCGCAGCCCGATCGTCCGCCTGGAAGCCTCGCGGACCGCCGCAAAGGCCTCGGGGAGGATTTGATCCAGCGTCTGGCCGTCGGCCAATCTCTGCTTATACTCGGCGGTCTTGTTTTTCAGGGCCTCATCTGAAAGCGCGGCCATCCCGGGTTCCAGGTCGTTGATCTCGTTGACGATGGGAATTATCCGTTTGATCTCGCGCTCGTTCTGAGAGCCAAACAGCTTCTGTAAAAAGTCTATAAACATAACGGAGTCCTAAAATTATTCTCGCCAAAAACCATGGCCGGCCGGTTCGTGTCTCCAACTAAAACCCCGAAGGAGGTACACTCCATCGGGGTTTACACGGCTCTCCTGATAACGCGTGCCCCGTCATATGTACGACACCGGCACGACACCAGTCTGCGGTCGGTGCGCCGACCGGCCGACTTAGTTGAGGATATAGTTCCTCGGGTTGACCGGCACGCCGTTTATCCTCACCTCGTAGTGGAGGTGCGGGCCGGTGGTGCGGCCGGTAACGCCAAGGGTAGCGACCTTGTCGCCCCGTTTTATCTTATCCCCTTCCTTGACCAAGATGGTATCCAGATGCCCGTACCGCGTCGCGATCCCATAGCCGTGGTCGATGGATAATACCTTTCCGTAACTCCCCTCGATGCCGGTAAAGACCACCACGCCGTCGGCCGTTGCGTATATGGATGTTCCGACCTTATTGGCGATATCCAGGCCTTCGTGCATACGAAGGGTCTTGGTATAGGGGGAGCGGCGGTACCCGAACGACGAGGTTACAAAACCCCGTGTCGGCCATATAGACGGGGTGCACGAGAGGAGGTTTTTCTGTTCCTCGAGGAAGCTCAGGAGACCCTGGAGACTCTCTTCGCGCATCTTGGACTCTTCCTGGAGGTTCTCGAGGTCCACCTTAATCTCGCGGATGAGCGACTCGTGGCGCTTATCGAGCTCGGTAACGCTGTTTCCTTCCTCCGGGGTAGGTCCTCCGACCCCAAACACGTCACCCCCCTCGGAATTCTCGCCGATGTTGGTGATGATCCTGAGTTTCTCGTCAAACTGGCGGATCTTTTCCATCTCACCGTTGAGATCCTCGAGCTTGGAGGCAAACTCCCGTATTTGATCTTTCTGCTGCCGGTTTTCTTCTCTGAGGGAGTTGAGCTCGGCGACTTTCAGGCGCACGTCAAGGTAGTTATACAGCATCCAGACCGAGATGATGATGATGATGCCCGTCACGCCGGCTACGACATACAAGGCAATATCGGAGATCTTGAATCTAAAGACCTTTTGCGCCTTCTGCGGCACGACCATGATAGTATAGTATTTCTTCTTTCGTTTCATCTACGTATACCTGCCCGGGTATTCTGCTTACATGTGAGATCATAACGAAGATATCGAGTGGCGAGTGGTCTATTACGGCATAACGGCGTGCGCACCAACCCGATTTTTAAGTATCTAACACAAAAAAGATGCGATGTCAAGGGTTTTCAAGCACGAGTGGGATCGACGGGGCGGGTCCGGGAGGATAAGCGGGGCGTTCCCGGGCAAAATTATCTTGACATCCCGTAAAAATATGATAGATTTCCCTTTCGACAACTAAATAATACCTACTGTCTCCTTGCTCGGGGGGAACGCGGTCGGATTCGTAAAGGTCGAAGGGCTGATGCGGACCGTGACAGATCGCCGATCGTTCCCCATAAATACCGGGCTTTATAACCGAAGGGAGGTGAATTTCACGTGCGTACCTACGAGACCGTCTTTATTCTCGATCCCGATCTCACCGAAGATGACTCCGAAAAGTCGATCAAGCGCGTCCAAACCGTCCTTGAGGGACAAAAGGGCAAGGTCATCCTGATGGATCGATGGGGTAAGAGAAAGCTCGCCTATCGAGTCAAGAAAAAACTCAAAGGCAATTACGTCAGGGTCGTCTATTACGGTGAACCCAAGATCGTGGCAGTTCTTGAGCGGAACCTCAGGATTATGGAAGAGGTGCTGAAGTTCCTGACCATTATCCTTGCCGCCACCGAGATCGAAATCACCACCGAGGAAAAGAAAGAGGAGGATCGGGAGCATACCGACCAGAACGGCGCCCGCGTTACGCCTGCCGCCGGCCCCGAATCGCCCGAGAGCGATGAGGATCTGGAAGAAACGCCCCCGTCCGATGATACGTCCGACGCCTCGGGACAGCCGCAGGAATAGGCTGAGGATAGCCGACGTCCCCCGCGAATGGGGGGTACCCGGCTGAACGTAAGGGCACCCGGCATACAAGAGACCGGGCACGGCGGCGGCCCGACGGACGAGTCGACACTGCTTGTCGGTCGGCTGTCGGACAGGCACTCGCTCGCGGCGCACCTGTGGCGGGCGGCGAAGTATCAGCCGACGACATTATTAACCAATAACAGGCCCGAAGGGACCAACACCGGTGTACAATTCACGGGTACGCGTCCGGTACGGCCTACGGTTATTCTGGAAACGAACGATATGGAAAGACGATACGAATCACGAACATCAAATGGGGATTCGCGCGGCAACTCCGGCGCGAAGGTGGTCAAGCGTAAGGGGTTTCACAAGCGCAAAGTCTGCCGCTTTTGCATGACGCCGGCCATCACGATTGACTATAAAGACGCCAAGATGCTGCGCTACTTCATCACCGAGCGGGGCAAGATCATTCCCCGACGGATTTCGGGAAACTGCGCCAAGCACCAGCGTGAGCTGACCGTCGCCATAAAGCGGGCGAGAATCCTGGCGCTGCTCCCCTTCACATCCACGATCTCGCAGTATTAGGCGCCGGACGCCGGCGGGGGGCGTATAGCCCGTTTAAGGCGGCCGGAGCGTTCGCGCGACGTGACCGACGGTCGGCGTGACATTATAATGACTACGGCCGGCCGCCGTCCGGCGGCGCTGTCGGGGCCGGCAATCGGATCGGTGAAGCTGAAAACCGTCCGTTTTCCCGTTTTGCCGTCGCCTCGCGGCGCAGTTTGCACTATCACGACAAGGAGAAGTCACCATGGAAGTGATTCTGATACAGGACGTTGCCTCCCTGGGCAAGACCGGGGACGTGGTTAAGGTCGCCACCGGCTATGCCCGCAACTACCTCCTGCCCAAGAACTTTGCCCTGGCCGCTACCCGGGAAAATCTCAAGCTGTTGGGGACAATCAAGAAACGGGATGAAAAGATCAAGGAAAAAGAAAAGCTGAGCGCCCAGGCCGTTAAGGAAAAAATCGAGGCGATTTCGATAACGATGAAGAAGCACGCCGGGGAGGAAGACAAGCTCTTCGGTTCGGTGACCTCTCACGAGATCGTCGAAGCGCTGGTGGAGATGGGCATCGAGGTGGACAAGAGAAAGGTCGTTATCGAGGAGCATATAAAACGGCTGGGCGACTATACGGTGCCGATTAAACTGGCCACGGATGTCGTGGCCACCCTCAAGCTGACGGTCGTCAAGCAGGACTAAGCGGTTCCCGGACCCGGTTTTCGGTTTTTTTCGCGCTGTCCCGTCCGCCGTTCCATCGGGCCATCGGACCACGTCGCGGCGGCCGCGTACCCGCACCACCCGCGACCCGTCAAATCATCGCTATAGTCAACAAGGGGGCATATATGGGATCGGGTGAAGCCGTTTTACGGATGCCGCCCCAGAGCCTCGATGCCGAGCAGTCCGTGCTGGGGGGAATCCTTATCGAGGATCGGGCCATCACAAAGGTGTTGGATATCCTCATGCCCCAGGATTTCTACCGGGAGGGTCACCGGAAAGTCTTCTCGGCGATGATCGATCTCTTCGACAAAAGCGAGCCGGTCGACTTTATTACCCTGACCGAGACCCTCAGGAAGAAGGGGACGCTGGAGGATGCCGGCGGGATCGCATATATCACCTCCCTGGTCGATAACGTCCCCACCGCCGCCAATATCCAATACTACGCCAAGATCGTCAAGGAAAAGGCCATCCTTCGCGGCCTGATCGCCGCCTCGTCCGAAATCATCGCCGACAGCTACGAGGCCAAGCGGGACGTGGACGAGCTTTTGGAGAAGGCCGAAAGTAAGATCTTCGAAATCTCCGAGCACAAGATCAAGCAGGCGTTTTTCCCCATCCAGAAGATCGTCACCGAGAGCGTCGAGATAATTCAGCACTTATACAATAAGGATCTGGACATCACGGGCGTGCCGACCGGCTTCAAGGATATCGACGACATGACCGCCGGCCTCCAGCCCGCCGACCTCATCATCATCGCCGGGCGGCCCTCGATGGGGAAAACCGCGCTGGCCCTCAACATCGCGCTCAACGCCGCCTTCAAGCACAAGGTGCCGGTGGCCGTCTTCTCGCTGGAGATGAGCAAGGAGCAGCTGGTCATGCGGATGCTTGCCTCCGAGGCCAGGATCGAGCTCAACCGCATCAGGACGGGAAAGATCAGGGCCGACGAATGGAAAAAGCTGACGGGCGCGGCGGGAAACCTCCTCGAGACCAGCATATTTATTGACGATTCCTCCGGCCTCAACCCCCTGGAGATGCGCGCCAAGGCCCGCCGCCTCAAGGTCGAGGCGAACATCGGGCTGGTGGTGGTCGACTACCTCCAGCTGATGACCGGCATGGGAAAGGCCGAGCGGCGGGATCTGGAGATATCCGAGATCTCGCGCTCCCTCAAGGCGATGGCAAAGGAGCTCAAGGTCCCGGTGGTGGCGCTCTCCCAGCTCTCCCGGGCGGTGGAGAGCCGGGAAAACAGGCGGCCGATCCTGGCCGACCTGCGGGAGTCCGGGGCCATCGAACAGGACGCCGACGTGATCGCCTTCATCTACCGGGACGAGGTCTACAATCCCAATTCGGACGATAAGGGGATAGCCGAGATCATCATCGGCAAGCAGCGCAACGGGCCGACGGGAACGGCGCGGCTGACCTTTATCAACGAACACACGCGGTTCGAAGACCACTCGAAACGGGATACGTTTTAGGGCCGGGGTTCCGCCGGAAGCCCGCCTGCGTACATCCGATACACGTGATACCGGACGGCAGCCCATAGTGGGCCATAGTGGGAGTATCACGGGCAGAGAAATAATTGGACGCGGGCGGCAAAAAAGACTTGACAAGCGGGCAGGAACTATTTAACCTAAAGGTTCGTACCAAGACGGGGCGTTAACTCAGTCGGTAGAGTATCTGCCTTTTAAGCAGAGAGTCACTGGTTCGAATCCAGTACGCCCTACCAGAAAAAAACCGGCGGGATCAAACACCGCCGGTGCATTACAGAACGGTTGAGAAGTGTTGACGCTTCATTTACAGAGTAGTGGATTAACGAGGTAGCTCCCCACACATGCGGGGATAGGCCGGTAACCGAGACAAACAGCGACCCCATCGTCTAGTCAGGCCCAGGACATCGGCTTTTCACGCCGACAACAGGGGTTCGAATCCCCTTGGGGTCGCCAAGAAATCACAAAGCCGCCCGAAAACGGGCGGCCCTTTAGTTTATTTTGCTCCGACTATCCTACCGTATTAACAGGTAACGGGAACATCTACTTCAGACCGGCACAGCCGATAGCGGCAATACGGAATCAATAGTACAATTCGCCGACGTCAACCCCGTACTTCTCTCTCTTACCGTTCTCTCTTTTCTACTTCGAACAGGCACGTATCGTCTCCCAGCGCCCTGCATTTCGTTTCCCTTACGAGGTAGATACCCTTGCCGTATACCCAGTCGGTAAGAAACTGGAGAGCCCCGGCGTACTGCGAACAGTAGGGTTTCCTGCTCGTGATGTCAACGCACATCAGGCAGTCGAAGACGTCAAATGCCGGAAATCCGCCGCCGGGCGCGACCACCCGGCCCTTGTTTATCACCATCTTCAGGAACTCGAAGGACTTCACAATCCGCTCGTCTTGCGGTAGATCCTTGAGGTGGTCGAGTATCCCGAACTTGAGGATGGAAGTCTCTGAATTCTTGTACCCGATGAGCCGTAAGATCCCCTGCGCCCCCACCGCCCCCACGAGGTTTACGGTTTCGACATAGATATCGAGCTGCTGCTTGTTGGTGAAGTTCTTGTCCAAGGTATAGTCCGGAGGAGATTCCAGGACTTGCTCCAGGCCAACGCTTTTAAAGATCATGTCCCCGGCCTTCTCGCCAACGATCTCGCGGATGGAATCATAGGAGGCCCGTATCGCTATGTTGGTTACTGTTTTTTCGTCCGTCATGGCTGTTTTTCCTCTTTTGATGGTCAAATAGGACGCATTGATTTGTTATGCGTCCGTTCTTAATAAATAGCATGGATACATTAACATCCTATCGAGCATACATATGTATACAATATACTAATATCGAATAATTATTTAGTATAATAGCGTAATAGGTTTGTCAACAATAAAACGCTTTCATAATCAGAAAGGGACTTACGCTTATGCATGCGTCCTATTAATTCGGAGTTACATTATACAACGTTCTTACACCTATATGCCTGTTTAGGACCGGAGAAAGGCCAGTCCTGCACTTTTAAATTTTGGCAGGATCGAAGAAACGGGTTGCGAATCGTGCAGGCCAAACACCTGATGCCCTCCCTTTTGCGCGGCAACGGGAGTTCTAAGTCCCTTGGTGTTGCGGCAGAATAGAAAGCCGCCCGTAATGGGCGGCTCAGACTGTACAATCCGATGCGGCTATTTACGTTCACGACTGTACACCGCTGCCCGTTTCTCGACAAAAGACCGCAGGCCCTCGATCCCGTTTTTCGACGAGCCGCAGGCCGCGATTCCCTCCCGCTCGCGTTCGAGCTGGACGGCAAGCGGAGTATCAAAAGATTCGTTGATCAGCCGCTTGCTCCAGGTAAACGATTCGGGCGATCCCGCGGCGATCTTCTTAACGAGCGCCACGGCCTCGGCAACAGCGGTGTCGTTATCGACTACTTTCGTAACAAGCCCCCATGCCAGCGCCCTTTTCGCGTCGATCGGCTCGTCGAAGGCGGCGATCTCCAGCGCCCGGGCCGCCCCCACGATCCGGGGAAGCGTCCACGTCCCCCCGCCGTCGATGGAAAGGCCGCGCGACGTATAGCCCTGGATCAGAAGCGCCGAGGCCGCCATCACCCGGAAATCGCACGCCAGCGCCAGAGAGAACCCTCCGCCCGCGGCGGCCCCGTTTACGGCCGCCGCCACCGGCTTTCCCATCCCCCTGATCTCCAGCACCGCGCGATGGAAATGGGCGGCCAGCGTCATAAAGGCGGCGTGGACGCCGCCGGGGTACCCAAGGATATACTTCAGGTCGCCGCCGGCACAGAAGGCCTTCCCTTCCCCGCCGATCACTACCCCCCGTACCGCGCCGTCCGCCCCGACCTCGATGAGACGGTCGGCCATTTCCCTCACCATATCGAGGTCAAAGGCGCTAAACGTCTCCGGCCGGTTGAGCAAGACAACGGCGATCCCGCCGTCCGCGGTCACCCGCACGAGGTCTGCCATGAGCTTTACCTCCCGGTAAATCGGTATCTGAAAATAGAAAACCCCTCACAGAGAGGGGTTCATATAACGATAAAATCCGGCCCGGTTTTCTACGGAATTACCCGCTTGCCGTCGGTCGGACGTTCGGACGCGATAGGGTGTGTGTGAGGACATTGCCCGCGGTCCTCCTCGTGGACGGGCGCCCCGTCGGGTCGGTCGGGGGTTTACGCCACGAACTCGATCAGCTGTATCCTGACCCCGTCCGGGTCCTCGATGAAGGCGATCTTGCGGTCGGCACGAAGCTGCATCGGTTCCATGATGAACCTGACAGACTCGGCCTTGAGCCGGGCGGCCAGCCCTTCGAGGTCCTCCACGGCAAAGGCCAGGTGATAGAGGCCGTACCCCTTATCCACGTTGATCATCTCGTCGCCGGGGTTGGATTGTTCGATCTCGATACGGGTCTTGTCGTTGCCGATAAAATAGAAACGCCTTCCCACCAGGTCTATCCGCTCGAGCACCTCGAGGCCCAGGATCCGCGTGTAGAAGTCCAGCGACTTGTCAATATCGGCCGACTTTATGCCGGAGTGGTGCAGGTACACGGCCTACCCCTTCTTAGCCGCGAGGTGCTCGGAAACGGCCTTGAACGCCTCCCGCGACACCTCGAGCGTATGTGTGATATCGGCCTCGGTGTGGGCCGCCGACAGAAACCAGTTGTGGTGGGGGTGGAAGAAGATCCCCCGCTTTGCCGCCTCGCCGCAGAAGAGCCGGTTCACGTCAAAGACCGGGTCGTTGTCAAACCGCATGAAGGGGATCGCGTCAGCCCCGGTATAGACCACCGAAAGCCCCGCGTCCTTGGCCAGGCCCAGCAGTCCCGTCCTCAGCGACACGCCGAGCTGTGCCACCTTCTCGATGACCCCCTCTTCCTCGATGATGTCCATGGTCGCCATCGCCGCGGCCATGGGCACCGCCGCAAAGAAATGCGTGCCGGAGAAATAGACCCCCGTCGCCGCTTCCTTGAGCCGCTCGGTGCCCAGGCAGGCCCCGATCGGATGCCCGTTTGCCATCGCCTTTCCCATCGTCACCAGGTCCGGCTTGGCCCCGAAAAAGACGTGGGAGCCGTTGAGGTGGAGCCGGAAGTTGCACCGGATGTCGTCCATGATCAGGAGCGACCCGTTCTTATCGCACAGCGAGCGCACCGCGTCATAGAAGCCCTTTGCCGGCAGCACCTGGTCGGCCATCGCCGGATGGTGGAAGGGCGTGAGAATTACCGCCGCCACGTCGTCCTTATGCTTTTCGAACAGGGCCGTGAGCCCCGCGACGTCGTTGTAATCAAAGTGCTCGACGTGCGCCTTGTATTCCGGGGGGATTCCGTTGACGTTATGGACGCACCAGAAGTGGGACCCGTGATAGACGCCGTTTGCCATGATGACGACCCGCTTCTTGGTGAAGTGGCGGGCCACCGTGATGGCATACGTAGTCACGTCGGAACCGTTCTTGGAAAATACCGTCCAGCCCATGCCGGAGATCAGCCCCACCAGCCGCTTTGCCAGCTCGTTCCACCGGCTTGAGGGGAGCGTGAAGCAGTTGCCGAGGTCTTCCTGCCGCTTGGCCGCCGCCTCCACCCCGGGATGCCCCAGCCCCAGGATATTGGTGCCGAACGAGCACATATAGTCGATATACTCGTTGCCGTCCACGTCCCAGATATGGCAGCCCTTTCCCCGCTCAAGGAAGCAGGGGTACGAGCCGAAGGTAAGGAACATCGGGCTCCTCGGCCCGTAGATACCGCCGGGGACATACTTCTTGGCCTCTTCGAACATCTGGTAGGATTTGGTGAAGGTGTAGGTCTTCATGGGGTGTCCTCGTTATGAAATGGAGCAACGACAGTCAAATCAATACGCCCTGTCCCGTCTACGTGTCGGCGCGCCGGGACAGGACGGTTCCTCCGGGGCGGTGGCGGCGAGCGGAAGATTGCGAAGATTGCGATATCCGCGGGATACCCGCCTGCCCGCTCTCCTATCTTCTTTCGATGGGGACATACGGCCGGTTCAGGTCTCCGATATATTCCTGGATCGGCCTGAAGATCCGGTTTGCCTCGACCTGCTCCATCCAGTGTGCCGCCCAGCCAACCGACCGCGCGATGGCGAAAACCGGGGTAAACAGGTCGATCGGGATGCGCAGAATCTCCAGCACGACCGCGGAATAAAAATCGACGTTGGGGTAGACCTTCTTATGGGAGAGCTTCCTTTCTACCTCGCCCTCGAGCTCGGTGGCGATCTCGTAGAGCTCCTTGAACTCCTCCCCTCCGACCTTTTCCAACAGCCCCGGGATATACGATTTCAGGATGGGGGCCCGGGGATCGGTGGTCTTATAGATACGGTGGCCCAGCCCCATGATCTTTTTTGCCGAATCCAGCATCTCGTCGACATACTTCGGCACGTTATCGGCGCTCCCGATGGAATAGAGCGTCCGTATGACCCGCTCGTTGGCCCCCCCGTGTAATGAGCCCGACAGGGCGCCGACCGCCGCCGACAGCGCCGAGTAGATGCTCGCGTTCGTGGAGCCGACGACGCGCGACGTGAAGGTGGAGGCGTTCATCGTGTGCTCGGCCATGAGGATAAAGCACTTGTCCAGCACCCGGGCCACGCCGGGGTCGGCGGGGTCTCCCGTGAGCATGAACAGGAAGTTCTCGGCATGGTTGTATTTGGAAACCGGCGGCAGCGGGTCTTCGCCGTTCCTGCAGTGGTCAAACGCCGCCACGATCGTGGGGAACTTGGCGATGAGCGAGATCGACCGCCGTATGTTGTGGATCGGTGACGACACGTCGTCGGCATAGAAGTCCTCTCCCTGCAGGAGCGCGACGGCCGACTGGAGGGCAAGCATCGGGTGCATACCCACCGGGAATTTCTTGATCGCCTCGGACACGGAGAGGGGCAGGTGCCGCTGCCGCGCGATGAGGGTGGAGAATTCCTTGAGCTCCCGGTCGCTCGGCAGGTGGTTGTAGAGGAGGAGGTAGGCGGTCTCCTCGAACGTGCTGTGCTCGGCCAGTTCTTCGATGGTGATGCCGCGGTAGGAGAGCTTTCCCTTTTCGCCGTCGATGTGGCAGATGGCCGACCTCGTGGCGATGATCCCCTCCAGCCCCGGGCGATATTCGGAGGCGGCCTTCGATTCGGTAACGCCGGTCTCGCCGTTATCCCCCGAGTTGTTGGTGGTCGTCTCGTCGATCGCGTCATTCGTCATGGCTTCCCTCAATGTGCGCGGAGTCTCTCCCGCAGCCGATGGATTTGTCGCTTTGATGAACGGTAATTTTAGAAATTTACCAGATGACGACGGTTTTGTCAAATGGTATCTGGCGGGGGGAGACCGGGGGGTTGAGGGGTTGTGACGCGCCGGGCGGGCGAAAACGGCGGGCCTTACGTGTTATTCCCGGTGACAGTAAGGGGATTGCCACGGGCGCTGGCGCGCCCTCGCAATGACAGTGAAAACAAGACGGGAACGACATGACATGTCGTACCCTACGGATACAAATACGTAACGGTTTAGCACCTGCAGGGTCACCACATGTGGTGTCCGTCCTCCCTTTGTAGGGGCCGTTCGCGAACGGCCCTCCGATCCGGTGGGCGGCTCACTTGACCTTATAATAGTTCTCGCACCCCTCCTTGTTCCCGTATTTGCAGGCCTTGTCGAAATCTGCCAGCGCCTCGTCCTTAAGCCCCGCGTTATAGTAGGCGACCCCCCGGTTGTTGAACGCACTGGCATAGTGCGGCTCGATCCGTATGGCACGGGTATAGTCCGCGATGGCCTTGTCGTGCCGCCCCAACATCTCGTACGCGTATCCCCGGTTATTATAGGTCTGGGCGATATCCGGGTTGAGCGCGATCGCGCTCGTGTAGTCCGCGATGGCCTTGTCGTACCTGCCCAGGTCGCTGTTGGCGGTTCCCCGGCCGGTGTAGGCCTCGGCAAGCTCGGGGTTGAGCCGGATGGCTTTCGTGAAATACTCGACCTGCAGCTCGGGATTGGTCTCTTCTTTGGCCTTCCTCAGCCAGTCCTCGGCGGACTCCGCCCAGGCCGCGACCGGGATCGCGATGAGAACGGCTGCGATACACGCGATGATCGCCCGGTGATTCTGTATCATGTTCGGCACCTCGATGTTTCATGGCCGCCGCGGGCAACCGTCGTCCCCCGTCGGAGGGCCGTGCCCTGTCGGGGATTGGCCGGTATTTCCCGCCCGCCCGCCTCTCGACCGATACGGGTAGAAGTATACTGATGCCTATTTTTATCCCTTACCATAGGGAATTGTCAACAGATAATTTTCCCATTATATACGCCGCGCCCAGCCGCGGGCCGATGGGCGCATCGCGCTGCGCCGTCGCAGGACGAGACTGAATAGGGTTGGTGAGGATATATGGAATCTGTCATTCGTGATATAATTATATTGTAGAATACCCCGTTTCCGTTAGAGAGCGGTAACGGCGATACTGCGAGGTGTGCCATGGACGTGAAAGAAGCGATCATGACAAGGCGTGCGTACCGTTCCTTCGTGCCGGTGACGATCACACAAGAGTTGGTGGAGGACCTGGCCGGCGCCGCGGGGCTTGCGCCGTCCTGCAACAACAACCAGCCCTGGCGCTTCGTCTTCGTCTACGGGCCGGAGGCGCTCGGCAAGCTCCATGCGGCGCTCTCGGAAGGAAACCGGTGGGCCAGGGACTCGTCCCTCATCATCGCGGCGTTTGCTAAAAAAGAGGACGACTGCATGATGCCCGGGCGCGACTACTTCCTGTTTGACGCAGGCGTGGCGGTGGCCTTTATAGTCCTGCAGGCCACGGAGCTGGGCCTCGTAGCCCACCCCATTGCCGGGTACGACGAGAACAGGGCAAAGGAGGTCCTCGGCATCCCGGCGGACGCGACCCTGATTACGCTGGTCAACGTTGGGAAGCACACGACCGAGCTGAAGCCATACCTGAGCGAGAACCAGATCAAGGCGGAGCGGGGGCGCCCGCCCCGTAAGGCGTTGTCGGAATACCTCTTTATTGACCACTATACCGGCCGATGATATACGGATACATCGCCAAAGGAGCCGCCCATGACCAATGAGCTGAAGGACTACCCGGTCGTCGTCTCGATCCCCATTGCCTGGGGCGAGATGGACGCCCTCGGCCACCTCAACAACATCATCTATTTTCGGTATTTCGAGACGGCGCGTATGCGCTACCTGGAACAGGCGGGATTGATCGAGATCATGAAACAGATCGGGATTGGGCCGATCCTGGCAAAGACCTCCTGCACCTATCGGATACCCCTCTACTATCCCGATACCCTTTCGGTCGGCGCCCGGGTCTCCACCATCGGCAATACCCACTTCACCATGGAATACCTCGTCGTGAGTCCGAAGCTCGGCGCGGCGGCGACGGGGGATTCGGTAGTCGTGACCTTCGATTACCGGGCAAACGCCAAGGCCCCCGTGCCGGAGCCGGTTATCCGGGCGATCGAGGGGCTCGAGGGGTGCGCTCCCGGATCGAAGTGCGTGGTGGAGGAATTGGATTTATAGGAGTGGCGTAAGGGCCTTTTGCAGCGTTCCGTCGATCGGGGTTGTTGACTCCCGCCGCTATTTCAGGCGGATGATCTTACCCCCGTTTCTCATCGACTCGTCCCCGGCCGTCAACACCTGCACGACCTGCCGCCCCTGCAAGACGTCGGTGTTCGGGGCCTTTTTATCGCGGACGCAGTCGATGAAGTGCCGGACCTCCACCATCAGCGGTTCCTGCGCGGCAACCAGAGGAATATGGATATCGCCGTGGCGGATCGAGATGCTCCGTGCGAAATCCGCGGCCGCCTTCACCTGGGCGCCCTTGTCGTAGATGCGGATCTTTTCGGTGGCCTCCATGTCGTCAAAGACGAGCATCTTCCTTGAGCCGACGACGACGGTCCTGCGCTCCTTGCTGGGGTCCAGCCACGAGACGTGGATCTCCCCCATCCTCCCGTCCGAAAAAAAGAGGGTCATGAAGGCGACGTCCTCCACCTTCCGGTTGAGGTAGGCGCCGCCGTGGGCCGAAACCGCCTCGGGCGCCCCCCCCATGAGGTGGATGAGGATCGATATGTCGTGGGGCGCCAGCGACCAGAGGACGTTCTCGTCCTGCCTGACCACGCCGAGGTTGAGCCGTTTGGTATAGATATAGTAGATATTGCCCAGGTCGCCGCTCCCGATGATGTCCTTGATCATGGCCGTTGCCGGGTGATAGATGAGGAGGTGGCCTACCATGAGCGGGCGGGCCGGGTCTTTTTGGGCGAGTTGGAAAAGTCCGTCGGCGTCGGACATCGAGAGTGTCAGCGGCTTTTCGACAAAGACGGCCTTTCCGGCGGCAAAAAACGCCTCGGCGATGGCCGCGTGCGTTGCCGCCGGGGTGGCGATCAGCACCGCGTCGATATCCGGATTATTGACAAGCGCCCCGTATTCCTCGGTGCAGGCTATCCCGGGATGCTGCGCCGAAAGGGAGCGTACCCTCTCGGGGTTGCTGTCGCAGATATGGGTCAGCCGGACGGCGTCGAGGCCCAGCAGCGCCCGCAGGATGTTTGAACCCCACCCGCCGACGCCGACGAGCGCCGCCCGTATCCGAGTATCGCCCATGACTACTACTCCCCTTTCATCCGGGGCCTGCCCGGTAGCGCTTCCTGCCCTCGGAGAATAGATCGTTCCCGTGACAGTCTATTGCCACGACGGCGGGAAAATCCGCGAAAACGATCTCGCGAACCGCCTCCGGGCCGAGGTCCTCAAAGGCGATAACCCGGGCGGCCGTGATATGACGAGACAGGAGCGCGCCTACCCCACCGGTGGCGGCAAAATAGACGGCCGTGTGCTCCATCAACGCCTCGGCGACCTCCGGGGCCCGGTCGCCCTTGCCGATGCTGCCCTTGACGCCGAGCGCCGAGAGCCGCCGGACAAACGGGTCCATGCGCCGGGCCGTCGTGGGGCCCGCCGAGCCGATAACCCGTCCCGGCGGGGCCGGTGTCGGCCCGACGTAGTAGATGACGGAGCCGGCCGGGTCAAAGGGGAGCGCTTCCCCCCGGTCAAGGATCTCCATGAACCGGCGGTGCGCCGCGTCCCGGGCCGTGTATACGACGCCCGATAGAGTCACCGCCGTGCCTGCCAGAAGCGTTTTGACGGCGGCGTCGGAAAGCGGTGTTGTTAATGATATGGCGTCTCTGCTCAACGGATTGTCCCCGGATTGTTCGATTTTCTTACCGTAGCATATTCCGGGTGAAAAGGCAATGCCCGATCGTTGGGACGGCGCGGCACATGGCCTTGGCCACGCCGCTACGTTTGACCGGCGGCATCGCCTAAACGAGTTTTGCAAGATTGCTGTAGTCGTTCGGTATCCCGAGCATTTCCATATAGACCGATATCATCCCCCGGTGATGCGTCTGGTGGTTGAAGAAATGCAGGATCAGCCCGCCGAAATTCCGCGTATTTTCCACTCCCCGTATATCTTTATACGTCAGGGTGTTCCCCAGGTCGGTATCGGTGACCTCATCGGCAAACGCCGCGATCAGCCCGTCCAGGTATTGCCTCTTGGTCTGGTAATCCTCCCGGGTTACGAACGCGTCTTCCGCAAAGCTGATCTCCCGGGAAAACACGGCGTCTTTAAAGTACCGGAAATCGCGCAGATTACTGAAACGCTTCAGCCAGGTGAAATCCGCGATATAGAGGTGGTTACAGACCATTCGGATACTGGGAAAGAACGCATCGAAATTGTGATTCCAGTGGGCCGCGTCCAGGCGGGAGATGAGCGCGTTCATCTCCGCGTTCGTCTTTTCGTTGTAGCCGGCCAATAGCCGGATCGTCCGTATATCCATTTTTCGCTCCTGTGGGGATGGGTGTGCTGATGCACGGAGCCGGGGGTCATGTCAGGGGGATGGTCCGCAGCGCTTATCCGAACTCCTGCGGCGGCACGGCCTCCTATCACCCGGCCCTTTCGGCCCGCGCCTTGAGGGCCTTGTTCATCGCCGTAAAACCCTTTCGCGTTTTGGTGTCGAGCATCTTCCAGAGAAACGGGACGAGGACCCCGCTGAAGCGCTCACGCTGGATAAAATGCACCGAGTTCTTACTTATCGGCTCGATGATAAAATGATGCTCGCCGTCAAAGATCCCCGGCATAAACAGGCTCCCCTTCCATACCAGCTCGCGGCCCGGCCGCACCACGAGAACCCTGGGCGAAAAACGCATTGGTTTTCCTCCCGGCGGCTCCATCGTCGCCTCGAGGCGGGTGCCGATCTTCGGCCGGCCGACGATCTCTTTGATAAAGGGGTTCCACGAGGGGTACGTCCCAAAGTCCGTAACGATCTCCCAGACGCGGGACGCCCGCGCCTTGATATCGATTTCGGTCGTCAGTTCTCTCATCGCTTCCTGCCTCCTCCTTGATCCGGTTAGATCGGTATCGGGCCGGGTCCCGCAAGGGCGGTAGTGCCCCGCGCTCCCCGCATGACGCTCACGCGGCGGCAGGCGGCGCGGGGCCGCCGATCGGCCCGGTCTGCCCAATCGGCGGCGGGACGTGTATAGCCTGGGTGTAACCCTACGCGAGGGAAAGCGATTTTTCCGACTCCCAGAGGCCGTGGATATTGCAGAGGGCAACGGCATGAAGCTTTCCGGGCTTGCTGGTCTTGAAGGCGAACGTCACCTCGTGGTTGGTGTAGACCGGGCCCTGGTTGGGGCCGGCCACCGCCTCCCCGTGGGCGTTGAACTCGAAGCGGCCCAGCTCGTAGGTGAATTTGTCGTCATCGGGCGAGAAGAAGCACGCGATCCATCGGATGTGGTGCTCGGTGGTGTTTGGGTGGGCGACGGCCTTGCCCAGCGAGACGGTTACCTTCACGAAGTCATCGGCCTTGACTTTGTCCGGGCATTCGATGGCGGGGACGTGCTTTTCCTTTTGCCAATCCGCCTGCTGGATCTTTTCGGATATACTCATGGGTTCCTCCTATTGTTTATAGTACGGATGTATAGAAACCGACAGAATTAGTATATCATAAAACCGCTATCAAAAAGGTATCAGCGAATATTTTCGTCCACCCCCTATCCACCGGGCTGTCACGCGCTTGCACGATAAAAGGATCGGCCGCAATACTGCCGGAGATTACTGCCGGCCGTAATGCCGTCTACGGCTTGATATCCATCTGGCGCAACAGGATGCCGTCAGTTACGCCGGCGGGCAGGAATTTATCAACCGCAAGAAAAAAGGCGCTGGTGAAATCGATCCGGTTGTGCAGCTTCAGCCTTTTGCCCTTGATGATTTTCACGATCTTCTGAGCCGCGAGGCCGGGCATCATGGCGTTTTTCTTCATTTCCCTGTCCTTGGCAAGAAACCTCTGAACCCTCTCCCGATAGGGCGATCCGGCAGGGGGCACCGCGTGGATGCCGGCCGTAAGCTCCGTGACGACGATGGAAGGCTCGATCATCCCCACCTCGATCCCGAAGGGCTCCACCTCGTAGCGTAACGCCCGGACCAGGCCCTCGATGGCAAAATTGCAGGCGGTATCGATCGATTCGAACGGGAACGGCACTATGCCCGTAAACGACGACATGGCGATCAGCCGCCCGCTCCCCCTCTCCCGCATCGCGGGGATGAAGGCCTGGAGGACCGTCGCCGTTCCAAGGACATTGATCTCGAGTGATCGGGACATCCCTCCAAGGTCGGCCTCCTCGAAGGAGCCGAACGATGCGACCGCGGCATTCGAAAGAACGACATCCACCGCGCCGAATTCCTTGAGCGCTGCGTCGCGGAATTTCGCCACTCCTTCTCTGTCGGTAATATCAAGGACAGACAGATAGTGAGGCGCGCCGATCTGATCCAATTCTTTTTTCAGGCGCGCGATCCCGCTGTCGTTCCGGTCAAAACCGATAACCGTATCTCCCGATTGGGCCAAACGTTTTGCGACCTCATATCCGATTCCTCCCGCCGTTCCCGTTATGACGACCTTCCGGCTCATGGCTTGTCCTCCTCTTCGAAAAACACCGGTATACCATACGCAGAGGGCCCGTTAGGGCCGCCATCCGGCCTCACGGCAGGCCCAACTGCCCGCCCGTGAGCGGGTTCCTTTTTACTTGACACGGTTTCCGTTCTTAATTAGAATCTCAATCACGTGATTGGTCATTTGTATAACAAATTGTACAAATATACAATAAAAAACCCTATATAAGAAACTCGGTAGTCAGCCAATTTTCAAGAAAGGCGGTAATGGAACGAATAGCCGACATACGAAGACGGGAAATACTGGAAAGCTACTACCAGGTCATATCAAAAAAGGGTATTGAGGGCGCGTCCATCGCGAGGATCGCGAAGCTGATGGGAATCCAACCAAGCCTTATCACGCATTATTTCAAGACAAAAGAGGAAATGACCGCGGAACTGGTAGACTTTATCCTGGCCAAGTACGAAGAGCCCTATTTCTACGGACTCGGTGAGACCGATGATTACCATAGGAGGTTTCACCTGTTCCTCGACGGGCTTTTCGGTCTGGACAAGGTTCGGTTTGTTGACAACGGTGCGTTCTATTCGTGTTATTCGCTTACCTTCAGGAATCAGAAGATCAGGGCGCAGTTCGCCGGGATGTACGATCGGTTTCGCGGCCTCCTGATCAATGAGCTTATCCTCTACAGAGATCAAGGCGTCATCGGAAAAGCGGACGTTTCCAACGCGGCAAACGTCATCATAGGCTGCATGGAGGGGCTGGCGTATTTAGAGCAGGTACTGGACGTCCGGCAGAACACGGAATTGCGCCAGAGCATGAAGGAAATGGTGGTACGGCTTCTCACCCCGTAATCCCTCCCCGTGGCCTGTACCACCCCCCAAAAAAGTAAGGGGCCGCCTCAAGGCACCCCCTGGCTGACAACGCCGCATCCTGACGATCACCGTGACGGGCGCCGCCGCCCACATCTTAAGCACGTTTCTATCCTTAATATTTATTATTCTTACACGGAGGCCGCCATGTCACTGAGAAAAGCACCCGATCCCCCCGGATACGAGCTGTTCGGACCCGATCCGACCTTTCCCGACGTCCCCTACGCAGAGTGGAAATCGCGCATCGATCGGGCCCAGAGCCTGATGAAGGAGAAGAAGGTCGACATCCTCGTGCTCTGGAGCGAGCAGAACTGCAGGTATTTCGGAGGATTCACCTCGAACCACTGGATGCTGCCCAGCATTCAGCCGATGGTAACGCTGATTCCGAAGGATGGAAATCCGGTAAACATTACCGGCGAGTTCTTCCGCTGGGCGGCGGAGGCCCAATGCTGGGTCAGGGACATCCGAACCCAGGCCGACGTGCACGAGACCCATTCGGAGCGGGCCTTCCCGAAAGAGGTCGCCGATACCGTCAGCGAGATGGGGTACGGCAAGGGAAACGTCGCCCTCGAAATGGGGCAGATCGCCCATACCTGGATACCGAGACCGTTTAACGACATCCAGACAATGATGCAGGCGCTGCCCAACGCGAAATTCGTCGACGGCGACGTGATCGTCTGGGGATGCCGTATGATTAAATCGACCCTGGAAATCGAGCGCCTGAAAAAGGCCGCCGCGATTCACCGGCAGGCACAGATGACGGCCGTATCCCGGTTCAAGCCGGGGATGACCGAGCAGGATGTGGGCCGGACGTGGATCATCGCCGCGTTTGAAAACGGGGCTGACTTTATCAATCCGGGACACATCATGGTTGGCGCCAAGGAGGGCATGTTCGATACCGGCTTCCATTTCGAGGGCGTCACCATCAAGAAGGGCGACTATCTGTCCCTGGACCAGGCATGCAGGTACAAGGGGTACTGGGCCGATAACGGCCGGATGGTTGACGTCGGCCCGGTATCAGAGGGATTCATCAAGGGGTGCCAGGTGATGTACGAGGCCTTTGACGCGGGCGTAGCGGCCGCGCGGCCGGGCGCCAAGGCTAAAGACGTATGGGGCGCGGTGGCCGGTGTGGTGGAAAAGGCAGGCATGGGGACGATCGAAATGGTCGGCCATGGCATCGGCCTGGACATTCAGGAACCCCCCGTGCTCGGACGCTCGGAGGAAACCGTGCTCCAGCCCGGCATGGTCTTTGAGATCGAGCCGACGGGGATGGGCCAGGGAGGGATGAGGAAGTTCGGTGGCGTCGGGACGTTCCACTTCGAAAACCTCGTCATTATCAACGAAAAGGGCAACGAAGTGGTCATGGGACTGCCAAAGGACGTGTACGAGGTGCCCTTCGCATTCAAATAGGCTCCAGCCTACGGGTGCGTCCGGCAAATCGCGGCAAAGCCTTGTATTGGGCGCACTCCTTGATATATCTTACTTAAATACTTTGGGAGCGTAGCCAGAGATGAAAAAGATAAAAATCCTCGGCGTTGGGGGGAGCCCTCGAAAGAACGGCAACACGACCAGAATGCTGAGCAGGGCGTTGGAAGCCGCCGGAAACGTGCCGGGTATTGAGACTGAGCTCTACGAAATGGGAGGCAAAAAAATAGGATTCTGCATCAGCTGCTACAAGTGCCTGGAGAAAGGCTACTGCGTAATTATGGACGACTTTCACGAGTTCGTGCCTAAGTATATGGAGGCAGACGGCGTATTGTGGGCCGCTCCCGTTTATCACACTTCTATCCCCGCCTCCATGAAGGCCCTCCTGGACAGGCTGGGCAATATGTCGCTCCTTCATTACCTCGGGCGCGGGAAGGCGGTGCCCCGGTTCAGCAAGGTCTGCGGAGTGCTCACCGGCGGCGCTACCCGATACGGCGGGCAGGAGCTGACGCTGACGGCCCTGATACACAGCTGCCTGCTCATGAACGGGGTCGTGGTATCCGGGGACAATATAGCCGGCTGTTACATCGGTGCCGCCGCATGGACCGGCCAGGGCCCGAACCCGCTCGGTAAGGACAACGACGACCCAGAGGGGATGCTGTGCGCCGAAAACGTCGGTAGACGGGTCGCCGAAATGACACGTATCGTGAAAGCGGGGATGTCCGCCCTGGGGAAAGAGCTCCCCGACGAGTACTCCTACTCGTGGGACCAGCCGGAAGGAAAATGAAATAGCCGGCGTGACCAGCCTCCGGTACCAAACCCGGGAGGTTTCAGGCTGAACCGGGGGAACCCGGCGATTATTCTGTTCGTAGAAGTCCTTTGAATCCCGGGTGTTGTAAGCGGCACGCGGTAACAAAAGGTTTAAGACAGGCAATGCAAAGCATTACCTGTCTTACTATGTAGTTGTAGATTATCCGGTAAAAATTTTATACAAATTATACGTAGGTATGGTATAGTAACCGCCACAAACGCAGTATCTCCATTAGGTTCGTAAGGTAGTGTCGCTCGTCTATTCGGACAGTTAACCGATATCCTTTAAAAGGAGAGTACCATGCCGCTGAAGGGGAATCTGCCAAATCAGGTATTATATCTTGGATTTATAACGGCCGAGGAAATACTTGGCCTCAACGGCCTCAATTCTATCCTTAACTACGCAAAACTCCAAAAATTTATCGGAAACTACCCCCCCAATAACCTCGAGCTGGAGCAAAGCTCGGAGGACTTTACCCGCCTCATGTCCGGCCTCATCGGGGTCCTGGGGGAGCGGGGGTCAAGGACCATAACGTTCCAGCTGGGCAAGCGGTCCTTCGAGATCATACTGGAGCAGTTCCCCGCCCTCCTTAACATCGACGGTTTAAAGCCCGATGACCGCACGCCGGACAGGCTCTTTGACGAGTTCGTGCGTCTCCAGGATATCATGTTCGTGGCGGCGAAGGGAATCTTCGGCGACATCTATACCTGCTACGCGAATGACGAGGGTTACGTCATCGAGCTCTCTCCCTGCTACTGGTGCTCCGGGCTGAAGACTACTGCGCCGATATGCAACGCCGGGACCGGCTTTTCCCACGCCATCGGCCGCTGGATCGTCGGGCAGGACCTGCGGATCGAGGAGACGCTCTGCATCGCCCGGGGTGACGACCGGTGCCGCCACGTCGTCTATCGGCCGGGGAAGTAGTACAATCCTCGTTCCCGGAACTGGCCAAATGAGACGATTTCGCCTATAACGCCCCTGTCGGCCCCATACGGGGGGCTCGCGATGATCGTAGGTCGGATTAGTCATACGCATAACGTCTCTCTGGTTTTCTGATAGTCACTCCCTCCGGCCGCCTAAATCCCAAAAAATCATCTTGACAAGCTTTCCCCCTCATGTTATTTTTCCAAGATACGGGTAAATACATACGTGGGCCATTAGCTCAATTGGTAGAGCAACTGACTCTTAATCAGTAGGTCCTAGGTTCGATCCCTAGATGGCCCACCAATTTTTTTACGTTCCGCCCTATTGCGAGAGTGGCGGAATTGGTAGACGCGCTGGACTTAGGATCCAGTGGTTCCTGCCGTGGGGGTTCAAATCCCCCCTCTCGCACCATCCCATCACCCCGTTGTTTCGCACTCATAACCATCATACGATCAGGAGTTCGTTTCCATGAAGGTTACCGTTGAAGACGTATCGAGCGTCAAGAAAAAGATTACCGTCACCATTCCCCGGGACGTTGTCAATTCCGCCGTCGAGGACGCCTACCTCGCCCTCAACAAGAAGGCTAAGGTCAAGGGCTTCAGGCCCGGCAGGATTCCCCGTCACGTCCTCGAGATCACTTTTCAAGGACCAGGTCAAGGCCGACGTTACCGAACAACTCTTCGGCGACAGCTACTCCAAGGCGCTTTCCGAGGCCGGCATCCGCCCTGTTTCATACCCCGAGGTGGATACCGATGGGGCGGTCGAGGACGAGGAGTTCACCTATTCGGCCGCCTTTGAAGTGACCCCGGTAGTCGCGCTTGTCGGACTATAAGGCCATCGAGGTCGAGCGCCTTAAGCATGGATATCGACAAGAAAGAAATTGAGGCATTCGTCGAGAGGCTCGCCGAAAACCACGCCACCCTCGAGGCAGAGGAAAAGCAGCGCCCCGTCAAGAAGGGGGATATCGTCACCGTCAGCTTTGCCGGCTCGATGGACGGCAAGCCCGTCAAAGGAGGCCGCCGCCGAGAACTACCCCGTCGAGATCGGCGCCGGTAGGTTCATCGAGGATTTCGAAAAAAACCTGATCGGCCAGGAGGCCGGGTCAGCACCTCAGTTTCGAGGTCGAGTTCCCGGCCGACTATCACAGCAAGGACCTGGCCGGAAAGCAGATTACAGTTTGAAGTCGATATCAAGGAGATTCGGGTCAAGAACGTCCCGAAGATCGACGACGAGTTTGCCAAGGATGTCGGCCAATTCGAGAACCTCAAGGCGCTCAAGGATGACGTCAGGAAGCGGCTCGAAGACACCGCCGCCAAGCGGGAAGACCAGGCGGTCAGCCGCCGTATCATAAAGCGGCTCGTCGACAAGCACCCCATCGAGGCGCCGCCGGCCCTCGTCGAGGCCCAGAGCCTCGATATCATCCGCGACACGGAAATGCGGCTGCGCTCCCAGGGTCTTTCGCTGGAAATGATGGAGGCCAAGCCCGACGAGATGCTGGCGACCGTTAAGCCCCGGGCCGAGTACGAAGTAAAGGCCCGGCTCATCCTCGAAGAGATCGCCAAGCGGGAAGGGATCACGACCACGCAGCCAGGAGTCCGAGGAGCGGCTCAAGAACGACGCCCAGTCGCTCAGGATGAAATACGAGGAAATCAAGAAACGGTACGACAAGAACGACGCCTGGGAAGATCTGGCCTCCCGGATCACCGAGGAAAAAACCCTTGATTTTCTAACAAAGCTTGTTACAATAAAAGAAGTGAAGAAGTTATCCAAGGAATTTCGGGACATTGAACGAATCCGAGGAAGACCAGGAGAAGTAGCCCGGATGATATAAGAACGCGCCCTGATCGCCGGTACGCTGCCGCAGGGCGGGTTGAGCCGGTTCTGATCTGAAATAGTACGAATATCGGGAAAACGGAGATAAGTGACCGCCTGAGTCTAATACTAAATAGGCCGCGCTAAAGGGCCGACACGGGCGAAAAATGACGCCCGCGGCTTGACGAAGCCGATAGAGAGCACTATCTTATACAATAAGGGGGCACGGTTTATCAAAGGCGGCAGACGCCCGATGGCCAACCCCCTTAACAGTAAATGCGAGGGATAACCCAATGGCGCTCATCCCAATCGTCGTTGAGCAGGACGGCCGCGGAGAACGCGCGTTCGATATCTATTCGAGGCTCCTCAAGGACCGGGTGATCTTCTTAGGAACGCCCATTTCCGATGATGTGGCAAACGTCATCATCGCCCAGATGCTTTTTCTTGAGGCCGAGGACCCCGATAAGGACATCAGCTTCTATATAAATTCGCCGGGCGGCATTGTGACGGCGGGTCTCGCGATATACGACACCATGCAGTATATCAAACCGGCCGTCTCGACAATCTGCATCGGCCAGGCCGCTTCCATGGGGGCTGTCCTGCTGACGGCCGGCGCCAATGGGAAGCGCTATTCTCTGCCCCACGCGCGGATTCTTGTGCACCAGGTCATGGGGGGTTTTGAGGGACAGGCGTCCGATATAGACATCCACGCCCGGGAGATCCTTCGGGTCAAGGAAGAGCTGAACCAGATCACTCTCCAGGCACACGGGGCAGCCCATCGAACGAGTAACCGCCGACTCGGATCGAGACTTTTTCATGACGGGAGATCAGGCAAAGGAATACGGCCTGGTCGACGAAATCATGTCAAAGAGAAAATAACGGTCGGTAACCTCGCTGGAGCGGGAGCGTCCGCCGTCGCGGCCGTCCGGCGGCATCTATAACGGCATAGTATACCAACAAGGGTACACGTATGGATGATTTCAGAGATAAAGACAAAGAACGGGGGATGTTCTGCTCGTTCTGCGGCAAGAACCAGAAAGACGTCAAAAAGCTGATCGCCGGACCGACGAGCTTTATCTGCGACGAATGCGTTGAGCTCTGCAACGACATTATCGCCGAAGAATACGAACGCGAGGAGCTTTCCCGCACGCGCTCGGAAATACCCAAGCCGGTGGAGATAAAGCAATTTCTCGACGAATACGTCGTCGGCCAGGAATGGGCCAAGAAGATCCTCTCGGTGGCTGTCCACAACCATTACAAGCGCATCGACTGCGATACCAAGACCGGCGATATCGAGCTCCAGAAGAGCAATATCCTGCTGCTGGGCCCCACCGGGTCGGGTAAGACCCTGCTGGCCCAGACGCTGGCGAAGTTTCTGAAAGTTCCCTTTACCATCGCCGACGCCACGAGCCTCACCGAGGCCGGCTACGTGGGCGAGGACGTGGAAAACATCATCCTCAACCTCCTGCAGGCCTCCGACTACGATATCGAGAAGGCCTCACGGGGCATCGTCTATATCGACGAGGTGGATAAGATCTCGCGCAAGAGCGAAAATCCTTCCATCACCAGGGACGTATCCGGAGAGGGGGTCCAGCAGGCCCTCCTCAAGATAATCGAGGGGACGATCGCCAACGTACCGCCCAAGGGCGGCAGAAAGCACCCCCAGCAGGAGTTCCTCCCGGTCGACACCACAAATATCCTCTTTATATGCGGCGGCGCCTTTACGGGCCTGGAAAAGATCGTCGAGCGGCGGCTCCACTCCAAGACCCTCGGGTTCGGCGCCGATATCAAGAAGAAGAAGGAAATGGATATCGGGGCGACCCTGACCCAGGTTCAGCCCCAGGACCTGATAAAATACGGCCTCATCCCCGAATTCGTGGGAAGGCTTCCGGTTATCGCCTCGCTGACCGACCTCTCGGAGGAGGCGCTTATAAAGATCCTGACACTGCCGAAAAACGCCCTCGTCAAGCAGTATCAGAAGCTGTTCGATTTCGAGAAGGTCAAGCTCCGCTTTACCGACGGCGCGCTGTCGTCCATCTCCAAGCTTGCCATCGAGCGGGGATCGGGAGCGCGCGGGCTTCGCTCCATTATGGAGAATATAATGCTCGACCTGATGTACGAGATCCCCTCACAGAAGAACATCAAGGAATGCATCATCAATGAAGGGGTCGTACTGAAAAAGGAGAACCCGATCATACTCTACGAAAAATCGGCCTAATATCGTCGATTTTAACTGAATACGAGGAGAACACCTACGATGTTTTTCAAGAACGAAAAGGATGATCCTACCCATAGCGCGCAGGACGAGAACCTGATCCCCCTGTTGCCGCTTCGGGACATCATCATCTTTCCCCATATGGTTGTCCCACTTTTTGTGGGCAGGAAAGAAATCAATCAACGCGCTGGAGTCGGCGATGGCCGCCGACAAGAATGTCCTGCTTTCAGCCCAGCATAACGCCAAGATGGACGATCCCGCTCCCGACCAGATCTACTCGATCGGCACGGTGGGGATCATCATCCAGCTCTTGCGGCTGCCCGACGGAACCGTCAAGGTCCTCGTCGAGGGAAAGCAGCGGGCGCGCATTCGGCGGTTCGTGCCGAACGAGGAATATTTCCTGGTTGACACCGAGATTATCGTCGAAGATAACGACATAACGCCCGAGATCGAGGCGCTCGTACGATCTATCAACAGCACCTTTGAGACGTATGCCAAGCTCAACCGTAAGATCCCGCCCGAGATGATCCTGTCTGTGGCGTCGATCAACGAGCCGTCGCGTCTGGCCGATACGATCATCACGCACCTCAACCTTAAGCTCGACGAGAAGCAGTCGGTGCTCGAACTCGAAAAACCGGCCGAGCGCCTGGAAAAAGTGCTTTCCTTCATGCAGAGCGAAATCGAGATCCTCCAGATCGAGCGTCGGATCAAGAACCGCGTCAAAAAGCAGATGGAGCGCACCCAGAAAGAATACTATCTCAACGAGCAGATGCGGGCCATCCAGAAGGAGCTTGGAGAAAAAGACGAGTTCAAAACCGAGATCAAGGAACTCGAGGATAAGATCAAGAAGAAAAAATTATCCGACGAGGCGCGGGACCGCGCCGACAAGGAACTCAAAAAACTCAAGATGATGTCTCCGATGAGCGCGGAGGCCACCGTCATCAGAAACTACCTCGACTGGATACTGGCGCTGCCCTGGGAAGAGTACACCGAGGATAAGCTGGATATCGACGAGGCCGCCCGCATCCTCGAAGAGGATCACTACGGCCTCAAGAAACCCAAGGAACGGATCCTCGAATACCTGGCGGTCAAGCACCTCAAGCAGGACATGAAGGGCCCTATCCTCTGCTTCGTCGGCCCTCCGGGCGTCGGGAAGACCTCGCTGGGTAAATCGATCGCTCGCGCCGCCGGACGCAACTTCGTCAGGCTTTCGCTTGGCGGCGTCAGGGACGAGGCCGAGATCAGGGGACACCGGCGCACCTATATCGGCGCGCTGCCCGGCAAGATCATCCAGTACCTGAAGAAGTCAAAATCGTCCAACCCCGTCTACCTCATGGACGAGGTGGACAAGATGAGCACCGATTTCCGCGGCGATCCGTCGGCGGCCCTGCTCGAGGTGCTGGACCCGGAGCAGAACAACACGTTTAACGACCACTACCTGGACCTGGACTATGACCTTTCCAAGGTGATGTTCATTACGACGGCAAACCTCCTGCACAATATTCCCAGAGCCGTTGCAGGATAGGATGGAGATTATCCAGATCGACAGCTACACGGAGATCGAAAAACTCCATATCGCCCAGCAGTTTCTGGTCAAGAAGCAGGCTGCCGAAAACGGCCTGAAGGACAATAACATTTCTTTTACCGACAGCGCGATGCTGGTAGTCATCCGAAATTACACCCGGGAATCGGGCGTGCGCAGCCTGGAGCGCGAGATCGGCTCCATTTGCCGCAAGGTGGCCAAAGAGGTGGTCAAGTACGGCCCCGAGTTACTCGGTATTGATCAGTCCCGCCAAGGTTAAGAAATACCTCGGAATTCCCCGCTTCCGCTACGGCAAGCTCGAGGAAGAGGATACCGTCGGTATCGCCACCGGTATGGCCTGGACGGAGGTCGGCGGGGAGCTCCTGACGATCGAGGTGAGCGTCGTCCCCGGAAAGGGCAAACTGACTATCACCGGCAAGCTCGGCGAGGTCATGCAGGAGAGCGCACAGGCGGCCATGAGCTACGTTCGCAGCCGTGCCGATGAGCTGGGATTGGAACGCGACTTCTACCAGAATATCGACCTGCACATCCACGTGCCTGAGGGCGCCATCCCGAAAGACGGCCCGTCGGCCGGCATTACGATGGCAAGCGCCATCGCATCGGCCCTCACCAAGATAAAGGTCAGGCGCGACCTCTCCATGACCGGGGAGATCACCCTGAGGGGGCGGGTCCTTCCCATCGGCGGCCTCAAGGAAAAGCTCCTTGCGGCAAACCGCGGCGGCATCAAGGAAGTCATCATCCCGATGGAAAACCAGAAAGACCTCGAAGACGTTCCCGATCGGATCAAGAAATCCCTCAAGATCGTCTTTGCCGATCATATGGACCAGGTGCTCAGAAGGGCCCTCGTTTTGGACGATGCGGACGAGTTCTTCAGGAAGAACAGGGAAGAGAAGGAGCGGGAGTTCACCAAGGAAGTGGAGCCGTCTCCGGAGGAGCGCGTCGCGGCGCATTAGGAAGTCGGAAACGGCCGGCACCTTTGGCTTGCCTACTATTCACAATCGGGGCATCCTTTATCAAGGATGTCCCGATTGGTTTTGCAGCTGCGGGGTAAAGCGGCCCCCATGGCACCATAGGGCTGTTAGGCCGTAGGGCCATAGTAATAGAGCGGCGTCGGATAATCCGTTTTCCTTTTTGGCGCGCGGTCAGATTTTTTCTTGACAACAAAGCCGGGTCATGAGAGTATTGTAAGTCTTACGGCAGGGCCCAGGGGCGGGTAGCTCAGTTGGGAGAGCACCGGCCTTACAAGCCGGGGGTCACAGGTTCAAACCCTGTTCCGCCTACCAATTACTTGTGCACGGTTACTGGTGGAAAAACCGGGAAGAATTGGCAGTGACGTGACCGGGTCCGTACGCAAGCCGCAAGCCGTTGGGAAGAGTCAGAATCGGGGGCGTAGTTCAGTTGGTTAGAACGCCGGCCTGTCACGCCGGAGGTCGCGAGTTCGAGTCTCGTCGCTCCCGCCAGAATACGAAAGCGGCCCTTTCATGCGAACGGGCCGCTTTTTTTCGTACTCCGTATGGAATCAGCAGTATAAGCCTGTAAGGCTTGGCGCTACTTGATCCCGACGACGGCCTCGGCGACGTTGAAGACGTGGTCACCGATCTTTTCGAAATTGGTCAGCATGTCAATGAAGATGAGGCCCGTTTCAACGCTGCAGGTCCCCGCGTTCAGCCGGTCGATGTGCGCCTGGCGCAGGGTATCCTCGAGGTAGTTGATCCGTTTTTCGTACCGGTCCGCCTCCGGCTTAATGCCGGTTTCCTGCTGTACCATGCCCTGGATCACGAACTCCATGAAGTGCCGTGTCTCATGGTAGATGTCCCGTATCCCATCCAGGGCCTCTTCGGAGAAAGTATACTTGCCGTTTTTCTTCTTTTCGATAAGCTCGCTCAGGTTTTCGCAGTGATCCCCGATCCGCTCGAGGTTGTTGACCATGTTGATGAGGGAGGTGATATTCTTGGAAACCTCGGGAGTGATCGATTCCTGTGATATCTGAACGCAGTAGGCGGTGATATCCTTCTGCATCACGTCCACCCGTCCCTCGAGCCGCCTGACGTTTTCGAGCGTTTTAGTATCATTATTGAGGAGCGCCCGCATGTCCTCGTCGAGCATATCCAGCGTGAAGCGCGCCATCCGGACCGCCTCGTTCCGCGCCTCCTCCACCGCGATAACCGGTGAGATCATCTGTCCCTTGATGTAGACGAGGCGAAACTCGTCTTCGGTCTCCACTTTCCCCGGGACGATCCAGCTGACGACCTTGGCCAGGCCGCCGATCAGAGGCAGGAATATAATAACGTTGATAATATTAAAAACCGAGTGCGCATTGGCGATGTGTCGGGCGACATAGGGGGCATCTCCGATGTTCATGTGGAAGCGGGCGGCCTCGGCCGCGGTCGTGATGATGAATCCCACATCTCCCGGAGTGATCATATTGATGACCTTCACGTAATAAGGAAGAAGCGGAAAGATATAGCAGACGCCGATGACGTTAAACATCGTATGCGCCCAGGCCGTTCTCCTCGCGCTGATGTTGGTCCCGAGTGACGCAAGCTGCGCGGTGATGGTAGTACCGATATTATCCCCGAGGATGATCGCAACGCTGGTCGGAAACGAGATGAGGCCCGTGGTCGCCAGGGCCATGGTGATGCCGACGGTAACCGATGAGCTCTGCATGATCATCGTAAAGACCGTCCCGATGATGACCGCCATCAGGGGAAACCCGTCTAGGCTCGCGAAGAGGTCGAGGACCTTCGGGGATTCTCTCAAGAAGATAAAGGCGTCCGACATGATGAGGAGTCCGAAGAAGAGCATCCCGAACCCCATGAGTACCTGGCCGAAATAGACGACCTTCTCTTTCTTGAAGAAGAGATAGAGGATGACCCCGATGCCCAGTATCGGCAGCGCGTAGTCCTGGACGCGGAAGGCGATGAGCTGGGCGGTCATGGTGGTGCCGATATTGGCGCCGAAAATCACGCCGATTGCCTGTACCAGCGTAATGAGGCCGGCGTTTACCAGGCTCACCGTCATGACGGTGGTGGCGCTGCTGGACTGTATGATCGCGGTGACGATTAGCCCCGTGACCATACCGACGAAGCGGTTCTTCGTGATGCTCTTGAGGAAGTTCCTGAGCCGGTCCCCGGCATACTTCTGGAGGCCGTCGCCCATGGTGCGGATTCCGAAGAAAAAGAGGCCCAGGCCTCCCATGATGCCGAAGATCATATGTAGTACGTTGCCGCTTATAGCCGTCTCCTTTCGGTGTATGCGCGAAGTATCTCTCGTGCGGCGTATTCGACGCAAGAGCACATTTCTATCGAATGATACTACTACGATAGGTCGCCGAAAGGCAACCTAAAAATGTTCGTATGCGTTTTCTCCGGCCGGGCGCGTAGTTCCGGGCTGTGGCCGCAGGGAAAGAGACCGGAAGCAGGCCGCAAGCCCCGGCACGTTAAGGGCGCGCCGCGTAGGGCGCGCCCGGTCTCTCGTACTATACCGGTGGATTACCTTTTCCGATCGACGATACGCCGTATATCCGGAAGATCCCCCGCCGTTTTGTTTTCTCAGGCGCCTATACGGTACCCGGTCCCTCGCCGGAACTAACTACCGCCTTCTTCTTTTTCTGGCTTCTGATAATCAGGACGACAATGATGATCACTCCGACGATGCCCACCAGGAAGATCGCCCCGATAATGAGGAATACGAGCCCTACTGTCTTAAAGACCGCCTCCGGTCCCATCTTCTCGAGCATGTTGGTATCGTAGATATAAAAGTAGTACCCCACCCGCTCAACCGTGAACGTCGCCGAAAGGCCCGATACGTTCCACTGCGGCCCCTCGGCCTTGAACGACCCGCTCACTTCATACAGGACCCCGGGAGAGATCTCTTTGATACTTTCGTCGGAGAGGTTCGGGAAAAACGAGACCTTGATCCCGCCGCCCGCGATCCTTGCGTATATATCGTTGGACAGCGCCGTGCGCCGGTCCTGGGGCATGTTTGGAGAAAAGAGATTGATGATCCCCTGGGCGTCGCCCTGGTTGATGGAGGTCTCCATCATCCCGAAGAGCCACTTGAGCTGCTCCTTATCCTGCACCGTCAGGGGCGCGGCCGATACCCCGGCGGCGAAACACCAGCGACAAAGCATCGCAACGACCACAGCGACACATCTTCTCATCTGCATTACGATCTCCTCGTTAGTTTATGGCGTATCTTTTACCTTCAGTTTCCGTTCAAGTTTTGCCCGCCGCGCCGAAAGCCGGCGTTTGATCTCTTCCTCGAATCCCCGATCCGTCGGGCGGTAGTAGGCCCTCCCCGCGAGCTTCTCGGGGAGGCGCGGTTGATCGACCACGGCATCCGCGTAGCTGTGGGCATACTTGTACCCCTTACCGTAACCGATCTCCTTCATCAGGCGCGTGGGCGCGTTTCGGATGACCAGCGGCACCGGCAGCGCACCGTACTTTTTGATATCCCGCTCCACCTCCCCAAACGCAGCGTAGACGGCGTTACTCTTGGGGGCGCACGCCAGATAGACCGCAACCTCGGCCAGGGCCAGCTCCCCCTCGGGGTAACCGATGAAGTGGTAGGCTTCCTTGGCGGCCACCGCTACCGTAAGCGCCTGCGGATCGGCAAGCCCCACGTCCTCGATCGCCATTCGGATGAGCCGACGGGCGATATAGAGCGGGTCCTCCCCCCCCTTGAGCATCCGCGAAAGCCAGTAGAGCGCCGCGTCCGGGTCGGAATCCCTGACGGACTTGTGCAGGGCCGAGATGATATTGTAGTGCTCCTCGCCGCCTTTATCGTACATCAGTGCGTGCCGCTGCATCGCCTCCTCGGCCACCGCGAGCGTCACGCGAACCGTGCCGTCCGGGCCGGGGGGAGTATTGGCAACGGCGACCTCGAGGCCCGAGAGCGCAATCCGGGCATCCCCGTGGGATTGGGAGGCCAGATGGCCGAGCGCGTCCTCATCTACGGCAAGCGCAAGCCCCCCCAGGCCGCGGTCTGTATCGGCAATAGCCCGCCGGATAATGGCGGCAAGGTCCTCGTCGGTGAGCTGGCCGAAGACGTAGACCCGCGTACGGGACAGCAACGCCGAATTGACCTCAAACGAGGGGTTTTCGGTGGTCGCCCCGATCAGGACGATGGTGCCGTCCTCCACGAAGGGCAAAAAGACATCCTGCTGGGCCTTGTTGAAGCGGTGGATCTCGTCGATAAAGAGGATCGTCTTCTTGCCGTAATATTTCAGGTCGCTGCCGGCCTTTTCGATGACCTCCCGGACCTCCTTGATGCCCGAGGTAACAGCCGAAAAGGCGACGAAGGCGGCCTGGGAGCGCTCGGCGATGATACGGGCCAGCGTCGTCTTGCCGGAGCCCGGCGGCCCCCAGAAGATCATGGAGACGATCTCGTCCCGCTCGATGGAGGTGCGCAGGAGCGTACCCGGCCCGAGGATCTCGGCCTGTCCCATGAATTCTTCGAGGGACCGGGGCCGCATCCGGTCGGCCAGCGGCGCGCGGGCCTGTTTACGCTTCTTATCGCTATGGTCGAAGATGTCCATATCTATTGTTTTACATTATAGAAGGAAACTCAAGGGGTGGCAAGGGATAAGTTAAATTACCGGGTGTGTGGTATATAACCGTGTATGCGTTATAATTTATTGCGGTATGGGTTACAGGAAGCGTATGAATTGGAAAGGCGATTACTTCAACCGTAGTAAGGCACGTGCCTCACCCCCGGTCCCCGATAAACCGGTCATATATTAAAGGGATGAGAGGGAAGCGGTAGACACGCGGGTCGGATATAGTACTGCGGGAAACCTTGACGTACGTATGGAGCTGCTGCGACCGTCGCAAAGTCATCTATTAGATAGGAAAGGGGGCGCACCGTCTTAGATTTGCCATGGGACCCATAGATGCTACCCCCCTTCCTTTGCAGATTCGCTAATCCTTTTTAACAAGCTTCACATAGCAGGTCTTGTCGCCTTTTGCCATGCAGAGCGTCTCCCGGGCGAGGTACGTGTTCTTGCCGAACGCCCAGTCCGAAATGTATTGGATAACTCCCTCGAAGTGGGCGCATACAGGCCGCGTGTACGTATACCCCTCGCACGAAAAGCAGTCGAAGCAGTCAAACTCCGCCATACTCTCGGATCCGGTCACCAGTTTCCCTTTTCCCGACGCCATAGCGAAGACCTCCATCCCCTTATTGAATTTTTCCATGGGCGGAAGGGAGGCGAAACTGTCGAAAATGTGCCCCATCTCCACGGGATATTTCATGACAAAATAGCCGATCCTTCTCCACAACACGGTCCCCCCCTTGTAGCCCATCAAGTCTATGATTGATCGGTAAATCGTGGCCTGCTCGCTAACCTTTATGCACGGCTCGAAGTTATAATCCGGCGGGTTTAGAAACAGAGCGGTCTTATTCGCCTTGTCGAAGACGATCTTGGTCGCGTTCTTACCCATGATCTCTTCGATGGCGACAATAGCCGCCCGTATCGCCATGTTCGTCGCCATCCGTTCCTCGGATGCCATTTCTTTTACTCCTACGGTACCATATGAAGCAGGTTCCCGTTGTAAAACCATCTAATAACGTCAATTACACTATCATGGTGTCCGAATACTGTTGTTTATCGCTATGGTTATATTGTCTCCCTGCCGTGCCCATTTTGTCAAGATAGTAATCATTCTCACGTGCAAAGTAATCATCAAAACGGTCTTGTTTTTTTTTAGCGTATGTGGTATATTTAGATCATTGAGTTTGGCGCGTGTCGCACGTGTCAATTAGAGTAAACCCGGTATTTCGCATATACGATACTAATTCCATAGATCAGGCATGCCCAAGACAAAAACTACCCCCGACTACGACATACCCCCCGTTCAGGATATTCCGCCGATCGACTCGTTTGACGATATGAAGCTTGACGAGCGCGTCCGTGCCGGAATTCGTGAGCTGGGATTTACCACGCCGACCGAGATCCAGAAGAAGTCTCTCCCCTATACCCTTTCCGGCTATGACCTCATCGGCCAGGCCCAGACCGGCACGGGAAAGACCGCGGCGTTTCTCATCACGATCTTTAACCGCCTCCTCTCCAATGCGAGGCCGAACGGCACCCTCCCGCGGGCGCTGATCATCGCCCCCACCAGGGAGCTTGCGGTTCAGATAGAGCGCGAGGCCCACGACCTGGGCGCCCGAACCGGGATTACCGCTACTGCGATCTTCGGGGGCGTCGATTACCGCGAACAGGCCGATACCCTCAGGAAGGGCGTTGATATCGTCGTCGGCACGCCGGGCCGCCTTATCGACTACATGAAGCAGGGCATCCTCAAGACCTCCGGTATCGAGCTCCTGGTCATCGACGAGGCCGACCGCCTGCTGGACATGGGTTTTATCAAGGATCTGCGCTTTGTCCTCAAGAAGCTCCCGCCGCTTGCGGAGCGCCAGACCCTCCTCTTTTCGGCCACCATCACCTTTTCGGTCGTTGAGGCCACCTACCATTTCATGAAGATCCCCGTGGAGGTCTCGGCCACGCCGGAGAGCATCACCGTCGAGGAGGTCACGCAGCAGCTGTATCACGTCGGCAAGCGGGAGAAGTTCCGTCTGCTGCTGGGGCTCATCGGTAAAATCGACAGCAGTAAAATCCTGATCTTTTCCAACACGAAGAGCGGCGTCACGATGATCAAGGAGCGGCTCACCCGAAACGGCTTCTCGGCGCAAGCGCTCTCGGGCGACATACCCCAGCGCAAGCGCCTCAAGATCCTCGAGCGTTTTATGAAGGGGGAGATCCGCGCGCTCATCGGTACTGACGTGGCGTCCCGCGGGCTTCACATAGAGGACGTCGACTGCGTCATCCTCTACGACCTTCCCCAGAACCCGGAAGACTACGTCCACCGTATCGGCAGGACCGCCCGGGCCGGCAAGAGCGGCGTGGCGATCTCACTGGCTTCCGAAGACGACGCCTATTACCTGGAGCCGATTGAGCGGCTCATCGGCCAAAGACTCCCCTATCGGGTGGCCGAGGAATCCGACCTGGGCGAGGAGACGGAAGCGAGACCGCGGCACGAGCAGGAGAGAAACCGGGATCGGAAGACGATGGGACGGAAACGCTGGTAGGGGAAACGGGCTCCCGTTAGAAACGGAGGGTGGTTGGCGCTAACGGGATCATCACGGACTATTTCCCCATCGCCGATCTTATACGCCGGATCTTTTTGTGGAGGTGACTGCGCTCCATGTTGAGGATCTTGGCCGTTGTGTGACGTTGAAGTCATTTTCGCGCAGCTTTCCTCTCAATAAATATCCGCTCGAAGTGATCCCGTGCTTCTTTTATGTCCTCGCCGGCAAAGAGTGACTCGTCGCCGCCCGTCTCCGCCTTACCCCTGATGTAGTCCGGGATATCCTCCGGGCCGATGACGCTGTCTCTGGTCATGATGGTGAGCCGCTCGACAAGGTTTTTCAGCTCGCGGACGTTTCCCGGCCAGTGGTAGCCGGTTGAGAATATAGAGCGCGCGGGGATCGATAGTCTTCTTTCTGCCGGACCTCCCCCTTAGAAAACTCGTTAATGAAGTGTTCGACCAGGAGCCCGATATCGCCGACACGCTCCCGCAATGGCGGTACGGTCAGCGGCAGCACATGCAGACGAAAATAGAGATCCTCGCGGAAGGCGCCTTCTTCGATTTTCCTGGTGAGGTTCTGGTTGGTGGCGGCAATCACCCGTGCGTCCACCGTGATAGTCTTGGTGCCCTCCCACCCGGTCGAATGTCCCCTCCTGGAGAATCCTCAGTATCTTGGCCTGCGTCTTGTGACTCATATCGCCGATCTCATCCAGGAAGATCGTTCCGCCGTCGGCCGAATCGAACTTGCCCAGCTTCTTGGCGTCCGCACCGGTAAACGCGCCCTTCTCGTAGCCGAAGAGCTCGCTTTCGATAAGCTCCTCGGGGATTGCGGCGCAATTGACCTCCACAAAAGGGGCGTCGCTGCGCCTGCTCATGGCGAAGAGCGCCCGGGCCACCAGCTCCTTGCCCGTGCCGTTTTCCCCCGAGATCAGCACGTAGCTGTCGGTCGGGGCGGCCATCTTGGATCTCGTCCTTGAGCTTGATGATCGCGGGGCTCTCCCCGACGATCGTGGTGCTGACATCGAAGCGGGCACGGTACAGGCTTATCTCGCTCTCGAGGCTCTTTTCCCTGAGGGCGTGGTCGATAGTTATGATGATCTTTTCCAGGGACAGGGGCTTCTCGATAAAGTCATAGGCGCCGAGCTTGGCCGCCTTAACGGCCGTCTCGATGGTACCATGGCCGGAGATCATGATCACCGCCACCTCGGGGAAGTCCTTCTTGAGCCGTTCCTGAGCACTTCCATCCCGTCCATCTGGGGCATCCAGATGTCCAGGAGCATCAGATGGGGTCTCGTCGTCTCGGTCAGTTCCAGGGCCTTCCTGCCGTCTTCGGCGTCAAAGACCTCGTACCCCTCGTCGGTCAGCGCCCCGACCAGCGATTTACGGATGCTCTCCTCGTCGTCTACAATCAAGATTCTTTTTTTCATTGAAGCCCTATCGGAAGATCGATAACAAATTTTGTGCCCGTCGGCTCGTTATTGAAAACCCGGATGTAGCCGTGGTGATCGGATATAATGGTAGTGACGATGGTGAGCCCGAGTCCCGTGCCGCCCTTTTTGGTGGAGTAGTACGGCTCGAAGATCCGGTCTTTGGCCTCGGGCGTCACGCCGCGGCCCGTATCGGCGATAACCAGGCGCGCCTTCGTCTGTTCGGCCAGGAAGGCCGTCTCGTATCCGGACGGATCCGCTGTCCCCTATCGCGTCCACGGCGTTTTCCAGAAGGTTGATCAGCACCCGCTTCATCTGTTCCCGATCCAGGTCTACGGGGGGAAGGTTCCGGTCCGCCAGAAATCTATAGGTTATACTTTTATGAGCCTCTTTGTAAAGGGCAAGCGTCTCCTTTAACAATTTCGTTAAGATCGTTCGGGCGCGGGGACGCGTCGCCGGCATCCGCGCGAATTGGGAAAAGGCGTCGACCAGCGCCTTCATCTCCTCGACCTGGGTGATGATGGTCCGCGTGCACTCATCCAGGACCTGGCCGTCGTCGGTAAGCCTTTCCAGGTATTTTTTCCTGATACGCTGGGCGGAAAGCTTGATGGGGGTAAGCGGGTTCTTGATCTCATGGGCGATGCGGCGGGCTACCTCCCGCCAGGCGGCCATCTTCTGCGCCCTCATGATCTCGGTGATATCGTCGAAGACCGCCACCATCCCGAGGTAGTTCCCGTCTTCATCCATGAGATAATTGAGGTTTGCCATGAGCACCAGTGTCCTGTCCTCCAGGGGGATCTCCACCTGGCGCTGTACAAATCCCTCCTTGGACGCGAGAAGATCATCGATGAGCCCATTTACGATGGAAGCATGTTTCTCCCTGAGAACCTCCCCAAAGGGCTGATCGAGGACCTTCGGCGTCTTGATAGCTAACATCCGTTCGGCCGATTTATTGATCGTGGTAATGACGCCGTTCTTATCCACCGAGATAACGCCGGCGGCCACGTTTTTCAACACGATCTCCATATACCGGCGCCGGGCCTCGATCTCCATGTTGCTGAGGGAAAGCTCGTTATAGGCCCGCTCGAGCCGCCTCGACTGCATCTTCAGATCCTGGGTCATCTTGTTAAACGAATCAACAAGGACACCGACCTCGTCGTCGGTGGTAAACGTCGACGTATACGTCAAGATCGCCGTCGGCGACCTTCTTGGTTCCCTCAGCCAGCAGCGAAATAGGCACGGTTATACCCTTTTGCAAGGTAGAAATCCGAGCCACGTCGCGGTAAAGACGAGCAGCAACGCAATGATCGAAAGGGTGATTAAATACGAAATAACGATCGGCTCCTTGAGTATCTTGTTCTTCTTGTACCCCTCGAGGAAATCGCCGATGGCCAGCATTCTTGGCAGTAACGACTTGGGGATAAAGTCGGCTGTCATAACCAGGCAGGAGACCTCATCACGGTTCATGACCGGGAAAGAGCGCCCAGACCACGTCGCCGTACCCGGTAGTCTGGATGGTGGAAACGGCTTTACCCGAGAACGCCTCGGTAAAGAGATCGGTCTTCAACCGAATCATCGACATATCGGGTATTTCGTCACTTGCTGATGTCGCCAGCTCCTCCATAGCGGGCGAGAATACCGTAACCAGGTCAATACCCCGTATGTCCCGCTGGGAATCGATATAGCTCTGAAGCAGAGGTCTGGCCTCTTCCGTGAGTAAGCCTTCCGCCGATACCTCGGCGCCGATTACCTTGGCGTAGGTAAGGGCCGTTTCGGTCGCGTCGGTATAGTAGGTCTGGGCTATGTCCAGCGCCCCGTCGAGCGAATGCTCAACCTGGACATTGAAGAAAAGGTCCATGCTCGTCCTGAAAAAGAGCATCGCCGAGATGAACATGACGACCGTCGGAAACAGCGTCAATCCCGCGAACGAGAGCACCAGCTTCGTTCTCAGTTTCGCCGCTTCTACCTTCCGTTTCCGCTCGAAGATAAGCTTGACGAGATTTCTCAGGACAAGGAAGATTACGAGGATTAAAAGGATAATATTGACGTCAATGAGGGCAATGAGGATAAAGTTCTCATTGACGCCGATATCGAGGTCTTCGCTGGTGATATAGGTTCCAAAGACGGTCAGGGAGACGATCGCGATCACCGAGATGACGATAATAATCCGCTCTCTCTTCTTCCTGGTCTCTTCCGATGTCAGTTCTTCGCTCTTTCTTTTAAGAATATTTCGGCCCATACGTCGGACGTGCCCTTAGTATGAAAATCCCTCCACGTACCAGGGAGTTGAAAAACTCCACGCTCTCGCAAAAAAGAAGATGTATCTGATCGACTCGGGTATATCGGCCTTTTCCAGCTCGCCCTTTATCTCGATACGGTAGCTTTTGCCTTTTTCGAGCATCGTAAGGGGCGCGAGCGGGTAAAACTTTACCTGGGTCATAATCCGCTTTGCGGTGTCGAAATCTTTTGTTACGAAGGGCTTGGCGCCCTCCTCATCCCGCGTGACCGCATATTCCTGAAGAAGTGCGTTGTATTTTACGGTATGCTTTATGACGCGCTCGGTGATCTCGGGATCCGACAGGATACCGCCGCGATACCTCTTGAGGACGACGTAAAACGTAAAGGTCGTTTCAATTCCGCTCTTGATGGCCTCATCCATTTCACGCGTGAAGGGCCCCTCCAGCTTGAAGTATACGTACAGGTTGTCCTGATACCTGGTGAGGACGACGTTATCGATAAATACGTTTTGAGCAAACGCCCATGACGCGCCCAGCGCATAGCACAGGATAATAAGTATAACAACACGGGCCTTCATATCGGTATGATCTCGTAAGCCTGTTGACGGAAAAGCTCCTGCACAAGGAGATGATTGAGGCGATGACCCGATTTATAGGCAACGAACCTGCCGAGGATACGCATGCCGAAGAGCGAGAGATCGCCGACGGCATCCAGGCACTTATGGCGGACACACTCATCGTCGAATCTCAATCCCCCGGGATTAAGCACGCCCTCATCGCCGATAATCACGGCGTTTTCGAGGCTCCCCCCCATGGCTAAACCCTGCGCATACATGCCGTCGATATCTCTGACCAGGCCAAACGTGCGGGCGGGGGCTACCTCCCGGGCGAAGGTCTCCGGCGCTAATTCGAACGTAAAACGTTGCGTCCCGATATGGGGATTATCATAGACAATCGTATAATCGAGAGACAGCCGGTCGGACCCCGGCAAGAGTTCTGCCCGGCAGTCCCCGGATGTGACCGCGACCGGCCGGACGATGCGCGCCCCTCTCCTCGGTACGCCCACCTCTATTATTCCGGCCGACCTGATGAGCGAAACGAACGGCCCGGCGCTCCCGTCCAGTATCGGGACCTCGGGCCCCGAGAGGCTTACCGTGGCGTTATCCACGCCAAGGGCAAGCAGGGAGGCCGTCAGGTGCTCCACGGTGGCGACGCTCACGCCATCCTGGGTGAGCGTCGTCGCGAGCTGGGTGTTCTGTACCTTGGAAAAGTGTGCGGGAACCCGCACCCGGGTGTCGACGTCTCCCCGAATAAATCCCACCCCATCGTCGGGCCCGGCAGGAGAAAGTGTCAGCGTTACGGAATTACCGGAATGAATCCCCACGCCGTCGGTAGAAACTGCCCCCCGTATGGTTTGCTGCATCATCGGGTCATTATATATAATATGCAGCCCTGTTACAAGCCTTTTCGACCGGCACCCCTATGCCTCCAGGCTCACCGGCCGGTTCGTGAGGAGCTTCTTAGGTATCGCGGCGATCTTCATGGCGTCCCGGTAGTCGTTGGCACCCTCCCGAAACGGGATATAGAAGAGCCGGGGTGAGTCAAGGGCAAGGGAAAGTCCGGAGACGAAATCGCGCGATCCTTTCCTCTCTCCTGCCAGCGTGGAGATAAAGATGACACGGGCATAAGCGGCCGCGGTATGCTCGTCCATGCACGGCCCCCAGATAACCCCCCGTCCGGGCTTTCCGGGAACGAGGACGGGTTGGGTATAGGTAAACACCCGCGACGCCGAAAGCCGGTGCCGCTCAACGGATAGCGACACCGCCAGGACAAAGAGGGACAGCGGCCGGTTCTCCGTGACCTTAACGGCCTCGAGAAACGCGATATACTTACAGTAGGAATGGAAGTCGTCTATCCTGCCCTCCGGGCTTTCGGCGGTCATACGAAATACCCAGAACGGGAAATACCGGCTGTCTGAATCGCCGGGCGCGATCCACTCCACCTTCTTTTCAACGAGCCGGTTTCCTGCTTGTCCCCAGAGCGTTAAACAGCGCCGGCAGAGGAATGCCCGGTCGTCGAATCCGATGCCGATATCCCCTGAACACCGGGGACACTTGAGCTCGACCAGCTGTATCGACTTGCGGTTACTCAATAGCCCCCTCCCCGCCCCGCCAGGGGGAGAGAAACGTTCCGAGCAGTGTGCCCCAAAACCATCTCCACCCGTTAGCGAAGATATAGTAAAGCGCCGCGGCTCCCAGTATCACAAGGAGCAAGGGAATCGTCGTGGCCAGAAATACAATGACGGCAAGACTGAGGATGCCGGGGATGGCGGCAACCCTGCCGCGTTTACCAACCCGTGCGTTCAGAATATCCCCCCCGAGGCCGTCAATAACCACTCGATAGGGGACGCCGTCAAGCAGAAACCGGACTATCCAGATTGGATAATGGATCAGAGATATTTCCTCGCTGACCTTTTCGGCCTCGAAGTATTCCAACGGTAGTCCTGCCGGTTTCGCGGACGCAATCAGCGTCGCCCAGGCCTCCCGGGCGGCCGTTCCCCGCTCCTTCAGGGGCGTGTAGACCTCACCGGTTGTAATCTTGTCGGGGTCCATCGGAAACAGCTCGATCGCGGCCGATTTCGCCCAGAGTCCGATAAGCCCCAGTTCGGATATATCGACGGCCGGCACGAAGAATGAGATATCTCTGAAAAAGCCCTCCACAACGTTCTTTGTAACCTCACGGGGGATAACGACCGATTGCTGGTTGCCGTATTCCCGCCACAAATAGTCGATTCCCACGCCCTTTCCGATATACCATCCCCCGCCGGTGACCTTGACCCGAAAGAAAGGGACGTAGGCAATCCGGGTATCGACAAAATGGACAATTCTGCCGTCCCGGATCTTTTCCAGGAAAGCCCGTACGATCCCGGTTGCCTGAGACCCTGGTATTTTACCGGGTATCCAGTAGCGAAGATCCCCCTTTTCCCCCACGAGCATGTGGGAGCGGCCGCAGTGCGCACAAACCACCCTGGTGCTGCCCTCGGCAAAGGCGAAGCTCCCGCCGCACGACGGGCAGGTAAGCGCCACCGTGAAATGGCTCCTCGCCGGATCTGAGACTACTCCCGGCTCGGGAATCCTTTCGATTGATGTGTTGTCGGTCCGATTTTTCGCCATTGTTCCCGCTATTTACGCCCCAGTGCCAGGGGCGATACGATGACACAGACGAGCCCACCTATGCCGATAGCGGCGGCCTTCAGGTAGACGTCATGGATAAGGAGCCCCGCGGTCGCGAAAAGGCCCGCGACAACCGAGAAAAAGATTAGTGACCTGATTGAGACATTCCTCCGTTCGGCCGGCACGCACGTGCCGGAATAGAGGTGCGACGAATCCCCGATGAGGGCAAACCTGCACGGCCCGTCGGAACCGTCCGTTTGCATGAAGTAAACCGGTAGATATACAAGATCGATACGACCCAGATCGCTGACCGCCTTCCCCCCGAGCGCACGATCAAAAGGCACGGTAAGCGGTACAACAGGGGCCTTCGGACGTGAACCCTCTTCGTAGAAGACGAGGCGGCCGGGAGGGACTTTTATAGACAGGAGGTTATGGTCGCGAGTCTGTGCCGCCGAGTGGGCGGTAATGGATCCATCGGCGCGCCGAATCACCCAGAAGGGGACGTAGGAGAGCTCGAGATCGACCTTGTCGTGGTTGGCCGCAACACCGGCCCGTCTCAGGCGCTCGTGGAAGAGTGCCCGTGCCCATAGTTCGTTTCGTTCGTGCTCCATGATAAAGCAGGCAAACGACCGCCCCCCTTCCAGGACGAGAGAAGATGCGCAAAAGGGACAGTCGAAGAACCGGTTTTCGTTCTTCCGGTTGATCTTTGCCCCGCACTGGGAGCAGTGGACAATCATAGATCCCTTGCGAACTGTCCGACAGACGGACGGGATTTGTATACGAAACCGGGCAAGCAGGTGCCGATTACGGCGCCGGCGTGCCCGGGTGCTATATCGTGCGGTCCCTGATGAGAGCCGGCCTATCGAAAGCCTGCCTCACTTACCTGTCTTTTCCCCGCATTCCGTGCAGAACTTCGCCCCGGCCGGGAGCATTGCGCCGCACTTTGAGCACTTTGTCTCTTTTCCCACCGTCTTCCCGCAGACGGAGCAGAACTTTGCCTCCGCCGGCAGGTCTTTACCGCAGTGGGCGCACTTATTGATGACCACCAGCTGGGTCCCGCAGCTGTTGCAGAACCGGGCGTTTAGCGGAACCTGGGCATGGCATTTAGGACAGAGTACGTACCCCTGCTTCTCGGCGTCCGAGTCATCCTTCACGGCCTGGTAGAGCATCCCCGGGATCATTCCGCCCAGGCCCACCCCGAAGATGGTCCCAACACCGGCGGCCGCGCCGCCAGCCGCCGATCCCGCGCCTCCCCCGGCGGCGGCCCCTTCGCCGAACTTACCGATGGCCTTGGCCGCTTCGTATTTCAGGAACTTGTTCATATCGCCCACGACGCCCATTCCCGTCCGCTCATCGATCATCTTCTGGACTTCCTCGGGAGGGGTGATCTCGTTGACGAAGAAATCGATCAGCTCCATACCGTATTTCGCGAAATCATCTTTGAGCCTGACCTTGGCCACCACAGAAAGCTCGTCGAAATTCTGGGGGAGGTCGAGGATGCTCTTCATATGCTCGCCCAGAAAGTCGTTAAGGCGCGAAACAATAACGTCCCGAAGATACCCGGCGATACCCTCGGTGGTAAACACTCCCTTGGTGGCAACGATGGTATTGACAAACAGCAGCGGCTGCGTGATACGCATAGTAAAGTTGCCGTAGGCCCGAAGCCTTACCAGTCCGAACTCCGAATCCCGAAACGCAACCGGGTTCCTTGTCCCCCACTTCATGTCGGTAAATACCTTCATGTTGATGAAGAGGACCTCACATCTGAACGGGCTCTTGCCGCCGAACGGTAGCGCCAGCAGCTTGGTTACCAGAGGGAGGTTCATGGTGGTGAGGGTATGCCGGCCCGCACCAAAGACATCCAGACCCTTCCCGTCCCTGAAGAAGACCGCCGACTGGCTTTCCCTGACGACCAGCTGGGCGCCCAGCTTCGTCTCTCCTGAGCCCGACTCGGGAATCCGGTGAACGATCTCGGTCGGGTCCTCAAAAAAATACTCGAATATATCAAGATACTCGGCCATGAGCACTTACCTCCTCTACAGTTCCGGCGTGCCGCCCCCTGGTTCTCCGCCTGCCGGAGGGGGCGTTTCCTGGATGCCCTTGGTAACGGCGTACATACGCTCCTCTATAGTCCTCTCCATATCATCGGTAAAAGACATGAGCGCCGCAATCTCCTTATCGGCCCTGGCTTCGTCGGCGGGGATTGCCGAGATCTGCTTTTCCATATCCTCCACCTTCAAGAGGATAGCCAGGTCGTATTCCATAAGGCGCTCAAGCTCTGCATCGAGGATCCTGACCCGTTCGAACACCCCCGAATAGCCGTGGGAGGTGAACTTGATCGTATCACGGAGCTTATCGAGCCTGCGGGAAAGCCGGTCAAGCTTGTCGAGCCCCGTGAGGATCTTCTTTTCGGTCATTGCCTCCATCTGCTTCATCACCACCCCTTTGAGGTGGTCAATCCGCTGGGCGATGTGTTCTCGGACGATCTTGTCCCGCTCACGGGCGTTTTCCCGGCGAAGGTAATCCCCCAGGAGCGGTACTTTCGCCACGAGTTTCTCGAGCTTCTGCGCCATCCCCTCGGATATTCCCTCCCAGAACACTCCCTTGTCCGGCATGATTCCCTCCGATATACTATTTACGCATAAGAAAAAGTATTACCGAGATGACCGCACTGATAATCAGCATGCTGACGATCGGAAAATAGAGCGTGAAATGCTCACGCGTGACTACGATGTCTCCGGGGAGCCTTCCTAAAAACGGGATCTTGCCGGAGATAAGCAATCCTCCCGCGAGGACGATCACGAGCCCGATGATAACCAGGACCCATCCGAATTGACGTATCTCTTCAAGCCCGCCCCTTGCGCGCCGTTTAGCGGATACCCTCGAAGGCGATCCAGAACGAAGAGAGCTTGCCCCGATGGCTGATAGGCACCACGACCGTGTACGTAAGAGGGAGGTCGACCGCGGCAAAGAACGAGCTTCCATCGTAATTGAAGGCATATGCCCGTACGTCATAAGGATCCGGCCGGGGATCAAGGGCAATTTCCAGGTTACTGCCCGGCTCGATCCGTCCCATGAAATGCCTATCGACGACGACATCCAGCACCACCGGACCGTAGAGCGTTGGGGCGACGTCGGTGTCGTTAAAGACCGTTCCGACGACAAATCCCTCGTCCGTTTGGGACATACCGCTGTACGGGAGGATCGCCAGGCAGCCCATCATAAGGACCGCCGCGGCAATTCTTACCAATCGGCTCTTTTTCATCATCATGCCCTCCGCTCCTGTTCCATGAGGGCCGCGATCTTCTTCTTATATCGTTCTTCTTCGCTGAAGATGCAGCCGCAGTATTTCTGACGATAGATTGAATATTCCCTGGCGCGCCGCTGCCCCTCATACCAGCCGACGCGAAAATCCTCGTAGTAGAACTCCACCCCCGCGTCCTCAGCCTCCTCTCGCCCGATCCCGGCCACAGTATCGTGATCCTGGTAGATGGAGAAGAGGAGCGTCGTCGTCACGGCGTCTATCCCCATTTCCCTGCCCTTTTCGGCGAGGCCCTTCAGCCGCATGCGCCAGCATGCCTCGCACCGCCGTTTCCCGGAGCCGAGAACGGCCCCGATAAACGCGGTAACATCATAGGCGGCATCAACAATGAGCCGTTTTTGCGCGGTCTGATAGAAATCGCACACTGCCTGAAGCCTCTTCTCGAACTCGGAGAACGGATGGATATTCGGGTTATAAAAGAACCCGGTTACGGCAAACCCCTGGGCCTGCAGACGGTCAAACGGGTACAGGGTGCACGGCGCACAGCAACTGTGCAGCAGCATGCGGGGCTTCATGTCTTTCGGGATGGGTGTCATCGTATACCGGTAACCGATATTTTTGCACTAATCCGTTCGCTCTCGCCATTGTACCCATCGTCCCTATAGTCCCGATCATCCCGGTCGTCCCGATCGGGCGCGGTGACGTCAACGGCCGGCGCCCTGCTACGAGCTACGGGCAGACCCTTGTTTGGGCATCGTCAGGCGCCGTCACGTGGGAGCATATCTTCTACGAACGGCGGCCGGTTGCATAAAAGGTCTAAGGTACTCATTTTTATATAAAATAACAGACTTACGCCGCCCTGTCAAGGGGACAGGCATACCGGGCTTTTCTGTACCGTAACCGGGTAACCTCGGTAAATCCCGTAACGTGTCTTCCTGGTATTTCCCTATGCCTTCGCGTTGGGCCTGTACGCTGCAAAAAAACCTTGATTTATCTAAAACAATATGATAAAAAGAAGTTTGTTTTTTTATTCGCTCTTGCGGGTATAATCCTATAGAAACCTATAGAAACGAGAGGGGAGGTGACGGTCGTTGGAGGTAAAGGTTCTCGACAAAGACATAGAAAAGGCGATTAAGATCCTGAAGAACAAGCTGGCCAAGAGCGGGTTTTTCAAGGAGATGAAAGAACGCCGTTTCTACGAGAAACCGAGCGTCAAGAAGAAACGCAAAAGGGCTGAGGCTAAGAAGCGGTCAATCAAGTCAATGCGACGGAGACGTGAATCGGAATAAGTACGCTGGATCGAGGATTTCGACCGTTAGCAGGACGCTATCGAAAGAAAGGGGGGATATAATCCCCCCTTTCTTTATTTTTAATTCCGCCTTTTCTTATTCAATCATCGGTGCGTGACAAGCGCCGCCGGTGCGGTTATATCAGCGTTCCACAGCCATATCGAGTGGAGACGGCCGCCGACTCCCTCTCCCGCCCGAATCGGTCCCATCGTTACTTCAGCTGGTAGGTTATCCGGTACCGGCATTCGGCGTCCCCGACAAGCCGGCACGTTTCTTCGTCTATCGTCACCGATATTTCTTTCTCGAAGCAATCCCCTATCCCCTTCAGGACGCCGCGGATAAAGGCGCAGGAGGGTTTCGTAATATCCGACACTATTTCCGTATGAACAAGTATCTCGTTACACTCGGTACAGTCGGGACGATGGTTAATAATCTGCCGTTCTTCCGGAAGGTACTCGAGTGTCTTCTCCGGTTCATATCCGGCGTTTCTGACGTAAGCCTGGTAGCCAAGCTTGAGCTTTTCGACCGGGTCAAAATCCATAGCGACCAGGTTTTGAAGGGGTTGCGAATGCTTCAAGATGTTCCTGACGGCAAATCCGCCTGCGCGAAACATAACGACACCATAGCCGCGATTGCCCAGCAGGTCCCTGACGCCGACGAATAGCTTGGTTATGAACTCGTACGGCACGCGCTTTTCGGCATCATAATCGACGGGATTGGTAATGATCTCCTCAAGCCCTGCAAAGCGGAGGACCGAATTCTTGCCGTTTTCGCCGAGCACGTCCTCGATAGCGTCGACGCAGGACCTATAGGACACGTGGGTAAGGGAACTGTCTGTCGCCATCTCAACCCTCCGGAGATACCGTACTGCTAAATGAGTCAGACGTTTCGTTATCGATCCAGGCTGCTGATCCTTATCCAGGATATCCGGCGAGAAAGGTGTATCCGTATTCGTAAGCGACGGGAAAAGGCCGCCCCGGCCGTGACGGTGCGCTTCCTTGTGAGAAAAACCTCCGGCAAAACAGGAAGGTCGGGAAGGGTCTCTTCGCATACGCTTTGCGGTGTGCGCGAAGCATTCAAGACGTCTCGATAGGCCGTCGGCACGCGCACCGGCCGCCCTTCATCACAGCTGCCCGAGTAAAAAGGGCTCTGAATAATCTAATACCAACTGTGGACGAAAAGTCAAGAAAAATTTTGCTATTACATTATCAAATCCGTCGGGATTATTTATCGCGGACGATCGCAGAAGGAACAAAGAAACGGGCACGGCACGCCGGTACCGGGTCCTCAAACGGTACCTACGTATCATGCCCGATCGGCAGGAGCGGGACGAATATCGTCGTATCGGCCGACGCGCTATTTCCTGGTCACCCCGATAGTCACCTCAAATGCCCCGGTATTATCACCCCAGCAGGTCCAACAGTCGTTATACCCGATATAGAGCCTCCCGGCGTCGGATATCGAACCGTCGTACCGCTTGCCTATCGAAAACGACCCGCCTTTATCCCCGACACGTCCCACCAGTGCGGTGAGCCCGTTGCCCAGCGCACCATCGGCGATGACGGCATCGGGCCGGCAGTAGGGGGGGCAGTCCGTAACCCCATCACAGGGGGGGTGGTTTTTCGCCGGGGCGGCAACGACCGTCAAAATGTCGCCCGCTCCCAGGTCTATACCGGTATCCATCCAGGGCATAGTGATCGGCAATACGATCAGATAGGTACCCCCCGGCGCCCCCATCCCGATCCCGACGCTTCCCCTGATTGTGCCTTCTTTGGAGTTAGTGGTATCGTGCATTTCCTGGGCAAAGAGCGGTACGGTGATGAAGAAAGCACATACAATAACGGCGATGACGGCCGGAAGCGTTGATCGTTTCATGGTGTGTCTCCATAGCGTAGGAAAGGTAACGTGCATTTTGTGGTACCCATCGGCCGGTGCCATGCGGCGGTGATTACAGCCATGCAGGATGGGACCGGCCCTGGGATCAGAAGGTGCACCGCGCCATTCCCGACGGATGAGCCGGTCTAAAATGACCGCGGTATATCCCGGGTGATATGACAGATACTATATGACGGCAGTCATCCTCTTGATTTCCTCGTATCGGGGAAGCAGGTCTTTGACCACCCGGTTCTTATTGTCAACGAGGATGTGTTTGGGTATATAACTCCTGGCCTCGGCGTCCTCCATCATCGCAAAGGCGACGATGATCACCAGGTCGCCCCGGTGCACCAGCTTCGCGGCGGCGCCGTTCATCCCGATGGTGCCGGATCCCGCCTCCCCCTCGATGACATAGGTCTGCAGGCGGTTACCGTTGGTCAGGTCGTAGACCCAGACCTCCTCGTAGGGGATGAGGTCGGCGGCGTCCATCAGGTCGCGATCGATGGTAATGCTTCCTTCATAGTTGATGTTCGCGCACGTCACCGTGGCACGGTGTATTTTCGATTTGCAAATTGACCTCAACATTGTTCGAATTCCTCCCCCAGAACGGTGTTGTCAATGAGGCGGGTCGGACCAATATGGACCGCCAGGGCCAGAAGCGCCCTGTCCCATACAACGCCGACCAGATCATTGAGCGTTTCGGTATGAGCCAATCGTATATAGTCAATGCGGGCCGCCTCCTCGTTCATGACCACGCCGACGGCCCGGTCCATCAGCGCCCCAACACGCCGCTCGCCATTTTCGAAGAGCTCCCGGCTTGCGGTTATCGCCTTGACCAGGCAAAGGGCCGCTTTACGCTCCTTGGGATTAAGGTACTTGTTCCGGGAGCTCATCGCCAGGCCGTCCGGCTCCCGCACGATCGGCATACCGATGATGCCCACGTCCATGTTCATGTCCTTGACCATGCGCTCGATTACCCTGAGCTGCTGAAAGTCCTTTCTGCCGAAGAGGGCGATGTGCGGCAGCACGCAGTGAAATAGCTTCGCGCATACCGTGGCGACGCCCCTGAAATGCCCGGGTCGGCTCATTCCGCAGAGGTTCCTTGTTACTTCCTCCACCTCCAGGTAGGTCTGGTAGCCGTCCGGGTACATTTCCTCCCCCGTCGGTGCAAACACAACGTCCACCCCGACGGATTCCATCATCGCCCTGTCGCGCTCGAAGTCCCGAGGATATTTACTCAGGTCCTCGTTCGGGCCGAATTGGGTGGGATTGACGAAAACCGATACCACCAGCACGTCCGCCCGCTTTCTCCCTTCCTTCATGAGGGACAGGTGCCCCTCGTGGAGATATCCCATCGTGGGGACGAAGGAGATTACCTTCCCCTCCACGCGCAGGTCCTGGGAGTAGGCCTGCATATCCTTGATCCGCTCGATTATCTCCATGCGCACTCTCCGTAGGAACCGCCCCCCGCCGCGTATCTGAAACGGCCGCGGTGCCGGCTCCCGGTTACTTGACCTCGTACGTATATTCCGCGGTCGGGAAACGACCCTCCCGTACCTCGGCAATGAACGCCCTTACGTAATTATCGGCCGCTTCTTTGAGGTTCCCGTATTCCTTGACGAACTTGGGCCTCTTGCCGAAGGCGAGACCCAGGATATCGTGCATGACCAGCACCTGCCCGTCACAGTTGACTCCAGCACCGATACCGATCGTGGGAATCGAGAGCATCCCGGTGATATCCTTGGCCAGATCCGCGGGCATGGCCTCCAGCACGACCGCATAGGCCCCGGCCTCCTCTACGGCCTGGGCGTCTTCTATGAGCTTTTTGCGGCTTTTCTCATCCTTTCCCTGGACCTTGAACCCCCCCATCCGGTGAACCGACTGCGGGGTGAGACCGATGTGGCCCATTACCGGTATATCCATATCGGTGATTGCCTTGATCCGCTCCCTGATGTTGACGCCGCCCTCCAGCTTAACCGTCTGTGCGCCGCCCTCCTTGAGAAACCGCCCGGCGTTTCGTATCGCCTCCTCGGTTGAGGCATGGTAGCTCATGAACGGCATGTCGCCGACGACGAGCGCCCGGGGATTGGCCCGGGCCACCGCCCGGGTGTGATAGACCATCTCGTCCATCGTGACCGGGAGGGTGGAATCGTACCCGGAAAAGACGTTGCCGACGCTGTCTCCCACGAGGATCACGTCGATGCCGGCGTCCGAGAATACCCGCGCAAAAGGATAGTCGTAGGCCGTGATCATCGTGATCTTGCTGCCCTCGGTCTTCATACGGCCGAGATCGAGAATAGTTACTTTTTCCTGGCTCATGGTCCCCGTCCTGATATCAAGATAGGTTTATTTATACTGTAAATCCACCTGGGTAAACAAGGGATCATCGTTCCTCTTTCACGGCGGGTCCGGTACAAAGCGAAAATAGGTGGCCCTCAAATAAAAACCCCCGTGCCGTTAAAGGACCGGACACGGGGGTTTGGATTTGATTATGGTTCTATCGCAGAACGACGAAAGGCAATCCCGGCGTACGAAACAAAAGCCCGCGGGCGGTTGTCGTCACCGGCCCGTCAGTGCCTATGAGCGGAGTTGCCGTTTTCTTCGTCTCAGCGTAGCCCATCCTTCTCTTCCGTCCCAGTCCCCCAATCGCCCGAACGGGAAAAAACATCCGAAAGAGGCGAATCTGCCTCATCCGTTGCCTTTCGCCTTCCGGGTTACGGAGTGGATCCAAGCGGCACGAAGTATTGGGTTCCCGTCTTAAATTCCCTGATCTCCTTGACGAGCTGCCTGAAATCGCTGTCTCTGGATACAAAATCAATGTTCGTGGTGGAGATAACCAGAAGCGGCGTCTCGTCGTACTGAAAAAAGAAATCGTTATAGGCCGCGATTACGCGCGAGAGGTAGGACATGTCCAGGCTTCTCTCGTACGGCTTGGCCCTCCCCCGAATCCGTTTCTTGAGGATCTCGATATCGGCCGACAGGTAGATAACCAAATCGGGCTTAGGGATACGGGGGCTTAGAATCCGATACAGCTCATCGTAGAGGTAGAGTTCATCCCGGTCGAGGTTGAGGTGCGCAAAGATGCGGTCCTTGGCAAACAGGTAATCGCCGACGGCCGTCTTTTGAAAGAGATCGGTCTGTACGAGATCGATCTGCTGCTGGTACCGGGAAAGGAGAAAATAGAGCTGTGTCTTGAACGCGTTCTTTTTTCGATCGTGATAGAATTCCTGTAAGAACGGGTTCTCTTCGACATTCTCAAAGAGCGTCCTGGCCTCGAATTCCTCGGCCAGCCGGGAAGCCAACGAAGTCTTCCCCACACCAATGGGGCCTTCCAGCACGATGTATCTGGCTTTCTGCATGCGCCGTCACTATAAGAAGGATATGCCCCATCTTTTTATATAGCACACAACGGGACGTGTGTCCAGTGCTTTTTTGACCACGTGAGGAAAATATAGTTCCAGCGATTGGTCTGTTAGGTAAGAAATAAACGGGACGATCTATGATGATTTCACTTCCTTACGGCCTTCCCGCGTGCGTCCTGTGACCAGGTTGTCTCCCAGAGCGGCCGGAAATCCCGGGCCTCGTCGAGCCCGAACTCACCGAGGCAAACCGGGACCGGAGGGTCTCCCGGCACAAGCGGTTTTTCGTAGGGCGGCCGGCCGGTCCGGACACTGTCCCCCCCTTTCACGGGATTGCCGGGTTTGTGATCCCTCATCGGCCCCTTCCTCCCTTTGACTGCGACCCCCTGTCTCCCCGCCGCTTCAGGAACTCGGCCGCGTGCTGCTTACAGAGCGTCGCAAAGGTGACCGCGCCGTAGTCGGCTGCGCTGCCGCGCAGCATCGCATCGATCGTCTCATCCAGGAACGGCCTCTCCTGCTCGGAGATCATCTCGTCGGGATTTTCCCCATGCCGGCGTAGCGCCGTCAGGAAGTCGATCAGCGTAATCCTGCCCAGGTCTTTGGCCGGAAGGTACCTCCCCTCATCCTCGCCCACGGCGATGATAAGTCCCTCGTCTCTGAGGATGAAGAGCACGTTATTGATCAGATGGACTGGGGCGTTCAGTAGCCTCGAGATCTCGTCAACGGAGATAGGGCGTCTCCCCTCAAAGAAGTTCGAGCTCACCGCCATGAACACCCTGAGCGCCAGCCGCTCTAAGAACGAGAAGCTGACACGTGAAGCCGCCGCATCAAGGCGAAAGCTCCGGTAGTTCTGATGGACGTACGCCGTAACGGCGCCGAGTATCACCATCAACCAGCTGACAAAGAGCCAGAACATAAAGAAGGGGAGCGAGGCGAAGCTCGAATAGATCAGGTTATAGTTGGCCAGCCCCACCTGGAACTTCGCGTAGAAATAAAGCGCCAGCTGCCAGAGGGTGCCGCCGACCAGCGCCCCGAACACGGCCGACAAGAGCCGGACCCTGGTGTTGGGTATTACCTTATACATGAAGGCAAACAGCGCCCAGACCACGAGGTACGGGAGAAACCGCATGAATCCCCGGAAGAGCTCGGTGAACCAGGCCAGGCGGGAAAGCTCCTTGAGGATAACGGCGCTCTCCAGCGCCGTGGTCACACCGATGGAGCCCAGGATCATGACCGGGAACAGGACCGTAATCGTCGTATAGTACGACATGCGGAATACCAGCGGCCGGCGGTCACTGATGCCCCAGATATCGTTGATGGTGGTCTCGAGCGAGGCCAGCGTCACCACAAAGGCCCAGAAGGTGACAAAGAAGCCGATTAATCCGAGGGTTGCAAAATTCGTGTTTTGGACGGAAGACAGCATCGCCTGCGCCAGGTCGCTGCGGCCCAGCGTCAGGTTCATAAGCAGGTATTCCTTGACCTGCTGGCTCACCCTGAAGGCCGAAAGGAGCGAAAAGACGAAGGCCAGCATCGGGATAAGGGAGATGAGGGTCGTAAACGTCAGCGCGGAGACCCGCACCAGCACGCCCCGTTCTTTGAGCGTCTGGTAGATCAGGCTGATGGTCTTGACCTCCCGCTCCACGAGGCGGTCAATCGCGATCTCCTTGTTGCCGGACCTGAAGATCGTCATCGTCAGGAAACGGGTCAGCGCCTTTTTTACCGTCGAGAATATCGCCTTTTTCATATTCTCCCTTTACGCCGTTATTTTTCTAAATACCTCGTAATTATAGTGTTTTTTATCGGCAATAGGCAAGCATAAAAGACGGGAATTGCCTCCCGAACAACGCTTGTCAAAAGGATGACGGCCTGGCCGACAACGCCGAGTCGACAAACGCGGTGCGTGCCGGATTTGAGGGCCGGGATGGGCATTGTACCTTCTTACCACTTCGAGGTACGTAAAAAAGGCCCGGCCTGAGAAGGGTCGGGCCCTTGTAGACGCGCCGTTTCGTCACCGTGCCATGCTGCGACGTTGTTTTGGTTTGACGGCCTTCCGTACGTCCTTTTTAATCGACGTTTTCTCTTTCTTTAGCAGCTCTGCGAGACGGTCGTAGCTTTCGGCCCACCCCGATTCCATACCGGAATTGAGTGCCCCGTCCCGCTCCTCGGCCGACCCGAAAACCGCTTTTTCCGTAAGCCTTGTTCTGCCTCCGATCTCCTCAAACATCGCCGTCTCGACCGAAATATGGCCCTGCATCCCCTCGAATTCAAACGTCTGTACGAGCCTCTCGGGCGGTACTACCTCGTGGTACTCGCCGTTAAACGCGTACTCGTTGCCCTCCGGGTCGCGCTGGATGAACCGCCACAATCCGCCCGGCCGAACGTCCATCTTCTCCACGGTGGTCTTAAGGATTCGAGGCCCCCACCAGCGCGGGATGAGCTCCGGGTCGATGGATGCCGCGAACACCAGCTCCCGCGGTGCGTCAAAGACGCGGGTGGCCGTTATTTCCGGTTTCCCCGCTTCGGCAGTAAACCGGGTCTTTGAGGTACCGCCTACCCGCCGTAGCTTTTTCAGGCTCTTGGCCAGTTTGTCGAAGGATTCGCTCCATCCCTGTTTCGCCATTTCAGCCATCTCTCCCGGCGGGAAGCCTTCATGCCTCAGTATCATCTTTGTTTTACCCGCTTCCTCTTCGAATGTGACCGTTACCAGCATCTCCGTCGGCAGATCGGTACCCATGCCGTAGTACGTTGCCGGCACGACGTTACCCGCCGGGTCGGCAAACGAATCGGTTAAGACGAGCCGCTCGGGCTCCAGGATCTCCCGGTAAACGCCGGTGCTCCAGTAGTCCTTACCATCGGGAGACCGCATGCAGTTGAGGTACTTCCCTCCGACCCGCAGATCGATCTTGTTTACCGGTGACGTGAAGTCTTTCGGGCCCCACCAGAGCTTGACGTTCTCGGGCTCCGTCCAGGCCTCCCATACCAGCCCGCGCGGCGCATCGAATACCCGGATAATGGTTAATTCGTCTTTATTTTCTTTTAGGTTTTTCATGTTCGTCCTCCTTTCCTTCCGTTGAACGTCCGCTCGTTGGGTCCCATATAGCGATCCCGGGCGGTCTACCGTTCCTTTTCCCATTGACCGGGATTTTCACACTCCGCCGATCATAACCAGGTCGATCTCGCATATCGGCTTATGCGGAGTTTTACACCCGGGCGGGTATTCCTCCCCGTACTTATTTAGATGCCGCAGAGGCTCCGGCGTATCACGATAATAGGGGAGGTTTCCGGGAGGGACGGGAGACGGGGGAATCTGCTAACGAACGCGTTTCAAACGGCAGGCGGCCAACGTCTAAGACACCATGAACCGGACATTCCCGTAATACTCGTTCGGGTATGCAGAAACATATGACTCGAGTATTCGTGCGAACTCCTCGATGACACGGTCATAGTCCCGTTCGCCCTGTTTCCATCGGCCGTCGATAGGTTCCTTGAATATCAGCTTGATGTTTCCGTGCCGGTATAGCTGAAAGAAGGGTACAATGGTGGCATCGGCGCTCCGGGCGAAATAGATCATGCCGGTCGGGATACCGATCCTTCGCCCACGGAAAGGGACTATCGCCTTTCTTCTCCCCCATGCCGAATCCACGGTGTAGTAGACTATATTGCCCGAATGAAGGGTTTCTCGGATCTTCTCCTTTGTGCTATCCGAAACAGGAGGTTTGGATATGTAGATTGAATACGCGTGAGGATTGACATACAGAGCATTTCTGGATCTCCGCTTTTCAGGATTGCCACCCTTCAGGAAGCTTACCTTATATCCCAGTTTCCTCAAGACGCTAAGCCCGAAATTGAGATTCCCAAGATGCGCCGAAAGGAGAACGACTCCCCTTCCTTCCGCTAATGCGCGATCCAGTATGTCCTGGCCCTCTATCTCCACAAACTGCTCGATAAAACGCGCATCGAAGTAGGGGATGAGATATCGCTGCATCCTCCTGGTTCCCCTCAGCTCAAACATACCCCTGATGATCCGACGATACTCCCGAGGGTTCGAATCGCTGTCATAAAACAGCTTTACGTTATCCTCGTATTCTTTTTTACGTTTCTTCTCCCGGTGATAAGCGATGAACGAATAGATCCGGGGATATAAGAAAGCTAACTTAAAAAGGTATCGGTTCATCCCTGATATGCTCCCGCGCTTTGCCGGTGACTACCATAATCCATACGAAAATAATTTGCAAATGGTTTTTTTGGGGCCGGGAATCTGAGCCGTGAGCGGGAAGCCGCGGCCTTGAATTCGCCGCGTCTTGTATTCACATCGTTTTACCCGTTCACGCCTTCGCCTTCGGTTTCACCGTGAGTATCTCCCTGAGCTTGGCCGTCACCATTCGGATCTGATACGGTTTCTGGATAAAGCCGTCGGCCCCACGCTCCATGACCTTCTTCGCTTCGCCGTTTTCGCTATAACCCGAAGAGACCAGCACTTTCATCGACGGGTAGCGCTTTCGTATCAATAGGAAGGCTTCTTCACCGCCCTTGCGGGGCATAACCAGATCAAGTATCACCAGGTCCACCGCGCCGCCGCGCTCCTCCAGAACCGACAGCGCTTCGTCTCCATCGCCGGCCGAAAGGACATGATACCCGACCTCGTCGAGGATTTCGCCCCACATCTCACGAATAATCGGCTCGTCGTCCACCAAGAGCAGCGTCTCGCCCTTTCCGGGCATTATCTCGTCGCGCCGATGGTCCTCCTTCCGGGTTTTCTGGTAGATAGCGGGGAAATAGAGCGTAAACGTAGTGCCGGTACCCGGCTCGCTGTAGACGGAAACGATACCCCCGTGGTTCTTGACCACTCCCCATACCGTGGCAAGCCCCATGCCGGTGCCGCCGGCGTGCTTCTTTGTGCTGAAGAACGGCTCGTAGATATGGTCTTTTATGTGAGGGGGCATCCCGATACCGGTGTCGGTCACCGAGAGCACCACGTAATTGCCGATCTTGGCGCCCAGGTGCAGCTTCACAAAATCCTCGTCCAGCTGGCGGGTGTAGGTCTCAATGACGAGTTTACCCCCCTCCGGCATTGCGTCACGGGCGTTGATGCATATATTGAGGAGGCTCTGTTCTATCTGCCCAACGTCTCCCTCCATGACTACCGGGCCCGGATCGAGGACGGTCTGGACCTCTATTGATTTATTGAAGGTACCCACGATGAGCGGCATAACCCGGTTGATGACCTCGTTGAGGGACAGGCGCACCCGTTTGAACTCCCCCCCCCGGGCGATGTTGAGGAGCTGACGGGTCAGGTCGGAAGCCTTGACGCTCCCCTCGTGAATGGTCTTGATGGCCTTGTATTCGGGGTCCGTTTCGCTTCTTTTGGAGAGCAGGTATTCCGAGTAGCCCATGATTCCCACGAGGATGTTGTTGAAATTATGGGCCATACCGCCGGCCAGCGTGCCGATGGCCTCCATCTTCTGGGCGGAAACAAGCTGGTCAAAAAGCATTGCCCGCTCATCTTCGGCCACCTTGCGGTCGGTAATGTCGCGGATAAAGCAGACCGACACCATTTGGTCCTCCCACTCGGAAAGGACGACGTTAATCTCGACGAAAACCGGGTTTCCCTCCTTGTTGACAAGCCGGAACTCGTATCTGTCGGGCGAATTATGGCCGCCGATTCGTTTGAGATAATTATCCATAACGAACCGGCGATCATCCGGGTGGGTAACGTCCATGAAGGGGCGGTCGATCAGCTCGGACTCCTCGTACCCGACCAGCTGCATCATCTTCTTATTGAAGAAGGTCATCTTTGAATCACGGATGACGACGATACCGTCGTGGCTGCTCTCCACCAGGAGGCGGTGTCGTTTTTCCGACTGCTTGAGCCTCTCGAGGGTCTGCTCCAATTCCCGTTCAACCTTCTTGCGCTCGGAAATATCAATAAAGACCCCCTGTATTGCCTTCTCTCCGAGGTAGTCGACGTTGCTGCCGTAAATCAGGATCGGAAGGAGGCTCCCGTCTTTCCTGACTATCCTGACCTCGTAACCGCTCGGCACGTCCTCGCCGAGGGCCCTTCTCCGGGCACGATCCATGACCAGAGGCCGGTCGTCCTCGTGAATCACGTCCATGATGTTTGTCCCGATCCGCTCGTCGGCCGAATAACCGAGCATCCGGGCCCCCTCCTCACCGGCGTATTTTACAATCCCTCCGACGTGAATAAATATTCCGACGGGTACGTTGTCGGCAATTACCCGATATTTCTGTTCGGACTGCCTGAGTTTTTCTTCGTTTAGCTTCTGGTCGGTGATGTTATGGAGCACCGTGACGATGTGCGTCACCTCTCCGCTATTCAGGATGGGAATCCGTCGTTTCTGCATGAGAAACGTTGTGCCGGTCGCCGTTATTTCCCCTTCGGTTATCAGGGGAAGGCCGGTCTCGATTACCCGGCGGAATTCTGCCTCGACGTCATACCCGAGTTCAATATTCAGCTCGGTAATGCTCTTTCCGATGTGTCGCCTGAAGTCAATCCCGAGTGTCTTCGCGTACCTGTTTATCCGCTCATTGACATAGACGAGCGTAAGATCCCGATCGACCAGGTAAACCGAATCTCCGAGATGATCCAGCGTCGTCCGGTATCGCTCCTCGGACTCGGAAAGCGCCGATATGGCCAACTGATAGTCGGTCATATCGATACACGAAACCACAACGCCGGCAAAAGTGTCAGTCTCATCAACAAGACGGGAACCAGCCATGAGTACGGGAAAGACGCTGCCGTCCTTTCTCCGACCCATGAGTTCTCCCTGCCAGGTCCCGAGATCCAGAATACTCCTTAATATCTCGGTTAATCTGGAATCGCCCAAGCCGTCAAAATAGGACCTTACGGGTCTCTCGATCACCTCGTCGATCGTTTCGTAGCCCCATAGGCGGATCATCGCCGGGTTGGCGTACAGAATGCGCCACCGGTTGTCCGTTATGGCGATACCGGAAAGCGAGTGATCAATCGCCTGGGCAATGGCCGCCGTAGACTCAAGGGAAGCGCAGGCTTCAAGTCGATCGGTCAGGGCGGCGACCTCTTTCTTGAGCGCCCTATTCTGTTTCTTCAGCTGTGCGATTTCGTCCATACGTGATTATTACCGAAGGCGGATCCAAATGCGACCGGCACCGGAGGTATGCCCGGGGGCAAGGGGTCGTAACCGGCGTTTCAGCGCCGCTTGGTTTACTGTGGCCGGTAGCAGGATGATAAGGGGAACCGCTATCTGTCCGTTTAAACATTGCGGGTCGGAATACATCGCTCCGACCCGCTTCCCGCATCCGAACGGTTCGTGCTCGTCCGGTCGCTCATAAGGCGCCGCCCTCCCTCGCGAACTGATCAGGGGGAGGTTTTAGGCGCCTCACTATCGCGTGGCGGATCATAGAAAAGACCGCCACATATCACCGCACCCAGCGCAACGCCCATGCTGTTAACCAGCACATCCCGTATGCTGAAGACCTTTAGCGAGAGTAATACCTGGAGCAGTTCATCGAATCCTACGGTCATCAGGCCCGCCACCATCGTAAGTCCATAGGCCGCGTGCCGGTTAAGTCCCCATAGCGTGGCCGGGCGCAGGAACAGGCCGCCCAGAAGGGCAAATTCGATCACGTGGACTTTTTCACGCTCGCCATTCAGGAAACGGACAATAAAAAAAAGAACCACGGAAATAATCATCAGGAAGAAAAAATCCCCGCTTCGCGTTTCTTTTTTTATGAATGTGAGATACACCAGCAGGAGGCTGATGAAGCCGTAGGGAGCAAGCGAGAAAACGAGGTCAACGCGCTCACCCAACAGGAGCCGCCCGATTGACAGCAGCATGAGGGGATCACCCAGCGAAAACAGGATTAAGGTGCCGTACAGTATCGCAACGGTCGCGGCAAATCTTCTTTCGGACATCAGGCTTCTCCGGGTGTTTTTGTATACTACCCTCCGCCATAAGGAGTGTCAATACATAATTATGTGGCTTGACAAAGGCGTCCGCGTACCATATCATTTAATGTAGCTAATCTCTCCTCCATTTTCATAGGGAGCAGGTCTCATGCTTGATACGAATTCGAGAAAGATACCCGTTGATAGGCTGCGGTGGAGATGTGATCCAGCGCTTTTTCCTTTCAAGACGACCGATGAGATCGAGCCACTGGACGGAATATTAGGGCAGGATCGGGCGTTGACGGCCCTCAAGACGGGCCTCGAGATAGAAAGCCCCGGCTACAATATCTTCGTTGCCGGCCTTACCGGGACCGGCAGGTCTACCACAATCAAGACCACACTCGAGAAATTCCTGAAACCGGGCCCGCCCCCCGACGACATCCTGTATGTCCATAATTTCAAGAATACCGACAGCCCCACAGCGATCCTGCTTCGTGCGGGAGAGGGCATCCGCTTAAAGAAGATGATGGAATCCTTCATCGCCAATCTCGCCACGTTCATTCCGCAGGTGTTGGCCAGCCAGGATTTCAAAAACAGTATCAAGAACGTCGTAGAAGACTTTCGAAACCGCCAGAAAGAGCTGGTAAATCGGATTAAATTAAGATCCCAGGAAGAAGGGTTTTCCCTTGTTCAGGTGCAGGTCGGTCCGTTTCAGAGACCGGTGCTGATGCCTAACTTCCAGAATCAACCCACTCCCCTTGAGAAGCTCGAGAGCATGGTGGAGGCCGGGGAGTTCCCCAAAGACCGCTTTGAAGAGCTCAAGGATAAGTCGTTTCAGCTCAACAATGAGCTCGAGAATACCCAGCGGGCGACCGTGGATATAGAGAAGGAGCTCAGAAAAAGCATCGAGAGCCTCGAGGTGGAGGCGATTCGGCCTCACGTGGAAGAACAGGTCAAGGCTATCGCCGACGCCTTTAACGTGGAGCCGGTGACCCGGTACCTGGCCGATCTCACGAACGACATCGTCGAGAACGTCTCCTTTTTCAAGGAAGAAGAGACCCCCCAGGCGCCCCAGATGCCCTTTTCCTTCATGGGCGGCGGGCCCGAGAGGAGCCCGCTCTGGCGGTATGAAGTCAACCTCCTGGTGGATAACTCCGAAACGAAGGGAGCTCCGGTCATCCTCGAAACCAACCCGACGTTCGGCAACCTCTTCGGGGTAATCGAGCGCTCCATCGACCGCACGGGAACGATGTCTACCGATTTTACCCGCCTTAAGGCGGGCAGCATCCACCGGGCAAACGGCGGCTACCTCATCGTCAACGCCTTTGACCTCCTCACCGAACCGGGAGGCTGGCGCGGCCTGAAGCGGGTCCTGAAGAACCGTAAAATCGAGTTTCAGCTGCTTGAGCCGCTTTTTATCTTCGCGGCTTTTTCGCTTAAACCTGAAGCGATCGACTCTAACGTCAAGGTGATCATGGTGGGCGATCCCTACGTCTACTATCTCCTCCTGGCACAGGACGACGATTTCTCGATGATCTTCAAGATCAAATCCGATTTTGACCCGGTCATGGAGAGAAACGATGAACACCTGACCGGTTATGCCTCTTTCGTCAGGAAGATCACCAACGAGGAGAAGCTCCCGCCCTTTGCAAACACGGCCGTGGCCTCCCTCGTCGAATTCGGCGTCCGGGAATCCACGGAGCCAAAAGAAGATCTCCAGCAGGCTTTCGGACGTCGCGGACCTTATACGGGAGTCCGCCTACTGGGCAAAGACCGACTCCCGGACGGTCGTTGAGGGGGCCGATGTTGAGCGGGCGATTACGGAAAAGCAAAAGCGCCTGACCATGGTCTACGACAAGTTCAAGGAGCGGATGAAGGAAGGGGTCATCATGATTGACACCGCCGGGGCCGCGGTGGGGCAGGTCAACGGCCTGGCCGTCTACAGCCTCGGCAATATCTCGTTCGGCGCCCCCAGCCGGATTACCGCGGTCACGTCTCTGGGGCGGGCGGGGATCATCAATATCGAGCGCGAGGCGAAGCTTTCCGGCAGCACCCACGACAAGGGGGTGCTGATCCTCACCGGCTACCTGAGGGGCCGCTATGCCCAGGATGCGCCCATGACCCTTTCCGCGTCCATCTGCTTCGAGCAGTCTTACTACGGCGTCGATGGAGACAGCGCGTCCTCTACGGAGCTCTACGCGCTCATATCGAGCATCACGGAACTGCCGCTCCACCAGGATATCGCCGTCACCGGGTCGGTCAACCAGCGGGGAGACGTGCAGCCGATCGGCGGCGTCAACGAGAAGATCGAAGGTTTCTTTGACGTCTGCAGCGACCGGGGACTATCGGGAACCCAGGGGGTAATGATCCCGAAGACCAACGTGGACGACCTGATGCTGAGGCCCGATATCGTGGCGGCCGTGAAGTCGGGGAAATTCCACATCTGGAGCGTATCGACCATCGATGAGGGGATCGAAGTCCTCACGGGCGTCCCGGCGGGGGAAAAGGGCAAGGACGGCACGTATCCCGCGGGAACCGTCAACGCGCTGATGACCGAAAAACTGCGCGAGATCCACAAGAAGCTCAAGGACGTGGATAAGTCCGACGAAAAGGACAAAAAGGATAACAAGGAAGAATAGGAGGTCCCCCGAAAGCCGCTGCGCTCCGGGCGGGCGGACGGCTTCGGAACCCCAGACTAATGAGGCGGACCTCATCGGGTGTGGTATCGGGCGGTCGGGCCCGCACGCCAGACCGTAGACCTTCAGAAAATAAACACGGGCGGCCTTCCGGTCGCCCGTGTCTCTATCAAACCGGACGTTAGTTTTTCGAGCAGACCGGGATCAGAGCCGTGACCCGGCCCCCCCCAGCTCCCGCTGCTTTTTTACCAGCTTTTCGGCGTACATGGCCGTATCGGCGGCGTGTATCAGCTCCTTTTCCGAATCGCCTCTCCTGAAGCCGGCAACGCCGGCGCTGATCCCGATTCTCCCGAACCGCTCCATCACCCTGCAGGTGATCCTGAAGGCCACGCACCGGGCCTTCTCTTCGTCCGAGTTCGGCAGGATCAGCAGGAATTCGTCTCCCCCGTACCGATAGGCGGTATCCGTATCCTTGCGGATGGATTCAACGATGATCTCTGCCACACCAACGAGTATATCGTCGCCGGCTAGATGCCCGCTCGTATCGTTAATAGTCTTGAGGTCGTCGACATCGAGCATTATAAGGGAGAGGGGGTAGCCCATACGCGAAGCGCGGTGCACTTCTTCGGTGATCTTCATTTGAAAGTACCGCCGATTAAACAGTCCGGTCAGGCTGTCGGTTATCGAGAGCTTCAAGAGCATATCTTCGACCCGTTTCTTGCCCGAAAGGTCCTTGCAGGCGTTCACGATAAGGTGCGGCTCGTTGTTCTCGTTGCGGATGATGTCGGACGTGAGACGAACGGGGAAGACCGTCCCGTCCTTCCTGACGTTCCTGGTCTCCCGGGTGAAGAAGGCCATGCTCCCGACCTCGTCGCTGGTCATGATCCTCCAGATATCTTTCGGGCCGAAGATCCGGGACTGCTTGCCGATGAGCTCTTCCACGCTCCACCCGTGGATCATGGCGTCTACCGGGTTCGTGTAGATAATGGTCCCGTTCAGGTCAGTAATGGTAATTCCAATTTCCATCGGCATCACCCACCTGAGAAAGGTATCGAGTATTGATATGATAGTCCGCGACGGGCTCACGTACCCACCTGGCGCAACGGCCGCCGCGTGGAGGTCCGGTGTATCGGTCGGATCAGGATGTACAAAAAGCAGAGATGGTATCGAAGGTAAGAATATATATACTTATGGCCAATCCTGTCAATAAAATAATTATCAACAATCGGGTTGACGTATAATAAACGGCGGTTATATTATTACCTGAGCAAATTATTTTAGTCTCTTGATAATCTCGAAGGCTTTTGCAAGGGCCTCGGCCTCGTCGAAGGCAAGGATCTTCCCCCAATGATGGACGACCCGTCCTCCGACGATGGTGGTCTTTACGTCCAGCCCCCGGGCGCTGTAGACCAGGTGGGACTCGTACGAAAACATCGGCGCCGCGTGCGGGGCGCGAAAGGTCGAGGACGATCATATCGGCGGCCATACCGGGCAGACAGGCTGCCGGCCGTCTCCTCGATCCCGAGTGCCTCGGCGCCCAGGTAGAGGGCCATCTTGAGGACGGTGCGCGCGTCCATCACGGAGGGGTCTCGGGTGACGAGTTTGTGCCCCTTGGCGCAAAAGTCCATCTCGTGGAAGAGGTCCTGGCGGTTGTTTGACGCGGGGCCGTCGGTGCCCAGCCCCACGGGAATCCCCGCGGCAAGCATTTCGCCCACCGGCGCAAGGCCGTTTCCGAGCTTCGCGTTGCTTCCCGGGCAGTGGACGACCGAGGCGCCGTACTGCGAAAGGATATCGATCTCCTCCGGGTCGACCCAGACGGCGTGAACGCCGACAAAGGTATCGGAGAGTATCCCCTCCCGGGCCAGGACGCGGACGGGGGTCGCGCCGTATTTCTCCTTGACGTCGCGCACCTCCCGCTTCGATTCCGAGCAGGTGCGTAAAGAGGAGGGCGCCGTGTTCGTCGCACATCTCCTTAGCCTGACGGTAGGTCTCGGGAGCATGCGGTGTAGGGGGCGTGGACGAAGAGCGCCGGGGTAACGAGCCCTTTCGGCTCCGGCGCGTTGTCGGCGAAAAAGGAGCGCAGCACCTCGGCCCGCGCGTCGTCGTCGTTCCACTGGGGCTTGGGGCCGTCCATGACGCCCTGGGCGACAACGGCCCGCATCCCTGCGTCCCTGTAGGCCCGGGCGGCCGCAGAGGCAAAGAAATATGCGTCCGCGCACGTGGTTATTCCGGAGCGCAGCATCTCCGCGGCAGAGACCAGCGTCCCCCAGTAGACCATTTCCTCGTCCATGAGCTTTTCTTCCGCCGGGGATGATGTGGTCAAAGAGCCAGGTGTCGAGCGGCAGGTCGTCGGCATACCCGCGCAAGAGGGACATCGCCGCATGCGTGTGCCCATTGATCAGGCCGGGCATGATGAGGTCGCCGCCCGTATCGACGGTACGGTCGGCCTCGTAGTCACTGCCCGATTTCGAAATTCATCGCCGACGGCGGCGACCTTCCCGTCCTTTACGCAGACGATCCCGCGGGTGTAGCGGCTGTCCTGTTCATCAAATGTCAAGAGCGGCCCACCCTTGACGATCAGGTCGACTTTTTCGGTCATACGATCACCGATTCGTCGTCTGCCCGCCACGGCGGGTCGACGATACAGTAAAAGACGAGGTCCGTATCACCCGCGTTTTCTATCCACTGCAGCGCCCCGGGCGGGATATAGACGTGGTCCCCCGCCGATACCTCGGCCGCCTCATCGTCGATGTGCATGATCCCCCGCCCCCCGGTGATGAGGTAGACCTCCGACGAGGTCTTCAGGCGGTGGGGAAGGTTCTCTCTCCCCTCGGCAGCCGCGCAAGGGCAATAGAGTAACGGATGCCGACGTCGTCCTTGCCCGGCGACAACAGCTCCTTGACGGGAGTCCCGTCGGCGGCGAGGATGGAAGAGATGTCGGACGTTTTTGGTAGCATGACTTATTATGACATCTTTTTCGATGATGATAGAAGCTTTCTCGAAACGCGTATCTATACGGAACCGGACAGCTGCACCTCAATCCGCTCATACGCATGCACAGAATTTATGCCATACTTAATATATCTGACTCATGATTTACTAATTAATCGCCGCCCACATTACATGCCTACTTCCTCACCCTTTCCGCCAGCTCCCTCCCTTTTGCCATGATCTCGGCCGTATCGGCCTTCGTCAGCCTGCCGTCGCGCACGAGCAGCTTCCCCGTTTACCACCACGTCGCGCACGTCGGACGATTTGGCGGCGTAGACCAGGTGCGAGTAGGGGTTATAGACCGGCGTCAGGTGGGGCTTGTTGAAATCGACGACGATGATGTCGGCCTTCTTTCCCGCGGTAAGCGTCCCCGTGATGTCCCCCAGCCCGAGGGCGGCCGGCGCCCCTTTTTGGTGGCGATCTCGGTGACGGTCCTGGCGTCCATGTGGGTCGGGTCGGCGTCGTAGACCTTGTGGAGCTTTGCCAGGGTGTCCATCTCGCCGAAGAGGTCGAGGTCGTTGTTGCTGGCGCACCCGTCGGTCCCGATCCCCACCGTGATCCCCCGTTCGAGGTAGTTGTGCACCGGCGCCCACCCGGAGGCAAGCTTCATGTTGCTCTCGGGGTTGGTCACCACCGAGACGCCCCGATCGTCGCATGATCTCCGATCTCCTCGGCCGTCCACCCAGACGGCGTGAAGCGCAATAAACCGCTCGTCCAGCACCCCCAGGTCGTCCAGATAGGCAAAGGAGCTCTTGCCGTATTTTTCCTTGACATGAGCGACGTTTCCCCTCGACTCGGCCACGTGGACGATCGAGCGCACGCCGTACTGTGTCGGATATCTCCCGTGCGCCCGGACCAACAGGTCGGGCGAGCAGGTATCCAGCGCGTGGGGCTGGATCGACGGGACGATCAGGGGATCGTCCTGTCCATTTTTTGATGAAGGCCTCGGTATAGGCAAATCCCGTTGTCGATGGGCCCGTAGTTCGGGCGAGTCAAAATCATAGAGGACCTCCCCCAGCACCCCCCGCATCCCCATCTCCTTGGCGGCGCGCGCGGCCGACTCCTCGAAGAGGTACATGTCGCAAAACGTCGTCACCCCGCCTAACAGCATCTCGGCGCAGGCCAGCTTCGTCCCCCAGTAAACGAAATCGTCGTCGAGGTTATTTTTCTCGGCGGGAAAGATGTAGTCGGAGAGCCACCGCTCCAGTGGAAGGTCGTCGGCGATGCCCCGGAAAAGGCTCATGGCCGCGTGGGTGTGCCCATTGATTAACCCCGGCATGACGACGCAGCCCGCGGCGTCTATCTCGTTTTTTGCCGTACAGCGCCCGGCGGCCTCGCCCGCCTCCCGACAAAGGCGATCGTATCTCCGGTAATCGCCACCGCGCCGTTTTCGATTGCGCGGCCGTCGTCCATCGTGAGGACCGTGCCGCCCCGGATCATCAGGTCCGCTTGAATCTTCTCGGTCATAGATCGGTCTCTTCCTCCATCCGGTTGAGTAACCGCTGCAATCAGCCTGATCAGACTCCTCCCGTTTTACCGACCGTGGCGATGATGTCGTCGATCAGGATCGGCTCCATGGCGTCCGGCAGGTTGACGTTGGCGATCATCGAAAGCCCCAGCACCCGCATCCCCGCATGGCGCGCGGCGATCACCTCCATGACCGTGGACATGCCGAGGGCGTCGGCCCCGAACGACCGGTACATCCGGGTCTCGGCGGGCGTCTCCAGGCTCGGTCCCAGTATCCCGACATAGACCCCCCGGTTGACGCGAATACCGAGGCGCTGCGCCTCGGCCTCGGCGATCTCGATAAACGCCCGGTCGTAGGCGCGCGACATATCCGGGAAGCGCGGGCCGACCACCTCCAAGTTGACGCCGACCAGCGGATTTACCCCCGTCGCGTTTATATGGTCATGGATAACCATGATCTCTCCGGCGGCAAACAGGGGGTTAAGCCCGCCTGCCGAGTTGGTGACGATGAGCCGTTCGATCCCCATAACGGACAGCACCCGGATCGGCAGGGCGATCTCCGAGGGCTCATAGCCCTCATAGAGGTGAAAACGCCCCTCCATCACCGCCGCCTCCACGCCGCCGATGCGCCCCATATGTAAAATCCCCGGGTGCCCCGAACGGTCGATACGGGGAAACTGGGTATTTCCCCGTACGGGAGAGAAACGTCAGCCTCCATGAATTGGCCGATCCCCGAAAGTCCCGTGCCGAGGATAACGGCCGTTTTCGGGCGGAGGTTTGTCTTTAGGAGGACGTGTTCTGCCGCCCTGCGAATGTGGGACAGCTCACCCTGGGCTTCGTGCTGGGTCTTGAACGTCATGGCATGGCTCCTTTCACTAAGACACGAACCGCCGCAGGTTCTCCCACGGTCGGCGTCGTGCCGACGACGTCGGTCGCCGGACCTTCACTTATTTGTTTTTTTGTCCGCCGGCTTCGCCTCGGTCTCTCTCTTTTCGGCGATCGTCCCCAACAGCTCGGCGATTTCCGCGTCATCGGGGAGTGCGTTCTTCGCCGCCGTCAGGTATCTGGCCGCCTCGGAGTATTTCTTCATCCGGTAGTAGATATAGCCGAGAGCCTTCGTGCCGAGGGAATTCTCGGCCTTGAGGACCAACGACCGGTCGGCGCATTTCTTTGCCCGCTCGAGTTTCTTATTTTCCCGTGCGTAGATAAGGGCCGTGTCGGCCCAGAGCGTGTAATCGCTCGGGTCAAGGGACAGGCCCTTCTCATAGTAGGTAAGGGCGCTGTTGACGCTGCCTGATCTGAGGTAGTAATCGCCGATTGCCCGGTAGGTGGCGTAATCATCGGGCCTGAGCTTGGCAAGGGCAAGGTAAGAGGACTTCGCCTTATCGGGATCGCCGACCGCCTCGTAGGTCTTGGCGATCTCGAGCATGGCCGCGTAGTTATCCGGTTTTGCGGCCAGTGCCGCCGCCAGGTACTCGAGGGCCCTGTCGTACTGGCCGATGCGGGAATAGCACTGGCCCAACAGGAAGTATACCTCCGTATTGTCGGGGGCCATTGATCGGGCCCGCTCGAGGTGAGGTATGGCCTCTTCGTATTTTCCGGCGAGCCTCAGCCCGTCGCCCAGGTCGATATAGGGCCGAACGTCATCGGGGTAGCTTTCCATAAGGCCGGCGTTGAACTCCCGGAGCTTCTGGACGGCCGGCTCGTAGTCGGGCATAATGGAAAGGCAGCGCTTCAGCGAGAGCATCGCCTCCTCCGACCATCCCCTGACCGCGAAGATAATGCCGAGGTTGTAATGGGCCTTGTAATTATCGGGCAGGATGCGAACGACGTTGTTGAAGGCCGAGATCGCCTCGTCGTAGGAGGCGAGCTTGACGTAGTTCGTGCCGAGCACAAAATAGAGATCGGCGTTATCCGGCTCGATCTCAAGCGCCTTCCAGATCGTGTCCACCGCCAGCTTGTACTGCCCGGTGTTCGAATAACACTCCGCGATATAGAGCATCGACTTCACATCGCCGGGTTCCTTGGCCAGAACCTCGCTGAAGACCTCCAGCGCTTTCTCGTACGTACCCCCGTCGAAATAGCACTGGCCCAGCAATACCATCGCGTCCCGGTTATCGGGCTTTACCGCAAGCGCCTGTTTGAGGGCGTCGGCGCCCTCATCGTAGCTCCCGAGCCGGTGGTAGGCAAGCGCGAGCATATACAGGCCGTCCACGAACTCCGGCGAATACGATACCGCCTTCGTGAAATACTCAACGGCGCTTGCGGTATCGTTGGCTTCCAGCTTCAGAATTCCGATCTGGTAGTAGGCCATATAGTTATCGGGCGAGAGCTCGACCGACTGGTCGTAGTTTTCGAAAGCCCGGTCGGTATCCCCGAGCTTCCAATAGACCTGGCCGAGGCTGTAGTAGACGACGAACTGATCGGGGTTAAGCCTCAGCGATTCCTCGTAGGCCGCGATCGAATCATCGTACTGTTCCCGGTAGTAATAGACCTTTCCGATCCCCTTGTAGGAGCGGGAATTACCCGGGTCGATGGTCTTGGCCCGCTCATAATAGTCCATTGCCGAGTCCAGCTCCCGGTTATCCAGGTACGTCTCCGCCGAGAGGATGAGGGCGTCGAAGAAACGGGGGTCTATCTTGAGCGCCATGTCCAGGAGCGCCATGCCGTTGGTCTTTTCGCCCGAATTGACATAGATATCGGCCAGCGCGTAGAGGGCGGAGGTGTTCTTGGGATCGATCTCGATAACCGTGCGGTAGGTCTCTATCGCGGCTTCTTTCTGTCCGAGGAAGGTCATCAGATTGCCGAGGGAAAGGTAGGCGTCGGTATATTTCGGGTCGGTATCGACCGCCTTCCGGTAGGAGGCGACGGCTGATTTGAGATCGCCGCCTTCCACGTAGATCCTGGCCTTGTAATAGTAGGCGGGGGCGTATCCCGGGTTTATCTTGACGGCCTTGTCGATGGCCGCGATCGCTTTTTTCGTCTCTCCCATTTTCGAGTAGACCTGGGAAAGCTCCACGTACGCCTCATAATAATCGCGCTTGAGCTTGATGACCTTTTCGAGGGTGGATACGGCATCCGCGAATCTGCCGAAAGAGGCATACGACCTACCGATTGCCAGGTAGGCGGGATAGAAGTCGGGGCGTATCGTCAATACCGATTCGTAGACCGATATTGCCCGATCGATGTCCCCAATTGCCAGCGCTACCCTGCCGATATGGTCATAGCCGTCAACAAAGTCGGGCTTGATCTCCACGGCCCGGAGGTAGGCCGTCATCGCGTCCCGGGACCTCCCCTCGGCCAGCAGCGTCGTCCCGAGCTCGTCGTAGGCAAGATAGTGCGTGGGGTCCAGCGCCACCGCGTCGTTCAGGAACTGCTCGGCCATGACGTTTTCGCCCTTCTTGAGATAGGCGGCGCCGAGGCCGTAGTGAACGTCGGCGTTTCTCGGCGCCAGAGCCAACGCACGGGAAAAGGTCGTTATCGCTTCGTCGGCGTCTCCGGTCACCAGGTAAGTCTTACCCAGGTTGATCAGGACGTCCGGGTTGTCTCCGGCAAGTGACAGGGCCTTCGTGAGCACCCTTACGGCGTCCGCGTATTCCTTTCGGGCCGAGAATATCTCTCCCTTGAGGATATAGACGTTCGCATCGGTAGACCTGAGCTTTTCGGCGCGCTCAAGATAGCCGATCCCCGTTTTCGAGTCGCCCATGGCAACGGCGGTTCTGGCCGCCAGCATCAGGGCATCGAAGTTCGCGGGGTCAGACGAAAGCACCGAGTCCAGTGCCTCCTTGGCCTGGGGGAAGTTCCCCAGGTCAAAAGAGAGCCGCGCCAGGAGCATCAATCCCTCCGGCGACCCACCGGTAGTCTCCGCCGCCTTCTTATACGTGGCCACCGCCTCCTCGGCCAGGCCTTCGGCCGCAAGCAGGTTCCCGATCTTTATATAGGCCTCGGTATAGTCTGGCTTGATATCGACGGCGCGATTATAGGCAGAGAGCGCACCGTCCCGATCCCCCGCCCCTATAAACGCGTCGCCGAGGTAATTGAAGGCGATAAACGAATCAGGCACGAGATCGACGGCCCGCGAGAGGCTTTCAACCGCGTCACGGAACCGCTTGACCTCGAGGTAGGTCTTGCCGAGATTGAAGAAGCCCTCGAAGTATCGGGGTTCACCGGCGACGGCCTCCCGGAAGGATCGAATCGCCCCCTCGGTATCTCCCATCTTGAGGTAAACGCGGCCGATCATGTTCTTCGGGCGCGGATCTCCGGGGGCGGCGGCTTTGGCCGCCTCGAATTGCCTGAGCGCCTCGGCATATTCCCCATTGTTCAGGTAGAAGTCTCCCCGGGACATTGCCGAGAGGTAGTCGGGGTTGTCCGATTGCCCCCACGACAGGGGCACGGGCGCCGCCAGCATAATCAGAATTGCAGTCACCACTACATAGGTTCGCTTCATTTGCTTGCGCTCACAAAATCGCTTATCAGGTTAAATCGGATCCAGCCGGTTGGCCCCCCGGATCGGGAGTCCATAGCAGAGATCCGTACCGCGTCGGCGTAACCGAAGAGGATCGCCCTGCCGCTCGAGGCGGCAATCGTCTCCCTCAGGAAGGCCGAGACTTCATCCGGCCCAACCTCCCCAGGAATCACCATAACGGGTTGGGCCGACAGATAGGACAGATACTCGATTCGGGAGAAATCCGACTCACCCCATACGCCCGTTTCAGGAAACACGATGAGCCTTCCCTGTGAATCCCACCAGGGAAAGTCCGGGGTACAATGGGCGATGCGTGCGGTACCTCCATCATCGGGCGACCGTGATTGGACGCCGTCCGTACCGTCCGATGCCGCCGGCTCGGCGGCATCGTCAGTCACTTCGGTGCCCGGGAGGTCTATCTCCCCAACCACGAGGATGTCAGGGCCGGCGGCATTGTCTCCGGCCGGCGAAAAGCCCGCCGTCGACGGGGAGAGCCATGACGTACCGAACAGGGCATATCCCTCCCCCAGGAAGCCGAACCGCCCCTCGTCGTTGTAGCGCCCGAGGGCCTGTATCGGGAGCGACCGGAGCGTTCCTCCCGGCGATATCCCCGCCGGCGAGATACCCGCCGGCGATATCCCTATCGTCGTTATGCCGGCAAGCTCGTGAAGTATCGGAGACACCAGCATCGACGTGAAAGAGGTGGAAGCCTCCGTAAAATCAAGAGGGATCTCGCCCGCGGTCCCGATCCTGAGCGACCCGGCGGCCTCTTCGAGCCGCGCGAGCGCTGCCGATATGTCTTCGTATCCTTCCGGGAGCCGAACGATCGATACTCCCATCGAGGTCATGACCAGGGCGCAGGCGCCCTCGGAATTCAGCACGTAATGGACGAGGGCCGCGGCGGCGGGCAGACGGCGCGACGATTCGGCGGGGTTGGGATTGATAATCCCCATCCAAACGGCAAATCGCGGCGACTCTCGGGCAATCCGCGCCTTGACGGCGTCTAGGGATCGGCGCGCCTCGTCCAACAGCCGCAACGATTCGGTGCCCGAGGTATCGGAAAACGTGACGTATTCTCCGCCGATCGATACGTCCTCGGCCGCGATCGCGCGCATCGCGGCATCGCGAAAGAGCCGCATCAGCCCCGCGTCCCGGCTCGGCAGGGCCGGGAGGCCCCACAGGGCTTCCCGCGCGACCTTCGCCCCCTCGTAGCCGGCAGTGGCGGCAACGGCCCGTTTCTCTTTACCGGTCTCGGCCGAAAGAAGAAGGAGGTGAGTCAGGGCCGCCTCCCGATGGGCATCGCCGAAGAAAAGGAAGGGCACGTCCCGGCCGACGACCCTGATGTCCGACGAGGTCTCGATGCACGAACAAGGGCGTCAAAGGCGGCACCGCTGTCACCGGCGGCGCGTGAAACCTCCCCCAGGACAAGGTAGGTCGCGGCCATGAGCGCGGGGTCTTCGCGGACAGCGCCAGGGCATGGGCGTCGGCGGCCGCCGTTTCGGCGTCCGCGGTATTGCCCCAGCTCTCCCTGAGTGTAGGCCTTCTCGCACAGGCAGGCGATCTCGCCTGCCGTCCACCCGGAGTCCCGGGCAGTCTTGAGCGCGTCGGCAAGATACAAGGTGGCCGTCTTCGGGTCCCCCGCTATCCTGAAGGCCCTGGCCATCCCGATGAGGGCCTTGGCGGCGGAAATATCATCGTCATACTTTACCGCCAGGCTCTTTGCGAGCTTAAACGACTGCAACGGCCCCCGGGCCGTCCCGTTCGGCAACGAGGACCAGCCCCATGAGCAAGCTGGGCCTGCGTCAGGCGCTTGACGTCGGTAATCCCCTCAAGGACCCCGATAGCGCGTCCGAGCGTTGCCCCGGCCGACTCATAGTCGGCCGCCCGGTAGTCGATCTCGGCATCGAGCAGTAACGCTTCTCGCGATTATTCCGTCGTATTGCCGAAACAGACGGATCATTGAGAACCTTGCCGATCTCCCGATCCGCCCCAACCAGGTCGCCGGCACGCGGCCATAAGGCGCGCACGGGCGATCCGGACGGCGGCCGCGTAATCGGCCCGTTTGAGGCCTACCGCGAGTTCCAGCGCCCGGTTATACTCAATCCGTGCCGCCGCAACGTCTCCCAGGGACGCGTACGCCCTCCCGATGCCCATGTGGCAGCGGTACACGCCTTCCGTCGATTCTGCCGTCTCGAAAAGGGTTTTGGCCGACAGGAACGATTCGACCCCCCGCAGCCGATCCAGGAGAATATCGGAGGCGACCTCCCCCTGGATATAGATCGCCTGGGCCTTTGATGTGAGGATCTCCTTTTCCGCGGTCGAAAGGGTCCGCGGTGCCTGCGGCTTGCCTTCGAGTTTCCTAATGTTTTCAAGGTACCCGGAAAGGGCGGCGGCGTCGATGGTAACGGCCGCCGACAGCACCGCCGTATCTTCCCCGGGCAGCTCCGATAGGGATAGGATTTCGATCTTTTGTAATATAGCTCGGATAGTGCGGCAGGATCAGCGTATCAACGGCGTCTTTGAGTCGGAGGAACTCCTCCAGGACCGAGGATTGTATAGAGGTAGGAGAGGATCGCCTTCTTCCCGGCGTCTTCAACCGCCCCGGTCGGCGCGGGAGACGACTCCGGCGGCTCTGTCTTCCCCGGCGGCACCCCCATACCGACGGACGTTACCACGACCGGCTGGGGGGGTTCGGACGAATAGAGAAGATCGGCAGAAGCCGGCAGGAATAGAAGAAGCCCGACCCCTATGAATACGGCCTTTTCGAGCGCAGGATGCCGAGAGATCATCGTGAATTCCTTATTCGACGAATCCCCGTTCGGGGCCGTCCGATCCACCGCGGCGGAGTCATATAGTCCCGACGGCCTGACCTACAGTCCCAGTTCTCCCGCGACCGATCCCATCGCCTTCAGACTTACGGTAACAAATTCGTCCAGCGGCATTCCGATTTGCTCGCACAGCAGGATTCCTTCCCGGGAGACGGATCGGGCGAAACCCTTCTCCTTCATCCTTTTTACGACCGATGAGGGCTTCACCTGGGCGATTTTCTTGTCCGGCTGGACCAGGGCCGTGGCGACGATCAGCCCCGTGAGGTTTTCGGCTGCGGTCAGGGCGAAATGGAAGGGGGCGGAACGCTGGATGCCGAGGGCTTCGGCGTTGTGGCTTTTGATAGCCTCGATGATCTCGTCAGATACCCCGGCCTGCTTGAGGATCGTCTCCGTCACAAGGCCGTGTCGTTCCGGCGTATCCTTTGTCTCGGTATAGTCTAGGTCATGAAGGAGTCCGGCGATACCCCATGTCTCGGGGTCAGCGCCGAATCGGTCGGCGAGGTGCCGCATGATCGCCTCGGTGGCAAGGCTGTGCTTGATCAGGACCTGATCGGAGAGCCGTTCTTTCAGAAGCGTCATAGCCTTGTCCCTGGTGATCCCGCATCCGCTCATCGGTTTCCCCCCCGGTTCCCCTTTCCCTTCTCCCGTTTCTGCTGGAGCATCTTCTCGGTGCAATAGCCGTCCTTGAGCTCGCACGCCCTCAGGATATCGGCTTCCCCCTTGTCGGGAAGACCGAGCATCAGGTAGCAGCCGCCCCGCTGATACAGGGCATCCGCGTCGTTAGGATTGAAACCCACGACCATCGAAAAATCATCGGCGGCCTCTTTCCACATGAGGAGCTTCTTAAAGGTCAGGCCCCGGTTGAAATAGACCGGCGCGGGATCGATCATCTCGCCGCCGGTATCGGTCGGCTCGGGCGAAATGATACGCGTCCACCCGGCCAGAGCCCCCTCATACTGCCCTCGCCTGAAGTCACGCTGGGCGCCCTCATAGACGTCTTTAAGGTCGGCGGCGCCAAGCAGACCGGCGGCAAAGAAGGCCGCGATGAGAGACAGGAGAACAACGATTCGTCGTCGCATAGGTATTCCTCAAAAGCTATCCGATTGCACTGAAACAGATTTCAAGATATTGTAGTTATCCACAGAAATATACACAAGATGTGGATAGAATACCAAAATAGACTGGAAAGTTATTACTTTACATCGGCAAAAGTATTGCTTTTATAATACCGTACCGGTTCCGGCAAGTCAAGCTTTTCCCTTGACGGTACGTTCGATGTATGATACGTATCTATATTTATAAGTTAAATATATTCAGGTATTTTTGCCGCATCGGCGCCGGCGCGAATCATTGGTCGACGTCTCCACACGGGGCCGACAACGAAGGAAGGGTTTTCGGGTATGCAGTCAGTAGCCAAAAAACTGCTTCTGGTGGATGATCGCGCTAAATATGCCAACCTCATCTCCGAGTTCTTCGGAAAATACGGGTATCTGATCGATCTCGCCGTATCGGCCAAACAAGGCATCGGTATATTAAACGACAAGGGGCTTGACCACTACCGGGTCGTTGTGACCGACGTTTCGATGGAACACCAGCTGGCGGGGCTTGAGCTGACCTACTTTCTTCTGAGAAAGAAATATACCGGAACAGTCGTCATGGCAAGCACCGGCTTTGACGTTTGCCTCGGGATGTTCTTCTCAAAGCTCTTCATGGGGATCCTCGGCGTACACTATCTCATCCCGAAGACATCTATCGTTAAACGGGATTTTATCTTCTACCCGGCCTGGCCCGGATCCTCACCGCTGAAGGAATTTGTGGAGATCACCAGGGCCTAGTACCGTATTATTTTAGCAGACGCGTCCACATGTACCGACGTATACCGTCTTCTTACGTGAGTATGGTTACCCGCTGCTATAAAGGGTGATCATATGTACATAAAGCAGATAAACAGTATAAAAGGAGAGGCTCGTATGAAACGAATTCTATTGATCGTCGCAATCATGGCCCTTATCGTTCCGCTGGCGGTAGGCCTTACCGGATGCGCAAAGGAAAAGAAACATTACGTCATCGGAATCTCGCAGTTTGTTGAGCACCCGGCTCTGGACGCGGTGAGAAACGGCTTCATCGACTACCTCAAGGAGGAAGGTTACGTCGAAGGAGAAAACGTCACGTACGACGTCAACTTCGCGCAGGCCGATTTCGGCATCGCCGCTCAGATAGCCGAGAAGCTCGTCGGCGAAAATCCGGACCTGATCCTCACGATCGCCACCCCTTCTTCTCAGACGGTCGTCAAGGCAACCACCGAGATCCCCGTTGTCTTCTCGGCGATAACCGACCCCGTAGGGGCGGGACTCGTTGATTCCCTCGACGGCGGCGGAAAAAACGTTACCGGCACGTCTGACCTCTCCCCGGCCGACAGGCAGCTTGAGCTCATCAAAGAAATCATTCCGGGCGTCAAGAAGCTCGGCTTCATCTACAACGCCGGCGAGTCCAACTCCCTGACCTCCCTCAAACAGGTCCAGGATGAGGGCGCCAAGCTCGGCATCGAGATCGTCGAGGCAACCGTCACGAACTCCAGCGAGGTCATGATGGCCGCCGAGTCCCTGGTCGGCAAGGTCGACGCTATCCATATCCCCACCGACAATACCGTGGTTTCGGCGTTTGAAGCCATCACCAAGGTCTGCACCGATAACAAGATCCCCCTGTTCGCCGCGGATGTCGATTCCGTGCCGCGCGGTGCTATCGCCGCGTTAGCCATCGACTATTACCTCCTCGGCAAACAAACCGGGAGAATGGCCGTGGAGATCCTGAAGGGCAAGAACCCGGGCGAGATGCCCACGGAGATGTTGGAAGACCTCCTCCTGTATGTGAACCTCGATTCGGCCGCGGCGATGGGTGTGACCATTCCCGAGTCCGTCCTCACGAGGGCCGACGAGACCTTCAAGGCGGAGGCGCCGGTAGAAGAGAGCAAATAGGCATTCCGCGGAAGACCATTAAACCTCCGGGATTGTCTCACGGGCGTGGGACGGTTCTTAATCAGAACTGACAGGCCGCCCGTTAATCGTGCCGCATCAAACGCGGGGTGGGAGTATAGGCTCCCACCCCGCGTTCGTCTTCAGTCATAAATACCGGCGGCCTTTTTGCTTGACGGTTCGGACAATCTGTGCTAAAAACCCTAATCTAATCAATAATATTTATCCGCTTTATACGGTTTGATACTGTCCCCCGGATTCATTATTCGGCCGTTGTCTCGGTTGACCACCCGGAAAAGGCATCGTTTCGGGATACAGCGAGGAGGTAACGCGGGTGTCATTCTATGCGCTTATGGGCGCCATCTCTCAGGGCCTGGTTTATTCGCTCATGGCCCTCGGTGTTTATCTTACCTTCCGAGTCCTGGATTTTCCTGATCTCACGGTCGACGGAAGCTTCCCCCTCGGCGCCGCGGTAAGTGCCGTCCTGATCACCCACGGCGTGAATCCTTTTTTGGTGCTTCCGGTGGCCGTTGCCGCCGGCATGATGGCGGGCCTTGTAACCGCGTTTCTATCCACCAAGCTCAATATACTCAATCTCCTTGCGTCAATTCTCACCATGATTGCGCTCTACTCGATTAATCTCAGGATCATGGGAAAACCGAACACCTCCCTGATCAACAGGCAGACGGTTTTCGATCATTTCGCCGCGGTTAAGGAATTTATCGTTTCCCTCGGAATACCCCCGTTCGTTATGGTGCCGGTCCTCTTCCTGGCGGTCATCGTTGTCGTCAAGGTCGCCCTCGACCTCTTTTTGCACACCGAGCTGGGCCTGGCGATGCGCGCAACCGGCGACAACCCCCACATGATACGGGCACTGGGGGTTAATACTCACTTTACCATTATGCTCGGCGTGGCGCTCAGCAACGGGCTGGTAGCCCTTTCCGGCGCGCTATTTGCCCAGAACCAGGGAAGCGCCGACGTGAACATGGGGGTGGGAACGATCGTGGCCGGCCTCGCATCGGTCATCATCGGGGAAGCCCTCATAGGAGAGATGACGGTCTTCCGGGCGACCCTCGGGGTCGTTATCGGCTCGGTCGTATATCGTCTTGCCATAGCCGCGGCCCTGCAAATCAGGATCGGGTCACTTCAGATTACCCCGAGCGATTTGAAACTCATCACGGCAATCCTCGTTGTCTTCGCGTTGACGCTGCCCACCATACGAAGCAAGATCAAGCTCGCGGCCCTCCGGAAAGGGGAGGGCGATCAATGATCAAGGTCAAGAATCTCACCAAGATCTTCAATAAGGGAAGCGTCAACGAGAACCTCGCGCTCGACCGGGTGACCATCGACGTTAAAAAGGGCGACTTTATCACCGTTATCGGCTCCAACGGGGCCGGCAAATCGACACTCCTTAACCTCATCGCGGGGGTCTACCCCCCCGATACGGGCAGAGTCACTATTGACGGCAGCAACGTCACCCCTCTCAAGGAGCACCGGCGGGCGAAGTTTATCGGACGGGTCTTTCAGGACCCGATGATGGGCACCGCCGGATCCATGTCCATTGAGGAGAACTTCTCGATAGCGCTGGCCCGCGGCAGGAGGCGGACGCTGGCCTTTGGCGTCAACCAGAAATCCAGAGACCTCTTCAGAGAGAGGCTTGCCCTCCTCGGATTGGGTCTCGAGGACCGCCTGCGGGACAAGGTCGGGCTCCTTTCGGGAGGTCAGCGCCAGTCTCTCACCCTGCTCATGGCGACCCTCAATTCCCCGAAGGTCCTGCTATTGGACGAGCACACAGCCGCCCTCGATCCGAAGACCGCCAGGCTCGTCATGGATCTCACCAGGCGGATCATCGAGAAATACGGGCTCACAACCGTGATGATTACCCACAACATGCAGCAGGCGCTGGCCAACGGCAACCGGCTTATCATGATGCACCTGGGTAAGATCATCTTCGACGTAAAGGGGCCCGACCGGGACCGGCTGACGGTCGAGGACCTCCTGGATCAATTCGGTAAGCTCCGGGGGACGCTTGCCGACAAGACGCTCCTTTCTATCAAGTCCGAGGCGCCGTAGCAGCCGGCACGGAATTATTACTCAAGACCGCTAAGGCCGAACGCGAAGTCTTCCGAATCCATCCCGTCAACAGGTTACGCCCATTTTTCACGTTACCGTCCGCTTCAGGCCTTAAAATCTTCTACACGGAATCACGTCACGATGACAAAAAAAACAAAATCCAGGTTCATCTGCCAGTCCTGCGGCTACGTTGCCCCGCGCTGGGTGGGCAGGTGCCCCGAGTGCAACGAATGGAACACCGTTATCGAAGAGGCCATGCCCGAAAAAGAGGCTCGGCCCTCCAACGATGGCATAATGGCCCGCCCCATCTTTCTCGCATCGCTCGATAGAGCGGAGGTCTCCCGCATGACTACCGGCATTGGCGAGCTGGACCGTGTCCTCGGCGGGGGACTGGTACCGGGTTCGGTCGTGCTGGTCGGCGGGGACCCGGGCGTTGGCAAGACGACACTCCTGATGGAGGCACTATCACGGCTCGCCGGGGCCGGGATCGAGACCCTCTACGTCTCGGGGGAGGAGTCCGGGGCGCAGCTCGCCCTCAGGGCCCGGCGGATGGATCTCGATCTCGCGGCCTTTCAGGCGCTCTTCACGACCTCGCTGAGCGTGATCGAGGCGGCGATGAACGACCGGCGGCCGCGTGTGGTTGTGATAGACTCGATCCAGACGACGGCCGACCCGGAGGTCGGTTCCGCGCCCGGAAGCATCGGCCAAATCAGGGAGGTGGCCCAGAAGCTGACACAGTACGCGAAACAAAACGCACTGGCCGTCCTGCTGGTCGGGCACATTACTAAGGAGGGGGCGATCGCCGGCCCCAAGGTTCTCGAGCACCTGGTGGATACCGTCCTCTATTTCGAGGGCGGCACCCACTACCCCTACCGCATACTCAAGGCGCACAAAAACCGCTTTGGCCCTACACACGAGGTGGGGATCTTCGAAATGAAAGAGCAGGGCCTTCTCGAGGTGGTAAATCCATCCGAGCTCTTCCTGACCCGTCGCGACGTCCCCGTCTCCGGGGCGGCGGTGACCGCCGCTATCGAAGGGACGCGCAGTATCATGGTCGAGGTTCAGTCCCTCACAACGCCCGGCGCCCTGGCGGTCCCCCGGCGAACGTCGATGGGGATCGATTATAACCGGACGGCTATTATTGCGGCGGTGCTCGAAAAAAAGGCGGGGGTGAATCTGTCGTCCCACGACATCTTTGTCAATGTGGCGGGGGGCATCAGGCTTTCGGAGCCGGCCGTCGACCTGGCCCTGGCTGCGAGCCTCGCGTCGAGCCATACCGATATCCCGATCCCTCCCGGCGTGGTATTTTTCGGTGAGATCGGGCTTTCCGGTGAAGTGACGGCGGTCTCGCAGTCGGCCATGAGGATTACGGAGGCCAAACGGCTCGGATTCGTCCGCGCCGTTGTGCCGGCCGGAAACGCGTCAACGGAAGCCGCACCGCCCGCGATGGCAGTTGTCGGCATCAAAAACGTTGGGGAGCTTATCGATCTTCTCGATTCGTTCAGACCCTGAAAGCCCGGCCGGTATAATCCTGTTGCCTGCCCCGGGCTGTTCGTGAGGACTTTACAGCTTCAGTACTTCATCGACCCGCGCCAACAGCACTTCTATCTCAAACGGCTTTTCGATATATACGTTCCCGGTTATCCTGAAGAATGACTGCGTGTCTATGCTCAGGACGTCCCCCGTGATAAAGAGGACCCGGCGGGCGAGATTGGGGTAGTACTTCTGGACGAAGGTATAGAGCTCCTTGCCCCCGATTCCGGGCATCTTCAAATCCGTTACGATTACGTCAAACCGTTTCACCTTCATCATATCGATTGCCTGCTGCCCGCCCTCGCACTGCTGGACCCGATAGCCGTCACGCTCGAGGACCTCGGCGATCATCTTTCGGAGGGGTTCTTCGTCCTCGACCACCATTACCAGCTTTCCGTCCGACGGCGTTCCCGCCTGCCTCAGTGTCGGCGCGGCCCGCTCGGTAATCTCCGTCGTCACGGGTAGATAGATGGTGAACTTCGCCCCTTTGCCCGGCAGGCTGTTCACCTCTATCCTTCCGCTGTGCTCCTTAATAATTCCGTACACAATAGAAAGCCCCAGCCCGGTTCCCTTGCCGACCTCCTTTGTAGTAAAGAACGGGTCGAAGATAAACCCTATATCCTGTTCCGGGATCCCCGGCCCGTCGTCCTCGAACTCGATACGGATAGTGCCGTCCCCGACAGATGAGCGGATAACCAACTGGCTCCCGCCGCCGCCGGCCAGCGCGTCGTGACTGTTATTAATGAGATTTATGAAGACCTGCTGTAATTGATGGGGATCGGCGGCCGTAAGCGGTACTTCTTTAGTGAGTTCCAGGTTTATGGCAATATTATCGACGCGGAACTCGTACTCCCTGAGCCGGTAGGACTCCTCAATGATCTTGTTGACGGAGATCATCTTCCGCTCCGGCTTATGTTCCCGTGCAAAGGTCAATAGCCCCTGGATGATCTTGGCGGTCCTGAGTGACTCCCGATGAATTACCTCGAGCTTCTCCCTGATGTCCTCAGGAACCGGGCCGCGCATGATCATCTGGGCGATTCCGATGATGGACGTCAGGGGGTTGTTCATTTCATGGGCTACCCCGGAAAGAATCCCGCCGAGCGACGAGAGCTTTTCGGCCTGGATGAGCTGGCGCTCCATTCGTTTCTTTTCGCTGATGTCCCTGATCGTCCCCTGGTAGCCGATGATTGCGCCGCCGTTATCCCTTCTGACCGTCGCGGTGATGAGACAGTCCGCGAAGGTACCGTTTTTCCGCCGGATGGAGACGTCAAAATCCCTGACAAACCCGTGGTGGCCGATGGCCTCCTGAAACCGCTTCCGATCATCATGATTCTTGTAGAAGAGCGTCACGTTTTTCGAAAGCGTCTCTTCCCTCGTATACCCGAGTATATCCTCGAAAGCCTCGTTCACATCCAAAACGGTTCCGTCTAGAGACGTCATATACACAATATCCCGGGACGTTTCAAAAAAGCTGCGGAATTTTTCTTCGGATTCCTTGAGCGCCTCCTCCGATCGTTTCCTCTCCGCTTCCGCCTCGATCACGGTCATTGCAAAGGCGATGTCCTCGGCCACATCTTCCATGAGCATGACCTCTTCGTCGCCGAAAACATCGGCGTGGTCCGAATAGACGGCCAGCGCGCCGTAAACCCGCTTGCCGGTCGTGATGGGGACTGCCATCAACGAGCGATACCCACGCTTCAATGCCTCGTCCCGCCAGGGTTTGAAATCGGGGTTGTTGGCCATATCATTGAAAAGGCAGGGCCGTCCCGTCCGGATGGCCATTCCGATCGGGCCTCCGCCGGTGGGCGTTTCATCCCAGGTTACCGTGACAGCGTCGAGGTACCCGTCCTCGTATCCCCAGTGGGCGACGGGGACGACCCGCATATCCCCTTCTTCCACCAGGCCGATCCAGACAAAATAGTACCCGCTCACCTCGCAGAGGATTTCGCAGGCCCCCGACAGCAGCGTATCCTTATCGTCGACCCTCACGATGAGCTTGTCTATGGTCCGAATGGACTCCAGCACGTGGTTGAGGTGGGCGATCCGCTCCTCAGCGCGCTTGCGATCCGTTATATCCCTCCCGATACCCCGAACCTGCGAGATCCGTTTTCCCTCCCAGACCACCTGTTCCCGGACTTCGATTATCCTTATATTCCCGATCTTATCGATGAAGGAGATTTCGTATGACCCGATGTCTTTGCCCTGTTTCTGGGCCATGAAAACCTTTTTGACCTTTTCCAGCGACTCCGGGGTCAGCAGCTCCATATAGTTTTTCTGGAGCAGCTCCTCGCGCGTATATCCCGATGCCTCCTCTAAGGCCTTATTGAGATAGATGATTTTCCCGGTGCCGTCCGTTATGTAGACGATATCGGCGATAGTCTCCACCAGCTCCCGGTAGCGCTGTTCAGAATCCCGCAGCGCCTCCTCGGCCTGCTTTCTTTCCGTTATGTCCCGGCCGATCCCGTGGAACGCTACGATGCGATCGCCCTGCCAGACCAGTTGTTCCCTGGTCTCGATCGTCTTGACCCTTCCGCTGTGGTCATTGAAATCGAGCTCAAAAACACCCACATCCTCCTTGATACGCTGTCGTCGGGACACACGGGTCGCGGTTTCGATCGATCCGGGGGTTAGAAAGTCGGCGAAACTTCGCCCCATCAATTCCTCCCGGGGGTAACCGATAAACTGCTCGGCGGCGGCATTGAGAAATACGACTCTTCCGTCCTGATCCGTGACATAGACGATATCCCCGATATTTTGCACCAGCTCGCGGTAACGCTTTTCGCTCTCCCGCAGCGCCTCCTCGGCCTGCTTTTTTTCCGTTATGTCGCGGCCGATCCCGTGCACCTCGACAACCCGTTTCTTGTCCCATATCAGTTTCTCCCGGGTCTCAAGCGTCATGACCGCGCCTTCTTTGTTAAAAAAGTCAAGCTCAAACGCGCTCACCTCTTCCCCGGCAAGCTGTTTTTTGAAAACGGCAGCGGCGGTCTCCAGGGACGACGGCAAGAGGAACTCGACAAAGCTGCGCCCAATACTTTCTTGAAGCGAGTATCCGAAGAAACGTAGCGCCGCACCGTTCAGGAACACGATGTTGCCGCGGCCGTCCACAGCATAGACGATATCGGCGGTGTTTTCGACCAGCTCCCTATATTTTCGCTCCGACTCCCTGAGCGCACGTTCGGCTACCCTGCGCTCGGTGATGTCCCGGCCGACGCCGAGGAACCCCGCGGGTCGTCCGGCCGCATCCCGGATGAGCGCCATGGTAATCTCCGACCAGAAGGTGGAGCCGTCCTTGCGGTAGAATTCAAGGTCCAGGGTCACGGATATTGAGAGGTCTGCGTTCTCCAATCGTTCTCTCGTTAGGTTCTCCGCGAGCGTCGCGGAGGCGACCTTCACCGACTCGGGGGTCAGGTGCTTATCGAGGGACATGTCAGAGAGCTCTTCGAGGGTAAACCCGCGGGTTGCCACGACCGACGGGCTGATGTACGTCGTGCGGAAATCCATATCCATGATCCAGACGGTATCACTCATGTTTTCGGTGATGATCCGGTAGCGCTCCTGGTTTTCCCTGAGTGAGGCCTCGATCCGCTCCTTTTCCTGCCGAACACGCCGTATATCCAGAGCGACGGAGACGGCGGGTCCCAGCCGCCTGATGGAGTCTTTCAAGACATAGTCCGAGGCCCCCGCCTTGATACAGCTAACGGCGATGTCTTCATTTTGCGATCCGGTGAGGATAATCAGGGGGGTGGTGGGAGCGTGTTCGAGGGTGAGTTTCAGCGCCGTCATACCGTCAAACGTCGGCAGGCTGTAGTCCGAAACGATGATATCGGGGGCAAACGTATTAAGCGCGTCCAGGAATTCTTCCCGCGTCTCTACAACTTGGAAGTCGCAGGCTTTTAGTTCCCCGCCTATCTCCCTTTTAGCCAGTTCGGCGTCAGCGGCAACGTCCTCGACGATGAGGATTCGTGTAACCTCACCCATGGAGTGCACCTCCGTATCAGGACAAAGAAAGAGGAAAAAGCCCGTTTCACCGGGGGGGGTGATTAACTAACAGCCAGTAGAGGCCGAGGTTGCCCATGGCATTGAAGAACTGCTCGAAATCCACCGGCTTTACAACGTAGCTGTTAGCCCCACGCGCGTATGACTCCTCGATATCAGGATCTTCCCGCGAGGAGGTCACAACGATTACCGGAATTTTTTTCGTTCGCACATCGGATTTGATCTGATTGAGCACCTCCAGGCCGCTGACCTTTGGCAGCTTCAGGTCCAAAAGAACGATCTTGGGGGGGGCCGCGTTTTCAGGCTGTATGTATTGGCCGCGCGCAAACAGGATATCCAGCGCCTCGGCCCCGTCCTCGGCGACGTATATCCGGTTTGCCAGCTTGTTTTTCTTAAGCGCCCGTACGGTAAGCTCGGCGTCCTGTGGATTGTCCTCGACCAGCAGGATATCGATCGCCTCGAAGTCTTTCACGAAGCACCCCCTTATTTAATCGGAAGGGAAAAGTAAAACACCGCGCCCTCGTCTACCTTCCCTTCAGCCCATACACGTCCGTCGTGCCGGAGGATCACCCGCTGCACGATGGCAAGGCCCACCCCGGTACCGGGGAACTCCTTCTGCCCGTGCAGACGCTGGAATACCCCGAAGAGCTTGTCGGAGTATCTATCCTCAAAACCGGCGCCGTTATCCCGGATCGAGTAAATTACCTCGGCGCCCTGCTTCCGGCCGGTAACCTCGATAACCGCCCGATCTTCTTTCGAGGAGAACTTGACGGCGTTGGAGACGAGGTTTGTCCAGACCTGGCGGAGCAGGGAGGAATCGCCTTCGGCCTCCGGCATGTCGCCCACGTTGAATTCGATACGTGTCCGGTCGTCCTCAGTCGCCAATTCGAAGAATGCAGATTTGGCCAGAAGCTCCATGTTGACGGGGCCGCTGTGCAGCTCGCCACGCCCGGCGCGGGAAAAGGCCAGCAGGTCGTCGATGAGCTTGCCCATGCGCCGGGTGTTATCCCGGATCACGCCGGTCAGCCGCCTTCCTTCTTCGTCCAGCTTCTTACCGTATTCCTCAACGAGCACCTGCGTGAAACCGTCGATGGCCCGCAGGGGGGCGCGCAGGTCGTGGGAGACCGAATAGCTGAAGGCCTCGAGTTCGTTGTTAGCCGCCTCGAGCTGCCCTGTTCGCTCGATGACCCGTTGCTCGAGGTCTTCGTTGAGTATTCTGATCTCGGCCTCGTCGCGCTTGCGCTCGGTGATATCGCGGTTGCTCGCGCGGCGCCCGAGGGGCGAGCCGTCCTCCCCGAATACGGTGAGGCAGGCGTGTGCGATCCATAGTTCCCTGCCGTCGCGGGCTATAATGCGAAAATCGAGCTGCCCGGTCTGCTTGCTGTCACGCTCGCGCTCGTGCCGGGCGTGGCTTTCACGGTCGTCGGGGTGGATGATCGATCTCAGCAAGTCAGGATTTTTCATGAATTCTTCGGGGCGGTACCCGGTGATCCGCTCGCAGGCGGGCGATATATAGATAATACGCCCGTCCGGCCCCATCCAGTATTCCCAGTCGTAGTTGTAATCGGCGACGGTACGGTATTTCACCTCGCTTCTGCGCAGCGCCTCTTCAGCCCGCTTTCGCTCGGATACGTCCCAGACGGTCGAGATCATGAGTGGCTTATCGGGCACCGGGATATTCTTCGCGGTAATAAAGCGCGTTTCCCTGCCCTTTCGGGTTATCGGCACGTCCTGCCAGGACATCCGCTTCGGGTCGCCGGATGCGCAGTCATCAAGGACCCGTTTTCGCATCTCGTCCCGGAACCCCGGGTCTTCATAAATCGCGGCCCAGAAGCCGTCCGGTTCGGCGAGCTTCTTACGCGTGGTCCCATAGAATTTCGGGAAGTTGTCGTTCATGTAATCGAAGGCGACCGCGGGATCGATGGAATTTACCGCCACGCCGACCGGGAGGTTATCCAGGACCGCCTTCGTAAAGGCCTCGTTGGTCCGCAGCGCATCCTCGGCCTTCTTCTGTTCGGTAATGTCCTTGTGCTGGATAACGGCATTGGTTATCTTCCCGGCGGGGTCCCGAACCGGGAATATCGTCACGTCCAGATATACCGACGCCGTGCCGTTCAAATCAAGACCCGTAACCCTGGCCGTATCGTAGCGGAGCTCGAACCGTGCCGTCCTCCCCTTTCCGAAGACGCCCTTGACTTTCGGCAGGTGCCCCTGTTCAATAACGATGTTATCGTGGAGCACGCTATATTTCCCCATGACCTGCTCCGGGGTGATGTGCAGCAGGTCACAGCAGGCCTTGTTTATCCGTATGAGCGTCCCGTTTTCGTCCGAGATCCACGTGGGGACCGGGCTCTGGACGATCATACTGTCGAGGAACGTGGCCGATTTCCTGACTTCCTCTTCGGCGGTCCGCCAATCGGTTATGTCTCGGGCAGAGGAGAGGGCGCCGGTGACGTCACCCATTTCATCTTTGAGCGCCTTACACCACCAGCCGAGCAGGCGGCGCTGCCCGTCCTTACGCCGCTGCCGGCTTTCCACGTAAAATATATCTTCGTTGCCGTTGAACAGCGGCTGTACCGCGGCGTACGTATCCTGTTCGCCTTCAAAATACGACTCGGCCTCCTTGCCGATCACATCGTCCCCGAAGAAGTCGTAACCTGCCCGGTTAGCCCACGTATATATTTTATTAGAATCCACCTCCATGATGATATCCGGGACGGCGTCGAGGATGGCCTCCTGCCGCAGGGAAAGCACGCGCAGCGTTTCTTCGGCCCGCTTGCGCTCGGTGATGTCACGCCAGACAGAGCGGCTGTAAAGCACGTTGCCTTCCGCATCACGGACGGACGTGGTATTGAGGATTACGTCGATTATCGACCCGTCTTTCCTCCGTACCCGAAGCTCCTCGTTATTGACAAGCCCCGTCTTTCGGAAAACCGGGAAAACGACGTTCCTGACATACTCAGCGCTTTCGGGGTGATACATTTCAAATATAGATCTCCCGATGATCTCATCTTTTGAATAGCCGGTCAGCTTCGCCAGAGTTTCGTTGCATTTGACGATAGTCGCCGTTTTCGCGTCCACCGAGATGAACATATCGGGGGCATTCTCGTAAAGGTCCTGGTATTTGGCCTCGCTCTCGTCGATTTGCCGGATTATCGGGGCCGATACCCTTACGAAAGCGATTGAGCTTATAATCGCCAGCACAAGCGCCACGATCCCGGCCGTGGTCCCCGCCCGTATGAAGGGGGCCCTGATCTCCGCGAGGTCGATCTTTGCCACAACCCCGAGTCCAAGCGTCAACATCGGCTCGTAAGCGGCAAGCACCTCCTTCCCCCGGTAGTCGGTCCCGATCATCGTGCCCGATTGCCCCAAGAGGGCAAGGCGCATAGGCTCTGCGAAGGCAGAATCCGGGCTCAGCGTGTCGGGGCCTGCTTCTTTATGCGATCCTTTATTCAGGAGAAAGACCAGCCTGTCGTTCTCACGCCGGGCAACGACGATCTCACCGGTATTCGTATTGGTCAGGTAGTGTGTATGTAGCTCAAGAAAATCGTGGAACGTTGCAGTATCCAACGTCCCGCCGAGGGTATCGGCCGGATGCCCTTCTGCGGGGAAGACCTCCTCATAGTGGGAAACCATACTCCGGGCGATCTCTGAAAGGCGCTCCTTCTGCTCCTGGATCGCGGCGCGGTAGAGCATGATCATCGAGACGGCACCGACGGCCGCCAGCACGATGACCATTATAATAACGAGGAGTGCAATTCTACCTTTTCCCGTCATGTTCCGTCGCCAATAGTGTGAAAGCAGGTATTATCAGATAGGCTTGATCAAGCCGTGACCATGATCAAATGAAAGTGCGTTCAACCCGGCAGTAAAAACCGGCGTACGATCAACGGTGAGCGAGCCGCCCCTAACGCGTGTACGAAGAGAAGGCACTGAATTCTGTCGGATGGGAATGGATAGTGAGAACGGGTCGCGGGTCTGAAGGATACGCTCGGCAGCAACACCGATGACAGTGATACGAACGGCGATTCCAACGAGCGCTTAATCACCGGGCTGAACCTCCGCATAAAACGTTATAATTATTACATAGTTTATCGTAATATGCAAATCATTTCTGAGCATAGGCCGGCCTCCTCACTATTACGGGTCTATGAGAAAGACCCCCGCTCACCGGATAATTGCGTGACCCGTCATGGTCTGCGGCGCCCCTTTCGTTTCCCGAACTCACTCATCAGTGACCGGCGTTCCGGATTCCGGAAGAGCTGCAAAAACGTCTCTTTCTCGACCTGGGACGCGTCGCTAAAGGTCATATCCATAACCTCCGAGAAGAGACGCTTGACGGTCTTTACGGCCTCGGGCGGCTTACCTATGATATCGGCGGCCGATTTTCTTGCTCTCGGCAAGGGTTTTTCGGGCCGGCACGATCTTGGAGATGATCCCCCACTGGGCGACCTCACGGGCGGGGAAGATTGACCCCGTGAGCGCCATGTAACGTGCCCGGTTGAGCCCGGCGTGCCGCCAGACACGCACGATTCCCGGAAGCACCGAAAAGTTAACCTCCGGCTCCCCAAAAAGCGCCCGGTCGGAGGCGACGAGGATATCGCAGGAAAGCGCAAGCTCCATGCCGCCGCCGAGACAATATCCCTCCACCGCCGAGATCGTCACCTGGGACAGGCCGTGCAGCATCTCAAAGACCTTGGCCTCGGCCCTGACGAGCCGTAAGCCCTCCTGCTCGTCGACCTCGGCCATGTCGATTACGTCCATTCCCGAGCAGAAGTCGCCACCGGCCCCGGTCACGATGAGGACCCTGACGTCCGTGGCGTGGTGAATTATATCCAACGCCTGAACCAGCTCATCGATTATACCCTTCCCGAGGGCATTCCTTCGAGCCGGCCGATTGAGGGTCAAAACGGCGCACAGACCATCCCGGGTGAGCGTAATGCAGGTAAACTCGTCCATAGAGCACCTCCCGAATATAGGTGAGCCGAATCCTGTCTTTCCCGATCCCATTGCCAACAGGAGGGCTTCCCAACCCGGCGCGATAACCGCACAAAGGGGCGGGGCTTCTCCCTCTCGGACCACCTATAATCTAATCACAACGGTATCGGCCAGCATATCGTGCCACGCCTGTCGCTCCGGGTCCCAGAGGACCCAGAGGAAGCCGGCAAATAACAGCATACCGGACGGGACGTATCCAACGAATCTGACAAACGCCCGCACGAACGAGACACGCTCCCCGTTGCCTCTGACTACCCTGATTCCGGCTATCATCTTTCCGATGGTTTGCCCGAAAACGGCAATCATGACTATGAAATAGAGCGGGGGAACGCAAACGGTCGTGGCGAAGGCCGCCTTCAGGAGCGGGGTGACGACCTGAAGAAACTCGAAGCCACGGCTTGTCAGGACCAGGTCGACGATTCCCGTGGTCTTGCCGATCAGCACACCGCCCCCAAAGAGGAGCGCCCCGTCCAGCATCACCACGAAGAGAAGATCGACGGCCATTGCCAGGCCGCGGATACCGAATCCGGCCCGCTTGAAATCGGCGATGTCCTTTCTGAGCCGAACGAGGCCGTGCCGTGCCGAAACGATGGTATTGTTCTGACGCGTTGGGCTCTGTTGGGGTCGCCTCCTCGACGTCACGCCGGACGGCCTCGCCAGCAGCACATCGCACGAGCGGCAGGAGCGGGCCCCGGAACGATTATTGTATCCGCACTCCGGGCATTTCATGATCTCAGAGGTCCCCCCATTCGTATTGGACGATCGCGGCCGCCACGAGTGGGGCCGTCTCCGCCCTTATGATTCGCCGGCCGAGCCCCACCGATACGAGGCCCGCGTCGGCGGCCGTCTTGGCCTCCCCGGCGGAAAATCCTCCCTCGGGCCCGGTAAAGAGCCCGACCGTCGCCGGCGTCGTCCGGCGCGATCGTATCACCTCCCTGATGTCCGTGGTCTCTTCTTCCCAGACGAACAGCGAGAGATCGGCCCCGGACCGGACAGCCTCCGCAAAGGCGACCGGCAGCCGGACCTGGAGCGGCCGGTTCCGCCCGGAAAGGCCCGACTCTTCAACGGCGATCTTTTTCATTCGCTCAAGCTTCATATCGCCGATGTCCTTCGGAATCGTTCGGGAGCTGATGAAGGGAGTTACGGATTCGACCCCGAGGGCCGCCGCGTCACGGACGAGGCGCTCCATCTTTTTGCCCTTCATGAGCCCCGCAAACAGGCTGATGGAGAGGACCGGACGGGGGGAGGAGCCGACCTCCTCGACGACGGCAAGGCCCATGTCTTTGCCCTTTTTCCCGGCGATCTGCGCCCGAAATGCGCGCCCGGTTTCGTCGATGAGGATCACGCTGTCATTCATCGAAAGCCTGACGACATTTCTGAGGTGGTGCGCCTGGGCCGGAGAAAGCGGCGCGATTTCCCCTACCGAAAGCCTCCCGTCGACGAAGATTCGGTTCATCTTTGACCTTCCTTCTCCCCGGTAAGCTCGTATATCCTGACGCTTTCTTCCTTTCCCTTTACACGGACGGAGCCCAGGTCTTTGACCACAAACCCCGGCGCCTCGCCAAGCGTAAACTCGCTGATGATGATGGTTGTGCCGAATTCCTTGTTCATTGACTCCAGCCGCGACGCGAGATTGACGCTGTCCCCGATAACGGTATAGTCCATCCGGCGCTCCGATCCTATATTGCCGACGACGACTTCTCCCGTGTTGATACCGATGCCGATCTTCATAGGCGGTATCCCTTCGGCCGCGAGGTGCTCGTTGACGGCCTCGAGCTGCTGCTTCATTCCGAGTGCGCAGCGGCACGCCTTGCGGGCGTGCTCGGGATCGTCCTTGGGCGCCCCGAAGAACGCCATGATGGCGTCGCCGACGTATTTATCCAGGGTGCCGTCGTTTTGGAAGACCACCTCCACCATCGCCTTGAAATAGATGTTCAATCTCCGCACGACTTCTTCCGGGGCCAGCTTCTCGCTCATGCTGGTAAACCCGCGGATATCGGAAAAGAGAATGGAGATATCCCTGCGGTCCCCGGTATCCAGTTTCAAGTCGTCGATGTTTTTGCTGATCTCGTCGACCACCTGCGGCGAGACGTATTTCGCAAAGGCCTCCCTGAACTTTCGTTTGGCCCGACCCTCGGTCACGTAGTTAAAGACGAGGGCCGACACGAACGATAGCAGGAGGGCCGACGTCGGCGCTACGAATTCCACCATGATCCGCCCGAAGACGAACAGAAGAACGACGGCGGCGGTGAACGAGACCAGGAGCGCCAGCGTCGAGCCGATACCGATCCAGGCCGAGCCGAGCCTGACGGAAATGAGGGCAGCTATCAGGGAAATCGCCAGGATCAGCAGTATCGTCCCGTAACGGCCGACAGTCGTGACGTGATCGGCGTTGAGGATATTGTCTATTGCCGTCGCGTTGAGCTCAACCCCCGGATAGACGGGAGAAAAGGGGGTCGCCCTCAGGTCGTATAGCGAGATCGCGGTCGTCCCCACGAGCACGATCTTATCCGCAAAGGTCTCCGGGGAAATCCTCGGGGCATCACCCCGGCCGATTGCCGCCATCGATTCGATTATGTCGCCGATGGAGTAATAGTCGTACGTATGATATGGTCCGTGCCAGTTGAGGAGCATTCTTCCGTCGTCAAGCAGCGGCACCCGAACCGGCCCAACCGTCATGGTATTATCCTTTGAGATAGTAACCTTCTCATCATTCAGGTCGACCCCCAGATAGCGGGCGGCCGAAACGAGCGCGAGCGATGGGTAGTAGTGATCCCGGTACCGGAAGAGGGGGTACGACGCCCGGGAGGGTCCGTCGGGATCGGCCACGAAGTTAATGCAACCGGCCGCGGCCGAAGAGGTGAAGAGCCCCAGGTAGGCGAGCGTTGCGGAATGGTGTTGTTCAAATACAACTGTGCCGTCATTAACGACACCGACCGAGAAATGCTCGGAAAGATATCCTTTCTTGAGGAGGGCTTCGTAGGTATCGTCACCGGTTTGAGGGGGTAAAGAAAAGGCCACGGACGTAATGACCCTGCCCGACGCGTACGCCGCCCGGGCAAACTCGGCGTCGGAGGCGGGATTATCGAGATCCGGCTCGGCAAAGAGCATATCGAAGGCGACGACTCGCGCACCGCCGGCCGTCAGGTAGTCAACGAGAGCGGCAAAAACCTCCCGCGGCCAGGGCCACGTCCCCAGAGACTCCCGATAGAAATTGAGGCTCGCTTCATCGACGGTGATAATAACTATCCTGCCGTCGTAACCCGGATCGGCAAACAACCGAAACCGCACGTCTCCCGTCTTGTTTTCGAGGGATGTAAAGACGCCCGTAATAAAGAGAAGGCTGACAGAGAGGAAGACCGATAATCCGATAATTGCGCCGATCAGGAATTTGAAGAAGAGGGGATATCGTTTCTTACTGCTCTTCATAGTATGAACATACCAGTAAACACCATGGGAGGCAACAGTTTTTAGGACCTGCTCCGAATCCCGGCGGACTGCGTCCCACAGACAATTGACAAACCCCGAAGCGGGTGATATAGTTCTGATTATTTTTTACCATAGTATTCGGCTTTCACGTACAATGCCTTTCAGAAACGGTTCTCTTATACGCGGCCCATCGGATCAACCGGCCGATCCCTCGGCGATCGCTCGATATCGCATCATCCTATTTGTAATCCTCGGTACCGCAATCGGGCTGAGGGTGATACGGCTTTTCCGTACGGTCGTTGTTTCCCCGGATGGTCCCGGCTATATTCGCGACGCCCTGTCGATCGGCACCGATGGATTGCGCAGCCTATTCCTTAACGGTTTCTCCGGGAATTTCTCGATATACTCCATTGTCCTGTATCTCGTTAATCTACTCGTGCCCGACCCCATCCTGTCGGGCCAGTTGATCTCTCTTTTCTTCGGCTGCCTCCTTATTGTCCCGATATACTTCCTCGTTTCGGAAACGATGGGCCCCCGGGCGGGGTTATGCGCGGCCTTTCTCGCGGCTATACACCCGTACCTGATCAAGTATTCGGCCGATGTCCTGAAAGACTCCATGCTCCTGTTCTTTGCGGTAACGTCGTTTGCCCTTGCCCTGAGAGGTCACAAGAACAAGGGGTATCTGCTGGCATTTCTTGCGGGCGTTGCCGCATGGACGACCAGTCTGGTGAGGGTTTACGGAATTGTCGTTGTCGTATCGATATCTGTGGCAATCATCGTGATGGGACTGGTCGATCGGCGAAAATGGCATGAAACCGCCCGGGAGCTTGTGCTGTTTGCATTTCCGGCACCGGTTCTGGGGTATCTCCTTTTCCGGTTCTATGTCGGCGCCGGCGGCGAGTATATTACCGAGACCGTACTACACCTTTTCTGGACAGTCTCGCATAGGTTCTTGCTGGTTGGATCGTACGCGGATATCCTGACGGCGAATAATCCGGATATGGACCCATATTACCTGAAGATGATCACCTCCTACCCCTGGCTCTCGGCCGTCCGCACATTTTTTGACGTCCTGGTCACCGCATCCTCAGTAGTCATTACCGTCCTCTTTTTAGTCGGCGCCTATATCGCCCGCTCGTCCCTGATAAAACGCGGGCCCGGCCTGTTTGTGCTGGCCTGCGCCGCGGTGGTGGCCCTTATCGACGTCTTTATCGTCATGAACCTCTTTTTCCTTTCCAAGCGGCACGCACTGATACTGGTAATCCTTCTCCTGCCCTGGTCGGCCCTCGCGCTGGATCGAATCATCGGGTGGTGCCAGGAGCGGGCGCGCAGAAGATATAAAACGAAACCGGCGTCTTTCGGTTTGATACTATCTGTCTTCTTCGCAGCCTCGGTGATCCTCGCCCTCATCTTTACATCGTTTCTGGACCCCGAGATCGATAAGCGCTACTATAAGAGGGCGGCCGGGGAATATATCAAGGGCCTGGGGCGGCCCAATCCGGTACTCGTGATCCTGCCGTCCGACAGGCTTACCGTCTTTTATTCCGGCGGTACGGAGATAATCTACCGTGATCCCTCCACGCTCGAGGGAACCATTGCGAAGGCAAACCCGGATTATATTCTCTGGGATACCGATTCGGGGCCGTTGCCGGAACCGATCAAGGCCCTCTCGGCGGGGGGAGTCATCGAGCAGATTCAGATGATTCGGGGCACCGGGGATAATTCTATCGTGATCTATCGGATAAAAGAGGACTGATACCCGACCGACCGCCCGCAGCCTGTTGCGTAGCCACCGGGGCGCAACGCTACGTGAACGAGTCGACGAGCCGATCGACATCGAGAACCTCGCCTTTATTTGCGTCCCTGACAAGGGCAACCGCGCCGTTTTCGCAAACCGATACGCAGGCCCCACAGCCGTTGCATCTCTCGTAGATAAAATCTATCGGCCTTTCTGAGGGGGAATCGGTAAAAACCAGGGCACCGTAGGGGCAGACCTTTGCGCACCCCCCACACGCCCGGCATTTCGCGCCGTCCCTTTTGGCTGCGTAGCCCGATGGGGCGACTATTCTTTTGTCGTCAAGCCCGCCGATCTGCGAGATGATTCGGAACGCCTCGGCGCCCTTACAGCAGCAGCTGCAGCACGAGCAGAGGACGCCTCCCCGGTAACCGGTGGCGTCCTTGAACCAGAGGTTGAACGAGACGCCCCGCCGGTATTGCGTCTCGATGAGCAGGGCCGCCTCCCGCGAAGAAACCCGCCTTCCGCGCATTCGGGGCATGTGGGTCGTCACGAAATCGACCCCGGTCCTCCCGAGAAACATGCAGGTATTGAGCGGCTCACACGCAGGCAGCCCCCGGCTGATATTTTCCAGCCGGCACGGGCAGTCGACGAGGGCGATGTGATCCCTATGGTTGAAGATGAGCCTGTTGGCGATGTCAAACGGTATTATGCGTTTGCTCTCCCCATCGGGGACTAAGAGCTCCCGGTCCAGCGTGACGAGCTTTCGCGCATTCTCGACGGTAAGGACCTTTGCGTGGTAATGGTCAACCAGGTAGGCGATCACCAAATGCGTGAGCGAAAGCGAGGGGAAGCGGCGCGTCAGGAACCGCAGGGCCGAAAGCGCGACGGCGACGTAGCGGTCGTACAGGGTATAGTAAATGTACCCGTGGGCCATGTTGACGGCCCGGAGCATGCCCCGCGCCCCTTCGCCCTGCATCTTCCAGAAGTTCCTCGTCGACTCCTTTATCACACAGCCCCCTTTTCTGATAAGTACTACGCGGATGACCCGACGGCCGCGCCCCCGGGACCCGCGGCCTTATACGGAAAAACGGGGTTTGAGTATTCCCTCACAACCCCGTTTCCCGTTATACCGGTAGGAACGTGTTTGAGCCGTTCCGAGCTGATGGCTAATAGGTGGCCGGGACGACGTTGAAAACCACAGTCGTATAGTACTCGTTATCAAAGTAGATGTCCCACCTCCATTGCCCGGTAGGGTCCCCGGAAGTATTGAACCCCCAGTGGCTCAGGAACGGGGACGGGGAAGTGCTCGGCGTCAGTACGGTCGTATACTCGGCCCGGCTTTCTTCGGGGTATGTCCGGTAACTGCCCTCGCTGCCCTCCCAAAGGCTCCAGTTCTGGGGCGGATACGGGAAGAACTCCTCTTCGCGGTACTGGATGGGTTTCCCCGTCTTGCTGAGATACTCGAAATAGATGCCGATATACGTTCCGGGAACGTAAGGAACCGTCGTCGTCTCGGTAATGCCGGTGTAATCTCCCGCGCTATCGAGATTCACGATTCCCGCCTTGAGGCTTGATATATCGCAGCAATTGAGCACTCTAATAGCGGGGCCCGGGCCGGGCCCTCCGGGCGAGGTGCCGGGGATCACCGCGCCGGGGCCGGAATCCGTGGAACCCGGGGCGACAAGCCCGAGCAGCTGCTTGATCTGATCACAGCCCGTTGTCAGGACGGTGATCGATACTAAAAGCAGTCACAATGAGAACAACGTTCCTTTTCATTCCAAAACCCTTTCGTAGTGCGATTAAAACTGTATTTTGCCGATATAGTAATAAAATCTGCTATATTTGTCAAGAATAACGGCCCCGGCTCGCCGCCCGTACGGGATTATCGCGTACTTCCCTTGCGCGCATGCGCCGCGGCCTCTCCCTCTATCATCGACCGCACCGCCTCGTAGGCCATCACGTATCCCCAGCGATTTCTTTCCCGGTCGGTCCGGTCAAACAGGAGTTGCGTCGATGTCGTCCGGAGCCGAGATCAGGGGTGGCGTCCCCGAAAAGTCCCCGCCGGAGGACCTCGATCTCGCCCGCGTGATAGACCGCCAGGCCCTCCGCGAGCCACGCCGGCATGTCGGCCCCGTAGCGTCTGAGCAGAAAAACGAGGCATACCTCGTGGCGGATCGTCGTGTCCAGCACGCCGCGGGCCGTGAGCACCGGGACCGGCTGCATATAGATCGCCCCGTCGATCGTTGCCGAGGCCGACCATACGGCAAGCCCCGTCTCGGCGGTGAAATCGCCCGTCTCGGCAAAGATTACCACGTCGATCGGCCGCGTACCGATTGTCCCGAGCACCTGTTCAATCGTCCCGTAGGCCGCCTCGAAGAGCGCGGCCGCGTTACGTATTCGTGACGCGGACGTTTCACCGAACCTGATCGTAAAGTGCCTGGTCTCGATCTAGTGAAAAATCGAGCGCGGGCGCCTGCGCGGCCGCAAGGATCACGATAAGCGAGGCGATCCACGTCCTCCTCACTGGTTCGCACCTTCCTCGAAATATGCCCGGAACACCTCGCGGGCCACCGGCGCCGCGTCCTCCCCGCCCATTCCCCGGTAGAGGAAGACGACGACGGCAATCTCGGGCGCCTCGGCGGGGGCAAATCCGAGAAACCAGCCGTGCGTCTCCCACGGTACCCCCAGGAGCGTCCCCGTGCCGGTCTTGCCCATGACCTCGTGTCCTTCTAGGCCGCCGTTAGTCGCGGTGCCGTAGCGGGCCGCATCGCGCATTCCCTTGACGATGACGGGGGCCGCCCGCGACGCATCTATCCTGTAGCGCGAGCCGCGGGCTGAATGACGCGATCTCGCCGGCCGAGCCGGTTACCGCCGGGACCCACACGCTCCCGCCGTTTACCAGTGCGGAAAGATATGTGATCACCTGCACGGGCGTGGCCGTAACGGAGTCGGTATTTCCGATGAGATAGTCGCGGCCGAGTCCGTCGGGCGGCGAAACGCCTCCCCGCCACCTCGCCGGGGAGGTTGACCCCGGTCTTGTGTCCGAAACCGAGCTCCACGAGGCCGCGGTAGGTTGAATCGGCCGGTACCGTGTCGCCCAGGGAAAGGAAATAGAGGTTGCAGGAATAGGCAATCCCGTGGACGAGATCGAGATCGCCGTGGCCCGGTGGATACCAGCACGGGTATTCGATCCCCGAAAAGCGGGCGCTCCCCTTGCAGACGAACCTTTTTCCGGGCCGAAAGAGTTCCCTCCTCTATCGCCTTCCAGGCGGTCACCAGCTTAACGAGGGACCCCGGGGGGAAAGCCCACCCGGCCGCCGTTTCTTCCCCCGTCATCGCCCTGATCCTGCCCGTCCCCACGTCCATGACCACCACGGCCCCCGGTCGGCCGTCCATGGCGTCGATTGCGGCCTCCCTGAGCCGGGAGTCTTTGTCAAGCGTCGCCTCCGAAGACGGGGAGCAGGAGACCACGGCGATAAAGAGGGCGGCCGCCCCCCAGGGGCCAAGCCGCCGATGAAGAAATCCCACCCATCCCCCGCCGCTCACTTCGTATCGGTAATGACGATGGTCGCGCTCTCCGTGCGTCCCAGACCGGTCGGGGAAGTACATCAGGTATGCCTCGGCGGGCATCACGCCGTAGGTGCCGGGATTCTGCGCCCTCAGGATATACTTGAAGACCTTCGTACCTTTACCGAAGTATTCCATTGAGAGGGCAATCCGCTCGTCGCGGTATTCCTTGCCCGCGTACCACCAGTAGGCGTCGCCGGTGTAGAGATCGTCGCCGGAGATAACGTAGTTCGCATCGTCCGTAACGGCCTCGCACCCGGCCGGGAAGTAGTCTTCCAGCAGGAAGTATTTCACGTCCTTGTCGTTGGTGACGGTCAGCTCCACGAGGATCTCGTCCCCGCTCGTGACGGGCCCGGTCAGGGGTTCCTTGGCGTAAATCAGCTCGCCCTTCTTCGCCACCCGCTTGAGGAGGTAATATTTCCGTTTCACCTCGAACCCGTTGTTCTTCGGATCGATGCGGTCGGCCGCGGTGTAGTAGGTAAAGCCTGACGAATAATAGAGGCTGCCCGGCCCGTCCTTCTTGAACTCGATCGTGTTCGTCCCGGTCTTCAGGTCGGCTTCCCGGATCGTGATCGATCCCGCTTCAGAGATCATCGTATCCTTGGTGATCTTACTCTTCTTAATATCCTTACCGTTGAGGGTAACGGTCAGGGTGTAATTCGGCGAGGTCTCTCCCGTCCGGGTGAGGTAATCGGTCAGCGCGTAGATGATCTTCCCGGTGACCTTGGTTGACCGCCAGTAGCTTCCCGTTCGGTTGACGATGAGCCAGCGGATCGTCTTGGGGATCAAGGGGTTGTCTATGTCGCGCTTGGCCATGACCCGGAGCATATAGGCCGTCGTCTCGAGCGGATCGGCCTCCCAATCCCACCAGTAGAATTGCTCGCCGGTGTATCCCCAGTGGACCATTCCGTTGGATTCGACCTTTTCCTTCATCAGCTCGTCGTAAAGGACCTTCGCCTTTCCCTCGACACCCTTGTTCTCGTAGGCCAATAGCAGCATCGCCTTGGAGATCGAGGTGAGCTTGGCCCGTTTCTCAAACATCTCGTCAAGCCAGGTCAGCTTGAGCTTGTCGGTGTGGGAGAGGACGTACAGGGCATAGACCCTGACCGAGTCCTCCTCTATCGAGGGAAGCTGGGTGATGAGAGAGGCCGTCCCCCGCTTGATTACCCCCTCGTCGACCGTGATGGGGATACCCGCCTCCGGCAGCATCCGTTTTGCCTCCAGGAGGCCGTACAGGACGTAGGCCGTCATATAGGGGTCGGTCTCGTCGAACTCATACCACCCCCAGCCGTTGTCGTCGTGCTGCCGTTTATACAGAACCATGAGCCCGCTGTTGATGTAGTCGGGGAGGTCCTTCTCGATGCTCTTTTCGCTCAGATCAAGCTTCTTCAGTACCGAACCAACCATGATTGATGGCAAGAACCTTGCCATTACCTGCTCGTTTCAGCCGTATGGGTAGCCGACCAGAAATGGTATGGCGGCAAGCATCGTATTGGCGAGCGTGGGGCTTGTCGTCAGGACAAGCTCGGCGGCGTTCTTTATCGTGGAGGCCGGCTTATCCACCTTTACGGTAATCGTGCCCGATTCCTTGATGATCTCGCCCACCTCGCTCCTCGTCTCCCTGACGCCCATCGGCAGCACGGGTATAGTCAGCTCCATACCGTCGGAGACCTCGTTGGTCATCGCCTTGGCCGTGAGGGTCGCCTCCCCAACGAGATCGGCCCTGACGTGCCAGTCGATCCGTTTTTCGCCGTTTTTCGGGACGATTGCGTCGACCGGTTTGCCGGATATGAGCGTGAGCCCCTTGGCCTCGAAGGTGAATCGGACGTTCTTGTCGGTGGAGAGATAGTTATGGGCGATCGTGGAGATCACCAGGTCGTCCCCCTGCCGGAAGAACCGAGGCGACTCTATCCTGACCAGAAGGTCCTTCCTGCTGATGACGGTGTAGGTCACCTGTCCCATCATATCGCCGCCGGTAATCCCCCGCACCGTCGCCCGCCAGCGCGTCAGGTTATCCGGGAAACTCACGCTGATCGTGGCCGTGCCGTCCCTGTCGGTGGTGATGGTGGGCGACCAGTACATCGTATCCTTGAAATCCTTTCGGATCACCGGCTCCACGAGGCTGTCCCCCTTGAAGTCGGCGAGCTTCGTCTCCTTTTCGGGGAGCCCCGCCAAAAGCCCCTTACGGTGGGAATACCCGTAGAAACGGAAGTAGAGCGACGAAGACGTATCCACCGAGTGGTAGCGGAGGCTATAGAAATACTTCTGTATCTCGTCGACCAGCTCCGGCGAGATGGCGTAGATCGCGTCGTCGACGATGCCCAACGAGACCTCCGCGGTCACGGGTTTGCCCTTGTCGTCTGTCGTTTTGATAGTGAAGGTCCCCTTTTCCTGGGGCTCGTATACCGCCTTGTTGGAGGTAACCTCGATGGTGACGAATTTCTCGATCGGCGGGATGATGATGTTCTTATTCTCGGTGTAGAGCTCATCGTTAAAGATCGCCGAGACCGAGATGTAGATGTTCGGCGCGTACCGCTCCTTGATGGGGAGATCGATCATCGTCGAACCGCCGGTGATCTTTACGACCCTGCTGTCGTAGATCGCCTCCCCCTCGGTTGTAACCAGGAGATACGTATCGGTAACCGGCGCTGCGATCAGGACATGCGCCGTATCGCCGACGGCATAGGTGTGCTTGTCGGGGACGATGGAAACTCCGCCCCCCGAATCCCCCCCGTAGGCATATCCCTCGGTAATCGAGTAGGAGCTGTCCCTGGCGGTGGTGCTGTTGCCCGCCTTATCGAAGACCGTGGCGACAAAGGTGAGATCGCCCACGTCTTCGACGGGATATTCAATAACGGCGTCCCCGCCGACGTTGGTGATACCGGTAAGCGTCATCGATGCGGGGGCGACGTTGTCCTCCAGTCGGTCACCGTACGATCACGGTACCGGGACGCCGGCGATCCCGTTGTTGTCGAAGTCGGAGACGGTAACGGTCACGCGCGCCGTGTCGCCGGGGGCGTAGATCCACCGGTCCGGGCGAACCGTTACAGCGAATAAGAGGAGCGGACGACCTTGACCACCGAGCTTGTCGTGACCACTCGGCGGGAGAGATCGGTGACGGAGGCCTCGATGGTAAACATATAATCTTTATCGGCCGATTCGAGATATTGAGATGTATCAACCGTCAGCATGAGCTTACCCTGGTTATCCAGGGCCGTCGTGCCGCTGTCCACCATGACCTTATCATGGGCATAGTAGTAGTCGGAGTCCATGAAATACCAGCCCCAGTCGTACCCCCACCACCAGGGGCGCTCGTAGACAGACCGGTAAATCGTATAGTCGACCTTCGCCTCCGATACGGGGCTGCCGAAATAGTATCCCGCGTCGATATCGGCACGGATCGTCTCGCCCCGGATATAGACGCCCTTATCCGTGTTGACCTTGACCTCGTACTCCGGCTTCTTGTATTCCTCGACTTTAAATCGGCTGTAGTAATTCTGGCCGTTTAGGCCCACGACGATCTGGTACTCCCCGAGAGAGGGCTCGCCGCCCAGGACGTAATGTGCCGGCCAGGCTCCCGTATTCGGTGATCGGAAGCTCGTCCCTGAAGACCTCGTTGCCCTTGGCGTCGTTGATGATAACCAGGTAGTCGTCGCCCCGGTCGGGGACCTTGAGCCCCGAGTCGGTCGATTCCCTCAGGATGGAGCGGAAAAAGACCGTGTCTCCGGGACGATAGACGGGCCGGTCGGTGTAGGTATAGACCTTATCGTCGGCCGATCGTCCCACCAGTAGGCATAGGGATCTGCCAGCGTGAAGCTCTCGCCGTCCTCGGCGAAGACGTAGATCGTGTTGGAATCGCCCGTCTTCACCTTCGAGTAGTAGGTCCCTTCCGAGTCGGTCGTGCCCTTAAAGAGGAGGTCTTTCTTCTGGTCGTAGACCGAGACCTTGACGCCCCGCATCGGCTTTCCGCTCACGCGGTCGGCCACGTAGATAAGGCTGTCGGAGGACGAATTCTTGACGACGAACGACATCGGGGTAACCACCACCATCGTATAGGCCACCTCGTCCTGGTAGACCGCCTCGACAAGATAGCAGCCGATCTCGGGGATATTCAGGTTAATCGTGTGATACTGCCACTGGCCGGAACGTGAAATAACGAGGTTTTCCTGCCAGCGGTTCAGGAAGTTGAAGCGCTTCAGGATCGGGAAGAGCTCGTAGCTTTCCGGGGGCGGGGCTGTCCGGCTCCGAGGCGTGGGGCAGGCCCAGGGCCGACACCATGTCGTTGCGGATGTTATCGGTGAGCTTGCCCCGGTAATCGTCCCTCAACAGCCGCCCGGCCTTGCGCTTGACCGCGCCCACCATCTCCGAGGGGGAGGATACGTCCGCGCCTGGTAACTCGACCTCCGGCGAGTGGACGTCCTCAGAGCCCCAGGAAGTAGGACTTCGGGTCGTCGACCCGGTAGAGCCGGATATCCAGCGTCGGGATATCCATGGCCGACACCGTGACCGAGACCGGCTCGCCGGGGGCGAAGATCTTGTCGGTGGAAAGCTCGAAGGAGCCGCCGAGACACGGCCGGAAGAGCCAAAGAAAGCACGACGGTAAGGATAAGGGACTTTTTCATGATTTCCCTCGTCGATAGGTATGCCGTTATATATCTATCCACTGCTACCGGCCGCAGGGGCCGCGTGGATGAGCCGAAGTCTGCCCGTGTACCTCAGGACCACCGGCAGGCCCCGCCTGTCGGCGCCCCCGGCGCTTTGTGATACGTCCCTCTCGACGTCCTCTCTCGAAAGGGGACACGGGCTTCAATCCAGTATCTTGAGCCGATAGTATCCGAGAAAATGGTCGTTTTCCGTCACCGGCCGCCACCGCTCGTCCGGGTGCTACCTTGAGCGTGGCCAGCCTCACCTTTCGCACCTGGCCCCGGTCGTTCGTCCTCGGGCCGGTGTGGTAGACCAGCCAGTCCTCGTTCTCGTCGTCATCGGCCTCTCTTCCCCACTCGCCCAGGTAGATCATCGTATGGGACGGCATCCGCGGGTTATCCGGGTTGAAAAAGAACAAGAGATCTCCCGGAAGCACGTCACGCTCGGTGCGTCCCAGAAAGACGACGTTATACTGGAGCAGCGCCTCGGCCGTGCCCGCCGCAGAAAAGTTGAGGCCGATATCGTCGGGCGTAAACGCGCCCGGCGACGTGCGAAAGACCGCCGTTCCCAGGAGCGGCACGTCGGGATACGCGTACCTCTTCACGTCCGGGCTGGCCGGCGAAACCAGCGTGGCGTACGACGCGAAAAACGCGTCGTCGTGCGGCTTGAGGGCCTCGATATAGGCAAACCGCACCAGGCCCGCACAGTCCCGGTTGAGCTCATCCCAGCGCCGGTTTTCCTCGAACACCTGGGATTCTGCCACGGCGCAAAACCAGCGCCTGAAGTTGAGCCGGTCGGTATCCCCGAAGAGCTCGGTCACGTCCGGGAAGCCGTCCTCGTCCCGATCCCGGTAGTCACCGACGACGTCGATCGTCGCCCGTCCGGGGTCAAGCCCCGGCACCTCGGCCGTAACGTAAAGGGTGCCGGTCTCGAACGTCGAAATAAGACGCGCCGCCGCCGCCCCATTGTGGAACAGGATCGGCCCGCCCTCCGTCATGGTCACCGCGGGGCCGGAAAGGGTCACCGTTACCGGCCCGTCGTACCTGCGGACGGGGGTTCCGGCCTCCGTCACCGCGTTAATGGCGATCTCCACGGTGTCTTCCTTGTTCGCCGAAAGCCTATTCCTTTGAAGGAGTGACGGTTATATCGGTCGGCCGGGCGCACGAGATGGCCGTTACCGCCGATACGATCAGCAGGAGCGGCCCGGCCCACCTATTCATCGAGGTCTTTTGCCGTGAGCGTAACCGTGCCTTCTATGGCGTCACCCGAGAAGTTAATGCCCCCGGAACATGAGACAAACGCGTGCCGCGTCAGTTCCAGAAGCGGCAGCAGCCGCTTTTCCGAATCCTGATAGAGAAAATAGGTATAGTTGGCCGAGAGATTGACCAGGTAATCCTCCAGGAGCGAGACCGCGTTGTTCCCGTCAACATAGCCGTAGAGATCGTAATTGTCGGCGGGGATCTTCTTTTGGGCCTCGATAAACGCCGCCGATTTAATGAGGAAGTCCCGGTCAAAGAGGTTTCCCGCCTCCTTCATCGACGAGAGCGCGGCGTTGTCGACGAGCCGCTGGACCGCCGAGAGATCCCAGAACAGAAAAAGCCTCCCTCCCCAGAATCCGAATCCCGGGTTTGCCTTTACGGAAACGTCATATTCGGAGCCGTTCCAATTGATGCTCTTTTCACGGAAACCGCCCATGTACGACAGCGTGGCATTATCCAGGGTAATGACCTGGGGGCCGGCATCGAAAAACGAATAGGCGAAGAACTTGGAGAGGTTTTCCGCGAGCGCGGCCTCGCCGCCCGGCTTCACGCCCACGGAGGCTATCACCTTCAGGTGCGGCTTTTGGGCCTCCCAGCCGAGGCCGACGAGCGCCGCCGTCGCACCCCTGCCGAGGTTGTTGATGATGCCTCCCTCGAGATCGAATCCCCCCTTCTCTTTCCACGTCTTGAGCACGGAGATATAGGCGATCCGCTCGGTAACGTCCCCGAACCAGCTCTTTGAAAAGTGCGTGTAGACGATACCCGGGTCGAAGGCCCGAAAGACGATCAGGCCCGCCGTTTCCCCCGGGATCTGCCCGAGGTCGATCAACGGCGTATCGGTAAGCATCCCGAGGGCCATAAGGTCGGCAGCGTCCTCCGCCGTACCGTACGGGGCCAGGACCGAGGCGTCAAGCCCCGTCTCGGTAAAGGATATTGTGGCCGCTACCGCGTCCGTACCTTTCAACAGCCGCACCATCCGCGCCCGGAGCCCCTTCTTTTCGGGATCAGGGTTCATGACGCTCGTCGAGTAGTAGAGGATGTGGTACTGGCCGGGCAAACGTGAGAGGAGACCCGTGAAACGGGGGTTATTCGTGATCGCGGCGGAACCGCTTCCCGATACTATCTCCCACTGGCTCTTGAACAGCTCTGCCGAATCGGAAAAGACCGTGTATTGTTTTGTCGATTTGTAATATATATGCTTGCCGCCGGCCGTGACCACCCAGACCGAATAGGTCCCCCAGTCCTCCTTGGCGACGCCGCCCGAAAAGATCGAGGCGGCGCTGATGACCAGACGCTTGAGAAATCCCGTCTCGATTATCCCCGCCGAGGCCGTGCCGGAAGGCAGTCTCGTGGTAAAAAAGATGGCCCGTTTGCCGACCATCCACAACACCCGGCGCGGTGTCGGACGGATGCCCGTCGATTTTTCAAAATCGCCGAGTTTTGTGAGGAGCGGCGCTGAGAGATCGCTCTTGAACGGACCGTCGAAGACGGAAAGGTCGCTCACCTCGTCATAATAGTCGCTCCCGAGAAACGGCGAGAGCCCCTGTCTCAGGTCGCGCAGATAGATAAGGGACTCGACGTTTTCGGGGACGAGCCCGAGAAGCTCGTCGGGGGCTTCCGCCCGGGCGTCCCCGAGGCTCATTACGAGCGTAATGCTCATCGCGACCGCGACCACTACGCCCAGGGCGATTGCCGAAATCCGGATTCTTTGTCGCATGACGTGCTCCCTATTGTCCCCGGCCTTTTTTAGCGGGGTTGCATGAGCGTATAGAGACGGGGGTCCACCCCCGCCCGCAGGATCGTATTGAAATACCTCAACACGACGATATGGAGCACCCGCTCCCTCATCGTGTCCGGTACCGCGTCCATCAGGATCGGCAGGTCCCGGTAGAAATCCGCGAGCGATTCCTCGGCGTACCTTTACCAGCTGCGGGTCGGCCGTCTCGGAAAGAACCGAGTTCGAGAGGCGTCGTATACTCGTCCCACTCGGCGTCAAGGATAACGTCTAGTGCGTCCCCCCGTGTCATGTCCGTACTGCCCGCCGTATCCGCCTCCTCGGGTTCGTAGTAATCGGTCTCCGCGGAGTAGTCGGACACGATGCGGGGCACCGTGAATCGCTGCCGCGCGTCCAGGATGAGCTTCCATTCGCCGCGCGGCACGTCGGAGTCACGCTCTCCGGGATCGGGTATGGATGTATTGACCGTTTCGACGGCCGCGATCACGTCGGCGAAAACGCCGCCCTTCGCGGGCGTTCCCTCTCCCTCGGGCGGCGCCGCATGGCACCCCCAGAGCATCGCGGCAGCCGATATCAGCAGGACGTACGAGAGACGCCGGATGCCGCTCATGCGCGTATCCTCCCGCGCCCTTCCGGCGCGTCGGGGCCGAGGGCGGACAATATCTCGCTCAGCGCCCGGTCCGAACGATAGGTATTTGTCTTGATATCCCATCCCTTCTCCTTCAAACCGATTAATAACTGGGTGACATCGGGCAAAAACGGCCGCGCCGTATTCAGGGCCTTCGGGTCGTCAAAGAGCGCCTTGGGCGAGCGATCCAGGACAATTTTACCCCGGTCAAGGATAATGATCCGATCGGCCACCCGGATGATCTCTTCCATGTCGTGCGAGATGATGATAACGGTCTTTCCCCGGCCGTTGAGTTCCTTGATATTTCTGCAGCGTCTCGGTGCGTGAACGGGAGTCCAGCCCCTGGGTCGGCTCGTCGAAAACCAGGATATCCGGGTCCATGGAGATAATCGAAGCTATGGCGACCTTGCGCTGCTCGCCCCCCGACAGGGTAAACGGCGAGCGGTCGGCCAATCGGTCGAGGTCAAGGTTTACCAGGCGCGCGGCCCCGTAGACCCGGGTACGGATTTCGTCTTCGGAAAGCCCCCCCCGGTTCACGAGGCCGAACGATATCTCGGCCATGACCGTCTCCTCAAAGAGCTGGTGCTCCGGGTACTGGAAGACCAGCCCCACCCGATCCCGGAGCCGCGCGGTCTTCTTTGTCGAGGGTTTGACCTCGATGTCGCCGACGCGGACGCTGCCCTTGGTCGGGATCAACAGCCCGTTGAGGGAAAGGGCCAGCGTCGTCTTTCCCGAGCCGGTCCGGCCGATAAGGGCGATGAACTCGCCCCGGTCGATTGCAAGGTCAATCCCCGACAGCGCGGCCTTTTGAAGGGGCGTCCCCGGGAAAAACACGTGGTGCAGGCCCTTGATTTCGATGAGCATAGTCTTCACGCTATGGCTTTTTAAAAACGTGATCCCCCGGTCGGACCTTGTCGGCGATCTTTATCCCTACCAGCGCCCCCGACCGGACGTCCGTCACCTCGGCGTTATCGATCTGCATCGAGGCCACCACCCCGGTAAAATCGGTCGTGGCGCCCTTGAAATGGAGCTCATCGCCGACCTTGATGGGGCCGGTTACCTTTATCGCCGCAACGGACGGCTTGGCAAAAAACTTGATGACCTCTCCAACCATTACCTCTTCGGACATCGCACTCCTCCTCACACACTGTCTTTTTCGGGTCTGTTGCTATGCCGGGATCCCGTCTCCCCCCGCAGCGCGGCCGCCGTCCCCCGGATCAGGTCCGGCATCTGGCGGTCGGTGATTGTACGGGGGTCCAGGATCAGTCGTTCATGGGCAATCCGGGCCACGATAGGGACCGGTTGCCGGCGCAGGCGCTCCTCGAGCCTGACGGGGCTCTCGGCCAGCGGGATGATCGTAACCACCCGGCCGGGCAGTTCGGAAGTTGGGAAGGCCCCGCCGCCGACTCCGGAGACGTCGTCCACGGTGGTGACGTCGTGGTTCGGGTGGGGCTCCCGGTTGAGCTGCCGAACGATGCCCTGCGCACGCCGCTTCGTCTCGTCGTAGGACATCGTGATCATCCTGACGACGGGGATCTTTTGCCGGGCCTCGTTCGGGTCGCGGTACAGCATGAGGGTCGATTCGACAGCGGCCAGCGTCATCTTATCGACGCGCATGGCCCGGTACAGGGGGTTTTTCGCGACCCGCTCGACGTAATCGAGCGCCCCGATGACGAAGCCGGCCTGCCCCCCGCCCAGCAGCTTATCCCCGGAGAACGTGATAATATCAACGCCCGACGAGACCACCTCCGGGACGGTCGGCTCGTGGGGGAGCCCCCAGGGGGTCAGGTCGATAATCGAGCCGCTGCCGAGGTCCTCCATGACCGGCACGTCGTACCGCTTTCCGAGGGCGACAAGCTCGGCTGCGGTGACCTCCTCGGTAAACCCGACGATCCGGTAGTTCGATGTATGAACCTTCAACAGCAGCCCCGTCTGGGAGCCGATGGCGCGTTCGTAGTCGGAAAGCCTCGTCCGGTTGGTCGCCCCCACCTCGCGCAGGCGGGCGCCGCTCTTTTCCATCACGTCGGGAATCCTGAACGCGCCGCCGATCTCCACAAGCTCGCCCCGGGAGACGATTACCTCCCGACCATCGGCCAGCGTATTGAGCGCCAAAAGGACCGCCGCGGCATTGTTGTTGACGACCACGGACGCCGGGGCGCCGGTGATTTCGGTTATCAGCGCACGAGAGGTGGTCACGGCGCGACCCCCGCCGTCCTTCGTCGAGGTCAAATTCGAGATTTGAATAGCCCGAGGCGATAGCCGCGACATGATCGAGCGCCTCGTTAGCCAGCGGCGCCCGTCCGAGGTTGGTATGGAGGATGATCCCGGTTGCGTTGATAACCGGCACGAGCCGCGGCGTGATCGACATCAGCAGCCACTCCTCGATCAGTGAAAGGAGGGCCGGCTCGGCAATCACGTCGGACGCGGGCTGTTCCTTGAGCTGCCTGCGGGCGTCGGATACCGCTTCCCGAACGGCCTGTTTGACCACCATCGCGGGAAACCGCTCCGAAAGCTCCCTGACGTGCGGATGAGACAGAAGCTTGTCCACCGCGGGGAGTTTGGAGAGAGGTGATTGGGGGGCCGGTTTTTCGGTCTTTTTCGGCATGACGCCACTCGGTAATTTGCGTGAAACTCTATCATATTTTTGGGGATTTCTCAAGCAAAATGAGTGGCCGTACCCGTCGGCCCGATTTCGGGCGGGCGGCCGGACAAAAAAAGGGGGTCTCGATCTTTCACCGCCCCGCGGCGCGGTTAATCGAGACCCCCTGGTGAGCGTATAGGCCGGCGGCCTACCTGACGCTAAAGGTGACGGACGTCAGCTCCGTCCCGTTGTCATCGGTGCTGTGCATGCGGAAGTCGTACGAGCCGGGAGTCGTCGGAGCGCTGAAGTAGAGCGTGCCCGAGGTCCTTCCCTGGAGGTATTGATAGGACAGGTCGTACTGATCGTTGGTCGCCTCGCTGCCGTGGGCCACCCACGAGGGGATTATCCCGATCCACGCGTTGGAGGAAAGCCCCGCCGGGGCGCTAAAAGTTACGGCGATCGACCCCCCGGGAGATACGCTGTACGTATTCAGGCTCAGCGAAGCCGGGGAGGGCGCCGCGCCGCCCGACACGGTAAAGGAAACGTAGGTCAGCTCGGCCCCGCTGTTATCCGAGCTGTTCATCCGCAGGTCGTAGTTGCCCGGAGTAGTGGGTGCGGTAAATACGAGGGTTCCGTAGGTCTTGCCCTCCAGGTACTTGTAGGAGATATCGTTCTGGTCGTTGGTCACTTCGCTTCCGTGCGGGACCGACGAGGGGATGACTCCCACCCAGGCATTGTTGGGAAGGCCGGGAGGCGCATTAAACGTTGCGGTGATCGACTCCCCGGGGGCATACCCCCGCTTCGGGATCGTCAGCGACGCGCCCCCGGCCTGGGCGAAGGCGGACACGGACAGCAGGCACATTGCCGCCGCTAAAAAGGCGACTAAGAAGATCGGATTTTTTCTCTTGAGTTTCATGTTGTTCTCCTTGTGGATATACGTTAAAGATTCTCTATCTCGACGGCCAGGTTCCGCTCCGGCCGGGCGCTGACGCTGCCGACGACCTGGGCTGCAACGTAGGCCGCAATCCTTCCCGCCCGCTCGAAGTCTATGCCGCGCGCGATGGAAAAGAGGATACCGGCCGCGTAGGCGTCTCCCGCCCCGTTGCTGTTGACGACCGCCACCGGGTAGATCGGCACCCTGATGACCCGTCCGTCTGCCTCGATGAGGCTTCCCCGGTCGCCGAGCTTGACCACGGCCACCTCGCACATATCATATATCGCGGCCAGCGCTTGTTCCTCGTCGGAAAGCCCGGTAAAGGCCCGCGCCTCCATTTCGTTGACGAAGATAATATCGGCCCGTTCTCTCACCAGGTCCCTGATCGGCTCGAGGTTCCTGCCGATGAGCGCGGGGTCGGCAAGGTCAATGGAAACCTTACCCCCCGAGTTACGCGCGACCTCCATTGCGTGAACGCATGTCTCCTTGAGCTCCGGGTCTTCCAGCTGATATCCCTCAATGTGCAGGATTCGGCTCTGCCTGATATCCTCGTCGAAGACGTCGTCCTTTCGGAAGTGGAGCGCCGCCCCCAGATGGGTCGCGAATGTCCGCTCCGAATCCGGCGTGATGAAGGTGATCGCGTGCCCGGTTATCCCCGATTGGTGCCTGCTCAGCCGCGACTGGACGCCGGAGTCCACGGTGCTCTGTTCGTATACCGTCCCGTGGTAGTCGTCCCCGATCTTACCCAGAAAGACGGCGCTGCCCCCGAGCGCGGCGACGCAGGCCAGCGTATTGGCCGACGAGCCGCCCGGCGCGGTCTTGACCCGGTAGCCCTTCTCGATCATGCCGAGGATGCGCCCGCTCTGCTCTTCGTCGATAAGGTGCATGTGCCCCTTTTGCATGTCGATCTCGGCAAGCAGGCCGTCGTCCACCTCGACGATAAAATCGAGCAGCGGGCTGCCGATTCCGCAGACATCGTAGCGTTTCGAAGCGGCGCCGGTTCTTACTATCATCTCAGGTAACCACCTTTCATTCTGTGAATACGGTCACACCCCGCTATGGGGCCAGCAGCAGCCGTCCGACGGCAGCGCGCACGTTGTCCCGTTGGTCGTGGGTCGTATCCAGGCCGAGGGCATCGGCCTGTTCGCGGCCGGTCAACGGCTGGCAGACGATCTTCTGCTTGAGATACACCTCAAGGGTCGCATCCGATACGCTCTTTTCCTTCATCCGTTGGGAAATCCTCTTTTTCACGACCTCGTCGGGAGCGGTCACCGCGATGATGGTAAAGCGCGACCCCGTCTCTTCGGCGATCTCACGGGCGCGCTTTCTCTCGCGCTCCGCGAGGAAACAGGCGTCCAGGATCACCGACCGGTTATCCGCGAGCATCCGCTTGGCCCGGTCGAACATGGCTTCGTAGGTCTTTTCGGTCATGCGCCGCGAGTAGATACCCTCCCCGAACCGCCCGTAATGGTGTTCTTCTCGATCGACCCCGGCGATCTCCTTTCTCACCTCGTCGGACCGGATGATCTCAAGCCCCATCTCTCGGGCGAGGTCGTCGGCGATCCCGCTCTTCCCGGTCCCTGCCAGCCCGAAGGTAATCACGAGAAAAGGGCTCGTCTCCCTGACCGCATAGTGGTGGGCCAGGTGAAAGTAGGCGCGGGCGCTTGCGGCCGCCCGCTCTTTCTCCTCGCTATCTATCTCGGCCTCCCCCAGCTCAAAGCTGATGACCTTGCCCCGCGAAAAGGCATGGTAGCAGGCGTAAAAACCGACGAGACCGGCAAGGCCCGTATCGCCCGACCGGGCGACGTACGCGTCGATAAAGGCGCGCGACAGGGCGGGATACCGGAAGAAGTCGAGGTCCATGGAAAGAAACGCGATATCCTGGGCAACGTCGCCCATCCTGAACCGCTCGTTGAACTCGATGCAGTCATAGATATAGACGTTCTCCGGCGTTACGCAGATGTTTCGGGAATGGAGGTCGCCGTGTCCCTCCCGTATGAACCCGCCCCGTACCCGCTCTTCGAAGAGATCGGCCTTCGTCTTGAAGGTATGCTCCGTAAACTCCTTGACGCCTTCGAAGAGCTCGGGAGATATCGTTTTCCCGACGTAGGGCCGCGTCTGGTTGAAGTTCTCGTCGCAATTGAGCCCGATGACCGGCATGGCCCCGAATCGGTCGACCCTCGGGCTGCTTAGGGCACCGCGGTAAAAAGGGACGAGGACGTCGGCTATCCGGCCCACGTCGCCGGCCGAAACCGCGCCGCGGGAAAGCAGGCCGTCCATCATACAATCTTCCGGGAGCCGTTTCATTTTGACGGCGTATTCGACGACCGGGCCTGTACCCTCGATCACGGCCCCCGTCCCGTCGTCGGTAACCGGGACGACCCCGAGGTAGATATCGGGGCAGAGCCTCTTGTTGAGCCTGACTTCCTCATTGCAGTAGTACTTGCGCCGGTCCAGGTCGGAGAAGTCCAGGAATCCGAAGCTGACCGGTTTTTTGATCTTGAATACGAGGTCATCGGCAATAAAGACAACCGAGATATGGGTCTGCATGACGCGCACCGTCTTAGGGCCGTGGGGATAGGCGCGCCGATTGCTCAGCTCCTCGATAATCCTGGTCAGGGGCATGCGCCGCTCCAAACCGAGTAAAATCCAAAGGGGGAAAGCCTGCCGGTTCCCCCATAAAACAAACGGCTATTTCGGGAAGAAAGGCGGCCCGGAGACGGGTCGCATTACGAAAAGATATCGTCGAAGAACCGTTTCTTCATCTTGATCTTGAGCAGGCCGAAGATGTCCCGCTGGACGTCCCGGATGCTCTTTCCCGCCTCAATCATCACCTCCTGCTTCCGCCATTCGTCGAGTCGAAACGGGTGATCGGAAAGCCCCTGGAGGTCAAACCCCTCCTCCTTAGCCTTTTGCACGAACCGGTCGGGGAGTTTATCCGGGATCGGCAGGTCGTTCATCACCGCCCAGACCATCGTCCAGAGCCGGGCGGTATTGAAATGGTTATAACCGCCGCCGCCCAGCGCGATCCACCGTTTTGCGTGCTTGCGCATCGTGGTAATGGCGTGGAGGTACCCCTGTGAGGTCAGGTTGAGGTTTGCCAGGGGATCGGTAAGCATCATATCGCACCCGACCTGCGATACGAGCACGTCGGGGGAGAATTTCTCTATGATCGGTATAAAGATATCGTCAAACGCCCAGGTAAACGTCCGGTCGTCGGTCCCGTAGCGCAGCGGGACATTGATCGAATAGCCCCTCCCCTTTTCCCGGCCGAGCTCCCCGGTGAAGCCGGTCCCGGGGAAGAGCGATTTTCCGCTTTCATGAAACGAGAGGGTCAAAACCCGGTCGGTATCGTAAAAGGCGGCCTGGACGCCGTCTCCGTGGTGGGCGTCGATGTCCACGTACATCACCTTGAGCCGTTTTGAGAGCAGGTAGTTGATCGCTATGACGATGTCGTTGACGAAGCAAAAACCCGCCGCCTTGTCGCGCATGGAGTGGTGCATCCCGCCGGCCATGTTGAACGCGGCCCACGCCGTCCCCTCGGCCACGGCCCGGGCGGCCGCAAGGGAGTTGCCCAGCACCGCCAGGGAAAAGTCGAATATCCCGGGGAAGACCGGGTTATCGCCGGGGCCGATGTTATATTTTTCCAGCTCCGGAAGGTAGTGACCGTTGTTGGCCGTCTTGAGCGCCGCTACGTAGTCGGGGTCGTGATACGAGAGGACGTCCTGTTCGGTTGCGGGAGGCGGGGAAATATAGAGCGCGTTCGCCAGCTCGTCCATCCCGTATTCATGGATCAGCTCCATCGCGTAGGTTACCCGCTCCCACCTCAGCGGGTGGCCCGGCCCGTAGTTGAACGCCTCAAATCCCACGGGGACGACGAGAAGGGTCTTTTTTGATCGTCTGAAAATGGCGGTTTCCCCCTGTCTGCCGTTGATTGTCTGACTATCGTAAGGGCCCGGCGCCCTCGTCTCGCCCGTCGCCACGATTGAGCCCTACGGGCCCGTTTGAGCACGACTGGTTTCGATGAGGCCTTCTATTTCCAACCGGAGCCGAACGTCATTGCCGCAAAGGTGACGGTGGAGCGCTCCTCGTCCATCACCGTGCTGTCGTACGAGATAAGCCTGCCCTTTGCGCCGTCGATGACCGAGAGCATCGTATAGATCGCCGGAAAGCCGCATATCCTGCGCCGGTCGTCGTCGGCGGCGATGTGTTCGAGAAATCCCTTCGGGTCGCCCGCCGCGATGATCTCGATCATACGGCGGTCCTGTTCGTTTACCCGTTCGATCTCTTGTTCGGTCGGGGGCTCTTCATCCCCGTATTTGATCCCCACGTGCGCGAAATCGACCGAGGCCAGCACCACCGCCCGGCCCCGGTAGGCCGCCAGGGCCGCCTTGAGCGCCTCGATGAACTGTTCCGCCACCTCCCTGACCGCCGAAAACCGGTCGTGGGTGAAGATCGTATGGGGAAAGGAGGTCAAAATCGGCGCGATGGCAAAGGGCGCGTCCCCGAAGACGTATTTCAGGAATATCGTCTGGAATTCGATGGTGTGCTCGGTCCGGTGGAGCATCTCGCCCGAAAAGAGCCGGTCGCCGAAGCGCCGCGAGAGGTCGTCCATGAAGGCGCGGTCGGTGGCGACGGGTCCCAACGGGGTAGCGAACTCCTTTTTCGTGCCGGCAAAGAGGTCTTCGATGCCGGCGTGCCCCACGCCGAGGATAACGTAGAGATCGGCCGGCCCCGCGGCCCTGATCGCCTCGTAAACGCGCGCGAAGCTGGCGCCCCCGGCGTTGATGCTGATGTGCGGGGCGATGGCGGCGACAAGCCCGTTGCCGGGCGTGCCGTCTGGCCCGGCTCTTCGGCGGCGGTGCCCGCCGCGGCGAAATAGGACGACAGCTCTGCCCTGAGCTCGTCCGGCTCGGCCCGGTAGCCCGCCCCCGCATGGGCAGGCCGGCGGACGGGCGATCCGAAGAAGTCCTCGTCGACGCGGCGCTTCTGTTTCAGGAACGATTCGCTGACCAGGTAGTGGCTTGATTCCAGCTCGTCGGCGACCTTCTTGATGTCTCCCGCGTCAACCTTGCTGCCGGAGCGGCTCAGTATCTCCTCCTGGATCTGACGGTAGGTCTTGGTGCCGTCGAAGAACTGGATGATGCCCACCACCTCCCGGGGGATAAAGAGGATCTTGTCCGTATAGAGAAACGGGTCCCGGAGCACGAGCCCCTGCCTCCCCCCGACGCTGGTGGGGACAAACTCGACGTTGCGCAGTTTCGGATAATCGGAGTCGGACAAAATGGAAATTCCTCCCGGCCCTCCCCGGTCGTTCCTCGTTTCAGGATCGCACCGGTAAAAACGCTGCGTATTACCCTATATAATTAGGTATCACACAACCGGCGGCCGGTCAAGGCCAAAAGCCAAACCCCGGACGATGGGCTTACGCCTCCTCCTCATATCTATCGTCCGCTATTTGTCATCGTGACTTTGTTGTGAGACGTTTGCCCGTCCGACCCGCTGATCAAATCTGTTGAAAGGCGGCCCGCCCTCTGGTATGATTTAGACTACCTTTTCATCCATGTATCGGGTATATCATGAAAATCAGCTTTATCGGCGGTGCGCGCACCGTCACCGGCTCTTCGTTCCTGATTTCCACCGACTCTGCCAACGTCCTGGTCGACTGCGGGATGTTTCAGGGCAGGCGGGACCTCGTTGCCCGTAACTACCTCGAGACGATCTACGACCCGCGAGATATCGACGCGGTCGTCCTGACGCATGCCCATATCGACCACAGCGGCCTGATCCCGAAGCTCGTCAGGGACGGTTTTTCGGGCCGCATCCACGCCACCCGCGCCACGACCGACCTCTGCGGTCTGATGCTGGCAGACAGCGCCCATATCCAGGAGATGGAATCGCGCTGGAAGACGAGCAAGAACCGGCGCCGCGGCATCGGCGATACCCCTCCCCTCTACACCGTCAGGGACGCCGAGCGCGCCATGACGCATTTCGAGCCGGTCGCCTACGACAAAAAGGTCTCGCCCGTACCGGGGATCGAGGTGGTCTTTCGGGACGCGGGGCACATCCTGGGCTCCGGCATGCTGGAGATATGGGCGGATACCGGGGGCAAGAAGACCAAGCTTGTCTTTTCGGGCGACGTGGGCACCAGCGGCCAGCCCATCATCCGGGACCCCTCGGTGATCACCGAGGCCGATTTCCTGTTTATCGAATCCACCTACGGCAACCGCCTGCACAAGACCATCGAGGAGAGCAAGGAGGAATTCACCGAGGCGCTGCTGGCAACGATCGGCCGGGGCGGCAAGGTCATCATCCCGTCCTTTGCGGTTGGCAGGACCCAGGAGATCATCTACTACCTGGCCGAGCTGTCGCGCGCGGGAAAGCTCCCGAACGTGCCGATCATCGTCGACAGCCCCATGGCCACCTCGGCGACGCAGATCATCAAGAACAACCCCGACTGCTTCGACCAGGACATCAACGACCTGATGGCCGAGGGGAAGCGCCCGCTGGACATCCCGGCACTGAAATTCACCCGCTCCACCGAGGAATCGATGGCGGTCAACACGCTCAAGGGAAGCGCCGTTATCATCTCCTCGTCCGGGATGTGCGACGGCGGCAGGATCAAGCACCACCTGCGCCACAACCTCTGGCGGCCCGAGACCACGATAATCTTCGTCGGCTTCCAGGCCGAGGGCACACTGGGCCGGCGCATCGTCAACGGGGACGACATGGTCCGTATTTTCGGAGAGGAGATCCAGGTAAACGCCAAGATCTACACCATCAACGGCCTGTCCGCCCACGCCGACCGGGACGGTCTCCTTGACTGGGCATCGCACTTTCGGGGGGCCGACCCCATGACGTTTGTGATACACGGGGAGGAGCGGGCGGCGTTCGACTTTGCCCGCACGCTCACCGGCGAGCTTTCGCTCAAGACCTACGTGCCCGACTGGGGAGAGACGGTACAGCTCCTTCCCGGAAAGGAATTCCGGTCGCTCTCGGTCACGGAGGCGGGCGAAAAAATCGAGATATTCTCCGGGAAGTTCAAGAAGGACCTGGCCTATATCAAGGAGAGGATCGACACGATCGAGAAGAAGGGCATCGCGGGCAGGAAGAAGGTCTCCGACCGGCTGGGGGTGATAAAAAGCATCCTGAGCGAGATCGAGGAGGAGTGATCTGATCGGGGGTTGTCGAGCCATCGTCATTGCGAGGGGTGCGGGGTAGCCCCTTCATCGGGGCCCCCACAAATGCTTGCATTTGTGGGGTGATGGTCGAACCCCTGCTTATCACCCTAGTTCGTGTCGCGGGGAGACGGCCTCCGCACCGCCCGCATACTTCGCCGTCATTGCGAGGAGGCGTAGCCGACGAAGCAATCCCCTGACTGTCACCGTAATCCGGTATCCCGTCGGAGCGGCAACGCTTAACAATGCCGCCTCAGGCGGCGATTATTATTGTCATTGCGAGGCCCCGTTAGGGGCCACGGCAACCTCGCCGCCCGCATACGTATCAGAACGGGCACGATGTATCGTGCCCCTACGGCCTGCAACCCGTTACCTGTTTGGACCCGTAGGGACACCACATATGGTGTCCGCAAAACGGGGAGTATCCGGCAAGAAGGTGATTACGAAACAATACGCCCCTTTTGATACGTGGGATAATCTAACCGGAAGACATAATCCTTCGATAGCATTGGCCGCCTCAATATCGGTAATACTATTGCTCATTGCGTCAATTGCCCTTCCCGCCCAACCCGCCCAGCACATGAGGACCGCAAGCAAGGACCCGTTTAATAATCTCGTCGCGACGTTCAAAACCCCGAAGGATGTCGAGGCCTACGTTTTCTCCAATTTCAGATATCAGGAGGATAAGCAAGACAGGCTCAAGAGCGTCCGCCGGTTTATGTATGACCGGAGCGGCGACTGCGAGGACTATTCGCTGTTTATCGGCAGCGCCCTGGAGAAGATGGGGTATACCGTCGACGTGCTCGAAATGCATTTCCGGCGTGGGGGCGAGATATTCGACCACCGGATCGTGCTGTTTCACGACGAGGCCACGCGAAAGGAATACTACCTGCAGGGCTACCCCGACGGGTTTACCGACGGGAGGATAAGCCGCCCCTACGACAGCACGGCCGACCTGATCCGGGCGCTGGAGACGATGTGGCGCGCGGACCCGGGACCTTTTCCTACGGCCTCAACTCGACGCAGCTCTTGATAATTACGTACGGGAATATGCCTGACCTGGGGTATTTGCCGTGAAGCGGCGGGAGAATCAGATTCGACTCTCTCCCATTGCGAGGAAACAAAACTACCGGCTCGATTTGTTGTTGAAAAAGTTGAAACCAACTCTACGAATCGCACAACTTAAGTAAGGGGTACTACTTCTTTAAGTATTTCGTCTTTACTTCTTCAATTAGCTTCTTTTCGTATTCCCCTGTGGAATAGCAGTCCCAAATACCTTCATAAGAGAAGTATATTCCACCGAATGTAAACAGCTCTGTCCAGAACTTCGTTTGTACTCTGAAAGATGTCGTTGTACTCGATTCCTTTCTTATATCTATTTCATAATGATAAAAAAGATTCTGCCATTCATTGTATTTATCTTTTGATCTAGAAAGCGACAAATGCATGGCGTTCCCACAGTCGCAATATTCAAATCTAACTTTTTCTCCGTCGAGGAGCATCCTATTGAACTGTCCTTTATGCATGCCATAGTAGGGTTCAACCCTATTCTCTTTGACATAGTCATAATAGAATTCATACATGTTTGTATCGGTAATCATAATGTCATCTGTAACAATCTTTCCAGTAAAGTCGTCAGACGTTATCAAGGTAAGATTCTTGTCCCTAAAGTAATCTATAAAGGCATCGAAAACCTTATCAGAGGGAATATCAACAGTAAATATGTTATCAATCTGTACTTTTTCTGGCTTAACTGGTGGCATTGTATAGCACGAAACGACTAAAGGTAAGAACGTACAAATCAAAGCTAATAGGAAAGACCTCTTATGCATTATTCCCTCCTCAATGATATCCGGCGTAAACCCTCGGTAACGCTTTACGCTTCACCTCTTGCTTACACCCTTATTGTTTATCCCCGCGTATATCAGGACGTTTGCCGCCGCCATCAGCAGCGCAATCAGGGTCGCCATAATCCCCGGTGCGGTAAAAAAGTAGGCCCAGCTCACGCCGGCCACGAGCGCGAAGGTCGCCAGCAGCGCCCACCCTATCGGCAGGAACGGGGCTGCGAGCTTTCCCGTGAACCCGCCCATGTACCAGGCCAGAAATGCGGAAAAGAGAAGAAAGACCGAAAAGAGGAGGCCGAGCCCGAGATACATCCCGCCCCAGGTGACGTTCGAGCCCATAACCGTGAACCCGGCCGAGTCCATCAGCGACCGTACGGTATCGACTCCCGTCCCGTAGCTTGCGCGGCTCAGCAGGCCGAACGTGTGGAGGGCACAAAAGACGATCAAGAGATACGAGCAGATACGGTAAAGGGAAAGCTGCCTCGCCATGCCGCAACCCCCGCTTGATTGGCAGATTACAGAAACTCCGGCAGCACGCCGCACAGCGCCTCGATCGCGCGCCTGCGGTGGCTGATCCGGTTTTTCTCGGGGTCGCTCATCTCGGCGTAGGTCTTGCCGAGGGGGGGATAAAAGAAAACCGGGTCATACCCGAACCCGCCGCCGCCCCGGGGCGCATCGGCGATAGCGCCCCGGCACTCCCCGCGCACGATGGCCTCCCGCCCGTCCGGGGTGACCAGCGCGATCACCGCCACGAACCGGGCCGACCGCCGCTCGGGAGAAACGCCGGCGAGGAGCCCCAGCAGCTTTTCGTTGTTGGCCGCGTCCGTGGACGAAGGGCCCGCAAAGCGGGCCGACAGCACCCCCGGCGCCCCATTCAGCGCCTCCACCTCCAGCCCCGAGTCGTCTGCCGCGGAAAGCAGGCCCGTGAAAGCCGCCGCCGCCCGCGCCTTGATCAGGGCGTTTTCCTCGAAGGTGCCGCCCGTCTCCTCGACGTCGGGGTAATCGGCAACATCGAGGAGCGACGTCACCTCCACGCTGTCCGTCAGCCCCAGCTCGTCCATGATCTGCCGGAATTCCGCGAGCTTGCCCCGGTTCTTGGTGGCAATCACGATCTCAGGTCTTGTCACTGATCTCCCCGAGGAGCTCTTTCTGCTTTTCGATGAGCAGGGCAATCCCGTCCCGGGCAAGCCCCATCATGGTATCGAGCGTATTCTGATCGAAGGGGTGGTTTTCGGCCGTGCCCTGCACCTCCACGAAGAGGCCGGAGCCCGTTATGACGAAGTTCATGTCGACCTCCGCCGCCGAATCTTCCTTGTAGTCCAGGTCGAGCAGGGTCTTTCCGTCCACGACGCCGGCGCTGACCGCCGCGATGTAGTCCCTGATCGGCACGCGGGATATCTGGCCGGTCTTTTTCATCTTCATGAGGCATTCTGCCAGGGCCACAAAACCCCCGGTGATGGACGCGGTGCGCGTTCCCCCGTCGGCGCAGATCACGTCGCAGTCTATCCAGATCGTGCGCTCGCCCAGCGCCCTGAGGTCGACGACTGCCCTGAGCGCCCTGCCGATGAGCCGCTGTATCTCCAGCGTCCTGCCGCCGGCCCTCCCCTGCGTGACCTCGCGGGTCATCCTGGTCTCGGTGGAGCGTGGCAGCATCCCGTATTCCGCGGTGACCCAACCGCCGCCGGTTCCCTTGAGGAAGCCGGGGACCCGGTCCTCCACGGAGGCCGTGGCGATGACCCTCGTCATCCCCATCTCGATGAGCACGCTGCCCTCGGCATACGGGATATAGTTCTTGGTCATTGTAACCGGACGGATGGCGTTAAACTGCCGTCCGTTCCGCCGGAGCCAATCGACCGGCCTGTTGTTTCTCGTTGTTTTCACGCACGCTCCCCGATAGAAGTGAGGGTAGATGATACCGATTCGCCCGGTATCTGTCAAGGTCTAAGCGTCAAGGTCTAAGCGTCGAAGGGACATGCCGTGAATCGCGAATCGGCGCGGGCGGCACAAGAGAACCGGGCGGTGCCCGGGCCTATCGGTCCGACGCGCTCCCGTGCGCCGGAATTGGGGGCGGACAGGCGACGCGTGATGAATATTTTGCGGGCGCAATCCATCTGTAAAAAAATTTTACACCTCTGAAAGATGCCGTTATTATTCGAAATATCGGTAGCGATACGTAATACGTTCGCTCTTTTGTATAACTATTTGGCACTTTTAGTCAGTTTTGGCCTCTCGAATGAGGGCAACGCACCTGTCGGGCCGTAACTCATTGTATTTGCTTCATTTGTCCACTTGAAAAAGAATGCCGCGCAATCCTCGAATAGGCATGCTTATTGCTATAAACACTATGCGGACGGAGCCGGTACCCCCCGTCCAAACGGGCGTCCTAACACAAGTTATACGTATCCTTGAAGGGGAAAGGAGACAACCATGATAAGTAAACGTCTTATGGTGTTCGACAATGATTCTCAATTCGTCAGCTCCCTCATTTCCGCGCTGGGCAAGGCCTATGAGGTGGCATGGACCAAGGAGGCCGTCGGTGCGCTTGATACGATTCGCTCCTGCAAGGCCGACGTGGCACTCGTCAATTTTGCGGTGGGGGCCGAGGAATCCTTCTCGGTCATCCGGGAATCAAAGAAATGGGGTGTTCCCTCTATCGTCGTGACGCATCTGTCCACCGAGGAGATGGCAATTGAGGCCCTCAACGCCGGCGCAGCATACTACCTCAAGAAGCCGGTTCACCTCGAGGACCTGACCGCCGCAATCGCGCGGGTCACCGGAAATCCCAATACCGAAATGGACCCCATCGACCGGGTGCGGTTTTTCCTTCTGGAGAATTACATGAAGGATATCTCGGTCAATGACCTCTCCGACTCGGTTGGCATCCGCAGGCAGAAGATATTCTACCATTTCAAAAAGCGCTACGGAAAGGGTATCAAGTCCTACCTGCGAGACATCAGGATGCAAAAGGCCCAGGAGCTCCTCGAGACGTCGAACCTGGCCATCTACCGGATCGCCAAGGCCGTCGGGTACAATCACTTCGGCTATTTCTGCAGGGAATTCAAGCGGGTCTACCACTTCACTCCCAAGGAAATCAGAAAGGCGCATCACCGGCTGGCCAGCTGACACCCCGCCGGGACTTTCCGGAAAACCAAAACGGCCGCCGGTATTTTTGGCCGGTGGCCGTTGGGCGCACGATACGGTGGGGAAAGCGAAGCCCTCTCGGCAGAAAACGGTGCCCCGGTACGGAGAGCCGCCGGGGGCAAGAGAAGGCGACAGACGGTCTCACATCCCCCTTTTTTTCCACTCATCCAGCCTGCAGCAGCCAACCAGGTGGCCCGGTTCTACCTCCACCATCGGCGGAATATACTCGCAGCAGCCCTTGTCGGAGATGGGGCAGCGGGTGTGAAAGCGGCACCCGGGCGGCGGGGCGATAGCCGAGGGGATCTCTCCCCGCGCTATGGCATGGCGCCGGCGCAGCGTGGGGTTCGGGACCGGGACCGCCGCAAGAAGCGCCCTGGTGTAGGGGTGCATCGGGTTATGGAAGACCTGATCCACCGTCCCGATCTCGACGATAACGCCCAGGTACATCACCGCGATTCGGCTGCAGATATATTTGGCCGTGGCCAGGTCGTGCGTGACGAACAGGTACGTCAGCTTCAGCTCTTCCTTTAGCTTGATCATCATCTCGAGGATGAGCGCCCGAACCGACACGTCGGCCATGGCGATCGGCTCATCGGCCACAACCAGCTTGGGCGAGAGGACCAGCGCCCGCGCCAGGACGACCCGCTGCTTTTGTCCTCCGGACAGCAGGTGCGGGTACCGGTTATAGATATCGTTCACGGGGGTAAGCGCCACCCGCTGCATGACCTCCTTGACCCGCTCTTCCTGTTCTTTCTTTGTTCCGATTGACTGGATGACCAGCGAATACCCGATATTTTCTCCCACGGTCATGCGGGGGTTGAGCGACGCATGGGGGTCCTGGAAAACCATCTGCATATGCGGGCGGAACCGCCGCAGCGCCTCGCCCGTCAGATGCGTGATATCTTTTCCCTCAAACCTGATCTCGCCTTCGGTCGGGTCAACGAGCCGCATAACGAGCCGTCCCGTCGTTGTCTTACCGCACCCGCTCTCGCCCGCAAGGCCCATTACCTCGCCCTTCTCGATATCAAAGGATACGTCGTCCACGGCCCTGACGTAGCGCTTCTCGGGCGTAAACAGGCCCTCGATAAGTCCCCCGTGGGTCGGGAAATATTTCTTAAGATTCTTAACGCTCACAAGCGTCTCGCGTTCAGGCATTATTTCCCCCCCGTAGAGGAAGCATTCCACTCTGCCGTCCGTCGGTGGTGATATCGTTGGGTAATTTCTTGTCGCAGATCTTCATCCTGCTGGGGCAGCGGGGGTGAAACGGACAACCCGGCGGGAGGTCCGTCAGGTCGGGCGGGGAGCCGGGCATCGTGTAGAGGTGCATCTGATCCACCTCTATGTTCGGGATCGACGAGAGGAGACCCCTCGTGTAGGGGTGCAGCGGGTTGCCGAACAGGTCCATCACGTCGGCCTCCTCGACGATCCTGCCGGCGTACATGACCGCCACGCGGTCGGCCAGCTGCGCCACGATCCCCATGTTGTGGGTGATCAGGAGAATCGTCAGGTTATATTCCTTCTGAAGGCTCTTGAGCAGGTCGAGGAAGTGGGCCTCGACGATCACGTCCAGCGAGTTCGTCGGCTCGTCGGCGATGATCAGCCGCGGGTTGAGGATGAGGGCAAGCCCGATCATGATCCGCTGCCGCATCCCGCCGGACAGCTCATGGGGGAATTCCTTGAGGCGCGAGGAGAGATGCCGAGGTGCTCCACCAGCGAATTGACCCGCGCCATGGCGGCCTTTTTGCTCGACGCCGTTTTCATGGGCGCGATTGTCTCGAGGAAATGCCGGTCGAGCCGTATCAGGGGGTTGAGCGATGTCATCGGGTCCTGGAAGACCATGGATACCTTCGGCCCGCGGACCTTCCTCATCTCGGCTTCGTCTTTGTCTATCAGGTTTTCTCCGTCAAGGACGATATCCCCCGATACGATCTGACCCGGGGGACGCATCAGCTTGAGGATCGCCAGCCCCAGCGTCGATTTTCCGCAGCCGCTTTCCCCCACCAGCCCCACGACGCCGCCCCGCGGCAGAGAAAGATCGACGCTGTCGACGGCCCTAACAATGCCCGACGAGGTCGGGTAATGGATAGAGAGACCCTTGATAGTCAGGATAGCGTCGTCCACTCATTTCTCCTTGAGCCGGGGATTGAGGATCTCGTTGAGCCCCTCGCCGATCATCGTAAACGAGAGGGCCACCATCAGTGATCATAAGGCCGGGGAACGTAACGATCCACCACATACCGCTGGGCACGAATACCTTTCCCTTTGACAGGTCGATCCCCCAGTCCGGGCAGATCCGGGGGAAGACCCAGACCCAGGTACGAGAGGCCCGCCTCGGTAAGGATGGCGTCGGCGACGTTCAGCGAAAATATGACGACAACCGAGGCGATCACGTTGGGAAAGACGTATTTCGCTCATGATGGTCACCGGCTTGCCCCGATGGAGCGGGCGGCCTCCACGTAGAGCTCCTGCTTTGACGGAAAGCACCTGGCCGCGAACGATACGAAAATAGGTCGGGACGTAGATCACCGCGATGGCCAGCGAGATGTTCATGACGCCGGGGCCGAGCATCGCCGCCATGGCGATCGCCAGGATCAGCCCCGGGAAGGAGTAGATCGAGTCCATGACCAGCGAGAGGGTGCGGTCCAGCTTTCCGCCGTAATATCCGGAAAGCAGACCGATAGGTATCCCGAAAAAGGCGGAGAATATCGATGCCGCGATCGAGATCAGGAGCACCGTCCGGGAGCCGTAGAGAATCCGGGAAAAGACGTCGAACCCGAGGTTGTTAGTCCCCATGATGAATTCACGGCTCGGCGGCGAGAACCGCTCTCCGGCTTCCACCAGCGGACCGTACGGGGCGATCAGGGGCGCGAACACCGAGGAAAGCACGATAATGGTCAGGATTATGGCGCCGGCCACAACGATGTACCATTCGGCCTTGTGTTCCCTGGCCATTTCGATGAAATAGCGGATGGGGCGTGATAAAAAGCCGTACCGCATTGTCAGTACCTCACCCGCGGATCGATGATCGCGTACAGGATATCGACCAACAGCGATATTCCCATCACCAGCATTGCAATAAAAATAATCGTCCCCTGCAGGGCCGGGAAATCGCGATAATTGACCGACTCGACCAGGAAGCTGCCCATCCCCGGCCACGAGAAGGTAGTCTCGGTCAGAGACCGCCCCGGACATGAGGTAGGCGAACTCGAGGCCCATCATGGTCAGGATCGGGACGAAGGCGTTTTTCAGGGCGTGTTTATAGACGACCCTCCGTTTGGGGATGCCCCGTGCATTGGCCGCCAGGACGTAGTCCTGCTTGAGGACATCGAGCATATTGGCCCGGGTGAGCCTGATAAAGATCCCGCAGAGGATAAGGCCCAGCGCGGTGGCCGGCAGCGCCAGGTGCCACAGCGCGCTTATCACCTGTTCGAAATTGAGGGTGATAATCCCGTCCAGCGACGTAGAGCCCGGTAACGACGTTCGGCGATATCCGCGCGCCGATCCTGCCGGCGATCGGAAACCAGCTGGGAAACCAGCCGATCCCGACGCCCAGAAACATCTGGAGCATCAGTCCCAGCCAGAAGACCGGGATGGAATAGGTCGTGATCCCGAAGAGCCTGATCGCATAGTCGGCGGCGCTTTTCCGCTTGTGGGCCGCAAATGCCCCCGTGGCGACCCCCAGGCCCACCGCGAACAGGAGCGCAAAGATCGTCAGCTCAAGGGTTGCGGGAAAATACTGGGCTATCTTCTTGGTTACGGGCACTTTATACCAGAGCGACATTCCGAAATCGCCGTGGAGCAGCGCCGACATATAATCAACGAACTGGTTGTTCGTGGAAAAGTCGATGATAGGTTTGTCCAGCCCGAGCTGGTGGCGGATCTCGTCCATCGTCTCCTTGGGAGCGTGCGCCCCCAGCATCGACTTGACGGGATCGCCGGGCATAACCCTGATGATGAAAAAGACCAGGGTCAGCAGGATGAGGATCATCGGGATCGTCAGAAGGATGCGCGTCAGTATATATGATAAGAGAGCTCTCATTGGCAAACCGCCCGGATGAAAAAAGGAGGGGGAAGGCGTTTGGCCTTCCCCCCCGGTGCATCAGATTGTCGCTATTTGCGGTAGACCACGTCGTAGTTGAAGATCATGGTCGCGCCAATGTTGATGCCCTCGATATAGGGCTGGGTCACAAGCGTGAGCTTGCCCTGGAAAAGCGGGCAGGTCGGGACTTCTTTTGCCCAGTAGTCCTGGACCTCTTCGTAGATCTTGGTCCGCTCTTTCAGGTCCGGCGTAACCTGGGCCTTCAGGAGCAGCTCGTCCATCTTGGGATCGGCATAGAAGATCCCCATGCTGTCGGAAGCAGAGGACAGGGCAAAGACCGAGGTGTAATCATCCGGGTCGATGTAATCCGGATACCAGCCGAGGAGGAAGACGCTCATGTTGCCTTTGTCGAAGTTCTCGTTGTACGTGCCCCATTCGGCGCTCTTGATCTCGACCTTCATGACGCCGGTGGCTTCCAGGGCCTGCTTGAGGAGCAGGGCCACGTCGGCCTCGGTATCGCCGTAGTGGCTCGGCGAGTACCACAGCTCGAAGGTAAACGGATTGGCTTCGTCAAAGCCCAGCCCCTTGAGGAGCTCTTTGGCCTTTTCGATGTTGGCGTCGCCGTATTCGGTCTTGAAGGAATCCTTGTGGCTCCACATCCCGATGGGGACCATGGAGTAGAGGGGTTCCACCGTGCCGAGGAAGATCTTGTCGACAATGGAGGCGCGGTCAACGGCCGCCGCAACCGCCGCCCTCAGGATTTTCTCCTTGAAGGGATCGCCGTTGCAGACAAAGCAGAGATACCTGATCTGGGCGCCGGATGCCTCGACGACCTTCAGGTTCGGGTTGGCCTTCAGGTCCTTGATGTCGGAGGGGTTGAGGGCCTTCCACGCGATGTCGATCTCGCCCTTTTCGACGGCGAGGCGAAGCGTCGTGGCGTCCTTGTAGAACTTGATGATGATCTTGTCGTTGAGCGCTGCGTCGCCGTAGTAGTTCGGGTTCTTCACGAGAACCAGCTCCACGTCACGCACGAACTTCTCCACCATGTAGGCGCCCGCGCAGTTAAACGCGGTAGGATCGGCGATGGTCTTATCGGCAGGATAGATCTTCGGATCCACCGGCATATACGGCGGGGTCGCAACCAGTGACGGGAAGTAGGCGACCGGCGTCTTGAGGACGAACTTGACGGTCAGCGGGTCGATTACTTCGACGTGATCGACGAAGTCATCCACCAGCCACGACGGGTCGGACTTGGTAAGCATAACCCGGTCGATCTGATACTTGACCGTGTCGGCCGTCAGAGGGGTGCCGTCGGAGAACATGAGGCCCTCTCTGAGCTTGAAGGTCCACTCCTTGTTGTCCGCAGATGCGACGGGCATCTCGGCGGCCAGCCCCGGGACCAGTTCGGTCGTGCCGGGCTTGTAGGCCAGGAGCGTCTGGTAGATGTTCTGGAAGATCTCCCAGGTGTAGAAGTCGTAGGCCTCTGCCGGATCAAGCTTCGTGATCTTTTCGGTAGTGCCGATGACAATCTCACCGCCGGCGGTCTTCGGGGGTTTCTTCTCACAGCCGGCGGCCCAGACGAGGCCTACGGCCAACACGAGGATCAACCCCGCATAAAGTAATTTCCTTGATTTCATAAATCCTCCATAACTAGGTAGTTTCTATAGTAAACACACAGGGAAAACGATAGTGGGCGTGGCGGGCAAACACGGCGAACGGTATTATAAGCGGTTCCTTCCCTTCGCATCTTCTTACGGAGCACTTCCCATAGCAAATAGTAAAAGCTACTATACTATATAACGTTACGATTATGATTTGTCAAATGTTTTATTACTGTTCGCTTCATTTATTTGCCAATCTCGGGAAAATAACGAAAATACTTGACAAAAAAGGGGCAGATGATACGGTATTTACCCGGTAGCCCGGCGAACGCCGGATAGAGCCGCCCCGATCCGCCGGCAGATATGGAGTAAAAAGAACGATGCCTGCACCGCGGCCCGCTACGACCCGAGACCGATGCCTAACCGATGGCCAACTGATGGCCAACATAATGGCCTAATAATGGAGATTGACGTGACACCGACACCACCCCCCTCCGACCCCTTCTGGAACGCCGTTTTCCTGCCGCAAACCATCGCCCTCGTGGGAAAGACGGGCCCCGCAAAGGGCGGCTCCATGTTTCTCGATGCCCTGGTCAACCAGGGTTATTCCGGGAAGGTATATGTCATTTCCACGAACGGCGGCCCGTGTCGGAGACTACGAGCCGTGCGATTCGATCGAAGCGCTGCCGGCCGGGATAGACTACGCAATCCTCTGCGTTCCGTCCCGCGAGGTGCCTGACGCCGTGCGGCGCCTCGCACAAAGGGGGGTCAAGGCCGCCCATGTCTTTTCCTCCGGCTTCGGCGACCTGGAAAACGACAAGGGCAGGCAGCTTGAAGCCGAGTTGAGGCGGGCGGCTCGGGAGACGGGCCTCCGCGTGATCGGGCCCAACTGCCTGGGAGTCTATTCCCCCGCGGTGGGTATCGCCTTTCCCCCCGGCATCTTCCCGAAAGGGGTGGGCACCGTCGGGGTGGTTTCCCAGAGCGGCGGCACGACCCAGGCGCTCATCTGGTGCGGGGCGCACTATGCCTACCGGGTAAACAAGGCCGTGAGCCTGGGCAATACCGTCGATCTCTCGGTCGAGGATTTCCTGGAATATATGATTGCAGATCAAACCGTGGAGGTTATCGCCGTCTACCTCGAGGGGTCGGCGGACACGGGCCGCTTCACGGAGCTGGTCAAACGCGGCTCGGCGGTAAAGCCGATCGTTGTGCTCAAGGTCGGGATGAGCGAGGCGGGGGCCAAGGCGGCCTCGTCGCACACCGGCATCATGGCCGGAAGCGCGCGGCTATGGGACGCGGCCCTTCGCCAGGCGGGGGCTGTCCGTGTCCCGACCTTCGAGGAGCTGGTCGGGACGGTTTCCGCCTTCACCAAGCGGCGCGGCACCGTGGGCCGGCGCGTCGCGCTGGTCAACCGGGGCGGGGGCGAGGGGGTCGTCGCGGCGGACGTCCTGCCGGGCATGGGCCTGGCCGTCCCCCCCTTCGCGAAGGAGACGCAGGAGGCCCTTGCCTCCATTATTCCGTCGGAGGGCACCGGCTTTATAAACCCGGTCGATTTTTCCCTCGTGGGGGGGCTGCCCGGCGTCTTCGAGAAGATGTTCGGGATCATAGACGACGACCCCGAGACCGATATGATCATATATCAGCACCAGATCGAGTTCGCCCACCTCTTCAAGGAGGGCTACAACCAGTACCTCCTGGACGCGATGGTCAACGTCGCCGCGGGTGTAAAAAAGATGTTCATGGTGGTGATGCCGCTCTACTATTCCGGCGACGAGTGGCTGAGGTCCTTTGTCTACCTCAACGAGAGGGGGATCTCCACCCACCCGTCGATCGAGGCGGCAGGGGCCGCGGCACGCAACCTCGCGGCCTACGGGGAGCACAACAGGCCGGCGGGTAAGAAAAGGCAGTAATTAATTATGAAGAAATCAATCCTTTCCGGCATGAGCTTCGGGCTGACCTCGGGCATCATCACCACCCTCGGCCTGATGATGGGGCTCTCCTCCAGCACCCACTCGAAGCTCGTCGTCATCGGCGGCGTATTGACCATCGCGATAGCCGACGCCTTTTCCGACGCGCTGGGCGTCCACATCTCCGAGGAATCCGAGGACATGCACACCGAGGCCGAGATCTGGACCTCGACGATCTCCACCCTCGCCTCCAAGTTCCTGTTTGCCTCCACGTTTCTCGTCCCGGTGTTCCTGCTGGACCTCTCGTGGGCAATCGCCGTCAGCATTGCCTGGGGGGTATCGCGCTGGGGTTCCTGAGCTTCGTCATCGCCCGGATGCAGGGCAAAAAGCCCGCCGTGGTCATCGCCGAGCACCTGACGATAGCGGCGCTGGTCATCGTCACGACGCACTTCGTGGGGGCCTGGATCGGGAAAGTATTCGGGGGGTAAGGTCTTCGCGGTTTTCTACAGCACTATCTCCCCGTGCCGCGCGCTGTGGCACTGGAGGTTGACGGCAAGCGGCAGGCTGGCGATGTGGCACGGGGCGATCTCGACATGGACCGCGAGCGCAGTGACGCTCCCCCCCAGGCCCATCGGCCCGATGCCCAGGTCGTTGACGGCCCCGAGCATCCGCGCCTCGAGCTCGGCGATCCGCGGCTCCGGGTGCGGCGCGCCGACCGGCCGCAGCAGCGCCCGGCGCGCCATGATCGGCGCGGTGTCAAACGTCCCCCCCAGCCCCACCCCCACGATCAGCGGCGGGCAGGCACGGGCCCCGGCCTCGTCCACGACGGACGCGACCCGCGCCGCGACGGCGTCTTCCCGTTCCGACGGCCCAAGCATCAACAGGCGGGAGGCGTTCTCCGCCCCGCCCCCCTTGGCAAGAAACGTTATGGTCAATGTATCCCCGGGGACATGCCGGATATGGATGACGGCCGGCGCGTTGTCCCCCGTGTTCACGCGGGTCAGGGGGTCGGCCATGGACGTCCTGAACAGCCCGTCCCGGTAACCCCGCCGCATCCCCTCGGTGATTGCCGATTCAAGGTCTCCCCCCCCGACGAGGGCCTCGGACCCGATATCGGCAAAGAATATTGCCGTCCCGGTATCCTGGCACAGCGGCATCCGTTCGCGCGCCGCGGTCTTGCGGTTTTCGAGGATTTCCTCGATCACCAGCCTGCCCGCCTCGGACTCCTCGCGCCCAAGCGCCCCCTCGAGCGCGGCCGTGACGTCGGCGCCGAGCTCGATATTTGCCTTGACGACCAGCTGCCTGACCCGCTCGGCGATGAGGGACGCGGGAATTTGCCTCACCCGATCTCCCCCCTGATCTCGTCTATCTCTTTGGCGACCGCGGCGGCGGATTCGGCGAGCATCCGCGTTTCGTCGGCGGAAAGCCCGATCTCGATGATCTGCTCTACACCCTTTCCCGTTATCTTCACGGGGACCCCCAGGCAGATACCCGAAAAGCCGTATTCGCCCTCGAGGTATGCCGACGCCCCGGTCACCCGCCCCCGGTCAAACAGGTAGCTTTCGGCCATCATCACGGCGGACGCCGCCGGCGAGATATAGGCGCTGCCCGTACCGAGGAGCTTGACGATCTCGCCCCCGGCGTGCCGCGTCCGCGTCACCAGCCCTTCGATTGTTTCGGCGGAGAGAAGCTCGGTGACCGGGATGCCGGCGACCGACGCGCACCGGACCAGCGGCACCATCGTATCGCCGTGGCCGCCCAGCACCATCGCGGACACGTCGGAGACCGAGACGCCCAGGGCGTCTGCGATAAAGGCCGAAAACCGCGCGGCGTCGAGCGCGCCGGCCATCCCCACGATTTGCCCGCGCGGAAAACCGGTGACCTGTTTTATCACCCAGGTCATGGTATCCAGCGGATTTGTCACGACGATGACGAAGGCCTCCGGCGAAAGAGATCGGATCTTCTCGGCGGCCCCCTTCACGATCCCCGTATTGACCTTCGCGAGGTCCCCCCGGCTCATCCCGGGCTTGCGGGCCAGCCCCGCCGTCACGATCACGACGTCCGCCCCGGAAAGCGCCCCCATGTCGTTCGTGCCGCAAACGCGCGCGTCAAACCCACCGACGGGCGTCGCCTCCATGATGTCCAGGGCCTTGCCCTCGGGCATCCCGGTGACGATGTCGATCAGCGTGATATCCCCGAGATTTTTCTGGGCGGCAAACAGCGCACAGGAGCTGCCCACGTTTCCGGCCCCGATGATAGCGATCTTCTTGCGTTGTGGCATGTCAGTCAATCCTCGAACAAAGCCGACGCTATAGAGTATACTCTGCACGGCACGTTATAATACGTCTATGTATGATAGACGCGGAACGTCCTTAACACCCGTAGGGACCGCATTCATGCGGCCCGTCTTTAAGGCGCACTGACAAGCGAAGCTTGTCAGTGGCACCCAACCCTACCGTCACTATAGAGGAGGCCGTGAGGCCGACGCGGCAAAGCTAAACCCTATCGCCACCGGCGACGATTGTTATTGTCATTGCGAGCCCCGAAGGGGCGCGGCAACCCAATTGTCACCGTATAGTAAGGGGATTGCTTCGGTCGCTTCGCTTACTCGTAATGACGGTGGATATTCCACCCCGCCCCACTATTTTGTATCACCCCATCGATTCGATCATCGACTTCGCGAAGCCGGAGCACGAGACCTCCACGGCCCCGTCCATCTGGCGCGCCAGGTCGTAGGTAACGGTCTTTTTTGCCACCGTCGCCTCCAGCGAGTAATAGATCATCTCGGCCGCCTCTTTCCACCCCATGTGCTCCAGCATCAGCGAGGCCGAGAGTATCAGCGAGCCGGGGTTGACCTTATCCTGGCCGGCGTACTTGGGCGCCGTGCCGTGGGTCGCCTCGAACAGCGCCGCGTGGTCCCCGATGTTGGCCCCCGGCGCCATGCCCAGCCCGCCGATCTGCGCGGCAAGCGCGTCCGAGAGGTAGTCGCCGTTGAGGTTGGGAGTGGCGATGACCGAATATTCCTCGGGCCTGAGAAGCACCTGCTGGAACATCGCATCGGCGATACGGTCCTTGATGACGACCCGGCCCTTTGTGCCCTTGGCGTTCGGGCCGTTAAGGTCGGATTCGGTAACGGTCAGGTCCGAAAACTCGTTGCGGGCTACCTCGTAGCCCCAGTCACGGAACGCCCCCTCCGTGAACTTCATGATGTTACCCTTGTGCACGAGCGTCACCGAGTCCCGCCCGGTGTCCACGGCGTACCTGACCGCGCGGCGCACCAGCCTTTTGGTCCCGGTCTCGCTCATCGGCTTTATGCCGATGCCCGAATCGGGGGCGATAGCGACGCCGAACTGGTCCTTGAGGATAGCGATCATCCGCCTGGCCTCGTCGCTGTCCCGTTTCCACTCGATGCCCGCGTAGACGTCCTCCATGTTTTCGCGGAAGATCACCATGTCCACCCGCTCGGGGTGTTTCACGGGTGAGGGGACGCCCGGGATGTAGCGAACCGGCCTCACGCAGGCATAGAGGTCCAGGAGCTGCCTCAGCGCCACGTTGATGCTCCGCATGCCCCCGCCCACCGGTGTGGTCAGCGGCCCCTTGATTGCCACCACGTATTTCCTGATGGCCTCAACGGTCTCGTCCGGCAGCCAGGAGCCGGTCTTCTTGTAGGCGGCCTCTCCCGCGGCGACCTCAAACCAGCGGATCTCGCGCCTGCCGCCGTAGGCCCGCTTCACGGCCTCTGCCACCACCATCTCTGTGGCGTGCCAGATATCGGGGCCGGTGCCGTCGCCCCGGATAAAGGGGATGATGGGGTCGTCGGGGACGGAGAGCCCCCTGTCGGGGTTGACGGTTATGGTGGAGCCGTCGGGGGGGGTAAGATAGGTGTCATGCGCCATGAGTAATCGTATCCTTCCTGAATAAAACGAATAGCCGACGGTCGGCAGGGGTCCCGCACGCCGACATCACGCCCGCGCCGCTATAGGCTATACCGCGATCCTGCCGTGCCGCTTGATGTGATCGACCAGCCCCCCGTCTTCGAGAATCTTCTGCATGACGTTCGGCAGGGCCGGGAAGGTAAGCTCGATTGCCTGCGTCACGTTCCTGACGACGCCCTGCGCGAGGTCCACCTCGAGCAGGTCGCCCTCCTTGATACGGGTTGTATCCACGATGATCGCCGGGAGCCCCACGTTGATCGCGTTTCTGAAGAATATCCGCGCAAACGACTGCGCCAGGACCGCGCCGACCCCTGCCATCCTGATGATGCGCGGGGCGTGCTCGCGCGAGGAGCCCAGGCCGAAGTTTTTGCCCGCGACCACGAAATCGCCCGGGGAGAGCTTCCCCGCGAAATCGGTCCGCGCGTCTTCCAGGACGTGCCTGGCAAGCTCCGGGAGGTTTGACCGCAGGTGGAAATATCTCCCCGGGGCTATGTGGTCGGTGGAGATATCGTCCCCGAAAATAAACGCCTTTCCCGTTAGAATCGCCTCTGTCATGGTGCCGCTACTCCTCTTTCTCTTCTTTCATGTCTGGCGGCGTTTTCCTCCCCTTCTTTATGCTGAGATCAACGACGGCCTTGATAACCTTGCTCCGTTTCGCCCCGCCCATGAGCGTCTTGAGGTCTTCGTAGAGCGTCGGGTCGTTCACCAGCGCGCCGAAGGTTCCCTCCCCGCTGTCGATCTTTTTCAGGATGCTGCCGAGCCGCTCCGCCGAGTTATCGAGGCTTTCCATCGTGTTTTCCCCGCCTTCGGAGTCCCCGTAGACGAGGGAATGCAACGTTCCGTCCCCCTCCTTGATCTCGGTGACGATCATATCGGTGTTTTTGAGAATCCGCGCCACGTCTTCGCCCGACTCCCGTTCCTTGAGGGGGGTCAGGAATACGTTGAGGGAATCGGTAATCTCCTCGATATCATCGACGATCTTATCGGCCTTTTCCAGGTACGAGAAGAGCTCGGCCGTCTCGACGGCGGTGAGGTAATCCCCGTCGGCCAGCACCGGTTTGTCGGGGCTCCCGATGGTTACCGCGATATACTTATCGCCCAGCACGCCCATCGTACGGATGCTCGCGGTACTGTCGGTATGGATCCGCTCCATGACGCTCGTATTGATTTTCATCTCCACGCCCACCAGCTTCTTGTCCCGCTCGGTCAGAAACCATATCCGGGATACCGTGCCCACCTCAACGCCGGCCAGCCTCACGGGAGAGCCGGCGATCAACCCGCCGACGTCCTTGAAATTGGTATAGAGGGTATACTGCTCCCTGAAGAGCTGGCTCTTGCTCCCGATGGCGAACACGGCGACAAAGGCGAGGATAAGCCCGATGAAAATAAAAAGCCCGACCCTGATTTCCTGCGACGTCTTCTTGGCCATAATCTGCCTCTACTGTTACTCACTCGTGTATGGAGAAGCCGCCGCCCGGCGCGTTTTTCGTCCGAGGCCGGGCCGTGCGCCTCTCGTACATGCCGCGCCGGTCGTGCCGCCGGCGCGTCCTTCGATCGTTACAGCTCCGCCCGTTACCTCCCCGCCCCTTACAGTTCCCCGATATTGCCCTCGATAAACCCCCTCACGACCGGGTTTTTGGACCGCTCGATTTCTTTCGGCGTCCCCACCGCCTCGATCTTGCCCTTGAAGAGCATGGCGAGCCGGTCCGATACGGCAAATGCCGATCTCATATCGTGGGTCACGACGACCGAGGTGACCTTGAGGATCTCCCTCATCTCGTTGATGAGGTGATTGATGCGGTTTGAATTGGTCGGGTCCAGGCCCGTCGTCGGCTCGTCATAGAGGATGACCTCCGGGTCGTAGGCGATCGCCCTGGCCAGCGCCACCCGTTTTTTCATCCCGCCGGAGAGGTCAGGGGGCATCATCTGCTCGATTCCCGGCAGCCCCACCATATCGAGGCACTGCGCCACTTTCTTGCCGATCGCCTTCTCGCTCATCCCCTTGTGCATTACCAGCCCGTATCCGACGTTTTCGCCGACCGAGATTGAGTCAAACAGCGCGCCCCCCTGGAACAGCATGCCGATACGCTTGCGGACCGAGACGAGGTCGTGCTCGGAAAGGGGGACGATGTCGATCCCGCCTATCGTGATCGATCCCTTGTCCGGCTTCATCAGGCCGACCATTAGTTTGAGAAGAACGCTCTTGCCCGAGCCGCTGCCGCCGATAATGGTGATCGTCTCTCCCTTTTCGATTGAAAGGTCAAGCCCGGTATATACCACCTTCTCGTCGAACGACTTCCTGATCCCGGTAAATTCGATGAACGACATAGTATATTACGCCTGAAACAGCAGGATAAAGAGTTTGGTTAAGAAGAAATCGGCCACGAGGATCGAGAGCGATATCGTAACCACCGACTCCGTCGTGGCGCGTCCCACGCCCACGGTGCCCCCGACAGTGGTGAACCCGCGGTAGCACCCAACCAGCCCGATAATGACGCCGAAGAAGACCGACTTGCCCACGCCCCCGGCAAAGTCGCTGACCTCGAGGACCGCGTAGACCTGGTTCATGTAGAAGGTCGCGTTTACGCCGAGTTCGGTCATGGTGATGAGCATCCCCGCGAGGATCCCCACCACGATGGAATAGACCGTCAGGACCGGCAGCACGATGGCGCACGCCAGGATCTTCGGGAGCACCAGCTCCCGGATGGGGTCGGCGCCGAGCGCCCTGACGGCGTCGATCTGCTCGGTGACGTTCATGGAGCCCACCTCGGCGGTGATGCCGGCCCCGACCCTGCCGCCGACCAGCAGCCCCGTCAGCACCGGCCCCAGCTCGCGCACCAGCGAGACCGCCAGCACGTTTGCCGCAAACGACTGGGCGCCGAACCGCTGCAGCGAAAAGGCAAGCTGGAGCGCCATCACCAGCCCCGTGAAGAGCGCGGTGAAGGTCGCAATCAGGGTCGACTTTATGCCGATGTATTCGATCTGCTCGACGACGCTCGAGACGTTAAACGGCGGCGTAATGAGGACCGCCGCCGCGCGCACCAGCATCCGGGTGGAGCCGTCAAAATAGATCACGGCCTTTATGAATCGGCGCCCCAACAGCTCCAGGAATTCTTTCATTGGCCCGTCTCCCGCTGGAACCTGAACGTCTCGACCATTTCCTGGAACACCGGCCGCCCCGTTTCGAAATAGGCTGGCGGGCACCACAGTAAGAATGTCGTAGACCGCCCCCTCGTAACGGGCCACGTAGGCCGAGACGATCAGCTCGGTATCATCCGTAAGCCCGGTGACGGTAATAAATTTTGCGGGCGCCCCGCCGAGCGTCGCGTCCTCAAAGGCCCGGTACTCCTTTTTCGTGAGAAAGAACAGGAGGTCCCGCGCCAGGTAGTCAAGGACCTTATCCTGCTCGGCCAGGTCCGGGTAGGGATCGGGGCTTACCGCAACCGCGAACGACACTCCCGTATCGGGGTCGGTAAGCGCCACGAGGGCGTCTTTCGGGGCGATCCGCTCGTAGGGCGGGCCCGGCAGACTGACGGAAAAGCCGTAGTCGTCGGAGACAAACGCGCCGTCCGAAACCCGGCCGTGGACGCAGCCGGCCGCAAGGATACAGAGAAAACCGAGAGAAATTGCCCAACGCCGCGTCATCGCGCCACCACGTCTTTTCGGGAAAAAAGGAGAAACGCGATCCCCGCGCCAAGCGGCGCCAGGATCAGTACGATCAAATAGCCGTACTGCTGGGCCGTAAACGATTGCCCCTGGTTGACCGTGGCCACCCACCCGGCCACCATCACCGCGCTGAAGGTAAGGGAAACGACCGCGGCGACCAGCTTGATGATCCCGGCGGGGGTGTGGTGCCGGCTGACGGCGGCAAACAGCGCGTCGTCTCTCCCGCCCCTGAAGGGGGAATCTTTGAGGGCGACAAAGAGCCGCTTTTTGTACACGATAAAGAGCCAGATCATGATCGGGACGATCAGGACGCCCAGGAACGTCTCGGAAAAGAGGACGAAGTCGTACGCGCCGTGAAACAGGATCGCGATCAACAGGCCGGCGCCGACGAAGTATTTTTTATCTTCCTTATACACCTTTTTCATGCCCAGGTAATACCCGATGATCGCCCCGCACATCGCGTGCAGCGGCACGGAGAGGAACGCGCGGAAGAGCCCGGTGGCCGCCCCGAATTGAAATACGTAAAAGACATTTTCAATTGTCGCAAAGCCGAGGGCCGCCGCTACGGAATAGACGATGCCGTCCATAACCTCGTTGAACGAGTCCGCCCGGTAGGCCTTGACGCGGACCGCGAAGTACTTGGCGACCTCCTCGACCGGCGCGACGACGAAGAACGAGCCGATAAAGGCCCCGAGCAGGTTGCCGGTCATGGGGATGCCCGTCCCCCATTCGAACAGGTATTCGATGATGCCGGCCGGAACGGCGACCGCCACGCCGAGGAAAAAGGTGGCCACGATGAGCCCTTTGGGTTCGCGCTCGTATTTATCCTTGTGGTAGACGTACCACAGGATAAAAAAACCGGGGGCGACGGCCAATAGCAGGAGGGCAACGACTTCCATGGTAATCCCGCGTGTTGTAAATTAAGTTATTATAGCAGGAAACAATGCGTTTTACACCAATAACTTTTCTTCGGTGAAATTCATCGGCTGCTCCGGCCGCCCGCTCCATCGCCTTCCCCTTGACATCGGCGGCGTATGATGATAATAAGAAAAGTTATCGAATATATCAGGAGAAAATCTATGAAGCGAACGTTCGGGATACTGATAGCGGTTACATTTCTATGCACGGCGGCCTGGGTGCTCCCGGCGGCGGCCGGGGAGGCCGTTACCCCCGCCGAGGTGGTCGCCAAGGTAAAAGAGGCGGCGGCCTTCCTTTCCGAGAAGGGTGAGGCGGGGCTGCCCCAGTTTAACGACCCGAAAGGCCCCTGGTCGTGGAAGGATACCTACGTCTTCGTGTTTGACTGCAGCAAGGGCACCATCATCGGCCACCCCAGCAAGGAGCTGGTCGGCACGGACCTGACCACGCGGGCCGATAAGAACGGTTTCAAGTTCAACGTCGCCCTCTGCGGGGAGTCCCAAAAACCCTCGGGCGGCTGGGTAGAGTACTGGAGGCCGACCGACGCCGTCGATGCGTCCGGCGCCGCCGAATACCGCCGCAAGATATCCTATATCCTCAAGGTGCCCGGCCAGTCGATGGAAGTGGGCGCCGGTATCTATGAGCCGACGCTGACCATCGACGAGCTCAACAAGATGCTTGCCAAATAAAGGCGGCCGCGTTTCGTAACCGGGACGGCGCAGGCCGACGTAGATACATCTATATACATCCGCAACCGGCGGATGTCTCTTTTAACCTCATTATCATGTGGAGACAGACATGAAAAAAGTTTCACTGTTCGTTTTACTGGCGTCTCTGGTGGCGCTGACTGCTCTAATCGCGGTCCCCGCGTTTGCCGCGGAAACCGTCACGCCCGACGAGATCGTGGCCAAGTGCAAGGAAGCCTCCGCCTACCTGCTCGAAAAGGGAGACGCGGCGGTTGCCGAATTCAGCGACCCGAACAACACCCGCTGGGTCTGGAAGGATACCTACGTGTTCGTCTATGACTGCGCGGTGGGCGAATGCGTCGGCAACATCACGCCGGGCATGGTAGGAAAAAAGATCGAGGATATCAAGACCGTTGACACCGAGGGGAAGCCCGTCGGCCTCCACCTCTGCGAGATCGCGGCTGATGCAAGCAAGCCGAACGGCTGGTGGATCCAGTTCGACTGGATAAATCCGGAGACCAAAGTGGTGAAGCCGAAGCTTTCCTACATCTACCGGGCGCCGGGCGCCAAGTATACCGTCGGCGCGGGCATCTACAGCCCCGCGGGGATCACGGCCGACGACCTCAACAAGAACCTGAAATAGTACCGGGTAACGCCGGGTATCCGGCACGGTTACGGAAAAGGGGGCCTTCCCGCTTGGGAGCGCCCCCTTTGCTTTTTACTCCTTCCCTCGATCTGGCAGTCATTGCGAGCCGCCGTCCTACACTTCGGCTGTCATTGCGAGGAGGCGTAGCCGACGTGGCAAAGCATAATGATGTCGCCTCCGGCGACGATTACTATTGTCATTGCGAGGCCCCTTTAGGGGCCGAAGCAACCTTCTGACTGTCACCGTGTACGAAATGTAGGGACGGTATTAATGCCGCCCGACTGACACCTCACAAAACAGGCCTCGTCGGGCCCCTATGGGGAGAGAATCGAGGTGAGAGAGGAGGGGGCCAATCCAACAAACAATAGAGGTATAACGACAAGAAAATGATTGTAATAGACTATCATTTAAATAGGACTGTAATTATCTTCTTCGGCCTTGAGTCTATTCGAAAAGGATGTTATAAAGAAATCCGAAAAGAAAGCTAATTACCATAGAGGTTAATATATGGCTCTAAATGAGAAGGATAATTTAATACGGATCATTGGCGAAAAACTCCTGAAACTTACAATAAATCAACTTAAAAAGATAAATCAACTGGTCGACCAATTCACAAGCGATCACAGCTTTTTTCGGAATGAAAAATCAGATTTAGTCGTAAATGAAGATATCCTAAATGCCTTTGCTGACGCCCTGAGAAGTCATCATAGTTCCTCAATTGAACCATTTACTAAAGATAAATTTGAATTCGCCCTAGTAGCGGTCCTTAATGAAAATCATATCCCGGCAAAAAAAGCCGAAACCGGAAACCCTGGCCATGATATTGAAATCAGTACGCAACGTTTTTCGTTAAAGACCCAGGCCGAGAAAAGTACAAAAGCTAGTCATATTCATATCTCTAAGTTCCATGAGCTAGGGAAAGGTGTATGGACTAATAAGGAAGAAGAACTAGTAGGTCTAAGAAACCAGTTTTTTAAGCATATGAAGGGATATGACCGAATACTGGTTTTGCGACTACTCGACAAACCCCCGATTTACTGGAGCTATGAACTAGTGGAAATTCCAAAAGACTTGCTCCTCGAAGCAATGCAAGGGGAACTCGAAATGATGCATAGTAGCTCCCAATTCCCGAAACCCGGATATTGCTATGTCTATGAAAAGGGGAAACTTAAATTCTCTCTTTACTTTGATGGTGGGACAGAAAGGAAACTTCAGATAAAAAATTTAGATAAGAAGTACTGTATTATACATGCGGAATGGAAATTCTCACCGGTGGGTAACTCAGAATAATTCCGGTGTTGCTGATTTCAATCTTTTTATAGCTATTTCGGCATATTCGGGCTTAAGCTCAACGCCTACGCACTTTCGTTTCTTTCTTATTGCTACTTCGCCAACAGTTCCCGTTCCAAAAAAGGGGTCTAAAACTGTGGAGCCTTCATTTGAACCTGCCAGCATACACGGCTCGACAAGGGAAGGAGGGAACACCGCGAAGTGGTCGCCCTTGAACCCGTTGGTATTTATGGCCCAAACAGTCCTTCGGTTCTTCTTACCATTTCCTTCTTTAGTAGACTCTAGAATAGCCTCATAATTATATACATACCCTTTTTCCGTCTTTGAAAACAAGAATAGATATTCGTGTGCTCGGGTCGGACGATCCTTGACAGATTCAGGTTGACAGTTCGGCTTATACCAAATGATATCAGACCTAAGATACCAACCGTCTTCTTGAAGGGCGAAAGCAATTTTCCATGGAACGCCAATTAAGTCCTTAGGTTTCAACCCTCTTGGCGTCGGAGGCCTGTAATCCATCTGGCGGCCTTTATTCTTTGAATCTTTCTGTCTCCAAGTCCGCCCCCCACTTGTGTATGAATCGCCTATATTCAGCCAGAGCGTGCCGTCATTCCGAAGTGTTCGCCTAACTTCTTGGAATACTTTTACCAGGTGCCCGATGTAATCATTAACATCCATCTCGGCGCCAACCTGCCCTTCAATACCGTAATCCCGAAGACCCCAATATGGTGGAGATGTAATACAACATTGGAACACTTTGTCAGGGAACTCTCCGAGTATCTTAAGCGAATCGCCGACTAGAATACGACACGCGTCATCGTTAAGGTCAATCGCGTTTGATGATTGTATTGGAAATGTCGCTTGAGTGCTTTTCATGGCCGGCTTGAAAACTGATGTGAATATCGCTAACGCCTTTTAGTCTTGCATCTAGACTATATCTTAAAACTGATCGAAAATCCAGCAACAAATACTGTACTATCTATTATCATTTAAGCCTTTTTTGACCGATACCACTAAAGTCGATAAAAGAGGCCAAGCAAGAAAGGGGGTCAACAAGAAAGGGGGCCAAATCCCCGTTTGACCCTTATTCACCGAGGGAAACGTTTCGGTTTTCCGTTTAACGCCCTCGCAATGACGGGGGGGCGTTCTCGGTAACAGTAGGTTGCCACGTCGCTTTGCTCCTCGCAATGACAATAGCAATCGTCGCCGGAGGCGACATTGCTAGGCTTAGCCACGTCGGGCTACGCCCTCCTCGCAATGACCATAATCACCGCCGTCGGCAAGGCAATACCGCACCGGCGCGTTGCCGTTTGTCATCCGCGAGAGGATGCCCTTCTCGTACATCCCGTAGCAGTACCGGAAGGCGGCCCCGTTGCTCATCCCCGCCGCCCCGGCGATCTCCACGATCCTGGAAGGCCCCATCCGCCCGAGCGCCTCGACGATCCGGGCCCTGTGCGGTTCGGAAGAGGTCACACTATTTATTGCCACGTACAAGCCTCAAGACGGGCGGCATACATGCGGCCCGGCATATAAACCTGAAACAACTGAAACAACTCCGTATTTATAACGATACTATATACTTACGTTGTTTCAGAGACCCCTTGAAGGATGAAACTGGTGAAACACCCCCCCCACACACCTCCCACTACTTATATACAGGGTTGTTTCGCTGTTTCACTGTTTCACTGTTTCACTGTTTCAGGGCATACCCGCCGTATCCCGTATCTATATCACCCTCTATCTCTTCCCGTGGATCATCCGCAAGCGTATACCGTACACCGCTGCTGCGGGTCCCGCCCTTAACGAGCACGCCCGTCTCGCATAGCTCGGCGCACGTCCGGTAGACGACGCCCCTGTTAAGGCCGACGGCGGCTGAAATCTCCATAATTCCTACATTTCCCATCTCCCGGATCACCGCCACGATCTCGGCCTGCCGGCCGGCAAGCTCCAGCGCGTCGGCCCTGCCCTCGCACCGCCACAGCCCCGTCTGCCAGTCCATCGTGAGCGCGAGGCTTCGCTCCTCGATATCCCGCCCGGTCACCAGGAGCCGCGCCGCCGTCTTGCCCCGCTCCCGGTAGAGCCCCATCACCGCGTCGCACAGTGCCGCTTTCGCCGTGGAGCCCAGCAGGTCCACCACCGCGTCCGCGTCGCCCCCCACGCCTTTGCGCAAATGGTCGATGATCAGCACCGCCGTGTTGAGCGTCTGGGCGATCTCCTGGATGGGGGAGAGCGCCGTCGTCATCTCCACGTGGTCGTTCTGGTCGCCGGCAAACGCGCGGGAAAACGTATCGATCACCACGAGCCGGTACTGCCCGCGCTCCATCTGGTCGGCGAGCCGCCCGGCCCCGCCCCGGCCCAGGTCCCCGACCTTTTCCTGGAATTTGCCCAGCGGCAGGACTTCCACCGGCAGGCCCCGGGGCCAGCGCTGCCTGTCCATCCGCTCCTTCAGCCTCCGGGGCGGGTCCTCCAGCGCAAGGACGAGCACCCTGCCCTCCTTGGCCCGCGTGTCCAGCACCTGCCCGCCGCCGGCCACCGCCAGCGCCAGCTGGAGGCCCAGCCAGCTCTTGCCGACCTTGGGCCTGCCCCCGCAGATGGTCAGCCCCGCCGGCAGCAGCCCGGGCACCGCCCACCGCGGCTCCGGCCAGGCCGTCGAAAGGATCGCGTCCGCGGAGATCAGCCCGTCGATCGCGTCGCCCCCTTCGCTCTCTATCGCCTCCCGCTCCTCCCGCCGTTCATACACAACGGCAGCGTGTTCCTGCCGTTTATGATCAATCGCCGCCCGCTCCTCCCGCTCCACCTCGATCACCTCTAACCGCACGTCGATATCCCCGTAGGGGTTCCTATACTTTGCCAATCGTCTCCTCCCGATAGTATTCCGCCAGCACCTCCCAGTCCCGGTCCCACAGCGTCTCCTTTGCCCCCTCGGCCCGCGTCCGTTTGTCATACAGATACTCCGCCGTCTCCGTGGCGAGGTCCTCCGGCGTCTTGATTAAAGCGCCGATGATGCTATCCAGCCGCCGGATGAGCTCGGCGTTTTTGCCCCGCCCGTCGTGCATCCACGAAAAGAAGCGGTCCCGCAGCTCCCTCCGCCTTCGCGCGGCCGCCTCCTCCGGCGTGGGCACGGGGGCCGCCGCCCCCCCGGACGAAACGCGCGCGAACCCGGCCCGCGCCGCCAGGTACCGGAGCGCCCCGCCCGTGTCCATCCGGTGGAAGCGCTCGCACCAGTCAAACACGTCCCCGTGCGCTCCGCACCCGAAGCAGTGCCAGCGCTCCCCCCGGATCGAGAGCGACGGCCGCCAGTCGTCGTGGAAGGGGCAGAGCGCCATCCCCGACCGGCTTATCTCCACGCCGCATTCGAGCACCAGGTCGGTGAGGCCGGTCGCCGCCTTGACGGCGGCAAACGAGACGTATCCACCCCGACGCGAATCAAACGTCATAGTCGTCCCCCAAAATAAAAAAACCCGCCCGACCATCGTACGGCAGGGCGGGGGGCGATAACGAATTTATGAATGGAAGGGAGGGGAGGAAAGGGAGGGATACGGCGTTCCAACCGTCATTGCGAGGGAGTGAAACGACCGAAGCAATCCCCATACAACGGAGGAAAGACGTGCGGTTTAACGGCGTTTACGGGACGTAGTCAGGGGATTGCCACGTCGGCCCGCTCGGGCCTCCTCGCAATGACAGCCGAAGTGTCGGGCGGCGGCTCGCAATGACGGTGGAATCAAGAGTATAAACCGGCGGGCCGGGTGCCACGGGCTAACCGCCAGGTTGCCCGTGCCGGGAGGGACACCGACAAGCCTTGCTTGTCGGTGGCACCCATCGCTTCGGGGGGTGATTTGCCGCGCCCCCTTTGGGCCCCCGCAATGACGGTGAAGTGAGGTAAACGCAAAACGGGCGGTGTTTGCCACGGGCGCTGCCGCGCCGTCGCAATGACGCGATCGGTCTACGGTGACAGTGAGGGGATTGCCACGTCGCTACGCTCCTCGCAATGACAGCCGAAGTGTAGAACGGCCGCTCGCAATGACGGTGAAGTGGCGTAAACGCAAAACGGGCGCTGTTTGCCGCGCCCCCTTTCGGGCCCCCGCAATGACGGTGAAGTGAGGTAAACTCAAAACGGGCGGTGTTTGCCACGCCCACTTCGTGGGCTCGCAATGACAATAATAATCGTCGCCAATGGCGACAGGGTTGAGAGTTGCCGCCCCTACGGGTGCTAAACCGTACCGTGTTAGATACACGTACGGGTGATACGTAGTATCCCTACCCCTACACGGCCTTTTTGGCCTCCTCGTCCGACTTCCCCATCAAAAAATAGACGGCGACCGCCGCCAGCACCGCGTACAAGGGGAGCTTGGGCATCAGGTAGTGGTTCCGGTAGAGGTAGATCCCCGTGAAGAAGAGGACGTTGTAGAGGCAGAAGATGAAGACGTCTATCGAGACCAGGATCAGGAGCCTTTGTTTCGCCTTCGGCTTGAAGTTCCAGTAGGCCGACGATAGCCGGACGAACAGCGGCGCGCTGACCAGGTAGTAGAGCGCGAACACGATCGAGAGCGTGATATCCAGCCCCGTCGGGTCGCGCGGTATGCCGGACAGCGCAAGGGTGCCGGTAAAGCTGCCCAGGGCGACCGAGAGGTGGGAAAAGAAATTGATCGAGAGGTTGAAGAACGCCGCCACCATGCCGAAAAACCCGACGTACCAGAACCCGAAGGGGACCTCGTCGGTGAGCCGGTAGGGCGGGAAGAGGACTTCCATGAATTTTTTCCCGTGCGCCATGATCAACTCCTATCGCTCTTTTTGGGAGAATTCTTCCCCGCGCCCTTCGCGGGGACGCCCCGCCCGGCCGCCGGGACCGCATCCGCGGGACTGATCCGGTTTTTCACCCGAATCCTGAAGTAAAGGACAATCCCGGCCGCCATCATCGCCGCGCCGATGAGCTGGGACGTGCTGACCGTACCCCAGAGCCAGAACCCCCGCGGGTCGCCCCGGAAGATCTCGACGATGCCGCGCGCCGCGCCGTAGAGAAAGAGGTACGAGAGGAACTGCTCGCCCCGGAACGAGACCCGGTTTCTCCTGAAAAAGAGGACCGCAAATATTATAAGGTTAAAGAGCATCTCGTAGAGCTGGGTGGGGTGCAGCGCAACGCCGAGGGGCGCGATCTCCGACTGGGTAAACGTGACCCCCCACGGCAGGTCCGTGGGCATGCCGTAGCAGCAGCCCGCCATGAAGCAGCCGATCCGCCCGATGGCCTGGCCCAGCGCCACGTAGGGGATGGCGATATCCGCCCAGAGCCAGCCGTCCAGTTTCTTTACGCGAAAGTATATGACGACGGCCGCCAGCGCCCCCAAAAAGGCCCCGTACCAGACCAGCCCCCCCTCCCAGAGCATGAATATCTTCACCGGGTTCTTCCCGAAATAGGAGAGGTTCAACAGGACGTAGACCAGCCGCGACCCCGCGATGGACGACAGCAGCACCCAGAAGGCGAGGTCGATACCCGTGTCGACCGAGAGCGACCGCCGCTTCAGGTCGAAGAGAAACAGCGCGAAGCCCGTGAGAAACCCGATCGAGAGCATCATGCCGTACGTATAGAGCGTGACCCCGCCGAATGAATAAAGGATTGGATGCATCAGGCGGCCTTCCCCTCCCGCAGTTTTTCGAGCCTCGGCTCGACGATGAGTAGCTGCCACGACAGCAGCACGATGCCCACGGTGATGGCCGAATCGGCGATGTTGAATATCGGCCAGGAGAGGTTATAGATGTGCATGTGCAGGAAGTCCCGCACCTCGCCGAACATGACCCGGTCGACCAGGTTTCCGATCGCCCCGGCGAAGACCAGCGAGAGTGATAAGAGATATGCCACCCGCTCCTTTTCGGCCTTCACGAAGAGAAAGAAGATCATCCCGATGGCCACCAGCGACACGCCGACTAAAAACGGCAGTCGCGCGCCGTCCGGCAGGCGCGCCATCAGCCCGAAGGCGGCCCCGGTGTTCCTGATGTAGCGGATGTCGAAGAAGTTCGGGACGATCGTGATGAACTCGTTGAGGAACATATGCCGCTCGACGATAAGCTTGGTCCACTGGTCGGACGCCACGATAACGAGGTTCACCACCCCGAACAGGAGATATTTTGCCAACGCACTCTTCATCCGGTTTGCTCCTACGGGCCTTCGGCCCTCAGCCTTTCAACCTTTCAAATTTCCCGCGCACGACCCGCAGACCTCGGGATGGGCGGCGTCCGTGCCGATATCCTCGGTATAGTTCCAGCAGCGGGGGCACTTGGCGCCCGCCGCCTTGGCCACGGCCACGGAAAGCCCCGGGACCGTCTCGCTTGCCGTCGCCCCCGCGGGCGCGGTATCGGCCAGCACGACCTTGGAGACGATAAAGATATCGGACAGCTGGTCCGCGTATTTCGCCAGCAGGTCTTTCTCCTTGCCCTTCGCGCGCGAGCGTCACCACGGCGTCCAGCGAATGCCCGATGACCTTGCCCCGCCGCGCCTCCTCCAGCGTCTTCTGCACCTGCTCCCTGACCTCGATGAGCTTGTCCCACGCGGCCTCTAAGCCGTCGTCCAACAGCGAATCGTCGACCGGCGGGAATGCCGCCAGATGGACACTGGCCTCTTTGCCGTCGCCCGGCAGCATCTCCCAGATCTCGTCTGCGGTAAACGAGAGGATCGGCGCCATGAGCCGGGTCATGCCGGAGAGGATGATGAACATCGCGCTCTGGGCCGCCCGGCGCTTGGCCGATCCCGCGGGCTCGGTGTAGAGCCGGTCCTTGAGGATATCGAGGTAGAAGGCAGACAGCGTCACCGTGCAGAAGTTGTGGATGCTGTGGTAGATGGCGTGAAACTCGAAGGCCGTGTAGGCCTCGACGATCCGCTTGGCCAGCTTCGTGAACTTGATGAGGATATACCGGTCGATCTCGGGCATGTCGGCCGCCGCAACGAGGTCCTTTTTCGGGTCGAAATCATACAGATTACCCAGGATGAACCGCGCCGTGTTCCTGATGCGCCGGTAGGCCTCGGACTGCCGCTGGAGGATCTCCTGGGATATGCGGATGTCGTCCCGGTAGTCCTCGGCGCTCACCCAGAGGCGCAGCACCTCGGCCCCGAACTTGTCGATGACCTCCTCGGGGGCGATGAAGTTGCCCAGGGATTTGCTCATCTTCTTGCCCTCGCCGTCCACGAGGAACCCGTGCGTGAGGACCTCCTTGTAGGGCGCGTGCCCCCGTGTCCCGACCGACGCCAGCAGCGACGAGTGAAACCACCCGCGGTGCTGGTCGCTGCCCTCGAGGTACATGTCGGGCAGCGCCTTGAGGCCCGGGCGCTTTTCGCAGACCGCGGCGTAGCTCACGCCGGAGTCAAACCAGACGTCGAGGATGTCCTCTTCCTTGGTGAACTCCGTCCCCTTGCAGGCGGGGCAGGTCAGCCCCGGCGCGGCGAGCTCTTTCACGGAGCGGTCAAACCAGGCGTCGGCGCCTTCCTTGGCGACGAATTCGGCGACGCGCTCCAGGCTCTGTGCGTCGATGATCTCCTTGCCGCAGGAGGCGCAATAAAAGAAGGTTATCGGCACGCCCCACGAGCGCTGCCGGCTGATGCACCAGTCGGGCCGGTTCTCGATCATCCCGGAGATGCGCTCCCGCCCCCACTTGGGTATCCAGCGCACCCGGTCGATCTCGGCCATCGCGTTCTTGCGCAGGTCGTTGGTCTCCATCGAGATGAACCACTGCGGCGTGGAGCGGAAGACGATCGGGTTCTTGCAGCGCCAACAGCTCGGGTACTGGTGGGAATAGTCGCTCTTCAAGAGCAGCATGCCCAGGTCGTCGAGCTTCTTGATCACCTCGCCGTTGGTGTCGAAGACGAACTTCCCCGCGAAAAACTCCACGTCGTCGGTGAACTTGCCGTGGTCGTCCACCGGGGCGTAGATCTCAAGGCCGTATTTCAGGCCGGACTCGTAGTCCTCCTGGCCGTGGCCGGGCGCGGTATGGACGATGCCGGTGCCGGCCTCCAGCGTCACGTAATCTGCCAGTATCCCGACCGACGGACGGTCGTAGATCGGGTGCTTCGCCTTTTTGCCTTCGAGCGCTTTGCCGGAAAACGTCGCCAGGACCGTGTAGTCGCCCATCCCGAAGGAATGCAGCACGCGGTCGGCCAGGTCCTCGGCCAGGATGTAGACTTCGCCGCCCTTCACTTCGGCGGCGACGTAGGTATATTCGGGGGAGAGCGCCACGGCGAGGTTTGCCGGGATCGTCCAGGGGGTCGTGGTCCAGATGACGACATATACGGATTTCCCCTTGAGCGCCGGGAAGTCTGCCGAGAGGTCGTCGATCATCGGGAACTTGACGTAGATCGAGGGGGACACGTGGTCGTGGTATTCCACCTCGGCCTCGGCCAGCGCCGTCACGCAGGTCGAGCACCAGTAGACCGGCTTCTTGCCGCGGTAGACCGCGCCCGAGAGCGCGAACTTCGCAAGCTCGCGCACGATGGTCGCCTCGTAGTCGTAGGCCATCGTCAGGTAGGGGTCAAACCACTCGCCGAGCACGCCCAGCCGGATGAACTCCGCGCGCTGGATGTCGATGAACTGCTCGGCAAAGGCGCGGCACTTGCGCCGGATGTCGGTCTTGCTCATCGTGGCCTTGGCCGCCCCCAGCTCCTTATCCACCTGGTGCTCGATGGGAAGGCCGTGGCAGTCCCACCCCGGCACGTAGTAGCTGTCGAACCCCATCTTGAAGCGGGACTTGACGATGATGTCTTTGAGGATCTTGTTGAGCGCCGTGCCCAGGTGTATGTGCCCGTTGGCATACGGCGGCCCGTCGTGCAGGATGTATTTTTCGCGGCCCTCCGAGGCCTTCTTGATCTGGTCGTAGAGGCCCATCTCGGTCCAGCGGTCAAGGAACATCGGCTCCCGCCTGGTGAGGTCGGCCTTCATGGGGAATTCGGTCTTGGGAAGGTTGAGCGTTTCTTTATAGTCCATCGTTGTCTCCGGGTGCACGCGTTCTCATATCTCCTTGATTTTTCAAAGGAAATAAATGTAATTTGATACCACGAAAAACGCAGCAATGTCAAGGGGAAAAGAGGGGGGCACGGGCGAACCGACAGGTTGCCCGTGGGCGGGATCGGACGGACACCACATGTGGTGTCCCTACGGGTGTTAAGGACGTACCGTGTTAGAATTTGTAGGGGCACGACACGTCGTGCCCGTCTTAGTGAAGGGCGTGGCGGGTTGGGATTGCACTTCTCCGTCATTGCGAGGAGGCCCTGCGGGGCCGACGTGGCAATCCCCTGACTAACTCCGGGAACCTGACCCGTCATCGCGAGGAGCCGAAGGCGACGTGGCAAACACCCGCCCGGTGTAAGATCATCGTATCGGACGGGTCGCATATATGCGACCCCTACGGGTGTTATGGACGTTACCCGTTTGAATCCGTAGGGGCACGACATGTCGTGCCCGTCCTCCGTTTACGTCACTTCGCCGTCATTGCGAGGCCGTTATAGACTGCCGCATCGGTCTCTTCGCCGCCCGCGCCCCACGTTTATATTTGACTCTCACGGCCCTTTCACATACACTATCGCGCGAGTCGGCGATTTTATCCTCCATGAGAAGAAGGTTTTCCGATGAGCCCGTTAAACAGAGAGAGATTTTATATCGTGACGTTTCTGTCCGTCGCCTTTTTAACGGGCGGCGTATTCGTGGTGCTGATGATTTCCGGCCGGTTGACGGAAAATCTGGCCCTGGCCGGCTTCCTCTTGCTGGCCCTATTGCTCTTTTTAGCCATGGTCCAGCTGGTGATATACCTCATCTCCAACGCGCTGCTGAGAAGAAACAGGTACACGGACATGCCGGCCGCCGCCCCGCCACGGGACGAGGACGCCAGCCCGGAGCCGGACGGGGACGAATAGGACGAATCGGCCGCGGCTGCGGGCGCCGGTGACAGCGGGTAATGCGCCGGTTGGCGCTTCTCCGTCATTGCGAGGAGGGAAGTGACGAAGCAACCTTTCTGACTTTCACCGAGTACCCATCCCGTCATTGCGAGGAGGGCGAAAGCCCGACGCGGCAATCTCTCAGTTGCCAAAGGCCATTAACTCCTTATTGTCTCCGACGGTGATGAGATTGCCGCGGTCGTTTCACTCCCTCGCAACGACGAGTGTGGTTTGTGCTGTATACGACGCCCGAGACTGGTATAAAGAGAACTCTTAATACATTCTTCCACTCTATTCATACAGATAGATTTCCTTATCGAAAAATGCTTGACACTTGTTTAGTATGGATTTATCCTTCTGGCTAACCGGGGTATTTGACGTAACAACTTTTTACAGAAAGACCCGACTATGGTTTACCACGGCATAGAATCGCAGAAACAGGCTACGGCATGAACCTTAACACAGAGCAGTCTCCCACTTTTAAACCCCTGTTCCCTGTCCTAAGAACTAAGACAACCTCCAGGTGAATAATGAGTGAAACATTTCCGTATATTGAATCAGTGGGGAAACTTAATAAACTTAATAAACTAATGTCGGAAATAAGGAAAGTAGATGTCCCGAAAGAGGTAAATGGTGCGTGGTTTAATTTTCTTGATTTGGATAATGAAGATCAGCTCGGGTATGTTTCAAATACTTAAATTCACAGGTTTTATTGATGACGCTAAAAAACCTACTTCCGTTTGGATTGGATATAAATCTTCGAAGAGCCCTAAAAAGGCTTTGGCAAAAGCAATAAAAAAGAACTATCAAGAATTGTTTGCAAAATTCCCGGACGCACATACGAAAAGTAAATTAGAATTAGCCGATTATTTCCGAGAAAATTCATCCTTGGAAGGTGAAGATATTACTAAAGCTAAAAGAACATTTTTATATTTGTGCTCTTTAGCCGATTTTGGTGATAAACCGAAAAGTGAAGAAAAAAAACAGGAAGCAACAGTTCCTAAGAAAAGTGAAAATAAAGTTGAAGCTAAAACGATCTCAGATGATACTAAAAAGCAAGGCAATAAGCTCTCTGATCAGCAAAGTGAGTTGTTTAGACAGGCTCAAGTATGCATTGAAAATGGGATTTTTGGTGCGGCACACGTTGTTGCCTGGATAGGATTTATGGATTACCTGGGAGACCAATTGACTGCTTATGGAATAAAGAAAATTATTGCCGACAAAGAGAACTTATCAAAATTGAAGATAGAAAATATAGATGATTTGAGAGAAAATGTAACTGAGCATGCAATCATAATAATGTTACGTGAAATAAAAGTATTTTCAAAATCAGAAATGAATTCAATCCATGGCCTTTTAAGCAAGAGAAATGAATGTGCGCATCCAACGAATTATAGACCGGGACTTTCTGAAACAGTCGGATATGTTGATGAACTGTCTAAAGCGGATAGAAGAAATTCAATCAAAAAGGTAACATAACCCCCCTCAATTGTAAGGCCCATAAGGTCAGGTCTACACTCCTGACAACCGCGGAATCGTAAACCCACGCCTCCTTTTCTATCCCCCAGATTAACTTTGCTAAGTTTGAAGCCTTACAAGCTTACTTAAGCAAATAGAAACACTTACACGACTCCCGGTGACAGTCAGGGGATTGCCACGCCCCGTCGGGGCCTCCTCGCAATGACGGTGAATCGAGCGGGAGCCCTCACCCCCTCCCCCCAAACCCCGCGAAATCGACGTGCTCGCGTATCTCGGCGAATTCCCCCGCCAGCGTAATGCTCGGCGCAACGTCTTTCGCGCCGACGGACCGTTCCCTCTCGACCATCTCCGCCGTCCAGTGGGTGACGCGCGCCAGCAGGTCATACACCTCCCGTTCCTGCGCCCGGCCGTACGCGGCGAACACGTCCAGCACGCCGGCGGCCCGGGCCATCAGCACGTCCTTGGCCAGGCTGTCGCCCACGTAGAGCACCTCGTCCTTCGGGGCGCCGATGTCGCCGATGATGCCCAGCAGGACCTCCGGGTTGGGCTTGTATTCGTTTTCGGGCGTGTGCCGCTGCACCGTCCGGGCAAACGCGTAGGCCTCCGGCGGGTAGGCGCGCGCGAAGCCCTCCGGCACCTCGTGGTCTTTCGGGGAATAGACGATATCGATCACGCCGTCCAGCCCGAGCTTCCTGACCCGGTAATTCGTGTAGAATTCCACCGATTCCGTGTAGGCCACCAGCAGGCAGCCCGCCTCCTTTATCGCGGCGAGCGTCTCCATCACCGTGGGGTAGAGCCTCAGGTGCCGCCGCCGGTTTTCCCGGTAGGCCTCGATGGCGCTCGCGTAGATCTCGGGTATGTTCCCGCCGGGGTGCCGCTGCCTGACCGACGGGAGCTCCTCGATGAGGAACGCGTATTCCGTGGTCCCGTATTTCCGGTGGACCGCTTGTATCTCCCCGATGATCGTCTCCTCCGGCACGCCGCTTATCCTCACGATCTCGCCCAGCATCGGCCGAAAGCACCGGTACCAGATCCCGAACCAGTCGAACAGGGTGTTGTCCAGGTCGGTAATCACCACGGATATGTGCCTTTTATTCATTCGTCCTTCCTGTACGGTCCGCACCGTTTCCATGACCGGGAATATAGCACCCCGCCGGTTTCCTGTAAACAAGAAGGAAAAGAGTAAAGTCCCCTTTTGACTCATTTCCGTAACAGAATCGGATTCCCCCGCAATGACGCCAAAGTGTGATATAAATCACACCCCGCCGCCCCCGGAACGCCTATTAATAGGCTTGACACGGTTTCAGCATACGTTTATCCTTCTACTGTCACCCTTCGGGATCACGCGAGGTTCATAGATGCAGGCTATTTGTCCACATTGCGGGTTCACGGGCACTCTGAAGGACAGCATGGTCCCGGATGCGGGCCGCACCGTCGATTGCCTCCAGTGCAAGAAACCGTTTTTCGTGAAAAGGGGCAGGACGGCGTCGGGATCGCCCCCGATGCCCTGGCCGGTGTCCACCCGGCCCCCAAGGCGACCGCCGCCCCACCCGTCGATAGGCCAAAGACGGCCCCCGCCGGGCCCGCGCCCCCGCCGTCACGCCCCGCCGCCCCCGTGAAGAAAAAGGAGCCCGTCACGGCCTCCCCTCCACCGGCGCCCGACCCCGTCCCGGCCGCAACGGCGGCCCCTGCCGAAAAACCAAAGGACGGCGCGCCTCCCGCGGCCGACGGGACCGCACCCGCCCCCCGCCAAAACCGAAGGACGCCGCCGCTCGTCGCCCCGCCCCCGGCACACGATGCGGCACCGGTAAAGAAAGAGGAGCCGCGCCACGGCCTCCCCTCCTCCGGCGTCCGACCCCGTCCCGGACGGAACGACGGCCCCCGATCAGCCCGCGCCTCCCCCGCCCCCGGCCGCCGGTGCGCCGGCGGAAGGCCGGGAGGACGCCCGGAAGGGTACCGCGCCGCCCGAAGACGCCGCCCCGCGCCGGGACGCCGCCGCCCCGCCCAGGCCCATCCTCGTCCCGAAGAAGGCGTCCCCGGGCCTCGATCTCGCGACGCTGATGATACCCGTCGTCACCGCGCTGGTATTTCTGGTCATCGGCTTTTTCGGGGGCTACACCTACCACAGGAACAGGGTCCCGGTCCGCGAAATTCTCATCCCCGTGGGAGAAGGAGACCGTCGCGACGCCCGCCGCGCCCGCCACATCTGGTTTTATAATGACGCCCGCCGCCCCGCTCCCCGGGGGGCCGCCGGAAGCCGGCCCGCGATAGCGGGGGAGTAACGCCGGAGACGGACACGACACGCCGTTCCCGCCGGCCGTCCCATTGAAAAATGGCCCGCGATTCATTTCTGTAACAAAAGCAGAGATAAGTACAAATAATAATTTGCATATTGCGCAAACGCGTATCTATTCGCTTGACGCGGGGGCGATCGGCCTGTTACCTTCAAGTACATTCAAAGTGCATTCAACACCTCTTTTTGGAGTTACTGATGAGCGACAAGCTGGCGATCGACAACAACATCTTTGAGACCGCTTCGGGTCTCCTCGGCACTATTCTGCAGGACCTCAAGCACCAGCGGGACGGGGCCGACGTGGCAATGCTCAAGACCATGGGCCTCAACGCGATCTTCACGACCCGCGATCTTATGTTCGCCCCGATGACGCTGGCCATCTTCGAAATGATGGGCCAGAACGGCATGAAGAACCTCATGTACCACGGCGGGTACTACGCTTCGGAGCTGTTTTCCATCGAGACGGTCCAGGCGGGATATGCGAAGTGGGACGAGAGCCTCATCAATTACTATGGGACGATCGGGCTTGCGACCGGCTGGGGAATCTACCAGCACCCGGAGATAGACTTAAACCCCGGGAACCCGAGGATCGTGTGCCTGCTGAAGAACCACCCCTCCTCCACGACCGTGGTGCGGATAATGGAATCGGCCGCCGAGAGGAACACGGGGCTGAAGATAGACTACAAGCAGACCTTCTGCGACTACCAGGTGGGCTGGCTCGTCTCGATGCTGCGCCTCATTTTGAAAGAAAAGGGCGCGGACGAAAAGGTCATCTCGGCGATAAAGGGGAAGGAGGAATACTGCCAGGCGCAAAAGGGCAACGATCACTGCCGGATCGTCGTCGGCCTCCTCGACCGGTAGTACGGCAAAGGGCGAATTGAAGGAGCGGCCGTCTCGTTTCCAACGTCTTTGCGAGGGCCTGAAGGGCCCGTGGCAATCCCCTCACTGTCTCGCGCGAACGCCGGCCGGCCTCACGTCCCTCCCCCGTAGTCAGGGGATAGACCGTCGCCCCACGGAGCAGGCTCCGCGGGGGCCCCGATGGGAGACGCACGCCTCCCGTCAATGACGGCGAAGTGACGACGGAAACGCGGCGGGCAATAAAAAGGGGGGCCACCGGCCCCCCTTCGCATCGAAGTAATCCGCTCGTATGCGTCATTTCCCCCAGGCGAGTAAATTAGCAAGTATATAGAAAACCTTTATGCTGTACTCTCGGGTTTTTCATTGACAAACGCTCTTTGTTTAATGTACTTTTATTGTCAATGCTTAGATCCTTCGGCTAGGCGGATCGGCTCAAATGAATCCCTGAGAGCCGGAAAATGATAAGGGCGTTAAGGAGGTCGGGTAATGGGTGAGATCGGATACGTGTTGGGCTACGACATGAATACCCTTTCGGGAGTCATCAGTACCGGAGAAAGGCGCTTTCCATTCAAGGTACATGACTGGAAATACACGTTCCCCCCCCGCGCCGGGATGCAGGTAGATTTTGTTGTCACAGACGGCATGGCCAAGGAGGTGTTCCCCACCGCGCAGGAGCTCCGGGACAAGCAAGTGGTCGGGAAATCGAAGATCGCCGCAGGTCTATTCGGGATCTTCCTGGGGGGAATAGGCATACATCGCTTCTACCTGGGGTATATCGGTATCGGCATCGTCCAGATCGTCGTAACGTGCTTGACATGCGGAATCGGCGCCGTCTGGGGTTTTATCGAGGGGATACTGATACTGGCTGACGTCATGAAACAGGACGCCTATGGAAATCCCCTAGGGACTAGGTTCTCGTGACGACCCGACCCGGTCCTTATAATCCTCCCTGAAACGTGCAAATATGACATGAGCGACGTATGAAAATAACGTGTCCCTATTGCCACTATAGCGGGAATATAAGCGAGAAGCTTGTCCCGGAGGAGGGCCGCATTGTCGGATGCCCGACGTGCAAACGGAAGTTTAAAATCCTGAAGACGGACGATCCCCGGATCGGCGTCTCCTTCCCGATCGGGGAAGCCAATAGAGAAACGAGGACCGAAGCCGAGCCGGAGATGGTCATCGAGCGAAACGTCGTCCCCGGTTTCGAGGATACGTCACCCGGCTCGGAATCGAAAAGAGAGACTCCCTCTCCCCGTTTCACACCACCACCCGCCGCCTCCAGAAACTACGTAAAGGTGAGCGTTCTCATCCTTGTCTCCTACCTGGTGCCGTCTTTTCTCGCCTTTATCATGGCAATCGCCAGCATCGCCTCGCCCGGTCTAGTGGCCTTCGTAGGAATAGTGCCCATTCTGGGCTTTATCGTCTTTCTGGTATGTTTCGTGCTGGTCGGCGTCTTCCTCGGCGAAGCCTCAAAGAATCAAAGGGCGACCGGGCTCCCGCAAAAGGGTAAAGGCTGTCTGATAGCATTGCTGATCTACTTCAGCCTTACTCTCGTGGCGTCGATCATATATTTGTTGTTTTCTGCCGCGATCAGTTAATCCCGCTAGGAAAATCCGCGTTACTTAATAGTAGAACACGTGGGGTGAACGAGAGGGAAGAAGCGTGTCTTACGTACCGCACCTATTCCTTCTAACCCGGAACGACACCGCCGGGATCATCCGGCCGTTTCTTCGGCAAGGGCCGTTTCGGCGCCGGCCTTCTCCTTTTTCCTGCCCAGCCCTTTCGTGGGAAAGAGCAGCGAAATGGACGTGTCTCCCGGCCGTGACGTGACCCGGTAGCCCACCCGGTAGGGTTTCAGGAGAAAATCGACGGTATAGAGCCCCAGCCCCGTCCCCTGCTCCTTTTCGTACTTGGTGGTAAAGAAGGGGTCAAAGATGTGGGGCAGGCTCGCTTCGTCTATCCCGCTGCCGGTGTCGTGAAAGGTCACGGCGATCCTCTTTTTTTCGAGCGCCGTGGTGATGGTGAGCCGCCGCTCGGCCGACTCGCGCATGGCGTCGGTCGCGTTGAGGATGATGTTCACGAAGCTCTGCGAGATGTCCGAATAGACCCCGGGGAGCAGGGGGAGCCGGTCGGCCAGCGAGAGCCGTTTTTCCACCTTGTGCTTGAAGAAGAGGTCGGCCTCCAGGAACGCCACCTCCGCCCGTACGATCGCGTTGAGGTCGAGGTCCTCGACCTTGCGCCTGGATTCTTTCCTGATCTTCATCAACAGGTTCTTGACCTGGTCGGAAAGACGCCGGGCGATGGCGTAGGTCTCGTCCACGTCGCGGACGATCTGGCCGGACGCCTCAATCTGCGCGTCCCCGGGCGCGTCCCGCCCCCCGAGCGTCCGGCCGATATCCTGCTGTATGACACGCAACAGGCCGAGGAGCCCCTGCAGGGGGTTGTTGAGGTTGTGGAACAGGCCCTCGGTCATGATCCCGATCTGGGAGTGCTTGGACCGCTCCATCAGCTCCAATTGGAGCCGTTCCTTCTGCGCCTCGAGCTCCACAAGCCCGGTCTGGTCAACCAGGTGCGCGATGACCCGGCCGTCCGTGTCGGCCGGCATTGCCGAAAACGTCCCCGAAAAAACGATCCGCCTTTCGCCGGCCCCCTCGGCCTCAAAGGTGAGCGCCCGGACGGACCCGGCCCGCCCGATCACCCGGGCTACCGCTTCGCGCACCCGCACCTCTTCGCCGCGCGAGAGGAATTCCGAGAGGTTCGTGCGGGCGAGTTTGGTCGGCCGCACGCCCAGCATCCGGGCCAGCGTATCGTTGGCAAACAGGATCGAGAGGTCCTCCCCCAGGATCGTCCAGCCGTCGCCCGACCCCTCCACCACCATCCGGTACTTCCGCTCGGAGTCTTCGAGCTTTTGGCTCCGCTCCTGCACCTGCCGCTCCAGCTCCCGGTTGTAGTTCTCCATGAATTCCCGGGAGATCGAAAGCTCCCCGGCCATGCGGTTGAACGACCGGGCAAGCTCGCCGATTTCGTCGCGGGAGCGCACCGTGATCTCCCGCGAAAAATCCCCCGCCCTGATCCGCTCGGTGCCCCGGCTGATCTCCCTGATGGGACGCGTTATCGTCCGGGAGAGCAGGAAGGAAAAGAGCGAGGTTGCCGCGAGTATCATGATGAGGGCGACGCCGATGCTGTCGCCGATTTGATCGGCGACCAGGTAGGCCTCGTCCTCACCGTAGGTGACCAGCACCCGGAGGCCCCGGGGCAACGGCCGCTCCCTCTCCGGCACCGACGCGACAAAGGCGATGTGGCGCAGGTCCGGCCCGTCGGTATTGTGGACGGTGTAGTGGATGATGCCCTCTCCCACGGTGGCTATCCGCCGCGTGACTGCCTCGTCGGCAAACGGCATGAAGAGGCCGGCCGCGTCCGGCCCCGCCACGACGTTTCCCGAATCGTCGATGACGTAGGCGCGCCCCGTCTCCCCGATCCTGACCAGGCGCGCCGCGTCCATCAGGGCGCGCGCGTCCACGGCGGCGACCAGCACCGTCGGCATGCCGCCCGCCCCCGTTTTGACCGGGACAGACACGAGAAACGCCGGGTTTACGTTATCGGGAAACGGGCGGGGGGCCGAAACGTACGGGGCGGCGGTGGAAAAGTCCAGGATTCCCGGGTCGCCGCTGACAAACGCCCGCGGCCCGCTGGAAGACAGCACCTCCCTTCCCTTCAGCAGGTAGAGGCCCCTGATCTCCGGGGATTCGTCCCGCAGCAGCTCCATCTCGCGCTCGATGTCGGCCCGGCGCGCCCTCCCGTCGGAAAAGACCGGGTCGGCGGCGATCGAGTCGTCTATCCGCGTCGCCTCGTCGATCGTCCGGCTCACGTCGTCCCTGAAACGGAGACCGACGTTGGTCAGGTTGTTTTCGACCTCGAAGGCGACCTGCCGGTTGATCTGCCAGAATGCGTAAAACGACATGAACCCGATGGGGATGAGGCCTACGGAGGCAAAAAGCAGAAAGAACCTGAGGGTGATGCCGATTCTCGGTCTTTTTATCCGAATCGCCATGTATGAGGCCCGCTGTGAAAACCGCCCGAGGAAAGGCCGTAGCGGTTATCTGATAAGCGAAAGGACAAGGGCGACCGCGCCCACGAGACCCGCGCCAATGACGGCGGCGATCAGGATCTTTATCCGCCGCCACGCCAGGTCGGCCCTCCGGTTCTGCTCGACTATCCGCTTTTCGAGGGAAAAGATGAGGTTGTGGTGGAGCTGCCGGGTGTTTTCGAGGTCTTCGTCGAGCTGCTCGATCTGTCCGGCCAGGGCGTCGCGAAGCTCGCCGATAGCGGAGGCGATCCTGGCCGTCTCGGCGTCGAGCCTGCCGATCTCCGCGTCCGTGACCCCCCGGAGGAAATCCATCGTCAGGTCGATAAGGCGGTCATACTGCGACCGGATCATCCGGTCGTAATGGGAGAGGATTATCTCGTCCGGGTGGTCGCCGGCGGCGCTGTGCACGGGAAGGCCCGCCGCGACGCGCGCCCTGGCGTCGATCATGACGTAATCGTCCGGGCCGTCGTCAGTGCGGACTGCCGCCAGCCCGCGTTTGCCGCGGGGCGTGGGGGTTTTTACGATCTCGGAGATGATCTCCTGGTGGGCGGCAAAGCGCTCGGCGAAATCGCTGCTGATGCCCTTGAGCTGATCGTGGTCGAGCGATTTGAGGTGGTCTTCGACGATCTCGTAGAGGGAGGAGATAGTATGCTCTTTTTGCTGTTCTTCCCCGGTTTTTGGACCTGCCGGTTTTTTCTCGAACGTTTTCTTAAACCAGTTCCTCATATTTGTCTATCGTACCATTATTTTGGACATTGTCAAGGCGATTGATGGGGCGCGGCGGCTTCCGATTGACAACGGCCCGGCGCGGTGCTATATGTAAAAAGTGCGTTCACCGTTGCAGTACGAAGGGGGATACTATTAAAAAGGGTATTCGCGGGCCTACTGACGAGCCCTTCGTGTCGCCTATATCCTTTCGCCTTCGTGTCTTCGTGCCTTTGTGGTAAATGTCTTCCTCCCGGACCGTAGCGGACGATTATCACCACGAAGGCACAAAGGAAAGCCCGCCGGGGCGCTCTGCGTCCCCGGCAATCGGTAAGGAAAACCGCATGAAACCGCCCCGCAAGCTCACCGTAACGCCGCTGATCCTCGTCTTCTGGGACCAGCCCATGTGGCAGGGCAACCCGCGCGTCTTCACCGACCGGGTGGACGACCTGAAGGCGGAGCTCGGCGGCTTCGTCCCCTGCTCCTTCACGCTCTACGCGGGCCCGGACTATATGATGAGCGAGGACAAGACGTCGCCGGCCTACTGGCAGGCGCGCTTCTTCGTCGAGAAGGGGTGCAAGTATACGGGAATCAGGACGCCGGACGCCGCCGGGCGGGACGTCATCATGCCGCCGCTGGGCCCCGGTTTTTACCAGGACTGCATGTTCCCCGAGGGGCTCAACTGGACCGAGCCGGACGAACAGGGCCGCATGGCCTTCACGAAGATCAACTCCTTCAGGTTCGTCGAACACAAGTTCACCATCTTCAACGATTACCTCCCCCCCCAGCTCAAGAAAGCGGAGAAATAGCCGGTGGATCACCTGACCGTATCCTTTTTTCTGACCCGCCGGTGCACCAGCCGCTGCCGCCACTGCGGCGCGTGGTACACGAAGTCGGCCGACCGGGACTTTACGCGGGACGACCTTGCCCGCTTCATTGCCGACGTTGCCGGGACTCCCGGCATACAGGCGGTGGGGCTTTCGGGCGGCGAGGTCTTCGTCGTGAAGGACGTCTTCGATTTTGCCGTGGATGAGGCCAGGCGCCTCGGCCTGCCCTTCACCTTCGTCACCAACGCCTCCTGGGCAAAGACCGAGGCGGTTGCGCGCGGGCGCCTCTCCTGCTACGTGGGGACCCTCGGGATGGGCCTCTCGGCCGATTCCTTCCACCAGGAGTTCATCCCGATAGACCGGGTCGTCAACGCCGCCCGGGCGGCGGAGAGCCTCGGCATCCCCTACGTGGTGCGGGCCACGATGCGCACGTCCGACAACCGGGAGGAGATCGAAAAGGGGCTCGTGGCCGCGGGGCTGCCCGACCCGGGCAAAATCGCGTATGCCCCGGTGATGTACATCGGGCAGGCCAGGGAAAAGATCGACCCCGCCGATTTCCCGGACGAAAACCCGCACGCCCCCTGCCTGTCGCTGAGGATGCCCTTCATCTTCCCCAACGGGGACGTCTACGCCTGCTGCGGCGAGGCGGCCAACATCGATGGCGGCCACCCCCTCTTTTTGGGGAACCTCAACGAGACGCGGCTTTCCGAGCTGGTCAGGAAATACGAGACCGACCCGACGCTGAGCGCGATCTACACGATCGGCCCCCGCGCCTTATGGGAAAAGACGGACAAGACGGGCCGCCGCATAGAGTCACCCCGCGACGAGCTGCTGCTGCGCTCCCCCTGCGGGACGTGCCGGCTCTTGTTCGAGCCCGCCGATACCCCGAAGGTGTAGGCCCGCCGCTCGGCGTTAGATCTCTTTCCGCCACTCTACCGTCATCGCGAGGGCGCGGAAGCGCCCGTGGCAACCACGCTATCACCGTCACTTCACCGTCATTGCGAGGAGGGCGTAGCCCGACGTGGCAATCCCCCGACTGTCACCGACGAGCAGGGGACTATTTCGGCCGTTTCACTCCCTCGCGACAACGCCCGAAAAAGCGAGCGCCCTGCCGACACTTTTCCCTTGACACGCCCCCCGCCCCCCCGGTATAGTATAGGTAACGTTTGTTGGGTATTCGGGACATAGATTGCCCGAAGAGACCCGGAGTCCTTGTTTTCGCCGTTACCTCACTCGTCATTGCGAGGGAGCATGAGCGACCGAAGCAATCTCATCATCGCGCTTGGCTCTCGTGGGGCTGTATTTCCCGTTTCAGGACATGGCCTCCGGCGGCGAGGAGATTGCTTCGTCGGCCTGACGGCCTCCTCGCAATGACGAGATGGAGGACGGGCATGACGAGGCCCGCCGCTACGGGTTCAAACACGAGACGGACTTACACACTGTAGGGACTCGGACGTGTCGTGTCCGTCCGTCCCTCACACTGACAAGCGGGTTGCCGCGTCGGCCTTCGGCCTCCTCGCAATGACAATAGTAATCGCCGCCGGAGGCGGCATCGTTACGTATTGTCAGTGCCACCCGGCGCACAGTGAAATCAGGGCAACGCACAAAACCCCGCTACCCGTGGGTGCATGATTCATCGCGTGCCGGAAATCTCCCGGCGCCGGGGGTCTTTTCCCCCTGATCGGAGGCATCGACATCGTGGAAGGATTGACCAAGCGGCAGAAAGAGGCGCTGGACTTCGTGGCCGCCTACACGGAACGGCACGGCTACCCGCCCACCGTCCGGGAGCTGGCCTCGGCCCTCGGGATCTCCGGCCCCAAGGGGGCAAAGCAGTTCCTGGACGCGCTGGCCGCCAAGGGCTACATCCGGCGCGAGCCCGAAAACGCCCGCGCCATCCGGGTGGTCGGGTCGCCCGGGGAGGGGAAACCCCCCGGAATCCCGGTGATCGGGCACGTCGCGGCGGGCAGCCCCGTCACCGCCGTGGAAAACCTGGAGGGCTACGTGTCGCTCTCCGGCGCGCGCGGCAAAAATGACCTCTTCTTTTTGAAGGTCCGGGGAGACAGCATGATCGGCGCCCATATCGCCCCGGGCGACCTGGTGCTGGTCCGGCCGCAGGAGACGGCCGAAAACGGGGACATCGTCGTGGCGCTCATCGACAACGAGGCCACCGTGAAGCGCTACCGGCGCGACGCCGACGGCGTGACCCTCTTTCCCGAAAACAGCGCCATGGAGCCGATCTTCTTCGTGGGTGAGGCGGCCTCGTTCCTGACGATCATCGGCAAGGTCGTCGGGGTCGTCCGTGACCTCGAGGGGGGCCTGGTGGTGCCGGAATGAGGGATGCCGGAGGCACCCAAAAGGTTTTCTATTCACCGTCATCGCGGGGAGGGGTCTCTCCCGTCGGAGCCCCCAGAAGGCCTGCCTTTTGGGGTGACAACCATGATTACCGTCATAGAAGAACCGATAAAGGTAGGGGCCGTCTTCGGCGGCGGCAAGGTCCAGCCCAAGTGGTTTTACTGGAGGGGCAGGAAATACACCGTCCAGCGCGTGACCCACACCTGGAAAGACGCCGAGGGCCGGGAGACCCGCCACCACTTCGCCGTCTCCGACGGCGCGACGCTGTTTGAGCTCTGCTACCTGGAGCGGGCGATGAACTGGTACCTGGCGGCGATCCAGGGGGAGTGAATGCCGCACCGCTGTCATGCGAGGAGGCCGTTAGGCTCTTCATCGGGGTCCCCACGAAACCTGCTTTGTGGGGTGATAGTCTATCCCCTTGTTGTACGGTGACAGTCAGGAGATTGCCACGGCCCCTACAGGGCCTCGCAATGACGGCGAAGTGGCGAAGGGCAAGGGCGCGATGAATCGCGCCCCTACGGGATATAAGCCCGATTTGTGTTAGAACCCGCAGGGACGCCATGTATGGCGTCCGGTGTGTCGGGTGCCACTGACAATACGTAACGATGCCGCCTCCGGCGGCGATTACTATTGTCATTGCGAGGAGGCCGAAGGCCGACGCGGCAACCAGCTTGTCAGTGCGCGAGCAGGACGGACACCGCATGTGGGTCCCTACGGCTGTTATGGACGCGCCGTGTTGGTATCCGTAGGGGCACGAGATGTCGTGCCCGGCGTACAGGAGAACCGGTGTAACCACAAAGACACGAAGGGGGAACGGAAAGCAAGCCTTTGTGACTTCGTGCCTTTGTGGTGGAAATAGGCCGCAGCCCCTACGAAAGAAGCGCATGAGTCCTCTTCCTTTGGAGTGATGTCAACCATGTCTCTCGTCCCCCCCACAAACTCCTTTATCTCCCCGCGGCGGATGGCACGCTCCCCGGGGCCCCGCACGATCCTGCATATCGACATGGACGCGTTCTTCGCCTCCATCGAGCAGGCCACAAACCCCGCCCTCGTGGGCAAGCCCATCGCGGTGGTCGGCAGCAAGAAGCGCACCGTCATCGTGACCTCATCCTACGAGGCGAGAAAGCACGGCGTCAAGACCGGCATGACCGCGACCGAGGGCAAGCGCGCCTGCCCCGACCTGATCCTCGTGCCCGGCAACAACCGGAGGTACATCGACGCCTCGGTCAGGATACTCACGATCATGCGCGACTACAGCCCCGACGTGGAGGTCTTTTCCATCGACGAGGCCTTTATGGATGTGACGGGGTCTCTCAGGCTCTTCGGCGGGGCCGAGGCCATCTCGCGGGAGATCAAGCGGCGCATCAAGGAAGACCTCAACATCACCTGCTCGGTTGGGGTGGCCCCCAACAAACTGGTGGCAAAGCTCGTCTCCGGGACCATGAAGCCCGACGGGCTGACCATCGTGACCGAGGACGGGGTCGGGCCGCTCATGGAGACGATGCCCATCGAGGAGATCTGCGGGATCGGCTCGCGGCTGGGAAAAATCCTCAAGGGGCTGGGGATCGTCACCTGCGGGGAGCTCGGCCGCTACCCCGTTTCCGTCCTCAAGCAGAAATTCGGGGTCGTGGGGGAGCGGCTCCACTACATGGGCCTGGGCGTGGACGAGACGCCCATCGTCCCCCTCGGGCAGGAAGACGCGGCAAAGAGCATCGGGCATTCCATGACGTTTCCCTACGACATCGAGGATCAGCCCGGCATCCACCGCTACCTGCTGCACCTGTCGGCCAAGGTCGGAAGGCGCATGAGAAAGGCGCACTGCTCCGGCAGGACGGTCTATCTCTACGTCCGCTTTGCCGACTTTTCCGGCATGGGCCGGCGGCATACCCTGCCCAAGCCGATCCGGCTGGATCTCGACATCTATCGCGCGGCGGCCGACGTCCTTGCGACCATCGAGATCATCATGCCGGTGCGGCTCTTGGGCGTGAGCATGACGAATCTCGTTTATTCCGGCGGGCAGGTGCCGCTGTTTGCCGGCGAGCGGCGGGAGTTCCTGCTGGCAGGCGCGGTGGACAGCATCAAGGACCGCTACGGCGACGATATCCTGACCGCCGCCTCGGCCGCCGACCGCCCCATGGAGGCGGGCGTCATCTCCCCGGCCTGGCGGCCGGCGGGGACAAGGCGGGTGGACCCGAAGTAGGATTGACAGGAAAGCGGAAGACGGACGGCCTTCTTCAGGGCTCGATATTCGATTCAGGCCTTCCGGTCTTACCGGCGGGGGGTATCCGGCGGGTCCTTGCCTCTCGCTATTCCCTTCGCCTCGTGGAAAAACGCCCGCGCGGCGTACGAGAGCCGCCACCCCGTCAGTATCGATACCCCGCGGTAGATCGTGAATAACCCGAGAAAAAAGAGAAATGCGGCGAACGAGAGGAGCACGATTTCGCCCACGGAAAACCACCTGACCGTTTCGAGTACCTTTCCGGGATCGGCTATCAGCACCGGCACGAGCCACGCCAGCCCGAGGCCGAAGAGGAAAAAGACGGTCATCAGCGTGCCGACTACTATATCCACAATTCCGGCGCGTGTCCTGTTTTCCACGGCGGTCCCCTTCTACCTGACGACCTTCTCCCCCCCGGTGTATATAATCCGGGTTCCCGACCCGATCAGGCGCCCCTTGATCATCTCGTCGACGCGCTCCCGAACCTCGGTCTCGTGGACGCCGACTACCTTGGCAATTTCGGCGGTGGCTACCAGGTTCTTCTCGTTTGCCATCGAGCCGATGAGGCGCGTCATAGTCCCGACACGTTTGAACGACCTCACCCCGTCGGCCGTAACCAGCGCCCCCAGGAGCGCGATCGCTGCGCACCCGACGATTAGCACCGGGTCGGCCGCAACCACGGCACCGATACCGCCCGCCCAGTGGAGTTTCACGGCAGCAATCACGATGGCAAAGACCGCCAGGACCAGTCCCCCGATGACCCGGTAGAGCGCGTCTGTTTTCATGGGTTCCCCCTCTGGTTATCGTTCAGGTAATCAGCGGACTTCTCCATTTGCCCGCCGCGGTTACTGTAATATCTTAATACACCCGGAGATATAGTTCAATACCTTACCGAAACCTGTTGACTTGCCGGAACAAAAAGTGATACAGTTAATCAAACGATTGATAGGCGATGTACCGATGTCCGAGGAAAAGAGAGAGATCATCCTGCAGGCGGCCACCCACGCCTTTGCGGAAAAGGGGTTTGCGGCCGTCGGCATCCGGGAGATCGCCCGGGAGGCGGGGCTCAACTCCGCCACACTCTACCATTACTTTGAAAACAAGGAAGGCATCTACGCCACCGTCCTCGAGCGCACGTTCGACCAGCTCGTGGAAATCCTCCACGAGATATCGCAAACGGAAATGGAGCCCGAGCCGCTGCTCAGGTTTGCCATCGACCGCTATATCGACTTCATCAAGGACCACCGGGATATCCTCAAGATCCTCGTCCACGAGTTCAACCTCGAAACCGATATCGTGGCCGATGTCGCCACGAAGTTCTACAACAAATTCTTCAAGATCGCCGAGGAGATGCTTGCCGCGCGCAGGGCCGATACGGGCGTTCGGCAGATCGAGCCGAAGCACCTCTTGATCTCCGGTATCGGGTTGTGCATCATCTATTTCACCATCGCCCCTCTCTTCGACCTGCTGGAGGGCAAAGACCAGCTCTCCCCGGAGATGCTGGCCGAGTGGAAGAAGACCGTATCCGACCTGATGCTCTACGGGATCATGGAGCGGTAGCGGGCGTCCCCTCGGCCCCGCCTGTCTTCACAACGCGGCTCAGAAACAAAAAAGGGAGCGGTCTTTCCGCTCCCCTTAGTTTTTCATCGTTTTTCATCATCTGCGGCGGGCCGTTCGGCCCCGCCTGAATCCCTGTCTATTGGCTACCCGGTTTTTTCCAGGACCTTGAGCTGCGCCTTGGCCAGGTCATTGGTCCTTTTTGCGTTGCGGTATTCGTCGGTGTTCTTCTCGGCCGCCTTGAGGATTTCCTCGGATTTCTGAAGGTTGAGCTCCTCCTGGACCTTGTCGATGTCCCGCGCCCTGATGCACTGGTCGGCAAGGACGATGACCTTCTGATCGGTCACTTCCACGTACCCCCCGGTAACCACGAGGATATGCTCGTTTTTCATGGTCGAGTCAATATACCGAACCTCCCCAATCTTCATCTTCGTGATGAGCGGGACATGGTTCGGCAGGACACCGAATTCCCCCTCTGCGCCGGGGCAGACGACCTTTTCAACCTCGTCGCTGATAACCAGCCGGTCGGGGGTGACAATTTCAAGGGCAAATCCCATGAGCATGACTCCTTCGTTCGTCCCGCGTTACGCCGACAGGCTCTTGGCCTTCACGACGACTTCCTCGATCCCGCCCACCATATAGAAGGCCTGCTCAGGCAGCGAGTCGTGCTTGCCTTCGACGATCTCCTTGAAGCCCCGTATGTTTTCCTCGAGCGCAACGTACTTGCCGGGCGTTCCCGTGAACTCCTGGGCCACGAAGAAGGGCTGAGAGAGGAAGCGCTGGATCTTCCGCGCGCGGGAGACGACAAGCTTGTCTTCCTCGGAAAGCTCGTCCATACCGAGGATCGCGATGATATCCTGAAGGTCCTTATACTTCTGGAGAACGAGCTGAACGTCGCGCGCGACCCGGTAGTGTTCATCGCCGACCACCTGGGGGTCGAGAATCCGCGAAGTGGAGTCAAGCGGGTCAACCGCCGGATAGATGCCCAACTCCGATATCTGGCGCGAGAGAACGGTGGTCGCGTCCAGGTGCGCGAACGTAGTGGCCGGCGCCGGGTCGGTCAGGTCGTCGGCGGGCACGTAGATGGCCTGCACCGAGGTGATGGAGCCCTTCGTGGTTGAGGTGATACGCTCCTGGAGCTCGCCCATCTCGGTGGAAAGCGTCGGCTGGTAACCGACCGCCGAAGGCATCCGGCCCAGCAGTGCCGAGACCTCGCTGCCCGCCTGGGTGAAACGGAATATGTTGTCGATGAACAGCAGGACGTCCTGGCCTTCCACGTCGCGGAAATATTCCGCCACGGTCAGTCCGGAAAGCCCGACGCGGGCGCGTGCTCCCGGCGGTTCGTTCATCTGGCCGTAAACCAGCGCCGTCTTGTCGATAACCTTGCTCTCCTTCATTTCGAGCCAGAGGTCGTTACCCTCGCGTGTCCGCTCACCGACGCCCGCGAAGATCGAGAAACCGCCGTGCTGGGTGGCGATATTGCGGATCAGCTCCATGATAAAGACGGTCTTGCCGACACCCGCGCCGCCGAAGAGGCCGATCTTGCCGCCTCGGGAGTAGGGCGCCAGGAGGTCGACGACCTTGATACCCGTTTCAAACGCCTCGACCGTCACGTTCTGATCGACGAACTCGGGCTGAGCACGGTGGATCGCCCACCGCTCGGTATACTCTATCTTGCCCATTTCGTCAACGGGCTCGCCGACGACGTTCATAATCCTGCCGAGGGTGCCTTTCCCGACGGGGACGGTGATATGGTCGCCGGTATCCACGCCCTTCATCCCGCGCACGAGGCCGTCCGTGGTATCCATGGCCACGCACCGCACGACGTTATCGCCCAGGTGCTGGGCGACCTCAACGATCAGGTTTCCCTCCTTGTCGTTGATCGTGGGGTTGGATATCCTGATCGCGTTATAGATCTCCGGAAGCATCGTGGGGAAGTGTATATCCACAACGGGGCCGATAACCTGAATAATCCTGCCTTCGTTCATAGTAATCCTGAACCCTCCTTCATGTGTGCGCTAACCGCATTCGTTTTCGGTTCCGCTATAACTACGGCGCGTTTTCGCGTCCGAATATACGATAATTCTACTATTATATTCCGCGACTTCCCTCATAACCTCTTTGCGGATTCGTTCCGCATCGGTATCGTGCCCTACAGGGCCTCGGCGCCGGCGATAATCTCCATGAGCTCCTTGGTAATGGTCTCCTGCCGTGCCCGGTTATACTTGAGCGTGAGTTTCTTGATCATTTCCCCGGCATTGGAGGTGGCGCTGTCCATCGCCGTCATCCGCGCCCCAAACTCGGACGCCTCGGATTCCAGCAGCGCCCGGAAGATCTGCACTTCGAGGTTCTTCCTGATGATATCCTCCAGGACGTCCTCATCGGACGGCTCAAAGACGTATCCGGGCACCGTCTGGCCTTCCGCCGCTTCCAGCGGGGTGATCGGCAAGATCCTCGTGAAGACGAGCTCCTGACTGATGGTCGTCTTGAACCGGTTATAGAGGATATACACCTCATCTACGTTTGCGGAGAGGAAAAGCTCGCGGAGGTTGTCGGCGATCGACTGGGCAAGCTCGTAGGAGAGTTTACCGGTTATATTGAGATACTCCCGTTGGATGGTGATCGGGCGTATCTTAAAATAATCGTATCCCTTCTTGCCGATCATCGTAAAGAGAATTTCCGAATAACGCGAGCGGTTTTGCCGGATGAACTGCTCGGCCGTTTTAATAATGTTCTGGTTGAACGCGCCGCAGAGCCCGCGGTCGGAGCTGACCACGACCAGCGCGACGTTCTTGACCTCCCGGCGTACCAGCAGCGGGTGCGCCTTCTCGTGGGTCCTCAGCGCGAGGCTCGCCAGGACGTCGCCCATCTTCTCGGCATAGGGCCGTGCCTTCTCGATACGCTCCTGGGCCTTCTTGAGCTTTGCCGCGGCCACCATTTTCATGGCGCTCGTGATCTGCTGCGTATTCTTGACGGACTGTATCCGTTTGCGTATTTCCTTCAGGTTTGCCATGCCCGTCCCTTGCCGTTATATAACGAAATGCTCCTTGAAATCATCGAGCGCCTTGGTGACCTGCCGCTCGAGATCGGTCGAGATAGTCCCCTTTTGCTTGATCTCTTCGAGTATGTGGGCGTACTTGGACTCGAAGAACGTGTAGAGCTCCTGTTCATATTTCCTGAGCGCCCCCTCCGGGTATTGGTCCACAAATCCCCTGGTCGCGGCGTAGATAATGAGAACCTGCTTTTCGACCGGGAGCGGCTGATACTGGGGCTGCTTGAGGATCTCGACGAGGCGGCTGCCCCGGGCAAGCTGTGCCTGGGTCGCCCTATCGAGGTCGGAGCCGAACTGCGCAAAGGCGGCCATCTCGCGATACTGGGCGAGATCCAGCCGGAGCGAGCCCGCAACCTGCTTCATGCCCTTGATCTGGGCCTTTCCGCCGACCCGCGAGACCGACAGTCCCACGTTGATGGCCGGCCGAACGCCAGAGTAGAACAGGTCGGACTCGAGAAAGATCTGCCCGTCGGTAATGGAGATGACGTTCGTGGGGATATAAGCCGAAACGTCGCCCGCCTGGGTCTCGATGATCGGTAGCGCTGTCAGCGACCCGCCGCCCTTGTCGTCCGACAGCTTGGCCGCACGCTCCAGGAGCCGCGAGTGGAGGTAGAATACGTCGCCCGGATAGGCCTCGCGTCCCGGCGGCCGCCGAAGCAGCAGCGAAAGCTGCCGGTAGGCCACCGCGTGCTTGCTGAGGTCATCGTAGACGACGAGCGCGTGCTTGCCGTTGTCCCGGAAATACTCCCCAAAGGTGACGCCCGAGTAGGGAGCGATGTACTGCATCGGCGCGGGCTCGGCGGCCGATGCCGCCACGACGATGGTCTTTTCCAGGGCCCCGAACTTATTGAGGGTATCCACGACCCGCGCCACCGTGGAGCGTTTCTGGCCGATCGCGACATAGATCGAGATGACGTCATTCTCCCGCTGGTTGATGATGGTATCCAGCGCGATGGACGTCTTGCCGGTCTGCCGGTCGCCGATGATAAGCTCCCGCTGGCCCCTGCCGATGGGGGTCATGGAATCGATGGCCTTGATCCCGGTCTGGAGGGGCTCCTTGACCGGCTGGCGGTAGACGATACCGGGGGCCTTGACCTCGATGGGGCGATACTCCTTGGTCTCGATGGGGCCCTTCCCGTCGATCGGCTGGCCGAGGGCGTTAACAACCCGGCCCAGCAGCGCTTCCCCGACCGGCACCTCGGCGATACGGCCCGTCCGCTTGACGACGTCGCCCTCCTTGATGTGCCAATCCTCGCCGAAGATGGCCGAGCCGACGTTATCCTCCTCGAGGTTCAGAACCATCCCGTAGATCTCTCCGGGAAACTCCAGAAGCTCCCCGGCCATTGCCTTTTCGAGGCCGTAGATACGGGCGATGCCGTCGCCCACGTAGAGGATGGTCCCGGTCTCGCTGATCTCGAGGCGCTTCTCGTATTCCTTTATCTGCCTCTTAAGTATACTGCTTATCTCTTCAGCCCTGATTTCCATTTCAGCTTATATGCCCCTTCTTAAGGTTATCGCGAATAGTGCTCAACTGCGTACGTATACTTCCGTCAAATATGAGCCCCCCGACGTAGGCGACCGCCCCGCCGATGAGCGATGGATCAACCGAGGTCTCCAGGATTATCTCCCGTTTGAGCGAGGCAGACAGTCGTTTCGTGATCTCGGCCGTCTCCCCATCCGAAAGTGGAGCCGCGCTCACCAGCCGTGCCTTCATCTTGCCTTCATGATCATCCAGGAGCCGGCCGTACGCACGGGAAATGTCGGTGATAAGGACCAGGCGCTCTTTATCCATCAAGAGGCGGATAAAATTCGCCACAACCCCGAGGTACTGCGTTTTTGAAAGGACGGCATCCAGCGCGGAGCGCCTGAGTTCCGTATCTCCGGCAGGCCCCGTGAAGAGCCCCCACAGCTGCTCGTTTTCCCTGATGAGAATAGCGAACGATTCGATCTCGCGTCCGCATCGTACCTGCTGTTTATCTTCCAGCGCCAGCTCGATGAGGGCCCGCGCATACTTTCGTGCAATCGTTTCGTGTATCATTTGGCTTCCGACGCCTTTTCAATGAAGTCCTGGGTGATCTTTTTCTGATCGTCCTTGGTGATCTTCTTGGTAAGGATCTCTTCGGCCATCGAGACCGCCAGGTCCACGGCCTCGGCCCTGAGCGCAAACCGCGCTTTCCTGACCTCCTGGACCGCCGTATGCTCGGCCTGTTTCTTGATTTTATCGGCCTCCCGTTCGGCGTTTTTAATTATCCGGTCGCGCTCTCTCTGGCCCTCGGCGTTAAACGAGAAATGTATTTCCTCCATCTCTTCCTTGGCCTTCTTGAGGAGCTTATTGACTTCCTCGTATTTCTTCTGCGCCTCCCGCCGGGCCTTCACCGCGTCTTCAAGGGCCTCCCGGATGGCCTTCTTCCGGTCGGAAAAGAAGGTAACGGCGCGCCGCGTTAATGTGACATGGAGTATGATAATAAGTACGCTGAAGTTGGCGATCCGCCAGACCAGGTCCTGCAACCGCGCCGTTTCGCCCGGCAGCGTGAGCGAAATTACACCCTGCGCGGCAAGCGTCACGACGACGGCGACGCCGATCGCCAGGCAGGAGATGATGATCATCACGACGAGGACCGGGGAAATCTTTCGCTTTGATACTGAAGGAGCCATACGACTATATCGACCTCCCCAGCACCTTCTCGGCGATCTGGGCCGAGAGGGCCTTAACCTCGTTCTTCATCACCGAAGAGGCCTCGTGCGCCTCCTTCTCTATCCTTTGCTTCATGTCTTCCACGGTTTTTCGGGATTGCTCGCGGGCGGCCCTGATTATCTCGTTTTCCCGCTCTAAGCCCTCGGCCCTGATACGTTCCTTTTGTTTGCCGGCTTCAATCCGGGCCTCGGCCAGGCCCCGCTCATATTCCTCTATATTCTTGTCGGCCTCGGCCGTCAGGCGCCGGGCCTCTTCTTCGGAACCCTCGACACGCACCCTGCGTTCCTCAAGTACCCTCAGGGTCGGCTTGACTAACAGCCAGTTGAGGACGGCAATGAGAATAAGGAAGTTGATTACCTGGATGAAGAATGTTGCGTCTATGTTAAGCACGGCTGCACCGCTCCGGTATTGTCTGAATCAGATGTAGCTCGCCCCGCCGCTTCCGTCTCCACCCGGCCGTTGCCGGGGCGGCGGTTAATTCGATTCGATGAACCAATCGAGTCGAATGAATGATTATTCATTCAACACCGTGGAATTTATCACAGGGTATTTTTTCTGTCAAGGGAAAAATAAAAATCCCGTCCGATTGGCGGGATTGTAGGAGCCGGTTCAATGATGGGTAATCGGACGGGATTTTCATTTGGGGCGTCGTTGGAGTCTCTCAGGGGTCGCTATCATCCCGCCGGCAGCCCGCCGGCGATCCTCGGTAACGGTAACAGGGGGAGTAAAGCGAAATCCTGACCGGCAGAGCGTTGCCGTCCCTATTTAGTTGAGTGTTCCTCCGTTCGCCTTTCTGTCGACGATTTTGATCAACGTGTGCCCGCTCTCTTTATCGGCGGAGGTAAACTTCGTGGTTGAGAGCATCTCCTTGATCTCCTCCATACGGCAGCTCCCCTCGAAGACTCCCCCGTCCTCAATGATAAAGGTAGGCGTCTCGACGTTTCCGTAGAATCGGCCGGTGGGCGCGATGATGAGCTTATTGGCAGCCCGGATAGTGCCCTTGACGGTCCCGTCGATGATGATGGTGTCAACCTCTATCTCGCCGTCGACGAAGCCGTTATTTCCGATGATAAGGACGTCCTTGGCGAAGACCCTGCCCTTCAGTTTCCCCTCCACCCGGACGGTGCCGGTAAACGTAAGCTTGCCCTCGAATTCCGTGCCAATCCCCAGAAACGCGTTGAGGTCGGCCGTCCTGTCAAAATGCTCCGGCGCTTTGCCGCCGATCATCTTTAGTTTTCCAAACATTGTTTCACCTTTATTCTTGATTTATAACCGGGTCTACCAAAACCCGTTACTGTGAGACAGTTCATACGGGGCCCCCGGCGCTCCGTTCAGGGACGGAGGATTTCCGCCAGCCGGTCCAACTCCTGTTCAGAGTAGTACTCGATCACGATCGAGCCGCCCGCCCCCTTGGTAACGATCCTGACTTTTGTGCCGAGGGTGCGGGTAAGGTCCTCCTCGATATCGAGGATCGCCGGGTCGATCGCGGGCTTTTCCTTTTCCGCGCCTTCCCCCTCCTTGATCCGCTTGACATAGGCCTCCGCCTCACGGACCGACATCCCCTTGGCGATGAATTTATCCCGGGCGATCAGGATCTGGCGCTCGACGCCCAGGCCCAGCAGCGCCCTGCCGTGGCCGGAGGTCAGGTCGCCGGCGGCCAGATCGTTGCGCACGATCGCCGGCAACGTCAACAATCGCAGGCTGTTGGTAATCGTGGTGCGGTCCCTCCCCACCTTCTGGCCCATCTCTTCCTGAGTCAGGGAGAATTCCTCGATGAGCCGTTGATAGGCCTGGGCCTCCTCGATGGGGTTGAGGTTTTCCCGCTGGATATTCTCGATGAGGGCCAGCTCCAGCGCCTCCCCGTCGGTGACGTCCCGGATGACTGCGGGGACCGAGGCCAGGCCCGCCAGCTTGGCCGCGCGCAGGCGGCGCTCCCCGGCTATCAGTTCATACCCTTCTTCGGTCTCCCGGACGATGAGCGGCTGGATGATGCCCTTCTCCCGGATGGAGGCGGCCAGTTCCTCGATCTTTACGTCATCGAAATCCCTTCGGGGCTGAAAGCGGTTCGGAGAAATTTCATCGATGGTGATGGAGGCGAGGTTTCCACCCGCCCCGTCGGCAGTCACGGCGGCGTCCGGAATCAGGGCGGAGAGCCCCTTGCCGAGGACTTTTCTCTTGCTCATGTGGGCTCCCGCTTGATGATCTCCTGGGCCAGATCGAGATAGCTCTGCGCGCCCTTGGAGTCTATGTCGTAGAGGATTATAGGCAGACCGAAGCTCGAACACTCCGAGAGGCGCACGTTGCGCGGTATGACGGTCGAAAAGACCTCGTTCTTGAAATGCGTGGTCACTTCCTCCTGAACCTGGTGGGAGAGATTGTTACGCATGTCGAACATCGTCAGGAGTATCCCCTCGATCGCCAGTTCCTTATTGAGGTTCTTCTTGATGATGCTGATGGTCGAGAGGAGCTGGCCCAACCCCTCCATCGCGAAATACTCGCACTGGAGCGGCACGATCACGCTGTGGGCGCAGGTCAGCGAATTGACCGTCAGGAGGCCGAGGGACGGGGGGCAATCGATGAGAATGTAGGAAAACTGGTCCATGACCTCTTCAATCGCCTTTTTGAGCTTCGTCTCCCGGGCCAGCGCCCCGATCAACTCGACTTCGGCGCCGATTAGATCCGTGTTGGCGGGCGCCAGTGATAAAAACGGGAGCTGTTTCTGGGGTTTTATCAATATCTTTGATAGCGGTATCTGGTCAATGATGACCTGGTAGATGCTCTGCTTGATCGTGTTCTTATCGACCCCCAGTCCGCTGCCTGCGTTGGCCTGTGGGTCGGCATCTATGACGAGGGTGGGTTTTTCGGCCGCCGCCAGCGACGCGGAAAGGTTTACGGCGGTGGTGGTCTTGCCGACTCCCCCTTTCTGGTTTGCGATGCAGATGATTTTGGCCGCCATTACCCTGTTCCCTCGCGAAAGCCCAGAGAACTATAGCATACCTGCATTTTTTAAAAAAGGACAAAATGTAACGAATGATCAAAAAGCCGCGTCCCGTCCGGCAGATTTCTTCGTATGTTTCACGTGAAACAAGGCCGCCGCGGTTCATCCGTTCCACGTGAAACATTCTGCCGTGAACTCGGGCGCCGGTATGCCGGTACGGCCGTCGAACGCTATTTCCCGACGCAGAAACGGGAAAAAATCGCTTCGAGGACCTCCTCCGTGGTCACGTCTCCCATCAGCTCCCCGAGGGCCGAAAGGGCGCCGCGAATATCCAGGGCGATAAATTCCGGCGAAACGCCCCCGGCCGCCCCCCGGTGCGCCTCCTGGAGGGATTTCTGGACCGAGATGAGCGCCGCGTAGTGCCTCGCGCTGGTGATCATCTCGTCCCGGCCGCCGCGGCCCGCGCCGACGACAACCAGGGAATGGATAACATCCTTCAGATCCCCGAGGCCGGTTCCCGTCAGCGCCGACGTGAAAACGGCCCGCGCCGCCGTGTCCGGCGGCGCGGGAATGTCTCCGTCAACGAGATCGACCTTGTTCATCACCAGCACCACCGGGCGGCAGGCCCGTGTCGCCGTTTCGATAACGTCGCGTTCTTCGGGCCCGAGATCTCCTGCCGCCTCGGCGACCAGCAGTATCATGTCGGCCGTATCCAGGGCCAACCGCGTCCGCTCCACCCCCTCCCGTTCGACTGCCCCCGACGCCTCCCGAAGCCCACACGTGTCCACGACCCTGACCGGAACCCCGCCGATATCCATGATATCCTCGATCGTGTCGGTGGTTGTCCCCGGCTCGGGTGCGACGATGGCCCGCGGGCGGCCGACGAGACGGTTGAGCAGGCTTGATTTTCCCACGTTGGGGCGTCCCGCGATGACCAGCTGCGCGCCCTCCCGGTAGATTCTGCCCACCCGGTACGACCCGAGCAGCCGGTCGACCGAATCGCGCGATACCTCAATATCCCGGGAGAGCGCCTCCATCGCGGGCGGGTCGATTTCCTGGTCCGAAAAGTCGACGGCTGCCTCGATGTCGGCAAGGAGAGAAATAAGGCGGGCCCGTAGCTCTGAAAGGCCCCCGGAAAGCCCCCCCATAAGGTGCCGTGAAAATATCGAAAGGCCGCCGATTGTCTTGGCGGCAATGAGGTCGGCCACCGCCTCGGCCTGGATGAGGTCGATTTTCCCGTTCATGAACCCGCGCTGGGTGAACTCGCCGGGCCGCGCGGGTCGCGCACCCAGCGATACCGCGGCCGTCACAAGCCACGCCAGCATCAGCGGCGACCCGTGGCATTGAAGCTCGACCACATCCTCGCCGGTATAGGAACGGGGTGCCCGCATTACGGCGAAGAAGGCGCGATCGACGATCGCACCGTCGTCACCATCGGCCGCCCGGTGCCGCCCCAGGCCGGCCGCGCCGCCGGGGGTCTCCCCGCTGCTCCCGGGCGGGTCGAGGGGCGCTGCGACAGTACCCGGGTAGAGCCGGTGGGACTCGATCTCGTCGGGTCCCTGGGCAAACCGGAAGAGCCGTTTCCCGATCTCCAGGGCCAGGGGGCCGGAAAGCCGCACGATCCCGATCCCCCCCTCTCCCGGGGGCGTTGCGATTGCGACGATGGTCTCGCCGCCGGTCATTGTGTTCTCTTTCTGTTTCATGGTCCTAAACAAAAAAGCCCCTGCATGGCACAGGGGACTTTATGCACAACTCGAACGGTAATAGCCGTCTACTTCTTGGCGGGGTAGACCACCACCCGGCGCTTATCGCCCTCCCCGTGGCTCTCGGTAGACAGGTCCCGGTCGGACTTGAGCGCCAGGTGAAAAAGGCGCCGCTCGCTGGAATCCATCGGCTGCGCGGCAATCGGTTTTCCCGTCCGTTTCACCCTTCGCGCGATGTTCTGGGCCATCCGCGTGATGATCTGTTCCCGCTTTCGGCGATACCCCTCGCAGTCAAGCACGACCCTGGTAGTCTGCGACTGATCGCGCTGGAAGCACCGGTTAGTGATATACTGGAGCGCGTCAAGCGTTTGCCCACGCTTTCCGATGATAATCTCGCCCCTGTCCCCATCGATGGTGAGCGTGATTCCCTCGGCGGTCTCCCGGACCGTAACGCGGGCATCGATCCCCATGCGGGAAAGAATTCCCAAAAGAAACTGATCGGGCGCCAGTAACGGTCGGCCGCCGTCTTTGTGCCACGCCTTGATAGTTATCTTTCTCTTCTTAAATAGCCCGAATATACCGCCGGCATCCGAGTCGACTACCCTATACTCGAGGTCGTTTCGGCCGATTCCGAGCCGCTCCGAAGCAGCGGCCAGGGCGTCTTCCAGATCATTTCCCTCAATGATGATTTCGGGTTGGGTTGCGTGCGCCATAGAAAAACCTAATCCTTCACAAACTTGTTCATATAGAGCTGCTGGGCAATAGACAGGAGGTTGCTCACAAAGAAGTAGAGCACCAATCCCGCCGGCAGATTGAGAAATATCACGGTAAAGATAACGGGCATAAGGAGCATGATCTTCTGCTGAGTGGGATCCATGGTCGAGGGGGTCAGCTTCTGCTGAATAAAATACGACGCCCCCATGATAATAGGGGTGACGTAGTAGGGGTCCATCTCGGACAGATCCTTGATCCAGAAGATGAACGGTGAGTGCCTGAGCTCAATGGCCACGTAGAGGGCCTTGTAGAGGGCAATAAAGACCGGCAGCTGCAACAGCAGCGGCAGGCACCCGCCGAGCGGATTGATCTTTTGCGTCTGGTAGAGGCGCATGACCTCCTGATTCATTTTCTCTTTGTCGTTCTTGTATTTCTCTCGAAGCTCCGCCATCAGGGGCTGCAGCTTCTGCATCTGTTTCATCGACTTCATCGATTTGTAGGTAAAAGGAAACAGGACAATTCTGACGACCACGGTCAAGAGGATAATCGCGATGCCGTAGTTTTTAAACACCGAGAAGAAGAAGCTCAGGAGCCACACCAGCGGGATGGACAGAAAGCCGAAAAAGCCGTAGTCGATGGCCGATGATAGCGAATAACCTGCCGAATCCATCACGTCGACCTGTTTTGGGCCAAGGTACATGACCATATCTTTCTTTACGGCCCCACCCGCCGGAAAGGAAACGTCCTCCATGGTGACGGTGCCGGCGGCGGTGTCATTACTCAATCGGCTTATCTCGACCTCTCCTCCGGACAGTTTCTCGGTGATGAGGGCCATCATGAAGTACTTCGTGTCGAAACCGAACCAGGTGGCGTTGCCCGGTATTTTCTCGGCCTTGTCGGCCTTCACGTCCTTGGCGATGTCTTTTTTGAGCGATTTATCGACGAAGACCATATAGTTTGAGGGATAATCGTAGCTGCCGAAGATGCTCCACGATTTCTTGGTCACGTCGACGTAGTCAAACAGTGAAACGCTCATGTCGCCTGCTGAATCCTGCGCGGTAAGGTTTGTCACCGTCACCGTGAATCCGACGCCGTATTCCTTCGGATCGAAGGTATAGGTCTTCTCGACCTTGAATTGCTTTCCCACGTAGGTGAGCGTAACGGCCTTCTTCTCGTCCCCGTTGATGACAACGGCGCCTTCCGATAATGACGTGTAGACGACGTCATCGGAAAAGCTGCCGATCGGCGTATCGAAGTCGGCCCGGGGCGAGAGCACCGACGTATTTTCACTGACGAGGTCGACCGGGGGTGAATCGTCGTCTATCGTGTTGGCGTATTTCGTCAGGGTAAAATGGGCGATCCTTCCGCCCGCCGTGCTGATGGTTGCCGTATAGAGCGGACCCTCCACGATGATATCCCGCGGTGCGGCCGTTTCCCCGGCAGGCGCGGACGGCTGTTCTTCGACAACGGCGATCTCCTCCGGCAGGGATGCGGCCGGCCCGGTGGGGGTAACTTCTTCTATCTCCCCCTGGGGCGTCATTACTTCCTCACCCGCCGGTTTCGGGGCAGGCTTCGTAAAAAAGAGCTGCCACACGACCAGTATCAGGAAAGAGAGGGCGATAGCCAACAGTGTCTTCTTATCCATGTAACACCTGCCTGTGAGTTTATTATGCGGTACTTAGTACGATAACGGCTTTTAGCCGCAGCAGTATCATTTTTACGTATGTCCTCCGTCCGGCGCCGATCCCTCCGCCCGTTTGACCGGTACATACCGGCCCGCGAGAGAGGATTCTCGCGCTGAATTCACCGAGGGTCATAAGGTCGGGCGATCTTCTCACGATAATCAGGAGATCAACCGAGCCGGGTAGAGAGTCCCGGTTGAGGCGGAAGGCCTCCCTAATCAGCCGCTTCATCCTGTTGCGCGCCACCGCGCTTCCAACCCGCTTGGGTACGGCTATCCCCAGCCTGGAAAAACCGGTATCGTTTGGCAGGATAACCGCGAGAAAAACGCCGTCGGTAAATTTCGTTCCGCACTTCTTGAGCCGGTCAAAGTCGAGCTTGTCCCTGATGCGGTCTTTCTTGGTAAAGGTCTTCTTTTCCACCGATAGTGTTTCGCCCGAGCCGCAAAAGCCTCTGCGGCTTGCGGCCGCCTTGGATCGCCCGGCCCCCGGGATAGTCCCCGTGCGGCTCAAGGATCCGTCAGGTAAACCGCGGCTCTCATGTCGATCACGTCCGGGCTAAGGGCCGGCCCTATCAGCCCCGCATTCCCTTCTCGAAACGGGAGCCCCCCCGGCAAGTGATCCAGCAGGCAAAACGGGAGAAAAGACGAGGTGAAAAGAAGGGGGGTATGAAGCCGGTAAACTCGGGTAACCACCGGTATTCCCGCCAATCGGGCACCCGCCGATCAATTCTATACGGCGGATGTTCCCATCACGAAAGACGGCTTACCCGGCGAAAGGACAAGGGCTCCTCGGTCTCCCGACGAGCGTACCGGTTATGCGGACAGTCTCTTCCTTCCCTTGGCCCTTCTGCGGCGAATAACGTTTCGTCCGCCGGGCGTGCTCATACGTTTCAGGAACCCGTGGGTCCTCTTGCGCTTCAGTCTGCTCGGTTGAAAAGTTCTCTTCATGGCTCAGTTCCTTTGTGCATGCCCATCACCGCGTAATCGGTGGGCCCTATCGGTCCGAAAGACCCAAAAACCCGATGAGCCCCGGTGGGCTCCGATGGGTATATTACTGGGGGATTCCCCCGCTAAAGTCCAAAAAAGGCATAATGTTTAAATAAAACATAAAAAGTGAACTCTGTCAAGTATTTAAACGTCCGCGCCGAAAAAAAGTCAGTCCGTTATCGCGCCGGAGGGCCGGTCACGGCGATGCCCCGGCCGCTTTGTTGCCTCCGGGCGAAACATCACCGCCCCTCGAGAAGGGTTTCCCGTACGTAGGCCACGGCGTTTCTGAACATCATAAGCCCCATCCCTTCCGCGGGGACCTCGCCCCGCGTCCAGGTCGGGTGCTGCGTCCGAAGGAGGTATCCCTCCGGGTGGGGCATGAGGGCCATGAGCCGGCCCGTAGGGTCACAGATACCCGCGATGGAAGAGAGCGATCCGTTCGGGTTGAGGGGGTAGACCATGGTGGGGGCGTAGTCCTCATCCGCGTATCTCAGGACAACGAGCTGTTGGGCCTCCATCGCCGAAAGGACGGCCGGCGGTGCGACGAACTTCCCTTCGCCGTGCCGAACCGGAAACATCAGGCGCCCTATCCCCCGGGTGAAGATCGACGGGGAGCCCGTCTCGACGGAGAGCCGCACCCAGCGATCCTCAAATCGGCCGGAGTCGTTATTGGTGATCGTGACCGATTGCATCCCGTACGCGCCGCCGAGGGCCGGAAGGAGTCCGATCTTGACCATCAGCTGGAAGCCGTTGCAGATCCCTATGATGAGCTTTTTGTCATCAACGAATTTCAGGATCGCGTCCAGCAGCCGCCGGTCGGTGCCCGCGATATGCGCGAACTTTACCCGGTTTGCCATCGCCTTGGCCGCCCCGAGATCGTCGCCGTCCAGGAACCCCCCCGCCAGCGCCAGTATATGGTAGTCGTCGAGGTTCACCTGGCCGGTTACTATCCGGCTGATGTGGACGATATCGGATACCTCGGCTCCCGCCAGCCTGAAGGCAAAGGCCGTCTCTATCTCGCAGTTGGTTCCGTTTCCGGATATGGTGATTGCGCGTACCGCGTTTTTCATACGTACTCAATCAATACGCCGGGGCCGAAAAAGCACCGGCCGTTTTCGCGCGTACCTAAAACATGAGCGGGCGCCGCCAGGCCTCCTGGAGGTCGTCAAGAGAGCAGTCGATAACGACCGCCCCCGAGAGCCCCCGGATGACCAGGCGCCTTTGTTCCGTAACCCGGCCGACCCGGGCGTAGGTCGTCCCCGCCATGACCTCCTCGAACGCCCCGGCGGCATCCGGCTTAACCGTCACCACGAAGCGGCCGGCGGACTCCGAGAAGAGGAGAAAGTCGTCCCGATCCACCCCTTCCCTAACGACGGAGGTAAGCTCGATCTCCATCCCAAGGCTGCCGGCCAGCGCCGTCTCGGCAAGCGCCGTCCCCAACCCCGCGTCCGAAAGGTCGTGCGCCGAGGCGGCAAGCCCCCGGCCGATCGCCCGGGTGAGCGCCCGATAGCGCGTCAGGTTGCCCTCGATATCCACCGTCGGGACGGCGTTTCCGATACTCCCCCTGGACGCGAAATACTCCGAGCCGCCGAGCTCGCTTTTCGTGGTTCCCAGGACGTAGACGAGGTCCCCCGGGCGCTTGGCGTCCATGGTGACCGCCCGGTTGACGTCGGCCATCCTCCCGATGACCGAGAAGAGGATCGTGGGGGGGATCGATATCTTCGTGTCGCCGATCTGGTAGTCGTTTTTCATGCTGTCTTTCCCCGATATCAGCGGCACGCCGTAGCCGACCGCGACGTCCGAGAGACCCCGGTTGGCCCTGACCAGCTGGGCAAGCTTGTACCGGCCGTCAGGGTTCTTTTCGGACTCGACGGGATCGCACCAGCAGAAGTTGTCCAGTCCCGCCAGATAGTCTATGTCCCCGCCGACGGCCACGGCGTTCCTGACCGCCTCGTCCACGGCGTTGGCGGCCATGTGATAGGCATCGATGTCCGAATATTTGGGGCAGATGCCGTGGGCGATCACCACGCCCTCGTCCCGGTCGAGGATCGGCCGGATGACGGCGGCGTCAGACGGGCCGATTCCCCCCGCGCCCACCATCGGCTTGATGACGCTCGTCCCCTGCACCTCATGGTCATATTGGCGCACCACCGATTCCTTGCTGGCCACGTTCAGCCGCGACAGCATCGCCAGCAGCTCCCGGCCCAGGTCGGGCGGGACGGCAAAACCGGGGTCGGGGTGTACGGGCCGTCTCCATCGGGCGGATAGAGACAGGGGGGGATTCTTTTCGTGGAGAAATTCCATGTCGAGGTAGGCGACCGTCTTTCCCTCGAACTGGACGTGAAACCGCCCGGTCTCGGTAAATTCCCCCAGCACCGTCGCCTCCACCTCCATCTGGCGGGCAAGCCCCATGAACTCGTCGATATGCTTCGGGGGCACCGCCAGGGTCATCCGCTCCTGGGCCTCGGAAACGAGGATCTCCCAGGGGCGCAGCCCTTCGTATTTGAGCGGAGCCTTATCAAGATAGAGGACGCACCCCCCCGTGTCCCGCGCCATCTCGCCGACTGACGACGACAGCCCCCCCGCCCCGTTGTCGGTGATCGAGTTATAGAGCCCCCGGTCGCGGGCGACCAGCAGCATGTCGGTCATACGCTTCTGGGTGATCGGGTCCCCGATCTGCACGGCGGTGGCCGGCGACCCCTCGTGCAGCTCCTCCGAGGAGAAGGTCGCCCCGTGGATGCCGTCCTTGCCGATCCGCCCGCCGGTCATGACGATGAGGTCGCCCGGCAGTGACAGCTTCTCGTGGGACGGTTTGCCGTTGATCGTCCGGGGCATGATCCCGCCCGTCCCGCAGTATACCAGCGGCTTTCCGAGAAAGCGGTCGTCAAAGACGATCGAGCCGTTGACCGTCGGGATACCGCTCTTGTTCCCGCCGTGTTCCACCCCCTCCCGCACACCCTCATAGACCCTCTTGGGATGCAGCAGGCGGGGAGGGAGCTCGCCCGTAAAGCCGGGGTCGGCAAAACAGAAGACGTCCGTATTGAAGATGAGGCGGGAGCCCAACCCCGTGCCGAACGGGTCCCGGTTCACCCCGACGATGCCCGTCAGAGCCCCCCCGTAGGGGTCCAGCGCCGAGGGGCTGTTATGGGTCTCCACCTTGAAGACCAGGTTATAGTCCTCGGTAAAAGATATAACGCCCGCGTTATCTTTGAAGACCGAGAGGCAGAAGTCGCCCTTGCCCTTGGCCTTCCTGACGGCGTCGGTCGTCCCTTTTATGTAGGTGTCAAAGAGGCTCTCGATTTTCTCGGTGTTTCCGATATCGTCTTCGTAATCGATCAGCGCGTTGAATATCTTGTGCTTGCAGTGCTCCGACCAGGTCTGGGCGATCACCTCCAGCTCCACGTCGGTGATTGTATCTCCGAGGCCGGCTCGTGCGCGCTCCGGTCGTCCCGCCTGCTCGCCGATGTACTCCTGTATCGCCTTCATCTCGGCAAGCGACAGCGCCAGCACCCCCTCCCGGCTGATTCGCACCAGTTCGTCGTCGGTAACCGAGAGGTCAATAGTATCGACCGTGGGGTCATGGCTGCCGGTGACCTTTGGGATGTGCGGGGTAACCCCGCCGGCGGCGGTAAGGCCCTTCCTGTCGAGGACCGTAAAGCGCTGGATGAGGGGATTTCCCAGAAGGCCGGTCGCGATGCGCTCGGCCCCTGCCCGGTCGATCGGGCCCCGGATACGGTATTGAAGCGAGGCATAGACCTTCTGATCGGCCGATAACCGGCATGGAAAGATAAGGGATACTCCCTCGCGGGCGGTCCTGCCGACGTTATCGGTTACGCCGGGCAAGAACGCGACCTCAACGGCAAAGTCAAACTCCTCGGCCGCCGCGAGGGGAGAATCGACCGTATAGTGCTGGATGATTGGGTCAACCAGGAGGTTTTCGGCAATGGTGGAAAGCTCAGCCGGATTTAGCTCGGCATCTACCGTGAAGACCGAAACGACCCGTACCCCGGACACGTCGATCTTCAGATCCTCGCGAATCCGCCGCGCCGTCTTCTCACCGTGGGCGTCGCGCACATCAGCACGCAACCCCACCTCAATTCGGTGTGCCATAGTCTACTTTTTCTTTGCCTTGGAAAGCTCCCGGAGCGCCTCGTCTTTACCGGGCAGGGTATCGGGCATAAGGATAAGAAACTCGTTGATCCCGGAGATTCCCCCCACGGCCCTGATGCCGGCTATCGGAACGATATCGACGCCGATGATCTCGGCAATGTCGGCGCATTCCGGGTACTTATCCGCAAGGACCTTCGGGTCGGTGGACGAAAGATCGCCGTACTCCGCCTTGAAGGCCTCCCATATCTCGGCGGCCGCGGAGTCCGCGTAGGCCTTCGGGTCGTCCCGGGACAGATCGCGGAAGTAGCTCTCGTAATAGGGCCGTTCGAAATAGATGAGCTGACGCCGGGCCAACACCTCCAGGGCCTCCCCCTTGTTCGGCAGAGAGTCCGAAAGCCCGCTGACGGCGGCGTACAGGCCCACGTCTCCTCCGTGATGCTGAATAACGGCAAGTGATACGAAATCCAGGCCCGTCAGGTCGGCAATCACGGCCGGAACCCGGAATGCGCCCCGGTTGTTCGCGTCGTCCACGATTGCACCGTACCTGAAGGTGCGGGGCTCGCCCTTTGAGGCGATCAACGACTCGGCCGCCGCCGCGAGGCTTTTGTTTGCAGTAGCCACGAGATCGGCGGCCGTCGCGGAATGAGACAGGACGACGGCCCCGGCGATCGATACCGCGGTCACGATCGAGAGAAATCGCGTGCGTTTCACGGCTAGTCCCCGTTGGTAGTGTGGTGCATAAGACAATAGCAGGTAAGGCCGCCGGAGTCAATAAAAAGGCTCTCGGGCATGCAGCGGTTCCGGGAAAATGTTGCAGTATGGCCGCCGGATAGGCCTGCCTGTTCTGCATTGCGTCTCTGTTGCCGTTCCGTGGTAGATCCGATGACGCCCTGTGGTACTCTCGAAAAGTCGCATTTTTTGGTGTTATGTATACAATATATGTACGCATATTTCTCTTGATTTCCTGTAAAGACTAGACTATCTTTACAATATTACAATTTCTACTATATGGAGGTTTATGAGGAAAACGACAAGCGCCGAACTATCGATACCCAATCTATCCATAGAAATAACTATTTAGCACGCCTTCTTAGCATTAGGCGACCAAACACCGTATCGCCAAGACTCATCCACGACTCCACACAAAACTTCACGCAATAAATATCATACGCACACCCGCCGCCGGCATGCCCTGAAACCGCCAGGCCCGGCAGAACCCCTTTGCCGTCCGACTCATCGAGGTCGTGTGCCTTGTCTCCCTTTCATTATACGACATATTTACAAATGAGGTTATGTTCCTAAGCTAATCGTATATCACGGAGGATAACAAAATGCTGATACCTAAGCCTGAGGAGGCTATTTATATAAGAGATCTGTTTGGAGATAAGTCTCCTGCGGGAAAACGCAAGCAGGCGAGGTCCGTTCGTAAAGACCCGCACAAGACCATACGGAATGACACCGACCTGTGGAAAATCCTCGCGGTGCCCCAGGTAGGGCAAATCGGGATCGTAGTCGAGAGCCTGCCGAAGGCCGTAGAGTTCTATTCGAGCGCGTTCAGGATCGGGCCGTGGTTTCGATCGAAATTCACCGGCGAAGAACACTACCTTCATGGAGAGAAACGGATACGCTTCAATCTTGACATCGCGATGGCATTCGCCGGCAACGTGCAGTACGAGATTATCGAGCACAAAGGCGGCGATCGGAGTATCTATTCCGATCACCTCGAAAGGCATGGGGAGGGGCTTCACCACCTCGGTTTTTACGTGAATGACTTCGACCGGCGTCTCGCCTCGTGCCGGCAATGCGGTATCGGGGTGCTGCAATCGGGCCTGCTCAGGAGCGGCGGGGATCTCGGGGGGTCGACGACGAAATACGCCTACCTCGATACGACGCGGACCGGGGGGGTAATCCTCGAACTCATCGAGACAAGTACGATGGGGATGAAGATCGAGTCGTCCCGCGCCTGGTTCGAGTTGGGGGCGCTTATGGGGGACCTGGAGAAGATGGACGTCGGGAGGGCGTCAAAGAAATGAAGAACAAAAGATAAACCATTGTGGGAGGTTTTATCATGGGACACATGGTCGGAAAAGATATCTTCACGAGGCTCGGCACGAAGATCGATCGGCTTGAGATGCGGGTGCCGATGAACGAGGACTTCTATTCCATTCTGAAGGAGCTCTATACATCCGAGGAGGCCGAGCTCATCGTCAGGATGCCGTACGGCTTGCAGACTATTGAAAGAATCGCCGAAGTGACAGGATACAACGTATCGGCCATAGAAAAGCGTCTCAAGGCTCTTTGCTCCAAGGGACTCGTTATGGACCTTTCTATTCAGGACACATATTACTACACGATTTCCCCTTTGATCATCGGGATTTTCGAACTTGCCATGATGAGGAGGGGTAAGGGGGTAGAGTTTAAGGAGATCTCTCGGCTCTTCTCACGGTACCTCCTCAGCGAGGAGGGACCCCTCCCGATGAACTACGGCAAGGGGCAGCAGCTTGCGCGGATGAGGGCGATTCCGCATGAAGAGGTAATCGAGCCGTCTCATTTCGTCGAGGTCCTCGACTACGAGAAGGCTACATCCATCATAGAACAGAACGATAAATTCTCCATCGGCTACTGCTCCTGCCGCCACGAAAAACTCCACCTGGGGGAGAAAAAGTGCGATGTCCCGCTCGACAGCTGCACCTCATTCGGCATGGCCGCAGATTATATGGTCAGAAATAACCTGGCGCGTGAGGCCGATCGGACCGAGATGCTGGATAACCTGGCGCAATCGCGGGACTTCGGCCTCGTCCTCCTTGCCGACAATAACAAGGGAAATCCGACGTTCATCTGCAATTGCTGCAGCTGCTGCTGCAACGCCCTGGAAGGCATGAGGAGATTCGACTACTCGCATTTCGTGGTCTCGTCCTCCCTTGCCCCGGCCTTCTCTGATGAGACGTGCCAGGGGTGCGGATCGTGTGTGAAGGCCTGCCCGGTCAACGCCATCGAGATGGTAGCCCTCGAGAACCCCGGCCCGAAAAAGAAGAAACGCCCGCAGGTAGACGAAGCGACGTGTCTCGGGTGCGGCGTCTGCGCGCTGAAGTGCAAGACCGAGTCCATACGGCTGGTCAAGAGCGACAAGAGGGTACTGCATCCCGAGACCACGTTTGAGCGGGTGATCCTCCAATCTCTCGAGCGGGGGACGCTCCAGTATCAGCTTTTCGACAACCCCAACAGCAAAACCCACCGGTTCCTGCAGATATTCTTCGGCGCCTTCCTCAACCTCCCACCGACCAAGAGGCTTATCCTGAGCGATACGTTTCGATCTTCGTTCCTCAGGCTGATGGAAAAGGGAGTTGAGAAACAGGGGCAGGGGTTCTTGACGACGATGTAGGGGTCGGGGCGGACCGGTTCACTGCCTTGCACCGAAAAGGCTGGCCCACGCGATGATCAAACAAATTGTCCCCCGAATTTGGAAGCTGATGTCTAATTGATGAAAAGGAGCTGTTTCCCCCGCAAAAAAGGAATGAACTGAAGCCGCTTCAAATCAGCTCCTGTTACCGGCCGCGGGAAAGGTGAGCAAGTTGGGGGTGCCGATTTGGGCAGCTTTCTACAATGAGGCAGATCAACTGGACATTATTTTGAAGAGGTAAAATAATGGAAACAAGAGAGCTTATTGCCAAGGTTCTCCTTTACATCCTGTCGGCTATGGGGATCGCAGGTGGCCTCGTCTACATGTTCCGCCAGACTTTTTTCGCCTATCACCTTAAGTACATCGGACGTACCCGGGAGGAGATTGAACCCCGGACGGCGGATATCATCATGAGATTGAGGAGGTGCTTTGGAGGCTGCGTCTTGGCGCTCGGCGTCACCATATTGCTCCTTGCCGGAAGGTTCGCCGGGGGCGATGATCTGGTCCGCTGGACGCTTCTATCCCTGACGGTTATCAGCCAAGCAACTGCGCTCTATGTTACGTTTCCGCTTAGGAGTTACGGCTCGCCATGGCTGGGGACCGTCGTATCAATTGTGCTTATTGTCTGTGCCTTTTTCCTGTCGTAGCCCCGCGAGGAGGAGGCGAGATGGTTGATAGGGCAGAGCCCTGCCTTACTGCAGCAGGGGGATTATTAGGATCAAAGATGTATCTGCGAAACTCAACGCGTTGTCTTTTATTTATATAAAACAAAGGAGGAAATCATGGCAAAAGAAAAACTCTCCGGGATATCCAAGGGGCTGAAGGCACTGTTTATCATCCACGGGATTTCAGCCCTTTGTGTCGGCCTTGCTTACTATCTCGTACCGTTGAAATGGGCGGAGCTGTCCAACTACGGTCCCACCGATCATGTGATACTCAGGTATTTCGGGGCCATCAATTTGGCGCTGTCATTTAAAGATTGGGTATGCCTTCGCGCAAAGAGCTGGTCGGAGGTACGGATTATCGTCATGATGGAGGTTGTGTGGACCCTGCTGGCTACGCTGCTCGGCCTCTACCTGGTCCTCTTTGGCGCAATCACCGCTCCCGCAAGCCTCATCTGGTTGAATACCGTTATCTTTGGGGCCTTCTTCGTCGCGTGGGCCTATTTCTACGTTAAGTACAGGAGATAGCCCGGAACCGACCGAGCCCCCGATAGTAAGCCGCGAGGCGCGCTGCTATCGGGGGTAGTCCAATATTCGTACTCTTCTTACGGAGACCGTTATGAAAAATGCGAATAAAAACGACAGGCCCTGGTTTAATGCCTATGCAAAAGGCGTCGCGCGTTCCCTTACATACGAAGACACCCCCATTCACGAGGCCTTCCGTCGCAGTGTCGATAAATACCCCGTTAATCCCGCCCTCATATTCATGGGCAAGATAATAAAATACAGGGAACTGGGAGAACTTGTCGACCGCTTTGCTACAGCGCTGGCCGCCCTTGGGGTAAAAAGGGGGAGCAGGGTGGCAACGCTGCTGCCTAATATCCCCCAAATGGTGATTGCCTATTACGGTGGTCTTGTTGCAGGGGGAGTCATCGTTCCGAATAATCCCCTCTACACGGATCGGGAATTAGAGTATCAGCTCAACGACTCCGAATCCGAGTACCTGGTGACGTTAGATCTCCTCGCACCGAGAATGATTGCGCTCAAACCAAAGACAAACGTAAAGAAGATCATCGTCTGTCATATCAACGACTACCTTCCGTTTCCGAAAAAGCAACTCTTCCCCCACGTGAAGAAGGGGATGTACCGGAAGATCGAGCCGGCGCCCGACGTGTACGAGTTTCTGGATCTGATCAAAAACTATAAGCCGAACCCCCCAAAGATTGCAGTACGATTCGAGGACATCGGCACGCTTCAGTACACGGGTGGAACCACCGGGGTCTCCAAGGGTGTCGTTATGACACACTCGAACCTAAGCAAGAACATCCAACAGGGCATGGCGTGGTTTCCGGATTTATCCCCCGGGGAGGAGTCCCTTGTCGGGGCGATCCCATTCTTCCATACCTTTGGAATGACCTGCGTGATGAACGTTTCGATGTGGATGGGGTGCAGCATCGTTCTGGTTCCCCGGCCCGAGCCACAGGCTCTCCTGGAGGCGATCGACACCTATAAGCCGACCTTTCTTCATGCGGTTCCGACGATGTACGTTGGGATGCTTCAACACCCGGATTTCAAGAAATACGATGTAAGCTCCCTCAAGAGGTGTTTCTCCGGGGCGGCGCCGTTGCCGGTCGGGGTCATTCGGGATTTTGAAAGCATATCCGGGGCAAAGATGTGTGAAGGCTACGGGCTTTCGGAGACGACACCAATCGCGACGCTCAATCCCTACGGAGGCAAGACCAAGGTGGGGAGCATCGGATTGCCGGTCCCGGATACCGACATGAAGATTGTTGACCTCGAAACCGGGCAAAAAGAGAAGGAGCCCGGCCAGCCCGGCGAAGTCATCATCAAGGGACCCCAGGTAACGTCAGGTTACTATAAGAAACCCGAGGAGACCGCGCACGCCATCCGGGACGGATGGCTCTATACCGGCGATATAGGCACGATGGACGAAGAGGGCTACTTCTACATCGTCGACCGTAAGAAAGACATGATTATCGCCGGAGGGTACAATATCTATCCCCGGGAAGTAGACGAAATCCTCTTCGAGCATCCGAAGGTAGCGATGGCATGCACCGTCGGCGTGCCCGACGAGTACCGGGGTGAGACCGTCAAGGCCTTTATCGTTCTCAAGGAAGGCCAGAAGGCCGAAGGCCAGGAGATTATCGACTACTGCAAGACGAAGCTGGCCACATACAAGGTACCGAAGATGATCGAGTTCGTGGATTCGCTCCCGATGAGCGCGGTGGGGAAGGTTCTCAGAAAAGAACTCAGGGCGATGGAGATGGAAAAGACGAAGAAGGAAAAGAAATGATCTGTTCCTTGTTTATAAACTAAGGAGGGTATCATGGCACTGACGAAAGAATCGACAATTTCACCGGGTCTTAAGTACCTGTTCCTGATTCACGGTATTGTTTCGCTCCTGTTCGGTCTTCTTTTCTGTTTCACTCCGCTCTGTTTCGCCGACCTGTTCAGGCATTTCGGCTCCGTCAACCCGTGCACCATGCGGCTCACTGGGGCCATCATTCTGGCGATCGCGGTAAAGGACTGGTTTTGCTTTGTCGCAAAACGGTGGGACGAGGTGAGAATCCCCGTCCTGATGGAGATCGCGTTGACGCTCTTTGCGACGATTGCCTGCCTGTACGTACTTTTGCTCGCTTGGGCGCCGAGCGAGATCTGGGGTTGTTTCGTGTTTTTCCCGGCGTTCTTCGTTGCGTGGGTCTACTTCTACGTAAAACATCGATAGGCCGCCGCTAAGAGAACCAGCGGGATTCGGGGCGGCGCCCGCGCCGCCCCGTCGGATCGACCCGCGCACGCCCGTACACTAATGAGTCAACAGGACACTGGCGGGAGCGAGAGCTCCCGCGTCGGACCTGGACGGTTATCGACCGTTCATATCCCGGTATAGTGGCTTTTTATTATTCCATGGAGGTTCATATGAAACCGGAAGAGTATATGTGGGAGTATCGCAATCCCTACCTCTGGATGGATCGGGTGATGCGCAGCGCGTTCCCGCCGATGATAATAACCTGCGCCGTTACCGGCGGCATACAGGGCAAAGAATCCAACGAGAATCTCCCCGAGACCGCCGAGGAACAGGCCGACCAGGTCTACGAGGCCTATAAGGCCGGCGCCGTCTCCGTGCACTTGCACGCCCGCGACCCGAACAACCTGGCTATGACTACAAAAAATCCCGAGGACTATTCGCGTATAAACAGGCTCATCCGCGAACGCTGTCCCGATGTCATCATCAACAACACCACCGGCGGCGGCCCCTGGCTCTCGACCGAGGAGCGCATGTGCTGCCTCTACGCCGATCCGAAACCGGACATGGCCAGTCTCAACCTCGGGCCCTTCGTCGGTAAGGCCCAGATCAAGGACCGTAGGGAGCCGCTGAAACACCCACGGGCCGGCTTCCTGTTCGACGCCTGCATCCCCTGCTCCTATGCCGACATCAACCTCTACGCCAGGACGATGAAGGAAAAGGGGATCAAGCCGGAGGTGGAGCTCTACCACCCCGGCCAGTACTGGGTGCTCCAGGACCTCATCCGCGAAAGGAACATCGACGCCCCCTATATGATCCAGTACGTCATGGGATTCCAGACCTCGTCGTTCCCGACGCCGGCCAACGTCCTCGGGCTTATCAACGAACTGCCGCCCAGCTCGATGTTCTCGCTCATCGGCGTAGGGCCTTTCCAGATACCGATGAACGTCTTTTCCATAATGCTGGGCGGACACGTCCGCGTGGGCATGGAAGACAACCTCTACTACCGAAAGGGCGAAAAGCTCAAGAGGAACGCACAGCTTGTGGAGCGGATCATCCGGATAGCAAAAGAAATGAACCGGGAGGTGGCTACAGTCTCCCAGGCCCGGAATATGCTGGATCTTCCGTTAAGATCCGGTAGATAGGCACGAATAAGAACGACTGTTTGAGTTCCGGGGCGGCGCCCGCGCCGCCCCTCTCATTTACCCCTACAAACCGGAACGCACCATGGCGGGATTTCTAATTAGCTTGTAAACCCTCGCCCCCTCGTGTATACTATATTGTCAATCAAACCGCTACACATCATCACCCACAGGAGGATACACATATGGACTGGCAGGAAGACTACAAGAAGAAACTCGTGAGCGCCGAAAAGGCGGTTTCCGTCATCAAATCGGGCGATCGCGTCGGCATGCCCGGCGGATCGAGCCAGCCGATCGACGTCGTCAACGCCCTGTGCAAGAGAAAGGACGAGCTCAAGGACGTGACCCTGACGTCCGGCATTTCCATGTATCCCTACGAGCTGTTCAAGGCCGAATTCAAGGGGCATATCAACTTCGTTTCGCTCTTTGTCGGCCCCATGGAGCGGGCATTTCTACGGGTCGGCAACGTGGAGCCGATGTCCTACCACTTCTCCCTTGCCGACCAGGTTTCGGTCGCCGTAGATCCCAATGTTTTCATTTGCGAGGTCTCGCGGCCGGACGAGCGCGGCTACATGAGCTTCGGGCCGGTGGGGGTCTATAACAACGACATCTGCTGCAAGCGGGCAAAAACCATCATCGTCCAGGTCAACAAGGAGACGCCCCGCGTCCACGGAAGCCAGTCGGTCATCCACGTGAGCAAGGTCAGCTATATTATCGAAAACGATCACCCGCTGCCGTTGATCCCGGAGATACCCATATCCGACGTGGAGCGCAAGATCGCCGCCAACATCGCCGAACGGATCCCGGACGGAGCCACTATCCAGTGCGGGATCGGGGCTGTCTCCGACGCGGTGGTGAGCCTCCTGGACAATAAGAAGGACCTCGGCGTTCATACCGAGATGTTCACCAACGGCCTGATGCGACTGGCACAGAAGGGGGTCGTTACTGGCCTTAAAAAAACCTTCCACCCCGATAAAATCGTCTGCGGCTTTGCGATCGGGAACAAAGAGCTCTACGACTTCATAAACGACAACCCGGCCTTCGAATTCCAGCCGATCTACGACGTTAACAACGTCTTTAACATCTCCCGGAACGACACGATGGTGGCCATCAACAACATCATGACCGCCGACCTCACCGGGCAGTGCGCCTCCGAATCGATCGGGCACGCCATGTACAGCGGCACCGGCGGCCAGCTTGATTTTACCCGGGGCGCCAACGCATCCAGGGGGGGAATGGCCTTTCTCGCCACGGCATCAACCGCCGACACCAAGACGGGGAGGATCTCCAAGATCGTATCGGCCTTCAAACCGGGGACGATCGTCACGACTCCCCGCTCCGACGTGCGCTACATCGTCACCGAATGGGGCGTGGCCGACCTCTGGCTTAAGAGCGTACCCAAGCGCGTTAAAGAGATGCTCAAGATCGCCCATCCCGATTTTCGCGACCAGTTAGAGAAAGAGGCTACGGAGGCGGGGCTCTTGTCCTGATCGGGCCCGCCGAAGATCGCGCGACACGCTTTTTAACGTCCGGCTGATAAAAGGGAGCAGAACGACAAAGGCCGCGGGGATCGATTCCCGCGGCCTTTTTTCCGTCTCCGTCCGTCGGCACCTATACCGGCGGCGCCGTTTCGCGAAACAGCGCAAACCGCTCGACGATGAACTCCCGCACCTCCCGGGCCGTCTTCATCGAGAGGGCTTGCCGGGCGGCACGGGCCGCAGCGTCTTTGCGTACCGATATGATAATATCCTTGATCGAAAGCAGGTGCCGGGGCTCCATCGAAAGGACGGTTATCCCCATGCCGAGCAGCAGGATGGCCGAGACCGGGTCGGAGGCCATCTCTCCGCAGACGCTCACCTCTTTTCCCGTCGTCCTCCCGGCCTTGGCCGTCATCTCGATAAGCTTGAGGACGGCCGGGTTATAGGGGCTGTAGAGCTCCGACACCAGCCGGTTGCCCCGGTCGACCGCCAGCGTGTACTGGATCAGGTCGTTGGTGCCGATGCTGGCAAAATCGACCCTGTCCAGGAAGCTCTCGGCCATGAGGGCCGACGACGGGACCTCTATCATGACGCCCAAAAGCGGCTCGACGAGGGGCTTGACTCCCTGCCGGGCTACCTGCTCCCGAACGTTTCCGTATATCTCGGTGATCGTCGCCAGTTCGTCAATCGCCGTCACCATTGGAAAGAGGATCTTCACCCGCCCGAACGCCGACGCCCGCAGGATGGCTTTGAGCTGGGTGATGAAGATTTCGCGATAACGCAGCGAGAAACGGATGGACCTGAGCCCCAAAAAGGGATTGGCCTCCCGGTTGAAGATATCCTGCGTGAGGACCTTATCTCCCCCGAGGTCCAGCGTCCTGATGGTTACGGGGTGTTCCCCCATCCCGGTGATCACCTTTCGGTAGAGGAGATACTGCTCTTCTTCGGAGATGAAGTGCTCGCCCATCAAGAACGGTATCTCCGTTCGGAACAGCCCGATCCCCACGGCGCCGTTGCGCCTGGCCTGGCTGACGTCCTCAAACCGGCTGATATTGGCCATGAGCGTCACCGGCTGGTGATCGGCGGTCTCCGACGGGAGGTCAATGAGCGTCTCCATTCGATCCTGGATCTCCCGCTCCCTGCTGACCTTTTCGTTATAGTGCTCCTGCTGCTCGGAATCGGGATTGACCACGACGTCCCCGGTTGAGCCGTCGACGATGATGAAATCACCGTTCGTGATAAAGGAAGACGCCTTCTCGACCCCCATGACGGCCGGAATCCCGGAGGAGCGCGCCATGATGGCGGTGTGGGAGTTCGTGCCCCCCATCTCGGCGATGAGCCCCAGGACCTGTCCCGGCGGAAACAGGGTCATGTCGGAGGGGAGGAATTCCCGGGCCGTCAGGATAACGGTGTCGTAAAGGATGATGCACTGGGGGTTTTTCTTCACTAGGAGGTGTATGATCTGCCGGTGAAGGTCTTTGATGTCCTGCTGCCTCTTTCTCATCTCCTCGGCGTGCGGCCCTGAGGGAGGGGTGCTGAAATCGCTGAGGCTTTTCTGGAGGACCGCCTCAACGTTGATGAGATCCCTTCGGATTGCCGCCGGGATCGTCTTTTTAAAGAGGGTGCCGGTCAGCAGCGCGATCTGGACATCGAAGATCCCCGCCTCGGTCGCCCCGATCTTCTCCGTAACGATCCTGGCAGATTCGGCCAGGTGGTCCGCAACCCTGTCGAGCGCATCGCCGTAGCGCCCGAGCTCACCGGCGACCGCCTCCTTCCCGATGGGGTAGACGGTGATGCCCTCAAGCTCGTTATGGTAGAGCTCCGCGGTTCCCATGGCTATGCCGGGGGAAACACCGATTCCCTTCAGGCTGATCTGTTTATGTATCCGTTCTTTTGCCATGATAGCTGAGAAAAGAAAGATACCGAATATAAAGCACTATGCCGACGCTTTCAGGCCGACCCGCCGCCGTGAAAAGTATCTCATTATATAGTGAAACCGACGGTTTGGAAAGGACGATTTTTCGTATATGATATGTTGGTGGAAAGATCGGACCTTCTTCGCGCGGAAGAAAAGGGGGGAGGTATATACCTCCCCCCGGACGTATGGGTTTGAACCGGACTATGAGCCCATCTGTCTCAGCGTGACCTTGTCCACCTTGCCGTTGGAAAGCAGCGGGATCTTGTCGATGGCCATGATCCGCTTGGGCACCTTGAAGTCCGCCAGGCGTTCCCGGCAGTGCTTGAGCAGCTCCTTCTCATTCAGGGGAACCCCGTCCCGCTGGACGACAAAGGCCATCGAGCACTTCGCCCCGCTTTTCGTCGGCGGCCCCGACCACGGCGGCCTCCATGACGTCCGCGTGGCGCAGCAGTACGTTTTCCACCTCCGCCGGGAATACGTTAAGACCCCCCGTGATGATGATGTCCTTGCTGCGCCCCATGTGGTAGAGGTACCCCTCATCGTCGAACACGCCCAGGTCTCCCGTCCGGAACCACCCGTCCCTGATTACGCGGGCCGTCTCCTCGGGCTGGTTGTAGTAGCCCTTCATGATCATCGGGCCGCGGGCGATGATATCGCCCGCCGTGTCCCGCGGCAGTTCCTTCCCGTTTTCGTCGACGATCTTGATCTCGGCGTCTTTTACCGGAAGTCCCACCGAGCCGAGCTTGCGCTTCGAATCCCGGCCGGCCAGAAACGTGAGGATCGGGGATGTCTCGGTCAGCCCGAAGCCCTGGGTTATCGCCGCCTGCGGGAACCTCTCCTGGTAGGTCTCCAGGAGCGTCTTGGGGACGCTCATTCCCATCATCGCCATGAGCCTGAGGCACGACAGGTCGTACGAGCCGAGGTTCGGATCGGCCAGCAGCATCTGAAAGATCGGGGGCACCCCGTGAAAGAAGGCGACCCGCTCCTTTTCCACCGTCTTCCAGACGACGTCGGGCCGCCACCCGGGAAATATGACCAGCGTGCTCCGTACATAGAGCAGCATATTGATCAGGATCGGCCCCGAGATGTGCGACATCGGCAGGATCACCCCGAACGGTATGTCCGGACCGAAGATTTCCGGGAAGGTGTCGCGCATCTGGGTCGGGAAGAGGTCAAGCTGGCGGGCCATGAGGATCACCCCCTTGGGCCTTCCGGTGCTGCCGGAGGTATAGAGGAACAGCGCCTCGTCCTCATCGTCGATCGTCACCCGGGGGGGCGTTTTCCCCGTCTCTGAGATGATCGCCTGATAGTCCGCGTGCTCGACGAGCGACGTTCCATCGGTATAGATGATGTCTTTAACAAAATCGTCCTTTTTGAGCCCGCCGCCCATCGCGGTCGTGGAGACGACGAACAACGGCCGGCAGTCCGTGACGATCTCGGCCACCTCCTCGGGCTTGAGACGAAAGTCGACCGGCGCCAGGATAGCCCCCAGCGAAAGGACCGCCAGGTACACGTCGACGAACTCGGGGATATTGGGGAGGTAACAGACGATCTTTGTGCCCTTCTGAACACCCCGATCCGCGAAAAAGGCCGCCAGCGCATCGGCCCGGCGCAGGAGATCCGAAAAGGTTAACCGTGTCTGTTCAAAAACAAGAGCGGTCTTATCGCCGGATTCCGACGCCGCCCGCGCGAGATATTCCCGTACATTCATGCCCTTGCACCTCACATCATGATTTTCATAAAGTTTAACTATCCACACTTTATTAGAGTATAGTTTATCTGTCAACTTATAAGTTATTAATATTGTCGCCGCGTTATAGGTACAAATCGGCTGATCGGGCTATATCGTACGGGCGGCCCATCCCGAACAGCGACCGCGTCTTGACAAATCGCCCGGCCGCTGCTATTTTTATAGTATAGGAGTTCTTTTTCATAATGCCTGTCGGAACGGGAGCGACTGACCATGACAAAAGACTACGTTCATCCGGCCCTCAATGAAGAGGTAACCGCCATCGGCGGTCACTACGTATCCGAAAAAGACGAGCGGATTACCCTGGACGGCCGGGAAGTCCTCTATATACTGGGACACGCGGTGGTAGACACCTCGTGCTGTGGCATGGGCGGGGGGAGGTTCGCGGTTGTGCCGGGCTGGCTCGTTCGGTATAAATACCGCACGGACGACTCCGGCCTGCCGGTCTCGGAGGTGACGCCCGTGGAAGACGACTGGGACACGAGGCGCGCCATCATCGGGATGATCGAAAAGAAGGAAACCTACTGCTCGGTACGGTTCCTGTAATAGTCCCGGGATTTCCCCAGGAAAACGCGTCTTGAACGGCGGGAAAATCGGTAGCGATTCCGCTTGTATTGGCCGTATCGACCGTGATATAGTTAGTGTGCGTGAAAGGTATAATCAGAGGGGCGACCCTATAACGGCCGGGGAGGCCGGATGCCATGAAGGCCGAGATTATCAAAAACGGCGCCAAGATCGGAGAGATATCGTTTGCGGAAGGTGCTCTCTCGATACAGTGCGACGATTCGGCGCTGAGGGATAGGATTTATATCCACCTCACCAGCCCCGAGGTTAAGGAAGAGGAAGAGATTAAGAAGCTCGAAGCCGTCAAGGGAGCCGAGCCCGGCACCCTCGAATATTTCAAGGCGACCCTTGAATTCATCGACGAGATGGAGAAAGAGATCGAGTTTACGTTTAAGGGTTAAACAGCTAAGGAGAAACGATACCGAATTTACCATCCGCCGGATTTGCTACTGCGGGTAGTCAACGAGGGATCGTATCCCCTTCCAATACACGGCGGCGTTCACTTCGCCGTTTTTTTGCGTCACGGCCGGAGTCCCCAACGGCCTGCTCGAGACGGCACGGCCCGTTACGCCGCTATTTCACCCTGTCCAGGAACCGTGGCGTCGCCGTCTTCGGGTCGTAGGTAAAAACGCTCACTCCAACCATCAGGACGAAGCTCACCACGATACTGGCGATGATCGGCTCGATCCAGGTCGGGAGACTGCCCGAGAGCTTAAGGCCGTACAGGGCAACCACCACGACCGAGGCCGCTATCGACGACACGATCGCTCCCTTCGTGGTCGCCTTCTTCCAAAAGATGGCCGCCATTGTCGGAACGAATATCCCCGAGACGAATATAGCAAAGGCCAGGAGCAGGATCTCGAAGATCCCCTTCATGTTGAGGGCGAATATCACGCCGAGGATACCGATAACAAGGATAAAGCCGCGGGCGATCATGAGCAGCTTTTTATCCGGAAGCGACGGCCGATAGGCCCGCACGATGTCGTGGGCGAACGTCGTGCCCGATATAAGCAGGGCGGTGGAGGCCGTTGACATCATGACCGCCATAAGCGCCGCCAGGAGAAATCCCTTCAGGCCCACCGGTATGAAGGCCATGATCTCGGCGGGTATGGCCGAATCGGTGCCGCCGGCGCTTTCCGCGAGGCCGGGGAAGAGATAGGCCGCCATCACCCCTAAAAAGACCGCTATGAAACTCCAAAAAATATAAATCCCGCTGGTGATGAACATGCTCTTCTTGATCCGTGACTGATCCCGCGCCGCCGAGGCCCGCTGCCACAACGAGGGGTCGATCAGGCAGAAGGGGATATCGATCAGGAAGATCGAGATGATAAAGGGAATCGTCAGCCCCCCCCAGAAGTTGCCCGGGACCGGCTGGAGTATCTCCCACGCCTTTGCCGTCCCCCCAACTTCATGGGTCACGAATAGAGGCAGCAGTATCGCCACGCCGATGATCATGATGATCGTCTGGAAGAGGTCGGTATAGGCCACCGCCAGCAGCCCCCCCATGATCGTATAGGCGATCATGATGATACCGGCGAAGAGGATCCCTTCGGTATAGGTGATCCCCAAATTGCCGAAGATCGCCTGGACCGCCAGTCCCGTAGCGATGAGCTGGCCGCCGAAGATCGCCACGACCGCAAAGATCATGACGAAAGCGACGATAATCCGCATGGCGCTCCCGTAGCGCAGCACCAGTGCGTCAGGGATCGTCCAGATTTCCATCTTTCTGATTATCGGCGCGATAAAGCCGAAAATAAAGAGCCCGATCCCGTAGGCCAGGGTCGCAAAGAAGAGCGCGATACCGACCTCGTAGGCCTTCCCGGCCTTGCCGATGGTTGAGGCCGCGCCGATTGCGGTCCCGATCAGGGCGCCGAGGAGCGCCGGATAGCCAAGGTTGCGCCCCGCGATCGTATAGTCCTCGGTTCCCTTGATCCGCTTACTTGTCGCGTAGCCGATCAGCAGCAGAACGCTGAAATAGAGGATGATAACGACGATATCATACGACAGGACCATATACCTATCCCTCCGCATGGTGGTAGCATGGTGGTAAACGAGAAAAGGTCGCTCGGACCGGCCGCCCCCGGCGGCATCTCTGACGTTGCCCTGTTTACGGACAGCCTCGTGCGTCACCGTTTCAGGCCGTGCGTCATCGTTTCAGGCCGTCCGTCATCGTTTCAGGCCGCACGTCAGCGTTTCAAGATATACCCGTCACCAGGCTGGCCGGCCTTCCTGATCGCATCGGGGTCTGCGGCCATGATGGCCTCGATCATCTCCCCGTAGGCCGCCGCGGTAGGCAGCAGCTGGTCGACCGCGATCTTTTCCCACGTATCCTCAATCCCGTTCCAGTAGGGCGGCGGTGAGATGAAGCTGATTACCGGCAGGCCCGCCCGGTTGTAGGCCGAGGCGTCGGTCGGCACCCCGAGAGGCGTGTTGGTCGGCATGAGGATCGTTCGTCTCAGGTTATTGGCGATCACCGCCTTACGGGCGATCTCGACAAGCGGCCCGGTATCCGTAACGAACAGCGCCCTGGCCTGGATCTCGCCGGTGGCAACAAGCACTCCCGTCTCGTCCTGTACGTATTCCAACGCCAGGTGCTCGATGTGGAGGTCGGCCACGAGGTTCTTGATGAGGCCGTCCCGGTGCCGCGCGATGTGGGCCCGCGAGCCGAGGACAAACAGGCACTCGGCCGCCTCGAGGACAAACGCGAGCGTCAGTTCCGGCTTACGGTCGGCCCAGTTTCGGGCCGCCCGGCGCGCCAGCTCCAGCACCACCGCCACCCCTGCCGCGTCTTCGGTGGCTCCCGGCCACATGGAATCGTGATGCGAGGTAACCTGAATCACGCGGTCGCTCTTGCCGGGTATGATGCCCACGATGTTGTGCATGCGGGCGCTTCGGGTCTCTCCCGTGAGGAGGAGGGTCCCTTCGGCCGCGCCTTTTTTCAAGAGGGATATCAATCGCTTGCCGTCCGAGCTCCTCAGCCCGATGCCCGGGATAGGGCCGACCGTGCCCGTGAACGCGTTTCCCCCCTCGAAACAGAGGTACGGGGTAATATCGAGGGGGTAGACGCCGATAAAGCCGGCCGCCCCCCGATCCACCGCCGCCTGATAGACCCGCTGTTCTTCCTCTGTCACCCAGCTCATCACCTGGCCTTTGCCCGAAAGGGTATCGCCGGGGTCGTGGAGGTAGTGCCCGACCGTCCGCAACAGCTCATACTCTATGTAGCCGTGGGAATAGGAGACGACGACGATCTTCCCCTTGACGTCGACCCTGTCCATGTCGTCAGGAGATCCCGACCCAAGATCGACGATCGGGGCACCGAGGCCGGCCGGGTCGGTAAAGGCGGTGTAGGTGATCGGCTCGGCGGAAAAACTCGCCGACCGGCCGCCACACGAGACCGTACAGTAGGTTTGGTCGGCGTGCCAGCTTACGAAATCGACCGGCTCTCGCCTCACGTCCGGTATCCCGAAACCCTTCATGACACCGAAGAGATAGTTCTCGGCATGGGCGCCGGCGATGCTGCCGGGGCGCTTTCCTCCAAGGTCATAGAGGTCGCGCGCCCATGAAAGCATGCGGTCCAGGTCAGGATGGTTATTCATCAGTACCCCCGGTGGTGAGGATTATAGGAGTTTTTCGAGAAAATCGACCGGCCCGGCGCCGTGCCTGACGACCTCGGCCCGCCTGTCCATGAACGAGACGACCGTGGAGGCGTGGCCCCTTATCGGCCCCGCGTCCAACATTAGGTCGACCTCGCGGTCGAATGCCGTCTTGATCTCCGATGGGTCCGTGAGCGGAGTGTCCCCCGTCCGGTTGACGCTGGTGGTGATGACCGGCCCCCCGAATCCTCCGGCAATCGCCAGGGCCACGGGGTGATCCGGGATTCTGACGCCGAGCCCCCGTCCCTTGCCGATGACGCCGTCCGGCAGCCTCACCTTGGACGGGAATATAAACGTGTAGGGTCCGGGCAGTACCTTCAGGACGCCGACGAGCGCGATATCGACCGTGACAAAAGCCACGAGATCTTCGACGGTGGGCAGCATCACCGAGAAGACCAGCCCCCGTGATCGCCCCTTGATTTCACGCAGCCGGCGCACTGCCCGGCCGTTGCGCGCGTCCACCCCGAACCCGTACAGGGTGTCGGTGGGGTAGACGATGACCCCGCCGCCCCGAAGGGCCGCCACCGCCTCGTCGATACCCGCCGCCGGGTCCCCGATGACGTCTATGGTCTTCATGGGTCCTTCCTCGTAAGGCGGCTGTCCAGGAGGTGGACCGGATCGACGTTTCCCATCGCCCGAAGCAGGCTCTTCTTGGTCCGGGGGTAGACCTGCTCCACCTGATGTATCAGGTCGCGCATCCGCCTGCGGTTCGTTGAACCGCGCCCGTAAAACGGGCACCCACCCATCATGGGAAAATTCATCGCCCGGGCGTAACGGGAGGTGAGCCGCTCCTCGGTCAGGCACAGGGGCCGGATCACCCTGTTTTTTCCGTCCTCGGTAACAAAGTTGGGTCCCATCGCCCTTATCTGGCCCACGAAGAAGAGGTTCATCAGGAGGCTTTCCATCAGGTCTTCCTGATGATGGCCGAGGGCGATCGTGGTAATGTCTCCCCTCCTGCCCCTGGCATAGAGCGCCCCCCGGCGCATCCGGGAGCAGAAGTAGCAGGGATTATCCTTTGGTGAAGTCTTCTGCGGAATCAGGCCGAAGATGCCCGTCCTTATAATCTCGTACTCAAAGCCGTGGCGGCCAAGGAAATCCTCCATCGGGCCTGTCTCGCAGCCGGGGTACCCCGCGTCCACGTGTACGGCCAGGATCCGATAGGAGACGGGCGCCTTTTGGGAGAGCCTTCGCAGGGTAAAAAGGAGCGACCAGCTGTCCTTTCCCCCCGAAAGCGCCACCATAATTCGGTCTGCCGGCCTGATCATATCGTATCGGGCGATGGCCTTGCCAACCCTTCCGTCCAGTACCCGCTCGATCGAGCCGATTGTCGCTATTGTCGCCATTTTCGCCGCCGTCGTCCTGCCAGGTTTCCCCGTATGGTATCGCCTCGCGCGGCGCTTTGTCAAAAAAAAACCGACGCCCCCCGTAAGAAATCGAAGAAAATAGGTGTTGACGGGTTACCGGGGCAATGTTACCATTTAATGAGTCAGTACCCGTTCCCAGGTCTTGTTCTCCGAAAAAAAAGAGACAATCCATGATCCTAACCTGAAGGCACGACGTAATGTACTGCGGCAACCAGGTCTTCTCGGCGTATCGGTATCACCGCCCCGTCTCTCGGAGGGGATGTCGGCCCGGGTCCGTTCTGCGCGTGGTCCGTACGATTACCGCCGTCTGTATGATCTTGCTCGTCCTGTTCGGCTGCCGCCACTCCGGGGGCGACGTGGAGCGGGTCTTTGGCCTGCTTCCGAAACGCAGTTTTGATTCCATCGAATGCTCAAACCTCACGGTCGCCCGGGAATTATTGGGCCTGGCCGCGGTCGATCACACATCGTCGGTGGAAGACAAGCTTGGTTATTTTACGAAGCTTGATCCCTTCACTTTTTCCGCCGGGGAATATTCGTTTCTTGTCTCGGACAAGACGCCCCTCGGATTTGACCCGAGCGATTTTTCCGTTACCCTTGTGGCCCGGACCTCCTCATATTCACTGACGCTCGTCTCGGGCGATTTCGATACCGACACGATCCGTACGCGCCTCTCGCAGGCGGGCTATCGGTCACAAAACTACCGCGGACGCGAGATCTACACCCTGCCGTGGTCGGAGGCGCCTGCTGAGGGAGGACTGTTTTTGACGTTCGCCAACCTCACTTTCGTCGAGCCTGATATCATCGCGTCGGCCCCTACCGAGCGGCTCCTCAAGGATTATATTGATTGGATAGAGGTCGGCACGATGGACGAAGACCCGATCGTTATGGGGCTGGTCGAAAGGCTCAAGGGGGAATCGTCGTTCTACATCTCCCGCGGGCTGAGGACCGACGAGCTCTACGGTGAGGATTCTCTGTTTATTCGCAGTCCCGAGGACTGGGGGTTGCCCGGGTACCGTCTCTCACCCTATACCTACTTCGTATTCGCGATCAGCCCCGCACCCGACAGGGAACGCCAGCGGCTGACGCTCCTGATACTCTATCCCGACGAGACCTCGGCCGAAAACGATGTCCGGCCCCTCGCCGAGGGGTTGAAACGGGGGAAAAGCCTCTCACGGCTTGTCCCCTTTTCCGACCTGTTAACCGTTACGGAGGTAACGGCGAAACACGGTCTTCTTACGGCATTGATTGAATCCAGGGATGATTTCGACGTGAAACAGCTGATACGCCTGAAAGACCTGCCGTTCCTCGTCTATTGAAAAGCCCTTTCCGCAGGAGCAACCCATGAAACGACACCCGACAACCTTAGCCGGCAGTATAGTGTCGGCCGTAGTAATCCTGACCGTGACGGTTATCGCGTCCTTTTCCGCCCGCGCTCAGGAGTTTGATTTCGGGGATTTCAACTTCATATCCGTCGAGGATGAAATCTCAATGGGCTCCGAGATGTCGGCCGAGGTGGAAAAGGAGCACCCGCTCTATTCTGACGGGCAGGTACAGCGCTACGTCAGGGATATCGGCGGCAGGATTGCCCGATACGTCCCCAACAACGCCGGTATCCCGCTGACGGTCAAGGTCGTCAAAGACGACGAAGTCAACGCCTTTACCATACCCGGCGGCTACGTCTACGTCAATTCCGGCCTGATCAAGCGGCTGGACACCGAGGCGGAGCTTGCCGGGGTCATTGCCCATGAGATGGCGCACGCCGTAAATCGGGACGGCACCAAACAACTGACCAGGATGTACGGGATCTCGTTTCTGCTGAATCTCGTCCTGGGCAGCGACGCCCCCCAGTGGCAGCAGATAGCGGGGGATCTCTTTTCCACGTTCGGCCTGCTGTCATACGGACGCACCGCCGAGAGCGAGGCGGACAGGGGGGCGGTGCACATCTCCCGGGCCGCCGGCTATAATCCCGTCGGTTACCTCGAGCTTCCTGAAAAAGCTCCAGGAGATGGAGGATAGCCAGCCCAGCCTGCTGACTGAGCTATTCTCCACTCACCCCGAGACGTCCGGGAGGATTGCCACGGTTGAGCGCGAGATAGCCGCGCTCCCGCCGACCAAACGGCTCATCAACAATACGGCGCAGTTCGACAGGATCCGGAGAAAGATCCGCTGACCGGGGCAGTGCCGCCCTGCCGCGGCCTGACGAATACCCGGAAGAGATGTGGCACCGTAAACAGGGACGCACCAAGCAGCTGAGCAAGAAGAGCGGGATGTCGCTACTGCCGAGCTTCGTCCTCGGCTAAAATACGACCCAACGGCGGCGGATCGGGCAAGACTTTTTCTAATGAGGGATTGCTGGCCAATGTTGCGGCTTTTGCCGCGCCAAGGGGGTGTTCGTTCAGTTGGGATACAACCGCTCCTACGAATGATCCCCCGTTGCGAACGGACAGATCGCCCCACTCGGGCAGTAGTCCTCATACTTATGGGTTGACAAAGCCGTCCCGATTCAGATACTATTAGACAGTCCGGAATGACCGGGTACCGTCAAAACCCCAATAACCGGATGCTGCAGTTGTTCGACGTCATTTGAAGACAAGACCTTTACCGGGGTGAAGATGCTTTTTGCTTCTTTATCAGGTAAAGGTTTTTTTTACTCGGGAATCGCAGGAGACAGGTCATGAAAAAGACGATCAACAAGATATTGGTCGCAAACCGTGGCGTCCCCGCGGTCAGGGTAATGCATACGTGCAGGGACCTGAAGATCCCCACAATCGCCGTATACAGTACCCCCGACCGCCTTTCCCATCACGTGTTCATGGCCGACGAAGCAGTCCCCATCGGAGAGGCGCCGCCGTCAGAGTCTTATCTGAACATGGAAAAGATGATCACGGCGGCGCTCCGCAACGGGGCCGATGCCATCCATCCGGGCTGGGGCTTCCTTGCCGAGAACGCCGACTTTGCTCAGACGGTGATTGATGCAGGGCTCGTCTGGATCGGCCCATCTCCCAGGGTGATACGCATGCTCGGTGATAAGATCGAGGCCAAGGCCCTGGCGCGGAAGGCCAACGTGCCGACCATCCCGGGCATCGACGCGGTCACGGATATTGAACAGATAAAAGCGTGGGTGAACGAGGACGGCGTGGACTATCCTATCATGATCAAGGCCGCGGCGGGCGGCGGCGGGAAGGGCATGGTCAAGGTCGAAAACAATGAGATGCTTCCGCAGGCCCTTGCCCGCGCACGGTCCGAGGCCGAAAAATCGTTTGGCGACGATACGATCCTGGTAGAGAAATATATCGAGCGGGGGCGGCACATCGAGGTCCAGGTCGTGGCCGACAGCCACGGGAATGTAGTCCACCTCTATGAACGTGAGTGCACGCTCCAGCGGAGGAACCAGAAGATCATCGAGGAGGCTCCGTCGCCGAGCCTCGACGTGAATCTGAGAAACGAGATCTGCTCCACCGCCACTCGTCTCATGCGCGAGATCGGCTACACCACGGCCGGTACGGTGGAGTATATTTTCGACTCAGCGACACGCAAGTTCTACTTCCTCGAGGTGAACACGCGGCTGCAGGTGGAACACGGTATCACCGAGCTAATCACCGGCCTGGACATCGTGGGTATTATGATCGACACCGCAGTAGGCAAGAAGCTGCCGTTCAAGCAGTCTGCGATCCGTCCGAACCGCTGGGCGCTCGAGGCCCGGATCAACGCAGAGGACCCGAAGAGCTTCAACCCTTCCTTCGGCCCGATTACCCGTTTCCAGATCCCTATGGGGCCGAATGTGCGCGTGTCGACGGGCGTATACGAAGGCGGTGACATTCCTCCGTATTACGATTCGCTCTTTATGCTGCTCATGACCGCCGGCGCGGACCGCAGGGACGCTATCAGGGTCATGGACCGATCGCTCGGCAGGAACCTCCGGGTCGAGGGCGTCAAAACGCTGCAGCCGCTCCTGCTCAGCATTATCAGGCACCCATCGTTCATCTCCGGTGAGTTCTCCACGCGGTTTATCGAGGAGCACATGGACGAACTGATCTCCATGTTCCGGGAAAAGAGCAGCGAGGACGAGGTTCTGAAAATAGCGCGGTACGTGGCCGAGATATCGGCCCTGGGACCGCAGAAATGGATGTGAGGAGATAAATGAGGAGTAGCGCGGAAAGGGGAGGAACAAGAGGGCCTTCTATTTACCTCTCACCCCGTTCTCTTCGCGAACTCCATGAGGAAGCGATGACCAACATGAATATTGTCAGACCGGGCATGTCACCCAATGAGATCATCACGGCCCTCCGGGCGAGCAAGAAGGTATTCCTGACCTCAGTTGGGATGCGCGATGCGGGACAGTCCGACTTCAAGAACCGCCTCCGGATCTATGACCTCAAGACCCTGGCCCCCTATTACGAAAAGATGGGGCTGTTTAGCGCGGAGTGCCACGGTGGAGCCCGATGGCACGTGGGCATCATGAACCGTAGGGAGAGCCCGTTTGAGGAGACCGCGCTGCTCCGCGAGCTCATGCCGAGCGTGCTGCTGCAGACGCTCATCCGCGAGACCAACCTTTTCGGCTACCGTCCCTATCCGAAGAACGTGATAGAGTACACCGTGTCGCACGTGGACATCGATGTATGGAGGTGCTTTTCCTTCCTAAACGACGTGCGTAACATGCGCAGTGTCGCCGAGGTCGTGATGAAGCGGGGCCGGCTGTTCGAACCAACCATTTCGTTTACGAGCGCCGACTGGACGACGAACGAGTACTATCTTACGGTGGTGAGGGATATCATCGACCTGTGCGGCGGTGTCGACGAGATTGTCCTTTGTATTAAGGATATGGCCGGTGTCGGCGACGTCACCCGCATCGGGAACCTGATCGACGCGATCAAACAGTCATACCCGACCCTGGTCATTAATTACCACCGGCACATCACGGACGGCCTCGCCATCCCGGCCCTCCTATCCGCGGCCAGGCGGGCGCCCAGATCGTCGACGTGCAGGAGGATTCGCTGGTCCGGTTTTACGGACACTCGCCCATTCTCGCCGTCCATGCCATCTTTCGAGGAGATGGGCATCCCGGTTCACCTCGACCGGACCAAGGCGGAGGAAGCGGTCCAGAAGGTGCGCGAATGGATCGGCCATTATGACTGGGCCGAGTCGCCCTTCAAGGGGCTGGATCACACGGTAACGCAGCACAAGATGCCGGGCGGCGCATTTCCCAGCTCTTTTGAACAGGCCCAGAGAGGCGAGTTCCTGCACCTTATGCCTGCAGTGCTGAAGTTCATGTCCCTGTACAACCGGATCGTGAAATATTTCGACGTCACCCCGGGCTCCCAGATCACCTGGGTTACGTGCAGCGGGATCATTAACCGCTATGCCAAGGAGCGCGGGGACTCGGGAGTCAAGCATATCCTCGCCCTCATGGTCAAATTTATCGAAGAGAAGGATCAGGATCTGGCCGCCCTTTCGAGCGAGGAGCAGGAAGAGCTGCTGATGCTCTTCAGGAATGCGCCTGGAGACTTTCAAAGGCCTTTTGCTGGGCAACTACGGCAGACTGCCGGTCGGCTGGCCGGCGGACTGGGTATATCGTAGCGCATTCGGCGAGGAGTGGTCGTCGAAGATCAGAGAAGCGGAAGGAACTATCCCCGCTCGAATCGGTCCCGAATGACGACCTGGACAAGCTGCGCCAGGAGCTTTCGGAAAACCTGGGAAGGTACGTCACCGACGAGGAATTTGTCCTCTGGCTAATGCACCCGAAAGACGCGCTGGAGTACTTTGCGTTCCGGGACCGGTACGGCGATGCGCCGTTCGTGCTCCCTACCGACGTCTGGCGCGAAGGTCTTAAGCGGCCGGGCGACCGGGTTAACTTCGATCTCTGGGGCAAACCCTATTCCCTGGAGCGGGTCTCGATCGGCGCTGAGCACGAAGGATTTATACATGTCGTGATGCGGGTGAACAACAGGACGCGTATGTACACGGTGGCTACGCCGCGGGCGAAGAAAGTTGAGATCCGAATAGCAAAGAGGCCGTCCGACGTGGGTGCGCCGATCAACGGCAATGTCTGGAGGATCGGCAATCCCGAACGCGGCGCCATCAAGGCGGGCGACATCGTTCGTAAGGGCGAGGAAATAGCAAACCTTGAGGCTATGAAGATGGAAAATGCCATCCTGGCTCCCATCGACGGTCAGATCGCCGAGGTCTGTATCAAAGCTAAACGAAACGGTGCAGGAAGACCAGTTGTTGTTCGTGATCGAGAAGCAGCGGCACGCGGCCACGGTCGGGACGTTATCAGATAAACTTGAAGACCCGCGCGGCTAGAAGCGGTTTACCGGTAGCCCGGCCTCCCCGCCGTATTACCGCCGTCTCCCCACGCGTAAAAAAGGGGCAAAGCCGTAAACAGGAGGACCATCGCCCCGGCAACGTAGAAGAGGTAAGTCATACCCGAGTCGGTCCATCGCCTGCGACAAACAAAACGGTCCGAGGATTGCCCCGCCGTAGAATGCCGCCGACAGCAGCGAGGTGGCCCGCGGATAATGGGGCTCGACTCAGTTCGTCTCCGACGATGGCCATTCCCACCGGATACGATCGCATTGACCACGCCGCCGCTGATAAACGTCAACAGGGCGAGCATGATAAAGAACGGAAAAGACGGCACCAGGAAAAAGAATACTCCGCATACAAAAGATGCCAGTGCTATAAAACGTAGCTTTCCGAACCTGTCGGCAAACTTCATGAGCGGGTAGAGGAGTACTATTCCGCCCAGGTCAAAAGACGTCACGACCATCCCCATCTGGAAGGAACGAAGCCCGATACTCCTTGAGGTAGAGGGCAATCAGCGACAGGGTCCCTTCGAGGACGAACCCGAAGAGAAATGACGAACCGAGGGGAATGAGAATGAGCATAATCGGAAAGGCGACCCCCGTCGGGACGTTTCGGAATCGAGACCGCCGGGACGAGGAACAACACGGCCCCCAGCGAGACCACGCATATCAGCGCGGCCAGGATATAGGGGAGGTGCTGCCCCTATCCCAAAGAGAGGAAAGCCGATCATCGGTCCCGCGGCCGCCCCCGCCGAAAGGGAAATCATGTAGATCCCCATGATCCGCGATCTCTTTTCGGGGGGACTCTCGGCAATCAGGGTCGCTTCGGTGGCCACGAAGATGAACCCGAGGGCAAATCCGTTGAAGATCCGAAAGATAAAAAAGGAAGGGATATCGGCCGCCGTGGCATAGAGCCCGATAGTGATCCCGCACAACAAGAGCGAGGCCGCCAACACCCGTTTGTTACCGATCACGAAGATGGCCACGGGAGAAACTATCGAGGCGAGAAAGGAGCCAGCGACTGCAGCAGGGTGCTCGTTCCCACGACCGCTGGCGGAGGCTCCCGCCGCTTTCATCGAAAGGGAAAGCAGCGGCAGCGTCAGTCCGAGGGAAAGCCCCAGGACCCCCATCGACAGGTAAATGGGAAAAAGAATCGACCCGTGTCTTGATTGCATAGAAATTACTTATATCAATTTGGCCGACCATCGGCAAGGAAAAGCTCTTCGGCCCAGGGAAAAACCATCTCAAGCGGGGGGGCGTCTCGGGGGCAAGGGGGCTATGCGGGTGAAAAAACCCGGGGATGAACGATATTCGTCCCCGGGTGTAGACAACAACTACTGAACCGTAAAGGTTACCGATGCGATTTCCTTGCCGTTACTATCCGTGTCGTGCATTCTGAAATCGTACGAACCCGGCACCGTGGGTGCCGAAAAGACGAGCATGCCCGAAGTCATGCCGTTGAGGTACTGGTAGGTGAGGTCATAGCTGTCGTTCTGGGCCTCGTCTCCGTGGGGCACGTTGGAAGGGATAATCCCCACCCAGGCGTTCGTGCGGCAGACCCGCCGGCGCCGCGAAGGTGACGGTGATCGTCTCCCCGGGGCGTAGACGCTCTTGTCGACAGCAAGCGAAGGACCCGCCGGGCCTGACGGCGTGCAGGCCGAGACAAATAAGACGGCGGCCGGCAGTGCCACCATCACTGCGATAGAATAACGAGTTTCTTGGACATGTTCTTGGTAACCTCCTCATATCGGTAATTTATTCTATATATATAGCTCACCGAGAGTCGCGTGTCAATTTAATTTAGATCACGGCTATCCGCGCCGCGCTCCGTTCTATGTTTCGTTCCCCACGGGCACCGATCAGAAAAACTGTTTACAATTATACAAAATGTACTATAAAACAGACCATAATCCGTTACCATCCATGACGAGGAGACGGGAACGTGGAGTACCCGAAAAAATACGAAACGTACCTCACCATGAAGGACGGAAGAGAACTTTTTCTCCGCCCGGTCTTGCCCGCCGATACGGGATTGGTCAAGGATTTCTACGACAGTCTCTCGGAACGGACGAAGTACCTGCGGTTCTTCATTCCGAAAAAGGAGGCCCGCACCGACCGCGTTCAGAAATTCGCCACCGTCGATTACGAAAAATCGATGGTTATCGTGGCGATCTACCAGGACGCGATAGTGGGCGCGGCCCGTTACGATTGGGACGATAACGAAAAGTGCCTCGAACTCGCCGAGACCGTCCGGGACGAGTGGCAGGGCAAAGGGCTGGGCACCGACCTTGTTTCGCTACATCGTCAAGATAGCCAAGGAAAACAAATACGCCGAAATGACCGCACTGATTCTCGACGAGAACAAGAATGCCTTTAATATCCTCAAGAAGACAATACCGGGCGACCTGAAGATATCATATGAAGGCAATCTCATTCGAGTAACCTTTGCGCTGTAATCTGACCCTCATCGGCCCTGAGCATTAACGACTTCGACCGGGATTTCCCGTAAAAAAGTCCCGGGCCGCTACGGTAATCGCGACCGGTTGATTCACAAAACAGGACCGTTTCTTTTCCGATTTACTTTTCGGGTTGATACCCCGGCGATGCCCGCCGCCGTATGGTGACTCCGTTCGTTCTTTACATGACGATCCATTTTTATCTATTATTTAATACTTTAAGGAGGATAAACATGGCGCAAAAGGCAAGTCAGAACAAAACAACAAAGAAGACCGTCGACAAACCCTGGTTTAAATTCTACCCAAAAGGCGTTCCCCGGACTATTGATTACCAGAAAGTCTCGCTGCCCGATGGATTTCGCAAAACCGTTGCGGAATTTCCCGATACACAAGGCCCTCACGTACCTGGGAAAGGTCATCACCTTCGCCCAGCTCGGTGATATGGTGGACCGCTTCGCGACGGCAATGGCAGACCTCGGCGTCAAGAAGGGGAGCCGCGTAGCCACGCTGCTTCCCAATATCCCCCAGATGGTCATCGCCTATTACGGGGCCATGACCGCGGGGGCAAGCCTCGTCCTTAACAATCCCCTCTACACCGATCGAGAGCTCGAACACCAGCTCAACGACTCCGAGTCGGAGTATCTCGTGACGCTGGACCTCCTGGCGCCGCGGATGATCGCGCTCAAGCCGAAGACAAAGGTCAAGAAGATCATCATCTGCCACATCAACGACTACCTCCCGTTCCCGAAAAAGCAGCTCTTCCCCCACGTCAAGAAGGGGATGTTCGTCAAGATCGCCCCGTCGCCGGACATCTATGAGTTCGTCGACCTGATCAAGTCCACAAAGCCCAATCCCCCGCAGGTCAAGATAGGCTTCGATGACCTTGCCACCTTCCAATATACCGGGGGCACCACCGGCGTCTCGAAAGGCGTCATGCTGACCCAGTCCAATCTCTCCTGCAACCTCCAGCAGATCCGGTCCTGGTTTCCGTCCTTTGAAAGGGGAAAGGAGATCCAGATGGGGATCCTGCCCTTCTTTCACTCCTTTGGGATGACCGCCGTAATGAACCTTTCCATGTATATGGGATGGAACGTCATCCTGGTCCCGCGCCCGGAACCGCTGGCGATTTTAGAGGCCATAAACCAATACAAGCCGACGTTTATGGCGGCGGTCCCCACGATGTTCGTCGGCATGCTCAGGCACCCGGACATAAAGAAATATAACCTCTCCACCCTCAAGGGATGCTTCTCCGGCGCGGCGCCGCTGGCCATGGAAACGATCAAGGAGTTCGAATCGACGACCGGAGCCCAGATCTGCGAGGCCTACGGCCTCTCGGAAACATCTCCGGCCGCCACGATTAACCCCTTCGGGGGCAAGACCAAGGTCGGAAGCATCGGGCTGCCGATCCCGGATACCGACGTGAAGATCGTCGATCTGGACACCGGTAAGAAGGAGATGAAGTTCGGAGAGCCGGGTGAGGTCATTGTCAAGGGGCCCCAGGTCACCAAGGGCTACTACAAAAAGCCCGAGGAAACCAAGCTCGCCATCAAGGACGGCTGGCTCTATACGGGCGACATCGGCATCATGGACGAGGAAGGCTACATTTCCATCGTCGACCGCAAGAAGGATATGATCATCGCCGGCGGCTATAACATCTACCCGCGCGATATCGACGAGGTACTCTTCGAGCACCCGAAGGTGGCCGAGGGCTGCGCCATTGGCGTCCCCGACCCTTACCGCGGAGAGAACGTCAAGGCCTTTGTCGTCCTCAAGGAGGGCCAGACCGCGACGGAAGACGAGATCATCTCGTTCTGCAAGCAGAAGCTGGCCGCCTACAAGGTGCCCAGGATCATCGAGTTCGTCCCGAGCCTGCCCAAGAGCGCCGTTGGCAAGATCCTCAGAAAGGAGCTCAGGCAGATGGAAGTGGAAAAGATGGCAAAAGAGAAGAAATAGAGCACGACATACACCCCCGCGGGAAGATCCGGTCTTCCCGCGGGGAGTCCATTCCCTCCCCGTGAAAACCGATCAACAAGCCCCGCCACAGACTGAAACTGAAGAGACGCGCCGGCGGCGCAGACCGGATGCCTGCGTCGCTCCCGCTCACGGCGTATTTTTATCCACTCCCTCTATGCCCCGGTGGTTTATATGAAAAAGGCTTTGCTTTTTGTGTAATTTAGATTACAATACGCACGGATTTTTCCGGTTTCGTTACATAATAGGAGGTTCTCAATGGCAAAAGACCCAAAGGCCGAAAAGAAAAAGCAGGCCGCCGGGCAATCCGTAAAAACGGATACCAAGAAAATGCCCTGGCTCAATTCGTACGTTTCGGGAGTCCCCAAGACGATGACGTATGAGAAGCTCACGCTTATCGAGGCGTTTCGTCGCACGGTAAAAGAGTTCCCGAACAGGCCCGCCCTCACCTTCATGGGAAAGGTGATTAGCTACAAAGAGTTGAATGATCTGGTCGATCGCTTCGCCACCGCGATGGCCGCGATGGGCGTTAAAAAGGGAACGAAGGTGTCCACGCTCCTTCCCAATATTCCGCAGATGGTCATCGCCTACTACGGCGCCATGGCCGCGGGGGCAACGCTGGTCCTCAATAATCCCCTTTACACCGATCGCGAGCTCGAGCATCAGCTTAACGATTCCGAGTCGGAATACCTGGTCTCGCTTGACCTCCTGGCTCCCCGGATGATCGCCCTCAAACCCAAGACGAAAATCAAGAAGATCATCTTCTGCCACATCAATGACTATCTCCCCTTCCCGAAGAAGCAGCTCTTCCCGCACGTAAAGAAGGGGATGTTCAAGCAGATCGAGGAGACCGCCGATGTCCTTGATTTCGTCGGCCTCATCAAGAAGAACAAGCCCAATCCGCCCAGCGTGAAACTCTCCTTCGATGACCTCGGGACGCTGCAGTACACCGGTGGCACCACGGGCGTGTCCAAGGGCGTTATGCTCACCCACGGCAACCTCTCCAAGAACGTCCAGCAGATCACCGTATGGTTCCCGTCATTCCTCAAGGGCAAGGAAACCTCGATGGGAGCGCTCCCCTTCTTCCACTCCTTCGGCATGACCACCGTTATGAACCTGTCGCTGTATAACGGATATAACATCATCCTGATCCCCCGCCCGGAGCCGCAGGTGCTCCTGGAGGCGATCGACGCCTACAAGCCGTCCTTCCTGCCGCTCGTCCCCACGCTTTTTGTGGGAATACTCAGGCACCCCGACCTCAAGAAGTTCAATCTCAAGTCGGTCAAGGGCTGTTTCTCGGGCGCGGCGCCGCTGGCGTTGGAGACGATCAAGGAGTTCGAGGCAGCTACCGGCTCCCAGATCTGCGAAGGGTACGGCCTGTCCGAGACGACCCCGGTCGCAACCATCAATCCCTTCGGCGGGAAGACGAAGGTCGGCTCGATCGGCCTGCCGGTGCCCGATACCGAACTCAAGATCGTCGATTTGGATACCGGTAAGAAAGAGATGAAAGTCGGGGAGCCGGGCGAGGTTATCATCAGGGGACCGCAGGTGACCCAGGGCTACTACAAGAAGCCCGAGGAGACCAAGATCCGCCCTGAAAGACGGCTGGCTCTTTACCGGCGACATCGGCACGATGGACGCTGAAGGCTATTTCTATATCGTCGACCGCAAAAAGGACATGATCATCGCCGGCGGCTATAACATCTACCCGCGCGATATCGACGAGGTCCTCTACGAACACCCGAAGGTGGCCGAGGCCTGCGCCATCGGCGTGCCCGACCCCTACCGGGGAGAGACGGTCAAGGTCTTCGTCGTCCTCAAGGAAGGCCAGACGTCCTCGGAAGAGGAGATCATTAAGTTCTGCAAGGAAAAACTGGCCGCCTACAAAGTGCCCAAGCTCGTCGAGTTCGTCCCGAGCCTGCCCAAAAGCGCCGTTGGCAAGATTCTGAGGAAAGAGCTCCGCCAGCAGGAGCTCGACAAGATGAAGAAATAGATATATCTCTTCATCTTCTGTAAAGAAGCATAGAGGGGCGCGGATCAGACCGCGCCCCTATTTTTCTGGGCCGCGCAGACTGCGCCCTCTTCGGCCGTTGGTCGAAAAAGGCTTCACTTTTTTACGTCGATGGATTACAATATCAGCCACATAATGAACGTACGGATAGCGCGGGCCGCGGCGATCATTATCGTTGCCCTGAGTGCGGCCGTCTCGTCATGCCGGGTTCCCGTTTGCCGATTCGGTCGTCCTTATGAAGGGCACGATACATGCCGAGACGTCACGCTTTCGGCCGGGACGTCCGGCGAAGTATCGCGAATCACCAAGGTCCCGGGTGACCGGATATCGGCGGGTGAGTTGTTGGTGCGGCTGGACGCGGACGATTCCGCCGGAGAACTTACCAGGGCAAAGGAACGCCTCGCCGAGGCCGGCAAACAGGAAAAGGCCGCCAAAGACGAGCTTGACCGGACAACGGGGGAGGTTTCCTATTCCCGCGGCAGATACCTGACCTTTTCGTACCTGCTCAAGAAAGGGGCCGTGGCCACCAGGGAGGTGGACCGGCTCAAGGACGAGTGGGAGTTTGCCGAGAAGCAGAACAGGAAGGCGGTGGCCTACTATGCGCGCGCCGAGGCGGAGCTTGCCGAGGCCCGGGCCGATCTCGCGAGGACCGAGACGGAGTACGGCTCCGTCTTCATTACGGCCCCCGCCGACGGCTTCCTGACGCGCCTCATGACCTGGGACGGGGGGTACCTCCTCAAGGGAGAAGAGGCGCTGATGATCGCCCGCGAAGGCGATGTCTATTTCACCGGGGAGCTTGACGGTGAGGGACCGATTTGGCTCGGAGAGGAGGCCACGGTCGTCCCGCTGGCCGTCCCCACGGGCGAGATAACCGGGTACGTCGCCGCGATTACGGACGCCGGCGCCCGGGGACGAGCCTCGCGGATCGTGACCGTGCGGCTCTTCCCGGAGTCCAGGAAGGATGTGGCAAACATCGGGAAAACGGCGTGGGCCTTACTCGGAGCCGACCGGTGACCGCCCGGTCCCGACGACGGCCTTGACGACACCATACACGGATCTGCCGCACAGGGAGACCTTGACGTAACGGATGCCGCATTGACCCTCGCGTTTTATGCGGATACGATATTTCGATACCAACCCGCCCGAAGACGCGTTGGGCGTGTCGCCGGGTGCACGGTAACAAGGAGGTGCTATGGAACTGATTGGATTTGCCCTCGTCCTTTTTTTCGTCGGCCTGTTTGTTGCGGCCACCGTCATCTCGGCAGTCTTTATATGGATCGGCACTAAGATCGCGCGCGTATCCGGGAGCCACGTTTGGCAAGGCCTTTTGGGCGGCCATTGTCACGAGCTTTACCGTCTGGGCCCTGACCGGTATCGCCTCGACCCTCTTTGGTTTCGGGACCATCGCCGGGTGGATCCTGGGCGTCGTCATCACGCTCGGACTTCTCAAGTGGATCTATAAGACCACGTGGGGAAAGTCGTTTTTGACCTGGATCTTCTGCGGGCTTGCCCAGGTATTGGTGCTGGTCGTCGCGATAGTCCTGGCGCTCACCGGCGTCGTGGTCCTCTTAATCTAATCGATCTAATCGATCTCATCGATCGAATCGGGGGTGCCGCCGGGAGGCCGACCCCCGCCGTACCACGGGCCGACGGCGCGCCTCCCGGTCACGGATGACCATGAAACAGATTGCGCGAGTTCCCACAGGCTGCGGCCGACGGCCTCCTGGGAGTATTCTTTGACATCGACGACACGTTTACCCTCGCCGGCAAAATCCCGGCCGCCTCTTTTTCGTCCCTCTGGCGGCTTTCGGCCGCAGCGCCTTTACTGCGTCCCCATCACGGGGCGCCCCGCCGGCTGGTGCGATCACATCGCCCGGATGTGGCCGGTGACCGGCGTGGTCGGGAGAAAACGGCGCCCTTTACTTTTACTACGACGCCGCCGAGAAGCGGCTGAAGAAGCGGTTCTATTTCCCCCCCGACCGGGCCCGGGAGACCCGTGACCGCCTCATGGCCGCGGCAGACGATGTCCTTTCTGCGGTCCCCGGAACGGCGCTCGCCTCCGACCAGCCGTATCGCCTGTTCGACGTGGCCGTCGACTTCACGGAGGACGTCTCGCCCCTTTCCCGGGCCGACGTGGACCGGATCTGCGACATCTTTGCCTCTCACGGGCTCACCTATAAGGTCAGCTCGATTCACGTCAACGCGTGGCTGGGGGACTACGACAAGCTCACCATGGCGAGGATCTTCTCGCAGGAGGTCCTCGGGATAGACCTCGATGAGCATCGGGATCGGTTCGTCTTTTTCGGCGATTCGCCGAACGACGAGCCGATGTTCGGGTTCTTTCCGCTCAGCGTCGGCGTGGCAAATGTCGCCGGCTTTGTGGACCGGATGAAGAGCCGCCCCGCCTATGTCACTGAGGGCGAAGGCGGAATTGGGTTTGCGGAAGGAGTCGACACTATCCTGGAAAAACGGCGAGATATCCCTTAGTTATTGCGGCTTCCGATATCGCGTCCGAAAGCGGCGGGGCGCCGCTCGTATTACAAGAAGGAATAGCTGGACGGAGTTTTTTATGTGGATCGAAAAATTTTCCCCCACCTCGTATCGGTCGATATTTAAATGGGGCAACCCCCGCGGCTTCCACCATCCCGACGAGAGGCTCGTGTCGTTTCATCAAGGAGGCCTTCGGTATCACCGACAAAGACCTCGAAAACCTCCGGCTGACCGGCACCGACGAGGTAAAGCTGACCAAAAAGCCGAGGCTTTCGGACGCCGACGTAAAAAAGATCACGGCCATCGTCGGCAAGGAGAATATCGACGTGTCGGACTACGAGCGGGCGCGCCACGCCGTCGGATACACCTATCTGGACGCGATACACCTCAGGATGGGTGAAATCACTCATCCGCCGGATATAATCGTCTACCCGAAAAACGAGGCTGACGTGGTCAAGCTCGTCGACTTCTGCGCTAAGACGGCACATCCCCATCACCCCCTTTGCCGGCAGGTCGTCGGTCACCTTCGGCGTGGAGCCGGTCAAGGGCGGGATCTCGCTTGACCTGACGCGGCACATGAACAAGGTCGTTAAGATCGACGAGACGAGTTTTACCGTAACGGTTCAGCCCGGCATCTTCGGCCCCGCCTTTGAAAAGATCCTCAATGGCTACCGCAGCGGCCGTATACCGTCCGGCTTTACCTGCGGGCACTTCCCCCAGTCCTTTGAATACTCGTGCGTGGGCGGCTGGGTCATGACCCGTGGGGCAGGGGGCCAGTCCACCGGCTACGGAAAGATCGAGCACATGGTCATCTGCATGCGGGTCGTGACGCCGAGGGGCGTCATCGTGACAAAGAAGTTCCCCGCCGACGCCATCGGCCCCGATATCGACCAGATCCTCATGGGCAGCGAGGGCGCGTACGGGGTCATGACCGAATGCACCATGAAGATATGGCCCTACCGGCCCGGAGAACCGCAAGATGTTCTCCTGGTTCTTTAAGGACTGGGACGAGGGCCTTGCCGCCATGCGGGAGATCATGCAGGGAGAATTCGGCTTCCCGTCCATGCTGCGGCTGTCGGACGCCGAGGAGACCGACATCGCCATGAAGCTGCAGGGGCTCGAGGGCTCGGCCGCCGATAAACTCCTCTCGTTATTCGGCTATAAGCCGGGCAAACGGGTGCTGCTGCTGGGCTCCACCGAGGGCGACAAGGACCACGGCAAGCTCATCGTCAGGAAGTCCAGGAAGATCGCCCGGAAGCACGGCGGATTCCCCCTCGGGGCGATCGCCGTCAAGGGTTACTGGAAACGGCGCTACAACGACCCCTACATGCGGGAAGACCTGATGGACATCGGCATTATCTCCGATACGCTCGAGACCGCCTGCTCGTGGGACAACATCAGGCACGTCTGGCAGGAGGTCAGGAAGGTCATCAAGAAGCGCCCGAGGACGGTGCTGATGGTCCATGCCTCTCACGCCTACCCCACCGGGGCCAACCTCTATTTCATATTCCTGTCTCCCGCCAAACGCGGCAAGGAGATCGAGGATTACACCCAGTTCCAGCATGCGATCATCGACGCAATCGTGAAGGCCGGAGGCAGCCTCTCACACCACCACGGTATCGGCAAGCTCTTTGCCCCCTGGTACGAGACCCACGTCGGCCCCGTCGCCTTCGGGATGCTCAAGGCGATCAAGGAATACCTCGACCCGGGCTATATCCTCAACCCGGGCGGGACGCTCGGGCTGGACGCCAAGAAGCCGAAGAAGTAAGGGCCGCCTGGCGTTTCGTCCCGGACGGCGGTAAAACGTTTCTATCGAATGAGGAGAGGGAGCCATGAAACAGATCGCACGTGTAACCCTGCTTTTGTTGTTTCTATCGGCGCTTGTGCCCTGCCTGGTTTTCGCGGAGACCGCCGACCAGTGGAACGCCAAGGGGCTCGAATACCTGGCGGTCGGCAACCTCGATAAGGCGCTGGAGTGCTACAATAAGGCCATCAAAGCCGATCCCGCGCTATCCCTACGCCTATATCAGCAGGGCCTGGGTCTACAACCTCACGGGCGAATTCGCCAAGGCGATCCCGGACGCCACCAAGGCCATCGACCTGAAACCCTCCTACTACCTGGCCGAAGCCTATAACAACCGGGCGTGGGCCCTATTGCGGTCTCGGCAGATTCGCCGAGGCGCTGCCCGACTGCGACACGGCGATCAGGCTCGACCCGACGATACCCTACGCGTTCAACAACCGGGGATGGGCCCTCTGCGGCCTGGGCGCGCTACCAGGACGCGCTCGACGACTCTGGACAAGGCCATCGACATGGAGCCCAACGATTTCCTCTCGTTCTCCTACGTCAACCGGGGCTGGGCATACTACGGGCTGGGTGAATACGACGACGCGCTGGACGATTATGAAAAGGCATGCGAGATGGGTAACCAGTTCGGCTGCGAGGCGTACCGCGACCTAAAGGCAAAGATCGACGAGCTGGATTAGCGGGCGAGGCGTTTACCCCGGAGCCGGGCGTGGCTGGGCGGTTGAAGCATGCTCTATTGGCCCGCCGTAGCCCGGCCCAATCCTTACTACATAGTGCCATTCGCGAGGAGGTGCCATGAGCAAGGTAATTGTCGTTGGGTCAGGACTGGCGGGGCTCGCCACCGCCGCCTATCTCGCGCGGGCCGGGTACTCCGTAACCGTCTATGAGCAGTCGGATACCGTCGGCGGTGTCACCCGGACCATCGCCCGGGACGGTTTCCAGTGGGATATCGGCCCCCTCGGGATCGAGGGGATGTTCCCCGGCGAGCCGGGCGGCATCGTCGTCTCGGAGCTGGGCTGCGCCGACCGGATACCGCTCGTGCCGATGGACCGGAGCGTCTCGTTTCCCGACTTTGAAGTCTTCCGGCCTCGAACCTACGGGGGGCCCGCCTGGCGCACGGACCGTCTCAAGCAGATATTCCCCGAAGAGGCCGCGGCCATCGACCGCTTCCAGAAGCTCATTGACACGATCACCGATCTCGTGGCGCTTGAGCGGAGGTCGGCCGTAACCGACGGTTTGCCGTCGGCCCTCCTGAAGGCGGCAATGCTCGCCAAGTACCTCCCCATCAAGAAATACGAGACCTGGTCGGCCGAGCGCCTGATGAATCATTACTTCAAAGACGAGAAGCTCAAGGCCTTTTACGCCGGGATTCTGGCCGACCTTGCGGTCAAGCCTTCGGAATTCATCGGCCTGGGGCTCGGCTTTTTCAACATGGACTGCTTCATGGAGGGCCGCATCCCGTCCACCAGGGTCCTGGGGCTTGCCCCGCGGCTCTCCTACGGGATCGTCACCGGGGGGACGAAGAACCTGTCCGGCCCGATTGCAGACACGCTTACGCAGCTCGGCGGCACGATCGTCACCAAAACCCCGGTGCGCCGTATCCTGACCGAGAATGAGCGCGCCGTCGGCGTCGAGCTAACCGACGGCAGCGTCAAAAAGGCCGACCTCGTGCTCGTCTCCGGAGGGGCGCGGGAGTGCTTCTTCGGCATGCTCGGCAAAGACCGCCTCCCGGACGATTTTACCGCCAAGATCGAGGCGATACGCTTCATGGAGTCGGTATTCATGGTCCAGGTCGGCACCGCTCAGGACGTGACGGCCCACCAGGACCGCCCCCTTGTTTACTACTACAGCACCTACGACATCGAGCACTCCGTTGAGGAGCTGCGCGAGGGGCGCTACCACGAGGGGGGCGACGGCTATCTGATATTTATCAATTCGATGGTATCCCCCGGTATGGCCCCGAAGGGCAAACACTCGGTGACCGTCTACACGGTTGCCCCCAACCGGCTTTCGGGCGGATGGGAAGACCGCCGCGAGGAGATGACCAAAAAGCTGTTGGACTACGCGGAGCGGCGGATACCGGGCCTGAGGAAAAACGCCGACCTCATCTGGTCTATCACCCCCGACGATTTCAAGAAGATCGTCCACACCCCCGCACATCACTCCTTCGGGGGGATCTGCCCGGTAATGGGGCATCCCGGCGCGCCCCACCAAACGCCCTACCGGGGCCTCTGGTTTATCGGGTGCCAGAGCGAGTCGGGCGCGGGCATGCTCAGTCAGCTGGTATCGGCGCGCAAGGTGGCCAAGATGGTTCAAAAAGAGCGATAGGAATACTACGAAAGGCCCGCGAAGGTCTCGTGCATCCACTGCTGCACGAAGGTGCACGAGATATATTTCGGCAAGATCGCCCCGAACACGGCGGTGGAGCACTTCGAGCTGAGGCCGAATGCGGACTCGACCTGCATGTTCTAGGCGACGTTCAAGTAGGGAAAGGGAACGATTACGATAGAACGGGGCGGCATCTATGCCGCCCCGTTATTCTCTAATAAACCCCGCCCGTCCCTACTTCAATTCGAATGTGATATGGAAGCGACACTCGTCGGCTCCTCTCATCCTGCACGTCTCCTCTTTAGTGGACACCGACTTAACCTCCCGCATCAGACCCGCCACCTGCTGTACCAGCCCGCGGACGTAACTGCATGACGATTTGGTGAACTCCGACAGGCCCCGGCCGCCTTCAACAATCTCCCAACATTCATTGCATTCCGGAAAATGCATGACCATCTCGTTTTGATCGAGGTGGAACTCGAGCGTCTTTTCCGGATCGTCTTTGCTTCCGGTGACGTAACCAAAATAGGCAAATTTAATCTTTTCTTTCGGATCAATATCCATCGCGATGAGGGTCTGGAATTCGGGAACGTTGTCGACGACGACCCTGATCGTATCGATTCCGGCGCGAAACATAATCGTATCGTATCCCGTTATCCCCCATAATATCGCGCACTGCCTTGAAAAAACGCGTGATAATCGAATTCGGGGTCACTATCGCCTCCAGATTATAACCGGGCGGGTTAGTGATATAGTCCTTGCAGGCCCGCATAACGGAGTATTGAGTTCTTGCCGTTTTCACCGATGATATCGGCCATCGTATCGATACATGAACGAAATGCCAGCTCTGAGATGCCCTTTACGTCGGCCATGATGCCTCCTGTTGGTGATCGATGGACTGCCTACCGTTCCGAAACCATTTCGCCCCTTGAGATATTCATAACGGGTCTATTACCGATATTCATACTAACATTATGGTTAATATATACTGTACCACTTTCATTTCCCTGTCCAATACGGTACGCGATCATCCGTGTCAGGTTCCATACTGCAGCACGGAATGATGGATCATTAGTAATTCCCGCCTGTTCCGAATACTGCATTCGATCTTACGGTCCGTCAATACCTGGTGTATTCCCCTACTTCCCCTCGAACTTCGCCGCCCGCTTCTGGAGCTTGGCCATTATCCCTTCCTTGGCATCGTCGGTATTGCAGACAAGCGTCTGGCCGATCGACTCGAGCTCCAGAAACGTCCGCGTATCCAGGTGGCGGCCGCACCGGACGAGCTTTTTGACCATCCCCACGGCCAGCGGCCCGTTTTTGCCGATCTCGTGGGCGAGCTCCAGCGCCCCTTCGGTCGCATCGTCAACGACCCGGTTGACCAGCCCGATCTCCAGAGCCCGCTCGGCGTCGATCGTCCCGGCCGTCATGATCAGCTCCTTGGCAAACGACGGCCCCACCAGGGCGGTGAGCCGGGCGATCCCCCCCATGTCCGGGATGAAGCCGAGGGCCGTCTCCTGGATGCCGATCTTCGTCCCCGCCTGGGCCACCCGGAAATCGCCGGCAGAGCACCAATTCAAGCGCCGCCCCGAAGCAGTAGCCGTGCAGCGCGAAGATGACCGGTTTTTCCACGTCCTCGATGACGTTCATGATTTCCTGGCCTTCCCGTATTTTCATGCGGACAAAAGGCTGCGTCCCCCCGACGATGCCCATCCCCGCCAGGAAATTGAAATCGATGCCGGCCGAGAATCCCTTTCCGGCGCCCCGAACGATGATCGCCCGCACCGCGGGATCGATCGAATATCCCGAGCACGGCGTCCTCTTATGCCGTTGTAGACCTCCTGGTTGATGGCGTTTCTCTTTTCATCCCGGTTGATGGTGATGACGCAGTTATCTCCCTCTCTTTTCGACAGAGAACGATTGACGACGACATGGTGTTTCTCCTTTCCCGCCCGCATCGCGGCGGACAACTGAAGTGGAAGAGTTATATTAGCGGTCGTTCCGTAATACGCCCCTATTGAACGGTTAGCACTATACCGTTCATGCACCGACATTTGTCAACACCCCGACAGAGACGACGTTATTTCCTGTCGCCGTAATCTCTCAGAAGAAGTCACCACAAGGCACGAAGGCACAAAGAAGGCTCTTTTCCTTCGTGCCTTTGTGCCTTCGTGGTGAATGTCCTTCTTGAGCCGTCACTCCAGTAGCGAGAGCTGCCGGCCTTTTCCCCCCGCTTTTCCCCCGCCAACTCCCCAGTCCCTCCACGCAGAGTCCGCCCTCCATTTCCGGGTTCTTGCACGAACAGATCGAGAGCGCCACCCCGTGCCGGTCGGCGGCCTCGCGCGCCCGTTCGTAACCCCGCCGCCTGACCTCGGAGGATAAGCTTGGTCATCGTCGAGGCGCCCACCGTTTTGTATCCGGCCCCCCGAAACATTCGCCCGATCAGCTCGGCGACTAACCGGCTCGATCTCCCGTTTCACCGGGCCTCGATTGCCGGCCGCAGGTGGAGATAGCTGATCATCGCCTTTCTCACCCCACGCGCCGCCAGTTCCCGAAACAACGTCTCAAACGAAGCCTTCGCGTCGGTCACGAACGGAATCACCGGATCGATCCGCGCCTCCGGGACGATCCCGACCGAGACCAGCCGCTCGATATTGGCAAGGCTTTCGTCCGGCGTTGCCGCACACGGCTCGAACCGCGCCTGATATCGAGGGATCAAGGGAGACGATCCCGATCCGGACGAAGACAAGACCCGGGTGGCCCGGGCCACGGCTCCAGAAAACGCCGCGGCAGGACCCCCTTGGTGAGCAGTGAGACCGCAATCCCGCGATCCAGCAGGATCTCCATGAGCCTGACCGAGGTACTCGATGATATCGGGATGTGGTTGAAAGGAATCCGAGGCGGTGTTGAAGAGAACCAGGCGCGGCTGCCGCCGTTTATGCCGGAGTTCTTCCGTAAGTTTTTGGGCGAGGTTACTAAAGAGGACGACCCGGTCCGCCCCCGGAGCGCCCGGGTAGCCGCGGGCGTAGCAGTAGACGCAGCCCAGCAGGCACCCGATCGGTGACATTGACAGAGGGGATGCCGGCAAGGCACCCGAAGGTGCCCGCCTGAGGACGGGGGTCTTTCTCTGGCGGGATAGGATACTGCAGTCCACCGTTACCCGACCACGATAACCGGTGAAGGCGGCCGCTCCTGCCGCCCGATTCATTATACTCAAACAACAAGAATCTATGAGGATGTCGATACGGGAACTCTTTCTGTCTTTACCAGGATGGTCTCTTGTCGAGGGAGCCGTCGGCCCGGGGACCGTACCGGCCGAACGGGGAGCCGATGAGAAAGGGAAACCCCTGACGGGTTGACCATCATCGGCCGCCTGACTGGTGCACCGGATTACCGGCTCGTGGACCCCTTGTCCTTTTCCCTGTTATAATAAAGGAGGTTCTTGAAATCCTCCTGGCACGTAGACAGGTCACCCTGAAGCTTCTTCACTTCCTTCTCCAGCTCCGTGACCTTGGTCTGAAGCTCCTGGTTCTCCTTGGTCTTCTGTTCCAGTTGCTCCCTGGTGCTCGGGCCGCACCCCGGAGGTCAACATAAGGCCCGCCGCAAACAATACGGCGACAGCGACCAAAACAGCCCTTTTCATAGAAGTACTCCTCATAATCCCTTGGAAGAATAAGTATCTCTTTTTACGGATAAAGTCAAACTTTTTATTGACTTGGCTATCGCCTAAAGCTATGATTCGTTTCATGAAAAAGTACCTGCCCCCGTTGACCCTCGGCCTGTTATGCGTCGCCGGGATCTTTCTTCTCTCATTCACCGATCTTCCGGCCTATCCCTTCGAAGGTGCCTCTCGGTGTTCGCTGTGCCACTCCACAGTGGAAATCGGCAATCAATACGATACGTGGTTTTCGTCCGCCCACAGGCGCGCCTTGAGCGACCTTTCCTCCGAACAGGGGATAGCCATCGCCAAAGAAAAGGGGATCGCAAAACCCGCCCGCGATCCGAAGTGCCTTTCGTGCCACCTGACCGGCTACGATACGCCCTTTAACCTCCTCGGGCCGCTCTACCGAAGGGAAGACGGGGTTAGCTGCGAAGCGTGCCACGGGGCGGGCGGAGGGTATGCCTTTTTCTCGATCATGTACGATAAAACAAAGGCCGTTTCGAAGGGCCTTGTCGCCAATCCCGGCGAGACCTGTGCGCGTTGCCACGACGGCAAGGCCCACGTAATGCCCCCGTTTGACCCCGACCGGGCAAACAAGACAATTGCGCATCCCATCCCCGGGCGAGGCGCCAGGTGAAACCCGCGCGGCCGGCCGCTATACTGCCGTATGAATAGGCGACGATGATCAAGAAATTCGATATCAAGAAGCTTCTCACGAGAAAAGAGATCAGCATCCCCCTCGGATTTATCGCCGCGGGGCTGATTGCCACGGTATCGTGGCTGGTCTTTACCTACGGTACGGTACGGACGGAAAACGCCAAGATCGACGGCGATATTATCTACATTTCCAGCGATACGGCCGGTATCGTGGCGAAACTCCCGAAATCCGAGTTCAACGAGGTCTCTATCGGCGAGACAGTGGCCGAGATCAATCCGCTCCTGGGCACCGCGGAGCGGCTCAAGGGCTCCGAGAACCTCTCGGCCTTCTCGACGCTTGCCGGTATGAAAAAGGAGATCGAGAACCTCAGTGACAAGCTGATCCTTGCCGAAAAGAACTACGCCCGCAAGAAGGCCCTCTTCGAGACCGGGGGGGTGCCCCGCCAGGAGCTTGACGGCGAAGCGACATCGCTTTCAATCCTCCGCGCCCAGGTCGATTCCGCCAGGGACCTCTACGACATGGCCCGCAATATTCTTGCGGTGACCGAGGCCGATACCCCCTACATCCCGCTGAAATCCCCCATCAACGGGCGGTTCGCGAAGAAGCTTGCCGACCTGGGGGAGATCGTCACGGCCGGGCAGCCGGTCTGCGCGCTCGTCGATCCGAATAACGTCTGGGTGACGGCGAAGATAAACGAGGACGAAGTGGCCGACATTGCGGTTGGGCAGCCCGTAAAGATTATTGTGGATACCTATCCGGGGGAGGTCTTCAGGGGAGAGGTCATCGACATCGGGGTTGCCGCCACCGCCGTTTTTTCCCTCATCCCCCAGGATAATGTCTCGGGAAGCTTTATCAAGGTGACCCAGACCATACCCGTCCGGATATCGATCGATACAAAGGGATTTATCCTCAGGCCGGGATCAAACGTAGCCGTTACCATCTACACGAAGTGACCACCACGACTCAAAATCCGACGAATAGCGACGAGAACTCCTTCTATAAGTGGGAGGTCCTGGCTCTGGCCATCCTCGGCTCGTTCATGGCCATCCTGGACAGCTCTATTGTCAACGTTGCTCTTTCCCACCTGATGGTCACCTTTTCGGCCAACCTCGAGCAGATCGAATGGGTTTCGACCGGATACATGCTGGCCTTTGCGATCCTGATGCCGGCGACCACCTGGTTTCGGGACGCCATCGGCCTCAGGAACGCGTTTGCGCTGGCCCTCGTGGTATTTACGATCGGTTCAGCCCTCTGCGGCCTGGCGTGGAGCCTCGATTCCCTGATCTTCTTTCGGGTCATCCAGGCGGTCGGGGGGGGTGCGCTCATGCCCACCGGACTCACGATGGTCAGCGAGGTCTTCCCGCCGAGCCAGCGGGGGATGGCCCTTGGGGTATGGGGCGCCGGGGCCACTATCGCACCGGCGCTCGGCCCCACTATCGGCGGCTACCTCCTGGACTACGTAAACTGGCGCGCTATATTTTATATCAATATACCGATCGGCGCCGTTGTCATCGCCCTGACCCTGGCCCTCATGCGCCGCAGCACCGGTCACCGGGGTCTTTATCGGTTTGACTTCTTAGGGTTCTTCTTCCTGTCCCTCGCCCTGGCGGGGCTTCTCACCGGGTTGACCCAGGGGGAGCGGGAAGGGTGGGGCTCTACCTATATCCTGACGCTGTTTGCAGTCGCTTACTTTTCCTTCATGATTTTCCTGATCGTCGAATCGATAGTGGAACACCCGATCGTCAACCTTCAGATCTTCAAGATACGCAATTTTTCAATCACCTGTATACTGGGGACCATACGATCGATCGCCCTCTTTTCCTCCGTGTTTCTCTTGCCGCTGTTTCTCCAGCAGCTGCTCGGGTACTCGGCCTTAGATACCGGCTTACTTATGATGCCCTCGGCACTGGCGGTCGCCCTCGCGATGCCGATAGCCGGCAACCTCACCGACCGCATCGGCCCGAAGGTCCCGTACATCATTGGGGGGATCATCACCGCCTATTCATTCTTTCTCTACAGCGAGCTCTCCCTCAACTCGTCCCGCGGCTTTATGCTCTACGGGCTCATCCTGCGGGGGGCGGGCATGGGCTTTCTCATGGCGCCCATAACCGTGGCCGCCATGAACTCCGTGCCTCAGAAGATGATGAGCCTGGCATCGGGTCTCCTCAACCTGATCATGCAGGTCTCCGCGGCCCTCGGGATCGCGGTCTTCGGGGCCTTCCTCACCCGCAGGCGAATGTTCCACCAGCAGACCTACCTGAGCTACTTCACGCCGGACAACACCCCGCTGAACCTGCTGGTGGCCAAGATCAAGAGCGCCCTCATCCTTTCCGGCAGCACGCTCGACAGCGTCACCACGAAGGCCTACTATATTGTCGCCACCCATTTTCAAAAATGGGCATCCTCCAATGCATTCGACGACTGCTTCCTCGTCTCGGGGATCATTATCTTCGTCTTTTCCTTTCTCGTCTTCCTGCTGGAGGATATCTACCCGAAAAAGGGGATCTTCGGGCACTTTAAGTCCGCGGGTAAGCTCACCCATGAGCATTTCAAGCCGGGGGCGGGGGCGGAATAGGGCGGGAGCGCCGAAGATGGCTCTGCGGCAAATTGGCTGTTTTACTGAGCGAAGCCGCCTTTCCTGACGCCTTGCATCGAAATAAAAAAGCCCCACCATTATGGTGGGGCTTTTTTCGCTTTTCTTTTAACGAAGTCTATGCCCTTTTACCCTGCAGATAATCGATCATCGGGCCGGTCACCAGCGGCACCACGTCCCCGATCATATGGGGCATGAGGTTATCCATGACCTTGGGCATCAATTCCGGCATCTGCTCCAGCATGTAGTCGGGCATCGGTACCTTGTCGGCCACGCGCGAGAGCATCGTGGGCATGACCTTGGGCATCATCCTCGGAAGAAGGATCGGAAATAGCACCGGGAACATCGGCTTCATGAGGTTGAGCGCACCCGGTATCTTTCCCATCACGCGCATCATCGGTCCCATGCCCAGCGGCATGGCGTCGATCAGTTCCTTGAACATCGTGCCCATCAGGTCGGCGAATCCCTGGGGCGTCATCAGCGCGATCATCGCCTCGAAGACCGCCCACTGTCTTTTTACCTCCGGATTCGGATCGGGAAAGTCGTACCCGAGCGCCTCCGACGAGTACCGTGCCAGGTCCACGACCTCCACGGGGAGCTTCTTCTTGTCTGCCGATACCCTGAGCTGGAACTCGCAGCAGGGGCATAGCGCTACGATCTTTTCCGCGCCGACTTCCAGGGCCTCCTCGATGCGCGTTCTGCCGATTTCGGCCGCGATCGGCGGATCCTTGATGAGGGTGAGCACGCTCCCGCAGCAGTGGGCCTCGTCCCGGTTAAACGGCATCTCCACAAAGTCGGCGTTGGGGTTGGCCTTGATGAGGTCGCGCGGCGCTTCGTATACGCCCGAGACGCGGCCGATATGGCACGAGTCGTGCCAGGTGACCTTTTCCTTCTTCTTCCCGTTGGAGGGGAAGGTGAATTTTCCCGACTTGATCTTTTCGGAGACGACCTCGCTGTAGTGTTTCGCGGTGATCCCGAATTCAACGCCGAGCTTCTCTGCCCATTCGGGGTAGGTGTGCCTCCACATCATGTCACAGGCGGGGCACGAGCTGATGACCGTATCGGCCCCCGCGGCCTTTACGGCGGCGATGTTCTTTTTCATTGTTTCGGCAAAGACCTCCCACTTACCGGCCACCAGCATGGGCGTGCCGCAGCAGCTTTCCTTGTTGCCGACGGTGACAAAATCGACCCCCGCCTTATCCAGGAGCCGGACGGATGCCATCGCGATATCGTGCTCGACGTAGCTCGCCGTACATCCTGCAAAATAGACGGCCTTTCCCTTTTTACCCGGCCCGTGTTTCTCGGCAAGATCCTTGGGGAACCAGTCCCATCGGTTCTTTCGGTAGCCTGCCCAGATGTCCCCCTCCTTGGTGAGGGCCGCGGTCATCATCTCGAAGGGCGGGAAGGTCATTTTCTTCTCTTCATGGATGAGCTTTCCGCGCAGCTTCATCCATGACGGCTCGATGGGCAGCGCCGCACTGCAGCGCAGGTTACAGAGCTCGCAGGTCGTGCAGACCAGGAAGGTATCCACCACGGCCTGGTTCCACTCCTCTCTGCCCTCCATATATTCCCGCAGCCAGTACCACTTGCCGCGCGGGGACTGGCTCTCCCACCCGCGGCCGTAGAACTGGTCGCATTCCTCGACACAGTAGCCGCACTGGGAGCAGCCGTAGGCGTACCACGCCACGTCGGCCGGGATGTCCCGTATCGGGTTCGGTTGGACGCTCGCCGATTTTGGTGATGATGTAGTTGCCCAACGGTCTGCCGAAGGGCTCCAGGAATTTCGCCGCCCCCATGACCATTCCCAGAAAGCCGTTATCGATCACCTTGTGGGGATTGAGGATGCCTCTTGGGTCGCTTTTCTTCTTGAGTTCCTTGATACGTTCAACCCGCTGTTTGCCCAGCACTTCCCTGGCCTTCTTGGCGAAATAGAGGCCCGTTGAGTATGCCCGTCCCCCGTGCCGCTCGGCGATATTAATGACGGTCATCGCCAGAGTGAAGACGAGATTATAGCTGAATTTTCTTTGGTCGGCGGGAATAAAGCCCAATATGACGACCTCGGGCTTGCCGTTCTTCCCCTGTTGAACGACGACGCCTTCCTTGACGATCGGCTGGTTTACCTTATGCTCGATCTCCTCCATGACCGCTCCGAGTTCGGAAAGCGGAATGACGATCTCCGTCGGTATGAGGCTTGGACCGAGCCGTTTGACGACCATCAGCTTGAACCGGTTTTTCCATTCGTGTTGCGCCACCCGATCGCTGAGAATTTCGGCCTCGCACGGCTTTATCAGCTCCGTGATCTTTCCCTTCACGGCGCCGGTGTCTTTTTCCCGGTAGGCGATCGTGATGATGTAGGACGCCGGCAGCAGCACCCGCTCTTCGGCCGGATGGCCGTGCTGCTCGATAAGCGGGGAGCGGTTCTTCATCTCGGCCATTCGCGGGTTGATGAACATGAGCGACCATATCGGCAGCTTGGCCGATATCATCGACTCGATGAGTTTTTGCGTGTTGAGGGAATCGGGGCATCCGATCGCGACGACCGCGAGTTTCTCGTCTCTCATCGCCTTGATCGTAATCGTCGAGATCAGCCCGGTGATGCCCTCGGCCTCGGAGATCAGCTCGATGTCTTTGCCGGAGAATTCCTTTACCGTCCCGTCGGCAAGTACTACGCGGGCCGAAACGACGTTGTCGACAAACCAGCCCGCTTCAAACGATCCGATCCCGGTCCCTCCCTGGGCAAGCCATCCGCCGACGGTGGAACCGGGGTAGCTGGAGGGATAGAGGTTGACGGTGAGCCCCTCCTTTTTGAGCGCCCGGTCGATCTTTTCCCAAACGATTCCTGCCTGTGCCGTGACCGTCTGCTTTGCCTTGTCGATGGCGATGACGTTATTCATGCGGAAGAAATCAACGACGACCCCCCCCTTTACCGGCAGGACTCCCCCGTACCCGGACGACGCCTTGCCCCGCGGGGTCAGCGGTATCCTGTTTTCGTTGGCCCACCTCACCAGCGCGACCAGCTCCTTTTCGGTCTCGGGCTGGACGACCGCTTCCGGCACCGTGGACCCGATGACCGGCTTCATAATCGCGGGCATCGCGGCTATGTCGTGCCCGTAGAGCTTTCGCTCCATCCTGTCAAACGTGACGCGGCCGCCGAACGTCCCCTCGAGGAACGACCGCTCGGCTTTGCTCAATGCTCCCATATATCCTCCCTAGCTTTTTATTGATGAGATATGTAGGAAAAGAATGGCGACGCGAATCATGACTAATATAGTATACTATTCCCCCTCCCTTATGTCAACTATATTTCTAATTAAGATGAACGGGGCAACCGGACGATTCATGCATCCCTCACTTTTGTTCTACGTTTCCATCGTAACCGGATGTCTATCGTCCCCTCCAACAATGGGCTCGTTTATATATCAATTTTCACGAAACTCTTTACATAGGATGAATCTTGCAGTATAATTGCAGATTGATTTAACCTGCAGACGGTGGTCGCGCATGGCGGAAACCCATATCCGGGTAAAGGGCGCCCGGGAACATAATCTCAAGGATATCGAGGTTGTCATCCCCCGGGATAAGCTCGTCGTCATCACGGGGCTATCCGGCTCCGGTAAATCCACGCTCGCGTTTGATACGATCTATGCCGAGGGGCAGCGTCGCTACGTGGAGTCCCTGTCGGCCTACGCCCGGCAGTTCCTCGAGCAGATGGACAAGCCCGACGTCGATTTCATCGAGGGGCTTTCCCCGGCCATCTCAATTGAGCAGAAGACCACCAGCAAGAACCCCCGCTCCACCGTCGGCACCGTCACCGAGATATATGACTATTTGAGGCTTCTCTTCGCCCGCGTGGGCCATCCCTTCTGCTACAACTGCGGCCGGGAGATCACCGCCGTCACCGTCCAGAGCATCGTCGATCACGTCCTGGAGCTTGCCCCCGGCACGAAGTTTTCGGTGTTGGCCCCGGTCGTCAAGGGGAGAAAGGGCGAATACAAGCGCGAGCTCGAGTCGTTCCGGCGCTCCGGCTACCTCCGGGTCCGGGTGGACGGCAGCATGTATACGCTGGACGAAGAAATCGCGCTCGATAAGAACAAAAAGCACGATATCGAGGTGGTCATCGACCGTCTCGTGATGAAAGAGACCCTCGGCCACCGCCTGACCGATTCCGTGGAGACTGCCCTCAGGCTTTCCGACGGTTTTGTCACCATCGCCGTTGAGGACGGAGAAGAGATCCCCTTTTCGGAGAAGTTCGCGTGCAATGTCTGCGGGATCAGCTACCCGGAGATCTCTCCGCGCCTCTTTTCCTTCAACAACCCCCACGGCGCCTGCCCCCAGTGCGGAGGCCTGGGTACAACCATGTACCTGGACCCGGACCTCATCGTCCCCAACAGGTCCCTGTCGCTGCGGGAGGGGGCGATTGTCCCCTGGGAAAAGAAGAACTCGGTCTACCACTTCCAGATGCTTGACGCGCTGGTAAACCATTACAGCTTCGATATCTACACCCCCTTCGAGAAGCTTCCCCAAAAGATCCAGAACATTATCCTGTTCGGATCGGGAGAAGATAAAATCGACTTCTATTTCGAGCGGGACGGCCGTAAGTTCTTCTATCCCCGTCCCTTCGAGGGAATCATCGAAAACCTCAACCGCCGCTTCAGCGAGACCGATTCCGAGGCGATCCGCGAGGAGATCGCCCGGTTCATGAACGTGCGCTCCTGCCCGGTCTGCGCCGGGGCGCGTCTGCGTAAGGAGAGCCTCCACATCAGGATCGACGGGAAAAGCATCTACGAGTATACGACCGTCTCGGTAAGAGAGCTGCTCACCGTCTTCGAGGCGCTCACCCTCTCCGCCCAGGAGGAGTTTATCGCCAGCCGCGTTAAGAAGGAAATCATCGAGCGGCTCGGTTTTTTGGTGGACGTCGGGCTTGACTACCTTTCGCTCTCCCGGACCGCCGCCACGCTCTCGGGAGGAGAGGGACAGCGCATCCGCCTGGCGACCCAGATCGGTTCCCGCCTCATGGGGGTGCTGTACATCCTGGACGAGCCGAGCATCGGTTTGCACCAGAAGGACAACCAGAAGCTCCTCAAGACCCTCATGAACCTGCGCGACCTGGGCAACACGGTCCTCGTCGTGGAGCATGACGAGGAGACGATCAGGGCGGCCGACTACGTCATCGACATGGGGCCGGGGGCCGGCGTTTCCGGCGGCCGTGTCGTTTTTTCGGGGACGCCCGACGACATCCTTACCGACGAGAAGTCACTGACCGGCAAATACCTTTCGGGAAGGGTCGCTATTCCGGTCCCTGCCGAACGCAGGAAATCAAAGGGGATGCTCTCGGTCGCCGGCGCCCGGGAAAACAACCTCAAGTCGATCACCGCGGACTTTCCGCTGGGCGTCTTCACCTGCGTTACCGGCGTATCCGGCTCGGGCAAATCGTCGCTCGTGGTCGATACGCTGTTCCTCGCCCTCAACCAGGCCCTCTACCGGTCAAAGGAAAAGGCCGGCAAGCACGATAAAATCACCGGCATAGACCTCATCGACAAGGTCATCGACATCGACCAGTCACCCATCGGCCGCACCCCCCGCTCAAACCCGGCCACCTATACGGGCCTCTTCTCGCACATCCGCGACCTCTTTACCCAGCTGCCCGAGTCCAAGATCAGGGGCTACAAGCCGGGCCGCTACAGCTTCAACGTCAAGGGCGGCCGCTGCGAGACCTGCCAGGGCGACGGCATCATCAAGATCGAGATGCACTTCCTGCCGGACGTCTACGTCACCTGCGACTCGTGCGCGGGAAAGCGCTACAACCGTGAGACCCTCGAGATCACCTACAAGGGCAAGAACATCGCCGACGTGCTGGAGATGACGGTAGACCAGGCCATGGAGTTCTTCACCAGTCATCCCCAGATCATGGCAAAGCTCCTGACGCTGCACGACGTGGGCCTGGGCTATATTACGCTGGGCCAGGCGGCCACGACGCTGTCGGGCGGCGAGGCCCAGCGTATCAAGCTTTCCCGCGAGCTTTCCAAGCGCAGCACCGGCAAGACCCTCTATATCCTCGACGAGCCTACGACCGGGCTTCACTTCGCCGACATCGCAAACCTCCTCAAGGTGCTGTTCCGGCTGCGAAACGAGGGCAACACCATCATCGTTATCGAGCATAACCCGGATATGATCAAGAGCGCCGACTGGATCATCGACCTGGGCCCCGACGGGGGAGACAGGGGAGGGGAGGTCGTGGCGACCGGCACCCCGGAAGAGGTGGCGGACGTTGAGCACTCGTATACGGGCCGCGTCCTTCGGGATATCCTCAACCGCGAGCAGACCGGGAGTGCCGCCGCGGGGTAGGATTCGGCAAAGCGCCGATCCCGATCTTCCCGGACGAGAAAATCACCCGACTCATAACTAATCCGGCCGGCCCGGCCGTCCGCCGGGATATACCCAATCCATACCGGTGTTACCGGACCGGGCCCGGCGGTGGATGCAATAATTCCCCGATCCGTTCGTCTGTATACTAAAAAGGGGAGGCTCATGGATAGACCGATGAATTCGCTTGCCTTTCGGATGATGTCGGCTTTTCTCTGGTTCCGGTACAGGGGATCGCACCCGGCCGACGCACTCGCGGAGGCCGGCGTCAGGTCCGGCGATACCGTGCTCGATTTCGGGTGCGGGCCGGGGGGGTTTTCTATCGCCGCGGCGTCCCTGGTCGGCAAAAAGGGGAGGGTATACGCGCTGGATATCCAGCCGCTTGCCGCCCGAACCGTGAAGCGGAAGGCCGAAAAATGCGGCCTGGCCACTATCGAGCCCATCACCTCCGGCCGTGAGACAGGACTTGCCGATAAGACCGTTGACGTGGTGCTCCTGTACGACATCTTCCATTTCTTCAAAGACCCCGACGCCATCCTTGCCGAGCTTCACCGCGTGCTGAAGGACGGCGGCGTCCTCTCGGCATCCGATCACCATATAAAGGGACAGCGGCTCGTCGAGGGAATCACGCGGTCCGGGCTCTTTCGTCTGGAAGGCAGCGGCAAACGGACCCATACCTTCTCGAAGGCGGGAAAGCGTGTGACGACGGCCGCCCGGACAGAGTAAAGAGTCAGGTAGGGGGAACCAACATGGCAGTGGAAGAAGAAAGAGAGCGAAATACCGACGCGCCCGGCGAGTCGGAGGAGTTCGGCGAGCTGGTCAAGTACACCGGCGCGGGGTTTGCCGGGGGACTTATCGCGGGCGCGGTGCTGGATTTCCTCGGGCTCTCGACCAGCGGGCTTGGCCAGGCCGTAGTGCGGACTCTTGCCGGCGAGGGCGAGAGCATCCTTGAGGGGCTGTTTGCCCTCAAAAAGCGGATCGCGGGTGCCGTCGGTTCGATGGCCCAGGCCTACGGGCGGGGGAAGCTTGCCGGAATGGCGATTCCGTGGATCGTAGACGGAGTGAGCCGGCTGGCGGGGGTGGACGTCAATGGGATAGAGGGCTTCTATATCCCATTTTTCTACGCACTGTCCGACCAGATCGGCGGCAACGCGTCCGGGTTCGCATTCCTCTACCGGAGGGAAGGGCGGCTCTCGGCGGCGCTCAGCGCCTATTTTCACCATCCCGTGATGGTGACGGGGCTCCTCGTGATCCTGCTGGTCCCGGTCGGCCTCCTGGGGGCGCGCATCGCCGGCTTTTCCCCCACGACCCAGGTCTTCACGGCCCTTGAGACCATCGCCGCCAACCTCTGCTGGCTCCCGCCGCTGGTCGGGTGGCTGAGGGAGCGCAGGGAAAGATAGTATCTGACTAGACGTTTAAGCGATCAAGAATTCGTTCTACGCCTCATAATATTCATTTTCCTCTTGACAAATTGCTATCATATGATAACATTAATTCTAGATGCCGACTACCAAAGCAGAAATAATCCGATTTCTTAAAGATTTCAAAAAAGAAATGTCAATTAACGGACTGACTTTTGTCCATCGAAAAGACAATCTTAACTGTCTGGCTGAGCTCGGCTTATCCATACCCGATGCGGAACGATTAATACTTTCATTGACCGATCGGGAATTTAGCAAAGGTCCGGAGTTAGATCACGACGGAACCAGCGGTGAAATTTGGGCTTTTATAAAGAAATATTCAGGAAAGCAAATCTATATCAAACTAAAACTAGATTCCTATGGATCGAAATGTATTTCTTTTCATCCCAGGAAATCTGTTTGACGAGAAAAAAATGAAAAAAATATTTTGTTCAAAATGCGGTCATGCTGTTAATACCCGCATCGAGGAAAGAGATGAAGTCTTCCCCGTGAAGGGAGAGAATGTCGCCATAGCATCAAAAGTAAGAATCTGTGATTCTTGCGGTAGTGACATTTATGACCGAGAGCTTGACGGGGAGAACCTTACGAACGCATTCGATGTCTATCGACAAAGGCACAAGATTATTCTAACGGAAGAGATCGTCAAGCTGCGAAATAAGTATGGCCTTAGCCAAAGAAGTTTAGGATCTCTTCTCGGATGGGGCGAGGTAACTTTACATAGATACGAAAATGGAAGCATTCCTGATGACGCGCATAATCAAGTTCTTAAACTTATTGATGATCCCGTCAATATGATTAGGATTTACGAACAGAATAGGGCAAAACTAATTCCGAGAATCCAATTAAACTTGGAGAACCGACTAAAAGAATTGGTCAAAGAAGAGGCACTAGAGGATAAAAGATGTATCGAATTTCCTATATGTGAAGATATACCAAACATCCTTAATGGTTTCAAATCGTTTTCGCCTGAGACTATTAAAGAAATGGTGATTTTCTTTTGTTCGAAAAATGGTGGAGTTATTAAAACGAAACTTAACAAATTGTTGTGGTATTCCGATTTTTTACATTACCGTTATCACACAGTCTCGATTTCGGGAGCAAGATACGTCCGTCTCCCTTATGGTCCGGTTCCAGACAACTATGAAGTATACTTACATAATTTAGTTACTACCGACCTTCTGGAAATAGAAGAAGAGCATTATCCCAATGGATTCGTTGGTGAATTATTGAAATCGAAAGTCGAGACTCTTACTGATTTACTTGAGGAAAGTAATCTTACAATAATGGATGCCGTCTATAGGCATTTCAAAAGCAAAAACGCATCCGAGATTTCGAAGATATCCCATGAAGAAACAGCATATATAAAGACAAAGAACCACGAACAAATTTCTTATAAATATGCTGACGAACTAAAAGTCCATCTTGATTCATGAGCAATAGCCTCTTTCGACGTAAAATATAACGGTCGTCGGCCCGTCCGCCCCTTTACACCCCGGCTAGCGCCTGGTCCAGGTCCGCGATTATGTCGTCGGCGTCCTCTATGCCCACCGAAAACCGGAATATCCCGTCGCCCATCAGTTTCGTGTACTTCTCCTTCTGGGCGTCGTTCATCACCACCATGTCCGAAAAGAAAAAGACCGTCGGCAGGTAGAAGATCAGGCTCTGGTCGTGGCCGAGGGATACCGCGTGGGTGATGAGTTTCAACCGCTCGATGAAGGCGAAGTGCTCCATCAGCTCGGCCTTGAGGTTAAACGTCATCATCCCCGAGGGGGCGCTCATCTGCCGGGCGGCCAGCGCGTGCTCGGGAAAGGATTTCAGGCCGGGGTAGCGCACCGACCGTTAACCTTCGGGTGGGACTTCGAGAAACTCGGCGACCTTCTGCCCGTTCTCCGAGTGCCGCGCCATCCTGATCGGCAGCGTCACCGAGCCGCGCTGTATCAGCCACGCGTTGAACGGCGATATGCATGCCCCGAGGTGGACGATGCCCCGCTCCCGGATCTCCGTGAGGACGGCCCGTGGGCCGATCACCGCCCCGCCCAGCGTATCCCCGTGGCCGTTGATATATTTCGTGGTGCTGTGGATGACGAGGTCGGCCCCAAGTTTTAGCGGGCTCTGCGTGGTCAGGCCCGACCAGGTGGAGTCCACCACCAGCAGCGCGCCGGCCTTATGGGCGAGCGCGGCAATCGCCGCGATGTCCGAGATGACCACGATCGGGTTTCCCGGCGTCTCCACGAAGACGACCTTCGTATTGGGCTTGATAGCCGCCGTGACCTCGGCAAGGTCGGACGTATCGACCATCGTGGCCTCGACCCCGAAGCGGGGAAAGTGGGCCGATACGAGCTTTCTGGGTGCCGGTGTAGCAGATCTCCGAGCAGACGATATGGTCGCCCGCGTTCAAGAGCGCAAAGAGCGTCGCGGCGATCGCCCCCATGCCGCTTGCCGACACGACGCAGTCCTCCCCGCCCTCCAGCTCGGCAAGGCGCTCCTCGAGGTGGCGGGCCGTGGGGTTGTGCTCCCGGGTGTAGGCGAATTTATCCAGGTGATCCCACGATAGCGTCTTTACCAGCTCCTCCACGTCCGTGGGCAAGCTCGTAGGAGTTGGCCATGTGGATGGGCCGCCGGACCGCCTTGGTCTGTGGGTCCGTGCCCTCGCCCGCGTGGACGCACCGGGTATCCATCTTCCATTTCGGATTGTCCTTTTCTTTCACCGCATCCTCCATATCATCGATATCCTCTTATAGCAAAATACGGCCCGGACGGCAATTTTTTTGTGAGCGGGACCGTATGCCTGTGTTATAATTTTCGTTACGTATTCACTCATTTATGAGGACTGGTATGGGGATTATCGAATTTATCGTCCTGTTGATCATCGCCGCCATCTGCGGCTCGGTGGGCATGGCGCTGACCGGCTTCAACAACAAGGGATGCCTCGTCTCGACGGCGGTGGGCTTCATCGGGGCCATCGTCGGCACCTGGATCGCCCGGAGGCTCGGCCTTCCGGAGCTTTTCAACATACATCTCGGCAACGCGCAGTTCCCGATCATCTGGTCGATCATCGGGGCGGTGGTCTTTTCGCTGCCGCTGAGTTTACTATTTGGCAGGAGGAAGTAGGGCGGGAGCCCTCCCGCTTCACGCGATATCTGATACGTACGGGGGCACGACATGTCGTGCCCTTCAACCTTTAATCTTATTTATCCATAAAATCCCGGTACTCTATCTCCCCCCACACCCCGTCGATCGCCTCCATCTCGGCAAGGTCCTTATCCGACACCCGGTTGTGGTCTTCCAGGTCCCGTGCCCCCCACAAGAGCTTCAGGAACCGCTGGTGGTGGTGATGGAACCGCTGGTTGGCATATTCGCGCGCCTGCTCGGTATAGAGCAAAAAGGGCCAGTCGCTGCCCTGCATCAGCAGCAATTCGCGCGCCATCTGCTTGAGGATGCGCGCTCCCCGCACGTCCGGCGTGTAGCCGGCGGAATTGATCCCCTCCAGCACCTCTTCCATCTTCCGGCAGCAGTCGTTGATGAGCGGCCATATCCAGCCGTGCTCCGGGTTCTGCCAGACCGTAAAGTCCCCGTTTTCCCCCCAGCTGGTCCGCCCCATCTCGATGGTCGGGAAGCCGTCCCGGTGGGCATCGGCGAAGTCCCCGAGCCGTGCGGGAGATACATCCCGCTTTTTCGCCAGGGCTCGGGCTACCTCCTCGATAAACGCCGGCCCCTCGTGCCACCAGTGGCCGAAGAGCTCCGTGTCGTAGGGCGATATGATAACCGGCGACTCAACGCCCGCGGCACCGGCCCGCTTGACCTCGGCTGAAAGCAGCCTCACGAAGTGGGCCGCGTCCTTCCTGACGCGCCGGGCCGCCTTTTCGGGATCGTAAATCTCTTTCGTCTCCTTTCCCGTCACCCTATGGTAGCGCAGGCCCGTCTCCGGCTCCTGCCAGTGGAACTCGAGGTATTCCGGGTGCGAGGGGTAGCCCACCGCCGCCGACCAGACCTGCCGCCCCGTCGCGCCGTTTCTCCCGAAGACGCCCACGCCCGAGCCCAGCCGATACCCCCGGTCGGTCGTCGGGGCGCCGCATCCGGTCCTGTCCTCGATGACGGCGGCCGATTCGATCCCGCCGCCCTCCACGATGAACCACTCGATCCCGAAATCGGAGAGCCACTCGTCGATGGCCCGCCGCTGCACCCCGCGTTCCTCCTCGGCGGGCCGGTACGCGCACTCAGGCAGCCAGAATCCCCGCGGCCTTTTCCCAAGATGCCGCTCGTAGGTCTCCACCCCGATCTTGACCTGCGCGTAGACCGCGCTGTCGCGCGCCATCAGGGGCAGGAATCCGTGCGTCGCGGCGGACGTGATCACCTCGACGGCCCGCTCGTCCTGGAGCCACGTGAGCGTCCCGAGGATATCCTGGTGGAAGTCTTTGACGTAGGCCCGGACGTTGCCCTCGAAGACCGAGAGCCAGTATTCGGCGACGCGCCGTCGGGCCGGGTCGTCCTCGAAGCGCTCGCAGGTCGTACTGCGCCCGCACGATCTTGTCGCCCATATACTCGAGGAAGCGCGCCTTCATGTAGCCGTCTGAGAGCTGCTCGGCCAGGATCGGCACCACCCCGACGGTTACGCCGGGCCGGACGCCTTCCAGGACGAGCCGCCGGAGCGCGATCAACAGCGGGATGTAGCACTCGTTCATCGCCTCAAAGAGCCACTCTTCACCCGCCGGCCAGACGCCGGATTTCTTGCAGTAGGGGATGTGGGAATGGAGCACCAGGCAGAATGAGCCCCGCATATCGGATTCCTCCCGGTAAATAACCCGGCCCTCACTATAACAGAAAAGCCCCGCCCGGCGCAACAAAACAGCGACCGGGTCTCCGTATCTCCCATTTCCGGGCGCTTTTTCGAGTTTTCCGCCCGGGCGCCGGTGCGTGTCCTGCTATCGGGCAATACGTAACGCTAAAAGGCGACTACGAACCGCCGGTTCCCGATATCCGCCCGAATATAGTAACGGGGCATCCCGGTGGATACCCCGTCGCGTTCATTTATTTCCCTGCCGGACGACGCCGCTTACGAGTCTACCGGGACTGCTATGCCGGGATCGTCTCTTTTGCCCGCACCTCGATAAGCGAAATCGCCTCGGCCGGGCAGACCGGCGCGCAGACGCCGCACCCCATGCATTTTTCTGCCGTTCACGATGGCCGTCCCGTCATCCATGGACAGCGCCTCGAAGAAACAGCGATCGACACAGGCCTCGCAGCCGGTGCACGTGTCCGCGTCGACCATCGGCCGCAAAGCGGCTCGGGCGCAAGGATCTTGACCCCGGCCTTGACGAAGACCGGCATCGTCTGGCAGCAGTCGCTGCAACAGTTACAGATGAAGTTCTGGCGCGTGGAGCTGTTCATGATCACGTGGACCAGCCCCGCCTCGTCGCACCGGGTGATGAGCTTCTTGGCCTCGTCCTTGGTGAGCTCGGTTCCCGTCCCCCGCTCGATGGCGTATTCAGCGGACCTGCCCACCTGCACGCAGACCTTCAATTCGTGCCCGCACCTGCCGTCGATCGTCCGGCATGTGCAGTCGGTGACCGCCACCCGGTTGGTCTGGTCGATGATCTGCATGACGTCATCGACCGTTTGGATCTGACCCTCGGCCTTAATGGACTGGCCGATCGGCACGACCCGGGTAAACGGGTCCTTCACGAACTTTCTCGATGACCCGGGCGTAGTCGAACCACTCCACGTCCATGTACTTCTTCCAGAGCCGGTGGTACTCTTTGGGCGCCTCCGGCCAGAGGATAGTCGCGTCGTGGAACTGGACGATATCCTTACACATCTTATACGTCGTCACGTCGCCTTTTCTGGCCTTGAACATGAGCCCCTTGTGGAAGAGCTCGTCGAGCTTCTTCTGCACCTCGTCATTCTTTCTCCCCGGTCTTTTCGGCAAGCTCATCGACGGTCCCGGGGGTAGCGAGCATCAGCTTGGCGTCGTCATCGGTGGCGATGAAGCGGAAGAGCTCCGGGATAATCTTCGAGCCGGTGGTCATGATACGGTCGGAGAGTTGTTCGAATAGGCTTTTCCGGGGTCTTTTTCGGGTGGCATATCGGTTCTCCCTGAAGGTATATCGGGCAACGTAAATACTAAGCCGGTATCGGACGTCCCTCATTTTGTACCCCATGTCGGCCGCCTCTTGTCAAGCGAAGTGACGGTATCGGTGCGAAAAAAAGGGGGGCATTGAGTGCCCCCCTGATAATTCGATGCGCGGCTGTTTAGAAGAATCGAGACAGCAGCCCTTCCGTCCTGATCAACATCGGTGCGATAACCAGCGATACCACGCTCATCAGCTTGATGAGGATGTTCATCGCGGGGCCGGAGGTATCCTTGAAGGGATCGCCTACGGTATCGCCCACGACTGCCGCCTTGTGGGGATCGGAGCCCTTGCCGCCGTAGTTGCCTTCTTCGATATACTTCTTGGCGTTGTCCCACGCGGCTCCGCCGTTTGCCATGAACAGCGCCATCAGAACGCCGGTGGCCGTGGCGCCGCAGAGCATGCCGCCGAGGGCGTCCTTACCGAGGATCAATACCTACCAGCGGGGGCAGGACAACTGCGGAAAGACCGGGGACGATCATATACTTGAGGGACGCCTTGGTGGCGATATCCACGCACTTGACGGACTCGGGTTTCCCCTTGCCTTGCATGATGCCCGGGATCTCGCGGAACTGGCGCCGGATTTCCTCCACCATGTGGAAGGCGGCCTTGCCGACCGCGGTCATCGTCCGGGAGGCGATAAAGAACGGGATAACCGCACCGACGAAGAGCCCGACAATCACAAGCGGGTTGAGGAGGTCGATCATCGGAATCTTCACCGCCTGGGTATAGGCCGAGAAGAGGGCCAGGGCCGTGAGGGCCGCCGATCCGATGGCAAATCCCTTGCCGAGGGCCGCCGTCGTGTTGCCGAGGGCGTCCAGGCTGTCGGTGATCTTCCTGACGTTCTTGCCCAGGCCCGCCATTTCCGTGATGCCGCCGGCAGTTATCGGCCGAGGGGCCATACGCGTCCACGCTCATGGTGATGCCGACCGTTCCCAGCATACCGACAGCCGAGATGCCGATTCCGTAGATGCCCGCGAACTTATAGGCCACCAATGTACCGGCACAGATGATGAGCACCGGTATGATCGTCGATTCCATGCCGATGGCCAGTCCGCTGATGATGTTGGTCGCGGGGCCGGTCTGGGACGCCTCGGCAATCCTCCTGACCGGGACGTCCTTTGTAAACCAGTCGTTTGCGGACGTATACCACTCCGTTACCAGGCCGATGAGGATACCGGCAATGGTCCCGGCAAGGATCGCCACGAAAGTCGGGACGCTTTCAAAGCTGGCGCAGATAAAGTAGTTACCCGACCAGAAAGAGGGCCGCCGCAAGGATCGTCGAATACCTGAGGGTCGCGGCGGGACCGATCTTCCTGAAGACCTTGATCGACCAGATTCCGAAGAGCGAGCAGATCAGGCCGAAGGCCACGACCACGAGCGGAAGGGTCATAAGCTTGAGGCGCCATATATCCGCGTTGAGATCGGTTATTGTCGTACCCTTGATAGCGTAATCGAGGGTGGGGATTGTCGCCGTGGCGGCAATGGCGATGGATGCAATAATCGCGCCCACGTAGGACTCGAAGATATCCGCGCCCATGCCGGCGATGTCGCCCACGTTGTCGCCCACGTTATCGGCGATGACGCCGGGGTTACGGGGGTCATCCTCGGGGATGCCCGCCTCAACCTTGCCGACGAGGTCCGCGCCGACGTCCGCGCTCTTGGTGAAGATGCCGCCGCCCACGCGCGCAAACAGCGCGATGGAGCTGGCGCCCATCGCAAAACCGTTGATGTACTTTGGCGGTTGTCGGATCACCGCCGAAGATGAGGAAGTAAATTCCCACGCCCACGAGGCCGAGGCTTGCCACTGAAAGGCCCATGACCACACCGCCCATAAACGAAACGGTAAGCGCCTTTTCCATGCCTGATTTCGCGGCCGCCTGGGACGTCCGAACGTTGGCCCGGGTGGCGGCCTTCATGCCGAAGAACCCGGCCAGCATCGAACAGAGCGCACCCGAGACGTAGCAGACCGTGGTCATCCAGGTTTGATCAACGAATATTCCCAAAAGAAGCGGCCACCGCAGCCAGGAATAGCGCCAGGATGGAGTATTCCCGCTTTAAGAAAACCATGGCGCCGTCATGGATCTGTTGCGCCAAATCCCGCATCAGCTCGGTGCCGTCATCCTGCTTCTTGATGAAGAGGTAGATAAACAGGGCGATCAGAAGCCCGATAAATCCGATAATCGGCACTAGATACAGTAACGTGTACTCATACGAACCTCCTGAATAGAACCGTGAAGCAACTACCTGTTGAATTCGTTCATAGCAAACTCAACACCATCGGTCAGTATCACCGTGAGGGCCGTCTCTAGCCCTCTGTATCGTCTCTTCTATGGTCTCGCGTTCTTCCGCCGAAAACGGCGTCAGCACGAAATCAACCGTATCGTCGTCTTCCGGGGGCCTGCCGATCCCAATCCTAAGCCGGGTAAACTCCGGTGACCCCAGCTCCTCTATAATCGACCGGATTCCCCGGTGCCCGCCGTCGCTTCCGCGCGGCCTGATCCGAATCCTGCCCACCTCGAGGTCCATGTCGTCGTAGACGACAATGATATCGCCCGGATCGAGGCGGTAATACGACGCCACCCGGGCTACGGACCGCCCCGAGAGGTTCATGTACGTCTGCGGGAGCGCCGTGATGACCTGCCGGCCTTCTATTTCTCCGACGCCAGTACGGGCCTCGAAGCGCCTCCCCGCGATCTTGATACCGGCTTTACCCGCCCACGACGCGACAACCATGCGTCCGATGTTGTGCCGCGTCTTTTCGTATCCCGTTCCCGGGTTCCCCAGACCGAAGACGGCCTTCATTACCTGCCTCTTATTGGGCCTTCCGGCCTAGTATGAGGGCCTTTGCCGCCGCCCTGTGTTCCGTTATTGTCCTCGATCCACGACCGTATAGACCCCGGTGGAGGACCGTTCTATTCGGCCTTTTCCTCCGCCTTTTCCTCGGCCACGGCTTCGACCGCTTCTTCGGTCTCCACAATCCGCCTGGGCAGTATCACCGAGACCACGGTGAAGTCAAGGGTCGTATCAACCGAGCAGTCCTTCGGCAGTTTGACGTCCTTGATATGGATGGACTGGCCGACGTCGAGATCTGTCGTGTCGACCTCGATAAACTCGGGAATATCCGTCGGGAAGCACATAACTTCAAGCTTCCTTACCGGCTCATCCATGATGCCGCCCATCTTGAGGCCTTTCGCCTTGCCGGTGAAGTGGAGGGGGACTTCGACGGTGATCTGCTTTGACAGGTCCACCTTCATGAAATCCACGTGGAGGTACTCATGGCTGACGGGATCGGTCTGCAGCTCGCGGACTTGGACTGCGATGCCCGACAGCTTTTCCGCGTCCTTGACGCCGATAATAGAGAACACCGGAAGCGATCCTTCATGGACACGGACCGCCGCCCTGATTTCGGCCGGATCGACATGGACCTTTATCGACTCTTCCCCGCGGCCGTAGATTATCCCCGGCAGTCTATTGTCTTTTCGCATCCTTCGGGCGGGACCCTTCCCCGAGCCCTCCCTCATCTCAACTTTTAATTGTGCAAGTTCCATTGCTTATCACCTTCCTAAAAACAAGGGTTAGAACCCCGCCGCCGATCCCCCGTGACGGGGCGCCGAACCCGGCGCCTATCGGCGTTCATTAGATAAATAGTTCGCTTACCGAACCCCGTTTATACACGCGCTTGATCGCTTCCCCCAACAGGTGCGAGACCGAAAGTACCGTCACCCTACCTGACTTTTTCGCTTCGTCCGACAGGGGGATTGTATTTGTGACCACCAGCTCCTTAATCGAAGAGTTCATTATGCGCTCAACCGCCGGTCCTGACAGAACCGCGTGGGTGGCCGCCGCGTACACCGTTCTTGCCCCGTTTTCCATCAGCGCGTCGGCCGCCTTGACCAGCGTGCCGGCAGTATCCACCATATCGTCCAGGATTACGGTATTTTTCCCCTCAACGTCTCCAATTATGTTCATTACCTGGGCGACGTTCGGACTTGAACGCCGCTTGTCTATAATCGCGAGCACCATCTCGAGCCGCTGCGCGTACGCTCGCGCCCGCTCCACCCCGCCGGCGTCGGGCGAGACGATAACCGCGTCCCGGCCGAATTTCTTTCTGAGGTAATCGATCATCACCGGCGACGAGTAGAGGTGATCCACCGGTATATTAAAAAAGCCCTGTATCTGCCCGGCGTGCAGCTCCATCGAAATAACGCGGTGGGCGCCCGCCTTCTCCAGCAGGTCCGCCACGAGCTTTGCCGATATCGGCGCCCGGGGGAAGACCTTGCGGTCCTGCCGCCCATACCCATAGTACGGGATAACCGCGGTGATCTCCTCAGCCGACGCCCGCTTGAGGGCATCGATCATCACCAGGAGCTCCATGAGGTTATTGTTCACCGGGGGGCACGTGGACTGGATAACAAAGACCCGCATGCCCCGCACGCTCTCATGGATTTCCACGGATATCTCGCTGTCGGAAAAGAGCGAGATCTTCGCCTTTCCGAGCGGGATGTGTAAGAAATCGCAAATTTCCCGGGACATCTCTATGTTGGAGGACCCGGCAAAAACCTTGATTCTATCCACTTAACGACTCATGTCTCCGTTATGGCTGGGGTGGGAGGATTCGAACCTCCGAATGCGGGATCCAAAGTCCCGTGACTTACCGCTTGTCGACACCCCACTAAATGTTCTATATCCTTTACTATCGGCTTTCCGTGCGTTGGCCGCCACCCTATGTACGATCGCCTGTTAATGCTCGTCCATCGCCAGAGGCCTTCCACCTTCGGCGATCCGTGATAGCTCCTTTTCGTATTCTCTGAGCACCACGTCCTCAATCCGCTCGCGCGTCTCGTTGTTCAAGGGGTGCGCCGTGTCCCGAAACGTCCCGTCCTTCCGTTTTTTACTGGGCATCGCAACAAAAAGCCCGTTGTTGCCGTCAATGATTTTTAGATCCCGAATGATAAAGCAGTCGTCAAATGTAATCGTAGCATATGCCTTCAGTCTCTCCTCGTTCACCGGGAAAACCCTGACCTCGGTAATATCCATCGATGCCTCCATAGTATATATATTTATTCGAAGAGATTTTTTGCTACGTAGGCGCTCCACACCCGGTGAGCCGATAACTGTCCGTGCGCACGCCGGGCGCTCGACTCATCGGCAAAGACGCCGAAGACCGCCGAGCCGCTTCCCGAGAGCATTGCCCCGAGCGCACCGAGCCGTATCAGTTCACCCTTTATGTCTGCTATATCACCCAGCAGTGTTTCTGCTACCGGTTCAAAGTCGTTTCGCATACAACCGACGAGACTATCAAGCGTATCAATAAACTTCGGCATGATAATATGTTTTTTTTCTTCTGTCAATACCAAATCAATCTTTTCATACGCCTCTCTGGTCGAAATTCCCCCTTCCGGCTTCACGATTACCAGCCACGCGTCGGCAATCCCGCTTGCCCGTTGAAGTATTTCACCCTTTCCGGTGGCCACCGCGGGAGACCCGAAGAGGAAAAACGGGACATCCGACCCGATCTGGATCCCCAAATCAATAAGCTCCCGTGCGGTGAAACCAAGCCCCAGAAGCTCATTGAGCCGCGTCATTACCGCCGCGGCGTTGGAGCTGGCCCCCCCAAGACCGGACTGGACCGGAATACGCTTGCGTATCCTGATATCAACCCCGGTCTGCCGGCCCGCCGTCCCCAGGAGCAACGCGACCGCCCGATATACGGTGTTGTCGGGACCCGACGGGGCCTGGGGAGTATCGGTCACTACCGCGATCTTATCACCCCCCACGGTCATGGTGATCTCGTCAAAGAGGCTCACCCGGCACATGACGTTGAGCAGATCGTGATACCCGTCCGGACGCCTACCCGTCACCCGGAGGTAATAGTTGACCTTGGCCGGGCTCTTAAAGGCGATCGATTCAGGCATTACACGCCTCACGGATACGCGACCAGAGGAGATCCCTGCCCACCCGCGTCTTTGCGGAAAAGAGTACGAACTCGTCGGGTGAAACGCCCAGCAAGCGCGCGCTGTCCCTCACACGGGAGCCCAACACGCTCCTTTTCTCCTTATCCGCCTTAGTCGCCACAAAGAGGGTCCGTATCTCGCGGCCTGCCAACCACCCGGCTAGGTCGACCTCTTCCTGCTCGGGGCCGCGCCTGATATCGATGATAATGACCGCGGCCTTAATTGTCCGCGAGGTCAGGAAGTATTCCTCGACCATCGGCCGCCACGTCTGCCGCATTTCTTTCGAGACCCGGGCGTACCCGTAACCGGGCAGATCGACGAGAATGACGGTATCGTTGACCGAAAAGAAATTTATAAGCCGGGTCTTGCCGGGAACCGAGGAGGTCTTGGCGAGGTCTTTTCTCTCGACGAGGCAATTTATCAGGGAGGATTTCCCGACATTGGAGCGGCCCGCAAACGCAACCTGGGGCAGTGGACTTTTTGGTAAATCGACGGAGGCGCCGGCGCTCTTGATGAATTCGGCCTTGATTATCTTCATAACGGTCTATACCGTCGATTTTCGCCGGGCCGTCTGGACCTCACGTCCGGCCGATCGAAGCGCCTGCCGGCTTTCGTCGGCCCGTGCCATCTCGAGACCCGGCGAGAACCCGGTCTTTGTACCCGGGAGTCCATCGACGATGGAAGCAATCAGCGCGGTCTTGCCCACCCCCGGGCGATCCCGTGATGAGAATAGTGCGCCTGGTACTTCCACCGGCACGGTCCGTCTCTAACCGATCGTCCACGGACGGCTCACCGCCCTCTCACGATCCCCGAACGTAATACAAAGGGTCGTATCGGCGCTGACCCGCTCTTGGAATACCTCCCGGCCGCTATGGCCGGCCCGCGCCCAAGGCTCAAACAGGATACCGCCGATCATCAGGAGCGAAAAATAAAACGGGGGGCTTTGGGTGCGGTTACGCCCATGAAAAGCCCCTCGTTTCATAAAGCTCAGGAAAAAGACCGCCTCGGTGTTGTTATCTGCCGCGTCTACGTCTATGGCGCATCTTGGCGCGAAGTTTTTTATACTTGTGCTTTCGCATCTTCTTTCTGCGTTTCTTGATTACGCTGCCCAACGGTATCACCTCATTTCTCAAGTATTGTAACCTTTGGATTTATATCAGATGAATGGATTGATATCAAGCATTTTCGTCGTTTTTATCCCCATCGGGCAGTAAAATACGCCCTTTTTTCGTGCTTCTCCCGCTACGGGCGCCGTCTGCACAACCCCGGACCTCATAAAGGGGCGCTATCGGCTCGTTTCCGTGTACCGATTCTGTGGGATTGGTTCGATACGCAGGGAAACTCCTCAGCGGCCCTGCATCGGCCGGCCACCGGAATTGCGAATCTCGGCCCGCGCGAACCGGCGGCGCCGTGACGATTCGTTTCCCCGTTGCGGTATTTATTGGATTGACATAAATCCCGTTATCTGGTAAAAAAGAGTATAAATCCTTTTGACGTACCGGTTGGAGTTAACAATGGAATCCCAACTAAAAGCCAAGACGACGACGCCACCTCCCCCAAAAAAGCGAATAACCGAATCAATCATTACCACCGAAATCGACGGCCTTACGATCTCCACAAAGGTGAGCGGCTCCGGCCCCCCCCTTGTCTTCTACCACGGCTGGATCGGTAATGAAGATACGTTCGGGATGTGTCACGAGGCCTTTGCCCGCCATTTTACCGTATACCGCCCTGCGTGGCCGGGGTACGGCGGCAGCACCGTGCTGCCCCATTTCTCCTTCGAGGACTTTATCGAGCTGGGCAGAAAATATATCGAAAAACTAAATCTCGGAAAGATTACGCTGGTCGGCAACTGCCTGGGCGGAAACATTGCGATGGAGGTCGTGCAGCGGTATCCCGAGTTGATCGAACGGCTCATTCTCATCGAGGTACACGCATATTTTCCGAAATACCTCTACCCATTATTGATCCCGAAATTCAATGCGTTCCTCTATCGAACGGTCTTCAAGACCGCCACCGGGTTCGATTTCCTCAATTCGTTCCTGCCGCTCCAGCAGTCAAACGGCAACAACGGCTGGCTCTACACGTGGGAGGGGTTTGAGCGCACGCGGGTTGAGAGCGCCCTGGACTTTCTGTCAGCCATACACCGCTTCTCGAAAGGGAGATTCGCGGCCTACCGGAAGACGTATCGGACGGATATTCCGGTATTTTACGTAGAGGGGGGGAAGTCGTTCGGGCCGATCGGAGAGTTTGGTAAATTGGTCCATACGTATTTCAGGAACCTGACGGTCATCTCGATCCCCGAGAGCTTACACAACCCCGTTGTGGAAAAGCCCGAGCTGTTCAACGAGCGGGTGTTGCGCGCCCTCAACCTGGAACCTTAGGGAGCCGCAGCGCCCCACCGTCCGTACCGGGCACGCTCGATCGGCGGTTACAGGTAGTAGATCATACTTTCCTTCTGAAAACGGCCGTTCTGGCGCTGATCCCCGTCGGGTTATCCATCGGAATATCCTTCTTCATCTTCGCCTGGTTCTCTCTGCAATCCATTCGCGGCAAAGACGTTGAGGCAAAGATACGGAGGATCAGGTTCATCATCCTTATACTCTTCACGTCCCTTGTCGGGATCTTTGCGGTCATCGGCTACGCCCTGACCGGCTGAAATAACACCGAAAAAAAAGACCCGATCATCGTGATCGGGTCTTTTCATTCTCGGGAGGCCGCGCCCCTACTTCCCGGTTTTCGTACTCTCACCTGCCCGCATACGCCGTATCCATCCGGCACACGCACCGTATTGCGAACCAATACCGGCAGCTTTGCGCTCCGTTATATCAGCGCATCAAACCCTTGTACAGGTCCTGAAGCTCTTTTATCTTTTCCGTATACTCCAGGTCGAGCTTATACCCCTTCTCCTTGACAAAGGCCAGACCCAGCGGCTCCGGAGCCAGTGCCGAACCGTAGATGCTCAGATAGTCCGCCGAAGGGGCAACGTTGAGGATTATGACATCCTCGATTTCATTCCTGCTCATGATCTCCCCGTCCAGGTAAGGAGTGTAGCCCTCCCGGGCCCAGGAAAAGACCGCTTCCCGTTCCTTTTCATCTTCCGGAGGGGTGAGCACGCACTTGAAAAACGCCTCGGCGTCATCGTTGGAGATCGCTTTGAATATAGCTTCCTGGCAGGCTTCGGGAGTTCGATAGCCGCATCCCGAAACCGCCACAACCGCCAGTATCACGACAAACCCAATCAGATATCTTTTCATGGTATCCTCAAATCCTTTTTTTACCGTTCTGAAAAACACGCCTATTAAACCGTGTGCCTCTCATTATGTCAAGAAAAAACCAACCGGCGCCTCCTTGACTTTACCTCTAAATTTACTTACATTATTCTTGAAAGGATGGTATAATTCTTAAATATATCCTTATTCATTGAAGGAGGTGTTCTGGATGGCTCTGATCAGATGGGATCCCTTCCGCGATCTTCTCACGCTGCAGGATAGAATGGACCGGCTCTTCCAGGACAGCATGACCAGGAATCGCGGCTATGAGGAATCCCTGGCTCCCGGGTTCTGGTCTCCACCCGTCGATATCTATGAGACCGACGAGGCCGTCGTCCTGAAGGCGGAGCTTGCTGGATTGAACAAGGGCGACGTGACGATCGAGGTTAAGGACTCGACCCTGGTCCTCAGGGGTGAGCGCAAGTTCGAGAAAGACATCAAAGAAGAGAATTATCACCGAATCGAGCGGTCATACGGCGCCTTCTCCCGAACGTTTGCACTGCCCCAGACTGTCGACCACTCAAAGGTGACCGCAACGTTCAAGGACGGCCTCCTGGAGATTATGATTCCGAAGATACGGGACGCGCGTCCCAAACAGATCGAGATCAAAGAAACGTAACCATTTTCGCGCACCCTAACGGATTACCGGTATTACAATTTATTAGATGGCAAAAAAGGACTACTATGGGGCGCTCGGGCTTTCCCGTGGCGCCTCGCTGGACGAAATTAAGAAGGCTTATCGAAAACTCGCCCGAAAATACCACCCCGATATGAATCCCGGCGATCCTTCCGCCGAAGACAAATTTAAAGAGATTTCCGAGGCCTACGAAGTACTCACCGACCCCGAAAAGAAGAAGATGTACGATCAGTTCGGAGACGCTGCCTTCTCTCCCGGGGGCGGGCCCGGGGCGCGGACCTGGACATGGAGAAGCGGCGACGGTTCGTTTGACGGATTTGACTTCTCCGGCGGCGGCGGTACCGATCAATACGGTTCCTTTTCCGATATCTTCTCCGAGCTGTTCGGGGCGCACCGCTCCACCACGCGAAGGCCCCGCGCGGGAGAAGATCTCTCCTACACCATGGAGATCGATTTTATCGAAGCCGTTCAGGGGGTTACCAAGACCATCGCCCTTCGCACGGAAACCGGTACCGAGCACCTGACCGTGACGATTCCGGCCGGCGTCAACGACGGTTCCCGCGTTCGACTCAAGGCAAAAGGCGGCCCGGGAATCGCCGGCGGCCCCTCGGGTGACCTCTACATCGTCACGAGGCTCCGACCGCATCCTTACTTCACCCGCAAGGAAGACGATATCTACGTGGAGGTTCCCGTCACCATCACCGAGGCCGCGCTCGGGGCGCAGGTCGATATTCCTACCGTTGAGGGCCCCACGCGCCTCACTATTCCGGAGGGCACTCAGGGCGGCCAGCGCCTTCGCCTTCGGGGCAAAGGCGCGCCGCGTCTCAAGGGCACGGGCCGCGGCGATATGTACGCGGTAATCAAGATTGCCGTCCCAAAGAAGATATCCGATTCGAGCAAAAAGCTCCTGCGTGATTTCGACGGGCAGAACCCCTTCAACCCCCGCGCTGAGCTCGGCTGGTGAACCGCCGGTCCCCGGTTTAGCGGGAGACAGACCGGCGTCTCCGTCTTATTGGAGGCCTGTTTCGCAGAAACGACAATAATGGAGAGACAATGGACGCACCGGACAAAGATAAAGATAAGACCGAACAAGACGACAAGGGTTTTGCCGTGCACGACAAGCGCAGGATCGGCAAAGAGGACGCGCCGGACTCCGGCTACGCGCCCCCCGAGGCCGTAACGGAAGAGCATCCTGAAGACGGGCGAACACCCCCAGGCCGAACCTTCCGGGCCAACATCCGGCGAGCCGACGGCGTCAGGTACGGCGGGTCAAGCGCCCGAAGACGCGCATGCCGGGCCCGAGGCCGCTTCGCGAACCGGGGAGCGGGCCTATATGCCCCTGACGTTTACCTCGTTTATCATGTCCCTTTCCACCTCCGCCCTCATCTACCTCGGGCAGGTTCCCGATCCTGTATCCGGCAAGACCATCACCGATCTTATGGGGGCCCGCCAGACTATCGACCTCATCTCGCTCCTCAAGGAAAAGACCGCCGGAAACCTGACCCCCGACGAGGAGGGCCTTATCGATGGGGCACTGTATGACCTCAGGATGTTGTTTGTGAAGGCCAACTCGTAGGCCCACCCCTCCCGATTTATCCCCGCGGCGGGTGTAACCGTATACGCCACGTTGCGTCTACACCGGCGCCGTCGGGAACCTTTTGGCTCAAACCGTGTCATACCGATTAAAAACCGGAGGTACCCGTATGAAACGAGCTGTCATGTCCTTTACCGTCCTTCTTTTTCTGATAACACTATTACCCGCCGCCACATCCCTCTGGGCCGCCGAAAAGGCACCGCGGATGGACGTGGTCTTCCTGGTAGATACTACCGGCTCCATGGGCGACGAGATTGCCGTCGTCAAAAAGAGCCTGGTCGATATGATTGCCGAGATCGAGGGGGGTACGCCCAGGCCCGACGTACGCTTCGGCCTGGTGATATTCCGCGACCGCGGTGACGAATTTGTCACCAGGCTCTTCGATCTCACCGATGATACCGATGCTGTCATAAAGGAAGTCAAGGCCATCGAGGCCTCGGGCGGCGGCGACGAGCCCGAAAGCGTCAACGAGGCGCTCCACGTCACGATTAACAACATGAACTGGGATCGGAACGCCACTACCGAAAAGACGATCTTCCTTATCGGCGACGCGCCGCCTAACATCTACGAGAATGACTATACGTGGCAAAATGAGATCAAGACGGCACTGAAGCGGGAAATCATCATCAACACGATCGGCGCCAGCGGCCTTTCGACCGAGGGTGTTGACGTGTTCACGAAGATCGCCAAGGGAAGCGAGGGGACATTCCAGTACCTCACCTATAAGGGGGAGTACGTCACCGATTCCGGCGAGACCGAAACGGTTATGATGGCCGGCGGTGACTACTACGCGATGGACGATAAAAAGGACGAGGGCTTCTGGAAGCTGGGTGCGGGCCGGGCCGAGGAAAAGGGCCTTGCCTCCAAGGTTCCCGCTCCGTCCGTGGCCGAGGGGCCAGCGGGTCTCGAAAGCACGACCGGACGCGGATACGGCGATGACGTGGCGATTGTCGATAACAACCTCGATTCGATCCTGGTTTCGGGCATGAAGCAGAAGATGATCGAAAAGGGGGTCACCTACGGTACGTCCATCGCCCACGAGGTGCTCTTCACGGACACCATTGATTATGCGCTCGTAGATACGGAGTTCACCGCTGCCACCGCCGACGAGCTCAAGAAGATCGCCAAGGAGCTTGGGATTGATTACGCCAGGATTCCCGCGGTCGATTTCACAAAGAAATCGGTCGTCGGGATTGCCGCGGACGGAAACAGGGGATTTTACGGCCTTACGGCAAAAGCAGTGACGCTGGACGGCGGCACGATATCGGTCATGCTGGTCGGGATGCCCGGCAAGATCGCCGCGCGCCCCGTGATCATGCTTGTGGTCCCCAAGCAGGAGACTCTGGTGGCCGACTGGTACTTCGTGAAATAGACCCTCTCCCTATAAAACCATGCCCCGGAGATCTCACCACCAACAAATCGGGCGGCCATTTCATTTGGCATTTGGCCGCCCGGTTCTTTTAAACAACACTATCCGCACATGCACCCCGGCTGACGCGTCCCCCTTTTCAGATCCACCCAAAAACGCCCATGCAGACGACCAGGAGCAGCGCATCGACGACGTATATCGCGGCGGTGACGGCGAGCTGCGTCTTTCTCGGTTTCAGATCATAGACCCAGAACGAGGTCCGGATGAGCGGAAAATAGGCCATGGCGATTATCAGGATCGGGTTATACCAGTTCCACCACCAATACTCCCAGATCAGGGCGTCCCAGAAATTAAGGACTACCTCGACGCCCACGCAGAGGGTCGCGAAGAGAAGCGCCAGGAGCGTCCGGTTGCTGATCCCCAGGGCCTTTTTGTCTCTCTCCGACGGCAATGCCTTTGCGAATATTACGCCCATGAACAGAAACATCAGGCTGATCTCGACGTTGAGCCCAACCAGTATGTTATACGCGCTGTTAACGACGCCGGTGGACGCGTTGACGCAGGGCGTGGTCCAGAGCGCCGAGGTGCCGTTGACGGTCAGAAACAGGGCGTTGATGATCTCAAAGAGCCATTCCACGCCCCAGAAGGCGAGGCCGGCAATAACTGCGTTCCAGTTCTTCTTCTCGATTTCGGCAAAATAAATATAGAAGACGGCGACGAAGATGGGGACAAGATACCACTGGAAATGATGGGGATCTCTGAGGATTGCGATTGCCTGGTTGGTCGCGTCGGTATAACCCTGGTCTTGCGTCAGCCGACCCCACAAGATCCCGGTCTCAAGGGCGATATGGTTCATCGCGGGCCTCCACAATCGGATACGATGTTACCGTACCCGTCAACCAGGGGTGGCATCCACTACTTTGGGGAATCCGGCGCCGTACCCGCCGTATCGGGCGGCGTCTCCTTCTTCTTATCCGGCGTCTTGATAATGATGCCGTCCGGCTTTTCGTTATCGCCTACCGCCGGCGGCGCGTTATCGTCCCCGCTTCCTTCGATTACTTCCCCTTCGGTTGCGCCCAGGCCCATGGAGTTATCCATCGGTGCGGGGGAGGCCTTTTTCTGGATGATGCCCTTTATCCCCTCGATCCTGAGCGCCACCATACTCGGGTTCGGGTAGACCGGCAGCAGCTCCTCGTAGGCCTTGAGAGCTTCGTCCAGATCACCCTTCTCCTCGAGGGCCGCAGCGGTATAAAACATGGCCTCCATCACGAGGGGTGAATCAGGATATCCGTCGATCAACTTCGTATAGTACTCGATGGCTTTATCGACTTTACCGCCCCCCTCTACATAGTACGTGTTGGCGATGTCGAAATATATCTCGGGTTTGAGCTTCGTACGGTGATAGGTATCCAAAAGGATCAGGTATTCGAGCCTGGCCTGGTCGAAGTCCCGCATAGAATAGTAGCAGCGCGCAAGCTTGTATTGATACTGGTCGATATCGTCGTGGCCGGGGTAGTTCTCGATAAGCTTTCTCAGCTCCACGATAGCCTGCCCGTAATTGCCCATCTTATTCATGTATATGTCGACGATATCGGCCTGCGATTCGAAAGCGAGCTCATCATCGGGATAGTAATAGACGAGATAGGCGAAGTCTTCGACGGCGTCTTCGTAGCGTTTGAGGTATAAGAAGTTGATCGTGCCCGATCTAAACAGCGCCTGGGCCGCGTAGTCCGAGTGGGGATTGAGGATGGCGATCTCCCGAAACATCTCGGCCGCTTCTTCATAGTGCTCTTTTTCGCACAGCTTATCGGCCCTCTCAAAGTCATCCTTGAGGGGATCCTTTGCACAGGAAGCCAGACCAATGATGAAGAGAATCCCCAGAATCGTAATATAAGCCCTACGCATTACCGTTTTCCTCCTCCTTCTCGGCCAGTACCGCAATGCCGACGAGCCGTTCCCCCGGGTCCAGGTTCATCAGACGCACCCCCTGGGTGTTTCTCCCGATGATCGAGACGGATGATGCCTTGAGCCTGAGAAACTTCCCCTTGTCCGATATCATGATAATCTCATCATCGGGCAGTATGCTCCGTATGCCGATGAGCTTCCCGGTCTTTTCGGTAGCCCGGAGAGCAATAACCCCCTTCCCGCCCCGCTTGAACGTCGGGTACTCGTCCTCCTTGGTCCGCTTGCCGAACCCGTTGGCCGTGGCGGTAAGTATGCTGCATCCCTCGGTGATCAGCGCCATGCCCACCACCCGGTCTTTCGAGGAGAGCCTGACCGCCTTGACCCCCTGGGCCGCGCGCCCCATGGGCCTGACCTCTTCCTCGGAGAACCGAACCGCGTTGCCGTTTTCAGTCACCAGGACGATCTCGGCTCCCGCGTCCACGGTCTTGGCGGTCACCAGGCGGTCTTCCTCGCCAAGCCCCACTGCAACTATCCCCGTATGGCGTGCATTGGCGAATTCGGACGCCGGGCTCTTTTTTATCATCCCCCGCTCGGTCAGCATGATGATATGCGCCTGGTTACCGACGTCGGGCACCACCAGCATCGAGGCGACCTTTTCGTCGGGCTGCATCTGCACCAGGTTTGCTACCGACCTGCCCTTGCTGACCCGGGCCGCCTGGGGTATCTCGTGCACCCGAAGGCCGTAGGCCTTGCCCGTGTCGGAAAAGACCAGGACGTGGTCGTGGGTCTGGGCGGTAAAAAGGCTTTCAATGAAGTCGCCTTCTGCCATATCCATTGCCGATATCCCCTTTCCGCCCCGATGCTGGGAACGGTACTGGGATAGCGGCGTCCGCTTGATGTAGCCGTTGTGAGAAACGGTAACGACCATGTCCTCCTGGGCAACGAGGTCTTCCAGCGTGAGCTCCTTCGTTTCCGAGACGATCTCGGTTCGGCGTTCGTCGGCGAATTCCTCTTTTATCGCGATCAACTCCTCGACGATGACCTTAATGAGCTCCTTTTCGTCGGACAGGATCTTGCGCAGCATCTCGATGAGGGCAAGGACTTCTTCGTACTCCTTGAGGAGCTTTTCTATTTCAAGGGACGTAAGCCTGCCCAGCCGCATATCGAGGATTGCTTGGGCCTGGATATCGGAAAACGAGAATCGGGAGATCAATCGTTCCTTTGCCTCCGGCTGGGTCTTGGAGGCCTTTATGATGCTGATGACTTCGTCGATGTTCTGAATCGCCTTGACCAGGCCTTCGAGGATATGGGCGCGTTCCAGGGCCTTTTCGAGGTCGAATTTCGTCCGCCGGGTCACCACCTCCCGCCGGTGGTAGATGAAATAGAGGAGCGCTTCCTTCAGGGTAAGTACGCGGGGCCTGCCGGCAACGATAGCGAGCATGATAACCCCGAAGGTGTTCTCCATCGGCGTCAGGCTGTAGAGCCGGTTGAGCACGATAGGGGGCAGGGCCTCCTTCTTGAGCTCAACGACGATCCGCATCCCCTCCCTGTCCGACTCGTCCCTCAGGTCGCTGATGCCCTCGATCTTCTTGTTTCTCACCAGGTCCGCTATTCTCTCGATGAGCTTGGCCTTGTTGACGCTATACGGTATCTCGGTGATGACGATGGCGGTCTTGCCGGTTCGGGGCTGCGTCTCGATTTTCGCCCTCGCCCGCAGCACGATTCTCCCGCGCCCCTTTTCGTAGGCCTCTTTGATGCCTGCCGTCCCGTAGATAAATCCCCGGGTAGGAAAGTCGGGGCCGGGAACGATTTTCATGAGCTCCTTTACGCTTATGTCCGGGGTTTTTATGATCGCGATAATGGCATCGATCAATTCACCCAAGTTGTGCGGCGGTATATTGGTAGCCATGCCCACGGCGATGCCCGAGGAGCCGTTGAGCAGCAGGTTGGGAAACCGCGCCGGAAGTATCGTCGGTTCTTCCCGTGTCTCATCGTAGTTGGGAACAAAATCGACGGTGTTCTTCTCGATGTCGTCCAGGAGGTGCCTGGCGAATTTTGCCATGCGCACCTCGGTATACCGCATGGCCGCCGGGGGGTCCCCGTCAATCGAGCCGAAGTTGCCCTGTCCGTCTACCAACAGGTGCCTCATGTTGAAGTCCTGCGCCATCCTGACCAGGGCGTCATATACCGCCACGTCGCCGTGAGGGTGAAACTTACCGATTACGTCCCCAACGACGCGCGCCGATTTTTTGTGCGGCTCGTCGTGGAAGTTCCTGAGCTCATACATCGCATACAAAATACGACGGTGCACCGGCTTGAGGCCGTCACGGACGTCCGGGATGGCGCGCCCGATGATGACGCTCATGGCGTAATCGATGTACGAGCGGCGCATCTCGTCTTCTATGTTAATGGCCGTCGTATGCGACCGTACTTCGTCCATCCCTGATTCTCCTCACGTACAGAGAAGAGTCCCCGTCATCTTCCATCTCGGGACTCCGTTATGCGGTCTGTGCCGCCACTCTCTTGTCGTTAATTGCCGTATCCATCTGAACCCGTCCAACGCCCGGGGCGTCGCCCGCCTTGCCGACGGTATGAGATAACCTCGGCTCGCGGCCGAGTACCGTCTCCCCGATAAGCGCTATACGTCGAGATTCTTCACGTCAAGGGCGTGCCGTTCGATAAATTGCCGGCGCTGTTCCACCTCGTCGCCCATCAGGATCGTAAATATCTCGTCTGCTTCCACGGAGTCCTCTATGTTGACCTGCAGGAGCGTCCTCCTTTCCGGGTCCATTGTCGTTTCCCAGAGCTGTTCCGGATTCATTTCACCCAGACCCTTGTAGCGCTGGATGGACTGGCCCCGCTTACCCTGGTCAAACAGGAATTCGACCACCTCGGCGTACGTCGTGAGGCTCATCTCCTTTTGCCCGTTAACCAGGAGGTACGGCGCTTCCCCCAACTCCCCGAGCTCGGCCGTTAGCCGGCGGAGCTCTGTGAATTCCGGGGAGACGATAAATTCAGTGTCCAGAACCGATTCCCTGATCGAGCCGTTACGCCTTGTCTGACAGATAACCCTCGTTCCCTCGTGCTCCGTGTCGTCCTCGATCTTAAACTCTATGCTCCCGAAGGTGGGGGCGATGTTTTTCAGATAGGTCTCGATATTGCTGAGTATGTTTGCCAGCTCTTTCTGCTTTTTCTTCTTGAGCGAATCGGGCGTCAGCGTGTTTTCGAGAACAAACGAGCGCAGCAACTCCTTATCCATCTTCCGCTTGTCTACGTGATCGAGTATCCGCTCAAAACGCATGATCTTCTTGGCAATCCCGATCAGCTTTTTGCCCGAAAGCGAAGTCCCTTGCTTTCGTTTCAGTTTCGTGTCTTCCACGCCGAGGTTAAGCAGGAAATCCTCCAGCTGCCCTTCGTCCTTTATGTAATGCTCGTTCTTTCCTTTCTTTATCCGAAACAGCGGCGGCTGCGCGATATAGAGGTAGCCCCGCTCGACCAGCTCGGTCATGTGCCGGTAGAAGAAGGTCAACAGTAGCGTTCTGATATGAGATCCGTCGACATCCGCGTCCGTCATGATGATGATCTTATGATACCGCAGCTTTGCGATATCGAAGTCCTGGGAACCGATGCCGGTGCCGAGGGCCGTTATAAGGATCTTGATCTCCTCGCTGCCGAGCATCTTATCGAACCGGGCCTTTTCGACGTTGAGAATCTTTCCCCTAAGCGGCAGGATCGCCTGGTTTCGCCGGTCCCGCCCGCCTTTGGCCGAGCCGCCCGCGCTCTCCCCCTCAACGAGGTATATCTCGCTGAGCGTGGGCGACGTTTCCTGGCAATCGGCAAGTTTGCCCGGCAACGCAAGCCCCTCCAGCGCCCCCTTCCGGCGGGTCAATTCCTTGGCCTTCTTGGCCGCCTCCCGCGCCTGCGCCGCCTCTACCCCCTTCCTGATAACCTTTTTTGCGACCGGGGGGTTTTCCTCGAAATAGGAGGCCAGCCGTTCGTTGATCATCGCCTCGACAATACCCTTGACCTCGGAGTTCCCGAGCTTGCCCTTGGTCTGGCCCTCGAACTGCGGGTTCTTGAGTTTTATTGAGAGGACCGCCGCCAGCCCCTCCCGCACGTCGTCTCCCGTGAGGTTTTCCTTGAGCCCCTTCAACAGGCCGTTTGCCTGCGCATACGTGTTGATCGAGCGCGTGAGCGCGGAGCGAAAGCCGATTACGTGGGTGCCGCCCTCGCGGGTGTTGATATTGTTGACGAACGAGAAGAGCGATTCCTTGTACGAATCGTTATACTGAATGGCGCATTCTAAAAGGACGTTGTCTTTTTCCGTCTCGAAATAGATCGGCTTGGGATACAGCGGGTTCCTGTTCCGGTTTAGGTGCTCCACAAAAGAGAGTATCCCTCCCTTGTAGGAGAAATCGTGTTCCCGACCGTCCCGCTCGTCGACGATGTATATCTTTATTCCCCTGGTAAGAAACGCCAGTTCCCTCAGCCGTTCCGAAAGGATATCGAACGAGAATTCCGTTTCCTCGAAGATCTCCGGGTCGGGCTTGAACTTGATCGTTGTCCCGGTGCGTTTTGTCGTACCGGTAACCGCGAGCTTTGCTGCCGGCTTTCCCCGGTGATACTTCTGAGAGTAGACCTTGCCGTCCCGGCGGATCTCCATATCGAGCTCCGTCGAGAGGGCGTTGACGACGCTCACCCCGACCCCGTGCAACCCCCCGGAATACCGGTAGGCCTCATTGTCGAACTTACCGCCCGAGTGGAGCATCGTCATGACCACTTCGGCCGCCGGCCGCTTCTGGGTCTGGTGCATATCCACCGGGATACCGCGGCCGTTGTCGGTAACGGTGACAGAGTTGTCGATATGTATGGTAACATCCACCTTTGTGCAGTAACCCGCAAGGGCCTCATCGATGGAGTTATCCACGACCTCGAAAACCAGATGATGAAGGCCGGGACTGCCCGTCGAACCGATATACATGGCAGGCCGTTTTCTGACGGCCTCAAAACCGTCCAGGACTTTTATCTTATCAGCGTTGTAATCACCCATATGCACGTACCCTAAGACGTAACGATTCCCTTAACGATAAACGTTTTATCATACCACAAATTGTAGCGTCCTGGAACTATATTTTCATCGGCATGATGATGAAGAAGTAGTCCTTCTCTTTTGCGGGACGAACCTCGCCCGGGCTTGACTCGTCCAGGAGTTTTATAAGGACCTCCTGATCGTCCATGGCACCGAGGATATCCAACAGGTAGTTCGAATTGAAGCCGATGCTCATCTCCGGACCTTCGTACTGCACCGGGACCTCCTCCCTGGCCGTTCCCATATCCGGGCTCTCAGACGTGATTTCCATGGATGACGGCGTGATACGAAACTTCACCATCTTCACCCGCTCGTACGACAGGATAGATACCCGCCTGATTGTCCTGATAAAATCCTCGCGCGAAACCGTGATCACCTTATCGTTACCCGCCGGTATTACCTGCCGGTAGTCGGGAAATCTTCCATCGACGAGCCTCATGACAAGAGTAAGCCGGTCACGCTTTACGATGAGGTTATTACCTTCAAGTCTCATCCCGACAGGTTCGTCGCCTTCATCGAGGATCTTACTTAATTCCGACAGCCCCTTCTTCGGTACAATAACTCCCTGTGACGCGGGAATCGGGATTTCGCCCTCGAACTCGGAATCGACCAGGGACAGGCGGTGTCCGTCGGTCGCCACCATTCTGATCTTCTTGTTCTTGCCGTCCTGGGTGATCTCGATAAAGACGCCCGAGAGGTTATACCGCATATCCTCCTGGGAGACAGCAAATATCGTCTTTTCGATCATCCCCTTGAGGATAGCGGGGTTCATGTTCCACTGGCTCTCGCCGGTCGGCACCGGGACCTCCGGGAAGTCCTCCGGGGCCAGTCCAACGAGATTAAAAACCGACCTTCCGGCGGAAATTTCAAGCCAGTTATTATCTTTCTTTTTAAAATGTATGACGAGACCTTCCGGTATCTGCCTCACTACCTCGTAGAGAGTTTTGGCGTCAACCGTAACGCCGCCGGGGACTATGCCTTCACATTCGTATGTCGCGCTTACCCCTACCTCGAGATCCGTCGCCTCGATCGTCAGGTCATTGCCGGTCAGCTTGAGTAGGACGTTGGAGAGAATTTGAATAGTATTTTTCTTCTCGACGATACTCTGGGTCCTGGCAAGCCCCTTGAGAATATCCTCTTTTTCTATCTTCCATTCCATTCATTGTCTCCTTTGCGTTGCTCTATCTATACTATATATATATTATAAGAATAGTAGCACTATACTCTGTTAACTGTGGATAGGGTTGGCTAAGTATATATCAAAACTCCCGTTTTCGGTACAAAAAAAGTCGGGGACAGACGGTGAATAACCCGGTTTTTTTACTCGCCGCGCCCTATCAACAACCTGTCCACAGAGATATCTCGGTCTTTTACCCAGGGCTATCCCCTGAGCTTGATCTGGTTTTCTATGGCAAATACCGTGTTCTTGAATTCCGGATCAGCGGCGATTTTGCCTTCGATTTTCTTTACCGCGTGGATGACCGTCGAATGGTCTTTCCCTCCGAATTTCTGCCCGATCTCAGGGTACGACCCTTTGCTGATCTTCTTTGCGAGGTACATGGCAATCTGCCTCGGCTCGGCCAGCGCCTTGATTCGTCGTTGTGATTTAAGGTCAGACACCTTTATCTTGAAATACTTGGCGACGATCTTTTGAATACCGTCTATACTCTCGGGATGATCCCTGTCTCTGATGAAGTTCTTGAGGGCCGATCGCGCAAAATCGAGCGTGATCTCCTTTCCGTCCAGCGACGCCTCGGCCATGAGGCGGGTAAGGAGACCCTCGAGCTCCCGGATATTGGGTTTATTGTCGACGATCGTGGCGATGAAAAAGGCGACGTCATCGGCAAGATCCACCGAGTAGTTGCGCTCGGCCTTTGTCTTGAGGATGGCCACCATATGTTCAGTGTCCGGATAGTCGATGTCTGCGATGAGCCCCCACTCAAACCGGGAGCGAAGCCGCTCTTCGAGCCCCGCAATCTCCTTGGTTATCTTATCGCTGGTCAAAACGATCTGTTTCTGATTCTCGTATAGGGTATTAAAGGTGTGGAAGAATTCTTCCTGGGTCTGCTTCTTGCCGGCGATGAACTGGATATCGTCCACGAGCAATACGTCGATGTTTCTGAACTTCTTCCTGAACTCGTCCATCTTCTCGTACCGGATGGATTTTACCAGCTCGTTGACGAACTCCTCAGACGTGATGTAATAAACCGCCGCGTCGGGATATCGCTTTATGATGCCGAGCCCTACCGCGTTGAGGAGATGGGTCTTCCCCAGGCCCACGCCTCCGTAGATGAACAGGGGGTTGTACTCCCTGGCGGGATTTTCCGCGACCTTTTCGCATGCGGCCTTCGCAAATTCGTTCGAGGGACCCTTTACAAAGGTTTTGAGGGTATAGTTGGGATTGAGCCGCTGACGGAGGGCCTTGAGGTGGGGGGACTGGCTCTTCGCCTTTGCCGGCTCAACCGAGTGGACGGACGAGTCATGGGAGTCGGTAATCGAAAAATCGACGACATAGTCCCGGTCCGTTCCCTTTTTCAGGCAATCGATGATCATATCCAGGTAGTGTTCCGCAATCCAATCACGGATGAATTTATTGGGGACTTCGATGATCGCGCGGTTGTCCGAGATTTCCTTGCATATTAGGGATTTAAACCAGAGGTCGTAAGTCTTTTCTCCGATCTTGGCCTTGATTGTATCGGTTGTCTTTGTCCAGATAGAGTCCATTGCGTACTCGAAGCGTTTTTTTACAACGATATCAACGGGTTATTTTTACGTCCCGTGTGGAAAATTCAAAAAAACACGGGAAAACATGAATTTAGACCAAAAAAAAGTTGAGTTATCCACAAAATTGCTAACAGGTGTGGAAAACTCAACTCTTTTTTTATAAAAAAGAGACGGCGGCTCTGCAACACTAATACTGGGCTACATCTCATTGTCCGAATGTGAATTGCTGCTTGAGAAAAAAGACCGGATTACGAAAAGGAATCATCGATTTTCGCGTACATTAAACCAGAAGGCAGATCGGTTGTCAAGCGTAATCTCTCAAATAAGACCGTAAAACTAAAGAGCGGCGAAAATGGGCAAACAGGTGGGCGCCGGGCACTGTACCGCTTTTGTGAAGGCGGTTGCCGGATGGCGTGTACCTGATGATTGGGGGACGCCCCGACAATGTCCTTGACAAGCCGCGGCGTGTGACCATACAATGGAGTCGGAATATGGTGGTGAAGTCGATGGACGTCCACGTGGAAAGAAACGTCATCATCCGCACAGGTGGCCTGGCCCTCCCGGCCCGGATATACGAAAACGAGACAGGCAGTGCGATCCTCGGAATCCTTCCCATCTCCGGGCGCGCCAACCGCTGGGGGGATGAGATATACTTTTCGATTCCGCTCGTCCTCGGCCGGGCCCCGGATGCGCGGGACATTGTCCAGAGGGGGGAGCTCGGATACTGGCCGGACGGAAACGCGCTGTGCATATTCTTCGGCAAGACACCCGTGAGCCTCGGGGACGAAATCCGAGCGGCCTCGCCGGTAAACATCTTCGGTGATATTACCGACGACCCCGCACTTCTTTCGTCCGTGCCTGAGGGGAGCCCGATTACCATAGACAGACCATAAACAGGGCGTAGCGGGGGCCCGGCCTCACGTGCGGCAGAATCTTTAACGGTCACATTTTTTTGTCCGCCCTTACCAGGAAACTAACGGCAGCATGTCAATGCAGTCCAATCATCGACGCCCATGTCCATATCATGCCGCCCGTGAGAATCGCGGGGCTCATGCGCTGGATCAGAAAAGCCTTTCCCGATCACCCGGTCAATCCGGACATAGACGAGACGGGGATCGTGTCGGACCTCTCCGGTAAGGGGATACCCTTTTTCTTTAATTATGTCTATCCACTCAGGCCGGACGAGACCGACGCGCTCAATGAATTTAACGAAGAGCTGTCGCAACGGCTCCCCCAGGGCGGCCCCTTTCGGCTCCCTGCACCTGGATACCCCCGATAAACGAGGCGGTCACGCGCCAGTGTATGGAGGGTTATCGTTTTGTGGGGCTTAAATTTCACCCCTTCGTCCAGCGGTTTGACCCGGCCGACGAGCGGATGTTTGTCGTCTACGAGCTGATGGAGGAGTATGGAAAGCCGGTGGTGCTGCACACGGGCTTCGAGGAATTCTACCGAATGAAGATGCCGCCGGCCGACATAGAGCGTATCCTTCGGCGGTTCCCCCGGCTGGTGCTCGTCCTCTCCCACTGCCTCTTCCCCTATTTTCGGGAGGTGCGCGCCCTCATGGAAGGATACCGGGGTGTCTGGCTTGACGCCACCAATGTCTTCGGGGCGCTGAATTACCTTGCGCTGCTGACCGGCCCGGCGCGGGCCGCGACTGGTCGGAAACGGGCGAGCTCTTTCGCGCCCTGATGACCGACTTTTCGGACAGGACCCTCTTCGGCACTGATCATCCCGTAGGGATGGGTAGCCTCGGGACGATCTACGGCGATTTTGCCGCCTTCGGGCTTTCGGACGAGATCTCGCGGGCGATCCTCTGGGAAAACCCGCTGGCCTTTATCGGCCGGTTTGCCCCGGATATCCGACAGAGATGGGACGCCGACATCCATGGACCCCGATAGCGAGGCGCGAGAAACACGCCTTATCATAGAAGACGCCGGCAGGAAGATTGACCGATAACGGCCGGCATCGGAAAAACAGTATCGACAAAGGAATCAATGACATGAGCAAGAAAGACCAAAAGCGCGATCTGTTTCGCGATAGAACTGGCCGCCGTACTTATTGTTCTGTCGGCGGTTCTCTACTTTCTCCCACTACTGCATTTTTCGCGACTCCCACCACATCTTCATCTACCTGGTGGGCGACATCGCCTTTCTGCCCATCGAGGTTCTGCTGGTGACCATCATTATCGATCGACTGCTCAAGACGGCGGGAAAAAGAGGCGATGATGACCAAGATGAACATGGTCATCGGGACCTTTCTTCAGCGAGGTGGGAACGAGGCTGCTCAAGGATATCTCGGCGGCGGACACGAACATTCAGGACGTCGCGCAGGACGTACTTCTGAACGCCGACTGGTCGGCCAGGGGCGTCGCGGCAAAGAAACAGGCGCTTTCATCCTATACGCCCGATATTGGACCTTACCGCATTTCGACCTGACGGACCTGAAGCGGTTTCTCACTGATCACCGGGACTTTTTCCTGAGGCTCCTTGAGAACCCAAACCTTCTCGAACACGAGCGCTTCACCGACCTCCTCTGGGCGGTATTTCACTTGATGGACGAGCTGTCCCATCGCGACACGATTACGGAACCTGCCGGCAAGCGATATCACTCACCTGGCCGGGGACATGAGGAGGGCGTATACGGCCGCTCATGCTCCAATGGGTAGACTATATGAAGCACCTCACACGATCAATATCCCTATCTCTTTTCTCTGGCGATGCGGTCAAATCCCTTTGACCCGAAGGCGTCGGTCATCGTTAAGTCGTAATCCGAAGGTAGTCCCGGGGGCGGACAACCGCCGCCGGACCAACCGGGATGCGGTTACAGCCGTGCGAAGGCCTCCCGGGCTGCCGAACCGTGTCGCTAATATCCCGGTCGCTGTGGGCCGCGGAAAGGAAGAGGGCCTCGAAGGGTGAGGGGGCCATATAAATCCCGCGATCGAGCATCTCGTGAAACCATCGGACAAACAGGTCCGACCTTGTCGCCTTTGGCCTCGGCGAAATTGCGGACCGGCCCCTCGCAGAAGAAGAATGACGTCATGGTACCGACGGCGGTCCCCCGGAGACTGTACTCCCGCCGTGTCGGCGGCGTCGATAACCCCTCGTGTCAGCGTATCGGTTTTTTTCACGATGCCGTCAAAGACGCCGGGCCGGGACAAGACCTTGAGCGTTGCGATCCCCGCTGCCACCGCCACGGGATTGCCCGAAAGCGTCCCGGCCTGATAGACCGGGCCCGACGGGGCCAGGTGCCTCATGATATCGCCTTTGCCGATTACGGCCGCCAGCGGAAATCCTCCCCCGACGACCTTGCCCAGCAGCGTGATATCCGGGTCAAGCCCCCACAGGGTCTGCGCGCCGCCGAGGGCCGCACGAAAGCCGCTCATTACCTCGTCAAAAATGACCAGCGCCACCGTGCGATCGGGCCGTCGAGACGAGCCGTGCGAGGAAGCCCTCGACCGGGGGGACCACACCCATGTTGCCCGGCAGCGGCTCCACGATAACGGCCGCGATCGTGCTGCCCCATCGCTTAAATACCGCGTCCAGCGCCGCGCCGTCGTTAAACGTGACGGTCAGGGTATCGGCCGCCGTTGCCGCGGTCACCCCCGGGGTTGCCGGTATTCCGAGGGTGGCGATCCCGGACCCCGCCTCGGCCAGGAGACTGTCAGAATGGCCGTGATAGCACCCCGCAAACTTTACGATCTTATCCCTTCCGGTAACCCCCCGCGCGAGCCTGACGGCAGTCATCGCGGCCTCGGTCCCGGAAGAAACGAGACGCGACCATCTCCATTGTTCGGGAAGAACGAGAGGATCGTCTCGGCCAGTTCCACCTCCCGCTCGGTCGGGCGCCCCGAAGGAGGAGCCGGCCGAAATCGGCCTCGACGGCCGCGGCCACCACCTCCTGGTGGGCATGGCCGAGGATGAGCGGGCCCCAGGAAAGGACATAATCGATATATCCGGTTTTCGTCGGCGTCAAAGATATACGCCCCCGCGCCACGGGTGATGAAAGGGGGGCTGCCCCCCACCGATTTATAGGCGCGCACGGGGCTGTTGACGCCGCCGGGGATGACGCGCTGGGCACGCTCGAACAGCGCGTGGGATGTGGTATGGGTCTTTTCCATTGAGTGCTTCCCTTCGATTGATAGAACGGCGCCCGGTTAATCGGCGCGTGAGGTTGTCTTACGTTTCGTTGAGATAATCGGGGCTTGTCTTCTTGAACTCGCGCACGGAACGTAAAACGACAAACGAGACCAGCCCGGTCTTTTGCCGGATCGAGTCGATACAGGCAGAAAGCTCTCTATCGTCGCGGGCGTGAATCATCGTATAGAGCCGATAGGGAAAGTCGGGCGCGGGTGCCCGGAGGTAACAATGACTGACCGCGTCATACCGGGCCATGATGCGCCCGGCGCGGTCGGCGTCCGCTTCGGCCACCTCCCAGGCAACCATGGCATTTTTCTTCATTCCGCTCTTCGTGTGGGCGAGCACCGCTCCAAACCGCCGTACGATCCCATCGTGCAGGGCCTGCCGAAGCGTGAGGATAAGCTCGGGTACTTCAACGCCCGCAGACCGGGCCCATTCGTCAAACGGCCGGGGCGTCAACGGAAGATCACCCGAGGCGATTTTCAGGATTCGTTCGGCTTTCTTGTTCATCGAATTGATTATGTGTCAGTGCCCCCGTCTTGTCAAGACCAAAGGGGCCGGGCATCAGCCGTCGTTTGCCCGTTTCCGGGGCCGACTGGTGCGAGAAGATCGTATATTAGTGACGCCTCCGTGGGGAAACGGGAGACCCGAAACGACTCGCGCCGGGAAAAAAGTAAAAAAAGGCGTGCGAACCGGAGCTTGCCTGATCTCGCGAATCGGCGAAGGCGCGATCCCGGCAGCACATATGGTGGGGAGAGCCGCCGTTTCAATCGAAGAGCGCACAGCCAAAAGTTATTTTTATTGACTTGGTAACGAGAATTGAGTATAATTATCAATTTAAATGCATAAAGTAAGGCTCCTCCAATCGTAAGGTATTGCATACGGTAAAATGGTCACCGGGCTTCTTAAGAAGGAGCTTCGGATAATCGAACGCCGTTTAGCGGCGAGTCACTCTATTCGAGCTGAGGTATAAGACGGCGTACCGCGGCCCCATCGATGGGTTTGGACGAAGTGAACTCGGGTCTGAGGGGGGAAGGAGGAACGGAGGATGGAAAAGGAAAAGATCGAATATTTCAAGGACCTCCTGGAGAAGCGCCTGCAGGAACTCCTCACCGAGGCCGACAGCACCGTATCGGATATGACCGATTCCAAGGAGTATTTCCCTGACCCGACGGATCGCGCTTCCCATGAATCCGATCGGAACTTCGTATTACGTATACGAGATCGCGAGAGAAAGCTAATCCTCAAGATAAAAGAGGCCCTTGCCAGGATCGAGGACGGAACCTTCGGTATATGTGAGGAGTGCGGCGAGGAAATCGGTGAAGAGCGGCTACACGTGAGGCCGGTTACGACGTTATGCATCAATTGTAAGACAGAATCCGAGAAGAAGGAAAAAAGGACCAGCACGTAATATGAACGAGCAGAAGACTGAAGACAGGTCGTTTGGAGACGGTTTTTTCGGCGATATAGAGTTTCTTAACTACCTCGGGCCCGGAAACATTATCGAGGGAAAGGTCTCCTTTGTCGGAAAGACGCTCCTTTCCGGATCCTCGGTGATGGGGAATATCACGGGCAAGGGCCGCGAGACGGAAATATATGTCGGTCCCGAGCACGAAAATCGAGGGCGATATCCGGGGAGAACGCGTCGTGTTCGGCGGGCTGATGAACGGTACGATCGATTCTGCGAGCCTTTCCATTATCAAGGAAGGCGTCGTTGCCGGCCGGATTGCGACCGACCGGGGCCTGTCGATCGAGCAAGGGGCCAGGGTATCCGCGGAAATCACGATGAAAAAGAAGCGAAAATCAAAGGAGAATAGCGCTCATCCATACATGAGACAAGGCCGCCGTAGGCGCATCTATGCGGCGCGGCGATCGCCGAGAGATGAAAACGGCCGCCCTGAAAAAAAGGACGGCCGTTCTGTTTTCTGACGCCGGTCGGCACGATCGATGCCCATTTCCGGGCGTGAAGGCGGTATACCGACTCGGGCCGTCATGATACGTCGTGATACGCAAGTCCGACAAAAACCCCCGGAAGCGCTTTCACCGTTGACCGGGGGTTTGATTACGAGAAACCGGTCTTCAGCGTTTCGCCTATACCCCGAACAGACTTCGCAAACGGGTTTGCGTACAGGAGTATCAGCGCGATAACCAGGGCGTAAATAGCCAGAGACTCGATCATGGCAAGACCGATCATCATGGTGGTCAGCAGCCTTCCGTAGGTATCCGGGTTTCTGGCGGCGCCTTCCAGCGCCCCGCGGACGGCCGAGCCCATACCAACGCCGGTGCCGCAGGCCCCAAGCCCGATAGCAAGACCGGCCCCGAGAACGGACAGCGCGAAATAGATCGTGTAATTAGGATCAAGAGCGCCCGCGGTGCCGGCGCTTCCGCCTCGGTTTCTTCCTCGGTAACGGCCGGCTCTGTCGTCTCCGTTTCCGTCTGCGCCAGGACAACGGCCGCAGTCATCAAAAAGAATAGTAGAACAAGAACCGTCATAATAGACTTTTTACCCATCAAAGATCTCCTTTCTTTCTGGTTGTCATTTTTGCATTAGTGGGCTTCCTCCAATGCGCCGCTGATATAGAGCATCGTCAGCAGCACGAAGACGAAGGTCTGCAGCACGCTCGTGAGGATCATCAACAGCAGGATCGGAAGCGGTATGAGGTACGGGACGAGCACCAAGCAGGATGAAAAAGACCAGGTCTTCGCCCCGGATGTTGCCGAAAAGCCGCACCGAAAGAGACAGCGGCCGGGAGAGATGGCTGATAATCTCGACCGGGAATAAACAGCGGGGTCAGCCACCAGACCGGACCCATAAAGGACTTGATATATTTGAAACCATGGGTTCTTGACGCCGATGATATGGGTCAGCACGAAGACCACCATCGCCATCGCGGCGGTGGTGTTGAGATCGGCCGTCGGGGAGTGGAACCCGGGGATGATGCCGATCATGTTGGCGGTGAAGATGAAAAAGGCCTCCGCCACCAACAGCGGGATGAAGGGCTTTCCCTTTTCGCCCATGGTATCCTTAATGAGGTTGTTCAAGCCCAGCATCACCAGTTCGATGACGTTCTGCACCGGGTTGGGCACGATAGAGGCCTGTCGCATCGCCAGATACGACAGACCGATCAGGACGATCATGATGAGCCACGTATAGGTGATATGGGGAGCGTGTTCCATCCCGGGTATATGAAAAAAGTCCAGCAGGAGAATTGGGTGTTCCATCTATCCGTTAGCTCCTCTATCCGTAATGAATATCGCCAGTCCGACGATAAGGCTGTTGACCACCACCACCGAAGCGCCGACGAGGATGCCGATGGGATCGGCAAAGCCGGCCCTCAGTGCCAGGAAGATAACGATGCCCGAAAACAGCAGCCTGACGTAGAAGGCAAAGAGGGTCTGCGGCGCCCCGCCTTTCTCGCCGCGCTCGGCGGCCGCCGAGAGGACCGATCGGAGGGATTTGTATAGGCCGTAGTGGTTGATAACGGCGACTAATTCCCCCGACAAAGATTCCCAGCGCAAAGGTATATGATCTGAGCAAGAACGCCCAACAGGATGAGCAAAAGCAGCATGACGAGGCTGCCGGCCTCGATGAGCTCCCGGGCGTAGGATTCAATCATCCTGCCCGTCTCCTTTCTTGTCCTTTTTGTCGTCTGCGGTTCCATAATGCCTGATAAACCAAAATATATTACGAAAGCCGGCGATAATACCGAGGCCGAGAAATATCAGCGTAAACCAGGACGGCGTGTATCGAGCTTCCCGTCCAAGGAAGACCCCGAAGGCCAGGCCGATGAATATTGCCAGGACCATCGAGAGCCCGGTGCTGCTCAAGAGGAAGAGCTGCCTGATGAACCGTTTCTTTTCTTCCTCCACCGACCCTCCCCGCCCGGCGCCTCTTCCCCGCCCCACGACCTTCCCGGCAACCCCGGTTCTGAGGCGCCCCCTCGTCGTTGCCCCGGACAGTCGCCCCCATCCCTCCCGCATGAATGAATGCTCATTCAAAACGGGAATATAGCACAAGGCCGTAAATATTGTCAAGAAAAATGAGGAGATGAAGTACTGACGGGGACAAACGCCGGAAGGTGGTCCGAAAGTGAAAAAAACCTGTATTTTTCGCTCGATTCGATGGTACTATCCCGTTATGTTGATGCGGTCGACCGGCGACGCCCGGATGCGGCTGAAGGCGGGGCTCTGCGAGGGGCATTGTTCCGGAAACTCGAGCGCCCGGGTAAGCGGTATCGGCCATGATCGATCGGCAGCGATTCCCGGCAGTCGATCGGCAGACGATTAAGCCGGCCCGAATGATAGACGAAGGAATCCTGGTCTCCCGGCCGTCTTTCGGCGAAGGTAGTAACACAATATTTTTTCCGCTTCCAGAGAGCATATGCCGTACTTAAAAGGAAATCTTCACGTTCACACGACCTATTCCGACGGGCATTTCAGCCCGCAACAGATGGCCGGATTCTACCGTGACCTGGATTTTGACTTTATTGCGATAACCGACCACGAATATCTCCTCAAACCGGCCTATAAGGAGCTCTTTCCGCTGGAAGTCGACGGGATCATGGTGTTCGAAGGGATCGAGCTGGAGCCGAAATTCCTCTATTATCACCACGTTCTGGAGATCAAAGGGGACCTCGAGACCCTTTATGTTCTCTGCCACCCCGATCAGTACCGGCTGCCCATCAAGGAGGTCAACCGGCGCATCGAGATATTCAACCGTGAGGGACCGGCGCCGCTTGACGCCATGGAGGTGACCTGCAGCGGTTTTTACACCGCCGCCTACGACACGCCGGAGATACCGATCGTCAAGATTGCCACGCGACGATGCCCACGACGAGCATTCGTGCGGCAAGACCTGGATAGAGGTGAACTGCGATCGTGATAAGGACTCGATCATCCGGGCCGATCCGCGCGGGCGACGTCCAGATCGGGCTCTTGAGCGGGAAGCAGAAAGATGTGGGGCAAAAGACCTAAGCGAGTAGACGCGCAGCCAGGCCCGTCTCAACGAAACCGGCACCGGAGGGCCGATCGGCGGGGGAAAACGGGCCGCCCGCTGTTGGGACTTCTTCCCCTTGGCCTTATCGATCACGATGATCTTGCCCGCCGTCTTTTCGTGGAATACCGTCTGCAGCTTTAAGGCCTTTTCGGCCTCGGAGACGAAGTCGTCCGGAGAAAGGCTGCCGTTAAGCTCCGCGATACCGACCGCAGCTCGATGCCGCCGATCCTGCGTGCCGCCCGCTCCCGAATACGCCCGCCACCACGGCGCCTCCGGTCTTGTCCGCGTTGGGCAAGATAACGGCGAACTCATCGCCTCCGTAACGGCAGGGGATGTCCGTGTCTTTTCGAATACACCGCCGAACGGATAGTGCCCCGATCCCCGTGAGCATCTCGTCGCCACGCTTGCGTCCGTTCGTCTGGTTGAAGGAGGAGAAATCCTCAACGTCCATAAGCATGAGGGACAACGGGTACGGTAGTCGCTTTGCCCGCTTGATCTCATCCCCGACGGCCTGTAGAAATAACGCTGAGCGAATAGTCCCGTGAGCTGGTCGGTCTGTGAAACCATCCAGAGCTTCTCCTGCATCTGGATTCGCTCCGAGACATCGCGGGCGATGCCCATGCTCCCGATTACGGTGTTTCCCTTGAAAATCGGCGAGGCGTTGATCTCGAACGTGGCCGTGTTTCCGTCCTTCTTACATCCAGAGCACCTGAATCGCCTCGACGTTCATACCGCCGAGCACCCGGTCCATCCAATGAACGGCGACATGGGTGTTCGTCTGCGTCGCGAAGTTCGGACATGGCCCTGCCGATAAGCTCATCCGACGTCCATCCGGTCAGCCGATAGTGGCCGGAGAGATGTAAGTGAGTGCGCCGGTTCTGTCGGTTTCGTAGATGATATCGAAGCTACGCTCGGCGATTCCGCGAAATCGCTGCTCGTTTTCGGCAAGGCTTCTTTTGAGCCTTACGCGATCCGTGACGTCTCGAAAGTTCCAGACCCGTCCCGCGTACTTGCCGTCCCTGGTGAGAGGATTGGTATATCGTTCAAAGATCCTTCCCGTCGATGTGGTGAGAATATCGTGACGAGTGTTTGGTGGTATGGGTGAGCTCCCTGGCCTTCGCGAGGAACGACGGGGCGTCTTCCAGATGCTTATACAGGAACGCGAGGAGATCGTCGTCGTCTTTTGTCGCCAGGACCTCCTCCGGGATGCGCCAGAGCTCGGCAAACCGGGCGTTCTTGTGGGTGACCTGGCCGTTCTCGTTTACAACAAAAATGCCGTCGCCGGTGGATTCTATCGTTGCCCGGAACAGCTTCTCGCTTTCACCGAGAGACTCCTCGGCCCGCCGTTTCTCCTGCATCTCTTTCTTGAGTTGTTCGTTGATGCGCACGAGATCCGTGGTACGCTCCTTCGACCCTTCTGCTCCAAGAGATCATACGCCCTTTTGAGAGCCTCTTGAGGACCGCTTGCGTTCGATGGCGTATCGCAATGAGCGGATCAGCAGGGGGGGGCGCATTTCCGTCTTGAAGAGTAATCCTGCGCACCGTACTTAACGCGGAAAAGGCGAGCCCCTCATCTTCACGGCCGGTCAGCACTACAATCGGTATCTCCGGGACCACACCCTTAAGCCTGAGGAACGTGTCTATACCCTCGCTGTCGGGAAGTGTCAGGTCCAGCAATACCACGTCGATTTTCTTTTCTGCCAGCACCGATATTGCCTTCCATGATGAGCGTGGCGTGGAAAACAACGATAGTCGCCCCGTTGACGCTCTTGGTCATCTCGGTGACGAGCTTGGCGTATCCGCGATCGTCCTCAACGAGGAGAATCTCGATGGTTTTTTCTTTCACGGCGACGTCCCCCAAATGTGAGGAATTTGCAGTCCGGTATCAATTGTTTGTATAAATGTCTATTCACATGAATATTATTACACAGTTTAATAGTATACAATATAAACGCTATCAGTCAAGGGGGATTAATTAACCCCCCCTTTAGTCCCGGTGCGGGTGCCCCTTTCGCGTTTCCGTTATAAGGGTAAGGTTGTATACCGGCAGGGTATCGTGGGGTATGGTGCCCGTTGCGATGATGCGTATCGGTTTCAGTTATCTTCGGCATGACGGTTATATCCAATAGCCAATAGCCAATGACCAATGACCAATGGCCAATGGACATTCACCGCGCCGTCTCACTGTCGTTCTTCCGCCGCTGCGGGCCGCTTGCAGGGAAGCGCCCGTACGAATGGTTGAGAAGTAGTGCAGGCAAAAGCAAGGGGCGCTCGAATCGATCACGAGCGCCCCTGCTTTTACAATTAACGGTGTCCTATCCCTTCTCGAACCACTCGATATCGGTGATTGCCGCAGACCGCTCATCGGCCCACTTGGGTTTAACGCGGTCTCCCCGCTTGATATCCGTCCCTTTGATACGGTGAAGCAACTTCGTATCCGCGCCGTCGAGCTTGATGAGGGCCATGGTGAAGGGGGCCTTCATCATCTTCTCGCACTTCTCCAGGAAATAGGGCTCGTCATAATGGACGACGGTGAATTCCTCGACCACGCCGCCGGGTCCCACAGGGATCAGCTCCGTGATCTTGGCGAAGTCCCGCTCGCAACGGGACCGCGGGGGCATAAATATCTTGCCGCAGCGCGGGCAGCGGGAGGCCAGTATCTTCTTTTCGTCCCTGAGGGCGATGAGGGCTTTACTGAGGAAGAGACCGGCATAATAGCGGTACGGGATGCTCATGAGGCCCCGCTTACCGCCGCAATATTTTTTATCGACCGGTAATTTTTCTGGTGTAAACATCGAATTCCTCCCTTATTCTTCGGCCAAAACCCAACCCTTGAGGTCGGCGGGGCGGCCTTCCCGTTTGTCCGCCCAGACGGGTGTAACTTTCTTACCCGGCTTGATCTTTTCGTGATCGGTCTCCAGGCAAAAGTGGAAAAAACCCGCGCCGTTGGGAAATACGATAAAGAGCGACGTGTACGGAACGGGCCGCATTTCACCGGTCAGGGGATTAATGGTGGGGAAATGAACTACATCGAAGGTAACGATATGGGCGTAGTCTTCCATTCTGACCCATTCTGCCATATCCACCATGCATTTGGGGCACAGGACCCGGGGGGGGAAGATGACGTTGTAGCACTTCCCGCAACGGGTGCCCCAGAGTTCTTTTTCTTTCAGTTTTTCCAGGAAGTAGCCCATGATGGGCCCCTTGGCGAAGGTGCCGGGGATCCCCATCTCGTATCGGATCTCAACGAGTTCCCGTCCCTCTTTATCGGTCTTGGTAGCCATAGCGTACTCCTTTTTCCGTTAGTGGTTGGGCTTGTCCTTACCCAGCAGGTGCAGCACCGTCCAGAAGGTACCGCCGAAACCCGAGGCCAGAGCCAGGTCGATGTCCCTGGGCACCTGGTGGTCGTCGGCGTCCCCTCTGATCTGAAGCGCCGCCTCGGCCACCCGGATCATGGCGGTGGCACCGATGGGGTTGGTGGAGACCACGCCCCCGGACGGGTTGACGGGGAACTTGCCGTCGATTGCAAAATCGCCGTTGAGAACCATATCGATCTGCTCGCCGTTTTCCATAAAGAGGAACTTGCCCAGCCAGTCCAGTGCCCACCAGCTGGACGGATCATACATCTCGAATACCCCGATCTGCTTGATTGGATTGACGATGCCGTTTCGCGTGTAAAGGACGCGCGCGGCCTCGCCGTGGGTATTGAGGTCTTCGATATGCGCAAAATCAAAGAACTCCTGACGGTGTACCGTGACGTGATCGTGCATCCAGACCTTCTTCTGGGGCAGCTTCTTTGCCATCTCTTCCGAGGCAAACAGCATCGCGCAGGCGCCGTTGGACTCGGGGCACATGTGCAAGAGCCTCAGCGGCCAGGCCAGCACGCGGGACTCCAGGACGTCCTTCCTGGTGATGTCGAGCCTCAGGTGGGCCTTGAAGTTCTTTCGGGCGTTGGTAGCCATGAGGACGCGCAGCTCCGCGGCGGCCTCCTCGGCCTTCTGGCCGTACTTGTTCATCATAATGACGCCCGTGGTCCCGGTTATTGCGCCGGTCTGGACCTCGCGGTCCCATAACGGGCAGGACATATTGGTGATACCGGTGGTGGTCATCCCCTCTTCCTGCTTCTCGAACCCGATGGCCAGCACCAGGTCGTGCATTCCGGAGGCGACAAGGTGGTCGGCCGCCGATACCAGCGTAGCGCCGGTCGTACCGCCGGTGGTTATGCGGTAGCCGGCCTTGCCGTAGGCGCCGTCGGCTATCACGTGCCACATGTCCGGCTGGTGAATGCCCTCAAACAGCTCCATATTTCCGTGGACGATCGCGTCTATGTCGGAAATATCCACCATCGAGTCCGCCAACACCTCCTCCACCGACTCGGAGATGAGCTCGGCGATGTTGACGTCTTCCCGGTGACCGCGGTGTTTGGTCTGGCCGATTCCGGCTATGGCTACGTTTCGTGATTTTTTCATTTTTTCCCTCCCTCATCGTTGCCGAGGATCAATACCGCGTGGAATTGCCCGGCCGGTCCCGCCACGCCGTGGGCAAGCGCCCTCTTGGCGCCCTTGACCTGGCGTTTGCCGGCCTCGTTGCGCAGCTGCAGGAAACATTCGGTCGTTCGGACGGCGCCGGAAAGGAGGAGCGGATTACCGCAGAGCTGCCCGCCGGAGGGATTGACCGGGAGCTTGCCCTTCATATCGGTGTCGCCCTTCTCGAAGAGCTCCATGCCCTTTCCCTGCTCGGCCCATCCAAGACCCTCGTACCAGAGGGGTTCCTGGTAGCCGGCCTGAACGCTGATCTCAGCCACGTCCAGCTCCTCGGCCGGGTTGGTAATGCCGGCCGTCCGATAGGCGGCCCGGGACGCTCGCGTTAAGCTGGTCGTTTCCCATAGGTTGCGGTCGCCGAGGAAATAGGAGTCGTAGCAGTTGCCGAAGCCCGTGATCCAGACGGGTTTGTCGGTAAGCGCCCGGGCCTTGGTCTCTTCGGCCAGGATCATACAGACGGCGCCATCGCTCACGGGATAGAGGTCGAGCTCCTTGATGGGGGAAGAGACCGGTTTTGATTTCATGACGTCGGCCGCGGTAATATCCCCGGTGCGCAGCGCCAGCGGGTTATTCTTCCCGTTCCTGGCCGCCCGCACGGGAATGGCGGCAATCCGCTCTTCGGATATTTCCCATTTCTTCAGATAAGAGTCGGCCTGGAGGCCGAGGGCCTTGGTATAGTCCATGCCGAGGAAGCGGGAATAAAAGGGATCGAATGCATGGAAGGTGACGATGTTTCGCGAGTCTACCTGTGACTCCTTAGCGTGGGCCAGGACGATAACAACGTCATAGTGGCCGGAGGCAATTCCGGCGGCCGCGTAGAGAACCGCCATTGTGCCGTCCGAGGCCACCTTTTCCTCACCACCCCACCTGCCGGCGCCGACAAGGTCCCCCATCGGACCGTCGGAGATGGTTCGCTGGTCGAAGAAGTCGTCAGAGCAGGTAATGGCAAAATCGATTCCCCTGCCGGGGACGAAAACCAAACCCGTATCCGTCATGCACTTCTTTACCAGGGGCCAGCACATCTCCTGAAAGCGCTCGTCGGCCTTATTCCCGTCAAATTTCGTCTGATGGGCGCTGACGATGGCTACGTTTCGAAGCATATACATACCTCCCCTAGGTTTTGGATGAAAAAAACCGTTCCATGAGAAGACTTTGCTGCCAGTCGGCGGGCGGTATGCTACAGGAAGACTCGATCGACCCACCGTGCCTCTTCATAGCATAGATTGACCAATCAGTCAAGAATTAAAACCCACCCCACCAAAATTTTTGTATTTTTTTGTTGACAACCCTTCCCGGGTCGTATAACAATCACCCTATATCCCCGGTTACGGATCGGGTGCCCCCGATACTACCGTGTTGATAATAATCCCTTTGACAGTCGAGACAGTTTTCTTGGCATAAACCCCACTGCTATACTGCACACCCTATGAAACGCTGCCATAAGTGTGGAGAGCCGGTTATTTCCGACTACGTGTCGATTCGTGACGTCTGCGCCTCGTGCGGGGCCGACCTGCACACCTGCCTTAACTGCGTCTTCTACGATCGGGGGAGCTATAACGAATGCCGTGAACCCCAGAGCGAGTGGGTAGGGGAGAAGGAAAAGAACAACTTCTGCGATTTCTTCCGGTTCAAGGTAGCGCGAAGGACGGCAACCTCCGGAGGAGAGACGGACGTTGCCAGGGCACGGCTCGAGGCGCTTTTCAAGAAGTAGCCCGGATTCGGCCACCTGGCCGACCCATACAATCCAGGCGGTACCACACCCCCTATACCGCTGTCGTTCCCGTTCTATCAAATCCTGCGGGAGTAACGTATGAAAGCGCTCTATTTCGATTCGGACATAAAGCGGATAGTGGCAACCAAGGCCCTTTCTCTTGTTTACCCAAATGCCCCGCTTTCGCGTTTTTCGCCGGTTTCGTACGCCGAGATCGCTGAGCCCGAGCTTCCCGGCGCCAACTGGGTGAAAGTGCATAACAGGATGTGCGGCCTGTGCGGATCGGATATCCATTTCATGTTCCTGGAGATCGACCCGAAGACGGCCCCGGCGGCGGTCCCCCCGATTAAACGCAAGTTCCTGGGCCATGAACTGGTTGGGGAGGTAGCCGAGTCGGGGGCGGGTGCCAAGGAGTTCAAGAAGGGCGATCGGGTGATCCTCAGGATCGACTGGCCAAGCTGTTATCAGAAAGAGGCCCGGCCGATGTGCCCGGAATGCCGGCGGGGCAACTACCTCCTCTGCGAGACCCCCGGCTGGGACGGGGCCCCCGATAACCAGGGGGGAGGCTTCTCGCCGGTTATGGTCGCCCACAAGAGCCAGCTGGTTAAGATCGGGCCCGGTATCCCGGATCACGACGCGATCCTGATAGAGCCGGTCGCCTGTTCGGTCCGGGCCGCCCTCAAACGCCCGCCCGCGGCAAAAGAACGGGTGCTCGTACTGGGGGCCGGCACGATCGGACTGACCATGATCATGGTGCTTAAGGCAATATCTCCCGGCGCCGAGGTCTGGGTGCTGGCGCGCTACCCGCACCAGGCCGAAGCCGCAAAACGGCTGGGCGCCGCGGGCGTCATCTCGGGTAAAGACGCCTATACAAAGGTCGCCGATGCGACCGGCGGCAGGTATTATCGGGGGATGTTCGGAAACGAGATGGTCATCGGCGGATTTGACGTGATCTATGACACCGTCGGTAACGACCGCAGCATCGCAGACAGCCTGCGCTGGGCCCGGGCCGGGGCGACGGTGGTGGTCGTCGGTATTAACTTCATGCCCAAAAGGCTCGACTATACGCCGATCTGGTACCAGGAGGTTTCGCTCATGGGTATCAACTGCCACGGGCAGGAGACCTTCCGGGGCAAATCGATGAGCTCGTTTGACGTTGCCCTGACGCTCTACCGCGAGGGAAAGCTCGATTTTTCCGGGATGATCACCCACGTCTTCCCGATGGCCGACTTCAGGCAGGCGATACAGGTATTTTTCGACAAGAAGCGCCACCAGGCCGTCAAGGTGGCGCTGACCCATCAGCGGTAATTGTGCCGCGTTTCGCCGGGACCTATTGGACCTATTGGACCTATTGCGTTTGGTTGGCATGCGCGCAGATCATTTCGTGGAAACTGTAACCCCGCGTATCCGTAAGATCGTATACCCCCCTCGCTAATCCTCCCTGCTGAGAATAGTCCGTCGGCCATTTCCGGCCGTCGGTCTTCCCGACGCGTTACGTCTCGGCCGACTGAGGGCGTAAACGAGAAAAATAGAGACAGGCCCGAACCGGTATGATATAATAACTGTTTTAGGAGAGCATTCACTACCGGGTGCGGAGATATACGGGAGCCTATTGAGCCTATCGATCGGCGGCAGGTAGTATATCGCACCGGTTTATATTACGCCGACACCGGACATGCGAGTTAGCAAGGAGGATCAATGATCGAACGGACACTTTCAATCATCAAGCCCGACGGGGTAAAGAAGAAGATCATCGGGGACATCATCGGACGCTTCGAAAAAGGGGGGCTATCGGTCGTGGCGATGCGGATGGTCCATATGAGCAAGCGAGAGGCGGAAGGATTTTACGCCGTCCACAAGGAAAAGCCGTTTTATAGCAGCCTGACCGATTTCATGAGCTCCGGGCCTTCCGTCGTCATGATACTGGAAGGCGACGGGGCAATCGCGAAGAACCGCCAGCTCATGGGGGCCACCGACCCCAGGAAGGCGGACGCGGGGACGATCAGGGCAGCTCACGGGACCTCCATAGAGGTCAACACCGTTCACGGCTCCGACGCCCCCGAAACGGCGGCCGTGGAGATTGCCTATTTCTTCTCGGATATAGAAAAGTTCACCTACTAAGCGGGCGTGAGCGGAGCGGCGGTTTGGTGTCACCCGCTTTTCGGCATGAACGTGGGCGGGTATCGTATGCAAGAGATATTCGGCATGCTTCCCGATGAGATGGAGCTGTTCATCTCGTCGCTGGGGGAGAGGCCTTTTCGCGGGCGTCAGCTCGCGAAGTGGATCTACAAAAAGGGGGTCACCGACATCGAGCGGATGACCGACCTTTCGGCGCCGTTTCGTTTGCTCCTGTCTCACCATGCCCGTATCACGCTCCCGTCCGTTCGCGGGATGACAGCGGCGGCCGACGGGACGGTCAAATTTCTCCTGGGCCTTTCCGACGGCACGTGTATCGAGTCTGTCATTATCCCCGATGAGGAGCGGACGACGCTGTGCGTCTCCAGCCAGGCCGGCTGCGCGCTCGGCTGCGCCTTCTGCGTGACGGGGAGCCTGGGCCTGACCAGGAACCTGACCTCCGGCGAGATTGTCGGCCAGGTGCTGGCCGCTCAAAACTATCTCCGTGAACACGGCGGCGTGCTTACCAATATCGTCTTCATGGGGATGGGGGAGCCGCTGCTCAACTACGAACAGGTTTCCCGGGCGCTTGCCATCATCCTTTCGGACTGGGGGCTTTCATTCTCGTGGCGGCACGTAACCGTCTCGACGGCGGGGATACCGGAAGGGATCGCGCGGCTCGGGCGGGAGGTCCTCGTTAACCTCGCGGTCTCGCTCAACGCACCGGACGACCCCACGAGAGACCGTATCATGCCGGTCAACCGAAAGTACCCGCTTGATGTCCTCATGGCGGCGCTCAGGGCGTACCCTCTCAAGCGGGGGCGGCGGATCACCATCGAATACGTGCTCCTCAAGGGAATAAACGATACCGACGACCACGCGCGCGCCCTTGCGCGCCTCGTAAAGGGGATCCCGGTCAAGATCAACCTCATCCCCTTTAACGCGTTTACGGACGCGCGGTTTGACCGTCCGGACGACTCCCGGGTGTTCGCGTTTCAGGAGATCCTGATTTCCGCACACCTCAACGCCATCATCAGGAAGAGCAAGGGGGGCGATATCGCCGCCGCCTGCGGCCAGCTGGCGGCGGGCTGCACCGCCGGGCCACCTTAGATAGCCCGGATAAAAAAACGGGGACGCTTGGATGGTGCCGCGCAAGGCCCCCAACCGAAGGCATCCCCTTGTGATGGTCCGCTACGCCGCCGAAGACAGCTTGATCGCGTCCAGCTCCTTCCAGTCGCCCTCCAGCTCCTTCCAGTCCAGGATATCCTTTTTATTGTCCTTGACCTTGTGGGCAAAGGCGCAGTAGGGATCTCCCATCGCGCGGCAGCGCACCTCCCTGGTCTCAACGAACTTGCCTGAGAGCGTATTGACCATCCCGTTGTAGAAACCGTCCATATAGCTCATGAGCCAATCGCAGATCGGTCTCGTGCGTCCCGTAACGCCTTCCGATTCATAGGTGTTGGATATTTTTGCCAGGAACAGGTAATTGTCGTCCTTGTTCTTTTTTGAGAAGACCCGGGAATGGGACCAGCCGGCATGTGAAAAGGCCTCGAGATAAAGCCGCTCATCCTGATTGGCGACAAGGTCTTCAACAGTCTTCCACCGGTAGGTTTCCAGCGCCTGGGTCGCCATCCCCAGGCCGGCCTTCTTCGTCGCCTCGCGGAGGATGGCCTTTGTCCCGTTTTCCGTGAGGACCTCGTAGAGCGCCTCCCTGAAATTTCGGATAAACGAGACGGGGAGCACGCGCCAGTGGGTCGTACCCATAAAATCGAGGGTCCTGGTTTTACCGTCCCAGGAAATGCTATCGGGAATGATGCTCTTTTGAATATCCACCGGGACAACCAGGCTGTCGACGAATTCCCCCGCGCCCGCAATGGTTACGTTTTCCAGATACCGTTGCGGGGCACCGCACTTTTCGAGGGTCTTCCTGAAAATCATTATGACCGGCACATTACCGAGTACCCGGTTCATCTCATCGACGAAGGAAAAGATGAAGTCGTAACGCTTGAGTAGTAGGCGGTGATCAGCCTTCCCATTATGCAGCGTAATCGTACCGTCCTTCAGGTTCCATTCTACCGTGTTCTGATGTCCCATGATTCTGACTCCTTTTGATTGTTAGATGACGTCTATATAGCTCACGTGCACGGCTTATAATTTTAAGATCCTTAGCCGCGGGATATAAAGCGGCCGGCCTCGCCGGGCTCACCACAGGAACGTATCTCACCGCCGGTATCGATTACGCCGCCGAAGACAGCTTGATCGCGTCCAGCTCCATCCAGGTACCTTCCAGCTCCTTCCAATCCAGGATATCCTTCTTGTTATCCTTGATCTTATGTGCAAAGGCGCAGTAGGGGTCTCCCATTGCCCGGCAGCGTACTTCCCTGGTCTCGATGAACTTGCCCGAGATCGAATTGATAACGCCGTTGTAGAAGCCGTCCATGTAGCTCATGAGCCAATCGCAGATCGGTCTCGTGCGTCCCGTGACGCCTTCCGATTCGTAGGAGTTGGAAATCTTTGCGAGGAACATATAATTGCCGTCATCGGTCTTCTTTGAGAAGACGCGGGAATGAGACCAGCCGGCATGCGCGAACGTGCCGAGATAGATTTTCTCGTCCTGATTGGCAACGATTTCTTCAATGGTCTTCCATTTGTAGTTTTCCAGCGCCTGGGTCGCCATCCCTATCCCTGCTTTCTTTGTCGCCTCGCGGACGATGGCCTTTGTCCCGTTTTCGGTGAGGACCTCATAAAGTGCCTCCCGGAAGCTCTGGATAAACGACAGGGGAAGCACGCGCCAATGTGTCGACCCGAAGAAGTCAAGGTTACGGGTCTTGCCGTCCCAGGAAACGTCGTCTGGAAGGGCGCTGTTTTGAATATCAACCGGGACTATCAGGCTGTCGACGAATTTTCCCGCTGATTCGAGACTGGCGTTTTCCAGGATATCTTTCGGCGCGCCGCACTTTTCGAGGGTTTTTCTGAAAATCATCATGACCGGCACATTACCGAGCACCCGGTTCATTTCATCGAAGAAGGAAAAGACGAAGTCATAGCGCTTGAGAAGCAGGCGGTGGTCCGCCTTTTCGTTATGCAGGGTGATCGTGCCGTTCTCCAAGTTCCATTCTACCGTATTTTGATGTCCCATGATGTTGCCTCCTTTCTATCATTAGATCGAATATATGGCTCGTGCATACAACCCGTTACGTACCTTGCGACGGTACCTTATAAAGCAATTGTTATGCCACACCATACATAAAAACATCACGACTAAAAGCTAATAATTACAATATGTTGCGCGAGTGATAATAGTCCGTCATTCCCCGGGAGGCATAGCGTTCCACTAATGGAACATCTCTAAAGCGGTAGAGTACCGTAGCATTCTATTGGGAATATCCGGGAATCGGGTGTGCGGAAAATAACTAATGAATCCGGGCCGATACACAACCACCGTTGTTAACGCAGACGGGCATAGGGAAAGCGGCTTGTTCCGTTAATGAAACATTCCGTTCCTCGATATGTTCCATATGTGGGACGCTTGGGAGAAATGAGTGGGTGTTTACTACCCGAGCCGGCGATCCGGTGCGGGTCGGCCGCGGGGGATGGTCATAGCAGGCGGTATTTCTTCATCTTTCTCCAGAGGCTGGTTCTTCCGATGTTCAGCGCGTGGGCCGCTTTAGCCCTGTCTCCATTGTGCTGGGCCAGAATCGCCCTGATAAGCTCCTTTTCGGAGTCCATGACACGGTCCTTGAGGGCAGTCATCGGCTCGGGTGTCCGGAGGCCGTCGGTCAGCTCCTTTGGAAGATGCTCCATAGAAATGACGTCATGCCGGCAGAGCACACAGGCATGCTCGACGATGTTCTCCAGCTCGCGGACGTTACCGGGGAAATCGTAGCCCATGAGAAACGCGAGGACTTCCTCGGACACCGCGGAGATATTTTTACCCATGGAGCCCGCAAATTTTCGCAGGAAATAGTCGATGAGCAGCGGGATGTCCTCTCTGCGCTCCTTCAACCGGGGGAGGCTGATCTTCAGGACATTGAGCCGGTAGAAAAGGTCTTCCCGAAAAGCGCCGGCGGCTATCTCCTGTGCAATACTGCGGTTGGTCGACGCGATGATCCGGGCGTCGGTCTTGATACTGGCGACCGCCCCCAGCGGTTCATACTCCCGCTCCTCGAGGACCCTCAGGAGCTTCACCTGAAGAGATTTAGGAAGATCCCCTATCTCGTCCAGAAACAATGTACCGCCTTCGGCCAGGGCAAAACGCCCGGGTTTGTCGGTCAGCGCATTGGTGAAGGCACCTTTGACATACCCGAAGAGCTCCGATTCGAGCAGCGTTTCGGGTATCGCCGAGCAGTTGATCGCAATAAACGGTCCGGTCCTTCGGGGCGAGAGGTTGTGGATCGCCCGGGCGAAGAGCTCCTTGCCGGTGCCGCTTGGGCCCTCGATAAGCACGGTGCTGCCGCTTTCCGATATATCGGGCAGGATGGAGAATATCTCCCGGATTCGATGATTCTTGCTGATGATATCTTCGAAGGTATAGCCCGATTCGATTTCTTTTTTCAGGGCCTCAATGGCCGACAGATCACGAAATATCATCACGGCGCCCGTAATCACCCCGTTCCTGTCGCTGAGGGCGGCACCCGAAATAGCCGCGGGAATCCTTGCGCCCCTGGCGCCGGCAAGGATGATCTTTTTCCCGATAATATGTTCGTTTGATTCGATGATCCGTGTCAACGCCGTTTCGTCTTCGTCGCGATCCAGGGTAAAGACATCAAAGAAGCTTTTCCCGATCGAATCTTCCCGGGTTATTCTCATGATTTCCTCGGCGCCGGAGTTGACGTAACGGATCTTCCATTCTTTGTCAACGGTAAAGACACCCTCTTTGATGCCGTCCAGGGTAAGGTCGACGAATCGCTTCTTCTCGGTTATGTCCTTGATAATCCCCTGAAAACCGCCGCTGTTTTCGGCTGGATCGCTTGTCCGGGTGACCGTGATCAGACAGTCTATCGTCGTTCGATCCTTACCCCTGACAGAAAGGTCGAAGTCTTTTGCGAAGCCGCTTTCGTCCATGGCCGCGTTGAGACGATCCGGGTCGCGCCGGTCCGCGCAGATATCCGCGAAGTCCAGTGAGAGGATTTCCTCCCGTGAATAGTTGAGGAGCACCTGGCCCGCGGGATTAATATCGATGAAGCGGCCGCGGCCGTCGCAAATAAAGATGACATCTCTGGATGTCTCGAAGAGGTTGCTGAACCGCTCTTCGGATTTCCGGAGTTCTTCCTGGATCCGCTTGCGCTCGGTAATGTCCCGACCAATCCCGTGGACCTCTATGACCGTATGATCGTCCCAGGTGAGGCGCTCGTGCAGCTCCATAATGATTCGACGGCCCTCCTTGCTGATAAAGGAAAGCTCAAAGGTGCCGACGTCTTGATTAGCCAACTGCCTCTTGAACAATTCTTCGGCCGATGGGCGGTCTTCCGGTGCGATGAACTCCATAAACGTCCTTCCGATAATTTCCTCTTTCGTATAGCCGAAGGATCGCTCCATGGCGTCGTTGAGGAACAGAACCGTTCCCCTGCCGTCGGTGACATACACGAGGTCCTGAATCTTTTCGATGAGGTCGCGATATCTTTGCTCGGATCGGCTGAGGTGGTCTTCAAAGCGCTTGCGTTCGGTGATATCCCTGACGATGAGGTAGAGAGCCTGGTCTCCCTCATAGAGTAGGTCGCCCACGCTGATTTCAACAGGAAATCGGGCGCCGTCGCTCCGGACAAAAACGGTCTCTATCCGCGACTGGATCGGTTTCCCGGGAACGGCTGACAGGACCGTACGGAATGAGGCCGCCTCGTCAGGCGCAATCAGCGCCGAGACCGGCCGGCCGATCGGGCCGAATTCGTCCCGCGCATCAATCATTCGAAGCATGGCGGGATTGGCTAACGTAATATTATGGTCGGAGTCAACGATAACGATGCCGTCCGGTGAGAGGTCAAACAGACGCTCGAACTTCATGCGCTCCGACAGCAGGATGCGGTACCGGTTGAGACGCGTAATGCTCCTGATACGGGCCGACAGCTCTTCGAAATCGAACGGTTTTGAGATAAAATCGTCGGCCCCAGCCTCAATTCCTTTGAGGCGGGAGCGGTGATCGTAAAGGGCCGTAATGATGAGGATGGGAATCTCTTTGGTCCGGGGATCGCTCCGCAAACGGCGACATGCCTCGAAACCGTCCATCTCTGGCATCATGACATCCAGCAGGACGAGATCGGGAGCGTGCGTAAAGGCGGCCTCTACGGCGTCTTTTCCGTTATCGGCAAACAGCAGACGATACTCGGGGCCGGTAAGGAACGAAGAGAACAGCTCGTGTATACCCTGCTCGTCGTCCGCTATGAGGATCGTGCTGAATTCCTGCATCGGTCTCCCCGCCGGGGGACGGGTCTTGTGACCCGCACCGTATGAAGAGCATTGGCACGCAAGGTCGGTTCCGGAGAACCCATAAGGTTGATACCGGCCGCCCGTTACGGCCGCGGGCTCAACGCAGGTAAGTAAGAAACCGCATTCAAGTGCGTGCGGATCTGACCGGGTATTTTTATGTTGTTTAGATTAATATACAATCTGATAAAAGTCAACGGTTGTCTCTGCTTATCCCTATCGGTCATTAGTACCGGCCGCGCGCTTTCAAATTCCGTGTTCTCTCCCTCGCGCGGTGATCTGTGAACAGGAAAGGGTCCGGGTAGGTCGGGCTAATTGGCGGCGGCGGGAGAAAATGATTTGTAATTCAGGGGAAAAGGGTTATAATAAAAAGATAATGCGGGCATTAAAACCCTTTTTAATTTATTAGTTAGTACGGAGACTGCCGTGAGACTTCTGGTTGTCGAGGACGAGGCGAAGGTAGCATCGTTCATCAAACGGGGGTTTGAGGAGGAATCGTACGCGGTAGACGTGGCCGCCGATGGCGAGGAAGCGGTATCCATGGTGGACGTCTATGATTATGACATGGTGCTTTTGGACATAATGCTGCCGAAGCTGGACGGGCTGTCCGTCCTTGCCCATATCAGGAAAACAAAAAAGGGCGTTCCCGTGATACTCCTGACGGCAAAGGATATGGTCAATGATAAGGTGAAGGGCCTGGATATGGGGGCCGACGATTACGTGACCAAGCCCTTCTCCTTCGAGGAGCTTCTAGCCCGTGTCCGGGCGCTGCTCAGACGCGGCCGGCCGGAGGAAAGCCTCAAGCTTATCGTGGCCGACCTTGAGCTCGACCCGGTCACCCGGAAGGTCACCCGCCAGGGCAAGGAGATATCCCTGACCACCAAGGAGTATTCATTGCTCGAGTATTTCATGAGGAACCCCGGGAGAATCCTCACCCGTACCATGATATCGGAGCACGTGTGGAGTATAAAATTCGATACCTTCACCAATGTCATCGACGTCTATATCAACTATCTCAGGAACAAAATCGATAAGGACTATCCTAAGAAGCTGCTGCAGACGGTTCGGGGCGTGGGATATATGTTGAAGGATTAGCCGATGTTTTTTGTGACCATCCGCGCCAAGCTTGTGTACTGGTTTACTCTCGTGCTCGCGCTGATTCTTGTTTCGTTTTCCGCCCTGCTTTATTTCACACTGTCCCGGGCGCTCTATGACAGCGTAGACAAGAAGCTCACCACCATCGCCGAGATAACCGCCGATTCTTCTACCCGGACGTCCGAGGATTCCGAGGGGTGGAACGATTACCTGGAAAAATTCTTTGGTTTTCGGCCGACGGCAAAGTATATTCAGATCCTCGATAAATCGGGTAACATCGACTACGACGCCGACAGGAGCCTGCCAAAGAGACTTCCCCTTACCGCCGAGACCGTCAAACGGGCGGAGACGGGCGAAGTTGTTTTTGAAACCCTCTACGGATTGGATAAGTACCCGATCCGAATGATCAACTACCCGGTCGTCAAGAACGATAAACTTATCAGCCTCGTGCAGGTGGGCAGCTCCCTCGAATACGTGGAGGAGACGCTGCACAGGCTATTTCTCATTATCATCTTCACGGTTCCAACCATCATCCTTTTTTCGAGCGTCGGCGGGTACGTCCTGGCGAAGGCGGCCCTCGGCCCTGTGGCCGAAATAACCGATGCGGCCCGGCGGATCGGCGCAAAAGACCTCTCCCAGCGCATCCCGGTCCGAAACAAGAAGGATGAAATGGGAAGACTTGCCGCCACGTTCAACGAAATGCTGGAGCGGCTCGAGAAATCCTTTGCCCAGATTCGCCAGTTTTCAGCGGACGCCTCCCATGAATTGAGGACGCCGCTGACCATTCTCAAGGGTGAAACGGAATGGGCGCTCAGGACGGCCCGCAGCGCCAAGGATTACAAGGAAATTCTGAGCAGCAGTATCGAAGAGATCAACACCATGAGCAGGATTGTTGAGGATCTTCTCATCCTTTCCCGGGCGGATATCGGGGAAACGCCGATGGAAATGGAGCCGGTGGAGCTGGCCCCCGTCATCACGGAGGTCTATGAAATGGGGACAACGCTTACCGAGGCGCGCGGACAAACGCTTGAGCTCAACGTGGAGGAGCTAAACGGGATCAGGATCATGGGAAACGAGCTTCGGCTAAGGCAGCTCTTTCTGAATCTTATCGATAACGGTGTTAAATACACGAAGGACGGCGGTCAAATCCGCATCGACGCCTACATACGATCCGATAAGGTAGAGGTCCGCGTTTCGGACAACGGCATGGGCATTGCCCCGGAAGACCAGACCAAGATTTTCGACCGCTTCTTCCGCGTGGACAAGAACCGCTCACGGAAGGAGGGAGGGACCGGCCTGGGGCTGGCGATCTGCAGGTTTATCACCGAGGCACATCACGGGACTATCGCCGTTTCCAGCACTCCCGGCATGGGGAGCACCTTCACGGTGGTGCTGCCGAGGATCACGGGTAAGGCGTAGAAGTAATTATTAGTTCAGAATAATCCGCGACTCATGCAGTTCTCATCGATTTGGCGGATACTATAGCAAATCACACTTTGGAGGTTTTACCAATGAAGTTGGAATACCGGCGTCGTGTATCGCCACTTAAGATGCGCGCTCTGCTGATACTCCTCATCGTTTCGGTGACCTGCGCGATCGGTACAGCATCCTGGGCGGAGGTCGGGTCGCCGGGAAACGGCGGCGGGACGAACTATATTACCATACCGGACTTCACGGTGCTGGCTAAGGATCTGACTCCCTCCGTGGTGAATATCAGCACGAAGATAACGGTGGGAGGGGGTGGTCTTCCGCCCGGTTTTTCTCCCCCGTTCGGCAACGAACCCTTCGGGGATTTTTTCAACCGCTATTTCGGGGAGATGCCGCGTTCCTTTGAAACGCAGAGCCTCGGCTCCGGGTTCATCATCAGCCAGGACGGGTACATTCTTACCAATAACCACGTCGTGGAAAACGCATCGGAGATAACGGTCATCCTTCATAACGAGAAGACCTACTCCGCCAAGGTTATCGGAACCGATCCCAAGACGGATCTGGCCCTCATCAAAATCGACGCCAAGGGACTTCCGACGGTAAGGCTCGGCGATTCCGACAAGCTCCAGGTCGGCGAGTGGGTGATGGCCATCGGCAATCCCTTTGGGCTCGCCGAGACGGTGACAGCGGGCATCGTCAGCGCAAAGGGACGGGTCATCGGCTCCGGACCGTATGACGATTTCATTCAGACGGACGCCTCCATTAACCCGGGCAATTCCGGCGGTCCCCTCTTCAACATCACGGGGTGAGGTGGTCGGCATCAATACCGCCATCATCGAACAGGGACAAGGCCTGGGCTTTGCCATTCCCATCAACATTGCAAGGGATCTCCTCTCCCAGCTCAAGAAGGGCGAGGTTGTGCGGGGCTGGCTGGGTGTGGTGATTCAGGAGGTTACCCCGGAGCTTGCCCAGTCCTTCGGGCTCAAGCAGCCGGCAGGCGCCCTGGTATCGGATATCGAGCCGGGAAGCCCCGCCGATAAGGCGGGCATCAAGAAAGGGGACATCATCCTTAAGTTTAATGGAAAAGAGATCACCAAGATGAAGGAGCTTCCGGCCATCGTGGCGCTGACGCCGGTCGGCGAGACAGTGACCGTTACGATCCTTCGGGACGGCAAGACCCGCGACGTTACCCTGAAGGTGGCAAAGATGCCGACGGAAGGGACGATCGGCGACCGCTCCCCGTACGACACCGGGGCCGGGCACCAAGAGCGAGCTCGGGCTGGCCGTGGAGGCGATCACGCCCACCATCGCGCAGTACCTGGGACTTCCGGATACCGACGGTGTCATCGTTACCGCCGTGGACCCGAACAGCTTTGCCGAGAGAGCGGGGATAATGAAGGGGGACGTCATCCGCGAGTTGAACCGGAAGAAGGTAAAAAACCTGGCCGAGTTCAACGTGGAGATGGCAAACAGCAGCAAGACGGGCCGCTACCTCTTTTTGATTCTTCGCAGCGGTAATACGATTTTCATCGCGATCAACAAGTAGAGGGGCGGAACTCCGCTGTCCGTGTTACGTGTCACATAAAAAGGGGCGACCGGGAAAACCGGCCGCCCCTTTTGGTATGCTATACGTGTTGAGAGAATGAACGGACTCTGTTTCGCGAGCGAACAGTAAGAATCGACTGTCAATGCGAGTCCCGACGGGGGCGCGGCAATCCCCTGAGCGCATTATCTGAACGCTGAAGGTTAAAACACCTCTCCTCGATAGTCGGGGGATTGCTTCGTCGCAGACGCTCCTCGCATTGACATAACCGACAAAAGGGTTTGTCTATCTCGTATCCCCTACCGCGGAAACGAATCTTCGTTCAGCTCCGTTACCGATTTCTTTAACACCGGATGTACCTCATCCGGCGCAATCTCGGCCAGTGGCCCCAGAACGAACCGGCGCTCGTGCATGCGGGGGTGGGGAATAGTAAGGCCCGGCTCATCAATGACCCGTTGCCCGAACAGCAGGATATCGATGTCGATGATACGCGGGCCGAAGCGAATGGTCCGGGTGCGTCCCATCCGTTGCTCGATCTCCTTGATTGCGGTCAGCAATTCACAGGGGGCGAGCGTCGTCCCGATTTCCAGGACGGCGTTGATGAAATCGGGCTGGTCTTCGTATCCCACGGGTTCGGTTTCGATGAGCGAGGAAGTACGGACGAGCCGAACCCCCTCGATCTCACCGATGAGACGGCACGCCCGCTTGATATTCGCGGAGCGATCGCCGATATTGGACCCGAGGCCCAGGAAAACCCGTTCCATATCAGCCCTTATACCACAGCATCGGCCACACCGCAAGGCATGACCCCCGGCGGGCGCGGACAGCAACGGGAGGCGGAGGGCGTCGGGTAACGGTTTTTTATTGCGTGAGAGGGCAAAACTGCTATAATCTGCTCTTCCCGTCAGTTTACCGGCGGGGTTAATCAATTCCCTTTTCCCGGAAAGCACATGAAGTATCCTTCGGAAGAGTTTGAATCGCTGGTGGGCGACTCCGAGAAATACGGCGTTCACCTCGGGCCGTACGAGGACGGCCGGTTCTCATCTTTTTACCGGTTCGTCTTTCGCTTCGTGCTTCCGATCGTGGTTGGGCTGATCAGTCCCTGGTACACGCTGTCGCGCGTCGGCTTCATCGGCGGCGACCTCAACGAGGAGATGCTCTCTACGGGCAAGGGGATCATCTATGCCCACTGGCACCGGTACGCCCAGTACTACTACTTCTGGGTGAAGGGGCGCCGGCACGTCATGATGATCAGCCAGAAGGAGGGGGGTGAATTCGGCGCACAGTGCATGGCGCGTGTGGGGGTCCTCGCCGTCCGGGGATCGACCTCATCGCTGTCGCGCACCGGTAGGATTCGCGACAAGAAGGGAAGAGAAGCGCTGGACGCCATGGCGGGGCTGGTGCGCGACGAGGGTTTTCACGCCGGGATCACCGTGGATGGGGCAAAAGGGCCGGCCCTGGTCCTCAAGAAAGGCGCCGTGATCCTCGCCAGGCAAACGGGATCCCCGATCGTCGTGATGACGGTGGCCGCCCGGCCGCACCTCAGGCTTTTCAACTGGGACAGGATGTGGATGCCGCTGCCGCTGTCGAGGATCGTCTATTTCTTTACCGGCCCGTTTTGGGTACCGGAGGACGCCAGCGATACGCAACTCGAGGCGATCAGGACCACGATCGAGGCGCACATGCGCCGGATGACGGACCTCACCGAGCGGTACTTTACGGATAGGTCGGTTCAGGAGAAGTTTCCAAAGCCTGTCTGGAGAACGCGGCGCTGACCCTTAATACCACCTTCCACTACCAAATCACCGCTAATATTATTAGGTTTGACTTACCCCTCTCTATAGTCCTAAACTAATAAGGATTGGGCCTATCAAGCGCAGATTTACAGGCGGTTGAGAGGCCCGCCCTTATTAGTAGATCGGGAGATTCTCCTTTGGTTGATCCTAAGCAGTATAAAAGCGCCGTTGCGCTCCTTTCGGTAGCGTCAAACGCGTTCCTGGTGGCCGTGAAGCTTGTTATCGGCCTGTTCATTGGGTCCATCTCGGTCATCTCCGAAGCGATCCACTCCGGGGTCGACCTGGTGGCGGCGTTAATCGCCCTATTTTCTGTGAGAAAATCGGCCAAGCCCGCAGACCACCATCATCCGTACGGCCACGGGAAGGTCGAAAACATATCGGGTACGATAGAGGCGATCCTCATCTTCTTTGCCGCCGGTTTCATTATTGATGAAGCCCTCCATAAGCTCGTGAATCCCCAACCCCTCGGTATGGTGGGATGGGGGATTGGCGTAATGCTGGTATCGTCCGTCATAAACATTGTCGTTTCGCACCTCCTGTTTGTCGTGGGCAGGGCGACCGAGTCAGTGGCGCTTGAGGCGGATGCCTGGCACCTGAGAACCGATGTCTACACGTCCGCCGGCGTGCTGTTCGGCCTCACGGCCATTTGGGTGGGAAAACGGGTGGTGCCGGACCTCGACCTTAACTGGGTCGACCCGGCGGCCGCTATCGCCGTGGCGCTCCTTATCATCCGCACCGCCTACCGGATGGTCAAGAAATCAGCCCGGGATATCCTGGACGCCAGCCTGCCGGATCACGAGCTATCCCAAATCAGGGAGTCGATCTTTAAACAGACGCCCGCCGTTGTCGGCTTTCACGGCATGAGGACCCGGAAGGCCGGGTCGACCCGGTTTGTCGACCTTCATCTCCTGGTCGATCAGGACATGACGGTCTTTGAATCACATGAGATCACCCAAATAATCACCGACGATATCCGGCAGCTCTTCCCGGACACCTATGTTAACATCCATATCGAACCGTGCGACAAGACGTGCCCGCCCGAATGCACGAAACAGTGTATACTGACCGACGGGGAACGGGCCGCCCGGGGCCGCCGGAAATACCCGGCAGGTAAAGCCAAAGAGGATAGATAAGATACTGGAATCGCACGGGGGGGCAAGACAACGCCGACCGGCCGTAACGCCCGGCGATATAAAGCAGGCATTTGACGAAAGGATATGATACATTACTCTCATGGATCTAAAGCGGTTTAAAACATCGGTAGCCCTGCTGGCGGTAATGTCAAACTCGGTCCTTACCGTTCTCAAACTCATCGTCGGTATCATGATTGGGTCGGTATCCGTCATCTCGGAGGCGATTCATTCGGCCGTCGACCTGGTATCGTCCCTTATCGCCTTCGTCTCGGTAAAGAAGGCATCACAGCCCCCGGACGAGACCCACTCCTTCGGGCACGGCAAGCTTGAGAACGTCTCCGGGACGATCGAGGCGTTTCTCATCTTCTTTGCCGCGGGCTGGATCATTGCCGAGGCGGTCCATAAGCTGCGTTATCCCACCGCAGTGTCGTCGGTGGGTTGGGGCGTGGCCCTGATGTCCTTCTCAGCGACGGTTAATTTTATCGTCTCTCATATAGAGCTCAAGGTAGCCAAGGCCTCCGATTCGCTGGCGCTTGAGGCCGATGCCTGGCACCTCAGGACCGACGTCTATACTTCGGCGGGGGTTCTCTTCGGGCTATTAGTGATCTTGATCGGGAGAAAACTGCGGCCGGACGTAAACCTCGCGTGGGTCGACGCCGCGGCCGCTATCGCCGTAGCGCTTCTTATCATCAGGACCTCGTACCAGTTGATTATCAAGTCTGCCCGGGATCTCTTCGATTTCAGCCTTCCGCCGGAGGAAATAGCACAGATTCGTGACGTGATTGTCCGACATTCTACCTCTGTTATTTCGTTTCATGAGCTTCGCACCCGAAAGGCCGGCCCAACACGTTACGTAGAGGTTCATATCATGGCCGACCGCGCCCTATCTCTGGAGGATTCTCATCGGCTTTCCCGAAGGGTGAGAGACGAGATCATCTCGCTCTTTGGGGACGTGCACGCGACGATTCACGTAGATCCCTGCGATAAGACATGCCTTCCCGATTGCGTCGAAAACTGCCCGAAACCGGACAGGAAAGCACCCCATAAGACATAACGTTGCTCAATACGTGCAGTACGAACGATACGGCGGCGCTGCGCGTTGAGGCCGACGACGATGCGGGGCGTGGCCTCCGTCCGCCGATTTTTTATCGAATCGGCAAAAAACTCTTGATATTTTTAACTTTTCAGTTAATATAGGTAAACATAAAGCATATAAGAGATAAATACACCCCATGAAAACGTGGATCGGCCTTATCATTTCCGACGAGACACTCAAAAACGCCGTTCAAACCCTCCTCAAGGTCACCAATGAACTCCAGGTGGTCGGCATCTATTCGGACGCCCGGGAAGCGGCGGCCGACCTGAAGAAAAAGGGAGACGTTCAAATCATTGTCGGCCTCAGGGGCGACAGACAATCCGTCGCAGACCTTAAGGTGTTACAGCTTTCCGGGCCGTATCCGGTGCTGGGGGTTGGCGGATTGGCCGAAACGACGCCGATCCTCTTTGATGCCTTCAGGCTCGGCATGGTTGATTTTATTCCCTTTTCGCCCGAGGACATCGGCAGCCCAACGGATTCGCTGCTCAGGAGGATCAACGAGTCGATCCGTATGCTCAGCATTGTTGACATCACCCGGATCGCACGGGCGCGCATTAAACCCGTCGGAGAGGGGGAAAAGACCCCATACAATGAACAAGCCGGGTACTATGCCGTCCTCGGCGTGCCGAACGGCGGCATAAACGGGGCGATCAAACTTCTCTCGCAGCTGCCCCGTCGGGGGGATACCGCGATCCTGGTTTCCCTGCCGCTTCCCCGGACCTGCCTCGGCCCCTTCATCGCCGACTTGAGCCCTTTTACGCAATGGCCGGTTAAGGCCGCCGTTGAAGACGAGCGCGTATACGGAGGCACGTGCTACTTCTTCTCGTCGTTTGATCCGTATAGTGTGGAGGGGTCTCTTGCCGGGGAGTGCCGTGTTGTCGTGTCTCACGAAAACGCCGGCCCGATCGATTCCCTCATGGAAGGGCTTGCCGGGTCGTTTGGGGGGGCGGTCCTCGGGGTACTTATGGAGGGCGTTGGGACCGACGGTATCTACGGTCTTTCCACGATCCGGTCCCGGGGAGGCACCACGCTAACCATAAAGGGCAGGGGCGGCATTCTCACCGAGGCGTCCTCGGGGGCGTCCGAGCGGAAGGTGGGGGATTTCCTGGCCGATATCGACGATTTGCCGAAAACCCTGGCAACCTTCATGGGCGAGATGGAAGACATTACCAATATAAACCGGTTGCTGGTAAACCAATAGCCGATGAGGAGTGTCCCATGTCTCTGATAGCCGAACTTGAGGACATGAGCCTACGGATGTCCCCTCGGTTCATGAAAAACATCACAGCCGCCCTTGACAACGCGATGGAGGAAACTACCGGCCCGAGCCTCGAACGGCTCAGGGCGTCGGTATCCGATTTCATTGGCGCGGTAAAGATCATGGGGCTCGATGAGCTCAGGGCCAAGCTGGAAGAGCTCGACCGTATCCTTGCCCAATCGGGTTCGACGCCCGATAACCTCATTCGCTTTAAGAACGAGCTATCCGGTCTTTCCGACAGCATTCCCGCCGGAGACCGTGAGTTTGCAAAGAAAAAGGATCTTCCTTCGTACTATATGGATATGGAAGTTAACGCCGACCAGGCGGTAATCAAGAGCTTCACGGCCATACCGGCGGTCACTGAGGACAGGGCGCGCACCCTCTATTTTTCCGGCTTCACAACGATTGACGGCCTCAAGTCCGCATCGGTTGCGAAACTTTTCGGGGTACCCGGCATGTCGCTGGCCGTGGCAAAGAAGATTGCCGACCACTTCAACCCCAACAGGCTCGTCAGGATTGAATCCCTTATCCGGGATGAGGCCGCCTCGCCGAAAGCGGAATTGTCGTTCGTCGGCAAGACCCTCGCCTCGCGGGACGCGGAATCCATCGTAACCGACGAGGTTGAGCCGGGCGAGGATACGGAGCTCCTCTCCCTCTTTCTTGGACAGCTTGCCGAATATATCGAGGTGGCAGGCGCGATCGTCCAGAAGCTTTCGTCCCCGGGATTCTCGTCGGAAATCCTGCTCAATCTCGAGGAGTCAACCCAGGGCTTGGTAAAGGCCGCCCGATACATGGGGTATGAGCATACCCGGTCGATGGCCGAGCGTATCGAAACGACGGTCAAGGACGTTATCTCCGGTGACGACCGGCTCACGCGGGAGACCCTTATCTTTCTGAATGATTCGATTCAACAGCTGTCACTCGGCTGCGAAAACCTGAAACTCGCCGTGGAGAAAACGACAGATACGCGTGCGGTGGATACGGCGGTAACGACCAAGGACAGGGCCGTATCCCTCGAATACAATATCCTCTCGATGGCCCAATACCTGGGTGAGCTGCAGGACCTCTTCAAAGATGCGCACGGCCTGATGCGGACGGCATCCGAACAGGGAGGCTTTTCCGGGGAGGATATCGCGCGGCTGAGAAAGAACACGGACCGGCTGGGTAAAGTAGCCGCGTCTCTATCGGAAATAGTGGAAAGCCTCGGGTAGCGGTGAAACCTGCGGACCGGTGAGCGCCGGTTTTGCCGGGATACGGGAGCGGATTAAGACAGCCGTCAATCGGCGGGCGGGGAGACAACCTATGGCAAAAGTGATCGCCGTGGTCAGTCAAAAAGGCGGCGTGGGCAAGACCACCACCGCGGTGAACCTTGGCGCGAGCATCGCGGCCCTCGAGGCCCGGGCGCTGGTCGTCGGGATCGACCCGCAATGCGGCGTATCGTCATCCTTCGGCAAGGACGGCAAGAACGTGCGGTACGGCGTCTACAACATGATATACCACGACATTCCGACGACGGAGGCGGTCCTCAATACCGACATCCAGTTCCTGGACGTAATCGTCAATAACACGGCAAACCCGGAAGAGGAGGACCAGCTCGTGCAGGCGCTGCGCAAGGATCGGTTCAAGCTCAAAGACAAGCTTGCCGAGATTGATAAATTCTATGACTATATCATGCTGGACTGCCCCCCGGCCCTCAACTCGCTCACGATATCCAGCATGATCGCGGCAAACTCGATCCTGGTGCCGGTCCAGGGGGAGTTCTTCTCGATGGACAGCCTGGGGAAGCTCCTGCGCGCCGCCCGCGAGGTGGCCAAGCGCTACAACACATCCCTTACTATCGAGGGGTTCCTCCTGACGATGGTAAACTACCACACCAACCTCGGCAAGAAGATCAGCCAGAACCTGAAAAGCGCGATGGGAGACAAGGTCTTTACCACGTCCATCCCGCGCACCGTGAGGCTCGCCGAGGCGCCGCTCATGAAAAAGCCGATCATCCTCTTCGATATCAACTCGATCGGGTCGAAGGCCTACCTCTCACTGGCGCAGGAGATCATGACGAAATAACTGCCGTACCTATCGGGGATAAAAAACGGGGGGCGATATGCCCCCCGTTTTCGTGTTCCGGCCGGTCTTCTCGGAAGACCGCGGTTGTTCCCCTTAGAAGTGGATGTAGTCCCGGCTGTTTCCGGGCGTGCCGCTTGCCCCCCAGTTGAAGTTTGAATAGTACCCCGGGTGGCCCATGGAAAACGGGCTGGTGTTGTAGAGGCCGGCCGCCCCGGTCGCGGTGATGGTGTTTGCGCCGCCGTACGCGGCGTTGTTGAAGTCCACGTAGTTTCCGGTTCCGGGCGTCGCGGCGTTCCTCCGGTAGAGATAGAACCCGAGGGCCGCCACGTTGGAGGTGAGCGTCACGGTGTTGCCGCTGATAACGGCCGGCGAGCCGGTCACGCCGTTATACCCGATCAGGTTACGGGCGGCGATAAGCCCGCCGACAGCCCCGTAGCCGAAGCTTCCGGTCCCTCCAGACACGTTGATCGTGTTCGAGTATATCTGGGCGTAGACGTTGTCGCCGTAGGCCATTCCGCGGAAGGTGTCGTAGTTGATGGCAAACCCGAAGGCTTCTCTCTGCGGCGACGCGTTTATATTGGTGACCGTCAGGCTGTTGTTGTACATCAAAAACGGCGAGGCCTGCGACCCGACGTCGGTATAGGCCCGGAGGTACACGCCGGTCGGGTAAAAGTAAGGAGAGGCCGCAGTTCGCATACCGGAGACGGTCATGGTGTTGCCGTAGACGGACCCGGTGAGGCCGCCCCTGGACTCCATGGAGACCCCGCGCGCGAGGCCGTAGGTGGCACTGACGGTCATGCCGGTAATCCCGTGGATGTCGGCGTCGATGTTGCCGGAGTTAGTTGTTCTCAGCCAGATGCCATGGCTTTCCATGCCGTTACCCGTTCCAGCCGCGATGATCGTCGGCACCGAGATGTCGGTGTCTATGTTGCCGTTGGTGGCGTCGAACCTGATCCCGAACGCGCTGCCTCCCGAGGTCTCTATCCCGCCGCCGGAAATGAGAGCGGTGATACCGTTGCGCGCGGTTCCATAGATTCCCCTGGCCGTGAAGCCCGACGTCACCGAGTTGCCCGGCGTCGCGAAGACCGTGATGTCGTTTCCGGTGAGGGTCGCCTCGATGATCCCGTTGGACGCCGAGAAGGATATCCCCGTTGCGTACATATCGTTGCCCGACCCGGCCGTATTGGTGCCGGTCACGTTGAGCGTCAGTCCCGAGATGCCGGCGTTTACGATGCTGCCCGTCCCGGTGGTCCCGAGATAGATACCCTCCGCCCGGCGCCCCGTCGAGGTGATGCTGCCGCCGGAGATCAGCGCGGTGATGCCAAGGTATCCGCTGGCGTTGATGCCCCGCGAGCGGGTGTTCGTCGTCCCGATGGCCGTGATGTTCGTATCGGTGACGGTCATGTCGATCGCATCGTTGAGGGACTCGAGGATTATTCCGGTGGCGTAGAAGCCCGTCCCGACCGTATAGGTGCCGGTCGCGGTGATTGTCGGCACCGAGATGTCGACGTCCAGGATGCCGCTGTAATTCCAGAGTTCGATACCATCCGCGCCGAGGCCCGACGAGTTGATGCTGCCGCCGGAAAATAGCGCGGTGAGGTCGTAGCCGGCGCCCCCGGTGATCCCGTATGCCCACCAGTTCTGGGTGTTCGCGGTGATGGCGGTATCGGTGACGGTTACGTCGAGATCCCCGTTGTCCGCATACAGATAGATCCCGATCACCTCATTGTCGGTGCCGGTCGCGCTGATCGTCGGCACGGATATCGTTGCATCTACGTCTGCAAGGTCCGAGACCAGCCCGATACCCAGGCCGCCCAGGCCGGTCGCGGTTACGCTTCCGCCGGTTATCGTGGCGGCGAGGTCATCCCTGGTCTCGGCGACGATGCCGTCCGCCGACGCAACATCGGTCCCGGAGAGGTCGGACCCGTCGGCCACGATGGTGTTGCCGGTGATGCCCCCGCCGTTTGACGCAAGCGCGTAGAGGTTCCCGGCCCGCGAGTAGATGTCGATCCCATAGGCGTACCCATCTGCGCCCGTCGCGCGGATGCCCGCCCCGCCGAGGTCGTTGTTGGAGATCAGGAGGTCGCCGCCTCCGAGGCCGGCGATGTTATACATTTCCGAGATGGGATGGCCGTCGGTGATCAGCTGTATCCCGTATACGCCGTCCGTGATTCCTTCACCCGATATCCCTCCGGAGAGGTCGTTGCCGGTAATGCTCGCGTAGATGCTCCTCCCGGCGCTCAGGCCGATCCCGTAGGCGTCTCCCGCCCCCGAGACCGTGAGGACGTTATCGTAGATGTCGGCCGTGATGGAACCCGTGCCTCCCGTCCTGAAGTAGATTCCGGACCCGCTAACCGGACCGCCGGCCACCGTGATGGTGTTGCCCCCGATCTCAAGGCCGAGGTCGCCCGCGCTTAAGAGCGACCCGATCCCGTAGACGGAACCCGTGTCGGGGGCCGTCACCGTGATCGTGTTGGACATGATCCGCGTGTCGGTTATCGTGGTATCGGCACCGGAGAAGAAGATACCCGCCGCCAGGGTCCCCGGGCCGTCGTAGGAGAGCGCAATGGTGTTGTCTGAGATCACGGCGCCGCCTATCGACGGCACCCCGCTAAAGTAGACGCCGTAGAGGGCCACGGCGCCGCCGGCGGTGATGGCGTTGCGGGAGATGGTAGAGATAGAGCCGCCGCTCACGATGATACCGGCAATCGGGGGCCCGGCAGTATAGTCGCAGGTGATGTCGTTATCGGTGATAGCCGCCGATCCACCGACTACGTTGATGCCCCAGGTATTGCCGCTAAAGTGGTTGTGGTGGATGTCCGCGCCGGCGCCGTTAACCGTAATCCCGTTTGCACCGGTGTAGATCGACCCGAAGACGTCTATCGCGCCGCCCCCGAGGATCAGCTCGTCGGCGATCGTGGGGTAGCCGGACACCTGGTTGGTGATGACGCCGAAGACCGGGTGCGGCTGCCCGGAGCCCCAGATCATGAGGCTGGCGAGGTTCGCCGTGCCGCCCCCGGCGGTTTCCGTGTCGCTGTCGTTGATGACATGGATCGTGTTGATCGTGGCGTAGACGCCCCCGGAATCGATGGCGGCCATCGCCTCGGTGATACTGGCAAACGGGTGTTCGAAGGTGCCGTCGGGCGTGCCGGCGACGTTCTCGGCGTCCTCGCTGACGAAGACCACGTCCTCGACCATTGTATCGGCCGTGCCGGCGGCGCCGCCGTGCACGACGCGGATATCAACGTCGCGCCGGACCGGCTCGACCATCCGCTCCTTAATATCCCGGCTGCCCTTGAGGCGCCTGCCCAGCCCCTCAAAGGGGTTCTTGCCGGCGCAGAGACGGTCAATGGAAAACGGCACCTCGAACGCCACCTCGCCGTGGTGCTCGCCGTGGGTCGTGCGGTCGTTCCGGTACTCGTAGTTGATGCGTACAAAATCCGTCGGAATTATCTCGAGCCGTGCCGAGAAGCCGTTGATCGTCCCGATGTTGCTGCCGTGATAATGGTAGCCCCCGACGTAGACCCAGGTCTCCACGTAGTCCGAAACCACCGGCACGCGGTAACCCACCTCGCCGTCAAACCCCTCCGGCGCCTCCTCCACCAGCGTCCCGCCGCCGCCGGAAGTCCATATCCCCTGTTCCCGGAAGAAATAACCGGTACCGCCTCCGCCGCCCCCGGCCGTGACCCGGTCGGCAGTGAGTGGGATATAGTAATTGAAGCGGCCGGTGAAGGCCGCGTACGTATTGAACTCGGCCATCGCCTCGGCGCCCACGCCGACCTGCTCCCACCGGGTGCCCCAGCCGGTGAGGCGGTTATCGTAGAAGACATTGCCGCCCAGGATTACCCTGTCGGCAATCAGGAGCCTCCGGTAGCCAAGCCCGAAGTTGGCCTCAAACCCATCGAGGTTGTCCGGTGTGAACTTGGGGTTGAAAAAGAGGATATTTTTCTCGTCCTGGTAGAGCGGGACGAGGAAATCCATGATAAAGAGCGTCCTGTCGTCCGTACCGAAGCGGACACCCGGCCTGAAATGGATCGTCCAGGCGTTCGGTTGGTCTGCGGCAGGGGCCGACACGGGAAATGCAACGGCCAGCGTGCAGACAACCAGCGCGAGGCCGAGAATCCGTTTTGCGTTCATGGGACGATATTCCTCCAGATAAATGGATGACAAATGCCTATCATAAGTGCAATTTCTATTCCAAAACTATTGCAATTTATATAGTAATATTTTTCCAATGATATCGCCTAGTTCGTCTTGACATCGGCGGGGCTATTGACGGTTAATCAAGAGGGAGTTGCACAAATGAAACGAATCAGTTTCGGTGTTGCTCGGGGAACTGCAATGATAGAAATGAGGAGAACACGGCCGGCCCATAGAAAAACGGGGGGGGCTGAAAGCCCCCCCCGGTGAGTACGTTGGTTGGTAGTGTTAAGACGCGAACGACTCGGCCGGGATCTCCATGATCGAGAGGTCCTTGCTCTTGATGGCCGTGGCGTAGCTGTCGATACGCGGCAGGACGTTGAAGATGAAGTATTTCGCCGAGGAAATCTTGCCCACGTAAAAGGCGGCATCGCTGTTGTCCTTGATGAAGGCGGCCCATTTCCCCCAGTCAGCGGGGTCGGCGCCGGCTGCCTTTGCCAGCACATCGAGCTTATCCTTGGCGATTGCCGCCTGCCAGACCAGCATGTAGGCGGAGACAATGTGCGCCATCATGTTGAGGAAGGGGTAGGCGTTGCCCACGGGGACCAGGAAGTTGCCCTCCTTCCCGCACGTGACGAAGAAGGTGGCCATCTCGGCCAGGAGATCCACCGCCTTTTTGAGGGCGTCCACGAGGTCCTTGATCTTGTCGTTGCCCGACTGGGCGGAGATGAACCCATACATATCGCCCATGAGGGCCATGAAGTTCTTGCCGCCCTTCTGGCCGAGCTTGCGGCCCACCAGGTCAAGCGCCTGTATGCCGTTGGTGCCTTCGTAGATCGCGGCGATCTTCACGTCGCGCAGGATCTGCTCCACCGGGTATTCCCGCGTGTAGCCGTAGCCGCCGTGCACCTGGATTGCCTGGTCGGCCACCCAGAAGCCGACGTCCGATCCCCATGATTTGACGATCGGGGTCATGATCTCCAGGACGCCGTGCCACTTCTCGCGCTCCTCCTCGGTCTTTCCCGTGATCGCGAAGTCTTCGGCCCGGGCGGTGTAATAGAGCATGGCCCGGAAACTCTCGGCGTGGGACTTCATCCAGAGGAGCATCCGGCGCACGTCCGGGTGGTTAATAATGGGCACGCGCGGCGCCTCGGGATTCCTGAAGTTGGCCAGGTCCGAGCCCTGGAGGCGCTCCTTGGCGTATTTCACGGAATAGAGGTAGGCACGGGAAGCGGCTGCCAGCCCCTGCATCCCCACGCCGATGCGCGCCTCGTTCATGAGGACGAACATGATCATCATACCCTGGTTCTCTTCGCCGAGCAGCTCGGCGTAGCACTTGCCGTTGTCCCCGAAGTTCATGAGGCAGGTCGCCGATCCATTAATCCCCATCTTGTGCTCGATGCCGCCGATATTGTAGTCGTTGCGCTCCCCGAGGGTGCCGTCTTCCTTGACGAGGAACTTGGGGACGATGAATATGGAGATGCCTTTGGTTCCGGCGGGCGCGCCCTCGATGCGCGCGAGCACGGCGTGGACGATGTTATCGGTCAGGTCGTGGTCGCCGCCGGTAATAAAGATCTTTGTGCCGGTGACGGTGTAGGTGCCGTCGGCGTTCTTTTTGGCCGAGGTCTTCAGCGATCCCACGTCGGAGCCGGCCCCCGGCTCGGTCAGCACCATGGTGCCCGCCCACTCGCCGGCGAACATTTTTTCCATGTAGAGCTTTTTCTGCCGGTCGGTCCCGAAGTTCGCGATCAGGTGGGCGGCGCCCTCGGTCAGCCCCGTGTATGACAGGAACGGGAAGTTACAGTTGAAGTACTCCTTTGACGCGATGTTGAGGAGCATCGGCAGCCCCTGTCCGCCCACTTCGGGGGGGTGCGAGAGGCTGATCCATCCGCCCTCGGCGTAGAGCTTGAGGGCGTTGTGAAAGACCTTGGGAACAATGACATTGCCGTTTTCGATCCGGCACCCTTCCTTGTCAGCCTCGGACACCGCGGGTTCCAGAACCCCCACGGCCAGTTTCCGGGCCTCTTCAAGGACCATGTCGTACATGTCTTTCGAGTGTTCCGTATATCGGGAAAGCTCCGTAAGCTTATCCATTTCCAGCTGTTCGTAGAGCACGAACTTCTGGTCCCTCTCGTCCACCAGGTAGTTGCTCATCTGTTCCTCCTTTGGATATCGATAGTAATTTTATGCGAGGTTAGTATTGATCACCCACCGGATACCCTATAGGAATTCGATTCGATTGTCAATAATTCTGTGAGGATTTCGGGAAAAAATGGGCAGAGGTAGCCGGGATGGCCGGGATACACGAGAGCCTCATAATGGATAGAGAGCCGCCTCACCTGTCATTGAGATTTTACGTGATAACACAGACCTCACGGGGTTAGCTCTATTTCCAGAAAGCACAGGTCGTGCGGCATCCGCCAGAGGATGTCGGGCTTATTCGCGACTTCACGGAAACCCGCCTTCAGGTAAAAGGCAAGCGCTTGGGGAAGGTCCCGAACGGTTACGAGACGCACCCGGTCAAATCCCGCGTCCCCGGCGAAGGCCAGCGCCCGTGTCAGGAGGAGACGCCCCAGGCCGATGCCCCGGACGCTGCTATGGACGACCAGCCACCGGATAAAACCTGCGCCGTCACCGGCGTCGCAAAGCACGACCAGGCCGACTATCTTCCTGTCGTCGCAGCAGACCTGGAAGAGGTTCCTGGCGCCGGTATCGGCGGCAAGGAGCTCCACGAGGGTGTGTGCGGCGTCGACCAGGAAGGCCCTGTCCCATCCCATTTCGTCGATAAAGACCTCCCGCATGAGCGCGAGGATTCGGTTTGCGTCCCCGTTTCTCACGGTGCGCAGGGTCAAATCGGTCCCGGGAATCACCGGCCCCGCGTCCGTCGGGAGCCCTTCCATCGCCCTGTTTTTGCCGCTATCCATGATTATCGTCTCCGCCGATCTCGTGGCAGGGGTTTACTTTTCCCTGCCGATAGTATACCATATCACCATGACCGTTGCCCATATCATCCTGACATCGATGGATATCCTCGTCGGCGGGTACAACACCCGCCTTCCGATTATGTGCACGCTCGTTGAGGACGACGGCCGCCTGATGCTCTTTGATACCGGCTACTGGGCGGGCAACGCTTTGGTGGAGGGGCTTGCGCGTCTGAAGTTTTCCCCCGCGGATGTCACCCACGTGTTCCTCACCCATTTCCACGGCGACCACGCCGGCGCGGCCCACCTCTTCGGCGGCGGGGTCAAGATCGCCAGCAGGCGCGAAAACGACTTCTCGCGCAGCTGGCTGAAGGCCTTTGTCGACGCGCCCGATCGGTACGGATACGTCAAGGGGTTCTTCCCGTACCTTTCGGACACGATCGTGCGGGAGCGGGCCGATATGCTTCTGGAGCACTCCCGGCACGTGCCCCAATACTGGTGGGACGGGAACATGGAGGGGTACGAGTGGATCGAGGACGAGCCGGCGATTATACCACCGTGCGTAACGCCGCTGGCCACCCCCGGCCACACGCCCTACCATACCTCATACGTTATCAGGGGAGAGCGCTCGGCGGTGCTCGTTGCCGGGGACGCGATGAGCCGGCGCGGCGGGGCCGACGAAACACTGCTCGATGAACCGCACCTCGATTTTTCCACGCATAAACGGAGCGGAGAAATGCTTCGTTCTATCCCTGCCCTGGTCGTCCCCGCGCACGACCGGCCCTTCGTGCAGGGCGGCTGCCCGCTGAGACCGGGCAAGCGCGTGGAGTTCTGAGGGGTCCGGCCCGTGCGATCCCAGGCTGATACCGGGATTTTCGCGATGAGCAAAGACAGCCATATAAGAAAAACGGCCTCCGTCGCCGTTGTGTTTATTTTGCTCATCGGGCTGGTGTTGCCGGCCGTGTCCTGCCGGACCGAGGGCGCGTTGGTGGGGTTTCTGAAGAATATCGACTATTATGGGCGGACGAAAGACGAGATGGAACAACGGCTCGGCCCGCCCGACGTTATCACCGGCAACACGACGGGGCCCTTTATCACGGTGTTCTACTACCCCGGGCTCGAGGCGGTTTTCGACGATTATACGGGCAGGATTTCGGCGCTTTCCATAACCAACGGGCGGTGGACGGCCGATGGAAGCGTCTCTATCGGCGCAACCAGGGACGATGTCGCGGCCCTATTGGGGGACGGCTACGTAAGGCTCACGGACGGCGGCCGTGACGTGTGGGTCTATCTTTGCCCGAAGGCGTCCTCCGACGATGAATCCCTTCTCTGCGGCTACTGCCGGGTGTGCTATATCTCGTTTGAGGACGGCCGGGTCTCGAAGATCGAATGGTCGACGGAGTTGTTGGAGGGGTATTAAAAAGGAAGCACGATAACACGGGGGCCCGTACACAGCGCCCGTTTTAATGGTAAACTCTGGTGATACTATATTGCCGGCTAATATCTATCTGTGTTGTTTCTACTGCTGCAGGTATAATATGGTTTCAATTTAATTCAAATTAGTTGAGGTTTTCGACCTCTAGGTAGTACCCTCCCCGGAACGCGATGAGCCGGAGCTTATGCCCGGAGATAATAACCTTCTCGACAGTCCCCGACATCTTTTATCACCTCCTTTCTTCAAGCCTATTGTTGACGGTAGATACTATCAGTTGATTTTGTGCAGTGTCCTTTTTCTTTGTCAAAATAGATCAGAAAATGAGCCGGATTGTTCTTGCTATCGAGGAATACTCCAAATCCCAACTGTTTTAGAAGATGTATACACGAGAGAGTGGAATAGTATTCAATATCCTTTGAGCTATTGGCCTGTACCACCGCGGTTTCGTATTTGCCGGACAATACGAACGTCATTGAATCCGGTGACGTTCCGTCATTGAGAAATACTGCCAAGACAGAATTGTCCAATGACGATTTATTCTGAAAAGTAATTCTTATAATTGATAGTTTAGCAGATGAAAAGTCATATTCAATACCTAAGATATCCATGGGTTGACGGGAATACGCAAACTCCTTTTTCATTAAGTCAAGAGTGTCTCTCATATACTTCAATGAAATCAATACAGCTACCAGAGTAAAGAGGCTCAAAAGAGATACAAAGTTAGTAGTACCGACAAACTTCCAAATGTCTTGTAGGATCGAAAGAAAGAGATAGAAGCGGTTAAGAAATAGAGTTATCAAATACATGGTCTACCTAAATAAAAAAGACCGCCCGCCGCAAAGTGTTTGTGAAAACCTATCTCATATTTAAGTACTATTTCAACGAGTCATAGGCATCACATGCTTCTGTTCCTTCAACACCGTCTCTTTTAGACATTTCGCAGGCTTTTTTAAGATCTGCCAAGGCCTTATCTTTCAGACCCAACTTGATGTATGAGAGGCCGCGGTAGTATAGACCCTCAGATGCGTATAATTCGCCGATTCCTTTTGTAAGAACAAGTATTGCTTCTTCGTATTTGCCCATGTTGTAGTATACTTTACCTAGTTCTATGTGAGCAGGAGTAAAGTTTGGGTCAGCAATCAGAGCCTTGTCAAAACAGTCGATAGCATTCTCATACTGCTTACTATCTGAAAAAGCTATTCCTTTATTTAGTAAATCAAGAGCAGTACCCGTGTTAGAGGAAGGAGTAATTGAAATATCGGGTTCATGGGTAGTTGTATCTATCGGTGTTGATTCCATAGTTTTAGGCGAAGGATTAATGTAATTATCAGGTTTAGACGTATTCGTGCCTGCTGGTGTTGATTCCAGAAATTCACAATTCGGTTTGTTTCTGTACATATTCTCTAAGGTTTGCGGTGTTTGAAAATCGTAACTTGGGCCAGAATCTCCTACTCCTCCTGATAACTTGAAATAGTCAGCTATCAGCTCTTGCTCATTACTATACGGTCCGCTAATTTTGGCAGATCCTGAAGGTGAGTCAGTGAACCCCTCCATAAAATGCCAACTATTTGTTCGAGGGTCAAGGAATATGGCTACAGAGTGATTCGTTTTTTCGGCCATTACACTCACATCACTCTTGAAATGTAGCTCTACGATTTTCGCATTATAGCCAAGCCATCGTAGGGACTTTGCAATAAAATATGCGTAATCTTCACAATCACCGCCCCCGTCTTTCACGAATCTTTCCACGCTTTTTAGTTGATCCTTCTTACCCTTATCCTTCTTGTACGTAAAATTCTTAAGAACGTACGTTTCAACATCACTCGGCGTCTGAAAAGTGGCCACTATTTCCTCAAAGGACTTCGGTCCGGGTTCGGCATTTGTTGAACCGGAGTCAAGCGCGAAAGATGTTGCATATCCTATTAACGGAAGAACGACAAAACAAACAACGAGCCACATGATCTTTTTCATCATACCCTTCCACAAAAATGTTCTTATTGACTTGGAGTTCGTGATCTGCTTCCATTAACTGTACCGGTGTTTAAGTTAGTCCTTTGGCCGTGCTCAAAGCTACGGATAAAATAACCCGACTTACTTATTCCCATCTTCTTCCGCATGTTCAGCAGTTTTTCCTGAAAACGTATCGATATGGTAGTTCGCCTCCTTGACTAAATACGCATACTCGCCCTCTTCCGGTTTCCTGGCAAGCTCACGATACGCCCTTATCGCACGCTCGGAATCATAAAGGTATTTACGGTAGATTTCACCTATTTCATATAAGAAGTCAAGACGTTCGGGAAACATCACGAATAGTTTTCTATATTCCTTAACAGCACCTTGATAGTCACGTCGCTCCCGGAGCATCTTGGCTTTGTGGACGGCCGGCCTCAGGATGCTTTCCTTGGTTCCGCTATGGAAGAGGAACCCAAACGGACCGGTAATCGTCCCAATCAATTCGAGATAATACTTATAGAGTATAAGGATGCCGACGAAGAATAACGTCTCGTAAAAAGCCAGTTTAAACGCCAGGAGTCCCGAAATATAGCCAAAAGTCACGGAGTAGATAATGAACAGAAGAACGAAAACACCTAATACCCCACATATCCAGCAGCCCGCCTTAATCCTTTCTTCTCGGATACCGATTACAAAATTAAGGATACGCTCTTTCATTTACTCGGTGTTACCGGTTTATTGTCATCGGTTTTGCAGTTGCTTCTTCAAGAACCTCAAACAAGAACCTAAAATTTGCTGATTATAAAATCGTCATCGGTTTCCGTCCCATCAACCCCGATCGGCTCCGGATGCTCAGGCGTCCCTTTTTCAAGTATTTCGATCATCTCCCTGGCATGCCGCACGCAGTACGCGTATTTGCCCTTTTCGGGATACGTGAGCAGGGCCTTATACGCGCCGGCGGCCTTTCGCGTGTCCTTGAGCTTGTTGCGGTATATCTCCGCTATCCGGTACAGGATGTCCACCCTGTCGGGAAACCGCGCAAAGATCCTCCGGTATTCCCTGACGGCCCCCAGATAGTCTCCCTTTTGTTCAAAGGCCTCGGCCTTATAGATATCCGGCTTTTCCTCGCCATCGTATCTCCCCTCGTACAGCAGCGAAAAGAACGAGCCGAAAAACGAGGAGGTGCCTTCGTGTACGGCCTTGTTCAGGATCAGGAAATAGACGAACGGGAAGAGGATAAAAAGAGTCTCCACAAGGGTGTAGAATATCGCCCAATCCCACCGCAAGTTCGAATACGTAATAGTTCACCAGCAGGATCAGGTAGACGACGAGGAGCGCCACGACAATACGGAAGAGGGTCCTGGAGCGCATGACGCCGGCGGCGATCGCGCGGGCGGAGTCCCAGACGAACTCGTGACGGGGCTGCGGGCGCGGGGGTCTGGTCTTGCCGAGCAGGAGGATCCTTTTCCTCGCCTTCCGCGGGCGGGAAAACGGCCGGGTCAGCACGAGGAAGCTCAGGGCGAAACCGCCGACGAACCCTCCCACGTGCCCCCAGTAGGCGATATTGGATCCCTTGTCCAGGAAACCAAACAGGACCTGCATGATAAAATAGAGCCCCATGCATATATACGCGGGGATCTCTACAATACGGGAGTAGAACGGGATGAGAGAGATAAAGAGAAAGCGTATCTTTTTGACCGGCAGGAGTAAAAGAACGCCTCCCATCAGCCCCGAGATCGCTCCACTCGCCCCGATGACACCAATCGGCGATTGCCAGTTGCAGGCTACGAAGAAAAGGCCCGAATAGATACCGCTCAAGAAGTAGAAATAGAGGTACTTCCTTGGGCCGTAGCGGTTTTCCAGTGCGCTTCCGAAGACGTAGAGGAACAGGCAGTTGCCGGCGACGTGGAGGAAGTCCGCATGGACAAACATCGACGTCAAAAACGGGAAGGTCTTGTACCAGATGATGAAGTCGGGAGAAAGCACGCGGGAGGGCGTCAGGCCGAAGAAATCATAAAACGCCTCCAACCCCGCTCCGTACAGGCGCGAGGTAAAGAAGTATATGAGGAAATTCAATCCGACGAGGGCCAGCGTCGCCCGGGGCAGGCGTATCTTGTCGCTGTGTGATGAGAGGGGGAAAAGCATGGGTACCCCCCGTGCCGATAGGCGTTTGACAGTATGGAATCAGTATAGAATACACTATATGAAAACTGACGAAGTTACAAGTAAAGAATTGATATGCCGGCATGGATGAAGGGCGGGGATATCTACCGAGCTTTTCGGCGCTTTGAGTGCCCGGTGAACCGTGAGGCCGAAGTATCCGGCCGTGGGGTAAAAAAATACGGGCGCGATCGCGTCGCGCCCGTATCTACTATCGCGTATAGGCCCGGCTCAGTCCCTCAACCCCCACACCTCGACTTCGGCGCGGTCCAGGGTCCCGGGTCTTGTCGTATAGTGAATGATAACCTTCTTGATGACACGATCCCTGCCCGGCAGGTCGATGACGCGCGTCTCGCCACCGGCGGGGATAAACTCGCGGATCGATGCCTCGACCGTCCGGCCGGTTCTGACTACGACGAGCAGCCTGTCGAATTCAACTCCGGTATCGAGTACGCGGAGCTTTATCGCCTTGAACTTCCCCTCGTCGGACCCCACCCAGATTTCATCGCGATCCGCACCCAGCGCGACCGTTTTCCTGCCGAGCACGACCCAATCGTCTGCAAAGGCGGCCGCCGTCACCGCAAGCACGAGTGCGCAGGCCAACACCACCATTAGGAATGCGTTCTTCTTTTTCATTGATCTACTCCTGATAAATATCGATAAAAATAATCCCTTCGTAGCAACCCGGCGAAAAGGAGAGCAAGTACCACACTCCGGTTTTTCTCCACCCGGATGGTTGGTGATGAATAGATCCCATGCTCATACCCTTTTCTTATAAATCATAGCACGTCTATCGAGATTCAGAAAATGATCGGCGTCACAGACCGACGATTTCCTCGAGCTCCCGCCGGACGGCCGGGGAGCGGACCGGGGCGGCAGCTTCGCAGGCCGTCCCGTGTTTGGAGGGGACGCGGCCCAATGGTAATGACTGAGCGCCCACTCACTTTAATGAATGGCTATTCATTTTTTACTTGTAATCGTTTCCCGTCTTCTGATATACTAAAATTTGACGAAATACTACTGAAAGGAGATACATACAATGGATTGGAAAGAAGCCTACAAACGAAAGCTGGTCTCGCCGGAACAAGCCGTTTCCCACATCAAGTCCGGCGACAGAATCGCAATGGGAGGCGGTATCTCGGCGCCGCCGGACATCGTCAACGCCCTGGCCCTGCGGTACATGGAGCTGGAAAACGTCACACTGGTTTCCGGCATCACGATGTATATGCTCGAAATCTTCAAACCCGAGATGCGCGGCCACATCAACTTCAAGACCCTTTTCATGGGCCCTCTGGAGCGGATGTTCCTCAAGAACAAGAGTAACGTCGAGCCGATTTCCTATCACCTGTCGTTGTCCGATGATATCGTGAGAATGATCAATCCCAACGTCTACTTCTGCGAAGTGACGCCGCCCGATTCCCGCGGGTTCATGAGCCTGGGTCCCATCGGCGTCTATAACGGCGGGCTTGCCTCCTCGATTGCCGATACCGTCATTGTTCAGGTCAATAAGGAGACCCCCTACGTTACCGGCCTTCAGGCCCTTATTCATGTAAACGACGTGGACTGGATTGTCGAGAAAGACCATCCGCTCACGGAGCTGCCCGAGATCCCCATCACCGAAGAGGATAAAAAGATCGGCGCCCTCATCGCGGAGCGTGTGCCGGACGGAGCCACCATCCAGCTCGGGATCGGCGGCACGTCCAACGCCGTCGGTCACCTCCTCACGGATAAAAAGAACCTCGGCGTGCATACCGAGATGCTCACCGAGTCGGTCATGGACTTGTATGAGTGCGGCGCGGTCACCAATAAGAAAAAGACCTTTCACCCCGGAAAGATCGTGTGCGGTTTCTGTATCGGGTCCCGCAAGCTTTACGACTTTATCGATCACAACCCGGTTTGCGAGTTTGCGCCGATATACTATACGAATAACGTCAATAACATCGCCAAAAACGACCACATGGTCTCCATCAACAATACGATGACGGTGGATTTGACGGGCCAGTGCGCGTCCGAATCCCTCGGCCATTCGATGTACAGCGGTACCGGCGGCCAGGCCGATTTCGTGCGCGGGGCGGCGATGTCGCGGGGGGGCATGTCGTTCATCGCGCTGCCCTCCACGTCCACGACTAAGAACGGCCCGATCTCCCGGGTCGTCTCCCAGTTTCTCCCCGGCACGATCGTGACGACACCCCGTTCCGACGTCCACTATATCGTGACCGAAAACGGGGTGGCCGACCTCCGGCTCAAGAGCGTACCCGAGCGGGTCAGGGAGATGCTCAGGATCGCCCACCCGGATTACCGGGACCAGCTCAAACACGAGGCCGAACAGGCGGGCCTGCTCTTTTAGGGCCTCAGAAAAAATCATGCCCGGCAACACAAAAGGGAGGGATTACCCCTCCCTTTTATGTTATACTCCCGACACTCTATCGGGGGAACGAATGCGCGCAATGAAACCCATCGAGTGGGGGATGCTGGTTATCCTTTCGGTTATCTGGGGAGGGTCGTTCTTTCTCATCGAGATCGCGCTCAGGGATTTCCATCCCTTTACCGTTGTCTTTTTTCGGGTGGCGACGGCGGCGGTCGTCCTGTTGTGCGCCATGCACCTCTTCGGACAGCGGCTGCCCGCGACCCCGGGCGGCTGGTGGCCTTACCTGGTGCTGGGGGCGCTCAACAACGCCATACCCTTTTCCCTGATCGTGTGGGGCCAGACCCGGATCGACAGCGGCAGCGCCGCGATCTTTAACGCCACGACGCCGATCTTTGCCGGCATCCTCGCTCACTTTTTTACCGCGGACGAGAAACTCCGCCCGAGGAAACTCGCCGGGATGATCGTGGGATTTCTGGGCGTCTATCTGATGCTGAGCCCGGAGCTCAAAGACGGCCTGTCGTGGCGGGGCTTCGGCCAGGTAGCCGTTCTGGGCGCCGCGCTGATGTACGCCCTGGGGGGGATTTTCGCCAAGCGTTTCGCGGGGGTAAAACCGCTGACCATCGCGACCGGGATGCTCGTCAGCGCAAGCCTGCTCATGCTCGTTCCGGCGCTGGCGGTCGATTGGCCCTGGCCGTCGCGTCCCTCACCGGAGGCGGTCGGGGCGGTGGCGACGCTCGCCGTGCTCGGCACGGCGGCGGCGTACGTCATCTTTTTCCGGATCCTGTCGACGGCCGGGGCCGTCAACGTGCTGCTGGTGACCTTCCTGGTGCCGATCGGGGCGATCATACTGGGCGTCGTGATCCTCAAGGAGGTAGTCCGATGGCAGGAGCTGGCGGGGATGGGCCTGATCTTTGTGGGGTTGATCGGTATCGACGGGAGGGTCCTGGCGTATCTCGGCGGGAAAATAGCGAGGGGGAAAGCGGCGGATTCCCGAATCCCGGTGCGACGACACGGACACACCTGAATCATAATAAAAGACGCCCCGCGAAATACATAATCCCCCGGAAGACCTTCCCTTCCGGGGGATTATTGGTTTCTGCAAAGATACGCGGAGCGCACCCGTCTACGAGCTGGTGGGTTTCGGCAGCTTGGGGATGAGCCACGAAAGGAAGGCGCGCTCGCTGCGCGTCTGGAGCAGCACCGTGCCCGGGCCGGTCAGCTCTACCACGAGTCCCTCGCCCGAAAAGAGCGTGCTCTTGACCCCCCCGATGGTCTTGACCTGGTAGCCGATCGTCTCGTCAAACGCCACCAGGTGTGTCGTATCCACGATATACTTCTGTCCCTGGGCGAGCTTTACCTCGTGGATCGCGCCGTAGCTCGAAAGGATCAGCGTTCCGCTGCCTGCGACCCTGAGCATGAAGAACCCCTCGCCCGAAAAGAAGGTCTTGGCCCCGCCCCATTTGGTGTCCACGGTGATCGCATCCGAGCAGGCCAGGTACGAGCCGGACTGGACCAGGAGCGTGCCGCCGGTCATGGGGATAACCATGATGTCGCCCGGCAGGGCCGGGGCAAGCGTAATCTCACCGCCCCCGGAGGGGGCGGTATACGTATTGAGGAAGAAGCTCTCGCCCCCCAGCACGGTGCGGGCCAGCGACGACAAGAGCCCCCCGCGGGCCTGGGTCTCCACGGCAAGATCGGCCGACATCGAGACCATCGCGCCGGACTCCGTCCTGATCTTTTCGTTACCAACAAGCGTCACCCTTGCCAGCGAATAGGAAGGGCGAAAGAGGATTTCGGTCTGCATGGAATTTCTCCCTATATATACTTGGGCCTTGGGTTATCTGAGAAGCCCGCTACTTTATTCCCCACGCCTCGAGGTTCTTGTTTGCCAGGTTAACGGCAGCCTGCCGCGTAGTGATACTGCTCTTCTTGCTTTCCAGGACCGAGTAGCGGACCCCGTCCCTGATCCGCCGGGAAAATTCCTCAAAGACCTTCTCCACCGGGCACTGGCCGGTCAGCACGAGGCCGAAACCGGCCGCTGCCCCGGCGTTGGCGATGAAGTCCGGGATGATCGGCGTCCCCTTTTTGGTCAGCACCTCCTGGGCACCCGGCGTAATCGGGATGTTGGCGCCTTCGAGGATCAGCTTTGCGGTCACCGTTTTCACGTTCTTCTCGTTGATGGCGCCGGCCACGGCCGCCGGAACGACGATCTGGGCGCCGGCCGTAAGCCACCCTTCCCCGCCTCCCTTTGTGAAGGGGAAATCGAGCTTCGAGCGGTCGATTGTCCCGTGCTGGTCTTTTGCGGCGATCAGTTTTTCCACGTCCAGGCCGTCGTTGTTGCTGATCGTCCCCTCGATGTCGGTAACGGCGATGACCCTGGCGCCCCGGCGGGCGAGGTTCCTGGCGGTGATGCTGCCGACGGTGCCGAAGCCCTGGACGGCCACGGTGGCGCCGGTAAGCTCGAGCGAAAGGAGGTGAGCGGCCTCATCGGCGGCCTCCGCTATCCCGTATCCGGTGATGATCTCCTCGAAGCTCTCCCCGCCGAGTTTGGACAGCTCCACGTTCTCCGGGAGGTTCAATGTAATACCGCGCTCCTTTGCCTTTTTCCTGGCCATCTCGATGGGGTCGACGCCCGCGGTATTGTAGATGATCGAAACGTCCTCGGCATTGGTGCCCATGTCTTCGCCGATCATGTAGACGGTGGACAAGAGCGGCATCGCCATCCTGCCGAAGACGGCGTCGGCCTCTTTCTTCCCTGGTGAGCGGGGATCATAGACGATGCCCGACTTGGCCCCTCCGACCTGAACGCCCATGGCGGCAAATTTATAGGTCATCGTCCGCGCCAGCTGGGCAACCTCGGCGCACGTTACGTTCGAACTCATCCTCACGCCGCCGCCGCATATCCCCCCGACAAGCCGGTGCACCACGATGAACGCCTTGATGCCCGTCTCGGGATCGTGCAGGGTTACTTCCATCATATTCTTTTCGTCAACTGCCATCTTTGCGCTCCTTGCGAATCTAGTATTTCGAGCCTATTGGAAATGTTCCGGTGTGCGAGAGCCTTCCGGATGTGTCTGCTGTTTATGCGGTGAAACCGGGCGACCCGATCGCCTCACCGGGGGCGTTGCCGGGGGAGTCGGGTTCGCGCGGAGGCGTCCGAGACGGACGGTAATCCCGACCATCCCCCGGTCGGGATGGAACAAGCTCGTCCCCGCCAACGGCGCAATACCGAGACGGTTCGGGCCGGTCATGAAGATTACCCCGGACGTTCAGGGGAGCGCTTGTTCAGCCGATCTGCTCGGTGAGGTAGATCTGTATTCCCATCTGCTTGATCTGGTCAAGCTGGGCCTCTATCCAGTCCAGGTGCTGCTCTTCGTCGTTCAGGATCGATTGGAGCAGGTCACGGGTGCCGTTATCGCCAAGATCCGCGGCCAGCCGGATGCTGTCATTGTAGCTCTTTACGGCCGTTTCTTCGGCGGTGTAGTCGCTCGCGTGCATCTTGGGTACGTCGGCGCCGATAAATACCTTATTCAGGTTGCTGACTACGGGGACACCCCCTAAGAATAGGATGCGGGCGATCAGCTTTTCGGCGTGCTTCATCTCGGTAATGGCGCGCTTCTCGATAGCCTCGTCCAGCTTCTTATAGCTCCAGTTGTCGCACATTTCGGCATGAACCATGTATTGATTGATCGCGGTCAACTCTTCGGCCAGGCGGGCGTTCAACGTCTCGATAACCTTGTCGTTTCCTTTCATGGGTATACTCCTCTATACGGTTTGGTGTAAGACCAGAACAACGAAATAGCGGCATACTCGTTGAAGTCTTATTAGTTTACCATACGCGTGCTGTCCGTCAATAGATTGTTCGGGGGAATCACGATAAAACGGCGTGAGAATGTCAGGCGGTAACGGCCGCCGCGGCAAGAGACGCACCTCCCCGGAAACGGTCCCCGTTGCCGGAGGCCTCGCCGAAACATCGGACTATCGTCCCTACATCGCGTCCCGGTCGAGGCTCCGGTACTGGACGGCCTCAGCCAGGTGGCTCGTGGTGATATCCGCTTCGCCCGCGAGATCCGCGATCGTGCGGGAGACCTTGATGATGCGCGAATAGGCCCGGGCCGAGAGCTTGAGCGTCTGCATCACCCGTTCGAGGAATTTGCCGCACTCCTCGGACAGAGGGGCGAAGCGCTCGAGGTCGCGGTTGGGCATCCGGGCGTTGAAGAAGTAGGGGCGGCCGGTAAACCGCTCGAACTGGATGACCCTGGCCCGGTTGACGCGCTCGCGGACCGCCTGGGAGTTTTCGGAGGGCCGCTCGGTCAGCTCCTTGTACTTCAGGGCGGGGACCTCGATGTGGATGTCAATCCGGTCCATCAGAGGCCCGGATATCCGCGAGCGGTAACGGCGGATCTCCAGCTGCCCGCAGGTGCACGGCTTGTTCTGATCACCGAGGTAACCGCAGGGACAGGGGTTCATGGCCGCCACCAGCATGAACCGGGAGGGGTAGGTGATGCTCATCAGCGCCCGGGATATGGTGACCCTGCCGTCTTCGAGGGGCTGGCGGAGCACCTCCAGGGCGTTCTTCTTGAATTCGGGCATCTCGTCCATGAACAACACCCCGTTGTGCGCCAGGCTCACCTCGCCGGGGTTCGGGATCGTTCCCCCGCCGATGAGCCCCGCGTCCGAGATCGTGTGGTGAGGGGCGCGGAAGGGCCTGACGGCCACCAGGGGTTTGCCGTCCATTTTACCGGCAACCGAGTGTATCTTCGTGGTCTCGATGGCCTCCTCAAAGCTCATCTCCGGGAGTATCGTAACGATGCGCTGGGCAAGCATGGTCTTGCCGGAGCCGGGAGGACCCACCATGATGAGGTTATGGCCGCCGGCCGAGGCCACCTCGAGGGCCCGCTTGGCATGGCTTTGCCCCCGCACGTCGATAAAGTCAACGTCGTAGTTTTTGTGGGAAAGGAAGATCGCCTGGCGGTCTACCTGGCGGGGGGGGATGTCTGATTCGCCACGAAGGAAAGGAAACGGCCTGTGCGAGCGAGGTGAGCGGGAGCACGTCGATTCCGTCCACCACGGCCGCCTCCGCCGCGTTTTCATCGGGCACGAGAACGGCGGTCAAATCCTTTTTCACGGGCCGCCACGGCCATCGGGAGCACGCCGCGGACGGGCTTGAGCCTTCCGTCCAATGAGAGCTCCCCCACCATCACGTATTGGGACAGGGTTTTTCTGGGGACGAGGTTTGAGGCCGCCAGAATCGCAACGGCAATCGGCAGGTCAAAGGCCGAGCCCTCCTTCTTGATATCGGCCGGTGCCAGGTTCACGGTAATCCGGCGGGAGGGAAAATCAAAACCGGAGTTTTTTACCGCGGCCCGGACCCGCTCCTTGCTTTCCTTTACCGCGGCGTCGGGCAGGCCAACGGTGTTGAACTGGGGAAGCCCCAGCGCGAGGTCCACCTCCACGTCGACGACGTAGGCGTCTATACCCATGACGGCGCTGCTTTTGATAAGAGACAGCATAGGCTTACGATTAGAAATTGCCGGCCATGTGCAGGAAGGCTTTGATCTTGTCGTTCGTCTCTCGAAGGCGGCGCGAAAGCGTTCGCACGAAGGCCCAGAGCATTTTATAGGCGATCTCCTTGTTGAAAAAGAGGAGATCGTCGAAGTCCTTTTTCGAGATGACCAGCAGCTCGGAGTTCTCGTGTATGATTACGTCGGCGGACCGTGGCGACTCATCGATGAGGGCCATCTCCCCGAAATAGTCTCCCTTGCCCAGGATGGTGAGCGCCTCTTCGCCGGTGCCGCTGATCGCCTGGGAGATACGCACCGCGCCTTTGATGATCACGTAGAACTTGTCGCCCTTGTCACCCTCGCGAAAAAGGAAGGTGCCCTCGGGATATGATTCTTTGACGAGTATCTGGGATACCTTTGCAAGCTCCTCTTCGGTCAGGTCTTCAAAGAGATAGATACCCTTAAGGATGGTGGGTTCCATACCGATTCCTCCCGGCTGGATAGTACAGTATCAGACCTTAGTGGCGATTTCAACGAAAAAGGTAGACAAAACGACAGAGGACTTCGGCATTCCACGACACGAAGGTTAAACCGGGCCGGCAGTCCCATTGCCCCGTGTTTTCCCCCGGTCGGCAGGTTCGGCCGCTCCGCACAATAAACCTTTACACCGACATACCGTCTGCTATAATTATCTCCATGGGCGAAATGGAAGAAATTCAGCTGCTCGAGGCGAGGCTGAGCGAGCTCAGGGTAGCCTACGAAAAGTACTTCGCCGGGGTGGAGAAGATCGAACCGGCGAGGCTTCGCGACGAGGTCCAGCGGATGGTACGCAAGGTCGGCACCTTTCACATCACCAACACGGGCCTCAAGTTCAAGCGGGATTCGATCATCGCCCAGTTCAACACCCTTACCCAGCACTGGAACCGCATCCTCAAACAGATCGAGGACGGAACCTACCAGCGCGATATCTTCAGGATGCGCCTCAAGGACAAGAGCGGGGAGTGGCCGCTCCACCGCAGGGTACCGGGGCGCGTCCGGCGGCCGCAAAACCCGCAGGTCCGGGAACCGAAACCGCCGGGCCGGGGCAGCCCCCGCCGTCCAAGCCCGCAGCCCCCGGCAAGGGAGCCGCCGCCGGTACCGGCGAATACGAATCGGTCTATAAAAGCCTGGTGGCGGCAAAAAAGAGGCTCGGCGAGCCGACCGACAACATCAGTTATAACGCCCTCGAGTGGAGCCTGAAGAAGGAAGCAGAGGCCATCAAAAAGAAGTTCAAGGCCTCCCGGGTGGACTTCACGATTGAGGTCAAGGACGGAAAGCCGGTGATCAAAGCCGTGCCGATCAAGTAAGCAGGACGGCGTAACTACCGCATTCGAGTTATTTAAGGCGAGCCAACAGTAGACATCCGGGCGTCGAACGCGGAGGAAAAAGTGAAGGCAAGGCACGATATCTTTGGGAAACGAGAAGAGATCATTCGCATTGCCAAGAAGCACGGTGTCGGGAAGGTGAGGGTGTTCGGGTCTGTCATACGGGGTGAGGCTTCGGATGCGAGTGATATAGATCTTCTCATAGATGTAACCGGTCAAACGACGCCGTGGTTTCCCGGAGGGCTTGTGGCGGAGCTTGAGGACCTGTTAGGTTGCCGTGTTGACGTCGTTGAGACCGAAGCCCTCAATAAGGAACTCAGGGAGGTGGTCCTCAAGGAGGCCGTTCCCCTATGAGGGATGACCGGGTCTATCTCAAACACATTCTGGAGTGTATACGGGCTGTAGAGGAATACACCCTATCAGGGAGCGAATTTTTCCTACAGGATCGAAAGACGCAAAAAGCCGTATTGCGGGAACTCCAGGAGCTGGCCGAGTCCACGCAACGCCTATCCTCAAAATTGAAGGAATCCTGCCCTGAGGTGCCCTGGCGATTCATTTCGGGCTTCCGTAACGTGCTTGTCCATGACTATCTGGGGCTCAATCTTAGCAGAATCCGGGAGATAATAGAGCGTGATCTGCCGGCGTTGCGGGCGGCGGCTGAAAGTATTCTTTCGGAACTGGACGACACGGCTCCTTAGACCCGACAATCCCACCCCATCGCCACAAATCCAATAAGAGAAAGGACGACTGTATCATATGGTCAAAAATCCCACCCTCCAACAACACCTCTTTTCCCAATCGGCGGATAAGGCCTTATTCGAGCAGGCGGCGGCGTGTGCTATCGAATACATGGAGGGCGTGCGCGAGCGCCCGGTCACGCCCGCCGGGGGCGCGATCGAGGGGCTTTCGGTCTTCGACGAAGCGCTTCAGGACGTCCCGTGCGACGCCGCCGAAATCGTCCGCCTCCTTGCCACGTACGGCTCTCCGGCGACGGTCGCGACCACCGGCGGCAGGTACTTCGGGTTCGTGAACGGGGCGGCGATCCCGGCGGCGGTGGCCTCAAAGTGGCTTTCCGATGCGTGGGACCAGAACGCCGGGCTTTACGTGATGTCGCCCATCGCCGCGCAGCTCGAGGCGATCTCCGAGCGGTGGCTCGTGGATCTCTTCGGGCTTCCCGAAGGCACCGTCATGGGACTGGTCGGCGGGACGTCCGTCGCGACACTTGCCGGGATTGTTGCCGGCAGAAACGACGCTGCTTAAACGTGCGGGCTGGGACGTCGAATAAACAGGGGCTCTTCGGCGCGCCGAAGATCAGGGTCGTCCTCGGCCGAGCAGGCCCATGCGACGGTATTCAAGGCCCTGGCGCTATTCGGCCTCGGCAACGAGCGGGTCGAGCGCGTCGCGGTCGACGGACAGGGCAGGATGATCGCCGCTGAGATGCCCTCCCTCGATGACCGGACGCTCGTTATCACGCAAGCAGGAAACGTCAATTCCGGCGCTTTTGACCCGATCGACGAGATATGCGACAAGTTGCGCGTCGCGCCGGCGCGTGGGTACACGTGGACGGCGCCTTCGGCCTGTGGGCCGCCGCGTCCGAAACGAAACGCGCGTCTCGCGCGCGGTATCGAGAAGGCCGACTCCTGGTCGGCCGACGCCCACAAGACGCTCAACGCCCCGTATGACTGCGGGATCGTCCTGTGCCGGAATCGGCAGGCGCTGGTGGACGCGATGCAGGCCACCGGCTCGTACATTCTGTACGGCCAGTACGGCGAGAGGCGGGACGGCATGCTCACGACGCCCGATATGTCGCGCCGGGCGCGGGGAGTCGAGCTCTGGGCGACACTGAAGGCGCTCGGCAGGAGCGGGGTCGGTGAGCTGGTGGATACGCTGTGCGACCGGGCGGCGCAGTTTGCCGACGGGCTCAAGGCTAACGGATTCCATATCCTGAACGACGTCGTCTTCAACCAGGTGCTCGTCGCCTGCGGTACGCCCGACGAGACAAAAACGACGCTCGAACAGATTCAACAGTCCGGAGAGTGCTGGTGCGGCCGGACCGTATGGAACGATGAACCGGCCATCCGCATCAGCGTCTGCTCGTGGGCGACCACCGAGGAAGACGTCGAGCGATCGGTTAAGGCGTTTGCGGCGGCGAGGGGGGAGGTGCATGGGGAAGGCAATTGAAGGGGACACGATACTTAATTACTATTCATACTATACTGACACTGTAAGTTCGCTAATTAAGTATGGCGTCCCCTTAATTCCCGCTAATTCTCCTACCCCCCCTCCTTTTTTCTTGACAGGATAGCCGTGAGACAGTAGAATATGACTGACAGTCAGTCATAAAGGATAGTGAACATGCGCATCTCAAAGGACCCCGAAGCCAGAAAAGACGAGCTTATCGAAGCGGCCGAGCGCCTGTTCCTCGAAAAGGGGTACGACAGCACGGCCGTCGGCGACATCGTCCGCGCCGTCGGCGTGGCGCAGGGGACATTCTATTACCACTTTAAATCGAAGGAAGACATCCTCGGCGCGATTATCATAAAAAGCCTCGATGACGTGGGGCGGGTCATTTCCGATATCAACGACCGCGCGGACCTCACCGCGCCGGAGAAGCTTTCTGCGGTCATCGGCGCGGCGTTTGACACGATCACCGAAAAGCAGGGACTGATCGAGAGCCTCCACCGCCCCGGCAACGCCTTGATTCACGACACAATGAAGAGGATCACCATCGACATCATGGTCCCCCTCATGGCCCGGCTGGTGGAGGAGGGAAAACAGGAGCGGTGCGTTCGACGTGCCGCACCCGCGTGAGGCCGGGCGAGCTGGTGCTTGCCGCCGTGGCCTATTCCTTTGACCACCCGACGCTCCTTTCGGACCGGGGGCACCGGGAGCGGATGAAAGCGGCGTTGGAAAGCGCCCTACCGCGCATCCTCGGGATGAGGGAGGGGACGATTTCTGATCGCGTTGTGATACTTTTTTCTTTAATGGTACGACTGACAGTCAGTCATTGTCTACTGCTGAAGAATGGAGGAACCGATGAGAAACACTGAACAGAAGATACTGAACAATTCCGGCTACGCGGGCTACCGGGAGGAGCTGATAGAATCCGCCGGAACCCGGATAGCCCTCTCGATCTACGAGTCAAAGAAGTCCGACCCCGTGCGTCGTCTTCCTGCCCGGTACGATGACCCATCCGCTGCTCTATGACGAGTTCCTTTCCGGTATCGCGGCGCGCGGATTTACTATCGTCGGCGTCCACTCGGTCTCCCACGGTAAGAGCCCGCGGGAAAAGAAGCTCTACACGATCTCCGACATGCTCCAGAACGCCCGGGACGCCGTGACCTTCTGCACCGAACGATTCAACGCGGTCGTCGGCGTCCTCGGCTCGTCCCAGGGGGGGCTCCTGGCGGGGCTGTTGGCCGGGACGGACCATCGCCTGAAGGCGGCCTTCGCTCAGAATATCATCCTTCCGTCGCTGCCGGAGACGCTATCCGTCACCATCTTTCCCCGGTTCCTGGCCTCGATCTACGGGCCGGTACGGCTCTTCATGCGCGCCGGGTTCACCCTGTTACCCCGGGTTCAGATGCCGCTGGGGGCCTACCTCGATATCAACCGGATCACGACGGATACGGATATCCAGCGGCAGGTCTTCACCGACCCGATCGGCCTGACGTCCTACCCGTTCCATTTCATGAAGTCGCTATTTTTTACCGACACCTCCCCGATAACGGACGGGAGCATCGCGTGCCCCATGGTGGTGATCGCGTCGGCGGGGGATAAGCTCTTCTCGAAAGAGTATCAAGCGCTGGCCTACGAAAAAGTGAAAGCGCCGAAAAAGGAGATCCTGTGGTTAGATGAGGATTGCCACCTGATCATGGTCGAGGACGCGAGCGTGCAGCGGGTGATCGGGCCTATTGCCGAGAAGCTGGCGGAGTATTTAAGATAGTCGAAACGAAAAGAGAACCGGAGCGAACCATAATGCTATCGGTAGCGCGGGTGTACCTGTAGGGGTGTCAATTCGCTGTGTCTGACGACGGGTCGGGTCGGAGAGGATAAGCAGCAATGCCGTCCGTGAGGCAAAGACGGACACGACAAGTCGTGTCCCTTCACGGGTCGATAAGGACGTAACGTGTTCTGATATCGAGACGGATTATGGCTGTCACCGTACTTCTGTGAGACGCTTTCTTACGGCAGGTGAATCGTCCTTCCCTTCCACGGCACACCCTTTTTGCCCATCGAAACCGAGATGGCCTTTCCGATCATCCCGATCCAGACGGCGGCGCCCAGCGGGAAGAAGAGCATCTCGGAAAAGGCCAGGCCGTAGCGGCCGGTCGCGGTCAGGAACATGATCATCCCCAGGCCGACCTGGGCCAGCGGCAGCCCCACCGAACCGACCGTCGCGCCGCTGGCCAGCGCCAGCACCACCTTGATGACCGGGATGACGAACAGCAGCGCGTAGGCGAGGATCATGAGCATCGCCCCGACGACCGAGTGGTGGGCAAGGGTATAGAGGAAGCGGGTGAACCCGTCCCAGAGGTCGGGCGGCCCGCCGTAGAGCCTGGCCCGGGCGATCCCGGAGCCGGACAGCAGCACTGATCTTCCCCCCTTTGCGCTTGAGGAGCCGTGCCATGTCCGGGCCTTCCCGCAGCGTCTCGCTGGCGTTGCTGTGGCCGCCGATCTTTACGTAGGCCTTGCGCTCGACGAGCATGCACTGGCCGTTGGCGTAGGCGGCCATCGCCTCCCAGGCCCAATCCATCGCGTATAGCGGAAAGAATAAAAGAAGGTGGAAGTACTTGAACGGAGCCAGCAGCCCTTCCCAGAACCCCTCCTTCACCTGGAGCGGGAGGACAGAGAGGATCCCCGCGCCGGCCTTCTGGGCCGCGGTGACCAGTACGAGAGCGCCCTGCGGTCGAGCACCACGTCCGCGTCCAGAAACAGGAGGTATTGGCCGCGCGATACCTGCGCCGCCTGGTACTGGGCGTAGGTCTTGCCGAACCAGTGGGGGGCGACCGGCCTGCCGCGGAAAACCCGCAGCCGCTGGTTGTTGGCCGCGATGTTCTGGGCGATCTGCACGGTGGCGTCCGTCGACGAGTCGTCCACGACGATAACCTCGTACCGGGGATGATCCTGGGTCAGCGCGCCCCTCAGGCACGCCGCCGACATTTTTGGCCTCGTTACGGGTGGGGATGAGCACGGAGACCGACGGCAGCGTATCCCGGCGCCCCGACTCGATAGGGTCCTTGACAACCATGCGGTTGGCGATGATGTTGATAAAAAGGACGATCAGGACAAACAGGATAACGATATCGTATCCGGTCATTAACGGCCACCCCTCTTGTTCCGTAACGGCCAATAATAGCGCAGTACCGGCGGGGAGGTCAACCCTTTTTATCGTTCATCCCCCGACGGCGGGGAGATGGAACCCTGCGTTGACGGGGCGAAGCCTTCGCCGAACGCATCGACAGGCCGGAGACCTTCCGGGAACCGGGCGCTCGCTACGCGATACCTTCAGGAGGCCTTTGGCGTTATCCCGAGGATCATCTGGACGTCCTGCTCGGTAATCCGGGTCTCCTGCGGGCCCGTTACTGCGAGATCCCTTACCGCCTGGACATACGCGGGCTCCGGCAGGACCGGCCAGAGATAGGGATTGTCCGTCCCGAAGAGTACCCGCTCCGGGCCGAAGTGCGCAACCGCGTGTTTGACGGCGTGGGCAAAATCATGCCGGCGATCCCGCGCGGTCGTCTGCCAGGCGGCGAGGTCGGTGTAGAGGTTGGGCCGGTTCATTCCCAGCGAGAACAGGATATCCCGGTACCCGTAGGCCATGTGGGCAGCGATCACGTTGACCTCGGGAAAGCGCAGCAGGATCTCGTCCAGGTACATCGGATCGCAGTATTTGCTGGACGTGGGGGGGACGCTCGGGCCGGTATGGAAGAGGACCGGGATGTCGTAGCGGGCAACGGTCTCGACCAGCGCGAGCGTCTCTTTGGATTCCGGGCTGAAGCCCGCGCCGGGATGGAGCTTGAGCCCCCTGGCGCCCCACTCCTGGACAGCCTTCTTGACGAAGTCCCTGGCGTTGGGTCGGCGGGGGTCGGTCGTCACGAAGGGGATTATCTTTTTCGGGTAGCGCGTGGCCATCGCGAAGACCGCCTTGTTCTGCTCCTCGATTGAGACCTTCGGTCTCGCCCACCATGAGGCCGGTGTCGAAGGCGAAGAGGACCGTCATGTCGATGCCGGCCTCCTCCATCGCGGCAAGGTGTTTTTCGCCGGTTGGATCGTAAGTAAACGGGCACGATGTCCTTAACGACCATGTCCACGTCGGCCTGAACCCCGAGCCGCCGGAGGATGGGAAGGGCCATGCGGGCAAATCCCCTCCAATAGGAGTCCGAGAAATACCCCTCGTCCAAAATGTGTCGATGGATATCGATGATCATGGATGCCTCCTGAATGTGGGAAACAACGGTTAGTATGCCCGTCGCAATCGGCGGCATCACGGCGAAAAGAGAGTCGGAAAGTAGTAGCTTATTGGCAATGGGGAATACGCCCGCCGCGAAGGCGCTGAAAAGACCAGGACTTGTCCAAGAAGAGCGTAATCCCCCGATTGTGCTGGTCTGATGGTAGTAAAGACACGTGTATTGTCAAGACAAATAAAACCATCCTTTTTTGTTGAAAAGATGCATGACGTGGTGTATATTTATTCGAATATATGTGAAGCCCTGAGAATAAAGGACAAAATTACGTGACGGGCGACATACCGCCCGTTGTTTAGCCCGCGTATACTACGCGATAGGTGCGCGATGGGTGCGCGACAGGAGCGCGATAGGCCGGCAGGGCCGGCATGGAACCGTATTGTGAGGAGGCCGCTATTTTATGAGCACGATAATTGCCACGAGCCTGACAAAAGACTATCCCAGGGTGCGGGCCCTTGCAGGGGTTGATCTGGCGGTAAAAGAGGGAGAGGTCTTCGGCTTTCTGGGCCCTAACGGCGCCGGGAAGACGACGTTTATTAAGATCCTGCTCGGCCTTGTATTCCCCACCGCGGGGACCGTGAGTGTCTTCGGAAGCCCGGCGGGAAACCCCGCGGCCAGAAAAAAAATCGGTTATCTCCCGGAAAATATGCGGCTGCAGGGCTTCCTGAAAGGGCACGAGTTTCTCGATTTTTCGGGCAAGCTCTACGGCCTCTCCCGGGATGTGCGCAAGGAGCGCACCGGCCGCTACCTGGAGCTACTGGGCATTTCGGCGGCGGCGGGCCGCCCCCTGCGCGAATACTCCAAGGGGATGCTCCAGCGGATCGGGATCGCCCAGGCCCTCATGCACAACCCGGAAATGCTCCTGCTGGACGAACCGACGTCCGGGCTTGACCCCGTCGGCACCAAAGAGATCAGGGATATTATCCTTGCCGAGAAATGGCGCGGCAAGACGATCTTCATCAACTCTCACCTGCTTTCGGAAGTCGAGCGTACGTGCGACCGGGTTGCGATCCTCAACCAGGGCAAAATCGTCAAGGTGGGCAAGCTCGACGCCCTGGCGACCAGACGTACCGGCATTATCGTGGAAGTCGCCGAGAAAAGCGAAAAGCTGCACGAAGGTCTCAAAAAGGTGGCCGACAGGGTGGAGGTGAAGGATAACACGTACATTATTACCCCGAAGGATGACCAGACCATGGCCCACATCCCGGGCATTATCGTGGAAGCGGGAGCGCGCATGATATCGATCAGGGAAGATCGGGAATCGTTGGAGGATATCTTCCTCGGCGCGATCAAACAGGAGGGCAAAGCGTGAGACAGATACTGGCGATCGCGGGCAATACCGTCAAGGAAGGGCTCCGCAATAAGATGTTCTATATCCTTCTGGGCGTCGCGCTGCTCTTTATCCTGATCGGCCGGGGGTGCATGAGCGGATCGATGAACATTCAGAACCGGGAGCTCTCACCGGACCAGATGGTTTCCTTTGGGACGACAATCGGGTTTTTCATCATTACCTTCTGGGGGTTGACTCTGGCGGGGCTCCTTTCGATGGGCGCGATCGTGTCCGACGTGGAAACCGGCGTCATTACCACCTTCATCTCCAAGCCGATATCACGGCTCGACTATCTCCTGGGGAAATTTATCGGCATCCTTGCCGTGGTGCTCATCAATGTCGCGGTCCTCGGCCTGGGGTTTTCGATTCTCGCCTTTCTGAAGGCGGGCATGTTTCCTTTCGGGCTCTTTGCGTCGCTGGGGATATTCGTTCTGAATATTGCGCTGCTCATATCGTTCATCTTCCTGATTTCCCTGGTGACTTCCCGCATTATTGCCATGGTCTTCGGGATTCTCGCTTACGTCTTTTCCACCGTATTCGATATCTTCGTCTACTTTGACGCCCTCAGGGAAAGAGTCGTTAGCACCGTTTCCGCCCAGTGGATTACAAAGATCCTATACTTCGCGTTTCCCCAATGGGGTTCGACGTGGTTTTACTCCGCGTCCTTCGTGAATGATTTCTTTTCCCAATCAATGTCGTTTTGGCCCGTCGCTCATACGGTGCTCTACCTGTGCCTGACGTGGACCCTTATGACATTCGTCTTCTCACGGAAGGAATTTTAGCTGCAGGCCAATAACCTCGGTGACAGTCCCCTATGGAAGGCCAGAATATAAAACCGCTATTTGCGGGAAATCTCGATGAGACGCCCTTTCCCAAGCTCCTCAACGAAATCGGCTCAATGGGTATCAGCGGAACCCTCACCGTCGAGCGGGGTAAGGTAAGAAAAAGCCTTATCTTTGATCACGGGAAACCGGCACGGGTAACCTCGAACCTCCTCCAGGAAGTCCTCGGCAGGTACCTCGTATCGATCGGCAAGATCAACCAGGAGCAATATACCGAGAGCATCGACGCCGCCTTCCGGAGCCACCGGCTTCACGGAGATATCCTTATAGAGCGGGGCCTGTTGACCGGCGAGGAGCTCGGGAAGTATCTCCGGGAGCACACTGTTGAAAAGCTCCTCAATCTTTTCAAGTGGACGGAAGGGGAATACCGTTTTGTCAAGAAGGACTTCATGTCGCCGCTCAGTGACTTTTCCCATCTCACCGTTGAATCTATTGTCTTTATGGGCATAAAAAGGTACTACAGTCTGGATAGACTATCAGCGGTGATCGGGCCCTACGGCGGCGATTACCTCTATCCCGGGTCCAAAAGAACGGCGCTGCCGGCCGTGGATAGCCTCAGTGAAGATGAACGATGGCTAATAGACCTGGCCGACGGTACAAAGACCGTGAGAGAGACGATCGAGATGTCTCCCCTGGAGTTTATCGACTCCTACCGCCTGATCTACGGCGCCATCATCACTGACGTCCTTTCCGTAAAGGCCGCGGGGGGGCAGGACTCGACCGATCGATCTGCCCGGGACGCGGCGGGGAAAGATGCGGCCTCGGAGATCCTGGCGACCTACCACGAAATGACGACGAAAAACTACTTCGAAGTACTCGGGGTCGACGAAGATACTTCGGTTCAGGACATCAAGCGCGCCTATGTGAGGCTTGTAAAGGAGTATCACCCCGATTCCCTCGGTCCGGGGACGCCCCCCCTCGTCGTGAAAACGGCAAACCATATCTTTGACCTGGTCACCAAGGCGTATAAAGTCCTCACTGACCAACGTGAGCGGGCGGAGTATATCCGTTCCTTCACCGAACCCGGCGGAGGGATGGACGCAGAGAAAACCAGCAACATCATGAACGCCGAGCTCCAATTCCAGAAAGGTAAAGTCTTCCTGAAGAAGCGGGACTACACAAGTGCGCGGGAGTCTTTTGGATGGGCGACCAAATTAGTTCCCGAAGAGGGGGAGTACCTGGCGTATCTGGGTTGGGCGCTCTTTCTTGCCGCCGACGATAAGCAGGGTAATGACGTCCTGGCGGCTGTGCGGAATCTCAAGAAGGCGGCGGCCCTCAATCCTTCGCTCGAGACTACCCAGCTCTTCCTTGGATCTGTGTATAAAGAGCAGAAGCTCAGGGATATTGCGGCGCTCCACTTTCGCAAGGCCCTCGAAATCAATCCCGAGTCGCTGGAGGCCAGGCGGGAGCTCTCGCTCCTGGGGATACGGGATTTGCGATAGGCCTGACCGGGACTCTCGAGATCCGAGACGAGATAGCGGAGGTTTCTCATGGTTCAGAAAGTTTCATCGATATGGCTCGACGGTAAGCTAATCCCCTGGGAAAAGGCCAACGTCCATATTCTGACCCACACGCTGCACTATGGGCTCGGTGTCTTCGAGGGGATACGCTGCTACAAGACCCACGATCAAAGATCGGCGATCTTCAGACTTTCCGAGCATATTCACCGCCTTTTTGATTCGGCCATGATCTGTTTTATGACAATCCCCTTTTCTGAGGACGAGATATCCGGGGCAATACTGGAGACGCTCAAGGCAAACGGTATGCAGGAAGGGTATATCAGGCCGCTGGTCTTTATCGGGGACGAAGTGATGGGGCTTCATCCGCAGAATAACCCCATCAGGGTGGCGATCATTACCTGGCCCTGGGGGGCATACCTCGGTGAGGAGGGCCTGGCCAAAGGCATCCGCGCAAAAGTGTCCTCCATCACGCGCCACCACGTAAACGTGAACATGACCAAGGCCAAGGTCTGCGGGAACTACGTAAATTCGATCATGGCCAAGCTCGAGGTAACCCGCGCGGGATACGATGAGGCCATAATGCTTGATACCGACGGATATATCGCGGAGGCAAGCGGTGAAAATATCTTCATCGTCACCCATGACCTGATCAGGACTACGCCGCTTACGTCGGTTCTTGCCGGTATCACCAGGGACTCAATCATAACTATCGCGCGGAAGATGGGCTACACCGTTGTCGAGGAGCGCTTCTCGCGCGACGAGGTCTATACCTGCGATGAGGCCTTCCTGACCGGAACGGCGGCCGAGATCACCCCAATCCGCGAAGTGGACGACCGTCCCATCGGGAAGGTGCGGCCGGGCCCCATTACCAAGCGGCTGCAGGAGGCCTTTTTCGACGCGGTAAAGGGTAAGGATCGGCAGTTCGAGCGTTGGCTGACCTACCTGTAGTACCGATAGCGCGCACGTCGGCTGATAAGCGGTCACAAGGGGGGATACCGGCATATCCGGCGGCTGCCCCTTTCTTCGTCTGGTATCCCGATCGGAGTTTTCCGTGGATCAATTCGATTTCGGTCCGGCCCGTTTCATCCCCGGGGACAATCAGGGCAGGTATCCCTACTGCAATTCGCTCGTTATCGAGGGTAAACGGCGCATCGTCATTGACCCGTCTTCCAACAAAGAAAAGCTCACTGACCTCCGGGACGGCCGGGGTCTCGACGAGGTCTGGCTCTCCCACTACCACGAGGATCACTTCATGTTTCTCGGGCTTTTCACGGACCGGACACTGGCGATGTCGGCCGTGGACGCGCCGGCCCTTGAATCAATCGATAGCTTCCTTGATTACTACGATATCACCAACCGGGACGATCGGGCGGCCTGGGCCGAGATTATGAAGACCTCGTTTCATTTTCAGCCGCGCAAGGCCGACCGCCTGTTTGACGGCGGCGAAATCGTCGAACTGGGCGGGGTGACGGTGGAAGTGCTCTCTACCCCCGGGCATACTGCGGGTCACCTTTCATTCTTCATCCGGGAACCGGCGGTGCTCTATATCGGCGATTACGATCTGTCTCCTTTCCCCTATTACGGCGACCGGGATTCGGATATCGACCGGACGATCGCGTCGATCCGGCGTTTACGGGAAGTCCCGGCGAAAGTCTGGATATCCCCCCACGATACGGGCATATACCGGGACGACCCGGCCGATCGCTGGGACCGGTTTTTAGCGGTAATTGGCCAGAGGGAAGACCGCCTTCTCGACCTCTTGAGGACTCCCAGGACAATCGGAGACATAGTTGAAGCCCGGATCGTCTATAAGAAGGCCCGGGAGCCAAAGATATTTTATGACTTCGGCGAGATGTGTACGATGAAAAAACATCTGGCACGGCTCATGAAAAGGGGGATCGTGAGGCAGGAGGGAGAGTACTACCGGTTGACCTGAGGGAACCGGCCGACCATGTGCCGGAAAAGGCCGCCGCCTGCTGTGCAGATACGTGCTGTCGTATCCGCCGAGCAGGGGCGTACGTATTACCGCGGACGGTGTGCACGCGCCGATAGAATTTAGATCACGCTTAACAATAATAGAATCCTACGCTTCCTTATACCCCTTCTTTACATTGCTCATTACCTGAATCAGGTGCTCGGTCATGGCCAGCCTCGCGCCTTCGGCGTCTTTTGCGGCCAGCGCCTTGATGATCTTGTCGTGATCCGAAAGGGATTCCTGGCGGTTGCCCGGGATGAGAGAAGAATAGGACATCGCCAGAACGGAGCGGTAGAAGAGGGGCAGCAGCACGGATAGAAGGGTCGGGCTTTCTGAAGCCTCCGCGATAAACTGATGAAAGGCAATATCCGAATCGGAGCCGTCACCGAGCTTCTTATTCCTGAAGGTGCTATGAAGCTCCTTGAGGTCACCGATAAAACGGTCGTGCCTGATCCTTTTTCGCGCCGCCATTTCCGCGCCGAGCGGCTCCAGCGCCATACGAACGGTGAGGATATCGAGTATCTCTTCGGGAGAGATATGGGATACAAACGCGCCGCGCCTCGGAACGACGTTTACCAATCCGTAGTTGACCAGGAGGTTCATCGCTTCCCTGAGCGGAGTACGGGATATCCCGAGGGCCTCGGATATTCTCTCTTCGGGTATTTTCTCTCCCGGTTTGATACTTCCCGAAAGGATTGCATCCTTTACCGTGTCGGCCACGCGTTGTTTAAGGCTGAGATCTTCAATCTTATATAACATTACCTCGTCCCCCCCAGAAACTGTAGAAAAAACATTGTATCCATAATTTAGTATACAGAAGACGAAACTCTTATAAAGAGAAGCCTCTGCTTTGTTACTCCATTACCGCGATCAAATACCGTCCAATAGAGATATATTTCGGGTTGCCTGCGGGTCGTAGGGTTGGCAACGGACCGGCTTTACGACGTGACTGTTGCAGCCGGCGTCCGAAACGGCACTGACACCGGCACAAAAACAGAATTATATTATAGAGGGAAAAAGCCTAAAGAAAAGGGGGCTTACTTAACCCCCATTTTGCGGCAGATGTGAATCAACTATTTGAAATATCAGTAACTTTCGACCTATTCGCTGTTGATAAAATTCATCTTTTTTCAGCTATCGTACCGAATAATGGGAATTTTAACAAAGGAAACGCCTTCCTCCTTGAGCCGGCGCTCTTCTTCCTGGGTGGTCGTCCCCCGAATACTTCTCTTTTCGGTCTCGCCGTAATGGATCTTAACGGCTTCATCCGCGAATTTCTCGCCGACGTCCTCGAAGTTGTTCTCGATATAACGGCGCATACGGATCATCGCGGCAAGTTGGGGCGGTATATCGACGGATGTTTGCCGAGGCTTCTGCTTATTTCCGATGGCAAACGTCGAGGGGATTCGTTCAACGCGCGTATCGCCGCAAAACGGACAATCTATCAGGTCGCGGGACTTCTGGTCCTCAAATGAGGCGTTGTCGGCGAACCAACCCTCAAAAGTATGTCCATTCGCGCAGGTTACATCATATGCAATCATAGTTCTCTTTACTATATACTATCCTACAGCCATATAGTAATACCAAACCGGCACTATGTCAATAGACCGGAATCAGATCAGGGTTGCCCTGTTCGGGGAAAAGAGGTAATAATGCCGCGTGCAGTTCATAAAATGCTTGACAACGTACATAAGAAATGGTTAAATAACAGCTTTTGGAGACTTGGAAAGTCATTTTTCGTCAGGGAAGGCCGATATGTATGCAATTATAAAGACCGGTGGGAAGCAATACCGAGTAACCCCGGGGGATACCATTACCGTCGAGAAGCTTGATGGTAATGTCGGGGACGCGGTAGCGATAACCGATGTTCTCATGATCAACTCCGAGAAAGGGGCCGTGATCGGCGCACCCGTCGTAAAGGGGGCATCGGTTACCGGGACCATAACCGGTCAGGACAAGGGGAAAAAGATTACGATTCAGAAATTCAAACGACGCGGCGGCTATAAGAAACGGCTCGGACACCGCCAGTTGTTGACCCGGATCAAGATCGACGGGATAAAGGGGTAGACCCATGGCACATAAAAAGGGACAGGGAAGTTCAAAAAACGGTCGTGATAGTATCGGCCGTCGCCTCGGCGTAAAGCGCTACGGTGGTCAGATTGTCCGTGCCGGAAACATCATCGTTCGTCAGCGCGGATCACGGATCCATCCGGGCCAGAATGTCGGTATGGGAAGAGACCATACCCTGTTCGCCCTGATTGACGGCGTCGTGACGTTCAAGACAAAGGCGGACGGTAAAAAGCACGTCAGCATTATGCCTTCCGCGTCTTGATGCCCGGCGTTCGGGGATCTCAAGCCGCCAACAGATGGCGGTCATGGGTGGTACGGCCGGAAAGGCCCGGCCGGGTGCGGTGAAACGGGAGTGAGGTTTATCGTCAGTCCCAAAAGACCTTCGGGTCTTATAACATATATGAAAAGGGCAGGTTTTCGCCTGCCCTTTTCCTTTTTTGAGGCAGAAACATGAAATTTATCGACGAAGCGGTCGTTGAGATAACCGCGGCCGCCGGAGGCAACGGGTGCGTCGGCTTCCACCGCGAGAAGTACGTGCCGCGGGGCGGGCCGGACGGGGGAGACGGCGGCAACGGGGGGAGCGTCTTGTTTATCGGCAATCCTAACATGACGACGCTGCTTGATTATAAATATAAGAAACACCTGGCCTCCGGGCGGGGAGGGAACGGCTCCGGCAATAATCGGCATGGGAAAAACGGGATCGATCTCATCATCCCCGTTCCCGTAGGCACCGAGGTCATCGACAACGATACCGGGACGGTAATCGCCGACATCACAACGGCGGACAAACCCACGCAGATCATGGGACCGGCCAGAGGCGGACGGGGCAACGCCCGGTTTGTCGGTCCATCAAACCAGGCGCCGCGCGAGGCCGAGAACGGCGCCCCGGCCCGCACGATGCACATTCGCCTCTCCCTCAAGGTCATGGCGGAAGTGGGAATCATCGGGTACCCAAACGTGGGGAAATCGACGCTGATTGCCCGCATATCCCACGCGCGGCCCAAGATAGCCGACTATCCCTTTACGACACTTACTCCTAACCTCGGGGTCGTGCGGTTTTCCGACGATATGAGCTTTGTGGTGGCCGACATCCCCGGAATCATCGAAGGCGCCCATACGGGCACGGGACTGGGCATCCGGTTCCTGAAACACGTGGAACGGACGCGGCTGCTGATTCATATAGTCGACTGCGACCCGGGAAACGGAAGGAATCCCCACGACGATTATGTGACACTCAACCGCGAGCTCTTGTCCTATAGCGGGCCCCTGGCCGAAAAACCGCAGATCGTGGTGGGCGGGAAGATCGACATAGAGGGGGCGCACGAGAAGCTCGGTATCCTGAAGGAACCGCTTCAACGGTTAGGTATTGACATTTTTCCTATTTCTGCTATGAATGGAGAAGGCGTCGCCGAGCTGCTTAAAGAGCTTGCCCGGCGGATCTCGATACTCCGGTTCTCAGAAACGCCGCGGCCGGATCCATCCACCGAATAGACCCTTACCTGAAGGGGGGACGACACAATTCGCGAGACCTACATTAAGAACGCGACGCGGACGGTAATCAAGATCGGAAGCGGAGTTCTGACCGCGCAGGGGGGCCTCGATTTTTCCATCATCGACCGGATCGTTTCCCAGATCGCCGATCTCAAGAAACGGGGGATGGAGGTCATCATAGTCTCGTCGGGCGCTATCGCAGCCGGACTGCCGCGTATGGGGCTTGATAAAAAGCCGACTTCTATTTCCCTTCTTCAGGCGGCCGCGTCCGTCGGGCAGACTTCCCTGATGAGGGCCTATGAGCGCGCCTTCGAGCGCTTCTCTATCGTCGTCGGCCAGATGCTGCTGACCCACGAGGACCTGAAGAACCGCCATCGCTTCATCAACGCCCGGAACACGCTGCTGTCGCTCATTGACATGGGCATCATTCCGATCATCAACGAAAACGACACCGTGGCCACCGCCGAGATCAGCCTGAGCGATAACGACAACCTTGCGGCGCAGATATTGAACCTGTGCGCCGCCGACCTCCTCATGATCCTTACGGATACCGAGGGCCTCTACGATAAAGACCCGCGACTTTTCCCCGACGCGAGGATCGTTCCACTGGTCAAGAGCATCACAAAAAACGTCAAGGAGTCGGCAGGCGGTACGGCGGGCTCCGTGGGAAGGGGGGGGATGCGGTCGAAGGTGGAGGCCGCGGAGATGGCGGCCTTCATGGGGGTCCCCACGATCATCGCCGGCGGCAGGGTGCCGGACGTCATTACGGAGGTCTTTACCGGACGCCCGGTCGGCACCTTCTTTGTCCCCAAACGGGAGGGGCTGACCAGCAGGAAGCACTGGATCGCCTATACCCTCAAGGCAAAGGGGAGCATTACCGTCGATACGGGCGCCGTCGTTGCCATTTCAAAAGGGGGCAAGAGCCTCCTGCCGAAGGGCGTCATGGGGGTGGCGGGAGATTTTCATATCGGTGATTCGATCTCGGTGATGGGGCCGGACGGCGCCGAATTCGCCCGGGGATTGGTCAACTACGGTGCGAAGGAGCTGACCAAAATCAAGGGCCTGGACACCAGGGACATCGAGGGTGTTCTCGGATTTAAATACTCCGACGAGGTTATCCATCGGGACAATCTTGTCCTCTTTTAGAGAACGTGGTTTACCGCGGGTCGGTTCGGCGAAAGATGAGCCGCGTCCCAATTGGCAGGATGATTTGAGCAGGGAAAACGCATGTCGGTGAGAGATGAAGTGCTCCGGGTGGCCCGGGCCGCCCGGGACGCATCGCGGCGGCTGGCGGGAATGCGCGCCACCGCTAAGAACGATGCGCTCCTCGGCATGGCAGAGGGGCTCCAAAAAGACAGGGCCCGCCTCAAACAGGAAAACGAGAAGGACCTGGAAGCGGCGCGAGCCAAGGGTCTTTCGGCCGCCGTCATCGACCGGCTGACCCTGAGCGACAGGGTAATCGATTCCATGGCGGGCGGTCTCAGGGAAGTGGCGGCGCTGCCGGACCCCGTGGGCGAGATCACCGGTATGTGGCGCAGGCCGAACGGCCTCCTGGTCGGCAGGCAGCGGATACCGCTGGGGGTTATCGGGATTATCTACGAGGCCCGTCCTAACGTCACGGCGGATGCTGCCGGGCTCTGCCTGAAGAGCGGTAACGCCGTGGTGCTCCGCGGGGGATCGGAAGCGATTTCGTCCAATGTCGCCGTCGCGGACGTTCTTGCCCGGGCGGCCGCGCGCTACGGCGTTCCCGAAGGGGCGATCGGGATACTCGGGATCACCGATCACCAGGCCGTCGATGAGCTGCTGAAGCTCGACGACTATATTGACGTTATCATACCCCGGGGGGGAGAGGAATTGATCCGGAAGGTCGTTGAGATATCCCGAATTCCGGTCATCAAGCACTACAAGGGCGTCTGCCACGTCTTTGTAGATGAATCGGCCGATCCGGAAATGGCGCTCTCGATCATCCTTAACGCCAAGACACAGCGCCCCGGCGTCTGCAATGCTGCAGAGACCCTCCTCGTTCACCGATCGGCCGCGGCCGGTTGGCTGCCAAAGGCGGCCGGCGCCCTCACGGAGCGGGGAGTCGAGCTGCGGGGCTGCCCCGAGACGCTGGCGCTGGCGCCCGCGGCCAAGCCGGCAACCGAGGAAGACTGGTACGCGGAATATCTTGACCTGATCCTGGCCGTGCGGGTTGTCTCCGGCATTGACGAGGCGATCGCACACATAGAGCGCTACGGGTCTCTCCATACCGAATCTATCGTCACACGGGACGTCGCCAACGCGCGGAGGTTCGTCGACGAGGTCAATTCGTCGTGCGTGTTTGTCAACGCCTCAACGAGATTCTCCGATGGATTTGAGCTGGGGCTGGGGGCCGAGATCGGGATATCCACGACGAAGCTGCACGCGTTCGGGCCGATGGGCCTTCTGGAGCTGACCACCACGAAGTTTATCGGCTTCGGCGACGGGCAGGTACGGTCTTAGGCGGGACACGCTATGAAGAGCCTCTTGGGGATACGTCGGCTTGGAATCGTGGGGGGGACCTTTAACCCGATTCACGTGGGCCACCTGCGGAGCGCACAGGAAGTATGCGAGGATTTAGATCTCGAACGGATTATCTTTATGGTCTCGGCCGTACCGCCCCACAAGGCGCCGGCGCAGATCACAGGGGCCGTGCACCGATACGAGATGCTACGGCGCGCCGTGAAGGACAACCCGCTCTTTGATGCCTCGGACCTTGAGATCAAGCGGGAGGGCAAATCCTATACCGTCGATACGCTTTCCAATTTTCGCAATCGCCTCGGCCCCGGCGCCGATATTTATTTTATCCTTGGGCTGGACGCCTTTTGTGAGATCGCCACGTGGCACGACTACCGGCGTCTCTTCGAGCTGGCTCACTTCGTGGTAACGGACCGTCCGACCGGGCGGAATATGGAGCCGGAGTGCAGCCTGCCTCCCGAGATCGCGACGCTTTTCTCACGCGACCCCGAGGGCACCCTCGTGCACGAGAGCGGGACGCGTCTTATTTACCATAATATTACGGCAATGGATATATCCGCCACACACATACGGTGGCTGGTAGGACAGGGGAAATCGATTCGCTACCTCGTCCCGCCGGCGGTGGATCGATACATCCAAGAGAAAGGGCTTTACCGCTGAAAACGAGTACCACAGTCGGTCCGGACGCCTTCATTGGGGCAATCCTGGACAGAAAAGTCAGGGACCTGGTCGTCCTTGACGTCAGGAATTTCTCGAGCTTTACCGATTTTATCATCATTATGACCGGGACCTCGGACCTGCACGCAATTCGGACAGCGCAGCACATCCAGGAGACTCTGTCGGCCCAGGGCATCCGCCCCATCGGTGTGGAGGGGACCACGGAGGGCCGGTGGGTCCTCATGGACTACGGTGATGTGATCATCCATATCTTTCTTGAGCCGGTCCGTCTCTTTTACGATATCGAGGGCCTCTGGCATGAGGTTCCCAGGGCGCGCTATGACGAGAAGGGGCTTGCCGTTGAGACAAAGGCCGCCCCGACCGCTCCTGACGCGCCCGGCGGCCGGCAGCGGTGACGGCGGCGCCGGCCGGGCACGGACAATTCGCTACGGGGCATACGGGTCGATTCCCGTCACCAGGGACTATCAATAACGCCAATGACTGAAAAACGAATCATTCTTATCGTTATGGACGGCTGGGGGATCAGGGCTGATACCGAATTCAATGCGGTCGCCCAGGCGAAGACCCCCGTGATTGACGGGCTGACGAGCGAGTATCCCTCTACCACGTTAGCGGCCAGCGGCCTTGACGTGGGGTTGCCCGACAGGCAGATGGGTAACAGCGAGGTCGGCCACCTGAACCTTGGCGCCGGGAGGATCGTCTATCAGGACTATACGAGGATCAATAAGGCCATCGCCGACGGGTCTTTCTTTTCCAACGAGGTCCTGACGGGCTTCTGCGGGGAGGTAAAGGAGAGAGGCGCTGCGCTCCACATCATGGGTCTCTTATCCGACGGGGGGGTACACAGCCACATAGACCATATCTTCGCGGCGATCAGGGTGGCTCACAATTCGGGAATTGAGCGCCTCTTTTTTCATGTCTTTCTCGACGGCCGGGATACACCCCCTACGAGCGGGGCCGGCTATATGCAGCAGCTGGTTGCCTTTATGACCGAAATCGGTGCGGGCAAGGTCGCCAGTCTCCAGGGGCGTTACTTCGGAATGGATCGGGACAAGCGGTGGGATCGGGTCCAGAAGGGATACGACGCCATCGTGCTCGGGCGGGGCCAAACCGCGTCCGATCCCGTGACGGCCGTCAGACAGGCCTACGACGGCGGCCAGACCGACGAGTTTGTCACCCCCACGGTGATAACGGAGGGGGGGAAACCCGTCGGAACGGTTGCCGACGGCGACGGTATCTTCTTTATCAACTTTCGGGCAGACCGCGCACGCGAGATAACGCGGGCGCTGCTGTTTTCCGACTTCGACGGGTTCGTCCGGGAGCGCGTGGTACAACACGCCGGATTTCTCGCGATGACCCGATATGACGAAACCTTCCCGTTTCCGGTCGTCTTCGGGCCGCAGGCGCTGAATAATATCCTAGGGGAGGTCTTCGCCGATCTTAAAAAGGCCCAGCTGAGGATCGCCGAGACGGAAAAATACGCCCATGTAACCTTCTTTTTTTCCGGCGGCCAGGAACGGCTCTTTGCCCTCGAGGACCGGGTCCTTGTCCCTTCGCCCAAGGACGTACCCACCTACGACCTGAAACCCGAGATGAGCGCCCGCGCGGTTACCGAGCGCGTCACGGCGCTGATTGCCGAAAAGAAATACGGGCTCATCGTCCTCAACTTCGCCAATCCCGACATGGTGGGGCATACCGGCGTCATGGAGGCGGCGGTAAAGGCCGTCGAGACAGTGGATACGTGCGTCGGCAGGGTGGTAGACGAGGCCGTGAAGGCGGGCTACTCGATCCTCATCACCGCCGATCACGGCAACGCCGAGGAGATGTGGGATTTCAAGAACAATGAACCGCATACTGCCCACACTACCAACCCGGTCCCCTTAATCCTTGTAGACCCCGACCTTCGGGGACGCACCCTTGAACGGGGGATCCTTGCCGACGTCGCCCCGACAATCCTGACCATCCTCGGGCACAAAAAATCCGCCGGGATGACCGGAAAGTCACTGATCAGGTAGCCCCGGCTTTGGGGACTCAACAAGTGAAAGCCGTATCAGAAAGACTGAGAAGACTCGGTGAGCCGTACGGACGGTTACGGCGGTATCGTTGTTGAGAGAAGCGGGATAGTCCGCTACTCGTTTCATTACCTGTCTTAACGGCTGATCGGCAATACACCGGGTAGCCGGAACCGATCGGGCATGTATCTAATTGTCAATCTTTTCGAGGAAACAGCGGTGAACCGTCGGGAAGACTCAAAAGACGCACTGCGGTCCGAAATTCGAACGCTCACCGATGAGTTGTCCCGGGCAAGGGAAGATATCGGGCGCCTCCTCAAGATCAACAATGCCCTGATCGACGCGATGCCCGATTCCGTTGATATCATCAACGAATCGTACGACATCGTGTTCCAGAATAAGGCGTCGATCCGCGTATCCGGTAAGGCAGGCGGCCGCAAGTGTTACGAGTTTTATTATAATACGGATTGCCCGTGCGCGTCGTGCACCGCGATTGAGGCCATCAGGCAGCGGCAGCCTTTCATGCGAGAGGCATCCCGCGCTAACGGCGTCATCCTCGAGATCCATTCGATCCCCGTGCCCCTGCCCGACGGATCGACGGCCTGCCTGGAGATCGCGCGGGACATCTCGGACGACAGTAAGACGCGGGCAGAGGTCGGCAAACAGACGAGAAAACTGGAGATACTCAACCGGGTTATAATCTCGACCAACCAGGCCGACAGCGTCAAATCCCTCCTGGAGGGTGTCCTTGCGACGATCCTTGACCTCATGGATCTGGCCGGCGGCGGAGTCTACCTTCTGAACGAAGACCTGGACGTTGCCGAGCTCGTCGTGAATAATGGATTATTGGAGGAATCTATCGATCAAGTCCGAAGGGTGCAAACATCCGAGAGTCCGTACGATGGTGTCTTCCAAAGGAACATGATGTTCGTCGATAACGACTGCCGGGGGAAGGATCACGTGCCGGGGGCGATTTTCGACGCACACTCATATGCTATCGTCCCCCTCCTCTCGCAGGGCAGGGCTATCGGGGCCCTGGATATCGCCGGCTCGCATAAACTGTTTTTCACCGAGGAGATCCAGGATATCCTTTCAAGCATAGGCCGTGAAATCGGTACTGCGGTCGCCCGGATGCGGGCGGAGGAACAGATCAAGGAGCGTGAAGAGACGTGGCGTAATTTGTTCGAAAATTCCATTGAGGGGGTATTTACCGTAAACCTCGCAGGGGTTATCACAGCGGCGAATTCCGCCCTCATCGAAATGTCGGGATACCCCTGGCAGGAGGTTATCGGGGCAAGCTACATAAAATTCTGCTCCCCCCACAAGGCCGAGGAAATCTACAAAACCTATAACTCCCTGTATAGGACAGGCGTCCCGATAGATAACTTCACGTACAGCATGTATACGAAGAACGGTACCGAGCGAAAGGTAGAGGGATACGTAACGGTACTGAGGCGCCAGGGCAGGATCGTCGGCTTCCAGGGGACGTTGAGGGACCTGACCGAGCGGCTGCGGGCCGAAGAGGCCCTTGCCGAAGAAAAGGAGCGGCTGGCCGTAACCCTCAAGAGCATCGGGGACGGGGTTATCACGACAGATATTGGCGGGAAGGTCGTCCTGATAAATAAGGCGGCGGAGGCATTGACCGGCTTTTCTCAGAGCGAGGCCGGCGGAAGACCGCTCTCGGAGGTCTTCCGGATCATCAGCCAGACTACACGCCTAGCGTGCGAGGACCCCGTAAAGAAGATCATCGACAGTGCGGGAATGATCGAAATTGAAAGCGATACGATCCTCATCGCCAAGGACGGGACGGAACGTATCGTCGCCGACAGCGGATCGCCGATCAAGGACAGGGACAGCAATATTATCGGCGTGGTCCTCGTCTTTCGGGACGTAACCGAAAAGAAACGGATCGAGGATGAACTCAGAAAGACACAGAAGCTCGAATCCCTGGGCATCCTTGCCGGTGGGATCGCGCATGACTATAATAACATCCTGACGGCTATTATGGCCAACATCTCACTGGCCAAGACCTATACCCAAAAGGGAGAAAAGATCTATGACCGCCTCGAGAAGATGGAAAAGGCCTCGATCATGGCGGGACGTCTCAATCATCAGCTCCTCACGTTTTCCCGGGGAGGGGTACCCGTTAAAGAAACCGTCATTGTCTCCGAATTCATCAGAGACTCGGTAACGTTTGCCCTCGGGGGCTCTACTATACCGTGCGAGTTTCAGATCGCCGAGGATCTTAAGCCGGTCGAGGCCGATATCGGGCAGATCAGCCAGGTGTTTAATAATATTGTCATCAATGCGCACCAGGCGATGCCCGATGGCGGTACGCTGGCGGTATCGGCCGAAAATGTCACTATCTCGGATGAAGACGTACTGCCGATTGCAAACGGGGACTATATTCTTGTCACCATTACCGATAAGGGACAGGGAATACCGCCGGAGAACCTCGAAAAGATATTTGACCCCTTCTTTACCACCAAGGAGAAGGGCAGCGGCCTGGGCCTCTCGATTTCGTATTCGATCGTCAAGAATCACGACGGCCATATCGGCGTCCGGTCGAAAGTTGGAACCGGCACCACATTTATGATCTACCTGCCGGTATCAGGCAGCGCGCATATCCGGGGGAACCCGGTGGCCGTAAAAAACGTGAGGGGAAAGGGGAATGTCCTGATAATGGACGACGAGGAAGCCATTCGGGACGTCGCCTATACCATGCTTATTGGGCTGGGCTATGAAGCAGATACAGCCCGGGACGGCCGGGAGGCAATAGAAAAGTTTACAAGGGCCGCCCAGGCCGGGATGCCTTTTGATTTAGTGATTATGGACTTAACGATTAAGGGCGGAATGGGGGGGATTGAGACTATCAGGCGTCTCCGGGTGATTGACCCTTCCGTCAGGGCGGTAGTGTCCAGCGGTTATTCCAACGATCCGATTATGGCCGATTTCCGGGCACATGGATTTGTCGGGGTGCTCATCAAGCCCTATGGGATTGCGACAATAACCGAAGTGCTCGACACGGTCCTTGCCAGGGGCGGTCCCACGACATAGCGTCGGGGGATCCGCCGGACAATACCGGCCGCCGTACCGCCTTCGGTCAATATCGGGCGTACCGGTCGAGGTACCCTTGAATATAGGCGACGGCCCGGTCTTTCGGTTCGTAGATCCCGAAATGGCCCTCGCAGAGGATATCCGGCGCCAGCTCGATCAGCCGCTCCATGGATTGGCGCCACTGGTGGATATCGGAGGCGAACGCAGCCATGAACGGACCGTGAACATCCTGGGCAAACAGTACGCGACGGCCCCCCAGATCGATGTAGACAGAGATAGACCCCGGCGTGTGGCCGGGGGTATGGACGAGGACCAGTGTGTCGTTTCCGATCGCGAGACGATGCTCCCGCCCGCTAAACGTTTCGTCCACCGGGGTAGGCGGAAACGACACGCCGTACATCCCGGCCGCCGTGGCATGGTCATCGCCGGATCGCAGGGCGGCGGCGTCCATCTCGTGCATAATGATCCGACAGCCGTAGCGCTCCTTCAGATAGGGCGCGCCCCCGATGTGGTCGATGTGATTATGGGTGAGCACTACGTCCTTGACGGTGGCGGGGTCCACCCCGACGGCCCTGATGTTTTCCACGAGCCCGTCAATGGAGCGGCCCGCGCCGGTATCGATGAGAATGGGTCGGGCAAGGGTAAGGAGAAAGGCGGCGGCATCGGCCCCGTCGGTAATATCGCCGCCCGCCACCTGATAGACGCCGTCGGTAACTTTCAGTTCTTCAGAATCGTCAAATTCCATAGGGCCCATGGCGTACGGTGCTCCCTTTGAATTATCCCGGATTTGTGGATGCGATCCCGTATCCCGGTCAGTGAGTCTCCCGCGCCAGCACCGGGTATTCACGGAGTATGTCTTCGATACCCCGGATGAAGAGATCAAGACTATCGTTCCGAAGGTCCATCTCGGCCACGGTTCCGGCGACGCCGTCATCGGTGAAGACGTTGATCTCGATACGGGCGAGGAGGTCTTCCTCTCCCGGCTCCGGGGATTGAATCCCGATGGATAGCACGGGCTCCCGGAAAGACGACTCCACGGCGTTGAGGTGTCCGAGGGAAAAGCTCCTGAGCTCCAGGAGAAAGGCCTCCAGCTCGTCCACCCGGATACAGGGATCGGTGATCTGAACCGAGAGCCCCGGCATGCCGAGCGACGCCTTAATAAGGATCCAATTCCCATCCCAGTAGTCGTCGATGTCCGGGAATTCTCTCCCGACCGCCTGGAGCAGAAAAAACGATTTGCGATCCTTAAAACTGAGACGCGCGGTCGGGGAGTTGGATTTCATAGACGTTTTATTGAAGAATACCTAAAAAAAGGGGGGCACACGCCCCCCTTGTAGCGCACCGTACCTGAGGAATTAAGCCTTCTTTGCCGGCGCGAGCCGGCGCCCCGTCGAAGGCGGGCGCAAACGCCTGCCCGTACAGCGTGGCGAAGACAACCATCAGGTAGAACATACTAATCGGCAGCAGGATGAATCCGATGATTATCATGAACGTGACGGCGAAGACGATACCGACGCCGACCGCTATCGCGATAACCAGGATATAGTCCCCGATGACCTTGAAGACCGATGCGATGATTTCCTTAAAACGGAAAATCGCCCCGAAGTCCTCGTTGTTCTTGGCGAAATAAGCGACGGCCATAGGCATGATAATACCCAGGCAGATACTCAGAATAATCGCGATGATATAAACGATCCAGCCGAGTGCCATAACGCCACCGCCGGAGCCGCCCATAGCCATTTTATACATGGCGCTGCCGATCAAGCCCTGACCGGCAAACATAAGGAGTATCGGGACGATCATGTAGACGAGATAAATCGCGAAGACCTTAAGGCCGTCAATGAAGAAGCCGCCCCAGTCGTCCCACTCGAGGAGCGCCGGCTCCCCCTTATTGAGGACCTTCTTGAAGACGCGATACGCGTTGCCGAAAGAGAAAAAGTTAACGATCGGAATCCAGCTCAAGACCGTTCCTATGATAACCTTAACGACCCAGTTGGGATCGGCGAGCGGGAACTTAAACGCCTTTCCGATATCTAATGCCATAGTCAACCTCCTTTTTAATAAACCCTATAAAGTATACCATTTTTTCTTTGAGTGTCAAAGTATAATATTATAGTCGGCGGGGCATGGTGACCCCGGTCACTTTTTATGCCGATATCTCCTGTTCGATCGGCCCGGGGCCTTGGCTGCCGGCACGGGCGATGCCGTACGCTTCGCGAGTCAATACCCAATTATAATATATCGTTTCTGTATTGAAAAGAAAGATTAGTAGCGGCGGTCCCGATAAAAGAACACCCTCTGCAAGCGGTAACGAGATCGTGTGTCCGGGATCGCCCGTCTTATGGGCCGCATTTTTCGGCTCTCTGCCATTGTTTTATTTTGTCGGCTGTGTTATAGATTCTCCATGTCTCATCCGGCGCACAAGAAGGATATCTCCCGGGGCGTTCTGTTCGTTATCGAAGGCATCGACGGTTCGGGGAAGTCCACGCAGGCCGGGCGTCTCGGCGACCACCTCGCGCGCGAGGGATACGATGTTGCTTTACTGAGGGAGCCGACCGACGGGAAATATGGAAAGAAGATCCGACTGGCCGCCCACGCCAACAGGCGGCGCGAAGACCCCGAGCGGGAGTACGAGCTATTCCTGCTCGACCGGAAGCAAAACGTCGAAGAGAACATCGGGCCGGCGCTTGCCGATCGACGAGTCGTGGTTCTTGACCGCTATTACTTTTCGACGATGGCATACCAGGGCGCCCGCGGCATCGACCCCGAGCGGATACGGATCGAAAACGAGGCCTTCGCGCCGGCGCCCGACCGCGTATTCTATATCTCGATCAGCGTGGCGGAAGGCTTAAGGCGCATCAAACGAGCCCGCGGCGGCTTCACCTCCTTCGAGCGCGAGGAGTACCTGAACCGGGTCAAGGAGATCTTCGACGGGCATATGGCGTGCCTGCCGTTTGTAATCACGGTGGACGGAATGCTCGGGCAAGACGCGGTCTTCGACCGGATCCGGGTGGCGGCGGCCGAGTTCCTTGATACCCTCACCTCGTAGGGATACTATTTGGAAGGGATACGAAGAACGGGCGACGATCCGAAGATCGTCGCCCGTTTTCATTCAGCACAGTCCCGGCATCTCGGCCTATTATGCGCCGGTCGGGTTGTCGGCCGCGGCGGCCTTCTCAAACGCACCCGCGCACGCCGATCCGAACAGCGCGTAGTAGAAGAGGTACTTGATGTAAAACGTGAGGAGAACGGCAATAAGGATGCCGAGGTACGGTATCGCGGAGAGGACGAAGTAGGCGAAGAAAACGCATATCATCAACACGACCGCGATGGCGTAGTCGTCAAATGCCTTAAAGATGTTATGCACGACCTCCCATATCCTTAAGGCGGCCCCGAACCGCTCGTTACTTTTCGCGTAGAGGGCAAGCGCCATCGGGAAGAGGACCGCGGCCACGATCGCCAGTATCGCACCGACGCCGAAAAACACGGCCGCCGGCAGGATGATACCTTCCGGGAAAATGCCGGTCCTTTCCTTGAGCACGAAGGCGCCGATAAGAAACACCGATCCCGTCCCCAGGAATACCAGCGGTATCAAAAAGTAGACAAGGCGCAACAGGAAGATCATGAAGCCCTGGATGAAGATATCTCCCCACTCGTCCCATTCCGGCATCGTGGGAGGGCGCCCGGTGAGCCCCGCCTTGAATATCCGGTAGGCGTAGCCCGTGCAGAAGAAGTTGACGATCGGCAGGAGCGAGAGCGCGATACCGATGATCATCTTGACCGACCACTCCTTATCCTGGGTAGGATACATAAAGATTTCCTTGATGTCCATGTTCCTTATCCTTTCCATAGCCGCCTATAGTTATAGTACCCCCGGCCCTGCTATTTGTCCGCCTTTGCCTTGAACTGGTCCCTGAGCTGGTACTTGAGGACCTTGCCGGCAACGTTGCGCGGCAGGGCTTCGATGACTTCCAGTTTCCGCGGGATCTTGTAGTCCGCAAGCCTTGTCTGTGAGGAATTCCCTGAGCTCGTCGAGGGTGAGCGTCTCATTTGGCCTGGTCACCACGACGGCCGTTACCGTCTCGCCCCAGGTGGGATGCGGCATGCCGATGATGACGGCGTCGGCCACCTTGGGGTTCTCGAAGATGGCGTCCTCCACTTCCTTGCTGTAGACGTTCTCGCCGCCGGTGATGATCATGTCTTTCTTACGGTCGACCAGGGTGATGTAGCCCTCGTCGTCCATTTTCCCCAGGTCGCCGGAGTGGACCCAACCGTCCTTGATGGCGTTCTTGGTGGCCTCGGGGTTCTTGTACATATGCGTACACACGGCGCCGAGCAAGTATCATTCACAACGATTGTAGCCTCTGGGCCAAATGCGGCTATGGCCCATGCGGTCACGTCTGATCGGGCCATACAACGCGGTGATCCTGTCGTGATCGACATGGGGGCCAAGTACGAGGGATACTGCTCTGACCTGACCCGCTCTTTTTGCCTCGGCCACGCCAGTGACGAGTACCGTCGTATCTGGGAACTAGTTCTTCAGGCGCAACAAGCCGCCGAGGCAGCGATCGTCCCCGGGTTGCCAGGGGCACAAGTAGATGCTATAGCGCGCCAGATGATCTATGGCGCCGGCTATGAGGGCAAGTTCGGCCATGGCTTGGGCCATGGTGTTGGTCTGGCGATCCACGAGAAGCCACGCGCAGGTGTCACATCGAAGGATCTGCTTCAAGTAGGGACTGTGGTGACAGTCGAGCCGGGGATCTATATTCCTGGCTGGGGCGGGTGATCGTATCGAGGATATGGTCGTCGTGACGGCGGAGGGATGTCGTGTACTGACCGGGGCGCCCAAGATGCCGGTAGTGCAGAGGAGATGACCCACATGGAAGCTCGAGTACGTAGTGCCTTGCCTTTTATGCTGATCACTCTGGTGCTGGGTACGCTATTTGGACTGCTATTCGGCTGGCAGATCTGGCCAGTCACATGGTATAATACGGACCCCTCTGATCTGCGGATCGAGCACCAGAAAGCCTATGTGCGTATGGCGGCCGAATCGTTTGCTCAGACTGGCAATGTGGAGCAGGCGCGACAGGGGCTTGCCGAATTGCAGGATGAGAAGAAGCACCTCTTGGGCACAGGTGGCCAACTTGGTGGATCGCGTTGCCAGAGAGCGAGAAAACGCAGGGGATGCCGGAGGCGCTCTCTTGATTCGGCGCATGGCCCAGACTTTGCAGATGCCATCAGCAACCGCTGCCCAGTTCCAGGAGCCACAATACCGTATCCGGTTTTCGGATAACCCCTTGCTTCTGCCTGTCCTGGTTATTGCCCTGGTACTGTTGATCGGCCTAGCGGCTTGGCTCCTACTCACTGGCGCCGGCGAAGCAGCGGCAGTGTCGACTTCCCCATTACAGGCCGCCCGTGCCAAAGTAACACAAACCCGGACGGTGACTACGACCACTGTGTCAGGCGATGCCACGCCACCATTGGAGAACAGGGCGACCTATCGATCAACAGCCTCGGCGCAGGCCCTAGCGGGCGAGACGGACATAGTCGAAGATATTGAGGAGCCACTCGATGCAGAGCTAACCGTCCCGGGCGAGTACATCGCTCCTGAAGAACAGGGGGCAGCTACAGCAGAGCCCCAGGCGCCCCCCGTTGCACCGGAAGCGCTCCCAGAGCAGGAGGCGGTTGCCCCGTTGGACCTGAATGAGGATTGGGAAGAGGAAGAAGAAGAGGAGGAGAGAGATCGCCTCTCGCGCCATAGTACATCCCGAGGTGGCACGCAGTGAGTTGCCCCCCGATGTCTTGGGCATCTGGGAGGCGGACTATGCCTATGGCGACGACGATTTTGACTGCAATTTCACGATTGAGACGCCCGATCACGAGTTTCTCGGTGAATGCGGTGTCGGCGCGGTGGACTATGCCGTGGGAGAAGGGCCACAGAGGGTGGATGCCTTTGAGATATGGCTATTCGACAAGGGCGACATTCGCACGGTGCGCCAGATTCTAGTGAGCGAGTATGCTTTCAACGACCCCGCACTGAACTCCAGACTCGCCGAAAAGGGCGACGTGATGGTGGTCCAGCCGGGCGCCATCATCCCCTTGGAGACCCTCTCACTAGTGGTTACGGCCACTGTTCAGGAATTCTCGTATCTTCAGGATAGGGAGAAAGGGAACGCGCATTTTGAGCGACTGCGCGTCGAGCTCATTGCGGAGAAAAACGACCAGTTGCCTTGACGGCTGTTGTCCTACAACGCCGTCTGGCTATCAGTCAAGCGCCCGGTCTAAACTCGTTCGTCCGGATCGAACATTTTGCGGAACTCTTGCATGGCGAACCGATCTGTCATTCCGGCGACATAGTCACAGATGACCCGCTCCAACCCTTCACCATCCACGCGTGCCTGTACCCAGTCAGGTAGCTGGTAGGGTGCAGCCTCGTAGGTCTGGAACAACTGGGTGAGCATTCGCTTGGCTTTCTCGGACATGCGCATCACCCGCCAGTGATGGTACATATTCTTGAGCATAAAGCTCTTCAATTCCTGGTTTTTCCGCTTCATCGATGGGGAGAAACGCACCACATCCTGGGCTAGATGACGCACCTCATCGGGGGATTGGGGGTTGGCCTGCTGCAAGGCGAGATCTGTCGCTTCCAGGGCGTCGGTCACTTCGAGGTTCACTAGGTGGCGAATGATACGACGCCTCTCCAGCTCCGTTACTTCGTGCCCACACAAGTCGAGGGCCTCCAGGGTTTCATCCCAAAGCTCCAAGCTCCGGAGCTGCTTGGGATCGATGATTCCCGAGCGCAGACCATCATCCAGATCGTGGGTATTGTAGAGCGATCTCGTCGGCCAGGTTAATGATCTGCCCTTCCACAGAGGAGCGGCAGTTCGGCTCGTAGGCTATCGCCTCCGGCGTATCATAATCCGTGGCATGCTTGATGATCCCTTCGCGGACCTCCCAGGTGAGGTTCAGTCCGGCAAAGTCGGGATAGCGAATCTCCAAGACTTCTACAATGCGCAGGCTCTGAGTATTGTGATTGAACCCCCCCTTCTCTGCCATCAGTTCGTGAAGGGCAGCTTCGCCGGCGTGTCCAAAAGGGGTATGGCCCAGGTCATGCGCCATAGCGATCGCCTCTGTTAGCTCGGAATTGACCAGCAGAGTGCGCGCCAAGGTACGTGCAACCTGCGCCACCTCAAGTGTGTGCGTAAGGCGCGTGCGGTAATAATCCCCCTCATCGATCACAAAAACCTGGGTCTTGTATTCCAGTCGCCGAAAGGCTGTGGTGTGCAGGATGCGGTCGCGATCTCGTTGGAAAGCCGTGCGGTAGCCGTGTTCAGGCTCGGGATGTGTGCGCCCACGCGAGTTCTGGGATAGTTGGGCATAAGGGGCAAGTTGCTGAGCCTCCAGGGTCTCCAATTTCTCTCTCGTGGCCAACATGGCATCCCCCTCCTCAAGTCATTATCGTAGAGTGCGACCCATTATACTGTAGCGGGGGCGGGATCACCAGAAAGATAACTGGAAGTTGGGCCGTTTTCCATCAAGAAGGATGAAAGGCGCAGCGCGTCCGCTATCTGCGCCGCCCAAGCAGATATGGCTGAGATCCTTGAGCCTGCCCTGCCTGCGCTGCTGCACGATACGTTGCGCCGATACGGGCCCAATGCCCGGCACGCGCAACAACTCCTCAGAGCTAGCTATGTTAATCTCAAGAGGAAAGAACTCGGGATGATGGAGCGCCCACTGGAGCTTGGGATCCACTTCGCGGGCCAGGTTACCATCCTGTTGGAAGACGATCTCCTGCAACCCGAACCCATACTGCCGCAACAGAAAATCGGCCTGATAGAGGCGATGCTCGCGCCATGCGGGCGTGGCAGGGTGGTTCTCCAAGGCGTGTCGCTAATGGGTTGAAAAGCACTGTAGTAAGCACGGGCGAGGCGCAAGTCGCCGTAGAGCTGTGTCGAGGTCGTGAGGATCTCGCTGTCAGACTCGTCTGCGGCGCCCACCACGAATTGGGTGGTCATGCTGACGGCGCGCCCGATATACTGCCTGATTCTGTGGGCTTTGCGCAGCGGCATCACCAGGTCCTGCTCGAAATCCTTGCCTTTGCTCAACGCGCCAATGCGACGTGCATTGGGAGCTTCCAAGTTTACCGAAACTCGGTTTGCCATGCGCACAGCAGCCTCAATACTGGCATCGTCGGCGCCCGGAAGGATCTTGAGGTGAATGTAGCCGCCAAAAAGATACCGGCGTCGCAGGATCTCCACGGTGGCCAGCATGCGCTCCGTGGCCTGGCCTACATTCCCACACACGCCCGAACTCAAAAAGAGCCCCTGCACACGTCCGCGACGCAGCAACTCGGAAAAACCGCGGGCCAACTCATCCGGCTTGAAGGTCATACGGTGCACATCGCGGTCGCTCCGATTGGCGCAATAGGCGCAGTCTTTTTCGCAGACATTGCTCTGTAGTATCTTGAGCATGTCGATGCGCTTGCCATCAGGTCGCACAGCCGGATAGATCCAGCGTCCCAGGTCGTCTTTGACCCGGCTGTCGTGGCTTCCACATCCTCGGCAGATATCAAAGCGTGCGGACTCGCCCAGCACGTCAATCTTTTGCAGCAGGTCCATCCCTGGCCTCCGATCACTGTAGATCGTGATGCAACAAGGCCTCCATCCATGATCCCATATTAGTACATTTGTTCTATTTTGTCAGCGTCATCGCCCCTTTTGAGCAGCGTGCACCGTGATCCATCGATCTCTTTCACCAGGTTGCGGTGCGCAAAGCGCACAATAACGATCTGCCGATCGCCATCCAGGCGGGGAGAGAGAACGGTACCCCGTCCATAGAGCGAATACTCGACCTGATCGCCTCGTACAAAACGGGACTCGCCCGGGACACTGGATTCCGCCTTCTCCGATGCCGAAATACGCTGGCGAATGCCTTGCTCACGAGTACGCTCCAGCAAATCTTGCAGGGCTCGCTTCCGGCTCATGTCAGGGCGGGCCATGCTCTGCCCATGTGCGGCTAGGGAGTTGATTGGGGAGTCCAGTAGGGGTCCCGCGCCACTGGGCATAGAGCCTGACTCCGCAAGAAGGGCCAGAATAGCTTGCGCAGCCCCTTTATGCAGCATGTCATTGCGCTGACGACAGGCACCCGACTGAATGCACGAGGGGCACCCCGCATTGCATGGACAACTCGCGACGGTGCTGTAGGCCAGCTGCAACAGCTCGGTGACACGCTGGTAGGCGACCTCCGCCAGGCCGATCCCTCCTTCGTAGGAATCGTACACAAAAACCGCTGGGGCATCGAGCCCCGGGAGCCTGAGGAGGTGATAACCATCCACATCACGCCGATCACACATGACGAGAAGGGGCAAGACGCCGGTGAGAAGGTGCTCGACGCCGTGCAATCCTCGTGCCAGTAGAGCTTCCCCATCGAGTGGTTCTGTCGCATCCGCATCGTCAGTCACCTGCAGACCAATCCGGACCGAGAGCCATTGTTCCAGCCCAGGAGGCAACGTCAACCACATAGCCGTGGTATGCAAGCGCATAATCAAGGGATAGTCGAGATTGACCCGCTTGACCATTTCCTCCGTGCCCCACTGGAGCTCTTCGTAGCCGTAGACCTTTTCTTCCACCAAAACATCACCGTGGACCACCCCGAAGGGCGTTCCGACTCCCGACTCGGCAGGGGTCAGGAAACGCGAGGCATGGATACCCTCGATATGGACGCCAAGCATACTCAGCGACCGAGTGTAATGCGGAGCAGCCTCTGGACGTACCAGGATGGTGTTATCCCTTTTGCGGAGGGAGACGACGCGGTAGTCGTCCTCGCCATGCTGATAGATGGCCCCCGGGTGTGCTTCGCGATAGGCGTTCGGTGGCTCTATCGTGCCGATCTCATTGCGGTCCTGGTCCAGGATATGAAAGGTCTCATGGCTGGCAGAGCGAAGCGCCACACGAAAGTGAATATCGCGCCGGCCCTGAGGACAAGTCAAGCCTTCCGAGTTGTCGGCTAGCTTGCAGGGCTCCAAGAGCTGCCGGTCTCGCAGCTCGTAGACCGTGTCCTGCAAGTCAGGCTCCATGCGGGACAATTCGTCTGCGGTCAAGGGCAACTCCCTTGCGCCACAAAGAAGGTGTTTGAGCCGGATGTAGGGGTTCTGCAGATCGACCACAGCCAGCTCGTGGGGTCGGGCAAAGAACTCCTGTGGATGGCCCATATAGTATTGGTCCAGAGGGTTCTGGGAAGCAACGAGGAAGATCAGCGCGTCACGTCCCCGCCGTCCCGCGCGTCCGGCCTGCTGCCAGGTAGACATGATGGTTCCCGGGTACCCCGCAATGATGGCGGCATCGAGCCCGCCGATATCGATGCCCATCTCTAGCGCATTGGTGGTGATGATACCTCTAATATCCCCTGTCTTGAGCCTGGACTCGATCTCCTCTCGCTCCTCAGACAGGTACCCGGCGCGGTAAGAGCTAATTGCCTGTCCATGGTTGGTCTCGACTAGCGTTTGGTTCGTTGCCTTGGTCAGCCGCAACATGCGTTCCGTCAATCGACGGGCGCGGGCAAAGAGGATGGTATTGTAGCTTGCGCGAATGCAATGCAGTAGCAAGTCCACTGACTCCTCAACATAGGAGCGGCGAACATTGCTTCCATCTGCACTGGTCAGTGGCGGATTCCAGAGCACGAAATAACGTTGCCCGCGGCCGGCACCATCGTGATCGACGACGTGGAACTCACGGCCTATCAAGTTCTGGACCAATTCCTTGGGGTTGGCGATCGTTGCTGAGCAACAGACGAATTGGGGAATGGCCCCGTAATGCTCTGCCATACGCAGGACACGGCGAAGGAGTTGAGCCATGTTCGAGCCGAACACCCCTCGGTAGGTGTGCACCTCGTCGATGACGATGAAACGCAGGTTACGCCACAGGTCTTGCCAATTCTGATGCCACAGTAAAAAGCTCAGATGCACCATCTCGGGATTGGTAAGGAAGATGTTCGGTTGGCGAGCACGCGTATCGCGACGCTTTTCCGCGCTGAGCGAGCCAGTGTATCGGGCAACTCCAAGGGCTTCCCGGCCCAGCGCCAGGTTAATCTTGAACAGGCTCTTGAGCTGATCATTCACCAGCGCATTGATGGGATAGATGTAGAGGGCTCTGCCCTCCCGCTCAACAAGCAAGCGCTCGATGACCGGGGAGGTTGTAGCATAGAGTCTTGCCGCTCGACGTGGCCGTCACGACGACAATGTTCTGCCCTGTAGAATTACCAAATATTAAGCCAAGGTATGTTCAATATGTATATTCCACTCAAACCACTCCTAGTATCCCTCATACAGGATTAATTAGAGCACCAGGAGATACGGTCTGGATTACCGATGCAGTCGGAAATCCAATTCCATATGAAGGACCTGTAGTAAACTATCTATTCTATATAGATTGAAACTTCTAATTACCCCTCGTGCAACTACTTACCCAATTTATCATAAAGGTAATCTCTCAACAGATGTAGCAGATGATGTAATTGAAGTCACAATGAGATACTGGGGTCCCTGTAATATTTATGACGGAACTCCTTTTGCTTTTGTAAATGCAGTAACAACCATTTCCCGTTTAAGACTAATTCCTTCTCTCCTGCCCCAATCCCTATAAACGGAACAATATGTGTTGGAAGTGCTGTTCTGCCTTTAACAGTTACCGGAATGGCAGGTGCGACTTTTTACTGGTTCACAGACGCAACACTTACCACAGTTGCTCCTGGATCAAACAATACAAATAGTTATACTACTGGTATTCCCAACACGCCTGCAAGTACTGCTACTTTCTATGTTACACAGGTAAATGGGGGTGTTAATGGATGCGTCAGCCCTGCTACACCAATTGTTCTCACAATCAGAGAGTCTTTAACACTGTCGGATATAATTACTGGGCCTTCGCCGGTTTGTTTAAACACTGTGGGTTTAGCATATTCATTACCTAATCCTCCTGCAAATCAGCTTATTGGAGGCGCTACGGTTTATAACTGGACCCCGCCTGCCGGATGGACTAATCTTGCCGGCAATACGACAAAAGATATAACAGTGGATGCGACAGGAACTTCCGGGATTATGAGTGTCGAGTGGCGATATCCCACTACACCATATTGCGGATCGACAGTGACAAAAAATATTACGGTAATCCCAGTACCACTGGCTCCAACAGCCAATGCAGGCTCAAACGCAGCCTGTACATCAATAAGAGCCAACTGGAGTGCATCGACAAATGCCACAGATTATTATCTGGATGTATCGACAGTCGCCACTTTTGCATCATTTGTAGCGGGATACAATAATCTTGATGTTAATAATGTTCTTATTATATGATGTTACTGGTCTGACAGCAGGAACAACCTATTATTACAGGGTAAGGGCAGGGAACAGCTGCGGTACCTCAGGCAAGTTCAGAATGTATCAGCTATGCCACACTGCCGGCCACACCGGCACCACCGACAGCGAACGCCGGCTCAAACGCAGCCTGTACGTCAATAAGCGCTAACTGGAGTGCATCAACCGATGCAACTGATTATTATCTGGATGTATCCACAGTAGCCACTTTTGCGTCATTTGTAGCGGGATACAATAACCTTGATGTAAATAATGTAGTTACCTATAGTGTCACCGGACTAACAGCAGGGACAACGTATTATTACAGAGTGAGGGCAGGAAACAGCTGCGGCACCTCAATAAGTTCGAATGTTATCAGCTATTCCACATTGCCGGCCACACCGGCACCACCGACAGCCAACGCCGGCTCAAACGCAGCCTGTACCTCAATAAGCGCTAACTGGAGTGCATCAACCGATGCAACTGATTATTATCTGGATGTATCCACAGTAGCCACTTTTGCGTCATTTGTAGGGGTATACAATAACCTTGATGTAAATAATGTAGTTACCTATAGTGTCACCGGACTAACAGCAGGGACAACGTATTATTACAGAGTGAGGGCAGGTAACAGCTGCGGCACCTCAATAAGTTCGAATGTTATCAGCTATGCCACACTGCCAGCCACACCGGCACCACCGACAGCCAACGCCGGCTCAAACGCAGCCTGTACCTCAATAAGCGCTAACTGGAGTGCATCAACCGATGCAACTGATTATTATCTGGATGTATCCACAGTAGCCACTTTTGCGTCATTTGTAGGGGTATACAATAACCTTGATGTAAATAATGTAGTTACCTATAGTGTCACCGGACTAACAGCAGGGACAACCTATTATTACAGAGTGAGGGCAGGGAACAGTTGCGGAACATCAGGCAATTCAGGAACTATCAGCTATGCCACACTTCCTGCAACTCCTTCGCTCCTGTGGCAACTGCCGCAACAAATGCAGGATGTACTGCATTTACTGCCAACTGGAATGCATCAGCCAATGCCACCGATTATTACCTGGATGTTTCCACTTCAGCCGTCTTTGCATCATTTGTAGCAGGATACAACAATCTGGATGTAAATAACGTCACCACTTATAATGTAACAGGACTTGCTGCCCTTACAACCTATTATTACAGGGTCAGGGCAGGTAACAGTTGCGGTACAAGCATTAGTTCAAACGTTATAACTACAGGGACAGTTGTTCCACCGGCACCAGTGGCAACAGCAGGAACGGGTGCGACATGTACCTCGATCAATGCTAACTGGAATGCATCATTCGGTGCAACCTCATACAGGCTGGATGTATCCACGGATGCCGCATTTACTTCAATTTGTAGCAGGCTACAAGGATCTGAATGTTGGTAACGTTTCAACTTATTCCGTAACAGGTCTGGCAACCCTTACAACTTATTATTATAGAGTCAGAGCAGTTGCTGCTTGCGGAACAAGTGCCAACTCAAATACTATTTCCTATGCAACATCTCCATCGGTTGCTCCGGTTGCTATTGCCGGTACAGGTGCACAATGCCTGCAAATAACAGCAAACTGGAACGCTGCAGCAGGAGCAACGGCATATGAGCTTGACGTATCAACATCAAATACTATTTGCCTCATTTGTAGCAGGTTATAATGCTCTTAATGTTGGCAATGTATTAACCTAGAATGTTACAGGTTTAACAGCAGGTACAACATATTATTACAGATTGAGGTCTATAAGTGTTTGTGGAACATCAGGTAATTCAAACACTATAAGTTATGCCACATTGCCGGCCACACCGGCAGACCCGACAGCTAATGCCGGATCAAATGCAGCGTGTACGTCTATATGCGCTAACTGGAGTGTTTCAACGGGTACAACAGCTTATTTTCTGGATGTTTCCACATCTGCAACCTTTGCATCATTTGTTGCAGGATATAATAACCGGAACGTTGGTAATGTTACTACATTTTCTGTGACTGGTCTGACTGCCGGTACAACTTACTATTACAGAGTCAGAGCTGCAAACCCCTGCGGCTTATCAGGCAATTCAGGAACGATTAGTTATGCCACACTACCGGCCACACCGGCAACTCCGACAGCTAACGCAGGGACAAACGCTGCATGTACCTCAATAGACGCCAACTGGAGTGCATCAGCCGGTGCCACCAATTATTACCTGGATGTATCCACATTGGCCACTTTTGCGTCATTTGTAGCAGGATATAATAACAGGGATGTACATAATGTAGTTACCTATAGTGTAACAGGTCTAACGGCAGGTACGACCTATTATTACAGGGTGAGAGCTGGTAACAGCTGCGGCACCTCAGGAAATTCAGAACGATCAGTTATGCCACATTGCCAGCCACACCGGCACCACCGACAGCCAACGCAGGCTCAAACGCAGCCTGTACCTCAATAAGCGCTAACTGGAGTGCATCAACCGATGCAACTGATTATTATCTGGATGTATCCACAGTAGCCACTTTTGCGTCATTTGTAGCGGTATACAATAACCTTGATGTAAATAATGTAGTTACCTATAGTGTCACCGGACTAACGGCAGGGACAACCTATTATTACAGGGTGAGGGCAGGTAACAGCTGCGGCACCTCAATAAGTTCGAACGTTATCAGCTATGCCACATTGCCAGCCACACCGGCACCACCGACAGCCAACGCCGGCTCAAACGCAGCCTGTACCTCAATAAGCGCTAACTGGAGTGCATCAACCGATGCAACTGATTATTATCTGGATGTATCCACAGTAGCCACTTTTGCGTCATTTGTAGCGGGTATACAATAACCTTGATGTAAATAATGTAGTTACCTATAGTGTCACCGGACTAACGGCAGGGACAACGTATTATTACAGGGTGAGGGCAGGTAACAGCTGCGGCACCTCAATAAGTTCGAATGTTATCAGCTATTCCACATTGCCAGCCACACCGGCACCACCGACAGCCAACGCCGGCTCAAACGCAGCCTGTACATCAATAAGCGCTAACTGGAGTGCATCAACCGATGCAACTGATTATTATCTGGATGTATCCACAGTAGCCACTTTTGCGTCATTTGTAGCGGGTATACAATAACCTTGATGTAAATAATGTAGTTACCTATAGTGTCACCGGACTGACAGCAGGGACAACGTATTATTACAGAGTCAGGGCAGGTAACAGCTGCGGCACCTCAATAAGTTCGAATGTTATCAGCTATTCCACATTGCCAGCCACACCGGCACCACCGACAGCCAACGCCGGCTCAAACGCAGCCTGTACCTCAATAAGCGCTAACTGGAGTGCATCAACCGATGCAACTGATTATTATCTGGATGTATCGACAGTAGCCACTTTTGCGTCATTTGTAGCGGGTATACAATAACCTTGATGTAAATAATGTAGTTACCTATAGTGTCACCGGACTAACAGCAGGGACAACGTATTATTACAGAGTCAGGGCAGGTAACAGCTGCGGCACCTCAATAAGTTCGAATGTTATCAGCTATGCCACATTGCCAGCCACACCGGCACCACCGACAGCGAACGCCGGCTCAAACGCAGCCTGTACGTCAATAAGCGCTAACTGGAGTGCATCAACCGATGCAACTGATTATTATCTGGATGTATCCACAGTAGCCACTTTTGCGTCATTTGTAGCGGGTATACAATAACCTTGATGTAAATAATGTAGTTACCTATAGTGTCACCGGACTAACAGCAGGGACAACGTATTATTACAGAGTGAGGGCAGGTAACAGCTGCGGCACCTCAATAAGTTCGAATGTTATCAGCTATGCCACATTGCCGGCCACACCGGCACAGCCTGGAGCAATAACCGGAACAGCAGCACAATGTCCTGCTACCGGTAGCCTGAATTATAGCATTAGTGCTGTAACAGATGCAACCACGTACACCTGGACAGTTCCAACTGGGTGGACCATAAATTCAGGTAATGGAACGACAGCAATAGTTGTTACATCCGGTAATTTTGGTGACGATGGCAATATATCTGTTACAGCAGGCAACAGTTGCGGTACAAGCGTTGCCAGAACTTTAGCAGTTACTGTTAAGAGCCTTTCAACAGCACCAACAGGAATAAATATCACCAATAATAACACTTGTGTTGGAACGAATAAAACACTTACACCAACCGGTGGCAGCCTTGGAACCGGAGCATCATGGCATTGGTATACAAGTTCCTGCGGCGGTACTGCTGTTGGAACCGGAGCCAGCCTTGTCGTCAATCCGGCTGCTGGTACAAGCACAACCTATTACGTTCGTGCGGAGGGAGACTGTAACACCACAGCCTGTGCATCAGGTACTGTAACAGTACTTCCTGATGTAGGTACTCCAAGTACACCGGATCCATCATTATCAACTATATGCCAGGGAAGCGCTCCGACAAGCTATACAACATCAGCGGCAAATGCCACGTCATATAACTGGTCAGTAACAGGAGCCGGAAATACCATCTCAGGGACAGGCACTACAGGAACAGTTACCTGGGATGCAGCATTTACCGGAGTCGCTACAGTTTCGGTTACAGCGAATGGTTGCAGCGGACCATCACCTTCAGCTTCAACAACAGTTACTGTCACTACGACTGTTGGTACACCGGTATTTGCTCTTGGAGCAAGCTCAACAAGATGCCAGGCAGCAGGTACAGTAACCTATACAGCAACAGCCACAAATTCCACAAGTCTTACTTATAGTCTTGATGCCGCCTCAATTGCCGGAAGCAATACAATAAATGCTTCCACAGGAGAAGTTACTTATGCAGCAACCTGGTTTGGATCAACAGTGATAACAGTTGAAGCCGCAGGATGTAACGGACCAACTACTTCAGTTCATTCCGTAACTGTAAATCCTCTTCCTGTGTTAACATCAATTACAGGAGAATCCCCGATATGCCAGGATGCCATAAACAAAACATACCAGATCAATGACCTCGGCGCAGGATTTGAATATTTCTGGACAGTCCCGGCAATCGTCACAAAGGCATTCGATGCAAAAATGTACTTCATCCTTGTCAATGGCGCTTCATCAGGATCAGGAAACATAACGGTTTATGCAAGAAATCTGTCAACAGGCTGTTTAAGTACTCCTGTTAAGACATTGCCCATTACTGTTTCTCCTGTTATAGCCGGGACTCTCGTCACCGGAGATAATTCAGTTTGCAAGGATGGAATAAAACATTATACTATCCTGCCCGATAACACATTAATAGGTTCTACATATGCCTGGAGCTCTCCTCCGGGAGCATATGTATCCAGCCTACCAAATGATGATAATGAAGTGGATATTACATTCCCTCTCGCCGGAGTATCAGGAATGGTTTCAGCAATAGAAAGAAACGGCGCATGCACGGTAAACCACCTGGGTCCTGTGGTAACCGTCAACCCGACACCGGGCATCAACAGCATGTCGGCAGCGATCTGCAGCAGCGAGACATTCACGGTAACACCTGTCAATGGCACAAACGGAACAGTGCCTGTTGGTACTACATATACCTGGGGCGCTCCGGCAATAACCGGAAGCATCGCAGGAGGTGTTGGAGGTGGTGGAGCAAATATTTCCGGCACTCTGACAAATAACGGAAGCACAGCCGGTACTGCCATATACACCGTGACTCCTGTCGCAGGGGCATGTACGGGGCCCGACTTCTTAGTCACAGTTACAGTCAACCCGACACCTGACATCAACGACCTCACTGCAGCAATCTGCAGTGGCGGAACATTCGCAGTAACCCCTGTGGATGCAACCGATGGTGTTGTGCCTGCCGGAACAATATATTCATGGCCGGGTCCGACAGTAACACCCGGTCTCATTACAGGTGGTGCTTCAGGTACAAATTCTGCAAACATAAGCGGTACTCTTACCAATACCACAAATAGTGTTCAGACAGCAACATATACAGTAACTCCAAAGACAGGAGGCTGTACAGGAGCATCATTTGAAATTGTTGTTACTGTTAATCCGAAACCTGCAATAACCGCAATGACTGCAGCTATCTGCAGCGGCGGAACATTCACGGTAACACCCGTCAACAGCACAAACGGAATAGTTCCGGCCAGGTACAACCTACAGCTGGACGGCACCGACAGTCAGCGGCGGCATCACAGGAGGATTGGCAGGCAGCGGTACTGACATAACAGGCACACTCACCAACCCTCTGAACACAGCCCAGACAGCCATCTATACTGTAACACCTGTATCACCTGATGGTCCTTGTACAGGCTCGACCTTTACGGTAACGGTAACAGTCAACCCGATGCCTGCAATAAATAATCTTACTTCAGCGATCTGCAGCAGCGGAAGCTTCAGCATGTTACACCAGTAAATGGTGTTAACGGACTGGTACCCGTAGGAATATCCTATTCATGGACTCCACCAGCCATGGATGCAGGAATAGCCGGAGGTATTGCAGGATCGGGAGCAAGCATAACAGGCACACTTACCAACTCTTTGAACACTGCAGCCACAGCAACATACACTGTCACACCTGCCACAGGAAGCTGTACAGGAACGCCATTTACAATTACGGTAACAGTCAATCCTAAACCTGCGATCAACGACCAGACTGCAGTGATATGCAGTGGCGGCAGCTTTACTATAGCGCCTGTCAACACAACAGACGGACTGGTACCGGCAGGCACCCTTTATACCTGGGCAGCGCCTTCGGTAACAGGAGGAATAACGGGAGGAGCGGCAGGCACATCTGCAGTGAATATTTCAGGTACGCTTGTCAACCCGACAAATGCAGTACATACAGCCACATATACTGTTACACCGGTATCAGGGACATGTACAGGATCCACCTTCACGGTAACCGTAACAGTTAACCCGATGCCTGCAGTCAATAATCTTACATCGACGATCTGCAGCGGCGGAACTTTCACGGTAACACCTGCAAATGGTACAAATGGAATAGTACCTGCAGGAACGACATACAGCTGGGGAGTTCCAACGATAGTCGGGACAATCACACCGCCGGTATTAGGAGGATCAGGAGCCAGTATCACGGGCACACTGACAAATACAGGCAGCAGTGCAGGAACGGCAACCTATACGGTAACACCGGAATCACCTGCAGGACCATGTACGGGAGCCACCTTCACGGTAACCGTAACTGTCAACCCGATGCCGGCGATAAACAACTTCACGCCTGCAATATGCAGCGGAGGCACTTTCACAGTTAACCCTGTCGATGGCACTGATGGGATCATTCCTTCAGGAACAACCTATACATGGACAGCACCGACCGTTGATGTTGGTGTCACTGGCGGAACAGCCGGTACCAACGCAGCAAGTATAAGCGGCACACTGACCAACAGCACAAGCTCGGTACTTACAGCAACCTATAGTGTCACACCTAAGTCGGGGAGTTGTACAGGCACACCATTTACAATAACAGTAACTGTCAATCCTAAACCTGCGATAACAGCCATGACGGCAGTTATATGCAGCGGAGGGACCTTTACCGCGACACCTGCAGATGGAACAAACGGACTTGTTCCGGCAGGCACTACCTACACCTGGACGGCACCGACAGTGAGCGGCGGCATAACAGGAGGAGAGGCTAACAGCGGACGACAATATCTTTGGTACTCTCACCAATCCTCTCAACACAGCACAGACAGCCATCTATACTGTAACACCTGTATCACCGGCAGGTCCGTGCACAGGCTCATCCTTCACGCTGACAGTTACTGTCAACCCGATGCCTGCTATAAATAGCCTTACTTCAACTATCTGCAGCAGCGGAAGCTTCAACAAGACACCTGTTAATGGCGTCGACGGAGTGGTACCTGTAGGGATCTCCTATTCATGGGGTCCGCCTACGATGTCAGCAGGTATTGCAGGAGGCGTTGCAGGATCAGGCGCCAGCATAACAGGCACACTTACCAACAGCAATAATACTGCAGGAACGGCAGAATATATAGTTACACCTGTATCCCCTGCAGGTCCATGCACGGGAGCTACGTTTACAGTTACGGTAACTGTCAATCCTAAACCTGCGATCAACGACCAGACTGCAGCGATCTGCAGCGGAGGCAGCTTCACTATAACGCCTGCTGATCCGGCAGACGGAATAGTACCCGCTGGTACACTCTATACCTGGGCAGCACCGACTATCACAGGAAGTATAACAGGCGGTGCAGCAGGAACATCGGCAGCAAACATCAGCGGCACACTGGTGAATACATCAAATATTCCACAAACGGCTACCTATACTGTAACCCCGGCCACGGCAACATGTACCGGCGCCACATTCACGGTAACGGTCACTGTCAACCCGAAACCTGCCATTAACGATATTACGGCAACAATCTGCAGCGGCGGCACCTTCACGGTAACACCTGCAAATGGTACAAATGGAATAGTACCTGCAGGAACGACATATAGCTGGGGAGTACCGGTAATAGCAGGTACAATCAATCCGGTATTAGCAGGATCAGGCGCAAATATCAGCGGCACTCTGACAAATACAGGCAGCAGCGCCGGTACTGTAACATATACAGTAACACCGGAATCGCCGCTTGGTCCATGTACAGGAGCCACCTTTACGGTAACAGTAACAGTTAATCCGATGCCTGCAGTAAATGACTTTACGCCTGCTGTCTGCAGCGGCACGAGTTTCACTGTCAATCCTGTCGACGGGACTGATGGCATAGTTCCCGCAGGGACAACATACACATGGTCAGCTCCTTCAGTATTACCAGGACTGGTCACCGGCGGTGCGGCAGGTACTAATGCAGCAACCATAAGCGGAACCCTTACAAACACAACAAGCTCGGTTCAGACAGCCACATATACGGTAACACCGAAGTCGGGAAGCTGTACCGGAGCGACATTTACAGTAATAGTTACAGTAAATCCGAAACCGGCAGTAACAAATATGAGTGCAACAACTTGCAGTGATGCAGCTTTTACAGTCACTCCTGTCGATGTCACCAATGGTCTTGTACCGGCAGTCACATCTTACACATGGCTTGCTCCGGCTGTATCAGGCGGACTTATAGGGGGCATTGCCGGAAGCGGAACAGATATTACCGGGACACTCACAAATCCGACAAACACTGCACAGACTGCAATTTATACAGTGACTCCAACGTCATCTGTTGCCCTGGGAAGCTGCGTCGGATCCTCCTTTACAGTAACAGTAACCGTGAATCCGAAACCGGCAATCAATGCAATGACTTCTACGGTTTGCAGTGGATCACCCTTCAGTGTTTCACCGGTTAACTTTACCAATGGAATAGTACCGGCAGCCACAACTTATACCTGGACCTTACCGTCAATCACGGGCGCATTAACAGGAGAAGCAGCCGGATCGGGTGCAACAATTACAGGCACACTGACAAATACAGATAATGCAGGAGGCACAGCAGTATATACCGTAACACCGGTGACAGGTACATGCACCGGAGCTGACTTTACAGTTACAGTAACTGTTAATCCGAAACCTGCAATTAATAACCTGACCACTACGATCTGCAGTGCAGGATCATTCACCATTACGCCTGCAAACGGTGCTGATGGCATTGTACCTGCAGGAACAACCTATTCCTGGCTGGCTCCTTCAGTTACCGGCGGTATCTCAGGCGGTTCAGCCGGAAGCGGGTCGGCAAACATAAGCGGATCGCTGATAAACCCGACCAGCACCCAGCATAGTGCAACATATATCGTAACACCAACTGCCAACGGTTGCACGGGTGCAACATTCACAATTACGGTTCTTGTTGATCCCAAACCTTCGGTATCGGCAATGAGCACATCAATATGCAGCGGCGGATCATTCTCCGTAACACCTGTGGATGTGACAAACGGAATAGTTCCCGGCGGGACAACATACTCCTGGCCGGCTCCTTCAGTGACCGGAGGAATGACCGGAGGTGATCTGGGTTCAGGTGCGGCCATTACCGGCACTCTTGTCAATCCGAATAACTCGGCTCAGATAGCAACTTACACTGTTACGCCTGTTTCAGGAGGCTGTACAGGTTCAACATTCACAGTGTCGGTTACTGTCAATCCGATGCCTGCAATTTCTGACATGACAACAGCTATGTGCAGCGGATCGACATTCGTAGCCGCTCCTGTAAATGGCATTAACGGTGTTGTACCGGCAGGAACATCTTATACATGGGGTGCACCGGTTATTTCAGGTACATTATCCGCAGGCGCGGGAGGAGCAGGTCCGAACATTACAGGATCTCTTACCAATACCGGCAGTGTGGCAGGAACGGCAACCTATACCGTTACTCCTGTCTCGGGATCATGTACGGGAGCAACCTTCACCGTAACAGTGACTGTCAATCCGATGCCTGCAGTGAACGATCTTACCGCAACAATATGCAGTGAAGGAACCTTCACAACAATACCTGTTGACGGAACCGACGGAATTATTCCGGCAGACATCTCATACAGCTGGTCGGCACCTACAATGGGCGCAGGAATTACCGGAGGAACTTCAGGAAGCAACTCTGCAAACATCAGCGGCACGCTCTTCAACTCACTGAATACGGCAGGACAGGCTATATATACAGTAACGCCTAAATCAGGAAGCTGTACGGGAACACCATTTACAGTTACCGTAACGGTTAATCCGAAGCCGGCTGTTACAAATATGACCGCAACGATATGCAGCGGAGGCACATTTACAGCTTTACCTGTAAACACCACTAATGGAATTGTGCCGGCGGGAACTCTCTATACATGGTCAGCTCCTGCTGTAACAAGCGGACTGGCAGCCGGGGCACCGGGAACTTCAGAAACAGAAGTGTCCGGCACTCTGATCAATTCCTCCAACACTTCACAGACAGCCATTTACACAGTGACTCCTGTTGCCGGAGCCATGCACAGGACCAAACTTCACTGTCACGGTCACTGTGAATCCGACACCGGCGGTCAATAATCTGACGACAGCCACATGCAGCAGCGGTACATTTACACTTACACCTGTAAATATAACAGATGGTATAGTTCCGTCAGGAACAACTTATTCCTGGACCCCACCTGCAATGGATGCAGGTATCACGGGAGGTATTGCAGGTTCAGGTGCTAACATAACAGGAACACTTGCGAACTCGCTGAATACGTGCCGCCACAGCCACATACACTGTTACGCCTGTAACGGGAAGCTGTACCGGAACAACATTCACAGTAACGGTGACAGTAAATCCGAAACCTGCTGTAAATAACCAGACAGCAACGATCTGCAGCAGCGGAAGCTTCACAATAGCTCCTGTAAATATAACAGATGGGATAGTGCCTGCAGGAACAACCTACACATGGGCGGCACCTGCAGTTTCCGGAGGCATAACCGGAGGAGCAGCAGGCACATCGGCAGCCGACATATCAGGTACACTTGTCAATCCGACGAACTGCAGTTCAGACTGCCACTTACACTGTAACACCGGCTACGGCAACATGTACAGGAGCAACGTTTACGGTAACTGTCACTGTCAATCCGACGCCGTCGGTCAGTGCCATGACATCAACGATCTGCAGCGGAAGTACATTCACGGTAACACCTGTCAACGGCACTAACGGAATAGTACCTGCATCAACGAACTACACCTGGGGAGCACCTGTAATATCGGGAACCATCTCGGTTGGAGCAGGAGGAACAGGTACAAGCATAACCGGCACACTCACCAATACCGGAAGTACGGCAGGAACAGCCACATACACTGTAACGCCGGCAACAGCAACCTGTACGGGATCAACATTTACAGTAACTGTTACTGTAAATCCGACACCAGCAGTAAGCAATAAGACAGTTGCAATCTGCAGCGGCGGAAGCTTCAACGTAAGTCCTGTTGATGTTACAGACGGAATTGTTCCTTCAGACATAACATACAGCTGGGGTGCGCCCTCCACATCAGGAAGCATCACCGGCGGAACAGCAGGAACAAATGCTGCAAGCATCAGCGGAACACTTACCAACACATCAAGTCAGTGTTCAGACAGCAACATATACTGTTACACCGAAGTCGGGAAGCTGTACAGGAGCCACATTCACCGTAACTGTTACTGTCAACCCGATGCCTGCAGTTACAAGTATGAGCACAACGATCTGCAGCGGCGGTACATTCACGCTTACACCGGTAGACGTTACCAACGGACTCGTTCCGGCAAATACTACATATACATGGTCGGCACCTTCAGTAACAGGAGGTATTTCGGGTGGTGCAGGAGGAACCGCACAGACTTCCATAACAGGTACACTTGTCAATCCGACAAATGCACCACAGGTCGCAGTTTATACTGTAACACCCACATCACCTGATGGTCCATGTACAGGTGCATCCTTCACGGTAAACGTCTCGGTAAGCCCGACGCCGGCAATCAACCCGATGTCGGCAACGATCTGCAGCGGAGGAAGCTTCACCTTAACACCTCTTAATGGAACAGACGGCATTGTTCCCACACCTACTACTTATACCTGGCCGGCTCCTGTGATCACAGGAAGTCTTACAGGCATAGCTGCGGGTGCAGGAGGAAGCATCAACGGGACACTTACAAATACTTCCAACGTTGTACAGACAGCAACATATACGGTGACTCCTACATCAGGGAGCTGTACAGGAAATACATTCACTGTAACTGTAACAGTTAATCCGAAAGCCACAATTACCGATATGACGGCTGTGATCTGCAGCGGAGGAACATTCACCACAACACCTGTTGAATCAACAAACGGTATAGTGCCTGCAGGAACGACCTACTCATGGTCTGCTCCTTCAGTAACGGGAGGTATCTCAGGCGGAGCTGCAGGAAGCGGAGCTCTGAATATCAGCGGTACTCTTACCAATCCGATGAATACACCTCAGACGGCTACTTATACAGTAACACCTCTGTCGGGTACATGTACAGGACCGACATTCACGGTAACGGTAACAGTCAACCCGATGCCTGCAGTCACCAATATGACTGCTGCTATCTGCAGCGGAGAGACATTTACCTCAACTCCTGCCAACAGCACCAATGGTGTTGTACCTGCAGGAACAACCTACAGCTGGCTGGCTCCTTTCAATGGATGCAAGTGGCAGGCGGTTCTGCAGGCACGAATGCTGCAAACATAAGCGGTACACTTACGAATTCCACAAGTATTCGGCACTTACGCGACATATACGGTAACACCTATTTCAGGAAGCTGTACCGGAGCAACATTCACGGTTACCGTAACAGTTAATCCGATGCCTGCAATAAATAACCAGGCTTCGACAATCTGCAGCGGAAGCACATTTACAATTACACCGGCCAACCTCACAGATGGTGTTGTTCCTTCGGGTACAACATACACCTGGACGATGCCGGTTCTGTCCGGAGCAATTGTCGGCGCAATGCCTGGCAGCGGAACATCGGTAAGCGGCACACTCACCAACATGTCGACATCGACAGAAACAGCAACCTACACAGTAACACCTAAATCAGGCAGCTGCACGGGAGTACCATTTACAGTGGTAGTAACTGTTAATCCTTTAACAGGACTTACAACATTTACAGCCGGAGCGCCGGAAGTGTGCCAGGATGCAGTCAACGAAACCTATACGGCAACGGCAGATAACAGCACATCTATTGCATACTCGGTATTACCGATAACAGCAGGTGTTATAGATCCTGTAACCGGAGTGATGAACTGGGATGCAGCATTCTATGGTAATGCAACAATCACGGCAACATCCACAGGAATATGCAACACAACTTCAAAATCGATGGTTGTCAGGGTTAAACGTCTGCCCGCGATTACATCATCTCCATCTGCCGGTTGTTACATGTGAATATGGAATTGTCTCCTTCGAGGTTGACGCTGATGGTGATGACCTTACCTATCAGTGGTATGTGGGAACAACTGCGATCACCGGCGGTGTATATTATGGATTTGATTCAGAAAAGCTCACCATCTACGGAGCAACAAGGGATCTGAGCGGCAACACTTACTATGCTGAAGTATCAGGATGTTCACAGACTGTGACTTCCGGTTCTGCATTGCTTACCGTAAATACAGCTCCTGAGATACAGTCACAGCCGAGAGATACAACTATCTGCTCTACACAGAATGCAGCCTTCGGAGTCTTTGCTACAGGCGAGGGGCTGACATACGACTGGCAGGTGAAGATCGGAGCAACTCCGTTTGCATCAGTTGTCAATGGAGGCATATACAGCGGACAGGGTACCGATTCACTTAAGCTGACGAATGTACCACCGGCAGGTTATAATAATGCCATCTTCAGAGTAATAATAAAAGGTACATGCGGATCACCGGTCGGGGTATACTCGAATTATGTTGTACTCAGAGTAAACGTCCCTCCGACAATAACCAAACAACCTGTGGCTGCAGCTGTTTGCGACCTTGGCGGTCCTGTTTACTTCCTCTCATACGGAGCAGGGATGGTAGACTCACTCAGATGGCAGGTCAATACAGGAAGCGGATGGAACGATATCCACGACAATGCGATCTACAGCGGCACAACAACACAGCAGCTGGCACTCGTGGATGTTCCTTTTGCTTACAACAACTACCAGTACAGACTCGCGCTTAAAGCATTCTGCGCCAACACATATTCAAACGGTGCACTGCTGACAGTCAATTCTCTGCCGGTGGTGACCTTTGCAAGCGATCCGTTAAATGCATGCGGCGGAATTTAGCATAACTATGACTCCAATCATCACCGGCGGTTCCGGAACATGGACGCAACATACCTGGACCGGAGAAGTAGGACCTCTTAACAGCTACTTCACCCAGAATCCGATATTCAAGACGATGATAGGAGATACCTATGATCTTAATTACAGAGTCAAGGACAGCAACGGATGCTATGGTGAAAGTGATATTTCAGTGGTTGTCAATGCACCCGATGCGACCTTTGCCCAGGATGAAAATATGGGATGCACACCTGCTACGGTACAGTTTACAAAGGACATGACCGGTATTGACAGCTGGAGCTGGGACTTCGACGATGGAACACCTCTCAACACAACAGAGGCTAATCCTAAACATACCTTCACGAATACCACAGCATCTACAATACTTTATCGCACAGTCAGGCTGACAGTTACAACCGGTGTATGTTCAGACTTCAAGACCTCGATGATGACTGTCTACCCGTCGATTGATGCTACCTTCACAGCAAGTGACGACAGCATCTGCAGCGGCAGTCAGCTCACCTTCACCGCACTTCCCGGCGCCAATACCTATAACTGGGATTACGGCGATGGATCTTCAGGTCCCGGAAGCAATGTAGTCAAGCATCTCTACACAACCACCACAGCACCTGTAACAAGAACGGTTCAGCTTATCACAAGCTCCTTCTATGGCTGCACGGATACTTCAGAGATAGATGTTGTTGTAATGCCGATGCCTCAGGCACAGTTCTCGGCAGCACCGACATCTCAGAACTACCTGCCGGCAGGAAATCCAGTGATATTTACCGATCTGACAACACCGGTAGGTCCAGCCTGGACATACAGCTGGGACTTCGCTGACGGAGGCTCATCATCTGCACCTGGTCCGACACATTCATACACGGCTCTTGGCACTTACGATGTTGTTCTTACCGTTTCGAACGAGAAGTGCTCAAGCAGTGCAACACACCAGGTAACGATACTGCCTCAGGCACCTGTTGCCGACTTCGATTCGATACCTTCGGGCTGTTCACCTCTCTATATTGAGGTCACCAACACGACACTCTACAGGGATACCCCGGGAACTTCATTCTTCTGGGACTTCGGTGATGGACATATATCGACCGAGGAGAATCCGACATACACCTACTTCACGGCCGGCACATACCAGATCAGGTACAGGGTAACCGGTCCGGGCGGAACCGATGAGAAGCAGCAGGTAATTCATGCCTATGCTTCACCAAGGGCATACTTTGAGGTAGCACCCGCACTCGTTTATGTAAACGACGAGAGGGTAAGGTGCTTCAACCTCAGTGAAAAAGTAGGAATGGATGACTCATATCTGTGGGACTTTGGTGATGGCGACACCTCGAGAGTGAGAGAGCCGTACCATAAGTATATGGAAGAAGGTGTTTATGACATCACCCTCTGGGCTTACTCGTCCAACGGCTGTTCCGACAAGTTTGTACTGTCGCCGGCAGTGACCGTAGAGCCTCCGGGAGAGGTCAGGTTCTCGACAGTCTTCACACCTAACAAGGAAGGACCGATAGAGCGTACGGATCTGCCTACAGGCGGCACGGAGATAGACCAGTTCTTCTTCCCGCCGATAAGGGAGAAGGTCACGAGCTATAAGCTTCAGATCTTCAACAGGCAGGGAGTGCTGATCTTCCAGAGCAACAGCATCAACATCCCGTGGAACGGATACTACAAGGGCAAGCTTTGTCCGCAGGGAGTATATGTATGGTATGTTGAAGGCAAGTATGCTAATGGCAAGCCGTTCAAGATAGTTGGGGATATAACGTTGTTGCACTAACCCCCCAATCCCGCCTAAGCGGGACTGAAAACGCGGCATATATTAAATTAGAATAAGCTGGCGCGGATCAATGATCTGCGCCAGTTTTGTTTTTATATCGGCACTCCAGATCCATGTAAAACAGTCCCAACCCCCCTATAACCGGCCCCCCAACCCCCCTGAAGGGGGGCAGAAACCCGTCACATATTACAATTAGTATTGGGATTGTACCCCCCTTCAGGGGGGAAGGGTGGTGGGTAGTTATTTGGGGAGCAAAGAGGGTTGGTAGTTTCAGGGTTGCAGGGTTTGTTGTGTGTTAAGCCCCCCTTGGGGGGTTGGGGGTGGGTAATTAAGGGGGTGGGTGAGGTGTAAAGCAATTGTTATTAAGCAGTTATTTACAAGGAGATTCTTAATTTCGTCCCGGATTCCCGGTCACAAATTGCAGATCTTCTTCCATTGGTACATGTTTTTTCGTGTTATGTTGAGATTGAGTCTAAAAACTCGCAAGGGGGAGCTTTTTCCTCCTTTAAGAAGCGGGAGTGGGTGTTATACACTATTCTTACCAATAAAATTTGCTTCCTCAGGGATAGAAGGAAAATTTATAATTATCATATAATCAGGATAATAAGGATCGTGTTTATTTAGAACGATTATAAATTAAACAAAGACAAAAAATAGTTGAAATTTTCGTGTCACAAAATGCACTCTTGTTACATGTAGAGATAGAATTGTCTGCAAAGAACCCTTTAAAATCATAAGAATTATGGATTTCTATGATCAGATAAGGCGAATCGAGCGAATTGATTTATTGTTGCGTACAAGATCAACAGGAACTCCGGAAGAACTGGCGGAGAAGCTCGGTATATCTACCAGTCAGGTCTATCAGATAATAAAGCTAATGAAAATTGAACTGGAGGCTCCGATATATTATTCGCGAGCCTGCCAAAGCTATTGTTATCGCGAAAACGTAAGGTTTGTGTGTGAATTCAGGATGTTAGATGATGTATTAGAAAAAAAAATTTAAAAAAAGTGAAACTCCGAAAAAATCAGAGTTCATGATTTTATATTGCTTATCTGTTTAGAAATGTCGATAGTATTTTAAGGTGCTAAATTGTAGTTGGACAATTCATTTTGTTCAAGGTTTATTCTTAAAAACAATTAAATAAGTGGTGGAATATATTTTGGTACGAAACCAAAATGAAATAATATGTCTCACTAAAAACGGTAATAAAATGGAAAACTTAAAAAAATTCTACTTGCAATTATTATCAGGCATGTTTTTGATAATAATGTTTAACTCTTGTGAAAATTTTTCTAATCAGGTTATTCAAGATGAAAAATTTGTTAACCCTTATGAATATATTGGTGTATTGCATAATGAAGGGCTTGATTATGCCCTTAATATTGCCGGGTCAAAAATAGGGAGTGAAATTAGTATTGAGGACATTTCTGGATTAGCAACTTCATTCATTTTATCTAATCCAAAAAGTAATTTCATGAATTATAACAGTGAAAATTATAAAGAGCTTGCTGAATTATTTCTTTCAGAAATGAATGAAGGATATAATAAACATATTTTAGAATACCCAATTTTACAAGAAGGCACAATTTCAAATCAGTATTTATTTAAACTCAGAGAAGTTTTTCATAATATTGATTTTATTGACTCAGTTCAATCTTTTATACAAATAAAGAGGTTAGAAAAGGAGATATGGACGTCACAGATTTCAGAAGAAGATAAAACCATTCTACTCTGTATGTCTTCCGTAGGCAAAAACAGTTATAGTTATTGGAAAAAGAATCTAACAAAGTATATAAAACTTGATAGTAAATCGGAAGATTTTTGGAAAGTTGCGTTGGAGATAGTGGAAGCTGATTTTGAAGGAGGACTAGCTGGATTTATTGTCGGGGCTATAATCGGTGGGGTTGGAGGCACATTAATCATGCCTGGAGTTGGAACTGTAACAGCTGCATTTCTTGAAGGTATGCAAGGGGCTGTTTATGGCGCCATTGTTGGATCATTATTGAAAGTATTTTTCCTGTATGTAGTACCGCTTATACCTGCCTAAATGTGCAATTTTTAAGAATATCTAAGTTATTAATTAAAAAACAAATATTTATGGAATACAACAATTTCAAAGACTTTTATTGGAGAAGAGCAATTTGGGTTATTGGTCTTCCATGGGGAATTTTTACAGGGATTTTTTTTGTAATAGTCCAGAACAAGGAAGTCCTTGAATATTTTTTGAAATGGACAACTCTAGTCCAGATATTAGCTTTTATTCTGGGTGGTTTTTTACTCGCTTTTACTTACGGCAAATCCCTTTGGAAAAGAGGCAAGGCAATCGAAGCCGAAAAAGAGAAAAACAGCCAATGAATTGCTTGAACGCCAATTATTCAAATTACTATTTCTTATGCCTGATTAACGATAATGGTAGTCTCGCTGCTACCTTATTTGAATGAAAGCAGGGACTAAAGTCCCGCCGTGTACGGAATGTCTGTTAACCCCGGGCTTGTGCCTTCTCCAGGGCTACGGCACACAGGGTAAGCCTGATGTTAGCAGTCTCGCTGCTGCCTCTCATGCCATAATGTGCGGATAGACACCACAGGCAGAGAGGTCCTCGGAACCCCGGGTCCCCGCCACTGAAACCCGGGGTTCATCTTTTCCATCCGGATAGATATTGCGGTACGCTGCACCTACAAAGATTACGGTACGCTGCACCTACAAATATTACGGTGCGCTGCACCTACAAATATCACGGTGCTCTGCACCTACAAATATTACGGTGCTCTGCACCTACCAATATTACGGTGCGCTGCACCTACAAATATTACGGTGCTCTGCACCTACAAATATCACGGTGCTCTGCACCTACAAATATCACGGTGCTCTGCACCTACAAATATTACGGTGCTCTGCACCTACCAATATTACGGTGCTCTGCACCTACCAATATTACGGTGCTCTGCACCTACCAATATTACGGTGCGCTGCACCTACAAATATCACGGTGATCTGCACCTACCAATATTACGGTGCTCTGCACCTAGAGAGATTAATGTTCGTTGCACCGTTAAAACATCTGAGCCTGTTATCTATTTTGAAAAAATTGAGCTAATCAACCTAAATTACATTTAATCACCATTGGTAGATTTGCATAATCATTGCCTTCTTGAGCGGCAGAGCCGCGTAATATTTGTAGAAAGAGGGTCGAAAAATACCTCCTAGGTGCAGAGCACCGGAATATTAGATCCTATTCATCAATATCATCAAAATAATCGAACAAATATTCGTGATCGAAAAGAACCTCGTTATTTTCCAGCATTTCTAAATATTCATCTCTGAAAGATTGTTTTTTATGATGTTCCTCCTGCGATAAAATATATTTTACAACAAAATCTATCTGAGAGTGGGAATGAGTAAATGCTCCATAACCTTTTTGCCATTCAAACTTAAATTTTGATAATCTCCTCTCTTTTATCCATGAATTTGTAGAGGTCTTTACCTCTTCAACCAGGTCCGGTACCAAATGATTTACGTTATACCCTATTAAAAAATGGATATGATCGGGCATCGAACCTATTGCCAGCATCTTATGATGGTGGTTCTGGACAATTCCTGTAATATATTTCTCCATTTCATTCTTCCATTCTTTTTTAATCAGGGCATTACGGTTCTTTACCGCAAATACCAGATGGAAATAGCACTGTGTGTATGTATTTGCCATTTTTATTAAAATTTGTAATTGACTAGCGAGCATCATAAAGATACGTATTAAAATTTATTTTAGAAATCGTTCAATAAATATTCCGGTGCTCTGCACCTACAAATATCACGGTGCTCTGCACCTACCAATATCACGGTGCTCTGCACCTACAAATATTGCGGTGCTCTGCACCTACAAATATTACGGTGCGCTGCACCTACAAATATTACGGTGCGCTGCACCTACAAATATTACGGTGCGCTGCAACTGCAAATAAAAAGAGAGGAACTCAAAAATCAGCTTTAACCGCAAAGTGCGCTAAGCCCGCCTGCGCTTGAGCACCGGCGGGTAGGAACGCAAAGAACGCAAAGTTATAGTGTAGATAAATAACACTTTGCGACCTTTGCGTAGAACCTTTGCGCACTTTGCGGTTAATGGATTTCTCTTTTGAGCCAGTCTCCACTATTCGTCCTGTGCTCCACACCATTTGATTCATCAGGATATTCGTTCTTTCAATTTTTTTCAATAATTTTATATTCTTAATACGTTCTGAATGAAAAAATCTCTCCTAACCCTCCTCTGCGCTCTCACACTCTTAATCTCCTGCACCGAAGAGACTCCCCGTGCAGAACTGCTCGAATATAATGTAGGAGGAAAGCTATATACACCTAAAGGATATGCTTATCGATATACTGATTATTCCGGAATTGAAAAAAAGGGCTTCGACTGGCATATCTATAACCTCGGACAAAGCTCATTGTATATACAGGCTTACGATACTTCCTATACAAAAACTCTTTTTACTTATCCTGCTTTCGAAGCACGTTACATCGTCGAAATGGCCGATGGTAAATCTAAAGTCTACAACTCTACATCCGGCGAATTCCGGATTACCGGACAGGAGATGGGAGATGTAATAGGAGATTTTCACTTTAAGGTAAAAAACATCGCCAACCCTCTCGATTCCCTGATGATCAATTCAGGATATTTCAGGATATGGCTCGAGAGATACGACAGGGTGTTTACCGCCGGGACTAAATAATATTCTAAGATAAAAAACCAACCTCCATGAAGAAAACCAATGCGCTCTCAATAGTATGTACGGTGATCTTCCTTATAGGAATTGTTGCCGCATTACTGGGGTTCCTTAACCGGGAAAACCAACTGCTGACATATTCACTTCTGTTTGTCTCCATTGTTTATCTCCTCTCCGGATGGTACATATTCAAAGGCTACCACCCCGAAGGACATCCGCTCCTCCTGTTCCTGATGGGCTACCTCTATTCCAGTGTTTTTATGGCTTTCACTTTTATAACAGCAAACTGGCCAATGGCAAAGGGCATGGTTGCTGTATCTCTCGCCTGGGCATTAATACAGATCGTTATGGTTACCACGATCAGAAAGAAGCTCACACGTGAAGGTTTCCTGCAACTAATTATCGAAGGTAGCCTTATGCTTGTGATGGCGATAGCGATCCTAATATCTTTATATTAGCCCGTTGCACCCTTGTACCCTTGTACCGTTGGACCGTTTTTTTAACCACGGAGGGCACGGAGTTACACGGAGGTTTTCACGGAGTTCTTCTCCCCCTCTCTCCCCCTCTCCGCCCTCTCGCCCTCTCACCGTTGCACCGTTGCACCCTTGTACCCTTGTACCTTTATCAGATACCATACCTTCCCCAACCTCATCGGATAATACAACAGGGTCTGCCAGGTGCTCCTGCACTTATACCTTTTCTTCATAAACTCAAACGTCGGGAAGAGATCTCCCAGGAAATAAAGGATCTTACGGTGTAGACCAGGGATCTCTTTCAGATTATTCCGGTATCTCTCCGCCCTGTTCTCAACATGATTATCTTTCGGACTCTTCAGGAAGAAGACAAACTTGTTTATCGAGGCAGGATTGTACCATTTATTGATAAAATCGTTCATCCATTCCGGGAAAGAAATACCCCAGAGGTCTCTCAGCGGCTCAAGTCTCCAGGCAAGGATCTCTTCCATGCCTGCCTGAATGGCATACGAAAGCAGATCGTAGGTGATGATCTCATCACGGTATTTCTCTATCAGCACCACAAAGTCGGTGTAAAGCCTTAGCTGCGACTCGTTGTTCATCTCATGAAGGTAAAGATGCTTGACAAGATATAGAAGGAAGATCTGCGGCTGAGGGATATAAGTTTTTGCCGAATTCAAATCTGTCTCACGACTGGTTTCATAAAGCATCTTCGTCAGTACATTCTGCTCTGACCCGAAAAGTTCGTGATGAAGCTCAATGGCGAATCCATCTTTTGTAAGTGTGGGAAGATGCTTGCCGGTATATGCCATTAATGGTTTGTGCAGAACCGACTTCACAGGAAGGGATGCAAAACCATTTTCCATAAGCACCCTTCGCGCCTTCATGCAGTCATCCCTTGTTGCAAGAACGTCGACATCTGTCATCTGCCTCAGGCCCATGTTCCCGTAAACCGTCAATTCCAGGGCAAGACCTTTTAGAAGAACGATCTTTATCTCCTCTTCATTCATCAGTTTAAGTACGGAAACAGTCGCCTCTGCATTACGTGCATTCCTGCTGATATTCACTAATAATGCATTATGCAGAATATCGGAAGAATCCTTAGGGATAAATTTGATAAAGTCAAGTTTTTCAAGATTATGATAAACCAGGGCAGCCACTCCATGCCTGTTGGCGAGTGAAGAAAAATATTTCCAGTCGGTTACCGTCTCAGCCAGCGCCCTCAGCATTATGGTAAGCTCAACGTCGAACGAAAGGCGGCAAAGTCCCAGAAGAAGTATCTCTTCATCCCTGATATCAAGCTTGCCGTTCATTTTTCAAATCTGCTGCTCTGCTTTGTATACATAGTGTAGTACATTCCTTTTATGCTCATGAGCTCCTCGTGAGTTCCGGTCTCGGCAATGGTTCCTTTGCTGAGCACGATGATCCTGTCGGCCAGGCTCACATTTGTAAACCTGTGACTGATGAGGATTGACGTCCTGCCTCTTACTGTCTCCCTGAACCTGCTGAAGATCTCATATTCGGTGTCGGCATCAAGGGCGCTCGATGGTTCATCGAGAATTAAAACCGGAGCATCCCTGAAAAGCGCTCTGGCCAGGGCTATCTTCTGCCACTCTCCCCAGCTCAGCTCACGGCTGTCGTCGAAAAGAGTTCCGATAACTGTTGAATAGCCGTTGGGAAGATTCTTAATAAGATCATGGATCCCGGATGCTGAAGCCGAAGAGACGATCTTATTTTCATGATCCTTCTCTTCCACATTTCCCATCCGGATATTCTCCCCGGCCCCAAGATTGTAAAGCATGAAATCCTGAAAAACGACTGAAAACATTTTTCTGTAGCTGTCGGGATCAATATGTCTTATATCATTTCCGTCAATCTTAACAGAACCTGAATCCGGATCATAAAGACGGCTCAGAAGCCTCACAAGTGTGCTTTTCCCTGCGCCATTGGGTCCAACAAGAGCAATTATCTCCCCTTTCTTTATCTCGAAAGAAAAATTATCAATTGTCTTCTCATTGTTCCCGGGGTAGGTGAATGACAGGTTCTCGGCCTTTATACTGTTGTGAAGGTCTTTAACCTCAACAACTGGAGGTCTTGCTGTTATATTTACCTTAAGGTTCAGGAATTCGAATGTGTCGCCTATAAACAAGCTATCCTCATAAAGTCCGGCCAGCGAACCCAGGAGCTCCTTGATGGCTACCATTCCCTGCCTGAAGGCCAGGAGGAACATAGCCATCTGTCCAAGAGTGAGAGTTCCCCGGATAGTTTCGCGTGTGATATAAAGCAGAGTAACAAGTACCGCCGCCGCCTTTATCAGGTCAGAAATTATTTCAATGAATGTTCTCTTACCGACAATCTTTATCTCTTCTTCTTTTGTTTGATTAAAAGATTTTTTGAAGAGAGAGATGAAATAGTTCCCCAGTCCGAAAAGCCTTAACTCTCTTGAAGGACGATCGCCTGTAAGAAGCCAGTTGAAATAGGCACTTTTCCTGGCTTCCGGTGTTTGTTCTTTCTGGAAATTATAAAGAACTCCTGCATAATGAAGCCGCAGCCATATCCCCGGGATGTTTACAACAAGCAGTAGCAGGGCAATTGTCCAATGAAGAAAAGCAAGCACTCCTGCCATGATCACCAGCGATAAGAAGCCCCTGAACATCGAAACCAGATTGTTGAGGATGCTGTTTGGTCTCCATGGCGCTTCCCGGGAGGCTCTTGCCAGGCAATCAAAATAATCGGGGCGTTCGAAGTATATGAGATCAAGTTTTATTGCCTTTTCATGGAGGAGTCCATACATATACGACTCAAGCTTTACCGACTGTTTTTTACGAACATAGTTTCCGGTGTCTATGACTGCCTCATCGAGGAACCAGACAATAACCACTGCAATGATTGGCCAGAGGAGATTTACAATGCTGTCTCCGGGATTTGCAGCTGCAGCATCAGTGATCCCATCGATAACTCCCTTGATCAGCCATATAAGCAACAGGGGAAAGATGCTTCGCAATATTGAAATGACAATATTTGCCAGCGCCCATCCCGGAGCAGATCTCCAGACAAGCTTAATTGATTCGCGGAAATATTTGAGTTTACCTCTCATTTAATTCAGTAATGGATTTGCACCCCCCTCTGGGGGGCCGGGGGGTTTATAATATTTTCCTGATCCTTAATAACACCCAAACAACTAATCTATTATAAAGATAACAAGGTTTCCGTATCAAACTGCCACCCGCCGATAATATCCTGCCTGTAACACTCTCAACCTGAACAACCTTCCCGGCGATCTGATCTCTTTTTACCGGATGGTCCTCACAAGCACAGCTGTCTCCTCTTGTGATGAAACTGATCTTATCTCCTTCCTTAATGATTCTCACAAGACGGTGAACTACAAATCCCGATTCACGTTTCCAGGCAATTATCTCGCCCGGCGAAGGAGGAAGACCATCAGAAAGCGGTTCGATAAGGACTATTGAACCGGGTTTTATTGAAGGATACATGCTATAGCCATCAGCTTTAACCTTAAGGCTTTTTCCTTCAGTCAATAGCATGAATCCTATATCCTTAACAATAATATGATTCTCTGGAGCTTTATTGTCTTCAATGATATAATCAACTATACTCTTGTCGGGTTTGAAAGAAAGTAGTCTGACAGGAACGATAGAGCACACTTTCGATACCGAGTCAAGAAGCCTGGAAATAATTTCAGTATCCCAGGCATGCTGGATACAGTTTGCCATTACCATGCTTACTGACACAGCGCCCCCGACAGGGGATAGTTCATTCTCTTTACCGTGATCGATAAGAAAGATCATATCGAGAGGTGATTCTTTTGGCTCATCATTATTATATACAGGGGTGTTATGCATTTTATACCCGTTTTCGGTCTTTCGCACGATGAGGCGGTCGTCGTGGATTACTTGTGCTCCGGCATTATCCCAGAGTTTAGCCATCGTTGTCTTCCCTTTCCCTGAAACACCGCTGAAGAGATACCCAAGTCCATCATGGTTCACTCCCGAGGCATGGATCATTATATCGCCTTTGATTGCGGTCAGATAATAGAGTATAAGTCCGTCGAGCGGGTATTCGAAAGGATCAGTTTCCCTATCTGCACCGTCGAAATAAAGATCCCAGTTTTTATCTGAAAGTGAAAATTTAAGAACGGCTGATTTCTTATCGGAGGAGAGAGGAAAAACTGTTTTAATAAAAAGATCATTATTATGCTTATGGACACTCCAGAAATTATCACTCTTTTTTATTCTGACGCCGTTTATCTCTTCCACATAAGGTGCATCAAAGACTTTTTCTGAATCAGCTGGTATTATGAACTTCCCGGTATGAACAGTTATTATTATGTCAGAATCGCTTCCGGTATAGATATTCCTGAGGAACCTTTCTCCCGGAATCAATTCCGGCGAATCAGATTCACTTATAAATCTGATAATGTAATTGGCAATATTTAAACTGTAGCTGTTCATTTCTCATCCAAAATCTATCACAACTTCCCATCCGCCATCTTTTTTGTCAAGCTCCCCATCTCCCCTTTAAAATACCAAACCTCCTTCCCGTTCCCATATTTAGTTACTGACTCCCTTTTTGCATTTCCCAATTTTTATTACCAACCCCCCTTTCAGTTTCCCCCCACGGGGGGAAAGGCCTGTTCATTGTTATATTTTCACTCCAAAAAGTACCAATCCCCTTTCTCGGGGGAAGTCTGTATATTGTTGTCGCCCCTTCCCCCCTGGGGGAAGGATGGGATGGGGGTTAGTTGATTCCTAGTGACTTTTTCTCCGACCCCCCTTTCAGTTCCTGTTTGTAAACAACCCCCCTTTCAGTTTCCCCCCACGGGGGGAAAGGCCTGTTCATTGTTATATTTTCACTCCAAAAAGTACCAATCCCCTTTTCGGGGGAAGTCTGTATATTGTTGTCGCCCCTTCCCCCCTGGGGGAAGGCGGGGATGGGGGTATTCTATTTCTTAACATGCAGGTGTCTTCTTTGCGGTTGGATTTATCTTATTATCAAATATCTGTTCATTTCTTCTATGAATGAAAAAACATCCCCGGTTGCAGTCTCTTTATCAATTTCATACTCAGAGATCAGAGCTTCGATCAAGATCCTTTACGCTCTTCCTGCCATCAATCTGTTCCCAGAGAAATGCTCCTGTTTCGTTTAGTGTATATACACTGTTCATGTCAGCAATATTATTTGCTATGGGAACAAGCACATACTCCTTGCCTGTTTTCCTTGTCACAATTGACGATGACTGTGATACAACACTGTTCAGGCTTATCATTTGATTTCAACTATCCTCCTCTCTGATCAAATATACTACATTTCAGCTTCATTTTTGTACCTTCGCAAAAACTGCATTATGAGCAAAAAGAAGGGTAAAAGGGGTAAAACATCCGGGTTATCAAGGGAATCAGTATCAGAACAAATACAGATTATTCTTTCAAAGAGTCCCCAGGAGGGATTCAATTACAAGCAGATCGCAAAACGATTGAATATAACAGATCCGTCTGAGAAGCAGATGGTTTCGGAGATACTTAAGGAGCTGTCAATCAGGGGAGCCCTTAAGGAAGTTTATGAAGGAAAGTACAAGTCCAAGGCAAGCCGCGGACATATAACAGGCACTGTCGATATGACAAGGATGGGATATGGCTTCGTTTCGTCAGACGAGATCGAAGATGATGTGTTTATCTCGGCAAAAAACCTTCGTACTGCCCTTCATGGAGATAAGGTTAAAGTTTTGCTCTTTGCAAAACGAAAAGGAGCAAGGCCTGAAGGAGAAGTCGTTGAGATCATTGAGAGATGGCGAACCACCTTTGTAGGAACAGTTGAGATAATGCCCAGTTTCGCGTTCCTCATGCCCGATAACAAGAACATGCCTTTCGACCTTTTCATTCCTTCATCAAAGCTGAACGGTGCAAAACAGGGTCAGAAAGCTGTAGCAAAGGTCATAGACTGGAATCCCAAATCAAAGAATCCCGTTGCCGAGATCATTAATGTACTTGGTGATCCCGGACTGCACGAGACAGAGATGCATGCCATCCTCGCCGAATTTGAACTTCCTTATCAGTTTACAGAAGAGGTGGAACATGAGGCTGAAATGATACCGGCACAGATCACTGAAGTCTGACATTAAAGCACGTCGCGATTTCAGAAGTGTTCCTACTTTTACCGTCGACCCTTCAGATGCACGCGACTTTGATGATGCCCTCTCGCTCAGAAAACTGGATAACGGCAACTGGGAGATTGGAGTTCATATAGCTGATGTTACTCACTATGTAAAACCAGGCTCCCTGCTTGAAGAAGAGGCAAAACAACGGGCGACGTCCGTTTACCTTGTCGACAGGGTAGTACCGATGCTTCCGGAGAGGCTCTCAAATCATATATGTTCTCTTAATCCTTCTGAAGACAAACTGACTTATGGAGCTGTTTTCGAGATGAATGAGAAAGCCGAAGTGCTTAATGAATGGTTCGGAAGAACTATCATTAACTCAGACATGCGCTTCTCATATAACGAAGCCCAGGAGGTCATCGACGCAGGAGATGGAGTTATGAAGGAACAAATCCTGCTTCTTCATGATCTTGCCCAGAAGCTGAGGGCAAAACGTTTTTCGGCCGGGGCATTTTATTTTGAAAAGATAGAAGTTCAGTTTGATCTTGATGATAATGGCAAACCACTTGGCATAAAATTCCGCGATATGGGAACTGCCAACCAGCTTATCGAGGAGTTCATGCTCCTCGCAAACAGACATGTTGCAGAGTATGTAGGGAAGAAGCTGAAGGGAAAAACATTTGTGTACCGTATTCACGACGAACCCGATCCGGAAAAGATCGACAACTTCAGCCATTTTGTGACACGATTCGGATATACGCTGGCGGCGGATGATAAGACCCCTCTCCCCAGGGCGATGAACAGGCTCCTTAATTCGGTGGTTGGCAAAAAAGAACAGAATATTATCGAAACACTTGCTCTTCGTTCAATGGCAAAGGCTGTCTATTCAACTGAGAATATTGGTCATTATGGTCTTGCATTCAAGTACTATACTCATTTCACATCTCCCATCAGGAGGTACCCCGATATGATGGTCCACAGGCTTCTGACTTCTTATCTGGCAGAAGAGAATCCGGGCGGACTGGATAAGTATGAAAAGCTGTGTCAGCATTCGTCAAAGATGGAAAGAGTTGCCACCGAAGCTGAGAGAGCATCGGTAAAATACAAGCAGGTCGAGTACATGAGCGATAAGCTCGGAAAGCATTTTGAAGGAGTGATCTCAGGTGTAACCGAGTGGGGGATATATGTGGAAATAATTGAGAACCAGTGCGAAGGAATGGTTAATATCCGCGAGCTCGGAGATGACTACTATGAATATGATGAGGAGAATTATTGCATCCGTGGAAGATCAGACGGCAAGGTTTATACTCTCGGCGACAGAGTTACGATCGAAGTTGTGAAGGCGGATCTGCAGAAAAAACAATTGGATTACAGATTGGTGTAAACCCCCGCTGCTTCGCAGCACCCCCTAAAGGGGGTCTAAAACGCACTACTAATTTTAATGAGTTAGGGGCCTTGAGCCCCCTTCAGGGGGCAGTCCCGAGTAATCGGGACAGGGGTTTTACTTTTGATCCTCTTCAATTATTTTCAGCAGCTCTTCCACCGCATCTACCTGAAGTACATTTTTCTTCACAGGCACCGTTCCCCTGTATATATGAACCTTGCCTTCTCCGGCACCCACATACCCATAATCGGCTCCGGCCATTTCCCCGGGTCCGTTTACGATGCATCCCATTACTGCTATTTTGAGTCCGGTAAGATGTACTGTAGCTTCCTTTACTTTCTGAACTGCCTCCTGTAGATTGAACTTTGTACGGCCGCAGGTGGGACATGAAATATATCTGTTGCGGGTTATCCTTGCTTCTGTCGCCTGAAGTATGCCAAATGAGATCTCCCTGAGTTTTTCTCCCTGTACTTTTCCCCGGTTTGTTATGCAAATACCATCAGGCTGTTTTAATATGAAATATCTTCCAAGGAGAGCAGAAGCGTTAATAGCAAGCTTTACCGGATCATCTTCATCAAAGATCGGATTAAGAATAATCTTTGATTTTGATTTTTCAGGAAGATGAGGCGGATTTCCGGCATTAAATGTGATCACCTCCCCTTTATAAGGCTCACCCGATTCAGAAATAAAGTTGCCTGAATCACAAACAATGACCTCGGGTCTGTATAGAGTATCACGTTGTCTGAAAGGAATGGGTGACTGAGGATTTTTAATCCTGCCTTTTTCTCCAATGAAGTTGAGAATTTCTTTAGCTACCGGGATCTCTTTTTCAGGATCTTCGGTAAGGGAAACCCTTATTGTGTCTCCGATGCCCTCCGATAAAAGGGCCCCAATCCCTGCAGCCGACCTTATCCTTCCGTCTTCACCTTCGCCCGCCTCTGTAACTCCAAGATGTATTGGAAAAGCTACCCCCTCTCTTTGCATCTCACTTACCAGCAGTCTGTTGGACTCTACAAGAACAACCGTGTCCGACGATTTCATTGAAAGGACAATGTTGTTAAAGTTCTCAGACCTGAAGATCTTTATAAATTCAATTGCTGAGGCGACCATTCCTTTCGGAGTGTTACCGTAACGGGTCATTATCCGGTCGGAAAGAGAGCCATGGTTTATTCCCAGCCTGATTACAGTTTTGTTTTCCCTGCAGATATTTATAAGAGGAAGAAGCCTCTCATGGATCTTTTCGAGTTCTTCATTATACTCCTTCTCAGTGAATTCTGCTTTTATGAATGAAGCTCTTTTATCGGCATAGTTGCCCGGATTGATCCTTACTTTTTCGACAATGCGGGCAGCTGTTTCTGCTGCTGCCGGATTGAAATGGATATCGGCAATGAGAGGTGTTTCAAAACCTTCCCTGCGGAGTTCTTTTTTTATGTTTTCCAGATTCTCAGCTTCCTTTACACCCTGTGCTGTAAGCCTTACATAATCAGCTCCGGCTTCAATGATCCTGATACATTGGGCAACAGATGCCTGTGTATCCATCGTATCAGTATTGGTCATCGATTGAAGACGGATGGGATTGGACCCTCCAATCGGTGTGGAGCCAATTAAAATTGGAGTAGACATGTAGAACCCCCTGTGGTCCCCCTGGGAGGGGGACGAGGTTGTATTTTTTAGCGTGTTTTTCATTTTTACGACTCCCTGTGGTCCCCCAGAGGGGGAGACAAAAGGCGATTGATTGTAGTTTTAATTTTAGCAATTACAGAATCTACATTAGTTTCTATCTCATGATTAGTAAAATGAATAATATTAAAGCCATTAAGAGTCAAAATCTTATTTCTGTACTTATCAGATTTCCTTTGTTCCGGGAGATTATGAATCTCACCGTCAACTTCTATTATAAGTTTTGTTTCATGGCAATAAAAATCGACTATATAATTAAAAATCGGCTGCTGCCTTCTGAATTTTAATCCTTCAACCTTTCTCATTCGTAATCTTGACCAAAGGATGATTTCAGCCTTTGTCATATTGTTCCTCAAATCAACAGCCTTCAGCCTCAAATCCTTATTAATAATCCTACCCATATAGAATATTCATCGAATTGTGTCTTTTATCCCCCCTAGGGGGGATCACAGGGGGGATTCTTTCCCCACCTTAAAATCCAGTACCAGCCCATTCTTTCATCCCCCCTCAGGGGGGATCATAGGGGGGCTTATCATCTATTGTCACTCAATCTCCCACTCAGCTCCCTCTTTCTGGTCTTTAAGTATGATACCGGCATTTCTGAGATCGGTTCTGATTCTGTCAGAAACATCCCACTCCTTCTTATCCTTCGCTTCCTGCCTGAGATTTATGATGATATTCATTAGCTCCGAGGTCATTTTCTCATCACCCTTTGAAGTGTTTTCATCTTTCAATCCAAGGATATCAGTAACATAAACATTAAAGAGATTCTTAAGTGATTCGAGATCTTCACTGCTCAGCTTTTCTGTTCCATCGCTGACTGAATTAATGTATTTCACCCCTTCGAAAAGATGCGATAACAAGATCGGGCTGTTGAGGTCGTCGTCCATTGCTTCAGAGCATTTATTTTTCAGCGATGAAATACCTATCGTTGATGTGAGTGACGGTTTTAATTTATTAAGAGTCTCAGCCGCTTTCATTAGTTTCTGCAATCCTTTTTCTGCAGCCTGCAGTGCTTCGTTGGAGAAATCGAGAGTGCTGCGGTAATGTGCCTGAAGAAGGAAAAACCTGATAGTCATTGGGCTGTAAGCCTGGGTGAGCAGTGGATGATTACCGCTGAAAAGCTGATCGAGCGTGATGAAGTTACCAAGCGACCTTGCCATCTTCTGTCCGTTGATGGTTATCATATTATTATGCATCCAGTATCTTACCGACTCTTTGCCCCGGGCGGCTGTCGACTGTGCAATCTCGCACTCATGGTGGGGGAACTGGAGATCCATGCCTCCGCCATGAATATCAAAAACCTCCCCTAGATATTTTATACTCATGGCCGAGCATTCAAGATGCCATCCGGGATAGCCTTCGCTCCATCGTGAAGGCCAGTGCATCAGATGTTCAGGAGTTGCCTTTTTCCAGAGAGCAAAGTCATAAGGACTTCTTTTTTTATCCTGACCGTCAAGGTGCCTCGAGTTGGATATGAGATCATCAAGTACCCTTCCGGAAAGCTTCCCGTATTTGAAATTTTTGTTATACTTTATAACATCAAAATATACAGAACCGCACACTTCGTAAGCGTAGCCATTCTTCAGGATCTCTTCTATAAGTTGTTGTTGTTCAATTATGTGTCCCGATGCCCTTGGTTCTATTGAAGGATGAAGAATGTTGATCTGCTCCATGTTCTTCAGGTAGCTGTTGATGTATTTCTGCACCACCTCCATTGGCTCGAGGTGTTCGAGTCTTGCCCTCTTTTCTATTTTATCTTCACCTTCATCGGCATCATTTACCAGGTGTCCAACGTCAGTGATATTGCGTACATAGCGGACCTTGTATCCGAGGTGCATAAGATACCTGTAAAGCAGGTCGAATGTAACAGCAGGACGTGCATGACCCAGATGCGGATCGCTGTACACCGTAGGTCCGCAAACATATATACCAACGAACGGGGGATGAAGAGCTCTGAATGATTCTTTCTTACGCGAAAGACTATTGTAGATGGTGAAATTATTATCCATGTAATTTTCTTTATTCTTACAAAAATACGTAATTCTTTTCTCCCCCTCACCCTCTCACCCCCTCTCCCCCTCACATTTTTTCGATTCATTTTTTATTGTATTTCTCATTTTCCTTCCTATATTTGCCCCAACAAATCAAATATTCCCTCCTTTCAAGGGTGTTTGGTTTTTATTAAGAAGGGCGGAGAGATTAGGCTCTGCGAAACCCTGGCAACCAGACCGTCAGCTGACGGAAAACGGTGCCAATACCTAATCCCGGGAAAGCCGGGAGATGATAAAAATAAAACACGGAAAAATGAATTTAATTCATCTGACGCACAACAACTTTACCATGCCACTCATGCCTATGTGCATGCGCCGGTAAAGATCCTGATTTGGAAACAACCACTCTTTTTCAATTGCCGGATCATTGCGATAACAGGTTCGCTATTCATGACCTTAAGTAATAATAAGACTATTAATAATATGGAAAAAGGAAAAATAAAATTCGAAACATTACAGATACATGCGGGACATCATCCCGACTCTGAAACCCATTCACGTGCTGTGCCTCTCTACCAGACATCTTCTTACGTGTTTAAAAATTCAAAGCATGCCGCCGATCTTTTCAGCCTGTCGGAACCGGGAAACATTTATACAAGGATAATGAACCCTACAACCGATGTCTTCGAAAAGAGAGTTGCAGCGCTTGAAGGAGGTGCTGCATCACTTGCAGTTTCATCAGGACATGCAGCCCAGTTCATAACCTTTTCAACGATAGTAAGAAAAGGAGAGAATTTTGTCACCTCCCCGTTTCTGTACGGCGGAACACATAACCAGTTCAAAGTGACTTTTGCAAACTTCGGTATTGAAGCCAGATTTGCAAAGGACCTCGAACCGGCATCGTTTGAAAAACTGATCGACAGCAAAACAAAAGCGATTTATGTGGAAACCATTGGGAATCCCGGGTTTAATATCCCTGATTTTGAAGCTTTTTCCAATTTGGCTGTGAAACATGGGATCCCCTTTATCGTCGATAATACTTTCGGCGCCTGCGGTTACCTGTGCCGTCCTATTGAATACGGTGCAAATATCATAGTGGAGTCTGCTACAAAATGGATAGGCGGACACGGTACAAGCATCGGCGGAGTGATTACCGATGCCGGCAACTTCAACTGGAGAAATGGCAACTTCCCTGTTTTCACAGAACCTTCTGAAGGCTACCACGGACTTGTTTTCGGAGAACAATTCAATGATAAATCACAGGCAGGCAATATTGCTTTTATTGTGAAAGCCAGGGTTGAAGGATTAAGAGATCTTGGTCCTTCGATAAGTCCATTCAACTCCTTCCTGCTGATCCAGGGACTTGAAACTCTCTCTCTCAGGATGGAGAGACATATACAGAACACCACTGGCTCTTTCTCAATGGCTTTCGGCACAGGAATGTGTTGAAAAAGTCAATTACCCGGGGCTTCCTGATAATCCACAAAATATTCTGTCGCAGAAATACCTGCCTAAAGGCGCAGGAGGGGTCCTGAGTTTCGTTCTGAGAGCTGAGAAATCCAAAGCAGCTCAGCTGGTGGAACATCTTCAGCTGGTGAGCCATCTGGCCAATGTGGGTGATGCAAAAACGCTGATCATCCAGCCTTCAACCACAACACATGCCCAACTGTCTGCTGCCGACCAGCTGGCGGCAGGTGTTGAGCCTGGATTATTCAGGGTTTCGGTCGGACTGGAACATATCGATGATATTATTTATGATTTTGAACAGGCATTCAAACTGGTAATATGATGGAGAAACTTAAAATTAATCAACCTTTTATAACTGAGACGGGAGCAATTTTGCCTTCAGTGGATATTGCCTATGACACGTGGGGAAAACTGAATGCCGGCTCTGATAATGTGATCTGGGTCTGTCATGCACTCACTGCCAACTCCGATGTTGATTCGTGGTGGCCGGGAATGGTAGGTACCGGTCTCCTTTTCGATCCGGACAAATATTTTATCGTTTGTGCAAACGTCCTTGGATCATGTTATGGAACAACCGGTCCTGCTTCGGTCAATCCGGAAACAGGAAAACAATGGCTTAACGATTTTCCGCTGATCACAGTACGCGATCTGGTGAATGTTCATGAGATGCTCAGGAAACATCTTGGGATAACTAAGATACACACCATCATCGGGGCTTCCATTGGCGGATATCAGGCTCTTGAATACAGCATAATGTATCCTGAACTTGTTGAGAGACTCATTGTTCTGGCTTCAGGTGCAAGACAGACGCCATGGGCGCTCGCATTCAGCGAATCGATGAGACTCGCCATGCAGGCCGACCAGACATTCACTTCGGGTGATCCTGATGGAGGCAAGTCTGGACTGAAAGCAGCAAGATCCATTGCCCTTATCAGCTACAGGACTATGTATGCTTATAACCAGACACAGAAGGAAGATGATGATGAAAAGTTTACCTCATTCAGGGCTGCATCATACCAGGCTTATCAGGGAGAGAAGCTTGTCAAAAGGTTTAGTCCCCATTCCTACTGGTGCCTTACATGTCTTTCTGATACACATAATATAGGCAGAGGACGCGGGAGTATTATCAATGCACTGCAAACGATCAAAGCTAAAGTTCTGTGCGTAGGAATAAAATCAGATATGTTGTTTCCGACCGACGATCAGAAATTTATAACCTCAAATACCAAAGGCGCGGAATATATTGAGATTGACTCATTTTACGGCCATGACGGATTCCTGATAGAAACAGATATTGTTACTGATATTATCAGGAAATTCTGGGAGAAAACTTCAAGCTGAAAAAGATGACACAGGGAAAGCACAAAAATGAAAAGAATCGTGAATTATTTGGATTTGATGAAGTGTCGGAATAATTTAGCGGAGCGAAGGTAAGGGGGTGAGTAAATGCCAAAAAAAGAAAAGAAAATTAAATTATCATGAAATCCCAATTAGAAGAACTAATACAACAGAAGATCCTTATCCTCGATGGCGCGATGGGCACGATGATCCAGAAGCACAGGCTTCAGGAAGCCGATTTTCGTGGAGAGAAATTCAGAGATCATCCCAAACCGCAGAAAGGGAACAATGATCTTCTTACCCTGACACAGCCTGAAATTATAAATGATATTCACAGGGGATATCTTGAGGCAGGTGCAGACATTATAACAACTAATACCTTCAATTCTAACAGGATATCAATGGCCGATTATGGCATGGAGGACCAGGTTTACAATCTGAATTACCATGCTGCCCTTCTGGCGAAAGACGCAATCTGTTCTTTTGAGAACGCGAAAGAACCCACATCCCGTTTTGTTGCCGGAACACTCGGTCCCACGAACCGCACTGCTTCAATGTCGTCCGATGTTAACGACCCGGGAGCCAGATTGGTTACTTTCGACAACCTCGTTGAAGCGTACTCGGAACAGATCCGCGGCCTTATTGACGGTGGTGTCGACATCCTTCTTGTTGAAACTATTTTTGATGTTCTCAATTGCAAGGCCGCCCTTTTTGCAATCGATTCTGTTTTTGAGGAGACGAAGAAACGTCTTCCCGTTATGGTTTCTGTTACCATCACAGACGCAAGCGGAAGGACACTCACAGGCCAGACACTCGAGGCTTTTTTGATCTCGGTTTCTCATTTTCCGCTATTCAGCGTGGGGCTAAACTGTGCTCTCGGAGCTGAACAGTTAAGGCCGTTTGTTGAGGAGCTTTCAGCTAAATCCCCATTTTATGTTTCTGCACATCCAAACGCCGGTCTGCCCAATCAGTTTGGTGAGTATGATCAGTCAGCTGAACAGATGTCCTTAATAACGGAGGATTTTATGAAAGAGGGCTGGGTCAATATTATCGGAGGGTGTTGCGGTACAACCCCTCTCCATATAAAGAAGATCTCTGAGACTGCGAAACAATATAATCCAAGGAAAAGAACTGAAATAACAAGATATACACGATTAAGCGGACTTGAAGCGCTGACGATAACTCCTGAAACCAATTTCGTTAATGTGGGAGAGCGTACAAATGTTTCCGGGTCGATAAAGTTTGCCAGGCTTATAAAAGAAGAGAAATATGGTGAAGCGCTTGCAATAGCACGTAACCAGGTGGAAGGAGGTGCACAGGTGATCGACATCTGCATGGATGAGGCTATGCTCGATTCCGAAAGGGCAATGGTTAAATTCGTCAACCTCATCATGGCGGAACCCGATATTTCAAAACTACCGCTGATGATCGACTCTTCAAAATGGGAAGTCATAGAATCTGCTCTTAAATGCATACAGGGGAAATCGATCGTTAACTCTATCAGCCTTAAAGAAGGAGAAGAAGCATTTCTTCAGCGTGCTAAACTGTTGAGGAAATATGGCGCAGCAGCCGTCGTAATGCTTTTTGATGAAAATGGGCAGGCCGACACTTTTGAAAAAAGAATAGCTGTTGCGGAAAGATCATATAAGCTGCTTGTCGGGAAGATCGGATATCCTCCGGAAGACCTGATCTTTGATCCGAATGTCCTGGCAATTGCAACAGGTATAGAGGAACATAATAATTATGCTGTCAATTATATCAGGGCAACAGAATGGATCAAAAAAAATCTTCCCTATGCAAAGGTCAGCGGAGGCATCAGCAACCTTTCATTCTCGTTCAGGGGAATAGATAAAGTAAGGGAAGCAATGCATTCCGTGTTCCTCTTTCATGCGATAAAGGCAGGTCTGGATATGGGTATTGTGAATCCCGGAATGCTCCAGGTTTACAGCGAAATACCTGCAGATCTTCTTCAGCTTACTGAAGATGTTGTTCTGAACAGGAGAAAGGATGGAACAGAAAGACTTGTGAAATTTGCAGAGGGTCTGAAAAACGAGGGAAAGAAAGAGGAGAAAGCCGATGAATGGCGTTCTCTGCCTGTTATAGACCGGATTAAACACTCACTAATACGAGGTTTGGATGAACATATAGAGGAGGATGTTGAGGAAGCCCGTTCACTCTTCTCGAGATCTATAGAACTTATTGAAGGACCATTGATGGGAGGGATGAATGAGGTGGGCGATCTCTTCGGATCGGGAAGAATGTTCCTGCCCCAGGTAGTCAAAAGCGCCAGGGTGATGAAAAAGGCTGTTTCCAAACTTGCTCCTTATATTGAAAAAGAGAGCGAAGGCACGGAAAAAAGAAACGCCGGGAAAATCCTTCTCGCCACCGTTAAAGGCGATGTACACGACATCGGTAAGAATATCGTCGGGGTTGTATTATCGTGCAATAATTATAAAGTAATCGATCTTGGTGTAATGGTTCCTGCAGAAAAGATCATCGACACTGCAATTAAAGAGGAGGTCGATTTCATTGGTCTTAGCGGATTGATTACACCTTCACTGGAGGAGATGGTTCATGTAGCTGCTGAAATGGAACGAAGGAAACTGAAAACACCTCTTCTTATCGGAGGGGCCACAACATCTGAGATTCATGCTGCTGTTAAAGTAGCACCTGCATATTCGAATGCTGTAATCCATGTAAAGGATGCTTCCAGAGCGGCAGGTGTATTGTCATCACTGATGCAGAAAGATAATACCGGCTATGTCTCTTCAATAAAGGAAAAATACCGGAAGCTGAAGACAGATCATGATTCCAGACAGGAAAAACGTGATCTGCTGACGATAAAAGAAGCCAGGAAAAACAGACTCAGTACCGACTGGGATTCATTTAAAATTTCAAAACCTCTGAAACCGGGACATCATATCATTGAGGCGATAGACCTGAAAACCCTGGCTCAATATATTGACTGGACTTTCTTCTTCTTCGCCTGGAAGCTGTCGGGAAAATACCCGGCCATTTTCAGCGATCCTGTTAAGGGCACAGAGGCGAAAAAGCTTTTTGACGATGCACAACATTATCTTGATGAGATAATAGAAAGTAAGCTTATTAAGGCGAAAGGCGTGCTTGGATTGTTTCCGGCAGTGTCGGATGGAGATGATGTAATTGTATTTGACACACCCCCCGGTCGCCCCCCTCGAGGGGGGAGACAAAACCAAAAGAACAACTTTGCATTTTCTAAGAAACCAGGAGAAGAAGGAGAAGGGTGTTCCCAACCTGGCGCTCTCTGATTTTATTGCCCCTGAATCTGCAGGTAAAACAGATAATATAGGCTTATTTGTTGTGACTGCAGAGATTGATAATGAGGCATTTAAGAAGTATGCGGAAGATGATTATGCGACAATCATGATAAGGATCCTGAGCGACCGTCTGGCTGAGGCCGCAGCGGAATGGATTCACGAAAAAATCAGAAGGGAATACTGGGGCTATACTGCTCAGGAAAAACTGACAATGGAAGAGATGATTGCTGCAAAGTATATTGGCATCAGGCCGGCTCCGGGCTATCCTGCATGTCCTGATCATACTGAGAAGAGAGCCATATTCGACCTTCTGAATGCTGAATCGTCGATAGGGGTGGGGCTTACCGGGAATTATGCCATGACGCCCCCTGCAACAGTAAGTGGATACATATTCTCACATCCGGCTTCATCATATTTTAACATAGGAAAGATTGATCGCGATCAGCTTGCTGATTATGCAGTCAGGAAAGGAATGACAACAGAAGAGGCAGCCCGCTGGCTAGCCCCTAACTTATGAAAATTGCAATATGAGCGTTATTGATAAACTGAAAAGTGCAAAAGGTCCATTGTTCACCTTTGAACTGCTGCCGCCGCTGAAAGGGCACAGCATTGAAAAAGTATACACAACGATCGACAGGCTTATAGAATTTGAGCCTGCATATATAAATTTTACCACCCATCGCAATGAGATAGCATATAAGGAGAGGCCTGACGGACTTCTCGAGAGAAGGGTTACACGTCTGCGCCCGGGTACAATTGCCCTCTCTGCTGCTGTAAGATATAAGTATAACATTACGGTGGTTCCGCATATTCTGTGCGGCGGATTTTCAAAAGAGGAAACGGAAAATGTCCTCATTGAAATGAACTTCCTGGGTATCGATGATGTGCTTGCTCTCAGAGGCGATCCCCAAAGAGGAAGCAGAAACTTCATTCCCGAGAAAGAGGGACATGCACATACTTCAGATCTTATAAGGCAGATCGTTGATATGAATAACGGCAGATATCTCGAGGAGACTCTTGAAGATACAACACCCACAAATTTCTGCATTGGAGTTGCCGGCTACCCGGAGAAACACTTTGAAGCGCCCAACAGGCAGACGGACATGGAATACCTCAAAAAGAAAGTTGATGCCGGTGCAAGCTATATAGTTACCCAGATGTTTTTTGACAACTGCAAATTCTTAAGATTCAGGGACGAATGCAGGGCAATGGGAATTAATGTTCCGGTTATTGCAGGTATCAAACCTGTTTCAGCATTGAATGATATAAAGCTGCTTCCGCAGACATTTCATATTGATGTTCCCAACGACCTGGTGAATGCGATCAGGAAATGCACTACCGACAAGGAGGCACGTGAAGTAGGAATCGAATGGGCAACGATGCAATCGAAGGAGCTTATTAAAGCAGGTGTTCCGGGGATACATTACTATACCCTGGGACGATCAGATAATGTTGCAAGGATAGTTAAAGCAGCATTTTAACCCGCGCCGAGTACTCGGGACTGCCCCTCTAAAGCGACGAACCCCCGGCCACGCTAACGCGTGCCCTGCCCCCTAAAGGGGGGTTAAACCCAATTGCTAATTAAAATTTGTAGTGGGTTTTAACCCCCCCTTGCTGGGGGTCAGTAACTGGGGTCGATAGTCCCTTGGGGGGGATGGGGGGTTGGTAGCTATAAGGAGTGTCACGCTGAAGGCGTGACGGGGTGGTTAGATCTTAAACGCTTTCCGGATCTTATCCACATAATCCAGTTTCTCCCACGTAAAGAAATCGACTTTCTTAATCGAAACTTTCCTGCCATTACCATTTGCAGCTTTGGTTTTGCTTCCCGGAACTTCGTAATATACTTCCACATTTTCTGAATATGGATTACGTCCGAAATGGCCATACGATGCAGTCTTAAGGAAAACAGGGTTTTTAAGTCCAAGTCTTTTTACTATTGAGTAAGGCCTCATGTCGAATATCTTTTCAACTATCCCGGCTATCTCTCCGTCGTGTAATATTTTTCCTTTGCTGTTCTTTACATGTGCTGTACCGTAAGTGTTCACATAAAGACCTACTGGCTGCGCAACACCGATTGCATAGGCTACCTGAATAAGTACTCTGTCGCAAACGCCTGCTGCAACAAGGTTCTTGGCAATATGGCGTGCAGCATAAGCTGCCGATCTGTCGACTTTCGACGAATCCTTACCTGAGAAGGCTCCTCCACCGTGTGCACCATGGCCTCCGTATGTATCAACGATTATCTTTCTTCCGGTGAGACCGGTATCTCCATGAGGTCCTCCGATCACAAATTTGCCAGTAGGATTCACCAGCAGTCTGGTATCGCTTTTCAGAAGTTTCTGGATCCTTGCGGGCAGTGATTTTTTAATCCGAGGGAACAGATATTTGACCAGATCATCGTGGATCTGTTTCTGCATTGCTTTTTCTGCAGTTTTTTCCGAAGCATGTGTTTTATTCTTTGGAAGAACGAACTCATCATGCTGGGTGCTGATGACTATAGTATCTATGCGAAGCGGTTTATTGGCATCATCATATTCTATTGTAACCTGCGATTTTGCGTCGGGACGAAGATATTTCATAACCTTTCCCTCACGGCGTAATGCTGCAAGCTCCTGGAGAAGGAGATGAGCCAGTTCTATGCTTAACGGCATATAGTTGTCCATTTCGCGGCAGGCATATCCAAACATCATCCCCTGATCGCCGGCGCCCTGTTCTTCAGGTTTCTCGCGTACAACCCCCTGACGTATATCAGCTGACTGTTCATGAATTGTAGAGATCACACCGCAAGAATCGCAGTCGAAACGGTATTCAGCCTTGGTATAACCGATATTACGGATTACACGTCGGGCCGTCTCCTGAACGTCAACCCAGCCGGTTGTCTGAACTTCACCTCCGCAAACGACAAGTCCTGTGGTTACGAAAGTCTCGCATGCGACTTTTGATTCCGGATCCCATCTCAGGAACTCATCAAGGAGTGCATCTGATATCTGATCGGCTACTTTGTCGGGGTGTCCTTCCGACACTGATTCTGAAGTAAAAAAATATCCCATAGTTTTAAGTTTATAAAAGTCTTAAGTATTAAGTCAATTAAACAACTGATGGGAAGATTGGTTGACGCGAAAAATGGAATTTTCTTCGTTTTAGCATTTTTTCCCGTGGTTGCAATCAGCACAAATCTTTCCACCAGTCAATTATGGCACAAAGCAAGTAAAAAAAAACGATAAAAAAAATGTTATCCGTTAGTAAGATGCCTGAAAACCTCTTCCAGATTGCTCTCCTCCTTCTGAAGCGAGAGTACAGTAAGATTGCTTTTCACGGCAAATGAGAATATAGCCGGACGGATATCATCTTCTCCTGCAGCTTCAATGATCCAAAGATTGCCGGAGTCAGACCTTGCACTGACAACACCTGCAATTTTCTGCAATTCAGAGATTTCAGGAGTTTTATCAAATTCTATTTTAATTATCTGCCGGTGCTTTTTTATAACAGAATGAATATTGTTCTTTAGCTCATCGGCCATGATCTTGCCGTTGTTTATGATAATGATCCTGTCACATACAGCTTCAGCTTCCTGCATGATATGCGTGGAGAACATGACTGTTTTCTCTTTCCCTGCTTCAATGATCAGGTTACGTATCTCAATGATCTGGTTTGGATCAAGGCCGGTTGTAGCCTCATCGAGGATGAGCACTGCAGGATCATGAATGAGAGCCTGTGCAAGGCCGACTCTCTGCCTGTAGCCTTTTGAAAGTGATCCTATTTTTTTCTTCTGTTCAGGAGCCAGACCGGTCACTTCAATAATATGGTCAATACGCTCCCGGGCAGATCCGGTTTTATATAACGAAGAGACAAACCCCAGGTATTCCCTTACGTACATTTCAGGGTAAAGCGGGTTGTTTTCGGGGAGATAACCTATTGTTTTACGCAGGTCAGGATTATCAGTTGATATCTCTGTGCCATTGATCTGTACTGAGCCTGATGTAGCCGGAATAAATCCGGTGATTATTTTCATCATAGTCGATTTGCCTGCCCCGTTTGGGCCCAGGAATCCGACTATCTCGCCTGTTTTCACTTCAAAGGAAACATCATCGAGTGCCTTCTGCTCGCCATATAGTTTTGTAACCCCCCTGACTAATATTGACATATAATTTTTATGAGCCCCAGCCGCCCATGAACTGTGCTGTATTGGCAAATGATGCTTTGGGATTCACACAGCATACAGGTATTTTGGAGCTGTTGGCAATAATATATTGCTCCGATGCCCCTACCATATAATCGGCAAATGTGATATTCTTGGTGGTCATTATCAGTAAAAGGTCAGCATTGATCTTCTGCGCAAAATCGAGAGTCTGCTCGGCAAAATTACCTTTTGGAACTTCATGGATCTGATAATCAATGTTGTTCTGGATGAGATACTTAATGGCGAAATTCAGATTTATCTTTGTTTTCTTGATAAGATTCGCATCGGTAGCTGTAGTTACAAGTATGTGCATCTTCGAATCGAAATACTTGCCCATGAATATTGCCATCTTGGTCTTCTCCTTGTTTTCTTTCTTGAAATCGACCGGGAAAACAATATTATGATATCTCTCCTGGTCAACAGGCGGCTCCTGAACAACAATGAAAGGCACTGTGGATCTCACTATTACCTTCAAAGCCCAGCTTCCGGTCAGCTTCTGCATTCCCTTCATGCCATGGGTGCCCATAACCACCAGGCTTACTTCAACCTTCTTATCCTCTTCCTTCACTCCCTTTTGGTTCACATAGTCGGCAATTGCAGTAAAAATGGTTCCTTTTGCAATTTCCGGCACAATAACCAGGTTGTACTTTTTGGCGTTTTCATCAGCAATGCTCTTAAGAAGCACTTTCTTCTGTCCCTCATCCTGAGGCTTTATTGCTTTATCGACTATATGAAGAAGACATATATCATTTTTTACCATGCGGCTGATCTTCACTGCATGAGCAAGTGCATGTTCCGCAACAGGGGTGAAATCCCATGGTACTACGATTAATTTTTGTTTGTCTGCCATAGCTTAAGATAATTACGATTTGTACTCAAAGTTATTCAGATTTTACCAATTTACAAAAAAGAGGGCTTTTAGCACAAAAACAGTGCCAATTTAGTTTAACAGCCTGCATTTTATTATTTTTGCGGTGTTATTTTTTATACAGATGAAAAGGATAAAGATTAAAGAATTACTGCAGACACCCCGGGTAGATACGGAAGTACTGGTCAAAGGATGGGTAAGAACCAAAAGAGGTAACAAGAACATAGCCTTCATTTCCCTTAACGACGGATCGACTATAAATAATATCCAGATTGTTGCTGATGTCTCTGTTTTCGGAGAAGCTCTTTTAAAGGACATAACAACCGGAGCGTGCATTTCTGTTAACGGAAAGCTGGTGAGCTCGCAGGGACAGGGTCAAAATGTGGAGGTGGTTGCTTCATCTATTGAACTATACGGGAAGTGCGATGCCGAGACGTATCCTCTTCAGAAGAAGGGACATTCAATGGAATTTCTCAGGGAGATAGCTCACCTGAGGCCCAGGACGAATACTTTCGGAGCCGTGTTAAGGATGCGTCACGCAATGGCCTTTGCGATTCACAGGTATTTCAACGATAAGGGATTCTTTTATCTTCATACACCTATCATCACAGGTAGTGATGCCGAAGGTGCAGGTGAAATGTTTCATGTTACTACTCTCGACCTTGCAAAGATCCCTCTGGAAAAAGACGGGACTCCTGATTTCAGCCAGGACTTCTTCGGAAAACCTGCAAACCTGACTGTTTCTGGTCAGCTGGAAGGAGAGCTTGGAGCACTTGCCCTTGCTGATATTTATACTTTCGGTCCCACTTTCCGGGCAGAAAATTCAAATACTCCCCGGCATCTTGCCGAATTCTGGATGATAGAACCTGAAATGGCTTTCTACGATCTAACCGACAATATGGACCTTGCCGAAGAATTTATCAAGTACCTTATAAGGTATGCTCTTGAAAACTGCAAGGACGACCTCGAATTCCTGAATAATATGATCGACAAGGGGCTTCTTGAACGGCTCAGATTTGTTGTCGATAACGAGTTTATCAGGATTACCTATACCGAAGCTGTGAAGATCCTTGAGGTATCAGGCAGGAAGTGGGATTACCAGGTAGGCTGGGGAAGGGACCTCCAGGCTGAGCATGAAAGATATCTTGTGGAAGAACATTTTAAAAAACCTGTGATCCTGGTCGATTATCCTAAGGAGATAAAGGCATTTTACATGAAACAGAATGATGACGGCAAGACTGTAAGAGCCATGGATGTTCTTTTCCCGGGAATAGGGGAGATAATCGGCGGATCGCAAAGAGAAGAAGATTATGATAAACTGCTGTCGCGTATAAGAGAACTTAAGTTACCCGAAAAAGAGCTTTGGTGGTACCTTGAGACACGTAAATTCGGTACTGCTCCTCACAGCGGATTTGGCCTCGGCTTCGAACGGCTACTGCTTTTTATGACGGGAATGTCAAATATCCGCGATGTTATACCGTTTCCAAGAACACCAAAGAATGCAGAGTTTTAACAGAAATAATTCAACCACAGATTTTCAGGAACCGGCATGTTGAAGCAGAGATTACAACAGAAATTGCTGCAGAAGCTTTCGCCACAGCAGATCCAGATGATCAAGCTGCTGGAAGTTCCTACCTTGCAGATTGAACAACGCATAAAGAAAGAACTGGAGGAAAATCCTGCCCTGGAAGAGGGCCCTGAAGATGAAGCTGAATCACCTGAAGAAAGCGAAGAAGAACAGCTCGGGGATGAAGAAAAAAATGATGACGAAGAGTTTACCCTCGACGATTATATCGAAGAGGACGAGATCCCTGATTACAAACTTCAGGCAAACAACTTCAGTAAGGATGATGACAGGAATACCGAGATACCTTTCTCAGCAGGTTCCTCATTCCACGAACATCTTGAATCACAGCTGGGATTGCGGGAGCTGGATGACAAACAAAAGATTCTTGGAGAATATATCATCGGGAATATTGATGAAGACGGGTATCTGAGACGGGAACTTGTCAGTATTGTCGACGATCTTGCATTCCTCCAGAATGTAACCACCACAGAGGCTGAGCTCGAGGAAGTTCTTATGATAATTCAGGATCTTGACCCGGCAGGAGTCGGAGCCAGAACACTCAGGGAATGCCTTATGCTTCAGCTTGAAAGAAAAGATCTTTCACAGCCTTCAGTGAAACTTGCTTATGGAATACTTGACCAGCACTTTGAAGAGTTTTCCAAGAGACATTACGACAAGATCACTGCCCGAATGAATATCACGGAGGAAGAGCTTAAGACAGCTATTGATGAGGTGCTTAAGCTTAATCCGAAACCCGGAGGTGTTTACAACGATCCCTTCACCAAGATCGTCCAACCGATAATTCCCGATTTCATCCTTGAACATTCTGAAGATGGTTTCGACCTTCATCTCAATTCGAGAAATCTTCCGGAACTGAGGCTGAGTGCAGCTTACAGTGAAATGCTTCAGGCATACTCGAAAAACAGGAGCAACAAGAAGGAGATGAAGGATGCAGTGCTCTTCGTCAAGCAGAAGATTGATTCGGCAAAATGGTTCATAGATGCAATTAAACAACGGCAGAACACACTTCTGCTTACGATGAATGCTATTCTCGAATACCAGAAAGAATATTTTATTGATGGCGATGAGACAAAGCTTAAGCCCATGATACTCAAGGATGTGGCTGAGATGACAGGTCTGGATATTTCGACAATATCAAGAGTCGCAAACAGCAAATATATCCAGACTCATTTCGGCATATTTCCGCTGAAGTTCTTCTTCTCCGAAGGATTGCAGACCGACAGCGGCGAAGAGGTCTCAACACGCGAAATTAAAAGGATACTGCAGGATTGCATCGGCAATGAGGTTAAGCGCAAACCGCTGACGGATGAAAGGCTTACAGAGATACTTCAGGAAAAAGGATACCAGATTGCACGGCGTACTGTAGCTAAATACCGCGAACAGCTCAATATCCCGGTGGCAAGATTAAGAAGAGAGATATGAATATGCCAGCCGCTCAACGTCCTTTTGCAGATTCAATGGCAAAATTCATATCGGGGATATTCCATCCTGTTCTTATGCCGCTTTACGGACTGATCATAATTCTTTCAGCGCCGACATTATTCGACTTCCTGCCATCAGTCCAGAAAAAGATCATTCTGCTTATTTTTTCAACAAATAACATTTTGTTGCCCCTTTCATTGATTCCTTATCTGAAGTGGCGGAAAATGATAAGCTCCTGGACAATTGATGACCGGAGTGAAAGAATTATTCCGATGGCGATCACTTCATTCTTCTATCTGGTGACCGTATACGTAGTGCTTAAATTCAACATTCCCGTTTTTATAAAGGCATTTATACTCTCAACTGCACTGTTTTCATTCGTACTTACTGTTATAAATTTCTGGTGGAAGATATCCATTCATGCTGCCGGAGCCGGAGCAATGACATCGCTGATCTTCGTCCTTTCTATAAAGATGCATACACCCCTCACGCCATTCCTCATATCAGCCATCCTGGCGTCAGGGTTGATATTATCCTCACGGCTGTGGCTAAACTCGCATAATCCTAAGGAAATTTGGCTTGGTTATCTGTCAGGTATTGCAGGGATGGCCGGATTCCTTTCAATCTTCTGATAGTTTTTTTAAGGCCGCTTCAAGCAGTCGTCTGCTCTGAGTCATAATTTCATATCCGGGAGCTGTTTGTGAAGTTATTTCCGGCATCTCTTCTTTGAGATCCTTCTGAAGCACACCTGTGAACCATCCTTTCTCACTAAGATATCCGGCCAGGTATTCCTGTTCTGTCTGACCAGGGGTTGGTATAAGAAGGGAAGTGCGGTTTAGACTTACCAGCTCCATAATTGCTGTATAACCTGACCGGGTTATAATGACCTTGCTTCCGGCAATGATCTGTCTCATAGCAGCTGCAGGCAGATGATTATAATAAATTATATTATCCGATTCTGTTCCTGGAGAAACAATATCTGGTCTCCCTCCCAGCATTACACTTTTCGGAAGTCTGTTTTTCAGCATCCCGGTTAGTTTTTGTTTCAGAAGAGTCCGCTGAGGTTCGGGACCTGATAGGATTACTGTATTGTATTCACCACTTACCGGAGAAACTCCGGGAGTGGAATTAATCCCTTCAAACCTTGAAAGGATACCGATGTACATGGCGTTACCTGGTAGTTTAATGCCATGTGACAACCTTCCGGAGAGGTTCATGTCCCCCGGGAGATCAGGTATAAAGCAAAATGAATATTTGCGTATAACAGCCCTGTGAAGAGTGATTCCGATGAATTCAAAAAGCCGGAAAGCCTTCGGAAAAGGAATTCGGAGTTGATGTGTTACATATACCGTCTTAATATTCCTGTTCCACAGACCAAAACGGTTATCACTGATCACGATGTCAATTTCATTTTCCCGGATTATCCTTTTAAGCTTCCCATGTTCGGAAAAAATATGATAAATGAGCCCGGGGATTTTAAGAAAGAGGGAAAAATATTGAGGAAGATATTTCGAATATACCGGTTTGAACCCCGGGAAATCAATACAGGTAATGCCGGGGATCTCAGTGCGGTAAAGAGCCTGATGTTCCTTCCCGGTACCGATAATGACATTAAAATTCAATTCCCTCAGTTTAACTGCCATGGGTATCATCCTTGCTGCATGACCCAATCCCCATTCAAGAGGGCAGATAAGTATATTTGGTTTGGTTTTCAAGTTCAGCCTGAAACCTGTGTTTCAATACCGAGTTCATTAACAATGGCAGCAATCCGTTTCAGTTCTGCCAGTGGCACCTTCTCAAGTTGCCCACCTTCCGGGGTGTCTCTGGAAATTGTATAGATCATTACTTCAGAAGGTCTGATTTTTATTAATGTACTGATCCAGGCATCGATCTCTTCAGGAGTTGTGTTGTCGATTCTTTTGCCATTAAATGATCCCCTGACGAAAAGCGTTTGAATTATTAATCTGCCTTTGAAAAGCTGAAGGTCCCTGACAAGATCTTTAACTTTTATGTTCACCCTGGGCTGGTTGTGCATGTTCACGGTAAGATCGAAAGCTGAATCAAGTTTTAGAATATTCTGGTCAACTTTCAGCAGTGCTTTTCTGACAGCTGGTTTTTTAATCGCTGTTGAGTTGGAGAGCACCGCTATTTTTGCATGCGGGAAATATTCATTTCTTAAAAAGATGCTGTCGTCTATAATACCGGGGAATTCAGGATGGAGGGTTGGTTCTCCATTCCCTGCATAAGTGATAACATCAGGAGACTGGTGATTTTTTTTCATTTCGGCCAGCTTTTGGCTGAGCGCCTCATAAACTTCTTTTCTCGAAGGAAGTTTTTCACTACTCATATCTTTGCTTTGAGTCCAGCCGCATTCGCAGTAGATGCAATTGAAATTGCAGACTTTTCTGGTGGTCAGGAAGAAGATTGATCCCGAGCGACACCCCGAGTCTTCTGCTTTTAACGGGGCCAAATACTATTTTATCAAACAGAAATGTGGGCATAATCGCAATTTACACTAATCTGGTAACAGTTGTTTCCGGAAGAAGTTTGAAGTTTAAGAGATCTGTATTTTCCAGAAGCAATAAACCGGGCTTTTTTCCCGGCTCTATTTTTCCGAAATTATTATCCTCACCAAGCGCTTCAGCCCCTTTGATCGTTGACCATCTGATCAATTCCTGAAGCGGGATTGAAGGGAAATAATTCTGGATCAGCTTCAGCTCTGAAAGGATGCTTAAGCTTCTATTTGATGCAAGAGAATCGGTTCCAATTACAATGTCACATCCTTCTGTCATCAGCATCTCAACCGGAGGCATCTTTTTCTCAATATACATATTTGACCCGGGGCAGAGGCACCAGTATGTCCGCCCTCTCTTCTTTACCCTGTTTACGGTTTCCGCATCGGCAAATGTGTTGTGAACGAGTATAAGATTTCCAGCCCTTGTCACTTCGTCAAGTATTGCTGTAGCATGGTCTGACAGGTACAAGAATATTATCCGGCAATAGTCCTGAAGCCTCATACGATTTTCTCAGAGGCCCTGAATGACCCGACAGAAAAAGAGCTTCGGCAGGGGTTTCCATGAAATGAATTGAGGTAACCCTGTTCATTTTTGACTTCTCCTTAATAAGCCGGAATAGCGGAAGCGAAACAGAATATGCAGAATGCGGTGTAATGGAATAAGCCAATCCTCTCCTGTCGGCTTCTCCGGCAACTACCGCTATCTCATCCATTCGCTTTCCGGCTTTTTGCGGATCTATCCCGAAAACTTCAAGGAAGTTATGGTATTGTATCCTGCTTTTCTTCTTGATATTAAAAGTCAGAGATGTGTTGCATACATCTGCGCAAAGGACAACACCTTCGATCAGAAAGCAGATTATCAGTTTGTTGTGCTGCTGAGATCTCGTCAACAGGAATATTATTTCTTGCATCTCTTACATGCATGATGAAATTCTCCAGTCCGGTCCCTTCAGCAACAGAACCTTTCATATGTGAAAGTTCCAGGTGGCAGTGGCAATTTACAAATCCCGGGATGATAATACCGTTAAAGAATTCAACCGACTGGGGATCTCTCAGTGACTCAATTCCCGGTTCAATGCTTATTATTGTTCCGTCATCTTCTGCTGAGATAACAGCTCTTTTTGCCGGAGCTCCTGTATTGGTTATGACATACTGGGCTGAAAGACGTCTCATAAAGGGTCGGGCATAAAATTGAAGAAAAACACTTCAATCCGGGCATGTTTATCCAACTCAGTTATGTTGTTCTCATAGTTGTAGAGAAGAGTTTTCATTACCAACGGGCGATCTGTTTCTATCCGGCCGCTATAATTTATCTGATGAGGGTGTCCGTCTTTAAAGTATTTAAATACGGGCAGCCATCTCTTTTTTCCGGTTTCCAGACTGTCGGCATCAATTATCCATGCTGCGAGATGCAGATTATTAGCATTATCATCGGGATAAACAGTTACCGAAATGGACAGGTTATAAGTTCCCGGTGGATGAAGGATAGTACTGACTATAGGTTCTTCAACCCTCTCAGGGTCCGGCAGTGTATAGATGTTATAATTTACTGCCTTTCTTGAGGCTTCCTGTTCTATCCTCATTACTTCATTCTGTATAGCTGACTGCATTTCACTCATCTTCGCGATTATCCCGTCATAGATCCTGATGAGTTTTTTCGGCTTGCTGACGAAATAATAATTCAGTTGTGCTCTTCATCGTTTCGTATGAGAAGCCGTAACTCTCTACAATGTCAATATAATTAAGGACAGAATCCCTGCCGGAAAACTGATATCTGATCTCGGGAAGGGAGAGAAGTCCATTAGCAATATAAATGTCAGTGAGTATTGAAACGAACGTTTCCTCCGGGATCAGCTTCCCATGTTTAACTTTATCTCTTGGATTTATGCATGATTGCGTTATTATCAGGATAATAACTCCAGCCAGAGCCAGTTTATGCATTTTTATTGCTGATCCGGATAATTTCATTTTCATTTGATCAGATATTTCTTTGTAAGGTACCTAACCGGATACCAGGCTGCCCAGAAGCCTATCAGCAGAACTGTCGACAAAACAAGGATAAAGTCGGGGAAGGCCATTACCACCGGATATGAATCCATAATAAGAGTCTCTCCCTGCAGCTTTACGAATCCGTAAGTCTGCTGAAGCCAGCATACCACAAATCCAAGCAGGAGACCTGCAAAAGCTCCTATTATTGAGATCAGCCATCCTTCAAAAATAAAGATCTTTCTTATAAGGTTGTTGTCGGCGCCAAGACTTTTCAGGATCTCAATATCACGTTCCTTCTCAATGATGAGCATTGTAAGTGACCCAATAATGTTGAATGAAGCGATGATAAGTATAAGAGTAAGGATGAAGAATATGGCAAGCCTTTCCGACTTCATAACCTTATAAAATATTTCCTGCTGCTCATACTTGTTCTGAACAACATATCCGGAACCAAATATTTCCGTCACATCTTTCTGGACCTTTTTCTCATCTGCTGTACCTGTGAACTTGATTTCAACGGAGCTTACACCCTCTTTGTTTTCAATCAGCTTACGTGCAAAATCAAGCGGCACGTAAACATATTTTGAATCATAATCCTGTTCAACCTGGAAGAGTCCTGAAGTAAAAATGAATTCACTATTAAAGGCCTCTTCCGGGATCATTGACCTGCCTCCTGATTTTGAAGGCACATATATCCACAAAGGTTGTACAAAATTGATTCTTAGTCCAATATACTGGGCAATACCTACTCCGACAACCGCATGAGACCTTCCTGTTTCAGCTTTCAGAATAAAATCCCCTTCAAACATGGAGCTGTCGATACCTGTTACCTTTATATAGTTTTCATCAACTCCTTTTATTGTTGCGATAAACTGTCTCTCTTCATATTTTAACAGGGCATTCTCCTCTATTGCAAGAGAGTAGCAGGAGACTCCGTTTACGGCCGACAGAAGCTTCAGCTTTGAAGCATCAGGGAGAAAAGTTTTTCCTTCTGCAGCCGTGATTTTTAAATCCGGATCGACCGTGTTAAATATAGAAGTGACCAGTGTCTCAAGTCCGTTGAAAACGGAAAGGATTATGATCAGTGCCATTGTTCCTACTGCTACTCCGGCAACCGATACGGCAGAGATCACATTGATAGCATTGCGCGATTTCTTCGCAAACAGATATCTTCTGGCTATATATAAAGAAAGTTTCAATTCAATTATTTCCTTGCAGTAACCAGTAAACCGGTTCCGCTTTTATGTGTAAAACGAAGATCAAAAATGTTAAGTATAACAGAGACAGGGAAAAACAGCAGGTAATAAAACGGCAGAATTATAAAGAAAAGCTTTGAGATGTTAAGCATTTTCACCGGATACTTCATGGCGAGCTGCCAGGAAATACTCCCTGGTTTTCCGTAAGTATAGGAAGCCTTTACCTCACTAAAACCTGCGCCCGTAAGTTTTGAGCTTATTTCATCAATGCTGTAGCCATTACGTACATGCTCCCCGATGAACGATTCATCTTCCTCGTCGTGAACATCGGAACCTCCTTTGTCGGAGGGGGTGGAGATCAGGAGAGTACCATCTGTTTTAAGCGATTCAAAGAAATTCCTGAATACCTTTTCATCCTCAAGGATATGCTCCATTACATCAACTGATAATATAAGGTCATAGCTGCCCGGTTCCCTGAATCCGGTGAGGTCGGCAATCCTGAAAGAGACTCTTTCCGACAGACCTGTTTTTCTGAAGAAAGCCGTGCAATCTTCAATCTGCTCACTGTTGATATCTGTCCCGGTGATCTTCCAGCCGGGCCCCATTCGGCTCATCCGCCACGAGTACTGGCCCATGCCTGATCCTGCATCAAGTATGCTCGCCTCCGAAGGCAGACCTTTGCTGATCTTTCTGAGGGCTCTTTTTACATGCCATGTACGCAGCAGCAGCAGATCCATCAGAAAATAGAGCAGTTTCCTCATGAAAAGAGGTCCTGAGAAGAACATGCCCATAGATCTTTTAATAGGTTCGTACTGCATTAGGATCAGGTTTTCAGCAGCTTGTCGATCTTTTCGATATAGTCGAGACTGTCGTCAATGAAGAAGGCGAGCTCCGGAACAATACGAAGCTGTGATCTTACCTTTTGACCCAGTTCGAATCTTATTTTGTGGGAATGTTCCTGGATGGAATTCAATATTTCATCATGGTTAACCGAAGGAAAAATGCTGATATAGATCTTTGCATAGGAGAGGTCGGGACTGACTCTTACCTTAGTGATTGAGATCAGCTTACCGGGAGCAAATTCAACCCCTTTACGGAGAAAAATATCTGCAATTTCCTTCTGTATCAGCCTTGCAACTTTTTTCTGCCTTGTCGATTCTGTTGATTCCACAGCTTCTTGTTTTAATCCGGCAAAGGTACAAATAATTTTGAGCTCCAGCCCTATATTCTAACGTACAAGCCCATCCCCCTGCTCCCTGAATAAACAAACCCTACCCCCTGCCATTCCCATTATTTATTACAGACCCCCATCCCGACCTTCCCCCAAGGGGGAAGGGGTTTTCAAATAAAAGCGCAAAAAGGATTTTCAAGCCTTTCCCCCCGTGGGGGGAAACGGGAAAGGGGGGTCTTTAACTAAATAAGGGGAAACGGGAAAGGGGGGTCTTTAATTAAATAAGGGGAAACTGAAAGGGGGGTCCGTAATACAAATTGTGAAATGCAAAAAAGGAGGTCAGGTGGCACAAATAAAGGGGGGAAATCAAAAGGGGGGTGGGTAGTTTAGGGGGGCAGGGGGGCAATATCTGAAAAAACAATTAGCTTTGCATGACTTTTTATAATTGGACATGGATACGGTAGTAAGCGGAATACGATCGACAGGAAACCTGCACCTTGGTAACTATTTCGGAGCAGTAACAAACTTTCTGAAAATGCAGAAGGAGAATAATTGTTTTTTCTTTATCGCAGATTATCACTCGCTTACAACACATCCAAAACCCGAAGACCTGCATGCCAACATCAGGCAGGTGCTGGCAGAATATCTTGCATGCGGCATAGATCCTGAGGTGGCTTCGGTATTTATCCAGAGCGATGTCCCCGAAGTGACTGAACTCTATCTTCTGCTCAATATGAACGCATATGTTGGTGAGCTTGAAAGAACAACATCTTTCAAGGAAATAATACGTAAACAGCCTGATAATATAAATGCCGGATTGCTTACCTACCCGGTTCTGATGGCTGCCGACATTATAATTCACAGGGCTCACAAGGTTCCGGTTGGAAAGGACCAGGAACAGCATCTGGAAATGACCCGGCGATTTGCACGCCGTTTTAATACTATGTATGAAGTCGATTATTTCCCTGAACCGGATGCATATAATTTCGGGAAGCAGCTGCTTAAGATTCCGGGACTTGATGGCACTGGAAAGATGGGTAAAAGTGAAGGTAACGGGGTCTTTCTGGCAGATACTCCCCAGGAAATAAGAAAGAAGGTAATGCGGGCAGTTACCGATACCGGACCTGTGAAACCAGGGGAAAAACCTTCTGAACCTGTTCAGAATCTCTTCACAATTATGAATGTAGTATCAGACCCGGCTACTGTTAATTATTTCACAGATAAACATGCTTCCTGTGAGATCCGCTATGGAGATATGAAAAAACAGCTCGCAGAAGATATTATCAAAGTTACAGAACCTATAAGAGAACGGATACTTGAGATCCTTGCCGATAAAAAATACCTTGCCCGCGTGGTTGCCGATGGGGCTGAAAAAGCCAGGGCAAGCGCTTCAAAAACAGTCAGGGAGGTGAGGGAAATTATAGGTTACAGGCCTTTCTGATTAAAAGATGAAAGCCAGGCCTCGGGAGCCTGGCTGTACTTGAAGGATCAAGTGTATGATTGAGATTGCCTGTGTAACTATACTAAATCAAATTGCGTGCCAAAAATCTCTTTTTTTAAGAGTATTTTAAAGCTCAATCCTCACTGAAGCCATAAAGTTCCGTCCGGCAGCTGCAATTCCTGAAGAATAGGGACGGTACCTGACATCCAGGATATTTTCAATTCCTGCCATCAAAGAAATCCTGTTCAGGAACTTATACGACATCTTCAGATTAATCGTGAACCATCCTGGTGACCAGGGATTGCCGTTTTCGTCAGCAGCATACAGATATGGTTTCTCTGTTTCCGATGGTGCCATCTTTTCATACTTCTTTGCACCATTATAGTTTGTATACAGATCAGCATCGAAACCTCCTGTTTTAAAAATAAGATGGGTTGATCCGAATAACGGAGCAGCATGCCTCAGGGGATCACCGTTTTCTTCATATCCCTCAGTCATATTAAGCGCAGTTTTAAGAGAGAGATACCTTAAGATATTTACCTGCATATTTATGTTGAGTCCATAAACCCTGGCCGAACCACTGTTGGTCATAGCCTCAACCTTGCTTGGCTCTCCCAGATAAAGAATGGAGTCGAAACCGTTGAAAAGAAAATCATTCCTGACCATCGCGTTGGTAAGCCAGGTGTGAAAAAGGGTTAATTCAGAATGAAGGATATCTCCGAATTCCTTTGAAATACTGAAATCAATATTCCAGGCATATTCAGGTTTCAGATCAGGATTAGGAACTACAACAACACCCGGGGCAGAATCAAAAACCTTTCCTGCGTCATCCAGATTAGGGGCTCTGAAACCTGTTGAAGCATTGAGACTTGTGTGAAATTTTTCATTTACCCTGTATACCATCCCGGCTGATCCGGTTAACGCACCATTGGAGATATCGATCCGGGTAAAAGGGAAATTGTAGTATGAGTTATCGGCAATTTCCGAGGAGAGAGTCACGTAGTTATATCTCAGTCCTGTATTCAGAGTGAATTTTTCAGAGAGGTTATTCTTATAACCGGCATATAATGAATAACTGCTGTATTTATTATCCCCGTTCGGATATCTTGAGCCGGCCGGACTGATTATTCCCGTAATTATATCGCGTGTCTGTGCTATGGAGCTGATATCATTCAACACTGCTTCAAATCCATAATAGACCAGTTCATGATTGCTTTTAATGTTTTTGTCAAAGTCGAGATTCAGAGAGAAAATTGTCACCTTTTCGGTTTGCTCGTTGATGTCAGGTTTTCCAAAGCTCCTGTCGTGGCGGCTTTCACTGTAATTCTGATGGGCCGCAGTAAGACGTGCTTCATCAAAAGCTGCATTCTTCTTTTTGACCGTAAGCTGTAGATTGTTCATTATCCAGACCTGCGGGCCATAATACCAGTCGCCATATCTTAGTTTTCCTGCTTTATATTGTATCAGCCTGTCGTACCTGGGTACATCTGACAAATGCGAAAAATGATTTGACAAAACCAGATCGATATCAGGGGAAAGCCTGAATCTCAGCTTGTTCATTGTGTTAAGCTGCGAGTAACCTGAAAGGATCTGTAACTCCGGATCAGAGTTTGCCACAACGGAGTCCCGACCATTGATACGTTTAACATATTCAGGTCTGAGATAGCTGTCGTTCTTCCCTGATCCCATCCTGAGATCATCAAAATCTGACCAGCTGACGCTTGTCAGGAAAGCAATCTTTCTTGTTCCGGCATTAAAGTCGAAATGGAATGTTTTTTCCTTATTGGCAGAGGAATACCTCGACATCGCATCGACCTTGAAGAAAGGCTTTTTACTTCCGGAAAAAAGAGCCTCTTTGGTATTGAAATCCATTACGCCTCCAATGGCATCACTGCCATAAACCACTGCTCCCGGGCCAAATATTATTTCTGTTGACTCGAGTGTGCCAGGGTCAAGAGAGATCACATTCTGAATATTGCCTTCCCTGTATATGGCATTGTTCATCCTTACACCGTCTACCACGATCAGCACCCTGTTTGTGGCAAACCCGCGAATCATAGGGCTGCCTCCTCCGAGCTGGCTCTTCTGAACGAATACTTCATCAGAGATGGCAATGACATCGGCTGCTGTCTGTGGATTCTGGATATGCAATATCGGTTTCGGAATGGAGGTGACCCTGTTGGGCACCTCATCCCTGTTCTCTTCCCGGCGGCTTGCTAAAATGACAAACTCCTCGATTGCAAATATTTTCTTTGTAAGCCTTACCTCAAAGTTCCGTTCGCGCAGTTCATCAAATGAAAGACATACTCTTTCATAAGTGAAATGCTGAAAACAGATGGTTTTTTCTTTACTGAATGTCGAAATATCAGCTTTACCTGATTTGTTGGAATTAATAAATTTAGTCTTTGTATTGTTCAGAATGATAACATCCGGAACAGGCCTGCGGTCTTCACTATCAACTATTGTGACTATCTGCGATAAACCGGGTATAAAATATAAAAAGAATAATATTGAAGCAAAAAAACGATATATCATTCTGATCAGATGTAAAGGATTATAAAAATAATAAAAAACAAGCTCCTTCCCCGCCGGGGGACCTTTGGAATAGAGGTATTAACAATTTTAAACACAACTTTAATGCCAGGAAATATAAATCTGCTGTTTTTCGTTTACATAATAATGTTCTCTTTTATTTCCTAATTTTGAAAAGGCTCAAAAATTAATGCTACGCCCGTGAAAAAAAGATTGGCAGTCGTCTTTGTAATTATTCTGGTTCTGGGTCTCGTGGTGCTGGGCTATTTTCTTCAAAAGGGCAAAACGATTCCCGTCACCGACCCGTACAAAGCCATTTCACCGGGTGCTGTTGCTGTTATAGAGACAATTGATCTTCAGAGTTTTGTCAACTCACTCACCACGGGTAAAGGACTCTTAGGTGAGATCGGGAGAATCAGGGAATTTGAAACTTATAACACGAAAATCAAATTTCTGGCTGATCAGCTTAACAGACCGGCTTATAAGAAAATATTGACAGGGAATGCTGCGCTGATATCATTTCACCTTTCAGGATCCGGAGGGCTTCAGCCTGTGTTTTCAATGGCTGTTACCTCCGACATCAGATCAAAGCAGATAAAGGATATTCTCAAAATATCAGGGATAAAATCGGTAAATGAAAGAGATATCCTTGCAAATCAAGTTCTGGTACTGCCATACAATATTAATAACCAGAGCGATACTGTTTTTATCTCGGTATTTTCCGGTATTCTTATATGTACTGCCTCTGAAAAGCTGGTAAAAGAAGCTATTGTTCAGATTTCCCGCGATAATGATATCAGAAATCAACCCGGCTTTGCAAAAGTATATCAGGCATCGGGTAAAAATGAAGATAAGATCTTTGTGCTGTTCAATAACCTGCCTCCTCTTTTAAAACCTCTCTTCAGGGACGAGTTCTCCGGTCTGGTGAGGCAAACAGGAAATCTTGCCGGATGCGGTGGCAGCGACATCTATCTCAGCGAAAACGATCTGGTGCTCAGCGGTTACACCGAAAGCACCGACCCGAAAGAATATCTCTATAAATATAAGAAAGCAACACCGGGATTGTTTCATACCTATAAGATCCTTCCCTCGGCAACAGTCTTTTTTGAATCAGTCCTGAATCCTGAGTTTCCGTCACTTACAGCTTCAAATACGAAACCGGCAGAACTTGCAAAAAAGCTCAGGGATTATATAGGCGAAGAAATCACAAAAGCATACATCGATATCAGGGAGAGGCCGGTGGGCGATAATTCCGTAATAATATATGAATTAAAGAACAGGGTGTACGCCGAAAAAATATTCCTCGATGATTTCGGTGAACTTGAGGAAAGGGGTAATATCCAGTATTTCCAGCCCGACGAACAAATTAAGGTTCCGGTTTATATAACCCCATACCGGGGCTTCAACTCTCTCCTTTTACCTGGTTTTGCCGATAAATTTGACGATTCCTGGTTCGCATTTTACGACAATTATATGATTACCGGAAGTTCATATATAACTGTTTCAAGGCTTCTTTACGATAATCTTCTTAATAAGACACTTGCCAACGACATCACCTACCGCGATTTTGAAAGCACTCTGCCCAGCATTGCAGGATACTTTTTCTATGCAGTGCCTTCACGGGCGATAGATTATATTGCCCGCTGGCTCGATGTGGACTTCGTAAAATCTCTGAAATCAAACAAAACCTCACTGAATAAGATCCAGGCTGTCGGATATCAGTTTGTTGCCAGCAACGACATGCTTTACAACAGCCTGTCGGTCAGGTTCAGAGGGGAAGCGAGGGAAGAATCGACAACGGAATGGGAAACGCTTCTTGATACAGTTGCAGCTATAAAACCATTCTTCTTTACGAATCATCTTACAGGCGCAAAAGAGATCTTCATTCAGGACATGAGGAATAACGCCTACCTGATAAACGCAGCAGGAAGAGTACTGTGGAAGGTTCCACTTAGAGAGAGGATAGCAGGATCTATCTATATGGTTGATTATCTGAAAAACGGGAAATATCAGCTGCTTTTTTCAGGAAGAAATTACCTTCATCTTCTCGACAGGAACGGTAATTATACCGAAAGATATCCGGTTAAGCTGAGATCTCCTGCAACCAACTCACTTGCTCTTTTTGATTATGACAATAACCGGAATTACAGGTTGCTGATCGCCGGTGATGATAAACTGGTATATGCCTACGACATTAATGGAAATGTTGTGAAAGGCTGGAAACCATTCCGGACTACCAGCCTCGTAAGATCTGAGATATCATGGATAAGGGTTTCAGGCAAGGACTACCTCATTATTTCAGATGAGACGTCGGTCTATTTCATTGACCGGACAGGAAACTCCAGGCTTACACTGAAGGAACCTGTCACCAGGGCTGAAAAATCGGCAATCAGGCTTATCCCCGGGTCAAAGCCATCGGTTATATGCTCTTCACCGGATGGCACGATTCAGCATATATTTTTCGACGGAAGTGTAAAGAAAACATCTTTCAGGAAGTTATCAATTGACCATTCATTCGATATTTTTGACGTAAATGGCGATGGTTTTGGTGAATATATTTTTATTGACAGAGGGATATTGTATCTTTATAATCATAACGGGTCGGAACTATTTACCAGGGAACTGGGCACGGGCAGGCTTGGAGGACCGATAAATTTTATTTTTTCATCATCTGACAGGAAAATTGGAGTTTTTGACATAAATAATAACCTGATTTACCTTATCGACAAAAACGGAGATACTATGAACGGGTTCCCTCTCAGGGGCGCCTCGATGTTTTCTATCGGGAAACTGTCGGAAAAGAGCGGCTGGCACCTTATAGTAGGAGGTACCGACAGATTCCTGTATAATTATAAACTCGACACAAATACTAAATGACAAATTCATGGTAAGAAAAATACTGGTACTCTTTTCAATGGCAGCTTTCCTTGCGACAGCAGGATGCTTCAAAGAAACTTACAACATGGATAAACTTTCAGGTAAGGTTCAATGGTCTCCAACCTTCGGGGTCTCAGTCGTGAGAGGAAAGATATCGCTTCTGGATATAAAAGAGATCCCAAATGATACGGTAGTATTTGATGAAGATGGCTTTATAAGAATAATAATCAAAAAAGATTCTTTAGTGGAATTCGGATTGGATGATTTCCTCGATCTGGAAGACATGGTCTCTTTCAGCGAATCATACACGATCGGAGAAATTGATCTTGCACCTTTCACCGGCTCTGTTTTCCCGCTTACAACGACGGGAGAGTTGCCTTTTCCCGTAATTTCAAATTTTGAAAATGCAACTCTCAGCCAGGGGGCACTCGATATTGTAGTGAGGAATAATACGGGAGTAACAATTACCAACATAACAATAAGAATATATAATGTATCTCCACATACCCCTCTTGGAGCTCCGGCGGTGATAAGTGCAATAAATCCGGGACAGACCGGAACTGCCACCATAAACCTGGCAGATCTTACTTTCATAAAAAATAATACCTCTGCAGTCTTTGTCATTACTGCAGGAGGAGGCCTTGTCCTGAATGGATCAAACCTGGAAATTCAGATGACAGGCCGTGATATGAAGGTAAAATCAGGCCGTATTAAAATTTCTCCACAGTCCCTTCCGGCCCTCGACAATGACAATACAGACACAGTGGATTTTGATCCCGGAGATGGTATTAAAATCGATTCGATCGTTATGAAGACAGGGTATATCTCCTACAATATCAATAACGGGACTCCGCTTCAGGCTACAGTCTCTTTAACACTACCCACCAGTGGTACAAATCCGATAACTGAGTCATTTGTAGTTAATCCGACAGCCAACCTTGTCGACAGTTTCTCTGTGAGCAATTCCCGTATCAGCCTGGGAAGCATTGCGGCGCAACCGTATAACAAGTTACCTGTTCAATACCAGATCATGATAAGCTCACAGAATAACATGGTGACATTCAACAGCGAAGATGAAATATCAATTGATCTGGCCATGAAGAATCCGGAATTCGATCACGTCAAAGGGTATTTCGGCAAACAGACAGAAACAATAGATAAGGACACGGTTGATTTGGAGATTCAGGATATTCTGAAAAAGATCTCCGCAGATTTTCATCTTACAAATCCTTCAATTACACTTAAATACAGAAACTCTTTCTCTGTTCCCCTACAAATAGATCTTCAGGCGACAGGGTACAGGGAGGGCAAAACACCTGTCTCTCTTGGCATCAATCCATTTATCCTTGGCTATCCCCGTTTCCCTGCTGCCCGCGACAAGGATACTCTTTTCAAAGTAAGCAATGCAAATTCGAACCTGGCAGATCTGGTTTCAATGCTTCCTGAAAAAATATGCTTTGAAGGAGGTGCGGAAATGAATCCCGGCCCCGGAGAAAGTATGAACAACTATATATTCGGCGACAGCCGTTTCATAGGCGACCTGGAAGTTGAAGTGCCAATGGAGTTCAGCATCAATAATATTCAGTTCACCGACACAGTCGATAATTTCATTAAAGAAGAAGACCCCGATGAAGATTCTCCAATCAGGGTCGAAGACTTTGAATATCTGAGAGTTGACCTCGAGGTTGAAAATGGATTCCCTCTTGGGATACTTGTAACCATGAGCCTTTATAACTCAGCTACGGGCGATACTATTTGCCCTGTTAATGCCAAAGAGATCCTCGCAGCTGCCCCGGTCGGAGTTGATGGTAAAGTAACCGGACCAACGACATCCAGAACGAGCATAACAATTACCGACAGATTCTGGAGCTCAGTAAACGAGGCAGATATGATCATTTTCAGTTTTGCCCTGAGTACAACGGATAACGGGACAAAAGATGTTAAGATTTATTCTGATTACGGCATTGACTTTAAAGCTGCGCTTGTTCTTAAGCCGAACCTAAAATTTAACTCAAAATGAACCTAAGAAATTCTCAGGATATGATGAGGAAATCAAAATATATTCTGGTAACTCTGCTGGCTGTAATATCTCTTAATTCAGCGGCGCAGAACAGCCAGGTTCTTTACTATATGAACCTGCCTCAGAATCACATGCTTAACCCTGCTCTGAAACCTTCCAACAAGGTTTACATAGGCTTGCCGGTCGTGTCGGGGATCAATCTGAACATAAACAACAATTTCTTTAACTTCTCCGATGTATTTGTTAATGGAGTTGTGCCCGATTCTGTTGTGACTATTTTTCATCCTGATTATGATCCTTCGGAATTCGTGAAGAAGATAAAGGATGTAAATGCTATGCAGGCTGAAGCGCTTGTTCAATTGTTCGGACTTGGCTTTGGTGTGGGGAAGGATCTTTACGTATTTCTTGATATAAATGAACGGGCTGACGTAAACATTGCTCTTCCCGGCGATTTTCTCCGTCTTGGATTAGAAGGAAACGAACAGTTTGTCGGGAAAACCATTGACCTCTCTTCGCTGAGAGGTAATGCAATGTATTACAGAGAGGCCGGAATCGGTTTTTCAAAGAACTTTACTGAAGAACTGCGTCTGGGCATCAAGTTTAAAACTCTCTTCGGCATTGCCTCTGCATCAATCGATAACAGATCGCTTGGAATAACTGTGGATGACTATTATACCCATACATTCAATGCCGATCTGACAGCAAATTTCAGCGCTCCTGTCAGCTTTTACGTTTCAGGCCAGAATACAATCGACAGTGTAGGATTTGATGATTCGCAATTTGAGGAGACAAGCGAAATCATTGACTTTATCCTTGGGACAAAAAATATGGGACTTGGCGTTGACATAGGCGCTGAATATAAGATATCCGATAAACTTAAGGTGTCGGCAGCAGTAACCGATCTTGGATATATTAAATGGAAAAAGGATGTCTCAAACCTTGAAGCCAGGAGTGAGTTCTTGTTCAGCGGTATCGATATGCTTGAAGTTTATAACGGAACTATGGACTTTGATTCTCTTGGCACCATCCTTCTCGATTCCCTTCAGAATTCTTTTTATCTCAGCGATACAAAATCGGCATTTACAACTACTCTTCCTTTCGGTGTAAGCCTGGGAGGAAGCTATAACCTGACAAATAGTTTTTCAGTCGGAGTGCTTTCTTACACAAAGTTTGTCGGTTCCCAGATAAAAGAAGCTCTTACCTTGTCGGCAAACCTTAATATCAGGAATGTTTTTTCAACGACAATCGCCTACACTGCAATGAATCACAGGTACGACAACCTGGGATTCGGACTTGCCTTCAAACCCGGATGGTTCCAGTTTTATCTGCTGGCCGACAGAATCCCGGTTACCTGGAATAAGATTAAAACAGAGGGCACTACAATTCCTCTTCCCGCAAGCTGGAATACGGTGCATATCAGATTGGGGATGAATCTTGCTTTCGGGAACAGGGTTGAAAAGAAAAACGACAAACCTATGTTAATGATGCAGGAGGAAGCACCTGCTGCTAAAAAGAAAAAGTGATTAATCGGGATAGCTTATTTTTGAGTTGACCTAAGCTGCTTTGCAAGAGCGTTGGCAAAGACAAAATCGTTAAGTATTTCACAATCAGACTTAAGTATTTCATTTTTGCTGCCTTCCCAGCACTTGACACCTTCATTTATGAAGATGATCTTTTCGCCAATCTCCATAACTGAATTCATATCATGAGTATTGACTATAGTTGTCATTGAATATTCTTCAGTGATCTCCTTTATCAGTTCATCAATAAGGATTGCCGTTATCGGATCGAGCCCCGAATTTGGTTCATCGCAGAAAAGATATCTGGGATTGAGAGCTATTGCCCTGGCTATTGCTACCCGTTTCTTCATTCCTCCCGACAGTTCTGCCGGAAATAGATTATTGGCATTTAAAATATCGACTCTTTTCAGACAGAAGTTTACCCTCTCGGTCTTTTCTTCTGCACTCTGGTTTGTGAACATATCGAGAGGGAACCTTACATTTTGTTCGGTTGTCATTGAATCAAAGAGAGCGCTTCCCTGGAAAAGCATTCCCATCAGTTTTCTGACCTCCTTTTTCCCGTTAAAATCCAGTTTATTGAAGAGCACATCCTCATACCAGATCTCTCCGGCGTCTATATCGTGAAGTCCGACAATGGATTTCAACAGCACCGTTTTTCCTGAGCCGCTTCGGCCAATAATAAGATTTGTCTTGCCGGGTTCAAAAACAACAGAGATATTATCCAGCACGCTTTTACCGTTAAAAGACTTATCAATGTTATTTACCCTTATCATGACAGCAATAATTGAGTAAGTATTACATTGAAAACGAGGATCAGGATACTGCTGTAGACGACAGCTTTGGTGCTTGCACGGCCTACCTCAAGCGAACCTCCTGTAACGTAGTATCCCTGGAACGCTGAAACGGTGGTAATAATAAATGCAAAAAACAGGGTTTTAATTAAAGAGTAAGTTATATAATAAGGTATGAAAGCATACTGAACACCGTAAATGAAGTCCTCCAGTGTTACTACCCCTGCCATAGTTCCGGCTATTCCACCACCTACGATACCAACTATGATACTGATGAGTGTAAGAAAAGGATTGAATATAAGCGTTGCTATTATTTTTGGAAGAATAAGATAGCTTGCAGAGTTTACTCCCATAATTTCAAGTGCATCAATCTGTTCGGTGATACGCATTGTGCCTATCTCAGATGCTATATTTGAGCCGACTTTGCCTGCTAGTATCAGGGCAGAAATTGTTGAAGAGAATTCCAGAATGATAGAATCGCGGCAGCCAAGACCAATAAGATAAAGCGGATAGATTGGGTTTTCAGTGTTATAGGCAGTCTGTAGTGTTATTGCCGATCCCATGAAAAAGGAGATTATTGCGATGATGCCTACTGAATTGAACCCGAGGTAAACCATTTCATGCATCGTCTGCCTGTAATATAATGAAGCTTTTTCGGGTTTTGAAAAAACCTTTTTAAGAAGTATGAAATAGAGTCCCAGTTGTTCCAGAAACCTCATGATCTGCATTGATTTTGAGAAGGCAAAATTACAAATATTTACTGTATTTACTCCGGTCAGCTTTTAAAAGAGGTAGCATAATAAGTTATATCTTTGTAATCTTAAATAATTTATTGATAAACCATGGATAACAGGTATATTATTATCATGGCAGGCGGTGTTGGAAGCCGTTTCTGGCCCTTAAGCCGTCGTGAAAGACCAAAACAATTCCTTGATATTCTCGGTACCGGTGAGACATTGATACAACAGACCTACAGACGATTTAAATCAACCTGCCCGGAAAAGAACATTTACGTCGTAACAAGCGCTGAACATAAGAACCTTGTTGTTGAACAGCTGGGCATCGATCCTGATAATGTTCTGGCAGAGCCATTCCGCCGCAATACAGCTCCATGCCTTGCTTACGGAACCTTCAGGATATTTAAGGAGAATCCCGATGCAGTGATTACTGTTACTCCTGCCGATCACCTGATAATAAAGGAAGAGAAATTCATCAAGGTAATTCAGGAAAGCATGGATTTTGTTAAGGATAATGATGCCCTGCTTACTCTTGGTATCAAGCCCGACAGACCTGAAACAGGATATGGATACATTCAGGCCGACCGTAAAAAGGCTGTGAAAGGTTATGACAATCTTCTTAAAGTAAAGACATTTACCGAGAAACCCGATCTTGATCTTGCAAAGGTGTTCCTGAAGAGCGGGGACTTTTACTGGAACTCAGGGATCTTCATCTGGAATATCAATTCCATCCTTTCAGCCTTCAGGAAGCATCTGCCGGATATGTATGCTGCTTTTGATGAAGGAAAGAAACTCTACGGCACCAGGCAGGAAAAAAGCTTCATCGGACGGACCTATACCGAATGCAAGAGCATTTCGATAGATTACGGCATCATGGAAAAAGCCGACAATGTGTATGTAATGTGCACCGATATAGGATGGTCCGATCTGGGAACATGGAGCTCTCTCTATGATCATTCATCACTCGATAAAAATGGAAATTCAGTGATAAGAGGAAACCTTTTCTCTTACGATAACAGGAGTAATGTATTCAGTATTTCACCAGGTAAGGTGGCGGTGATTCAAGGCCTGAAGGATTATATTGTAGTTGATTCTGATGATGTACTCCTTATAGTAAAGAAGGAGGAAGAACAGAATATTAAGAACTATCTTGAGGATGTAAAGAAGGAAACGAAGGAGAAATATCTGTAAGTTCCCAACCCCCCAGCCCCCCAAGGGGGGTTAAAACCCAGTACTAATTATATTAATTAATGGGGCAAAATAAAAAAAGAGGCTCTGATTTTCAGAGCCTCTTTTATATTTTTATTATCACCGTGTCAGTGGCACGAAGCCTAGTATTCCCAAAGATCATGTTCGAAATTCTGCAGTTCGGTTTTTAACCTTTCAGCTTCAAAGAGAGCCGGTTTACCGATCAGATATTCCTGAATCATCCTGTCGTTATACTCATTTGATTCACCCAGGATAACGCCTGAAAATCTTCTCTGCATGAACAGGTCGTCGAAGGAGATCCTTTGAGCATCATTATTGGGTGCGAACACTTCATATCTTGAAATGATATCCCTGATCTCATCAAATTTTATCCAGCACACTTCAACTTTTTTGGTGCCGCCTGTTTCACCTTCGCCAATCCATAATGGTTTCATTGCAATAATTCTGACGCCAAGCTGCGAAAGCTTCTTGTCAAAATACCATTCTTCATAAAGGATCAGGTTTTTCACGTTCTCAATAGATCCTGCGTCAGGAACCACAGAGTCTATCATAATACTCCCGTCACCCACAGGTACGCTTATATGTTTTGGACCACCGCCTATAAATGTTTGTACATCCTCATAAGTTGTAGGCACCAGGGACTCATCATATGCATTGATGTTGCCTTTCTGGATCTCATCAAACAGAATAGCGACGAAGCTTCGTCTGCCGTCTTTTGTTGCTTTTACAGGATAGTAAAGAGGGAAGTTAGCTTTTTCACGAAGGTCAACCAGACGATAATATTTTTTTGACCATACAACATCGGCTTCCCTGAGATACGGGTAATCTATCTTTTTTGCATCCGGAATAGACTTCTGGTAAATATCACCAAACGTCTGGCCTTTGGCTAATCCGGTGAATGCCATTAAAACGATAATCCCCAAAATAATTCTCCTATTCATATTGTAGTTATTATATTAAAAACTAGTCTATTGTTAATACAATAGAAGCTATTCCTTCTGTTGTTCCTCAAGGAGTTTGTACTGTAATATTTTCAATAATCAGTCTTTGACCCTTGGTCATTTTCTTTAAATCAGCCAGCTGTTCGGGTGTGAGTTTTGAACTGGTGCTGTTTCTCGGGATCACACCAAAACTACCGGGGAAACTCATTGTAAACCCTGTTACTTTGAACGAGAGATCAAAATCAAAATCTTTAAGTACTGCAAAAACTTCAGTCATCGCAGTAGCTGTAGGTTTGGGAATAAGACCCCCGTTCTTTCCTCCAAACTGAGCTTCAGGTTTTGGGATGGGCTTAATCCTGAATTTAACCGGAGGATAGGATGTGGCTTTTCCGCTTTCATCTGTTCCGGAGACACTAACCTGAATGGTTGATCCCGGAGCTGCTGTGGGATTGATTGCCCATTCTCCCGGGAAGTATTCCTTGGTTCGGGCATTCATAACTTTTTTCTTCGTAATAGTTCCACCGGTTGAACTGGCTTTAATTCTGTCAGGTCTGACTCCCGGTATCAAGATATCCAATGGATTGTCAGTTCCGGCATACAGAACGTTCACAGCAGATGCTGATACAGTTGCATTTGGTTCACCAACCGAATATTCTGATTCAAATTCATAATTACTGATATCGCCTGTGGGTCCTTTAAGTGCAATTATTCCTCCCCATTTTTTACCATTTCCGACTGACGTTGCCCTGGCAGTATAGATCCCTCTTCCAAGGTCATCAAGAGGAAGCTGTTGTCCGCCTACAGTAATTACAGGTGCCTGTGTGGAGTCGGTAGCAGAAAGGAAAACAGCAGCTTCATAAGTCTGGCCAACAGTTACATAAGTTGATTTGGGAATTACTACTGCATCGAGTTTGTTGAACTTGAAATTGGTTTTGTCGATCTGCGCAAAGAGGTAGTTAAGAACTTCAGTTTCCGAGTTTCTGACGTCGACCTGCATTTTTGTAAGAAGTGCATTGGCTCCAACCAGAGGAAGAAGCTGGAATGTAAGGTTAGGCCATTTTTCAATGTCACCATCTTCATTCGGACCATCATCAGTGTTGAGTGTTGTCTTTAAGTGATTCCTCAATTGTGGGAGCTCCGCCTTCAAGAACATCAGTAATAAGAAAATTGCGATATAAGTCTACGAGAGCTTTAAGGTCGTAGGCTTTCTGATCTTCATTTGGACCGATAAGGATCTGTGATGGCACGTTGTTATCATCGTATCTTTCTACCTTCTCAATGTCAATTTCTCTTCCGTTGATGGCTTCAGCATCTTCACCGTCAGCTGTTTTGATGATCAGGATCTTGAGGTCCTGGATATAATTGTACACTTCGTCGGCACGCTGTTTTACTAAGAGAGCTTTGCTCCTGTATGGCCCTGTCTTTTCAGGATATGAAGCGAATGACAATTCAAATTCGTTATAGATAGTACTGTTTTTCTGAGCATAATTTTCGACGGTCTGACTTAAACCCTTATCAACTTTCATGAAAGCCTTTACGGTTTCCTTTGAAACGTTGAGTGCAAGCATGGCTGTAAGCACCAGGTACATCATACCGATCATCTTTTGTCGCGGAGATAGCTTTTCGTGAGCCATTTTCTGGGTAGTTTAGTTAGGTAAAACAAATGCCGCTTTACTTGACATTCATTGCAGCAAGCATATTTCCATAGACATTGTTAAGTGCCGACAGATTGTCGTTAAGCTTTGTTATCTGTTCACGGTATTTCTTTGTGTCACCTGCAGATTCTGTAAGATCTTTCATCAGCCCCTGAAGTCCCTTGTAAAGATTTTCAGATTCTTTGATATGCTCGTCAGCGCCTTTCTTCTGCAGTTCATAAACAGTATTAAGTGCTGAGAGGTTCTTGTTAAGGACTTCGAGTTGCTGCTGGTATGATTTGCCGCCTACTTCTACAGCCGACATGGATTCTGCCATGTTCTTGTAGGTAGAGCCGGTTTCATTTATGACTTTTGTTGTTGACTGGTAAGATTCAGCGAGTTTTCCCAGGGAATCAGTAGCAGTATTGATTGAATTCATGTACTTGGAGGAAGCAGCTGAAACATCGCCCATCGCATTCATATTGACTGTAGCTTCGCTGAGTTTCTTCATGCCGCCGCCCAGTTTCTGGAACAGGTCGGGAGTGATTTCGGCTTTCTCAAGCATTTCATCAAATTTGGCAAGAGCTACAGAACCGCCGCCGCCGCCGTATCCACCACCGCTTATCCCTCTCACCATCACGCTGTTTTCCGCTTCCATGTGCAGGAAGTTCTTCTCCCTCTTCAGGGATACCTGCAAGCTCGGGGTAGACCAGTGTCCAGTCGATCTCCTCATGCAATGGTTCGAAAGCTGAAAAGAAGAAAATGATAGCCTCGGTAATCAAACCTAAGGTAAGCATTAAATTTGCCAATGGCCAGTGCTGTATTTTAAACAATGCACCGATGATTACGACGGAAGCACCCAAACCATAAAGTTTTGCGATGAAATTCTTCCATCCACTACTTTGTACTAATTCTGCTAGACTCATATACCTGATTATTTTGGGGTTATTGCATTTTTTAGATTATAATTCTGCTCCGATATAGGATCTTACGTTGCGGAAGCCTATAAAAGGTTTTGTGGAATCCTGGTATTCATAATCCCTTGCGCTTGTCTCAAGGAAATATGCTATGTCCTTCCATGATCCGCCGCGTATTACCTTGCGTTTCATCACAGGAGGATCCTGTGGTTTTGCGTTATATTCGTAGTTAGGCTGTAAATCGTGCTGGAAGATGTAGGCTGAAGGATGATATGCGCAGCATGTCCATTCAGCTACGTTTCCTGACATGTCATAGAGCATATATTCATTGGGATCATATGAACCCACCTTGCCGGCATAGACATTTCCGTCGTCGATATAGTTGCCTCGCAGAGGTTTGAAGTTGGCCAGAAAGCATCCTTCGTAGTTGCGTGTATACGGACCTCCCCATGGATATTTCTGAAGATCGAGGCCTCCTCTTGATGCATATTCCCATTCAGTTTCAAGGGGCAGCCTGTATTCCTGAACGTCGAAGATCCCGTTTTTCCTTAGTGCATTGTTCATGTATTCTGTTCTCCAGTGGCTGAAAGCATTTGCCTGGTGCCATGTTACACCAACAACAGGATAGTCGTCAAATGATGGATGCCAGAAATAAAGATCAGCCTGGGGGTCGTTGAATGAATAAGTGAAATCCCTGATCCAGCACAGGGTGTCGGGATAAATATTGATAACCTCATGTCTGATAAATGAGGAACGGTCCTTAACATCGGTACGAACGCCATTTTTATCTGTTACCTGGCCTTCATATTTACCGGTATTGTTGTCATAATCATAAACATATCTTGATTTAGAGGCCTGCTGATAATCAACCCAGAAATATGAATAGTTGTATTTGCGGACATCATATTGTTTTTTGCCGTTGAACCTCTCTTCAGGCGGGTAGTACATCTCTTCGATTATCCCTTTTGTTGTTTCCTCTTCCGGATCTATTTTTTCTTCCCAGTTAATAATATTGCCCTCCAGAACGTTTCCGTCATCGTCAGTCATGAAATATTCGCGGTCAGCAATAGCAGCTTCACCAAGTTTTGTTCTGAGAATTGAATCACGTACCCAATATACGAACTGGCGGTATTTGTTATTCGTGATCTCACACTGGTCCATCCAGAATGCATCTACGGTAACAGACTTTGAAAGGCTGTTCATGGCAAACACAGCATCCTGATCGCTTGGCCCCATTATGAAACTACCTGCCGGTATAAATGCCATTTCCATCGGTTCCGGTTCAAAGAATTTCTTTCTTCCCAGAACGCCTGTCAGCTCACCGGTATTAGAAGTGCCGCACCCAGTCACGAAAATTACAACAATCAGGGCAGAAAAGAGTACCTTTTTCATATTTCTATAAAATTTATAATGCAAGTAAGTTATTTTTTTTTAATAATCATAAAAATCTAATACTTTTATATCTCATCGGGCTTTTGCCAAGGCTCAGGTCGAAACAATAGTTAACTATAAATTCATGCGACCCGCTCGTGCTCTTTTTGATATCCGATAAAGGGAAATCATAAGCATAACCTATTCTTAATCCATTGTATAATTCGAAGCCTGCAATTCCGATCAGGGCATCACCTGCTCTGTATGAAACGCCTCCCCATACTTTTTTATTGTATCTCACAAGGGAAGTCACATTAAATTGAACAGCCTTCCCGTCGCTGTATGCGAATAGTGACGGCAGCAGTTCAAATGACGGGTTAGCAAGCTGCAAATTATAGCCGGCGGTAAGATAATAATGACGGCTGACATAGGTAATCGCTTCACCTCCGCCTTCTCTGGAATATTTTATTTTAGGCTGGTTAATATGTGCAACTGAAAAAGCTGCATAATATTTATCAGCCAGAAGGTAGAGTCCAAGACCTGCATCGAAAGCAATGAAATTCTCTTTGGTGGTTGGTATAAGGGGATCCTGGTCAGGAGGAGTAAAATCATCACCGTCAGGGATATACCACGAAGGCTCAAGGGCTTTGTTGATCATCCCGATATTAACTCCGATACCAAGCTTGCCGATGTTCATATCGATGAGGTACGAGTAAACGGCAGAAAGATTGAGGTCCTTGTCAAACCCTATATTGTCGCTTTCAATTACCAGACCAACTCCGTGTCTTCTCTTAAAAAGTGAAACCGGAGCGCTCACATTGAACACAGTTGTGGCCGGGGCACCCTTAAAACCTGACCACTGCTGCCTGTTGAGAGCAGTCGCACATATCATTCCTGAAGTGCCGGCAACACCGGGGTTATACGTCAGAGTGTTAAGCATATACTGACTCGTCACCGGGTCCTGCTGCGACCACCCGGGGATACATGCAATTACTAAAAAAAGAAATGCGATTCCAGTTCTTTTCATTTCTTTAATTACCAAAGAGTTCGATACAACTGAGTTGAACCAGTAAAATAAGTAAAAATCTAAAACGTAAACAAATATACTTTTATTTTATTTCAGCCTCTCTGTTCCCCTGAGCCATCGCTCAGGAACTTCATTGTGATTGGCCTTAAGATAGTCCTCATGCGAACAGGCGATATGTGTGTATTTATCGTTTCCTGCAGGCAGCTCCATCCACCATCGGTCAGTGAGGTTGCTTTTCACAAAAATAAGATCATCATCAAGGTCTGTAACCCTTACGTGATACTTTATAAACCTTCCTGAATTGCTGGTGCCAAGAGAAGGAGTCTCATATTGTTTCTGCGAAAATCCTTCAAGGAAGAACCAGATTATCTGGGCCGCAAGACCTGACGTCTGGTTTCTCAGGTCGAATTCGGGATTGACATCGAAAAGTGCAAAAAGCTTCAGATTATCCGAAATGCCGGCATACCTGGCGAGCAAACATATCTCTTCACCATAAAATCCATTAGGAGAAGGACTTACAGTGCCCGGTGCATCTGATTGCCTCACAGCTGAAATATCAAAAACTGCTACCTCGGAATCCCTCAGAAGAGGTTCGGTCAGATAGATGGCTTTTCTCACATCTCCGATCCTTACAAGTTCCGACTTGCGCCTCAGAAAACGATTTACCACCTGCTGATCGTTGAGGTATGTCTGGTAACCTATATTAATATAGTGACTTAAGGTGCTTTTGTGATTATGAATAATGGAATTCAGATAGCTGAACGAATCATGTTCCTTCTTTTCATTCATGAAGTCGATCCGGGAATCAACAGCAGCCATGGTGTATTTTATCTTCAGGTTCGACAGGGCCTTGTCGACAGCAAGCATTAGTGAGCTGCTTCCTCCGGTGATAACAGGAAAAATGTTTTTTTCGATAAGAAACATCAGTATGTCAGTCAGTCCGGCAATCGTATCATTAAAGGAAGCCCCCTGCTTCATGTTTCCCAGATCAATGATTTTAGATTTTCCCGGGATCCTTGCTAGCCTGTAAAGCTCTGCCCTTATGCTGTCAGGAGCTTTTTCCGATCCCTTACCCGGTGAATTACGGCCTTCAGGAACGCCCAGAAGTGCTATCCTGTATTTGCTGATATCCCTGAGATTGGCACTTTCGGTGTGCACAGAAATGGAATGAGGAAATCCTGCATCTCCTGAAATGTAATCGAATTCGGGAGTCTCAATGCTGACAGGATTAAAATAATCTTTCAGGTCAATCATAGCTTGAATCAGGAGCTCTTTTTACTCTTGTCGTTTTTTTCAATGATCTCAATACAATCTTCCTTTGTAAGTTTCTCAGCATCAGTTCCTTTAGGAAGACGGTAGTTCAGTTTGTCTTTTGTAAGATAGGGACCATATCTTCCGTTCAGGACCTTTATGTCGTCGAAATCCTTAATTACTTTTTTCCTGTCATCCTCATTTTTATCGCTGATGATCTCAAGAGCTCTTTCCAGTGTCACAGCATATGGATCATCGACTCCTTTTTTGAGCGAGAAGAACTTACCCTTGAACCTTATATAAGGTCCGAATTTGCCTATTCCTACAACCATCTCTTCGCCGTCGTGTTTTCCAAGTGATCTGGGCAGGCGGAAAAGATTTAATGCCTCTTCAATTGTTATCGTTTCCAGGAGCTGATTTTTACCAAGGCTTGCGAAACGCGGCTTGTTTTCGTTTTCAGTGTTACCTATCTGTGCTATAGGTCCGTATCTGCCCATTCTGACAGTTACCGGTTCGCCGGTTTCAGGATGATTTCCGAGAACCCTGACTGTTGTTTTCCTGTCTTTTTTCTCCAGGGTATTTTCTATTGTTTTATGGAAAGGAACGTAAAAATCATGCAGCATCCCTGTCCACTTGATATTGCCAAGAGCAATCTCGTCAAACTGTTCCTCGACCTCAGCAGTGAAATGATAATCAACTATTACAGAGAAATTCTCAACCAGGAAGTCATTAACGATCATTCCGATATCCTGAGGGAAAAGCTTGGATTTTTCCTTGCCTGCAAGTTCTGTTTTTGTTGTTGCTGCAACTTTTCCTTTTTCAAGAGTCAGAATTCTCAGGGCTCTTTTTTCCCCGGGTCTGTCTTCCCTCGATACATAACCCCTGTTCTGGATAGTTGAAATTGTCGGGGCATATGTTGAAGGTCTTCCGATTCCAAGTTCCTCAAGCTTCTTGACGAGGCTTGCTTCAGTGTACCTGGGAGGGGGAGAAGTAAACTTCTGTGATGCTGTTATACTACTATAATATAGAGGCATCCCCTTTTTAACAGGAGGAATCACAACTCTGTCATCATCGGTATTCTCCTGGTCAGTCGATTCCATATAAACTTTCAGGAATCCGTCGAATTTGATAACTTCTCCTGTTGCGTTGAAGATAACGGGGGAGTTATTCATGTCGATCGATATTGTTGTTTTTTCAACCTGGGCATCAGCCATCTGCGAGGCTATTGTCCTTTTCCAGATCAGATCATAAAGCTTCTTTTCGTTCTGGTTGCCGGGCACAGCTGAATTATCAAGGTAAGCAGGCCGGATTGCTTCATGTGCTTCCTGTGCTCCCTTCGACTTGGTTTTAAATTGCCGTGTTTTTGAATATTTCTCTCCAAACTCAGATATAATGACTTCCCTCGATTTTGCCAGGGCAAGCTTTGAGAGATTTGTGGAGTCGGTTCTCATATAAGTTATCTTACCGGCTTCATATAGCTTCTGGGCTACAGCCATCGTCTGTGCTACCGAAAATCCAAGTTTACGGTATGCTTCCTGCTGAAGGGTTGAAGTTGTAAATGGCGGTGCAGGCGACCTGGTTCCAGGCTTAACAGTTATTCCTGCCACTTTATAATCAGCAGCACCGCACAGCTCAAGAAACTTCTGAGCATCCTTTTCATCCGAAAATCTTTTTGATGCTTCAGCCCTGAGTAGAGCACCTGCTGTATCTGTATCAATCCTGAAAATTCCTGTTACCCTGAATGCTGATTCGGCTTTGAAAGAATGGATCTCCCTTTCGCGTTCAACAATAAGCCTGACTGCCACCGACTGAACTCTTCCTGCTGAAAGCGAAGGCTGAACTTTCTTCCACAGCACCGGGGATATTTCAAAACCCACCAGCCTGTCGAGAATCCTTCTTGCCTGTTGTGAGTTTACAAGGTTCATGTCTATTTTGCGGGGTGTCTCAATTGCATTTGTGATCGCATCTTTGGTTATCTCGTGAAAGACGATCCTCTTTGTAGTTTTCAGGTCAAGGTCCAGAACACCGGCAAGATGCCATGCAATTGCTTCTCCTTCGCGGTCCTCATCAGAGGCAATCCAGATGTTCTTTGCTTCAGATGCGGCTTTCCGGAGTTCACTCACCACCTTCATTTTCTCCTTTGGTATTTCATAATCGGGTTCAAAATTCTTTTCAATATTTATCCCCAGATTCTTTTTGGCGAGATCTCTGATATGTCCGAAACTTGATACTACACGGAAATCTTTCCCCAGGAACTTCTCAATGGTCTTTGCCTTTGCAGGCGACTCTACAATTACAAGGTTTTCGATCATTTAAAGCGAGATTTTTTCGTTTCAAAAACACCGCAAAGTAAATCAATTCGATTCCAATCTTCAAAATAAACCGTCAAGTTTCTTTATTATTTACTATTTTTGAGACCAAATTCATGAGCCCGATGAAAGGCAATACAAACAATAAAAAATATCTGATCTGGTTCTGGGCGCTCCTCACTTTTCCGTTTGTCCTTCTAATAACCATATTCATTCTGATCTCATATGAGAAGCTTGGACAGATGCCATCTTTTAAGGAGCTGGAGAATCCTGAACTGAACCTGGCTGCAGAGGTGTTTTCAGAAGATGAGGTTCTTCTCGGAAAGATAGCACATTGAGAACAGGACATGGACAAATTATAATGAGCTTTCTCCATACCTTGTCGATGCACTGATCGCTACCGAGGACATCAGGTACTACCGTCATTCGGGGATCGATATCCGTGGTATTGTAAGAGCTGTTGTAAAAACAATTCTTCTCGGGCAGAATACAGGCGGTGGAAGCACAATATCACAGCAGCTTGCCAAACAGCTTTACCCGAGAGATACAGCCCATGTATCGGCCTTTACCAGGAAGATGAGACTTGGAGTCTCAAAATTCAAAGAATGGCAAACAGCGGTCAAGCTTGAGAAAAGCTATACCAAGGAAGAAATCATTGCGATGTATCTGAATATTTATGATTTTAACTATTCAGCCATAGGTATAAAATCAGCCTCAAAAATTTATTTCAATACAACACCTGATTCACTTAATATCGAAGAAGCAGCAGTACTGATAGGTATGCTGAAGGCATCACAAGATATAATCCGGTAAGAAATTATGAAAGAGTATTCCAGCGGCGCAATGTTGTCATTTCACAGATGGAGAAATTACGGATACCTCGACAAACATTTTGCTGATTCGGTTAAGCACACTGCCGATAGTGCTCGATTTTCACCTTGAAGATCATAATACCGGTCGGGCAACATACCTGCGCGAATACCTCCGGATACTGATGACCAGGCCTGAGCCTGACAGGAAAAAATATGTCCAGCAGGAGTCTTATGATGATGCACTGTGGGAATGGCAGAACAACCCGCTGTACGGGTGGTGCAACAAGAATAAAAAACCTGACGGTTCAAATTACGATATTTACTCTGATGGCTTGAAGATATATACAACCATCAATTCCAAAATGCAGCAATTTGCCGAAGAGGCAGTTTCAGAGCATCTTTCAAAGGAAGTACAGCCCGACTTTTTTAACAGGGCGAAGAGTTTCAGAAATCCCCCGTACTCTGACGACCTTGATAAAAAGACTATTGATGAGCTCATAATGAGGTCGCTAAGACAGAGCAACAGATATTATATAATGCGTGCAAGGGGTAATCCCGAAGATTCCATTATGCTTGCCTTTAATACGCCGGTAAGAATGAAAGTCTTCTCCTGGAAGGGAGAAGTGGATACTGTTATGACTCCCCTTGATTCAATATGGTATTATAAATATTTTATCAGATCCGGTTTTATGGTTGAAGAACCAAGGAGCGGTCATGTAAAGGCGTATGTCGGAGGACCCGATTTCAGATACTTTAAATATGATGCTGTAACCACTCAGAAAAGACAGGTAGGAAGTACAATTAAACCTTTTCTTTATACAATAGCCATGCAAAATGGCTATTCTCCATGTTATGAAGTGGAGAATATTCCAAGAACTTTCCAGGTTTTCATCGATGGAAAGGATTCTACCTGGACTCCCAGGAGTTCCGGTAACAAGAAATACCACGGTAAAATGGTTACCCTGAAATGGGGTCTGGCACAGTCAGAGAACTATATCTCTGCCTGGGTAATGGAACGCTTCAGACCAAATACTGTTGTCAACCTCATGCACAAGATGGGAGTCAGGAGTTTTATCGATCCGGTTTACTCGATATTCCTGGGAACCTCTGATGTAAAGCTTGAAGAGATGGTAGGTTCTTATGGTACTTTTGCAAACAGGGGTGTTTATACCCGTCCTCTTTATGTTTCCAGGATCGAGGACAAAAACGGTAATGTGATCTCCAGGTTTACTCCACAGATTGAGGAGGTGCTAAGCGAAGAAACAGCATTTCTTATGCTGAACCTGCTTCAGGGAGTCGTTCAGACAGGTTCCGCGAATAAGAATGCGAAGAGAACCATATATGCTGATGAACCAGATTGGAGGAAAAACAGGAACAACCCAGGAACAGTCAGATGGATGGTTCATGGGCGTAACACCAAATCTTGTCGGAGGTGTCTGGTGCGGATGGGAAGACAGGTCAATTCACTTTGAATCGCTACTCGAAGGTCAGGGCGCCAATGTAGCGCTTCCTATTTTTGCATTATTTCTTAAGAAGGTATATAACGATCCCGAACTCGGCATAATGGAGGCTGATGAATTCGAACGTCCATCGGGCTTCAAAATAGACCTCGACTGCGAGAAAGTAAAACGAGAAAGTTCGAGGAGAGACAATACGCTGAGGAACCGGTATTAACG
>CAVTLK010000003.1:0-142904 GCA_963735595.1 uncultured delta proteobacterium | reverse complement strand
TAGCGAAAACCCTTAATGTGAAGGATCAGGAGGTTCGGGATATGAGCGGCAGGCTCTCCGGCCGTGACCTCTCGCTAAACGCCGCAGTCGGGGATAACGATGAGACAACCTACATAGATTTTGTATCGGAGGACCCGATTCAGGAGACAACCCTGATCGATGAACAGGAGACGGCACGGCTCAAGACTGATATCAAGAAGTCCCTGACCTTACTGAACGAAAAAGAGAGCTATATTATTAAGCACCGAATCATGGCCCCCAAGCCCAAGACGCTGGCCGAGATCGCCGACACGTTCAAAATATCTCGTGAGCGTGTTCGCCAGATCGAGGAAGGCGCCCTCAAGAAGCTCAGAAAGGACCCGACTATTGAACAGTGGGCGGCCCGCCCACAATAGCACCGCCTGCTCCGGTGACACATTACGTGCGTCACCGGGGTCGCCGCCTTTCCCAACGTCCGGCGTGGCCGGGCACCGGCGTCTAAGCCGCCAAACACGTTGAACATCGGCAGACAACCCACTTGATGATAGACGCTCACCCCGACGTCCCCGCCGGCCGGACCTTCCCGGCGACACACCGGCCCCTAATTGCACGACGACTTTTTTGTCGGGATGAGGGTCCTCCCACATCGCCTATTATGCATGTCGGTCTTAGAGGTTCTTACGATATTTACGAAGATATATACATTTTTTTCTTTACAGACATTCCACCCTATGATACGATTTAAATAGCAAAGGTGAATTTTGTTTTTTTTTGTGCTACAGTGTATACTGTATCCAGATTTAACCATTATTGAACGGTGTAAAGATGAAAGAGAGGAAGAGAAAGTCTCGCCTGAATATCAGCCCGAAAGAGGTATCGGATCGGCTTCAACTTCTGATTAAGAAATCGGGACTCAAACAGTATCAGTTTGCCGAGAAGTGCCACATTACCGCGGCGGCTCTCTCCACCTATCTCAATAAAGACAGGATTCCCGAATCCGCGATACTTGCGCGGATCGCGGACTTTTCCCATACGTCCATGGAATGGATTCTCCGTGGTAAGACGGTAAACGATCAGCTGATGGAGAAGGGAGAGGAATTCAAGGAACAGGTCATGAAAGACATGGCCGATGAAATTGAGATATGGAGAGAAAAGGCCATTGAAGCCGAAAACCTGTTACGCTCCACCCAGGAGGTCATGACCGTTATGGAATCAGGTGGCGACTACAAAAATGCCGACCCCTCCAAGATAAATAGAGACGAGGTAGTCCTTTTGTCGAACTTCCGACTGCTCGCCTCTAAGGTGCAGGAAAAGGTCCTTGAGTATCTCTCGGACCAACTTCAGCTTCAGAAGTTGAGCAAATAGCCGTCACGGACGTAATGAGAAGGCCCCCCAGAGAGGGGGCTTTTTTTTTGACGAGGCTCATACCCGCAGTTCGGACGGGCAGCGCATCCTGACCGTAACGTCGCGGCTACGCCGCCCGGCCCCGGCCGATGGAAAGGAATTTAGTTGACAAAGCCGATCGTTCAATGTTAACGTAAAAACAGCGTATACAAAAAAACAGACGGGAGAAACACTATGGTCTATGATCGAAAATTCTTTGCGGTGGTCCTGTCCATCGTTATCGCCTTGGCCGTCGCGAGTTGCGGCGGCGGACCGGATAACGTTATCAGGGACGATAGCCAACCGGTTCCGGTTCTTGAGTCCGACCTCTCTACCGCCGAGAATTATTTTTCTAAAGAAGACTATGCGAGCGCGGTCGTTGCGTACGAGAACTTTATTGTCAAGCATCCTCTCAACGATAACATCCCTTACGCCCTGTTCAGAGAGGGCCTGTCCTATTTTAAGATCTCGGAAGACACGCGGCGGGATCAAACAAATACGGAACACGCGGCCGAAAAATTCTCACAACTCATCCTCATGTACCCCAACAGCAAATACGTCTCAAACGCTATGAGTTATCTCAGGCTGTGCCACGAGAGACTTGCCCTTTATAATTTTAATGTCGGTGTCTACTATTTCGAAAAAGACGAGTTTAATGCGGCAATCTTCCGATTCCAGGACGTAATCACCAAATACCCCGGTTTTGGATACGATGAAGAATCCAAGCGGTATATCGAAGAGTGCAAAAAGCGGCTTTCCGAAGACAAATAGTTTATAGGAAGATCGTCAGGTAAACAAAGAAATGGCCAAAATGGATAACAACACCTACTGGCTCGGGAAAGAGGCATTCGACCATCAGGACTTCAAGAAAGCCGAAGGGTATCTTTCCGAAGTAGTTCAGGACGGCTTCGAGTTCGCAGACGTCTATAATATGCTTGGGATCATCTATCACCAGCAGGGAAAATACGAAAAAGCCGTACACTCATTTGAAATGGCGTTGGAGATAAACCCTAATTATACCGACGTCTCGATGAATCTGGCCGTGATTTATAACGACATGGGCGCGCTTGAAAAAGCCAAAGCTGTCTATCTCGACGCCCAGGCCAGGGCTCAGACCAAAACGTCACCAAAGGGCCTGGACCCTTTTTCTCTCGGTAAACTCTCCAATTTGCACAAGGATATTGCAGACGTATATCTCTCGTTCGGCATGTACGAAGAGGCTATAGAGGAATATACGAAGGCCCTTAAATTGAATCCCGATTTCGTCGATATCAGGACGAAGCTGGGAATCGCGCTGAGAGACTCCGGTCGATACGACGACGCCCTTACACATCTCACAAAGGCCGTCTCGGAACGACAGGATTACATCCCCGCTTTTCTGGCGCTGGCCCTCTGCCATTTCAAGATGAATAATCCCAAGCAGGCCAAGGAAACCCTGGCCGCCGTCATGAAATTGGAACCGAGCAACAAGATCGCCGCGCTTTATCAGAAGATGATCGGGTCCTGAATACCCTCGATCCCGGTGCGAGAAAGGCCGCTGACGTATCAGCGGCCTTTTCATTTTCTATATTTCCCTGTAACGGTCTTCCCTGTAACAGTCTTGACCGCCCCACCCGGAAAGGAAATTCTCCACCCATCGCTTAGGACAGGCCTCATCGTGTCTACTGGAATATCTCCTTGACCTTCTCGAAAAATCCGCGTGTCTCGGGGTGTGTTTCTTCCCGGCTTTCTCTTCGAAACTCCTCGAGTATATCCCGCTGCCGTCGGCTTAGCTTAGTAGGCGTCTCCACCCGCATTACAACGTGTTGATCGCCGCGGCCGTGACCGGATATATGGGGTACTCCCTTGCCCCTGAGTACGTGGGTCTCTCCGGACTGCGCGCCCGCCTTGATCTTCAGCTTTATGAGGCCCTCAATGGTCGGCACCTCAATCTCGGCGCCGAGGGCCGCCTCGGGAAACGTGATCGGCACGACGACAACGATATCGTTTCCCTGCCGCGCAAATATCGGATGGGGTCTGACCTCGATGACTACGTACAGGTCACCCGGTACCGAAGCGCCGCTCCCCTTTTCTCCCTCACCCGAGAGCCGGAGTCTGGTCCCCGTTTCCACGCCGTGGGGGACCTTGACGGTGAGGGTCCTGGTCTTCTTTACCTGGCCGGACCCGCGGCATTCTTTACAGGGGCTCTTGATGATCCGGCCCGTACCGCGGCAATGGGAGCACGTTCGTGAGACCGCGAAAAAGCCCTGTTGAGTCCTGATCTGTCCCGTGCCTCGGCACGTCGGGCAGGTCTCCGGACGGGCGGGCGGTTCGGCGCCGCTGCCGCTGCAGTGCTCGCACGTCTCATGGCGCGGCACCTGGATTTTGGTTTCTACCCCAAATACGGCCTCGGAAAAATCGATGGTCAGATGGTACCGCAGGTCCGCTCCGCGCGTCCCGCGCCCTCCCCTGCGGCCCGCGCCGAATATATCACCAAAGACATCCGAGAAGATATCCTCAAAACCCCGGAACCCGGACTCAAAACCCCGAAAACCGCCCGCCCCTCCCCCCTCGAAGGCGGCGTGGCCGTAACGGTCATATATCTCACGCTTTTCGGGGTCCGAAAGGACGACATAGGCCTCGTTGATCTCTTTGAACTGTTCTTCGGCCGCTTTATCCCCCTCGTTCTTATCCGGGTGATACTTGAGCGCCTGCTTCCGATAGGCCTTCTTTATCTCCTCCTGGCCGACGTTCTTTTGAACTCCGAGTATGTCATAGTAGTCGGCTTTTTCCACTGCGATCGTATCTCCCATCTCCTGGCCGCATCGATAGAATATCTACCGGCGGGATATATAACAGTGAGACCGCCCGTCCGTCATCAGGAAGACCGGTCCGGTATTTTTTGAAGGATGAATAGCCGCCGTCCGGTCGACCGAGCGATCACGCGTAACCGGATGGGCGATGCCGGGCGTATAGTGAACCGCATGCCGATGTTCGGCTATTTCTTGACTTCTTCGAAGTCGGCATCGACGACGTCGTCCCCGCCGCCACCGGTCTTCGGCCCGGCGCCCTCCGCCGCACCCGTCCCGGGTCCCGCATCAGGACCCTGCGGGCCGGCGCCCGATGACGCCTGGGCGTATATCATCTCGGCAAGCTTGTGGGATGCCTTCGTGAGTTCATCGGTTGCCGACTTAATGGCTTCGGCGTCTGTCCCCTCCATAGCCTTCTTCACCTTGGCAAGTGCTTGCTCCACGTCCGACTTGGCCGCCGGGTCCATCTTGTCTGAAAACTCGGCAAGCGATTTTTCGGTGGTATATACCAGCCCATCGGCGGTATTTCGTACCTCGGCCAGGTCGCGTTTCTTTTTGTCCTCCTCGGCATGTGATTCCGCTTCCTTGACGAGCTGCTGGATCTCCTGTTCCGACAGGCCGCTGGACGCCGTGATCCTAATGGACTGCTCCTTGCCGGTGCCGAGGTCCTTGGCCGATACGTGCATGATCCCGTTGGCATCGATATCAAACGTGACCTCGATCTGAGGGATGCCGCGCGGCGCCGGCGGAATACCCACCAGGTCAAACCTCCCGATGGTCTTGTTGTCTGCCGCCATGTCCCGCTCACCCTGCAGCACATGGATCGAAACGGCCGTCTGGCTGTCGGCGGCAGTGGAAAAAACCTGGCTCTTCTTGGTGGGAATAGTGGTGTTCTTCTCGATAAGCTTGGTGGATACTCCGCCGAGGGTTTCTATACCCAGCGATAACGGCGTCACGTCCAGAAGCAGAACGTCTTTCACCTCGCCCCTGAGCACCCCTCCCTGGATGGCCGCTCCCATGGCCACGACCTCATCGGGATTGACGCCTTTGTGGGGCTCTTTGCCGAAGATCTCCTTGACTTTCTGCTGGACCTTGGGCATACGGGTCATGCCGCCTACGAGGATGACCTCGTTGATATCGGACGAAGACATCCCCGCGTCCTTAATGGCGGTACGGCAGGGACCGTCGAGTTTTTGAATGAGGTCGTCTACCAGCGCCTCGAGCTTGGACCGCGTCAGCTTGATATTGAGATGTTTAGGACCGGCGCTGTCAGCCGTTATAAATGGGAGATTGATATCGGTCTCCATGGAGGTTGAAAGCTCCATCTTGGCCTTCTCGCCGGCTTCCTTGAGGCGCTGTAGCGCCATCTTATCGCCCCGTAAATCTATCCCCTGATCCTTCTTGAATTCATCGGCGAGGTATTCGATGATCTTCTGGTCGAAATCCTCACCGCCGAGGTGGGTGTCGCCATTGGTTGACTTGACCTCAAAGACGCCGTCGCCGAGTTCCAGAATCGAGATGTCAAACGTACCGCCTCCAAGGTCAAAGACGGCGATTTTTTCGTCCTTTTTCTTGTCCAGGCCGTAGGCCAGAGAGGCGGCCGTCGGCTCGTTGATGATCCTGAGGACGTTGAGTCCGGCGACTCTGCCGGCGTCTTTGGTGGCCTGGCGCTGACTGTCGTTAAAGTAGGCGGGGACGGTTACAACCGCGTCCGTGACCGGCTCTCCGAGGTAGTCCTCGGCCGTCTGCTTCATCTTCGTAAGAACCATCGCCGATATCTCGGCGGGGCTGTAGTTTTTGTCTCCGACGGTAACCTGGGCATCGCCGTTGGCCGCCCTGGTGATCTTGTAGGAGCAAACCTTGATGTCCTTCTGTACCTCCTTGTCCTCGAACTTCCTGCCGATCAGTCGCTTGACGGCGTATATCGTGCGCTCCGGGTTGGTGATCGCTTGTCGTTTGGCGACCTGGCCGACGATCCGTTCGTTGCTGTCGGTGAACGCGACAACGGAGGGAGTGGTCCGGCTCCCCTCGGAGTTGGTAAGTACTTTTGACTCACCGGCCTCCATGACGGCGACGCACGAATTGGTCGTCCCCAGATCTATCCCAATAACCTTTGACATCTCATTCCTCCTTCATCGTCGGGATGCGTTCCCGCGCTACTCAGAATCGTCTATCGTATCCCCGTCGTTTTTGTCGGAGACATCTTGCTCTTGCCGAAGTTCTTCATCTCCCCAGGGTGACTCTTGCGGGGTCTCGTTATCTTCCCTGACGGAAACACCCACCATCGACGGCCTGATAAGGCGGCCATTAAGGAGGTAGCCCTTCGTAACCTCCGTCACAACGGTGTTCGGTGGGGACTGGTTCGTCTTGACTTGCATGAGGGCCTGGTGCACATTAGGGTCAAACGGTTTGCCGAGAGATGCAATTTGCTCAACACCGAATTTCGCGAGGGCATCGGTAAACTGCCTGTACACCATCCTAATCCCCTCCAACAACGCATCTTGATCGGCGCTCCCCTCACTATGGGTAATGGCCCGTTCGAGATTATCGATGGTTGGGATCATAGCCTTTATCAGCTCTTCGTTGGCATACTTGCGGTTTTCATCCACTTCCTTTAGCATACGTTTCTTGAAATTTTCGAGATCCGCCGCCGAACGGAGGTAGCGCTCGTGCAGCTCTTTTGCCTCGGCCTGCGCTTTTTCGAGTTCGTCGCCGAGCCGCTGCTTTGATTTCTTATCGTCCGATTTGTCCTTGGCGCCGTGCCCCTCGTGACCGTCGTGTCCGGGGGCGGCATTTCGGTCGTCGCCCGGATCGGCGCCTTCTATCTCGGATACCGTCCTGTCTATCGCTTCACGGGACACCTCATCGCTTTCGCCTTCCCGTTCCCGCTCTGCGTCGTGTCGCTTCTTCTCTTTATCGGTCATACTCCGCTTACTCCTCGTCCAGCAGTCTTGTGATCAGGTGTGCGGTAAAATCGACGATCGGGATCACCTTCGCATAGTCCATCCGTGTGGGACCTATGACACCGATACTCCCGAGGATACTGCCTTCCTTACGATAGGGGGACGCCACAAGGGTACAGTCCCTCATCGTCTGGATATTGGTCTCCGAACCGATATATACCTTTACGCCGTCGGCCCGCGTTACCTTGTCGAGCAGTTTGATCAGGTTATTCTTGTTCTCGAAGGTCTTGAATATCTCTTTCATCCTGGTGATATCGGTAAACTCCGGGTAATCGAAGATATACGTGCTTCCCTCGATGAATAGCTCATCATCGATAATCTCGGCATCAAACAGGTTACGGGACATCTTCAGGGCATTCATGAGAATGGTATCGTAGAGGTTCTTCTCCTTCTGCATTTCCTGTATGATCGTGCGCCTGACCTCCTTGAGCGTCATGTCCGACAGAACGTCGTTGAGATAGCGTGACATCCAGGCGAGCTTATCCTGGCTGAATTCATCTTCAACGATGATGAGCTTATTAAATATCATGCCGGTCTTGGATACGAGTATGGCCAGTATCCTGTTTTCCGAAAGCTTCACGAAATCGATATATTTGAATAGTGTCTCGGAGAAGCTTGGTGTGCTGACCATGGAGACGCACCGGGACATCTCGGAAAGGACCCGGGACGTCTCTCTGACCACGTCCTTGAGCTCCCGGGTGGGCGGATTAAGGCTTTTTTCTATCATCCGTTCTTCGGTAGCGGTAAGATCGGATACCTGAACCAGACTATCCACGTAGAAACGATACGCACGCTCCGTGGGAACGCGGCCGGCCGACGTATGGGGCTGGGCCAGCAGCCCGACCTCTTCGAGGTCGGCCATAATATTGCGTATTGTGGCCGGGGATACGTCAAGCGTCCCCCGCTTGGAGATCGTCCGGGAACCTATCGGATCGCCGGTCCTGATAAAGTCGGTAATAATGGTAAAGAGGACGGTCTTTGCCCTGTTGCTGAGTTCTATCTCCATGCCCATACCATTTGTCCCATTAGTCCCATTAGTCTCCCCATACGCTTTTAGCACTCCGCGTATAAGAGTGCTAATACTTAAAAATAACAACGATTTCGGTGTTTGTCAAGTCAAAAAGACACGGGTTGCTTCATCGCTTGACAGAGGCGGTAAAAACCTGATATATGAGTGTCATAGATTGAAATGACCTGCCGGACGAGGGCACGGTCTTACGATTATTCTACCTCACTACTTCTCAAGGAGGGGCACATGTCCGATTTCCTCAATGACAAAGACTATGACAGATCGAAGGTTACCACCGAACGAAGAGGCCCTACCCTCATCATAACACTGGCCCGTTCCGAAAAGAGAAACGCGCTTAACGGCGACATGATGTTCGGCATCAGGGATGCGGTCGACTCCGTCTATACCGACCCCCAGGTCCGATCCATCGTCATCAGGGGAGAGGGTAAGGGTTTCTCTGCCGGGGTCGATTTCGCCGCCCTGGCAGGCACCGGTCTCTTAGACGCTTCGCCTCCCCTGGCCCGCAAGATCATCCGGGTGATGCAGGATGTCGTCAACGTGATCTATGACATCGAAAAACCGGTCATCTTTGCGGTCCACGGCTTCTGTTTCGGCATGGCCACCGAGCTTATCCTGTCGGGTGATTTTCGAATCGGCCAGGTCGGCACGAAGATCGCCATCCAGGAAACCGCGGTCGGATTCATCCCTGACGTGGGCGGCACCTCTCGCCTCACCAAGCTTATCGGTCCCATCAAGGCGAAAGAGCTCATTATGACGGCCAAGGTCATCGACGCACGGGAGGCGCAGGCCATCCAGCTCTTCAACGACGTAGTCGACGACGCCTTCGAGGGCGCAATGGCGCTCGCCGAGACCCTCAACAAGAACGCGCCACTGGCCGTCGGGCTTGCCAAACGGGTTATCAACCTAGGCCAGCCGCTGGATATCAGGAGCTTTATGGACCTGGAAGGAGTGGCCCAGACCAGTCTCGTGGGGACCCAGGACGTCCGCGAGGGACTCATGGCCAAGATGGAAAAACGCGACGCAAAATTCACGGGAAAGTAGCGCGAAGCTCCAAAGCTTCATATGAAAGGGAGGGCCTCCCCCGATAGGGCGGCTCGGCGCTGGTACTGACGCGAGGAGACACGGTCTCCTCGCGTTTTTCGTTACGGCCTTCCCCGGTTGAGGTCTTTATAGGCGTCGAGGAACTCGAGGGCGGTGTGGATGTAATAGTAGTAGGTCTCCCCCCCGATACTGCGGGAGACGGAATCGGCCATTTCGTTTGCTTGCGCAAAGGGCCCCACCGCCCCTCCGGCCAGATACTTTCCATCATATCCCTGTATAAAGTACCATTGCCCCCCGTCCCGGAAACACGCCACCGTGTGGGGTTTTATTTCCTTCTTCTCGTGCCAGTAGATATCAACGGTGAATAACCGGGCGTACCAGCCGCCATACTCGAGGGCCTCGACGATCAGCGCCGCAAAATCCTCGCAGTCTCCCCCCCGCATGAGGACCGTTTCGTAGGGCGACTGGAGGTAGTTCTTGCCGTCGTTGCGCTCCGCGATATACCGGAGGGCCATCTTCGTGTAATAGGAGCACAGCACCGGCGCCGACAGGCGGGCGCGAATCTCCTCCCATTCATCCCATCGGTCCCCGGTGCACTTTCGCCATGATACCGCCAATAGCTTCTCCAGGCTGTAGTCGGAAAGGATTTCCCGGGCCCCTGCCGGGTCCTCGATGTAGAGCCACAGGGTCGCCTCCAGGGGCGAGCAGTAGGCCCGCGCCCCGGCATTTCCGACAGCCATGATCCGGCCAAAGGCACCGGCGAATCGCGCGCCGCGGTAGTCGGCCCACAGCGCCGAAACCGCCGCCGATATACGGGGATCTGCGGTATTGACGCCGGGTATCTTCGCAAGCTCCCCCGCGAAGTTTTCATCGGCCCAGAAGACCTCGTTGAGCGCATCGTTCTTGTATACCGGGACCTTCGGCGTAAAAGCGGCGCACCCCAGGGCTGCCAGGACGGTAAGAACGGATACGATCGCGAGTAGTCGGTTCATGGTATCAATAGTCCCCTTAACTTCGTTTCCTGTCAAGGAAAAACGCCTTGCAATTATTCAACAAAAACGATACCATGCCTTCAACAAGGAAAAGGAGTCCCTATGACAAACCCGCTGCTGGCCGCGTATCCCGGCCTCTCCGACAAGATACCCCATTGTGATTTCGGAACCTACCCCACCCCCGTTGAGCGGCTGACCGGTCTTGAAAAAGAGCTGGGAATCAAGGGACTCTATATCAAGCGGGACGACAGGAGCTCGAATCTCTACGGCGGCAACAAGGTCAGGAAGCTGGAGTTCATCCTCGGCGACGCGCTGAAAAAAAAGGCGTCCCACGCCATCGCCTTCGGCTACGCGGGCTCCAACTTTACGCTGGCGTCGGCCATATTCGCGAAGCAGATTGGGATCAATCCCATCTCGATTCACCTGCCCCAGCAGAACGCCCGGTACGTCGGGAAAAACCTCCTCTACCAGAAGCTCGTCGGGGCCGAGCTTCACGAATTCCCGAATACGCCGGCCGTCGTACTCGGGACCCTGGCGATCTCGGCGCGCTGCCTGCTAAGGACCGGGAAACTTCCCTATGTTGTGGCCGCCGGAGGATCGAGCCCCCTGGGCGTGATCGGGGGTATGAGTGGGATTTACGAACTCAAGCGGCAGATCGACGCCGGCCTTGCTCCCGTGCCCGATTTTATCTATGTTACCATCGGTTCCTCCGGCACGGCCGCCAGCCTCGCCCTCGGCGTCAAGGCCCTCGGCCTGCCGACGAAGGTGGTGGCGGTCCGCGTATCGGACCTGCAGTACGCGAGCTTCCCCAAGGCAAAGGAGCTTGCCGACGGTGCGGCGCGGATACTGGGCCGATACGAGGGGTCTTTTGCCGGCATTACCCTGGCGGAGGCGGACCTCACCGTCGTTCACGACTGCATCGGCACCGGCTACGCCTGTTTTTCCGAGGACGGGATGTCGGCCGTCAGGCTCTTCAAGAGGTCCTGCGGCATCGGCCTGGACGGTACCTACACCGGCAAGACCGCGGCGGCCATGATGCACAGCGCCCGGACGGGGGCCTTGAAGGACAAGACCGTGCTGTTCTGGAACAGCTACAACTCGGTGAAGATAGAACGGAAGACAAAAGGGGTCGACTACCGGACACTTCCGAAGAGATACCACCGCTATTTCGAAACGCCCTACCAGCCGCTGGAGGCAACGTAATAGGGACGTTGTCGAGGGACTATCGGCCAAACCGCGGAGTGGACATTCCTGCTATCTTTTTATCGAAGCAAGTTGGTTTATCCCTTTGTGCCTTTGTGTCTTTGTGGTGAAAGTCCCGCTATTGGGCATAGAAAAAGGAAGGAAAGGTTCACCACAAAGGCACGAAGACACAAAGAAAAATGGATCAACATAAGTAATTAAAAGATTACGTACCCTCACAAACCGTTTCCATAGGATCTCAATAGTAGTCCCTCACTGTACAACAACAGGGCGATGCACAGTGTGCACCGCCCCGCTATTTTTACCTCACCCGCTATTACGGGCGCTACCTGCCGCCGGCGCCTCGTCCTTTTTGCGTGCCCTTCTTCCTGAGCGTCCCCTCTGTCACATCGCTCATGATCCGCGCGATTCCGCGGGTGCCGGAAAAGTTCTCCATGACGATCTTGATCGTCGCGGTGATAGGGACGGCCAGGAACACGCCTACGATCCCCCATACCCAGCCCCAGAAGGCCAGAGCCAGCACGATAAAGAGGGGAGAGAGCTTCAGCTCCCTGCCCATGACCCGGGGCTCCACGTAACTGCCGAGCACGAGCTGGATTACGACCAGCACCGCCAGCATCAGCAAGGCCGCTGCCGGGGTGAACTGTATAAAGACCATCGCCACCGGCAGCAACGCGGCGGCGTACGACCCGACGTAGGGGATAAAATGGAGTACGAAGGCCAGGACCCCCCAGAGGACGAAGAACTCCACGCCGCAGGCCCCTAAAAAGCCCGTGAAGAGGAGCCCGGTGATAACGGCAATCAGGGTCTTAACCGACAGGTACTTCATGACGTCCCCGACAATGGTACCGGCCACCTCGAGGATCTTGGCCGAGCGGGCCTCCCCGTAGGCGTAGACGATACGCGCCGGGAAGTGCTCGGTTTCGAGGAGAATGAATATCATCAACAGCAGCACCACCACGGTGTTGGCGACAAGCGAAAGGACTGACCCGATGCTCTTTCGGGCGATCATCTTGAACCTGTCGATCGAAAAGTGGCCGGGGGCGACCAGTCCCTCAGGTTCAATTCGTCGGGGATGTCCAGCTCTTTGAGGATATCCATATCCCGGATATACCCGTCGAGCCGTTCGACCTGCGACCGTATCGTTTGTTCATAGACCGGCAGCTCGTCGGAAAACGCCCGGACGTTGTAGGAAATGAGCTTCCCCATGAAATAACCGGCCGTGATCACGACGCCGAAGATCAGGAGATAGGCGACGAGACGCGGTACCTTCACACGCACCAGCAGCCGCTCGACGGGGTAGATCAGGATACAGAAGAAGACCGCGATCAGAAAGGGCTTGAGGATCGGCCCCAGCGCCCTCAGCGCGACGACGAGGACCACCGCCAGGATCACGCCGATGCCGACCGCGATAAACTTCTGATACGGGACGAGCCGTCGCCCCGCCGCCGGCCGCCCCGGCCGGTCGTTCTGGTTTCGATTTTCCGTCATTGTCCGTTACGAAAGCTGATATTGTGGTATGTGGTGTTCACGCCGCGGGCCGCCTCATCCCTTGCTGACCCTGCGCAGCAGCGAAAAGATTGGGATATGCCTCCGGACGGGGGGCTCGTCGGGCGGCGGCTCCAGCACGTCGCTCATAAAGCGCGCGAGATTGCGGGTGGCCGGTATATGCTCCATGACGATCTTGATGGTAGCCGTAATCGGGATGGCCAGCACCATCCCGATGAATCCCCAGAGCCACCCCCAGAAGGCCAGGGCGATCAGCACCACCAACGGGGAGAGGTTCAATTCCCGGCCCATCACCTTTGGTTCGATGAAGTTGCCCAGCGAGAAATGCACCGCGATCAGGCACAGCAAGATCACCAGCGCCCCGAGCGGGGTGATCTGGATAAGGGCCATCAGGACGGGGAAGGCGACCGCGAAGACGGAGCCGAGGTATGGGATATAGTTGAGCACGAAGGCGATGATGCCCCAGAGGATGAAAAAATCAATCCCGCCGACCCCGAGGACCAGGCTGGTGAGAAGCCCCGTGGCGATGTTGATGAGCGTCTTTACCCAGAGGTACTTCATGACACTCGTGTTGATGTCGTCGGCCACGGCCAGTATCTCCGGGGCGTTTTCTTCCCCGTATGCCCAGATCACGCGCGCGGAGATGCGGTCCACCTCCATGAGAATAAAAATCATGAAAATGAGGATTACGAAGATCTCCCCGACGATACTGAACACTGAGCCGATGCTCGCCCCGATGTAGGAGGTGATCTTGGGAAGTGAGACATACTGGAGGGGGTCTATCACGGAAAGGTCGATGCCCTTGGTCAGCCCCCAGCGGTCAAGGGACATGAGGTGTCGCATCAGATCGACGGCCTGATCGGCAAGCACGGTCAGCCGCGCCTCGTAAAACGGGAGCCGCTCGGCAAACGCCGAGACGTTGATGGACACCAGCACCCCGAGGACGTAGATGATGCCGATGATGGCGGCAAAGACGATAAAATAGGCGACGAACCTCGGCACCTTGAAGCGGATGAGCAGCGCCACCGCGGGGTAGACGAGGATGGAAAGAAAAATTGCGATAAAAAAGGGCTTGAGGATGGAGGCCGTCGCCTGCATGACCACGACCAGCAGCACCGCCAGTCCGACGGCCGCGCCGATGTTGAAGATCGTCATCGACGGCGACGTCTGCTGCGGGAACGGGGGCAGGATGGGGTTTGACCGGGGGTCTGACGTCGGCTTCACGCCGTCCGGCCGTATGTCGCTCTTCTTTGCCATGAACTATCCTATAGTATAGGCCTGACGTTTTTTATAACACAGAAATAGCCCCTTTACAATAGTAAGCTCACCTCGTTAAAAAGAAAACGGGCGGCATGGTGAGCCGCCCGAGGATGTTGACAAGGCACGGTACTATTTAAAAGCTGTCATTACGAGGCCCCGAAGGGCTGTGGCGATCTCGAACGTTGCTGTTCACGCCAACGTGATTCCGGGTAGTTACCGCGTTCGAGATTGCCACGTCGCTACGTTCCCCGCAATGACGGGGAATCTACTTCCCCTTCGCCGGGAACCTGTCGGCAAGTTCCGTTAGGCGTTTGAGGAGCTCGTCTTTGTGGATGATCCGCTTGACCTGCTCGAACGGCAGCACCATCTGCTCGATGATGATCCGGTCCTTGCGCGTGGGGTGGACCACGATCGTGGAGATCTTGGCGGCCTTCTCGTCTGCCTTGATGCCCCCGAGCACGTCCATAAACGTCCCGTCGCCCAGGTAGACGTCAAGGATCACGAGGATGGCCTGTCTGGCGTGCGTGATGATGAACTCGGCAGCCCCCTTGCACCCCCCGTATGCCTCCACCCGCGCCAGCCCTTCGAAGATCGTACCAATGTCCTTCCGGAATGTCTCGTCGCTGTCGATGACCACGATCACGTCCTGGTCGGCCGCGCCGCCGGCGCGCGCGGAATCCAGCGACCCTTCGGTAAACTTCACGTCGAACGGCCCCTTGAGGGACGGGTCGTCCTTTTTCATCAGGCGCACCGCCCCCTCCACCCGGGCGGAGTCGAAGGCCGCCTCGGCGCCGCAGTGGCCGCAGGGGTAGTTGATCGTCTCTCCCTTCATCTCCCGTATCAGCTCGAGGGGGAATCCCCCGGTTCTCATGCAGGCGGGACACGAGAAGACGATCACGCTGTTGATGATGGTAATGACGACGTCGGAGGCCATAGGCGTTTCACAATTACCCGGAGATCAGCCTGGTGATCAGAAATAGGTACACGTACGATGGCGCGCATCATACCACACAATGGGCGCGTGAAAAATATATTTTCTTTTTTTCGGCTTATTATAGAGAGGTTCTATTAGTCGCTGTGAGGAGGCCGCGCCAGGAGACAGCGGCGGTCGCCTCAGCTCTCGTGCTTGACGATCTTGATTGAAAGCTCGATCATCTTCTTGATGAATTCCTCTTTCTGGATAAAGAACTTGACCTGGGGGTAGCTGCGCAGGCCCTTCTTGATGATCTCGTGCTGGTTTCTGTCGACATAGGTAATGATGGCGGGGATAGCGGCGGCCCTGTCGTCGTCCCTCAACGCATCCAGCACCGAAAAGCAGCTCCCGTCGCCCAGGTCTAAATCCATCATCATGATGGTGATCTCGCCGGCGCGCTTCTTGATATATTGGGCTGCGCCCATCGCGCCGCGGTACCCCTCGACGCGTGCGATATCCGAAAAGGTAATCCAGATATCGTCCCGGAATGAGTCCTCCAAATCCACCACGAGGATGAGGTCCGTGAGCCCCACGGCCGAGGGCATCGGGGTTCCCCTCTCACCGTGGACCCGATGCATCACGTAGTCCGCACGGAGTTTCTCGGGGGCCGGGGGTTGGGGGCCGGCGGGCCGGTGCGCGGGCGGCACTTTTAGGGCCGGGCCGGCCGGGGCCGGCGGATTCTCCGGTTCTGCGGGGGGCGGGGGCGGTTGGGGTTCACCGGCGGCGGGCTCCCCCGCCTTCGTCTGCTCGAAGGGATTTTTCGCCTGCGGGTCATCGGCAATGATATCGGCGACGGCCGCCTCGATCCTGGCCCTGTTGAGGCTCACCATATAACTGCAGCGCGGGCACTTGACGGCGGTTATGGCGCTGGACGTCCCGGCCACGGTCTCGGGCGAAAAGACGTCACCCGCCAGGCAGTGAGGGCAGGAAAAGACGATGCGCCCCCGAACCAGCTCTATGACGACATCCTTGATCATCGCAACTATTCTATCAAACTACTCTATCTCTTTCAATACTCAATTTACTCGGGCCGCCGCGTCGGCAGGAAATTCCAATTTCCCTTGACACAAATAAATGGGATACACTATAGTAACGCCACAAGGAGGCGCCATGCGAGATATTCATTTTGCGAAAGACATCACCATAGGCCACGATGATGCCCTCATCGTCGTCGACCTTCAGCCCGATTTTATGCCCGGAGGAAACCTCCCCGTCTCCGACGGGGACCGGATCGTTTCCGGGATCAACCGCTGCCTCCCCCTCTTCAGGACCGTGGTGGCAACCCAGGATTGGCACCCTAAAGACCATCGGTCGTTTGCCGCCACTCATCCCGGCAAGAAACCCTATGACCTGTACGATGCCCCCGGGCTGGGACCCGTCCTGTGGCCCGATCACTGTGTCCAGGGAACCCACGGCGCCCGCCTCCACCCGGATTTCGATTCCGACCGGGCGACGCTCATCCTCAGGAAGGGCTACCACCGCGATATCGACAGTTATTCCGTGCTCATGGAAAACGATATGACCACCGAGACCGGGCTCTCGGGATACCTGAGGAACAAGAAGATTCGGCGGGTTTTCCTTTCGGGGTTGGCGCTGGATTACTGCGTGTTCTACAGCGCCAAAGACGCTGTAACGATGGGCTTTGAAGCGGTGGTCATTTACGACCTCTCCCGGCCGGTAGCCTCCCCGCCGGGGCACCTGGAGGAGTCCCTCAAGACAATGGAAAGCGCGGGCGTGCTCTTTGTCATCTCCGAGACCCTTAAACGGGCTGCTCCATAGACCGCGCCCGTCTTCGTCTCAGCAGCACCAGGGCAATGGCCCCGGGCACCGTCACGTAGGATACAGCGGCCTCGAAATAAAACGCGAGTGATACGTCGCCGTCCCGTACAAAGAGCGAGGTCATGATCGGCCCGAGTATAAAGCCGATATTCCCGCCCATTTCAAGATAGCTAACCCCCTGCCCCGGCCGGTTCACGATGGCCTCGCTGGCCATAGACGGGAAGATCGGAAACAGCAGACCCACACCCATCCCCATCGCCCAGAAGATCAGGAGCCATATCCAGAAATGCGTCACGAACACAAGGATCGTCAGTGGGATGAGGGCAAAGAAGCTGCCCACGATGATGAGCGGATCAATGGCCGTGTTGCCTAAAAATTCGCGCTGTGTCAACCAGATGGAAAGGATCATCCCGAACGAAAGCGTTCCGAAGAGATAGCCGGCCTTATACCCGGCGATACCGACCGAGTCGGCAAACAACGGCATCATCAGCATCAGTCCGCCCCAGACGAACATGAGCGTGAAATTGAGGCCCGACAAGCAGCGCCAGGGAGGCAAACCCGCCCGGGGCGAACGTCATGCGCTCGCGGGACGTGTCTTTGTCGTTGGCGACCTGCGGCGGTTTATCGCCCCCGATATCTTTTACCCGTTTCAGGAACAAGCGCCAGCGCAATCATGCCGAACATGGAGCAGACGATAAAGGGAGATCGAGAAAGAGCCCGACAGCCAGAAGGTCACCGATCCGAGCACCGGCCCCACGATCGAGCCGATCATCTCCAGCGCCATGAACCGGGCGTTGGCCATCCGGCGAAGGTGGGCGTCCTCATAGAGGCGCGCGATAATCGTGTAACAGGCCACGATCACCATCCCCGAAGATACGCCCAGGAGCGCCCGGGCGATAAAGAGGATTGCCGCGTTGGGGATAGCCGGCGCCGCCGAGGCGATCGTAAAGATAATGATCCCCGTGGTGATAACGGGCCGGGGGTCGATCCGGTCGATAAAGTGGCCGATGATCGGCTGGGAAATGCGCGCGGGTGATCGCGAACAGCGAGATGGCAAAGTCCCCCCAGGGTGAGGCTGATGTCGAGGTGTTTTATGTAGAGCGAAAGGATGGAGATAATGATGCCGCCCCCGATGTTGGTCGTAAAGATGGTCAGCGCCATGGCGTTGATGGAAAAATCGTTGCGGGGGTCGCGTATCATTGCCTTCGATAATAGCCGTCAGGCCGGTAGGTGTCAAGGGAAAGAGTGGGAGTGAAATAAGAGGCTCGTGTCAGGTGGCAACTGCGTTCCTTGCGGCACAGGATGACATGCTCGTTGTCTGTTACCATCAGATCCCGTGCGGAAAACCCTCTGCCGTTGAGGTAGGTCGAGAAATCCAGGGCGATAAACTCGAGGTAGTGTTCGTATCCCCCTTCGAGCCGTTCAAGAATCGCCATGACGGCCCTTGCCGGATGCGCCCGCCGGTCGTTTCGGCTCCATAAAGAGGACGTGACCGGAGCATACCCGTCCGATCTCCGCAACAACGGCGTCCCGTACCGCCGGCGGCATACCGTGAAGGCCGCGCCCGGCGACCATCAGATCGAAGGCAGCGTCCGAAAACGGGAGGTCGGCGGCATCCCCAACGAGAAAAGCCGATACGCGCAAGCCCCTGAGCCTCCCGCTCCGCCCGCTCGGATCATCAGGGGCGAGATATCGACGGCGGTTACCCTGTGCCCCATCCCGGCCAGAATCCGGGAAAAGAGCCCGGTCGCGCAGAAGACCTCGAGGATTCTCGTTTCCGGCCCTAACGGGATTGTTGCGGACAGCCGCGCGGCCGCCTCCGTGAATACTCCCTTCGAAAAGAAATCGAAAAAGCCGTAGAATGACGACGCCTTGTCAAAGGTCTTACGCGCCCGGGCCCTAAAACTGCGGGCCGAACCATCCTCCCGGTTCGTGCTCAAATGTCTTTTCCTCCCGCTTGGGTGTCCTCAGCGTGATCACCCGCTCGGCCGGCACGAAATCGCCCGTGCCGAATTTGAAGTATTGCACGGCCGTCACCGAACCGTCCCGATGGATGCGGATCACGTTGAAATTATGCCCCGCACTGGCGATCCACTGGTCGTAGGGTTTGCCCGATGATCCGCAGCCGAGGATTGAGATGACCTTCTCCTTTCCCTGCTGGTCATAGTAAGCGGCGCGGCAGAACTGCGGGTAATGGCGGTGGCCGTGAAGGATCAGGTCGAAATCCTCCTGGACGAGCCGATAGATGAATACGCCGGCGTTTTCGAGCATCATGTAGCTCTCGTCGGCCAGCGCCGGCAGGTAGCTATAAGACGTCGGCAGCACATGGTGGTGAATGAGGGCGATCTTCAAAGACCTGTCGAAAGGGCGGGCGTCGCCCGATTTCCTCAGCTGTTTTACCTGTTGGGAAAATTCGTCGAGGTCCTTTTCGATAATCAGGCCGTGCGACTTGTAGCGTATCCTTTGGAGCAGCTTTCGCCGGAAGCCCCCCCGCGGCTCGACAACCCGGTTGGAGTCGAACGGGGCGATGGCAATCTCATCCTCGGCCGAAAAGAAAAAGGAGCGCTCCTCCTCCCGAAAGGCCTGATAGAAGCGGCGGACCTTTCGTACGCCGTAGGCCCCCATCCAGAAAAAATCGTGGTTTCCGGGGATTACCAAAAAAACCGGCTGCCTTCCGGTCTTCTCCCCCACCCGGGAAAGGGCGCTCCTGATCATCCGCACAAAGGGGCGCGGGTTATATTTCGGGCTTTCCACGATATCGCCGGTAAACAGGACGTACCGGGGGGCGAGATCGACGAGGTTATTGAGCACGAGGCTGAGCAGATCGAGGTTCTCGCCGTTGAAATGGGTGTCCGAAAGGTGAAAGATCGTGTATTCTTCTCGCATTGTCGCCGGGGGTCTCCTATTTGTTTCCCGATGTACCTGACCCGCTGCATCCCATTAGTCGGACGGGGCTGTCCCTGTACCGTTATGCGGCCGGGCCTCAAAGAACGGGGTCTTCCGCTATTTGAATCCCTCGGCGACGACACCCGCCTGGATCTGTTCCTCAAGTTGCTGCCCGTCGTGTGAGATCAGATAAGTGATGGTGTTGTTAGGGTTCGCAGAGAGGTTGTCGATGATCCAGCGTATCTCGCCCCGCGCCAAATCGAGGTCCTCCCTCAGGACCAGGGACATGAGAAGCGGCCGGTTTACCTCCCGGGTCAGGTTCTCCCGGCTCCAGACGATATCGCCGAGGAAGAGGTATTCGGCGCCCCCTGTCGTCTTCAGGTAGATAATCTGCTGCCCCGGCGCATGTCCTGTCGCTTTGATCAGGACAATACCCGGAGCGACGGCATGGTACCGGTCATAGGAGAGGGGCTTGTACCCGTCAAGCGAACCGGCGGGAAAGCCGGCACTTTTCATGTCAGGGCTCTCGGCCTGTTCCTTCGTGAGGACCAGCCGCGGGAGGATCTCCGAAAGGTAGGGAGACTTGGCGACGCCGACGATATGGTCGAAATGTTCATGGGTAATCAGGATGAGTGACGCCTTCCTCAGCGACTCCTGGAGGACCCCGTAGTTTTCATCGGAATAGCCTTTCAAGGGAAAGGGCATCATCTCGAAACCGGCCCTGTCCGCGCACGCGTCGATTATGACGGTCTTGTCGGGGTAGACGACTTGATAGGCGATGAAGGCCATCGGTATTTCGCCCCGTACGCCGGGGGCGACCATCCACGACCCGGGAAAGCGCCCTCGGCAACGATCAGCGACCTGACCTCGGTGGGCAAGCCGTCACCCATCGAAAGCGCGAGCCGTCTGACCTCATCCATATCGATGGTAAAAGAGGAGTCCGTCGGAATCGATGCCCGATCCACAAGGAAGTATTTCCCAACGAATCCGATAACAACGAGACACGCGATCACAATAAGAACGATCTTCGCGAATTTCTTCATGGTATCCTCCGGTAATATACCATTCGGGACTATATACGCCGTCGTATGCCGATGCGACGGCGGTCGGTCGGGTCAGTCGGTATCGCTCATATATCTATTTGTATGGTGTCCCCCGCCACCGGGGCATAAACGATATCGAAAAGTTCCGCACCGGTTATCTGAATCCCTCCGTGATTACTCCCGTATTGATATATTCCCTGAGCTGGTCCCTGTCGTGAGAGATGACGTAGATGACGGGGCTATTCGGGTTATCGTAGAGGGTATCGAGCACCCAGCGGAACTCTTCCCGGGCGCAATCCGCATCTTCCTTTATTGCCAGGGAAACGAGACGGGACCGGTAGACCCGGTGTTTCAGGTTTGCCCGGTTCCATATGATATCGCCGAGAAAAAGGTACTCGTTGCCGCCCTTTGTCAGCACGTATATCATCTGCTGCCCCCCGGCGTGGCCCGGCGCCTTAATCATGACGATGCCCGGCGCGGCGGCGTAATACCGGTCATACGAAACGGGCGTAAACCCGTTTAGCGCCCCGGCCGGAAACCCGGCCTCCTCCATACGCGCGCCCTCAAACTGCTCCGTGGTGAGCAGCAGGTGCGGTACTATCTCGCCGAGATAGGGGGACGCGGCGATACCGCCGATATGATCCGCATGTTCATGGGTGACCAGGACGAGTTTTGCCGTCCTCAGTGACTGCTGGAGGAGATCGTAGTTTTTTTCGTTGAAGGAGCGAAAGAATAAAGACCGTATCGGGGCGGGTATCCGGTCATAGGCATTCTTGTCGGAGCATGAATCTATGATTACGGTCCCGTCGGGATAGACGACCTGGTAGGCAACAAAGTCGAACGGGACCTTTTCACATCCGCCGCCGGCCATGATGAACCACGCCGGTAAGGCCAGCTCCGTTACGACCAGGGACCGTACCTCCGTAGGAAGCTCACCGTCCCCGGCCGCCGCAATCTTCCTGACCTCGTCAATATCGACGGAGAAACCGGGTGTCTCCGAACTCGGGTGTCGGTCTATAATGAAGTATCCCGGGGCGCACCCGACAACAACGAGGCATCCGATCGCAATGAAGACGGTCCCGACATATCTCTTCATAGTGTCGCCCCTTTACGCTTTACACGGGAGATTAATCGCGCACGTCTTTTCTGCCGGGTGTCACTCCCTGTGTATACGGTCACTCACGTCTCTGATCGATTCCTATATGTCCGGGATGATATGGCCTGCGTGTTCCGCTTCCTTCTTCTGATAGTACTCCCGCACCGAGTTATAGAGGGCTATGTGGGGCTGGGCATCCGGCCGCTTTTTCTTGATGAGGTTCATCGCTTCCCTCAGGGAAAACCCGCACTCGTGCAGATAGCACAATACGACCGTCGAAGACCGGCTCACCCCCATGAGGCAGTGCACCAGCACCTTGCCGTTGCGGATGCGGCTGTGAATGAAGTCCACCGCCTCGGTCAGGTGTGAAAAATCCATCGCCTGTCCGTCGTCTATATTTACCTTGTAGTAGTCAAAGCAGTTGCCGTCGGGATCGTGCTGCGCCTCCTTGGCGACGTTGAGGATGGCGGTGATGCCGCACTCCGCCAGCATCGCGCTGTTTTTGGCGTCGGGAAGATCGCCGATGGCAAGCCTATCGAGTATAAAGTCCATACCGCTCCTCAACCAGTTTCTTTACATCCGAAGGGGTTATCGAGAGCCGTTCGAAGATCTGCCCCTCGATGGCGCCGGTAAGCCGCTTCATCTCGGCGATCCGCTCCCGCGCCTCCGGCGAGGCGGACCCGTATCGCTCGAACAGATAGTCGAACCGTTCATCGAGGGTGACGATCTCTTCATGGTTCACCCGTTTGTCGGCGTAATTGACGAGCTTCGCCTCGTCGATGCCTCCATTGTCACCGTAATCGGCCAGCCGCACGTGCTGACCGACGATCGGCGAGACTTCGAGGAAGCCGAGCCGGTCGGTCGTCTCGGCGCCCAGTTCCCCGTGGGGTCTGCCTTCCCTGATCCCCCGCATCTTGGCGATGTCGTGCAGCAGCGCCCCCGCCGAGACAAGCGCAATGTCTATCCCGTTTCCGGCCTCCATGAGCCTGCGCGAGAGGATGAGTGCCACGCGTTCAACGACAATACTATGGCCGATGATGTTGTCGGGAACCTCATGGTCCCTCAGGGCCGTCAGGCACTCGGATCGCGTCGGAATCAATCAATAGCCTATAATCAAATCGCGCCATTATACCGTATTGTTACGGGGGAGTCTACAATTGTCTTGAAATTCGGGCAAGATTTCGTTATAGTCTTCTATTAAACGGGGAGGAAGTACACGCATGAAGAACGCCGCCATCGCACTGGAAGATGGGACGATCTTTTACGGACGCAGCTTCGGGGCCGACGGCATCCGCGACGGGGAAGTCGTTTTCAACACCTCGATGACCGGCTATCAGGAGATCCTCACCGACCCGTCCTACAAGGGCCAGATCGTCACCATGACAACCCCCCAGATCGGCAACTACGGCATCAACCCCGCCGACAACGAGTCATGGATGCCCCAGGTAGAGGGGTTCATCGTCAAAGAGATCTCGCCGGTCGCCAGCAACTTCCGCTCCCGCGAGGAGCTTTCCGCGTTTCTCAAACGGCACAATATCATCGCAATCCAGGGGGTGGACACGCGGGCGCTGACGCGCCATATCCGGATCGGCGGGGCTATCAAGGCCGTCGTATCAACCGTCGATATCACGCCCGAGATCCTCGTCGAGAAGGCGAAGAGCTCGCCGGGCCTCATCGGCCGCGACCTCGTCAAGGAGGTCACCACCGACAAGATCTACGAATTCAAGAAAGACCCCGCCGACCTGTCGTCCATCACGGGGCGTGCATACTCCCCTCCGGTGGATACCGGGCTTACCGTGGTGGTTATCGACTTCGGCCTCAAGGAAAACATACCGCTGTCGCTGGTCTCCCGGGGCATCCGCGTCAAAGTGGTCCCGGCCGGTACCCCGGCAGACGTCGTATTGTCGCTCAAGCCCGACGGAATACTCCTTTCCAACGGGCCGGGGGACCCCGAGGGGGTCCCGTATGCGATCGCCGAGATAAAAAAGCTCATCGGGAAGAAGCCGATCTTCGGCATCTGCCTGGGCCATCAGCTCTCGGCGCTGGCCCTCGGCGGTTCAACCTATAAGCTGAAATTCGGGCATCGGGGGGGCAACCAGCCGGTGAAAAACCTGATGACCGGCCGGGTCGAGATTACCTCGCAGAACCACGGTTTCGCGGTGGACGCGGATAGGCTGCCCGCGCACACCGAGATCACCCATCTCAATCTCAATGACAACACCGTCGAGGGATTCAGGCATACCGAGCTTCCCCTCTTCTGCGTTCAGTACCACCCGGAGGCCTCGCCAGGCCCCCACGACGCCGGGTACCTCTTCGAGCAATTTATCGGGATCATCAGGGACACCGCGTAATCAATGCCGAAGCGAACCGATATCAAGAAGATCCTCATCGTCGGCTCCGGCCCGATCATCATCGGCCAGGCGTGCGAATTCGACTATTCCGGGACCCAGGCGGTCAAGGCCCTCAAGGAAGAAGGGTACGAGGTCATCCTCATCAACTCCAACCCGGCCACCATCATGACCGATCCCGACTTCGCCCACGCCACGTACGTGGAACCGATCCTGCCGTCGGTGGTGGAAAAAATCATCAAAAAGGAGCGGCCCGACTGCCTGCTGCCCACCCTCGGCGGACAGACCGGCCTCAACATCGCCGTCGAGCTGGTCAAGGCGGGCGTGCTGGAGAAGTACGGCGTTGAATTAATCGGCGCGCGCTACGAGGCGATCGAAAAAGCAGAAGACCGGAATCTGTTCAAGGAAGCCATAACCAGGATCGGCCTGTCGCTTCCGGAAAGCGGCTACGCGGAGTCCTTTTCCGAGGCCGAATCGGTGCTGGCCACGGTGGGTTTCCCGGCCATCATTCGGCCGTCTTTTACCCTCGGCGGCAGCGGGGGCAATATCGCCTACAACCGCGAGGAGTTCATCGAGTACGTCCGCTGGGGCCTGGCCCAGAGCCCCGTGGGACGCGTCCTCATCGAGCAGTCGGTGCTGGGCTGGAAGGAATACGAGCTTGAGGTGATGCGCGACTGCGCCGACAACGTGGTAATCGTCTGCTCCATCGAGAACCTCGATCCGATGGGCATCCACACCGGCGATTCCGTGACGGTAGCCCCCGCCCTGACCCTCACCGACAAGGAATATCAGATTATGCGGGACGCCGCCGTCGCGATCATTCGGGAAATCGGCGTCGATACCGGCGGCAGCAACATCCAGTTTGCGGTCAACCCCGAGGACGGAAGGATTGTCGTCATCGAGATGAACCCGCGCGTCTCCCGCAGCTCCGCGCTTGCCTCCAAGGCGACGGGCTTCCCCATCGCCAAGATCGCCGCCAAGCTCGCCGTGGGATACCGGCTTGACGAAATCCTTAACGACATCACGCGCGAGACCCCGGCGTCGTTCGAACCGACGATCGACTACGTGGTCACCAAGATCCCCCGGTTTACCTTCGAGAAATTCCCCCAGGCCGACCCCACCCTTACCACCCAGATGAAATCGGTAGGGGAGGCAATGGCCATCGGCAGGACGTTCAAGGAGTCCGTCCAGAAGGCGCTGGTCTCCCTCGAGTACGGGTACAACGGATTTTCAAGCCCGCTCTCGGCCGATGAGCGGGCGCTGCCCGAGGCCGAACGGAGGGAGATCGTCCTCTCGCGTCTGGTGCTGCCCACCCCGGAGCGTATTCTGCTGGTGGCCGAGGCCTTTCGCCACGGCATCGGTATCGAAAAGATCCATGAGATAACCCGGATCGACCCCTGGTTTCTGGCAAACATCTCCCAGATCGTGGAGATGGAACAGGAGATCAAGCTCCTTTCCGGCCATCGGAACGAACTCGGCGACGAGCGGTTCAAACACTATTTCCGGGAGGCCAAAGAATACGGCTTCTCGGATTCGCGCATGGCGGAATTAATGGGGATTACCGAGCTTGAGTTCAGGAAGCTCCGGCAGGATCACGACATCCAGGCGGTCTTCAAGCGTGTGGATACCTGCGCGGCGGAATTCGAGGCCTACACCCCCTACCTCTACTCCACCTATGAGACCGAGTGCGAGGCCGCGCCCACGGACCACAAGAAGATCATGATCCTGGGCGGCGGACCCAACCGGATCGGCCAGGGGATCGAGTTTGACTACTGCTGCGTCCACGGGGCCTTCGCGCTGTCGGAGGCGGGCTACGAGACCATCATGGTAAACTGCAACCCCGAGACGGTCAGCACCGACTATGACACCTCCGACCGGCTCTATTTTGAGCCGCTGACCCTCGAACACGTGCTGAACATCGTGAGCAGGGAAAAGCCCGACGGCGTCATCGTCCAATTCGGCGGGCAGACTCCCCTCAGGCTTTCGGTACCCCTCGAAAAGCTGGGCGTTCCCATCATCGGGACGAGCCCCGATTCCATCGACCGGGCCGAGGATCGGGAGCGCTTCCTCGAGCTCTTGACCAAGCTGAACCTGAAACAGCCCGAGAACGGGATCTCCCGGTCCGCCGACGAGGCGGTGGCGGTGGCCCGCGAGATCGGCTATCCGGTGCTGGTCAGGCCGTCCTACGTACTCGGCGGCAGGGCCATGGAGATCGTGTATGACGAGGCCGACCTGGCCAACTATATGCGGCTGGCGGTGCTGGCCAGCCCCGAACATCCCGTGCTGATCGATAAATTCCTCTCCGACGCTATCGAATTGGACGTGGACGTCGTATGCGATGGCGCCGACGTATTCATCGGCGGGGTGATGGAGCATATCGAGGAGGCGGGCATCCACTCGGGCGACAGCGCAATGAGCCTTCCGGTATTCTCGGTCGCCGATAAGATCGTCAGGAGGATCAGGGACCAGGCCAAAAAGCTTGCCCTGGAGCTTTCGGTCGTGGGGCTCATGAACGTGCAGTTCGCCCTGAAAAACGGTGAAATCTACATCCTCGAAGTGAACCCCCGGGCCAGCCGCACCGTCCCCTTTGTCAGCAAGGCCATCGGGGTGCCGCTGGCAAAGATAGCCGCCCGGGTCATGGTCGGCGAGAAACTGAAGGATATGGGGCTTGGCTCGGAGATTACCCCGAAGCATATATCGGTCAAGGAATCAGTCTTCCCGTTCGCGAAATTCCCGGGCACCGATATCATCCTGGGGCCCGAGATGCGCTCCACCGGCGAGGTCATGGGGATCGACACGACGTTTGCGCGCGCATTCTACAAGGCGCAGCTTGCCTCGGGGTTTATCCTTTCGGGAGACGGGGCGGTGTTTGTCAGCGTCAAGGACAGCGACAAGGTACCGCTGTTACCCGTGGCAAAAAAACTCGTGGAGCTGGGCTTCTCGCTGGTCGCCACCACGGGCACACACCGTTTCCTCAGGGAAAACGGAGTGCCCACCGAGTTTGTCTACAAGCTCAAGGAACAGAAACGGCCCAACGTCGTTGACAGGATCAAGAGCGGCGAGATACGGATGGTCATCAATACGTCGGTCGGAAAACGGTCGATCAGGGACTCGTACTACATCAGAAAGAACACGCTCCTCTATAACATCCCCGCCTTTACCACCGTGTCCGGCGCGCGGGCGGCCGTCGAAGGGATAGAAAGTAATCACACGGGCAAGATTGAGGTCAAGTCCCTTCAGGAGTTCCACCGGCTTGCGTCTCGCCCCGCGAAAAGGGGATGACCGATTCCAACCGTCGCTTTTTTATCGGGAGATGGGCAATGAAGATAGCGACCTGGTTTACCGCGGAGCTCCCGTTCATGGTGATGCTCGCCTTCATCGGCATGAACCTCTGGGTCGAGATCGGCAGCAACCGGCTTGACCTCCTGCCGGCCAATATCCCGATTATCGTCCTGCTGATCGTCTACCTCGTCTTCCGGCGGCACGACGCCGCGCACTAGGACGATACCCGAAAACCGGCCGGGGGGCCCGATCGACAAGGCCTCCCCCCGGTTATCCCACGCGGCAACAATATCAACAGGACACGATGTGTTCAAGAAGTACAAGGAAGATACCCGGATCATCCTTCCGGGCGAAACCCTGCCCGAGACCGTCTCGACCGAAGTTCGGATCGACCCCCTCACCGGCCGGACCGCGCGTATAACGGCGCCGCGCACCGACGACCCCCCGATCGATTTTATCAATCCCCCCTATCGGGACCACGTCGAGCGGACCGCCGCCACCTGTCCCTTCTGTCCCGAGCGCATTTTAAAACGGACTCCCCGGTTTGCGCCGGAGATCGCCGCGGAGGGGCGGTTTACCTTCGGCGAATCGATCCTCTTCCCCAACCGCTCCCCCTACGGGCCGTACAGCGCGGTCTCGACCTTTTCGCCGGCCCATTTCATCGAGATCGGCCGGTTTACCGAACGGCACTACCGTGATAACTTCGTCAACGCGCGGGACTATATCTCTTGCATCCACAATGCCGATCCCGCCGTCCGCTACGCCGCCGTCACCCAGAACTACCTCCCCTCTTCGGGGGGTACGCTCATACACCCGCACCTGCAGGTAAATCTTTTCGTCAAACCGATCAACTACCTCCGGGCGCTGGACGAGCGCTCCGCTGACTACCTCGATGAATCGGGCCGCACCTTCTGGGACGAGCTGATCGGACGGGAGGAAGCCGCCGGGGAGCGCTTTATAGGCCGGATCGGCGCGATTGCGTGGCTCTGCCCCTTCGCGCCCCAGGGACAGAAGGAAGTATGGGCGGTCTTCGAGGGGAGGTCGGACTTCAGGGAGGTGTCGGACGAAGACCTGTCGACGCTCTCCCGCGGGGTGCTGGCGGTCCAACAGTACTGGCGGGCCGCCGGCAACAACGGCTTCAACCTCGGTATCTATTCCATCGCGGGGGCCGGAGCTTACTATCGGATTCTCGTGCGGATGGTCGCGCGGACGCGGTTCGTACCGTATGCCCGCAACGATCAATCCTTCTTCGAGGTGATCCTCGGAGAGTCGGCGACCGACGAGTTTCCCGAAAAAATCGCGGCCGATCTTAAGAAATACTTCGATTAGTATTGACATACCGATGTTTTTGCCTTATGTATAAAAGATTCGCACGGACTACCGGCAACTGGGGGATCGTCTAGCGGCAGGACAGCGGACTCTGGATCCGTGAACCGAGGTTCAAATCCTCGTCCCCCAGCCAATCATTTCTATTCTGCCCCCGGAATCAAGTCTATATCGAAGCATACCATCGCCCGGCCGGGCTTTTTACTGGATCATTCCCCCGGGGTTCCTGAAGCGCCCCACCCCTCGCCCTCACACCCGGGACTAAACAATGGCCCCATAGACCGGCGCAGGCAGCGGCCCCGCTATTGGGGGCTGGGCAATGAAACCGGGTTCTTTGTGCACTAAGAATCTATTGACATTGCAGACAGTAATCGTATAGTATTCGATAGTATAACGCTAAACAAGTGAGGAGCCTGGGATTCGAGGTAGTCGAACGGCGCATCTCAGGCCCGTCGTGCGCGAATTCCTCCGGGGGTCGCGCATCCTGCTGCTGATTATAGGGTCTGGTTTTCGCCATAATCGCCTGTGTCGGAAACTGTGCGTTGTTGGGAGATTACAGGCGATACACCGACCGTTGCCGGGTAGCAGTTTTCCGGTAGGACAGAACGACACAGAACGATAGATTGCAGCTTGGAAATACTATGACCTGGCACTTCCCTTCATACGCTGCCGCCTACCTTGCCAACGCACTTTTTGCGGCCCTCTTCTGTTATTTTGCCTGGCGCCGCAGATCAATCCCCGGGGTGACCGCGTTCGCATTTCTCATGCTGGCTATACTGGCCTGGACTTCGTTTCAGGCCCTTGAAGTGATGGCGGTCGAGACCTGGGCAAAAATACTCTGGGCCGAATTCGAATATATAGGCATCGGCTCCGTGGGGATTCTGTGGCTCCTTTTTTCGGCGCGTTTCAGCAACCAGGACGAGTGGATTACCGGGAAAGTCCTCGGCTTGCTCTGGGTAATACCGATAGTAACCGTCCTGATGGCCTTCACCAATGAGCGGCATCGGCTCCTATGGAGCAGTATCACGCCGGGAGCATCGGGCGGTAACGATTTCCTGATGTATCATCACGGCCCCTGGTTCTGGCTCGTCGTCTCTTATTCGTACGTGACCCTCTTCGCGGGCTCCTTCCTGCTTATTCGGTCAATCGCCAAATACCCGCGGCTCTACCGGAAGCAAACAGCTCCACTCATGTTGGGAGTAGCCATACCGTGGATCGCTAATATCATCTATGTCAGCGGTAATAGCCCGGCACCCGGGATGGATCTATCCCCCTTTTCCTTTACGATTGTCGGCTTCATTTATCTTTGGAGCGTTTTTCGTACCCGGTTATTTGAAATCGTCCCCATAGCACGAGACCTCCTTATCGAAAACATCACCGAAGGAGTTGTCGTGCTCGATACAACGAACAGAGTGATTGACCTGAACCCTGCGGCGCGGCGTTTCCTTGGGGTAACGAATGCGTGCATCGGCAAGGACGCGGAATCGGTTTTTGGGTCATTGCCGCTGCCCGTGAGGCGTCCGGGCCTCCTCCCGGTGCAGAACCTTGAACTAGCGGTCGATCGGGATACGGCACGGGTCTTCAACTTCGATATTTCTCCTCTGGCTGACCGCTATGATCGGCCGCGCGGCCATCTGATCATGATACGAGACATCACCGAGCAGAAAAATGCCCGGGAAAAACTCAGGGAGTCCGAACGACGATACCGGGAACACGTCGAAGAGATAGGCGATATCGTCTACGTATTGGACATGAACAGGAATTTTAAGTATGCCAATAGCACTCTCGCGAAACATATCGGAAATTCCCTTGAAGACTGCAAACAAAGAAACTTTAAAGAGATTATATATCCCCGCTTATACGGCAATCTCGAAGGTCTGTTCGATAAACAAGGATCGGACAATGAGCAAAGGAGCTTTGAAGTCGAGCTTATCGGAGCCGACAACAAAGCAAGGATCTTTGAGGTTAATGAGAAAGACATCACGGACGGCGGCCGCATCGTGGAGATCCACGGCATCGGAAGGGACATCACCGAGCGCAATCGGGCGGAAGAGGCCCTGAGAGAATCGGAGGAAAGGTACCGGCTCGTCGTAGAAAACGCGGACGAGGGAATAATAGTCTCGCAGGCTACCCATATGAAGTTCATTAATCCCCTGGCGGTTAGGGAGCTTGGATATACGGAAGAAGAGCTGAAAATGCGGCCCTTTATCGAATTGATTCACCCGGACGACCGGGAAATGGTCATGCGCCAGCACATGGACGCCCTTTCGGGCAAGGAAGTCCCCCGATCTATCACGTACCGTATATTCGACCGCAAGGGAAACATACGCTGGATCGAGGTCATCGGCTCCAGGATCACCTGGGAGAACGAGCCGAGCGTCCTGCTCTTCGTTAAGGATATCAGCGAACGGAAAACGCTGGAACAGCAGCTTATTCAGGCGGAGAAACTATCGGGGTTGGGGACGATGATCTCGGGGGTTGCCCACGAACTGAACAATCCACTAACGGCAATCATGGGCAACGCCGAGCTTATGTTTATGAATAAGACGCTGCCCGAAAGAGTCATTAAATCATCGGAAGTCATATTCAAAGAATCGGAAAGGGCTGCAAAGATCGTGAGCGGCCTGTTGACGTTCGCACGAGAACACAAACAGGAACGCAAGATGGTCAATATCAACGACATCATTAGAGAATCATATAAGCTCAGAGAGTACAACCTCAAAGTGTCCAATATCGAGCTGCGGCTATCCCTGGCCGGAGACCTGCCGCCGACATACGCCGATCCATATCAACTCCAGCAGGTCTTTACCAATATCATCAATAACGCCTGCGATGCGCTGAGAGATAAGAATGGAGGCACCTTGACGACCCGCTCCGCCGGGAAGCGTGATATCCTGCGTATCGAGTTTGAGGATGACGGACCGGGGATTGCTAAAAAGAATATCAAGAAGATCTTCGATCCCTTTTTCACCACCAAGGAAGTCGGGAAAGGCACGGGCCTGGGTCTTTCCATGTCGTACGGCATCATAGAAGAACACGGCGGGAAGATCGACGTGGAAAGCGAACAGGGGAAAGGAACGAAGTTCACGGTGAGCATCCCCGTAGTGAGCGGTCGGCACGAGGAAGTTGAAACGGCAGAAGACAAGAGCACCGGGCACGCGGGTAAAAGGATCCTCGTGGTTGACGACGAGGGGTCTATCAGGGAGATGCTGAGTATTGCCCTGTCAATGGAAGGATATATCGTGGAAACATCGTCATCCGGCCAGGAGGCCCTGCCGTTGATCGAGGCGGAGAGCTTCGATGCGATCATCATGGATATGAAAATGCCGGGCATGGAGGGAAGGCAGCTATACGCTCATATACTTAACAGCTATCCCGAGAAGGCAAAAAAGATACTTTTCATTACCGGAGATACCCTGGGCGAGGACACACAAGCCTTCCTCGAGGTTACAGGCAGCAAGTGCATCGTTAAACCATTTAAGATCGAAGCCGTATACAGGATGCTCGATGAGTTTCTGGCACAATAGCACCCACGGCCGATCCGTAGTATTCTGCACTGATTTCCGTCCGGTTACGAAATCTCCCGACTGACGGGAACTCTAGTTTTTTAGTGTCCCGGCACACACCGCCGGCAGCGTCTTTAGAGACGGATTTTACAAATAGCTCGGCCCGCCTTCGAACATATCTTCCCGTCGAAAAGCGCACTTACGTGTGATAGAGTAGCGACGAACCACTTCGGATAGGTGACAATGAAACAGGCTCCCCCGTGGAAGGTCGGTCTCCCGTTTTTCGTAGGCGCGATCATCGCCGGCGTCAGCTGGTTTTTCCACCGGCAGCCGGCCGCACTGCTTGCCGCGCCAATCCTCATCATCTGGGGCGCCCTGTGGGTCTGGGGTGCCCGGCGCTCTTTGGCCCATAGCGCGCGGGAAGCCGGGGCGCCGCCGTTTACTCCTCCCGCCCCCGGACAGGCGGTGGTGATTTCGCGCGCGCGGCGCGCCCTCTCGGTACGCCGCGGATACGCGATGGTCACCAACGAGCAGTTCCTCTGGTGGCGCGGTATCCCCTCCCGGCCCCTGCGCCCCGGCGATGCGGTTGTCGTCACCGACTTGGCCCTGTGGGGCGCCGAGCCACGGGCGCTGGCACCGCTTTCGGAGATTGACCATCTCAGCCACAAGGCGGCTTTCATCGGGGGCGATACACTCATGCTTAAGACCTCCGACGGCGTCTCCATCCGACTGCTGCTGTACGATCCCGAGGCGTTTGTCCTGATAATGGAGCTTTTTAAAAAAATAGATGAATAACAACGATCCGCCCGTCGAATCGGGAAAGGCGCGATTCTGAACACAAAAAGAAACTCGTAAAAGTATTTACCAAGGCATATAACGTCTCAAAGCTGGTCTATTTCGAAACCGTCGAAAGCGCGGAGGCGGCAATACTAAGGGAAAAACAACTTAAGGCGGGGTCGAGGAAGAAGAAGGATCTTCTTTTCGACGGTTTTAATGTGGAATGGAGGGACCTTAACGACGACATCGTATAAAGAGTATAATTCCGGCGCTGCAATGAGCAACTTATATTAGTCAGGGTTCCCGGTGACAGTCAGGGGATTGCCGCGTCCCGCCACGTCGCTTACGCTCCTCGCGGCTTCGGCAGGATCGCTCCTCGCAATGACGGTGGGTAGCTTTTTTGTTTAGTAGGGATAACACGATCGTCCTGAAAGTGTTTATTAGTCCTTAGGAAAGCACCTTTAGTCCTTCGTTCTCCTGAACTTCCTATTCATGGCAAGAAGGAAGAGAGAAAGGAACAGTGCGCCGAAGATCGTCTCGACCGCCTTGATGGCGGGTATTATCGGCCTATTTATAACATCATAGAACGGCCTCATCTTTCCGAGGGCGAGCACATCGAGGCTGATCATAAGGCCGTTTAGGAGGTCTTTAATGTATCCGACTCCCTGCGCCGGATACAATATTCCTATCCACGAGTAGATAAACGCAAAGCCCACCCACAAACCGAAAAGCCACACAAATGCCTGCGCGGGCCGCTCGCCGTAGAAGGAAAAGATTCGATAGAAATGGAGTAGGACACGGATGAGTGGTTTTTCGAAATTCCCGCACCTACGCATCTCCATCGCCCCGATAAAGAAATCCCCGGCCTCATGGTACCTACCCGTTCTCTCGTAATTCAAGCGGAGGTCGTTATATAGGCGGTGAACGTTATAATGGTTGCCTCCTGTTCCGCTCTTGATAATTCGAAGCTTCTTAAGCAGGATCGATTCCTTCAGTTCCACACCGCTTCTAATAATTCCCTTTAACCACCTGAGAAACTGATAAACCGTCCCAGTCTGAAACTCCTCGTCGAAAACCATGTTCCTCTTCTTGGGTCTGCTTCTTCCGTATTTCCTGTTTTTCCACCAGATCTCACCCAAGTTCATATCCTTCAAGCTTGTCTCTAGAAAACGGACTCGATTCAGATTAACCCCGTCAAACGTTACCCGCTCCGGATATTCGAAGAAGACATTCATAAAATCCACGTCTGTTTCACTAACGAATGTCTCTTCCCGGAAGATGACCTTACCATCACCTAGGAATCGGGTGTTATTAAACGAGATGTGTTTATCGCTCGAGAAACTTGTACCATTGAAACTGGTTCCACCTTGCGACGAGAATTGGGTTCTCATAAAACTGATTGCGCCGCAGGATGAGAATGTTGCAAGGTCAAATATAGTCCTTCCACAACTCTTGAACTCAGTAAAGTTAAAATCGGTACCACCTTTGCTTAAGAATTCTGCCCTAACGAATACGGTCTCTCGTTTACCTTGGAACCATGCATAGGAGAAAGATGTAGTCCCCTCATTTTTGAACTTCGCACCATAGAATGTAGTTTGATCCTCACCTTTAAAAGTACAGTTAAGGAAATTTGTATTACAGCAGAAGACAGCTCTCGCGAAAGATGCATTAATAAAGATGATTGGTTTATGAAGGTCGGAACCTAACTGAGATAAGTCGAGTCCTTCGGGGAATACAAAACCAACAAACTTATGATCACCTGATACATAGAGTTTTTTAAACTCATCATAGAATAACTTAACGTCCTTATCTTCCTGTTCACTGTGGAATATGCAGTATTCTTTTCCTGACTCATCCGGCGGGAAAATAGCCTCGTGGGGGCATTTATATGTTCTGGAAAGATGCCTTAAGTCGTCCCAACTTACCTGATAATTTGTCAAGTATTGACACATTACCGTCTACCTCTAAAACCCTGCGTTTTTTAGGAAGGTTACTTGCTTTAACTGGAGCCAGTAATACGATTGGCTTCTCGTAATACTATTTCTATCTACATTCGATCCCGTACAACTCCAATATCCTGATCGTATCCGGGTGAATCTCGGCCCGTATCTCCGCGATCTTATCTTGATTCGCCCATATCGCCTCCCCCACGTCGCTGCCGGGCGCGACGATCTCCCCCGAGCACGCGCGCCCGCCGGACGATATAGACGACGTGCAGCGTCACCCGCCCGTCTTCGCGGACGATCCGCTCGGTCGGATCGATCTCCGAGTCCACGACTTCGACGGTCAGTCCCGTCTCCTCGGCAACCTCCCGCACGATACCATCGTCGATCGTCTCCCCGACCGCGGAGCATGCCCCCCGGCAGAATCCATGTCCCGCGCCAGAAACCGCCCCGCTCGGGCCTGTGTCTGACCAGAAGAACACCGCCCTGTCCGTCCTCGATGAGGGCTCCGACGCCGATGAGAATCCCGTCATTCATCCCGCTGCCCGCAAACAACCTCGAAAAGAGCCGTTTCATGCATATTAAATAGCGGCTGTCTTTTTTCTTGTCATAATTCTATCATATCTGGTAGAATTCTCCTGTAAAATGTTTCCCCTTAACCGATATACGCGCGGCTGCCGGCGAAAGATACGACTGGGCTCTCATCCCGCACGTGGGTCGTTGACCCGGTCCGAACGGGCAACGGCCTTTCGGGTCCGTTTTCAGCCGCACGGGAACCGGCCCCCCGTATCCTGTCACCGATGCCCGCGCTGGCGGCCCTGGTCGTCGTTCTCATGCTCGGTCTCGGATGTTCCCAGGGAAAACAAACACCCCCGCCGTCGCATACTGCCGAGCAGCCCGTCGAAGACGCCGGCCGGATGGCGCAGCCCGTAGGGCTAATCCTTTCGGTCCTCTGCAGACCCCAATACCTTCCCGAAGCGCTCGTCACCGAATTCATGACCCAAACCGGGATTACGGTCGTTATCGCCGACCCGACCGATTACCCGGACCTCACGGTAGCCGACGGCAGCTTCGACCTTGCCCTCATCGATTCCCTGCTGCTGCCCCTTTTGATCGACCAGGGATCGTTGGCCGAGATAGACCGGGCGTCGATTCCAAACAGCGCCGCCGTTTCCTCTCCCTTTTCCACCGTCCCCTTCGATCCCAACGGCGTTTTTTGCGTTCCGTTTCTCTGGGGGACCTTCGGGATCGTGGTCAACCGGAACGTCGTAACGGACCCGGTCGTTGAATGGGGAATATTATTCGACCATACTTTCTCCGGTAAGATCGACATGCCGGACGACATTCGGCTGGTGCTGGAGGCGGCGCTTCGGGACCTCGGCGCCGCCCTCGGCGAGGCCGATACGGATACCCTCAACCGGGCGGCCGACCTCCTCTACGAGCAGCGAAAGGTCGCGCGCGGATATTTCCAGGTCTCCGAGATTATAGATCACCTGGTTGATGGCTCATCCTATGTCGCATATATCGACAGCTCATCGGCGATGTCAGCCGTGAGCAATAGGGACGAGTTGGAATATGCCGTTCCGGCATCGGGGACGGCGTTATGGCTCCTGGTGTGGGTTATTCCCGCGGCCTCCGAAAATGCCGACGCCGCCCGCCTCTTCGTCGATTTCTTCCTTACGCCCGAACGCATCGCGGCCGTCTCCAACGCGAATCGTCTTGCCAATACCGTCGGCGATTCGGGGCCCTATCTCGATGGTGACCTTATCGAAACTCCGCCGATTCTCCTGACCGGCGATATGTCGGCCGGATACCGCTTGCCGGGGCCGATCGACCTTGAAACCGAGAATTTCATGATGCGTCTTAAGGACGATCTCATGTTAAAGTAATCGGCGTATCGCTTCAACATCGAAGGGCCCGCGACAGACCGATGCGCCAGGGGGAGAAACTAATTATAGGAGGTGTGGTATGAACTCGATCCTTTTGGGGGCAGGTTCACGGGCGATCGGACTGATGCCCGACCCGACCTACACGGACGCGACCAACCTGGCAATCGCCAATTTGAGGAGTCTTGATCTCTTCCAGTGGTATCTCGTCCCCATTTATCTTCTCGTCTTCTATATCTATTTCACCGAAATCGAGAAGAAGAACTGGAACGTCCTGATGGCAGGATTAGCCTTCTGGGGCCTGGAATGGTTCCTGGAAATCCTCAACGCGCTCTTCCTCTATTTCCACGGACATTCGGCGATCTGGACTGCCCCCGCCGACAGCGCCCTTCTCATCACCGTGGGTCTCAACATTGAGATTACCCTGATGTTCGCGTTCATGGGGATCGTCTTTGCCAAGGTGCTCCCCAAGAATAAGAAGCTGAAAATCATGGGCATACCCAACCGGGTTTTGTTCGCCTTCGTGAACGCTATCCTCTGTGTCGTCACCGAGATCGGTCTCAACCGGTGGGACGCACTGATCTGGGAATACTGGTGGTGGAACTGGTATAACCCGATCCTCATCATCATCATCGGATATTCGCTCTATATGTTCTTCTCCTTCTGGGTATACGACATGCCTTCCATGAAAAAGAAGATCGCCGTCGTCTCGACGATGTACGCCATAGACATCGTCTGCCTGATCCTGTTCATGGGAATCCTCGGCTGGATATAGCCGAAACTCCGTGGTGTTACAATAGGACGGGCGCGGGAGAAATCCCGCGCCCGTCGTTTATCTATCGGCTAATTGCCGTCTTTCTTACTCATCCTCCGTGAGGGCGATAACCTGCCCCCCGGCGCCGAAATAGAATATACCACCGTGGTGGGCGACCCCGGAATCGACGGGATCAAACGGCTCATTGACCAGCGTTTTACCGCCGGCCAGATCGATCTTTCTGAAAAAACCGTCCTTATGCCCGCCCCCGGTTATATACATGTTGTCCCCGACGACAGCAAACGGGAACAACCGGTGGGTGTAGGTATACGATTCTATGTTCCAGACGGTAGCTCCGGTCCGATGATGGAACGCAGTGATAGAGTAACCGGCGGGCATATGGCGCCTTCTTGAAAAGTAATTCTGGCAGACGACGATCGTATCGTTCACCTGCAGGATGTCGCCCATGACCTCGGTATATTTTATGGCGGGCCGAAGCCGGTCGGTGCTGTTCCAGAGGAGCGTTTTTTCATGGTGGAGGTAAGCGCTGATCCCCTCCCGAAATCTCCCATCGAGATAACACCGCTCGACCTTGACACCGGAGGTGAAGATAAATTTGACCCCCCGAGACAGGGGCCCGGGATCGGCCTCGATCAGCTGCCGTTTTTCGGGATCAAAAACAACCGGTTTGACGCGGCCAAATCTATCGGCCGCCATGACGTAGAGCAGCCCCCGGTGTTCAATAAACCGTTTTATCCATCCCTGCTCGGGGAAAAGGAACCTGGCCCAGGAACCGAGAATGGGTTGTCTGTAATAACAGAAGCCCCATCGTAAATTAAGGGCCCATACGGAATAATCGGCCAGGGCATACAGCCTGCCGTCGGCTGCCAGCGGGGCGAGGTCGACCCCCCCCTTCGGATGAAGGGTAAATTTCCAGAGTGTTTTCATCGTATCGGGCTCATCTTATGACGCATCACCCCGTCTGTCAACTCCCTTTTGGCCGGGTTCGCATCATTTACCTTGAAAACAGGGATGATATACCGTACAATTTTTCATTATAGCTAATAAGGAGAGGGGTGATGAAATCCAATAGAAAAGTCATTTTCAGCTGGTGCATGTACGACTGGGCAAATTCCGCCTTTGCGACGACAATCATGGCGGCCGTCCTGCCGACCTTCTTCAGCAAGGTCGCCGGGGCCGACCTGAAGCCGAATATCGCATCGGCCTATTGGGGATATACCGTTTCCATCGCGATGATCACGGGGGCGATCCTCGCCCCCATTCTCGGCGCCATTGCCGACCATACCGGGGCACGCAAGCGGTTCATGGGTTTCTTCGCGCTGACCGGGTCAATCGCGGCGGCGCTGCTGGTGGTGGTGTCCACTGGCGACTGGATGCTGGCCTCTCTCTTCTATATCCTCGGGAGCATCTCGTTTACCAGCTCAATCATTTTCAATGACTCCCTCCTCCCGCACATTGCAGGCGACCGCATCGATACGGTGTCAACCCAGGGATACGCCCTCGGTTACCTGGGAGGGGGTATCCTGTTAGCCCTCAATCTCGCCATGATCATGAAGCCGGAGCTCTTCGGCATCGCGAACGCCGAGTGGGGGTCGCGTATCTCGTTTCTGACTGTCGGGATCTGGTGGGCGGTCTTCACGCTGCCGGTCATGCTCAACGTCCCGGAACCCCCGGTCACTATCATCAAAGGGGAATATCGCAATCCCGTGGCGGCCGGTTTTCAGCGGCTGGCAAAGACCTTCGCCGAGGTAAGGAACTTCAAAGAGACATTCAAGATGCTGATCGCCTTTTGGCTCTACAATGACGGCATCGGGACGATTATCGTGATGGCGACGGTCTTCGGCTCGGAAATCGGTATCGCCCAGACCGACCTCATCGGGGCGATCCTGGCCGTCCAGTTCCTTGGCATCCCGTTTACCCTCCTTTTTGGAAGGATCGCCGGTCGCCTATCCCCCAAGACCGGCATACTGATCTCGCTGGTCATCTACACCGGGATCGCCATCGGAGGATACTTCATCCAAAACGCGCTCCACTTCTGGATCATGGCCGTCATCGTATCAATGGTACAGGGAGGTTCCCAGGCGCTCTCCCGCTCCCTCTACGGCTCGATGGTTCCCAAGAGCAAGACGGCGGAGTTTTTCGGATTCTACGACGTCAGTTCGAAGGTATCCGGGATACTGGGGCCGTTCATCTTCGCGCTGGTGGCCCAATTCACCGGGAGCAGTAGGCTTTCTATCGTATCGATCGTATTTTTCTTCATCTGCGGCGGATTGATGCTGCTCACGGTCAACCACAAAAAGGGGATGGAAACGGCCGATCGTGTAGAGCGCCAGATCCAGAGCAACGGCGCCGCCATGCCGTAGCCGAATTCACGCCGGGCCGTTTTTCATGGCTGTGATCGAACCGATCATAGGTGCGGGGTGCTTTTGCGTCCGGGAATGGCGGTCTCGCGGTCTATAAAAATAACTAATCTCGTTGACAGACGACGAAAAGTATAGTATAATACTAAATAGTGTGACGAGTGTATGAAATACGCTACCTATTCATTGCTTGCCCTTGTGATTGCTCTGACCGGTGCCTTCGGCTGGTTCTACTTCTCTCATTACCGGCCTGCCGCTTCGGACTTACGATCCAAGGATGATGAGCTGTTCGCCCTGCAAAACCTCCTGGATAAGGCTAAAGCCGACCTTGAGGTGAAAGACGCCCAGCTCAAAGAAGCCGAGGCTCGCCTCGAAGACCTGACGATCAGCGACAAGAAGAAGGCCGAGGAGATCGAAGAGGTTGATGAGACCTATAAGGCCCTCATCGACGAGATGAAAAAGGAGATTGACGAGGGAAACATCGAGATCACCAATCTGAAAGGTGAGCTTTCGGTAAATGTCCTGGATAAGATCCTCTTTGACTCAGGTAAAACGACCATAAAAAAGGAAGGGTTGGCGGTTCTGACCCGCGTGGGTGATATACTCAAGAACGTCAAAGATAAAAAGATCGTCGTCGAAGGTCATACCGATAACGTCCCCATCAGCCCCGCATTGAAGCCGCGATTTCCTACCAACTGGGAGCTCTCCACGGCGCGGGCGGTCGTCGTCGTGAGGTACCTCCAGGAAAAAGTTGGAGTAGATCCCGCACTCCTCTCGGCGTCCGGGGTTTCGGAATATCACCCCGTGGCTGATAATTCGACCGGGGAAGGAAAGGCCAGAAACCGAAGAATTGAAATCATCCTGAAACCAATGCCCCAGCCAAAGAGCCAATAGACGATACTGCTTGTCCATATAGGCAGGTATGGCTGTTTTATTTCACTACAGGAGGGATAATCTCTGAGTACCCGGGAGGTCTTTTCAATAATATTTAAGGTGGGCGATCTGGCCGTATATCCCGCGCACGGCGTCGGCGTTATCGAGTCCATAGAAGAGAAGATAATTTCGGGCTCGTGCCAGCTATTCTATACCATGCGCATCATGGACAATGGCATGACCATCATGATCCCTTCCTGCAATATTAGGAACGTCGGCCTACGGCAGATTATACCCAGAAAAAAGGTCAAGGAGGTCTACGATATACTGAGCGAAAAAGGGATAGCAATCGATAATCAAACGTGGAACAGAAGATACCGGGAATACATGGAAAAAATTAAGACCGGTTCCGTCTTTGAGATCGCCGCGGTCTTACGGGATTTATATATACTAAAACAGGATAAAGAGCTTTCCTTTGGAGAGCGCAAGCTGTTGGATATGGCGACGACCCTCCTGGTCAAGGAGCTCGCCATAGCCCAGGGAACCGACGAGAATAAGATACGGTCTGATTTAAAAACCATCTTCCAAAAGGAATAAATCACGGCAATTAGGACGTAACCTGCCTTTCGACAATCGATCGCTATCCTTTTCCATGAAAAGAATCCCAGTCTTTTTTTGCGACAAGCGAGCGTCCGGCTCAAAGTGTAGTATAATAATCGTATAGGCGCCATAGGCTGCCACGGCGCAGGGATTGTCATACGCATAGAGCGGGGCTCATATTTATAGGAGGTAATTATACCTTGTATACCTACATTTTACGTGTGTTGCTGGTTCTTTTCTCGGCTTTTTTCGGGTACCTTGCGGGCCCGGTCTTTGCCTTTCTTCCCTATCCGTCGGTCCTCGGCGCGGTGTTCGGGATAATCCTCGCGATCCTGGTGATCATTGCTATTACCTGGGCCAAGAAGACTTCACTGAGGGTCATTATGGCGGGAACGATAGGCCTGTTGATCGGTATCCTGGCCGCCAATATCGTCTCGTATGCACTGATATTCAAGATATTGCCGCTCGACTCCAAAACGATCGCGCTGTACATCCTGATTAACATCCTGTTCGGATACACGGGGGCCGGAATCGGGATCAAGAAGGGAGAGGACATCACCTTTACGCTCTTCCGAAGGGCTCCGGCCGAAAAGGAAAAAGAACAGAACTACAAGATCCTCGATACCTCGGTTATCATCGACGGGCGCATAGCGGACCTCTGCGAAACGGGTTTTATTGAAGGAACGATCCAGCTCCCCCAGTTTGTGCTACGCGAACTCCAGCACATCGCCGACTCGTCGGACCCGATAAAGAGGACCAGGGGCAGGCGCGGTCTTGACATCCTCAACAAGCTGCAGAAGCAGGTGGGTCTTGACGTGCAGGTCATAGACATGGACTTCCCGAAGATCAAGGAAGTTGACGACAAACTGATCGCCCTTGCGCAGAAGAACAAGGGAAAGATCCTCACCAACGACTTCAACCTGAACAAGGTCGCTGAGCTCCAGGGACTCACGGTCCTCAACATCAACCAGCTTGCCAATGCCCTCAAACCGGTGGTGCTTCCCGGCGAGGTGATGAACGTCCGTGTCCTCAAGGAGGGCAAGGAAGAGGGCCAGGGTGTCGCCTATCTCGATGACGGGACGATGGTCGTGGTGGATAACGCCAAGCAGTACCTCGGGCGCAATATAGACGTTTCGGTAACCTCCGTGTTGCAGACCACCGCGGGAAGAATGATATTTACCGTCCTCAAGGGAGAGGGCGCGGATAAGGTCTCCGAAAGCAGCTAATCAGAATCACTAATGGTTCGGCGGCCCGGATCTGCTCCGGGCCCCGCCCTCCGGGAGTCCATGAGGATCGGTATCGGATACGACGTCCACCGGCTTGTCCGGAATCGTAAACTGATCATCGGCGGCGTAACAGTCCCCCATTCGAAGGGACTGCTGGGCCATTCCGACGCCGATGTCCTCTGTCATGCCGTCACCGACGCAATCCTTGGCGCGGCGGGCCTGGGCGACATCGGCCGTCATTTTCCCGATACGGACCCCGCCTTCAAGGACGCCGATAGTATCGGCCTGCTCTCGCGCGCCTACGAAACGGTCACAAGGGCCGGCTACCGGATTCACAACGTCGACGCCGTGGTTATCGCCGAAGTCCCGAAGCTTTCCCCCTTTGTCTGCTCGATGGCAGAGTTATTAGCCGGCGCCCTCCAGACGACCCCCGACCGCGTAAACATCAAGGCAACCACCACCGAGGGCCTCGGATTTGAGGGGAGAAAAAAAGGGATCGCCGCGTGGGCCGCGGTAACCCTCGACGAGAACGAACGATGAGCGTCAGGGTCCGGTTCGCCCCCAGTCCCACCGGCGCGCTGCACCTCGGAAACGCCAGGATCGCCGTCATCAACCACCTCTTTGCGCGTAAGGAGGGGGGCCGCCTCATCCTTCGCATAGAGGATACCGACGAGGCGCGGTTCGATCCCGGCGCCGAGGCCCTGATCTCCCGGGAGCTGGAGTGGCTCGGCATCCGGCCCGACGAAGGTCCGGGGATAGGCGGCCGGTTCGGCCCTTACCGCCAGAGTGAGCGCCGCGAGATATATGCGCGGATCGCGGAACGCTTCCTGGCCGAGGGGATCGCCTACCGCTGTTTCTGCACCGATCAGATGCTGGCCGACGAAAAACGGCTGGCCGCCGCCGCCGGAAGACCACCCCGCTACTCGGGCCGGTGCAGGCCGCTGACCGACCGCGAAATCGCATCCCGCGCCGGCATGCCTTACACCCTTCGCTTCAGGGTCGATTTTACCGAAATACGAATCCGCGATCTCATTCACCGGGAGATAGCCTTCTCGTCGGACGCCTTCGGCGATTTCGTCATAGTCAGGGCGGACGGTTCGGCCGTTTTCATCTTCTCCAGCGCCGTGGATGATTGCCTCATGGGGATCACCCACGTCATTCGGGGCGAAGATCACCTCCCCAACACGCCTCGCCAGATACTCATCCACCGCGCCCTCGGGCACGAGCCACCGGCGTTTGCCCACATCCCGCTGCTGGTTACCGAATCGGGGGATAAGATCAAGAAGCGCGAGGGAGGATTTGATATCGAGGCCCTCATCGCGCAGGGATACCTTCCCGAAGGCGTCGGAGCCTACCTTGCCTCGGTCGGCAACCCCGCCGTGACCGGAAAACAGGTCGTGTCTCTAAACCATCTCGCGGAGTCATTTGACATCACGCGGCTGGGCCGCAGCGCCGTGAGAATCGAACCCGAGAAGATCAGGCGTATGAGCGGTATGGCCGCCAAAATAATACCCGCAGAGGACCTCTCATCCCGCGTGGTCCCGTTCCTGCGGGCCGCCGGCTACAATACGGATCAGATCGGTCGGGATACGCTCGTCCTCTTTGCCGACGCGATCAGAGAAAATATCGACACACTGGCCGATGCGTCGGCCTTCGCGCCGATCTTTTTTGCGGACACGCCCCCCATGGACGAAGCGTGTCTGTCCCTTCTGGCAAATACATCCTCCCGGTCCGTCCTTTCGGCATTTTTAAACCAAATCCGTGACGTCCCGACGCTGACCGCCGCGGCCTACCGCGATGCGGCCGCCGCCGCCTCACGCGAGACCGGACTTACGGGGAAGGACCTCTACATGCCTATTCGTGCGGCGTTAACCGGGATGGAGCACGGGCCGGCGCTGGAGGGGGTGATCGAATTGCTTGGGAGATACCGGGTCATCGAACGGGTGCAGACGGCGTTGGCTTATAATGAGCAGTGAGGAAGTGGTTGGAGACCAATAGCTTCTTGTCCCCGGGCCATCATGCGGACACGGCTACGCCGCTTTCAGGTCATCCGCAATTCCCGTTGATCCGAACCTATACTGTTACTGGTCGTCAAAGAGGCCGAGCATCAGTTTCTTATCCATGCGCTCGCGGTTCTTGCGCTCCCCTTTTTCGGCCTCGTCCTCGTCCGTCCCGATATACGTATCCCCTTTATAGATGAAACGGGAATAGACGTTGGAAAAGGCGGTCCAGTTGCCGGGCAGCGCCTCCGAGCGAACCTGTTCTCCGGTAAATCCCCAGACCTTCGCGTCCAGGTCATCCAGCTGAAAAAGTACGACGGCCTCCAGCGTTGCCGGGAGCACCGGCGCCCCATACTCGTGCAGCCCGTGGTGGGAGAGTATCAGGTGGAGGACCATATTCTTGAGGTCTTCCGGAAACGAGTCAATCGCGGCGATCTTCTCGTCGACCATCCGCGCGCCGATGAAGAGGTGGCCCAGGAACCTCCCCCGGTCGCTATAGTCGAAGGCCCGCTGGTAATCGAGCTCTTCGATCTTGCCGATATCGTGCAGGAGCGCCCCGATGACCAATATCCCGCCGTTGAGCTGCGGGTAGTAGCGCGAGACGTCCAGCGCCATCTTCACGAGGTTATAGCTGTGCTCGAGCAGCCCGCCGAGGTATGCCTGATGGAGCTTTTTGGCGGCCGGCGCGCGTGTGAACCGCTCCATAAAATGGCTGTCTTTCAGAAACGCATTACCGAGCCGCTTGAGAAACGGGTTCCTCAGGGAAGCAACGATGCGGGTGAGGTCACGGACGATCTCCTCGGGGTTCTTGTCGCCCTTGGGGACGAAATCGGCGATATCGATATCCTGCGGATTCGTCGGCACGATCGCTTCCACGTTGATCTGGAGCAGATCCTTGAAGCTCTCGACACGCCCCGTCACGCGGACGAAATCGTTCTGTTTGAATCCCTCAAACGTCCGCTCGATCCCCCGCTCCTCCGCCTGCCTGTCCCACATCCTGGCCTCTATCTTTCCGGTGCGGTCTATCAGGGCGAGCTTGATGTAGGGCCGGCCGTCCTTGGTTACCGCCAGCGCCTTGTCGCGCACCAGGAAAACCGTATCGACGCCCTGCCCGTTCCTGAGGTCTTCGACGAATACCTTACTCATTTCCCGTTACATACCCCCCGTGATATCGAAGTGATGCGCGGTGGTAAAAGATGCGAGATCAGAGGCCAGGAAGATGACCGTCGGCGCGACGTCCTCGGGTGTTCCCACCCTTCCCAGCGGAATCATCTTCTCAAACGCCTCCCGCCGCTCGGGAGTCGTGAACTTATCGTGAAACGGCGTCTCGATAACGCCGGGGCCGACCGCCATCACCCGGATGTTATGCCGCGCGACCTCCCGCGCCAGCCCCACCGTGAACGTGTTCATTGCCCCCTTCGTGGAGGCGTATGCCGCCGATCCCGGCCCGCCGCCGGTGTACGCCCCGATCGACGAGATATTGATAATGACTCCGCCCCTGTTCGGTATCATCGTCTTGAGGGCCTGCCGGCAGCAGAGAAAGACCGAGCGCATGTTGACGGCGTAGACCCGATCCCATACGGCCGTCTCCATCTCCGCAATGAGGGAACGCTGAATCATCGAGCCGGCATTGTTGACGAGGCAGTCGGGGGCGCGCCCAGCCTCTCGGCCGTCTCGGCGAAGATGCGGGCGACGTCCCCTTCGTCGGAGACGTCCCCCTGAACGAGACAGCAGACGCCTCCCCCAGCGTCGATCCGGGCCTTGAGACCCTCGGCCTCGGCCAGGCTCGAAAGGAAGTTGATTGCCACTGCCGCGCCGGAGCGGGCGGCCTCCTCGGCGATAGCGCGGCCGATGCCGGTCGAAGCGCCGGTGACCAGCATGATCTTTCCGTCAAGACGGACGTCCATAGGCCCTCTATCTGATATCAGTATTCCTGCGCGATGGATACAATTTCGGCAATACTACCATAAATAGGACGCAATGAAAAAGAAAAACGAGGGTTACGGCCGGCACCCGTACACCGGGCGCCCCGCCCCCGCAGCGGCATCCTCACATTGGCGGACTATCTGCCCATGATCTTCTTCTTGAGCTCCGGCCGCATGTCGTAGAAACCGTCGATATCTGGAAGGAAGTCGAAGAGGATCGGATATCCGGGGGGCACGGCCTCCACCTCGAGCTGGCTTGCGCAGCCGGGGCAGTAGTATTCCCGTATTTCGGCCCAGTCAGTATCCGGCTTATGGAGCCCCTCGAAGATCTCATCCATCTTTTCTTCGGTATCACGCACATAGATGAGCGCCGAAAGCTTCCAGTTTTTCCGGTAGTCACCGAATTCATGACCACAGTCGCACTTGACGATTCGCTGACCCCGCTTCTGGACGACGTAGAGGTGCTCCGCTATCGGCACCAGGATCGTCTCCGTGAAGGAAACCCGCTCCTGGAGGACTTCGAGATATTTCTCAAATCGATCGATGTCCTTGGGCCCGCTCATGATATTCTTGACCGTCGCCCAGGGCAGCCTTCCGTCGATCAGGTCGGCTATCATTTCTTTCGTATACGCGGGCATGGCTCGCTCCTACCTCTGGTCGGTTAGAACGTGAAATCCTCGGGCAGTCCCCAGAACTCCCGAAACTGGTTTGAGAACCGGATCGAGAGTTCCATGCTCTCCCTGAACATACCCGTTACGACCGGCGGCAGCTCCCCGCCGACGATCCGCTCCCGCTCCTGCTTCACCCACTCCTGTGCGGAGACCCCCCGTGTTTTTCGGCGGTCGCGAATCTCATCCCGAAGACCTTTCGTTTTTTCCGGGTCATGCCCCCACTGCTTTGCGGCCTCGTTGTAGGATACCGCCACCCCGTAGACGTCGCGCGCCTTTCTCGGGTGCGCGGTATTGTTGTTAAGGTCGTTTACCACCGCCTCGGGGTCGCGCTCGATCGGGTCGCCGTAACCCGGCCCGCCCTGGTAGTGCTGGATGAAGACGTCGCCGGTCTTCATGGGGATCGGGTGCATCATGGAGGAATCGAGGATTTTTTTGTCGCCTTGGAGCATCGTCATGATGTCGGGGTTGTTCGGGTCGCCTTCCCGCGTCGGATAGGGCTGGTACGTGGCGACCACCTCCCTGATGTTCGAGTTGAGGACCATCTCCTTGTGCCGCATTACCCGCGCCCCCGGGTACCCGCCGAATATGCCGCAGTTGTCGAATACCTTGCCCGGTCCCGCACTCACGACTTCGACGTTGTTCGAGTTCCAGAATAGGTAGACGCTGTGAAAGCCCGATCCCCCGCGGTGTTTGCCCATGCCGGCCGAATCGGGGGTAAGGTTGCGGCCGAGGTAGACCTTGGGTATGAACATCTCCCAGATCTCGACGTTGCCCTGGTCGGCCTCGGTATTCCAAACGGCGTAGCCGGTATCCAGGCCGTCCATCATCGCCCGCGCCCCGCAGCCGGCCGCCGAAAGCTCGAAGTTGATGATGCCCAACGGCCTGCCGTACTGGTCGGTCCCCCCGAGCTGACACATGGTGTTGTTCCCGTAACCTGCCAGTATCTCCTCGCGAAACCCCCGTCCGAAGAAGCTCTTCGAGAGGCACCGGTAGAGGTTGTTATAGGTACTCATGAGGGGGCCCCACGTGGCGGAGTTGGAGACGTGGGGGTTGTCGGGATTTGCCCACGAGCCGTAGGGGTAATGCTGGACGGTGGCCAGGTACGCCCCGTCGTTTACCTTGCCGTCGTAGGCCAGCATCTGGGTAATAGAGACCCAGAAGCCTCCCTGCATCGCCGAGATCGAGCAGTTGGCCGGGTGGTAGTTCCAGCGGTTGGTCCCGGCCATATCGAAGATCAACTGCCCATCGGGCTTGATCTCCACCCTGACCGGAGCGTGCATGATACTGTCCTTCGCGGCGATCAACGGCAGCGGGGCGTTCTTCTGATCGACGTCGTAAAACGATACCGAAGAAAAGACGCCGGGGAACAGCCGCTCGATGACGCGCTTGGTGAAGATCTGACGCCCCTCCTCGATCACCTCACGGATGAAGCTCTTGTAATAGTCGATCCCGAACTCATCGATAATCCCCCCGATCGTATCGTGGACGATCTGGGAGCCGGCCAGCCTCGCCTTTTCGTCCAGGTGCCAGAAGAGCGGGTAGCGCAGGTTTCGGTCGCACCGGATTTCGTAGTCGCGCCTGAGTTTCCAATCGGTCCCGACCTTCTCGCACGAGAGGTAGAGGCCGTCGCCGAACCGGTTGATCGTCATGATCGGAAGCCCCCCGGCGTCCACTCCCCCGCAATCCATCACGTGCGTGACCGCCCCCACCCAGCCGACCACCTCCTCGCCGTAGAAGATCGGGGTCAGGCTCTGGACATCGGCCGTGTGCGCGTCTCCGATCAGCGGGTCGTTGTTGCCGAATATGTCCCCCCGGTTGATACAGGGGTCGGCCTCGTAGTCGTTATCGATCATCCACTTTATGGCCATGCTCATCGTGTGGACATGGACGATGATGCCGGTGGACAGCACCACCGAGTCCCCCTCCGGGGTGTAGAGTGCAAAACAGAGCTCGCCCAGCTCCTTGACGATGGGTGACGCGCTGACCCTGAGCGCCGCCTCGCGGGAGGCCACCATCATACCGCGAAGCCTCGAGTAGAGCCGCTCGTATTTAAGCGGGTCGGCCTCCTTGAGCGTCAGATGGGTGACGCCGCAATAGCTGCCGGTCTCTTCGAACTGCCGGCGGCTCTCGTTAAGCATTTCCTTGAGGGTTGTGCCGCCCCACCCGGCGGGTTTTTCTATCTGTTGGACCGCTCGTGGCATAGTCTTCTCCTCTTACCGTTCCATCCAGAATATTCGGTATTCGTCCATGCGCACCCGGTAATCCGGGGGCACAACGAGGGTCGTGGCGGGGTGCTCCACGATGCAGGGCCCCTCGGCTACGTTGCCCGGCTTCAGGAGGTCCATCTCGTAGAGGGCAAACTTTTTCCACCCGCCTCTCCAGTAGACGTCGCGCGTACCCTTGCCGGCTTCCTTGCCGGGCTTGCGTGCGGCAAGCTTCGATTTTGGGAGCGCCGGCTTGATGGTATCGACCGTCGCCGTGAGGACCGCCTCCGTCACGAGGTACCCTGCCTCGGGAAACTTCGCCGCCCGGGCAAAGACCTTTTCGTAGAGGGTCTCGAAGTTACCGATGATCTCGTCCACCTGCGCGGCCGTGGCCACCTCAAGCGTGGGGCATTTGACCTCCAGGGCGTCCAGCTGGCCCGTGTAACTCATACGGACGTAGGGAGTAAACGCGATCTGAGCCTCGGTGTAGCCCTCCGCGGCAAACTCGCCCAGGAGCATCCCCTTGAGCTCGGCCCAGACGGCGTTGAGCATCCCGCCGAGGGCGGTCTTCGTGGCTTCGTCTGCACCCAGCGGGAACATGACCAGGGTCGATTTATCGGCGCGGTGCTGGTAATCGGCGCAGGTGCACCCGAAGGCCGAAAACGCCGGCGCCCAGGCCGGGATCATGATCCCTTTAAAATCAAGCCCTTCGCAGTAGCTGGCGCAGTGCATCGGCCCGGCCCCCCCGTAGGACGAGAGGTAATAGTCGAACGTCTCGAACCCCCGGCCCAGAACCATCGCGTGGAGATGGTCGCGCATTTGTGTCTCGACAAGGCTGATCATGCCCGCCGCCGCCTCGAAGATGTCCAGCCCCAGCTTGTCGGCCACCTTTTCCTTAAAAACCTCCACGGCCAGATCGCGGTAGATCTTGATAGTCCCCCCCAGGTAGTAATCGGGATTGATGATGCCGCTGATCACGTCGCAGTCACAAATCGTCGGGTTTTCCTTCTGGATTCCGTAACAGCAGGGGCCGGGGTCTGCGCCCGCGCTGTCCGGCCCGAGCTCGACGCGATTACTGATCGGGTCGACCCGGATGAACGTGCCCGTCCCCGCGCCGATGGAATCGACCGCGACCATCGGCAGGTTCATCTTGAAACGGGCGATATCCGGTTCCGGGTTGATGGAAAAGACCCCCTCGGTGATGAGGCCCACGTCGAAGCTCGTCCCGCCCATGTCGGTGCAGATGACGTTCTTGATGCCGAGCCGGTCGGCGACGTACTTCGAGCCGATGATTCCGCCGATGGGCCCCGAGATCAGGCTCTGGAACGCCTTTGCCGCCCGGACGTTCACAATTCCGCCGTGGGCCGTCATGATCTGCAGGCGGCGTTTGAAGCCCTGTTTCTTGATCTCGTCTTCGATCTTGATGAGGTGGCGGCGGGAGGGGTCGGCGGCGTACGCCTCGATGACGACGCAGTTAAGGCGGGAGTACTCCCTCATCACGGGCTGGACGCGGCTGCCGATATAGACGGGAAGGTCAACGCCCTTTCGGGGCATTACCTCCCGGACGATTTCTTCGGCGCGCCGCTCATGGGACGGGTTGACGTAGGAGAAGGTAAAAGAGATGGTCAGGGCTTCGACTCCCTCGTCGATCAGCTCTTCGGCGGCCGCCCTCACCTCGTCTTCGTAGAGGGGGATTACCTCCGTGCCGAACATGTCGGTGCGCTGACCGATGCCTTTTACCCAGCGCCGCGGAATCAGGGGGGGATTGTGGACATGGGTGACGGTATGAAGCCTGTCTGGATAATGGTAACCGAGATAGGTCTGGACCCCCCGCTCCATGAGGAGGTAGTCTTCCAGCCCCTTGGTGATGAGAAGCCCCACTTTCTTGCCCCGCCGCATGAGCAGCGCATTAATCATGGCGGTCCCGGAATAGATGGCCGCGTCCAGCATCGGCACTGCGTGCTCCGGTTTCATATCCCACCAGCCGAGTGCGTCGGCGAGCGAGGCGAGAAAACCGATCGATTCATCGTGGGGCGTTGTGGCGGCCTTGCCGATCACCATTGCCCCCTCCTTATCGATGAGGATGGTGTCGGTCATCGTTCCGCCTGCGTCAATTCCCAGAATCTGAAGCGTTCGCATAGAGGCCTCCAATTCGGGTCAAGGGTCTATGTCATGGTTCTTTCAGGATTGCGCTTCGGTAAACCTCCTTATGGTGCGGTAATAGCAGGTATTATAGTATGTTTAAGAAACACGGGTTGCTCGCATACGGCCTATTTTCCCCGGTCGGACGAATGCCCGTTATCGTGGGGAACGAAGTGACCGGGGCAATTTCCCTGCTGCACGGTCACAGTCGGGGAATTCCCGCTTCGCCTTCGGCTCCTCGCAATAGCGAAAATAGTCTCTTCCTTCCTCCCCCCATCGGGCCCCGGCGAATCCTCCTTCGTGTGCGCCGCTACGGCCCCCACCCGATGAGCACCGCAATCGTCAGCATCAGGAAGCCCGCCGTAAGCAGCATTATCTGCAGCGGCAGCATGAAACGCGCCCACTTGGTCCAGGTGATGCCGGCCAGCGACACGGCGACAATCAGGAGGGGATTGGTCGGCCAGAAGATATTGGAGAATCCATCTCCCATCTGGAAGGCCAGGACCGTCACCTGCCGCGTGATGCCGACCAGCTCTCCGAGCGGCACCATTACCGGGATCGTTACCATCGCCTGGGCCGAGCCGGACGAGAGGAAAAAGTTGATAATCGTCTGCACCAGCAGCATCGCCCAGGAGGCGAACACCACGTGAAATTGCGCGATGAACCCCGATAACCAAAAAAGAATCGTATCGATGATCTTTCCCTCGTCGGCGATGACGATAACGGCCCGCGCCAGCATGATGAAGAGACCGGCGGGAATAAACGTGATGAATCCCTTGACAAAGGCCTTGAGAGTCCCCCAGGCGCCGAGCCCTCCCAGGAGCCCCGAGGCAACGCCCATGACGACGAATATGAGGACGACGAACGGCAGGCTTATGTCGGCCATGACCTTGGGCGCGGCCAGCTGCCCAACGATCAGCCCGACGAAAAGAAAGGCAACCAGTGTGCCGATCATCCAGACGACCCGCCGGTGCGCCGGCGTGAAATCGGAAAACTCCTTTTCGATCTCTACGAACTCCTTGCGGACCGAGGCGTCGAAATCGGCCACGAGGCTCTTTGACGGGTCTTTTCGTACCCGGGCGCCGTACCACGCGGTGTATCCTACGGCGATCGTCATCATCACGACCCAGACCAGCATCCGGTAGGTCGCCCCTGAAAAGAGGGGGATCTCCGCGATCCTCTGGGCGATCCCGACGGTAAACGGGTTTGTGATAGCCGCCGTAAACCCGACGCCGCACGCCCCGAATATCAGCATGAGCCCGACGATCGAATCGTACCCCATGGCGATGGCCATCGGCACAACGATGATGATAAACGGCGTCAGCTCCTCGAGGATGCCGAAGAGCGCTCCGAACAGGGAAAAGAATATCATCAGGGCCGGGATGACGTATTTTTCCCTCCCCTCGAACTTCTTAATAAACCGCAGCACCCCGGCGTCCAGCGCCCCCGTTCGGCGCATCGCCATAAACGAGCCGCCGATGAGGATGATGAAGACAACGATGATCGCGGCGATCGGCCCCTTGTACGTAGAGAGACTTGATAGGGGAGATCAGCAGGTCAACCACCCCCTGCGGGTTGGGCGTGACATAGGCGAAACTGTCCGGGACGATCACGTTCATCGTTGTGCCGGTCTCGGGATTAACCTTCTCGACCCGGTCATAGAGGCCCGCGGGGACAAAATGGGTCGCCACGGTTACCAGCACCAGAAGGGCGATGATGATAACGTAGCCCAGCATCATCCTTCCGACGGGAAGTTTTACGTCGAGATCAACCATACGAGTGCTCCATGATATAGGGTGGTAAGAACGCGGAGGGTGATCTGAGAGATTCTAAAATGACAAGCATGAAGTGAGCGACCGGACGGCCCCTCCCCCGCCAGCCGCGTTGGATCGGAATGCGGCCAGTGTATCGGATTTCAAAATCAAAGGCAAGTGAAAAGAAGAAGGGAAGGCAGGCCGGCGATAGAGTTGATTTCTTGCCTGCGGCCAAACACGGCGAACAACGGACGCGACGCTCGACCCGTTATTGCGGAGGGCCGCCCACTTTTTCTATTGGCCCTCCCCTGACTTTGACGGTGACTGTCGTATCAAAAGGATAAGGATGAGTACCAGAAAAATGATGGCCGAAAAGGGGAGGACAAAACCGAGGATCAACTCCACCCAGGTATAATACTCGAAGAAGGCGTTCACGTAAAAAATACATTCTTTCAGCCATTCCCTGCTGATATGACCGTCTGAAAAACAACGCATTGAAAATTGGAAAAAGGGGCCCTGTCTCACTGCTCATCCCATGGTAAAAGGTATTGCCCGGGCGCAGCGTTTCGCGGTTACGTTCATGATATCACTTTTTGAGGAATGATATTTCCACGAAATCGCATACGAGACAAACCCGGACCAACTGCCCCCTTTTTAATACTCCTTCGGCGTCTCGCCGAGAAGCACTATTGTCCTGAGGGCGTAGGACGCGATCCTCCCAAATCTTACCGCCGCGCTCATACCCGCCGGGAACCGGTTTTCGTGAATCTCCGTCTTGAAGCCTTTGAGGATATATTTTGCCGATTCCTCTTCGCTGATTTGGTTGGGACTGGGGATCCCGTCGTTCCGGCACGTCTGCGTGTCGACGAAGCCGGGGTGAATCGTCTGGATGAGGATATGTTTGTACCCGAAGTGTTTCAGCTCCATACGGGCGGTCTCGAGGAATATCCGGCCCGCCGCCTTGGCCGCCGTGTAGTCGCCCTGCATGGGGATGCCGAAGTATGACGCGAGCGAGTTCGTGTGGGCGATGAGGCACCTGGTCGACTGCTTTTTCATCTGGGCGATCAGCGGGCAGTAGAAGTTGATCATCGTATCGAAGTTGCTCCGCATGCACTCCCGGACCGTCTGTGCCGACACGGTCAGCGTGTTGGAGGCCGGTCCCCCGCCGACGTTCAGAAGCGCGATGTCTATCCGGCCGCACTTCTTCACCATCTCGTTTACTACGGACCGGCAGTAGTCCTCGTCGAGCGCGTCGCCGACGATGGGAGTGCACCGGCTGCCGTTTTTCGTCACCATGTCGGCGGTCTGGTCGAGCAGTTTCTTCCGCCGCGCCGTGATGAAGATGTCGTTATTGTGCCGGCTCAACGCCATGGCGACGGCCCGCCCGATGCCGGACGAGGCCCCGGTAATCAGAATCGTCTTGTTGGTGTAATCCATGGCATCCCTCCGATAGCAGGAACTATGGTAGTAGGTATGATAGCATGATGAGATGCGTCCTTTGGCCTCGCGGCGAACGCGATCTTCCGGTACGCCGGTTCAACTGTAGCGGATTTTAGAGAGGAAAGGCAAGGGAAAAGAGGAAGGCACGAGAAATACCGGGTATACCGGGACGGTACAGTCGAAAGTTTCATGGTCTTCGATTACATAATACGGGGGCCGTTTTCTCAAACGGCCCCCGTATATCACCCATGATCGGGTCTACTGAACCTTGAGCGAAGTGACCTTGTCGTTGCACCACAGGCCTGAGAGGCTCCAGTTTGTGTCCGAGCCGCCCCACGGCCGCGTGAACTCCCTGCTCTTCCCCTCAAAATTCGGGTGTTCATAGACGGTTACCTTGTTTATCCCCAGCCCGATAGTTATGCATGAGATTCGGTCGTTCCAGGTGGCGCTGCTCGAGCCCTTTACCGCAAACTCGCGTAAATCCGGGTATTCGCCTTTTGCCAGTTCTATACGGTCCCCGCTGCCGCAGTTGTCCTGGTAGAACACGGCTCTATTGCGCGGGGCCGGTTCGTCCCGCGGCGTCCCCGATCCTGAGCCGATTACCTTGATCGAAGATATCTTTTTATAACTCCATCCGCCCAGAAGGCTCCAACTTACGTCTGGTTCGCCGCTTGACCGCGTGAGGACCTTGCCCTTCCCCTCGAAGTTCGGGTGTTGATAGATTATAACCTGGGAGATCTCTGACCCGATCGTTATGCAAGAGATTCGATCGTTCCAGGTGTCGCTGCCCGATCCCTTTACCCTGAGCTCACGGAGATCCGGGTATTCCCCTTCTCTCAGCTCCACGTAGGTGCCTCCTTCGCATTTATCGTCCTGGTAGAACACGGCCTTGTCCCGTGCGATCGGCTTCTTCCACGGTTTGGAAGATTCCGTACCGATGACCTTGATTGAGCTGATCTTGTCATCCCACCAACCACCCTCAATATTTTGGATTGAGTCCGTCCACCCCGATCGGGTGAATACGCTGCTCCTCCCCTCGAAGTTGACGTGCTCGTAGACGATCACCTTGGAGATACCCGATCCGATTACCATGCACGAGATCCGGTCGTTCCAGGTGGAACTGCCCGATCCCTTTACTTTAAGCTTGCGCAGGTCCGCGTATTCCCCCTCTTCAAGCTCAACGTAATTGCCGCCGTCGCACCCGCCGTCCTGGTAGAACACGGCCCTATCGCGGGTAACGGGTGCATCCCACGGAGAGGACGATCCCGTACCGATGACCTTGATTGAGCTGATCTTGTCGTCCCACCAGCCGCCCATAATATTCTGGATTGAGTCCGACCCCCCTCCCGATCGGGTGAATACGCTGCTCCTCCCACCGAAGTTGACGTGCTCATAGACGATCACCTTGGAGATACCCGATCCGATTACCATACACGAGATCCGGTCGTTCCAGGTGGAACTGCCCGATCCCTTTACCCTGAGCTCTCGCAGGTCCGCGTATTCCCCCTCTTCAAGCTCAACGTAATTGCCGCCGTCACATCCGCCGTCCTGGTAGAAAACGGCCTTGTCGCGGGTAACGGGTTCGTCCCACGGAGAGGAGGATCCCGGTCCGATGATCTTGACGGAGCTGATCTTGTCATTCCACCACTCGTCCATTGTGTTGCAGTCTTCGTTGTGCTTTTTCCATGACCTGGTGAACTCCTTGCTCCTGCCTCCGTAATTGATATGTTCATAGACGATTACCGTGGTTACGCTCGCCCCGATCACCATGGACGAGATTTGATCGTTCCAGTTCTGTCCACCGGACCCTCCCGTCCGATAGTCGCGCAAATCCGGGTAGCTGCCTGCACCGAGTTCAAGATCGTTGCCCGTATCGCATCCGTAGTCCTGATAGAACACGACCTTATTGCGGGGAGCCCACTCGGCAGCCCACCCGTAAGTGACCAATAACGCGAACGAAAGAAGGAAACCAAACACGGCAAGAAAGATTCGTTTCATGGTAGCAGACTCCTTTTCAGTGAAGGTCGCTGAATCCTTGATTACGGTTTTCAGATATAACCATATTATATCACCCTTTATTCGGGAAGGAGGAGTGACCATGCTTACATTGTTAAGCTGATTTAACAATATTCACTTAATATCACGCCCCCGGAGGTCATTAGTGGGGGCGGTTTGTAAACGCCTTACGTACTGATCTGACGGTTTACGGCAGGTGGCCTCCTGGTGGGCTGGGGGCGCTCTCCTGATATACGGAACCGTTGGGCGAGTGGGAGTTTACCGGACCGTGCGAATATTCGCATATGCAAATACTGCCGCTATCATGTAAAGTTGCACGCATGGTTCAATTTAATGCAGCTATTCCTATTATATTGTTTTAACTCACTTTATACACGATTTCTTTTCAGCAGATAGTCCTTTTTTGGTTGACATGAAACATTAGACTGCTATAATTCTACTCTATTTCGTTCGCTATTTAATGTACTCAACCGTTTATATATTCACGGATGAGAATCGCTTGTCATCAAGCATGGAGGTAAAAGATGAAGAGATCCTTGTTTCTCACGTTAGCCTTGGGGCTTACCCTGCTCCTGGCGGCGTCCGTATTCGCCGGCGAAGGCAGCGACACCGTCGGTGACGGGAAGCTCCGGCCCGAGCTTCGCTACTCGTACATGCAATACGAAGCTCGTGCAACTAACTTCCCGCTTCTTAATTCCGGCACCTATAACCTGACCGACACACGACGTGTACGCGCAGCTCAACTGGGGCGTGCATCCCAACATCGACCTCATCGGGCTGGCCGGTGCACGTTTTGACGCGCTGCACGGCGACGTCCTGGACATCCCGCTTGCGGGCATCAACATCAACGCGGACTACGACTACTCCGCCAACTTCCTCTACGGCCTGGGCGTAAAGGCGACCTTCTTCCGTAACGATAACGGGTTCTACATCGGCGGCGGCGTTGCTCTTCACCCATTCCTTCGGCGGCGAGCAGTCCCTCAATATCGACGGGACCGTCGGCGGCGGTCCGTTCAGCCTCTCGGCCGGCAAGCTCAAGCACCAGCATGATCACCCTCACCCCGGATATCCACGCCGGCTGGCACTTCAAGAACATCGACCTGACCCCCTACATCGGCGTCGAGTACCGCTGGGCGTGGGCCAAGGCGAGCTACGACATCGGCCAGCAGTTATCCCCCTTGACGGCGATATCGATCTCAACCTGGAACAGAAAGACTCGTATCGGCATCTTCGCCGGCGTCGACTATTACGTCACCGACCACCTCTACTTCAACGTCGAAGGCAATATGCTGAACCGCTGGGGCGTGAGCGCAAGCGTGGGCTACCTCTTTGACATCAACGGGACGTCGAGATCGGCCGATGAACTCGCCGTTCCTGGGCGGCGGCGGCGCCGGTAGCGATACCGTCGGTGACTGCCGTCTCCTGCCCCAGCTTCGCTACTCGTACATGTCAACGGAGCTCTCAACCAACTTCCCGCTTGCTCGACGCCGGCAGCTATGACCTGACCATGCACGACGTCTACGCGCAGCTCAACTGGGGCGTTCATCCCAACATCGATATCTACGGCCTCGTGGGCGCGCGGTTCGAGTCCCTTGACGCCGACGTCCTTACATACGCCGCTATTAGGCGGCATCAATATCAACGCCAAGTACGACAGCTCCGCCAGCTTCCTCTACGGCCTGGGTGTGAAGGCGACCTTCTTCCGCGGCGATAACGGGTTCTATATCGGCGGCGGGCTGCTCTTCACCCATTCCTTCGGGACGACAAGACCCTCAAGATCAGCGGAACCGTCGGCGGCGCTGACATCGCACCCATCATCGCGGGCTTCCCGACCAAGATCAGCACCAGGATGATCACCCTCACCCCGGATATCCACGCCGGCTGGCACTTCAAGGATATCGGCCTGACCCCCTACCTCGGCGTTGAGTACCGCTGGGCCTGGGCCGAGGCAAGCTACGACATCGGCCAGAGTTATCCCCCTTGACGCCGACATCGATCTCAACTTCGACCAGAAAGATTCGTTCGGCATCTTTGCCGGCGTCGACTATTACGTCAACGACCGCCTCTACTTCAACGTCGAAGGCAATATGCTCAACCGCTGGGGCGTATCCGCCGGATTCGGATACCTCTTTGACATCTGCGAAAAGCCGGCTCCTGCGCCCGCTCCCGCGCCGGTCATCGAGCCCAAGCTCGAGCCCATGAGCAAGAACTAAAAGCTGATTTTTTCGCTTAGATACCCAGGGAGGATCATAGGATCGTCCCGTTTTTTCTATCGGGTAACTGACCTCCTTCGGCGTTCAGCCATCCCCATTTCCCTGCCGATATAAGGATGAACGAAGCGCCGGCCGGTCAGGCATCCCGATCTTTTATTAAGATTGCCTAATTTCTCCTTGACAGGGTACAATTCTTAAAATACAATATTCAAAGTATCAACTTCAACCACCATCAGGAAGGAACGACTATGATCAGGAAATCACTTCTGGTAACTCTCGCCCTGATGCTCGTCTTCTCGCTTTCCGCGTTCGCCGGCGAGGGAAGCGACACCGTCGGCGGCGGTAAGCTGCTACCCCAGCTCCGCTACGGGTATTCCGTCTCCGACTGGGAGACCCATTCGAGCGCCGCTACGGACTTCGAGGACTGGGACATCACAGCCCATAACTACTATGCCCAGCTCAACTGGGGCGTTTTAAACAACCTTGACCTCATTGCGATCGTCGGTGGACGGAGTGTCTCCGCGGAGAGTGACTATTAGGATCGTTTCTCTGAGGAGTTCAAGGCCGGTTCCGTACCGATGTTTCTGTGGGGACTCGGTTTCAAGGCGACGTTCTTCCGGGCCGACAACGGATTATACGTCGGCGGCGGCGTGCTCTTCACTCACTCGTTCTCAAACGATTTCGATCTCAAGACTACGAAGACGGCGTGCTCGTCGCCGAGTATCGTGCCACCCTGAGCGCCTATATGCTGACCCCCGAAATTCATGTCGGCTGGCATATCAAGGATACCGGCCTGACCCCGTACCTCGGCGTCGATTATACCTGGTCGAGGGCAGTTGCCGAAATCGAAGGCGGTGGCAAGATCGTGAATCGCCTCGAGAACCCGTTCTTCATGTTCGTCGGCGTCGACTACCTGTTGAACGACAAGCTCTACCTTAACGTGGAAGGCCGTACAAACTTCGTCGACGGCTGGGGCGTAGAAGCCGGTTTCGGATATATGTTTGACATCTGCGCAAAACCGGCGCCCGCTCCGGCACCCGCCCCCGCGCCGGTCATCGAGCCCAAGTTAGAGCCGATGAGCAAGAACTAAGCGCTGCACATATCGCCCAGGTATTACAAGGGGACGATCCCAGAGATCGCCCCCTTTTTTATCCCCGGGAAAGGCCTGGCAACCGGCTAATCGCCCGGTACGGGAAGTTATTAGACTATTCTAATTTTCACTTGACATTGGCTATATTATAAACATAAGATATAACTATTATCTCCACCAATTAAAAGAGGTAGAATTATGCTCAAGAAATCTTTGTTCTTGGCCCTTTCGCTCCTGCTGGTAGTCTCGTTCTCGGCGTTTGCCGGCGAGGGGAGCGACACGGTCGGTGGCGGCAAGCTTTTGCCACAGCTCCGCTACGGGTATACGGTTTCGGATTGGCGTACGGTCTCTGCTGATGTAGCTGGTTTCAGGGATTGGGACGTCAACACCCACAGCTACTACGCCCAGCTCAACTGGGGCGTCCTTGAGAACGTTGAACTCGTCGGGCTTGTCGGCGGACAAAGCCTCATGATGGAAAGTGATGAGCCTTTCGACGGTGAATCCATTGAGTCCGACTGGGGGCCGATGTTCATGTGGGGCCTCGGCGTTAGGGCGACGTTCTTCCGCGCCGACAACGGGTTATACGTCGGCGGCGGCGCCCTCTTCACCCATTCGTTCGGAACGACCTCGTTATTGAGCACTTTGATAACGCAGGCGTGCTCATTAACGAATTTGACGTCGAAATGAGCGTTTACCGCCTCACCCCCGAGCTCCACGTCGGCTGGCACATCGGCGACACCGGTCTGACCCCGTACATTGGCGTGGACTATACCTGGCTGCGAGCGAACACCGATTGGACCAGTGGGCAACCCAGCCAACTGGCGAGGTTGATTATCACCTAGACGACCCGGTCTACGTGTTCGTCGGTCTCGACCACTTTATCAACGACAGGCTCTACCTGAACGTTGAAGGCCGGACCAACTTTGACGACGGCTGGGGCATCGAGAGCGGCATCGGCTATATGTTTGACCTCTGCGCGAAGCCTGTAGCTCCCGCACCCGCTCCCGCACCGGTCATTGAGCCCAAGCTAGAGCCGATGAGCAAGAACTAAAACCTGATCATATCTCTTATGTACATAAGGGGACGGTCCCGTGGATCGTCCCCTTTTTTGTCCTGAAAATGGGCACATACCGGCTAAGGAGTCATTAGAATACTTTTAAGTTTCTTCTTGACACTGCTTGCGTAATAAACATAGAATATACGAAATTTTTTGTATTATTTATGGGGAGAAAAGAACATGCTTAAAAAATCACTGTTCCTGGCCCTTTCGCTCCTGTTGGTCATCTCGTTCTCGGCATTTGCCGGCGAAGGGAGCGACACCGTCGGCGGCGGCAAGCTGCTGCCCCAGCTCCGCTATGGATACTCCGTCCACCGACTGGGTAACCAACGAGGCGACGCTCTTTACCGAGTGGGACGTCAATGCGCACAACTACTACGCCCAGGTCAACTGGGGCATCCTTAACAACGTCGACCTTATCGCCGCTCGTCGGCGGACGGAGCGTCTCTTCGGAGAGCGATTTCGATATCATTCCCGGCCTGTTAAACATGGGCATGAAGACCGATACGGTACCGATGTTCCTGTGGGGATTGGGCGTCAAGGGGACGTTCTATCGAGCCGAAAACGGCCTCTATATCGGCGGCGGCGCGCTCTTCACCCACTCGTTCTCGCGCGATTACAGCCTCAAGCTCTATTTTAACGGCGTGCTCTTGGGCGAGTCTCCCAGCATATATGAGCGGTCCGTCTACCGGCTGACCCCCGAGCTCCACGTCGGCTGGAACATCAAGAAGATCGGCCTGACGCCCTACATCGGCGCGGATTATACCTGGTCAAGGGCGCTTACCGAGGTTGAGGGTGACGGAGAAACCGAGTACCGAATGCAGAATCCCTTCATGATGTTTGCCGGCGTTGATTATTTCCTGATGGATAAGATCTACATCAACGTGGAAGGCCGGACGAACTTCGTCGACGGTTGGGGCATAGAAACCGGCATCGGCTATATGTTCGACATCTGCGCGAAGCCGGTGGCTCCCGCACCCGCTCCCGCACCGGTCATCGAGCCCAAGCTTGAGCCGATGAGCAAGAACTAAGTCCTGAGTATTTTACATAAGGACACAAAGGGGACGATCCGTGGGGTCGTCCCCTTCTTTATCCCCGGAAAACCCCGTTACCCGATTAACGTCCCTCAAAGAAGACTATTAGGGCGCTCTAATATTTAGTTGACAATACTTACGGTATAAACGTAGAATATACCCAACATGCTATTTATTCACGGGAGGTAAGATCATGCTCAAGAAATCACTGTTCTTGGCCCTTTCGCTCCTGCTGTTAGTTTCTTTCTCGGCCTTTGCCGGCGAAGGGAGCGACACGGTCGGCGGCGGCAAGCTGCTGCCCCAGCTCCGCTACGGGTATTCCGTCACGGAATGGGACACGAAATCGAATTTCACCACTCCATACTTTGACTGGGATTTCAGCGCCCATGACTACTACGCCCAGCTTAACTGGGGCATCCTGAACAACGTTGACCTCATCGGGGTCGTCGGCGGACGGAGCCTCTCGACAGAGACAAGCGTCGGGGCAACTACGATTGAATCCGACGGCTGGGCGGAGATGTTCATGTGGGGCATCGGCGTCAAGGCGACGTTCTTCCGGGCCGACAACGGGCTCTACGTCGGCGGCGGTGCCCTCTTCACCCACTCGTTCTCAAACAATTATGATGTCGATGTCTATACCGGGGGCGTCTTAACTGTCGGATGGGACGTTACGACTGATATCTACCGTTTGATCCCGGAGCTCCACGCCGGCTGGCACATCGGCGATACCGGCCTGACCCCCTATATCGGCGTGGATTATACCTGGTCAAAGGCTATGTCTGAGTACCGTCAGACATTCCCGCTCACCACCGGCACCGGCGAGATTAAGTACCACATGGACGACCCGGTCTACATGTTCGTCGGCCTGGACCACCAGGTCACCGACCGGCTCTACCTGAACTTCGAGGGCCGTACGAACTTCAACGACGGCTGGGGCATTGAAGGCGGCATCGGATATATGTTTGATATCTGCGCGAAACCTGTAGCTCCCGCACCCGCTCCCGTACCGGTCATTGAGCCCAAGTTAGAGCCGATGAGCAAGAACTAAAACCTGATCATATCTCTTATGTACATAAGGGGACGGTCTTATGGATCGTCCCCTTTTTATGTCCCGACGAACACCCTACGTACATAGATTAGTACATAACCGATCTATTAGGGCGCTCTAATTTTAACTTGACTTAGCGCATTATTCGAATATAGTATATAGTAGCTTTGCTTATTGATCAGAGGAGGTAAGACAATGTTCAAGAAATCTCTGTTCTTGGCCCTTTCGCTCCTGCTGGTTTTCTCGCTGGCGTCGTTCGCCGGCGAGGGGAGCGACACAGTCGGGGGAGGCAAGCTGCTGCCCCAGCTCCGCTACGGGTACTCCGGGACGGAGTGGAAGACCAGCTCGGCCGACGTTGCCGGATTCCGGTGCTGGGATATCAACGCCCACACCTATTACGCCCAGCTCAATTGGGGTATCCTCAACAACGTCGACCTCATAGGGATTGTCGGCGGGCGGAGCCTCACCATGGAGAGCGATTATACGATCGGACCCGACTACTGGGAAGCAGAGGGCGATGTCCCGATGTTCATGTGGGGGTTGGGCGTTAAAGCGACGTTCTTCCGGGCAGATAACGGGTTCTACGTCGGTGGCGGCGCACTCTTTACCCATTCATTCTCGGGTGATTTTGACCTAGACACATACTTTAACGGTGTCTTCGCAGGAGACTATAATACCACGCTGGACGTCTATATGCTGGTCCCCGAGCTACACGCCGGCTGGCACATCGGTGACACCGGCCTGACCCCCTACATCGGCGTGGATTACGTCGCGTCGAGGGCCGTTGCCGAGATCGACGGTATTGGCGACATTAACCTCCGCATGAACGACCCGGTCTTCATGTTCGCCGGTCTCGATCACTACATCAATGACCGGCTCTATTTGAACTTCGAGGGCCGCACGAACTTCCATGAAGGCTGGGGCATCGAAGGCGGCATCGGCTATATGTTCGATATCTGCGCAAAGCCGGTAGCGCCCGCACCCGCACCCGCGCCGGTCATCGAGCCCAAGCTGGAGCCGATGAGCAAGAACTAAGTCCTGCACATATCGCTTAGTGTATTACAAGGGGACGATCCCGTGGATCGTCCCCTTTTTTTATGTCCTGAAAACGGGCACGTACCGGCTCAGAAGTCATTAAAGTGCTCTAATTTTTTTGCTTGACAATACTTGCATAATAAACATAAAATATTGCAGTTATGTCCATTATTCACGGGAGGTAAGACCATGCTCAAGAAATCACTGTTCCTGGCCCTATCGTTCCTGCTGGTTTGGTCGTTCTCGGCGTTTGCCGGCGAGGGGAGCGACACCGTCGGCGGCGGTAAGCTCCTGCCCCAGCTCCGCTATGGGTACTCCGCTTCGGACTGGGAGACGGCCTCCGATTTTACCAGTGTTAGGGATTGGGACCTCGACGCTCACAGCTACTACGCCCAGCTCAACTGGGGCATCCTTAACAACATAGACCTCATCGGAATTGTCGGAGGACAGAGCCTTTTCATAGAAACCGACAGACCTGGCGCTTACGCCGAGTCCGACTGGACGCCGATGTTTATGTGGGGGTTGGGTGTCAAGGGGACGTTCTTCCGGGCCGATAACGGGTTCTATGTCGGCGGCGGCGCCCTCTTTACCCATACGTTCTCACGCGACTTCGAAGTTGGTCAATATACTGCCGCAGGTGTCCTGATTAACGTATTTGACGTCGATTTGAACGTCTACCGGTTAACCCCCGAGCTTCATGCCGGCTGGCATATCGGTGACACGGGCCTGACCCCCTATATCGGCGTGGACTATACGATGCTGAGGGCAAACTCCGAGTGGGTCGAAATAGGCGACCCGGCTAACCAAGGGGAGATTGACTATCACCTCGACAGCCCGGTCTACATGTTTGTCGGTCTCGACCACTACATCACCGACAGGCTCTACCTGAACATGGAAGGCCGCACGAACTTCGGCGGCGGCTGGGGCATCGAAGGCGGCATCGGCTATATGTTCGATATCTGCGCGAAACCGGTAGCTCCCGCCCCCGCGCCCGCACCGGTCATCGAGCCCAAGTTAGAGCCGATGAGCAAGAACTAAGTCCTGTGCATTTTTCATAAGGGCACAAAGGGGACGGTCCCGCGGATCGTCCCCTTCTTTATCCCCTGAAAACCCCGTTACCCGATTAACGTCCCTCAAAGAAGACTATTAGGGCGCTCTAATTTTCTGCTTGACAATATTTGCATAATAAACATAAAATATTGCAGCAATGTCCATAACTCACGGGAGGTAAGTACTTATGTTCAAGAGATCACTGCTCTTGGCCCTTTCTCTCCTGCTGGCTTTCTCGCTGACGGCGTTCGCCGGCGAGGGGAGCGACACCGTCGGCGGCGGCAAGCTGCTGCCCCAGCTCCGCTACGGGTACTCCGCTACTGATTGGGACACGGTCGAGCGTTCCATGAGTGGTTGGAGGGATTGGGACGTCAACACCCACAGCTACTACGCACAGGTCAACTGGGGTATCTTAAACAACGTAGATCTCGTTGGGCTTGTTGGCGGACAGAGCCTCGCCATGGATAGTAGTTTTGCCGGAATCGATGTAGAGACGGACGGCTGGGTCCCGATGTTCATGTGGGGCCTCGGCGTTAAAGCGACGTTCTTCCGGGCAGATAACGGTTTCTACGTCGGCGGCGGCGCCCTCTTTACCCATTCGTTCTCACGCGACTTCGAAATGGATCAATACATTGCAGGTGTCTGGTTTAGGTCATTTGACGTCTATATGAACGTCTACCGTTTGACCCCGGAGCTGCACGCCGGCTGGCACATCGGCGACACCGGCCTGACCCCCTATATCGGCGTGGACTATACCTGGCTGCGGGCGAGCTCCGATTGGGCCCAGGTGGGCCTCCCCGCTAACGCATGGGATGCGAGTTTCCACATGGATGACCCGGTCTACATGTTCGTCGGCCTCGACCACCAGATTACCGACCGGCTCTACCTGAACGTCGAGGGCCGGACGAACTTCGGCGGCGGCTGGGGCATCGAAGGCGGCATCGGCTATATGTTCGACATCTGCGCGAAGCCGGTAGCTCCCGCGCCCGCGCCCGCACCGGTCATCGAGCCCAAGTTAGAGCCGATGAGCAAGAATTAGGGATCGCGGATCCTCTCGGGTTTGATACACACAAGCGGGATAGTCCGTCGGACTATCCCGCTTTTTTACTTTTCCCGCCCGCATGCCGGGGATCTGTCCCCGCCGTACGTCCCGTAAATCAATCCTTGACTTTTTCGCCCGGCTGGATTATCTATCACTATGGCGATACCCGGCGGGGGCTAACCCCCGATCCGCCCGGAACCACGCCCTTGGGAGGTCTGCGTGACGCGGTTGTTTTCCATCCTCGTTTGCTCGCTGATACTGGTCGGCGCGGGAGCGCCGGACGGCCCGGACGGACAATACCCGTTTGCCTTACGCGGACAGTCAATGTTGGCGGCGGGCGGCGGCGGGGCAGTGCGGCAGGCCGTGGTCGAATACACCTCGGCCCTGCTCGAAAACCCGCGCGACGCCTCCGCCCTGCGGGTCCGCGCGCTCCTGTATATAGAGATGGGCCGATACCGGGCCGCGATCCGCGACGCCGACACGGCCCTTATCTACGGCGTGGACGAGATGTATTACTACTACCTGGTCGGCAGGTCAAAGCCGAGCATCGAATACCTCCGCCGCGCCTTCCGGTTGGCCTGCCTCAAGGGGGACCGGGCGATGATCTCGACGATCGGCGCGCTCCTGCTCGACTACGAGACGAAGTACCCCCACGTGACGGAAGAGAAGATATTCCCCTAACGGGCCCGTCGGTTCTCCTCCCCTGCCCGCCCCTCAGACCCGGGCGCACATCACGCGGGAGATACTCCCCACCTTCAGCCCGTCGGCGCGGTCCGCGAAATATCGCGCGTTGATCTCGTCCGGCCCGATATCCCGGACGTCCCCGAAGCCCATCGCCCCGAGGTCCTTGGCCAGTACGTCCGGGTCAAAGAACCCCAGCCACGGCTCTCCGGCCGCCGCCGCCCGCCCCGCGATCGCGTCCAGCGCCTTCTTCTGGAGCGGCGTCATGAGCGACGGGGCGATCGTGTAGTCGAAGACGATCCCGCTTCCTGCCGGAAACGTGGCGACAAAGCCCAGCGCCGCCATGACCAGCTCCGCCGTGAGGTAGTGCGTTACCCCGAGCCACGAAAAGAAGGCGGGCGCCCGCCAGTCGCACCGCGTGGCGGCAAGCCCGTCGGTCAGCGCGTGCGTCTCAAAGTTGACCGGCACGAACGTGAGGCCGTCCGGCAGCGCGATGCCGGCCTCGGCGAGCCGCGCGCGCTTGAAGATTTGCGTGCTGGGGTGGTCGACCTCGTAGATGGAGAGTGTCCCCTGAGGATAGGGATTGCGGTAGGCGAAGGTATCGAGCCCCGCGCCCAGTATGACGTACTGCCGCACGCCGCGGGCTACGGCGTCGGCAAGCTCGTCCTCGGCAAGACGGCTGCGCGCAACTAAAAAGGCTCTGAGGTACGGCGATACCGGCGATACATCCAGCCGGCGCGGGTCGGCCGCAAGGAGGGCGGCGGCCTCTTTGCCGACGATCGCCAGCGCAACGGGGTCGTCGAGGACTTTGGGGTCGTCCAACAGCTGATGCGCCGCCCGCTGCATGGCGACGTGCTGGGCGGTGGCGCTGGGCTGGTCTTCTTTCATGGGGTGGTGTTCCTTTCGATGAAAGTATCAGGAGATATGCGTAGTCTAACAGAGTTGGAAAAATGGGGCAAGGCAACGGGGACGGGGAAGAGTGGGATCACATTGAGAAAACCATGAGTGATGCCCCCCAGCACCTATTTGTTTAACGCTACCTATCCGCTTTATTATCCAATTTTATAGTACAATATCATGTTTAAGGAAGTATTCTTTAACTTCCTCTACCACGTACAGTTTTTTTCCCCTAACCTTTAAGGCTGGTAATCCTTTTAAAGCGCTAATACTCCTTTTAAACTCTTCATTGTAAGGGATCTTCAACCTGACTGCAAGATCCTCAACATCTGCTACTACTTTATCTCGAAATAAAAGATGATTAACCATAACTCCGGTAATAAGAAGAACTAGAAATAGCAGTACACTGTATTCTGTTTTCAAAACTCGAGTAAAATAGGCTATAGCTGACTCACTGGCAACGAAACTCAGTAATCCAGGTATAAAGAAAAGCGAAAAGCTTTTCTGCTGATAAACAACAAGCAAAGGGAATATTGTAGTCGCCAAACCTAGAATTGGAATTACGTAAATAAGGCTTTTCAGGATACTATCTCTCACCATTGAAACCACAGGTGTGGCAATGAGTATCGCCTTTGAACCGAACATAATCTTAACCAGTACCAGCACCAAGGCAAGTCCCGAGCAGAATAGGAGCGGTATGTAAATTGAATACATCACGAGTTTATATGTGTTTGCCTTTATACTTACATCACCGAATAAAAAATACTTGCTTTCTTCCGAAGAATTACATTCCTTATACTTCGAGTATAGAAGAACCATATGTTGGATAGCAATGATACCAATACCAATCGGCATAATCGAGACGACCATTGCTTCAAAAATCTTGTCAAAGAACTTCATATTGACCAGTATCAGGGCTAATACTAACAGGAATAGAAAGATACCTGTAAGATAGGCATATTTCATATTTCCTTTTTCCTTTGCCTCAATACTACTTATAAATTCCTCGTGTTCAACCCATAGTTTTGTATTACCCTTGCTTGCAAAAACCCCTATTAGCTCAAGCGTTATGTTAGTAAGTAACAGCCACAATGATCCAATCCCTATAACAATTAGAGCCACGCCTAGTAAAAAGAGTATACCAAGCCGAAGAGGGGCAACGAGGACTAAAAAGATTGCTGCTATCGAAGTAATTACTATCAGGAATTTTACAATCCTACGAGTTTGGCCTTTCCAGTTGCTAACTGCTTTTCGAATAGATTTCCTAAAATAATCGTCAAGCATTTCTACCTCCAACATACTAATTTTTTGCGGAATACACTCCGTGTTTGATAGACAACATGTTATTTAAAACTGAACGTCAGAACTGATTTACCGATACTCTTATACCATAGTCTATAATATCGCTAGTCTTCTTTTTTTAACCGTTTCAATTCGCCTCTGTTTTGATAGAAGAAATCTATGACCTCCTCCCTAAAGAACATTTTCTTTCGATCGGAAAACTGGTACGGGAGCTTCTCTATTGCATCCAGCTTTTTAAGGAACGCTCCATTATAATTGACGCCCAGAATCTTAGCCAATTCCCTACAGTCAATTCTTTCATTTTTTATCCTGTAAGTGTAATGTATTACGATCTCTATTATAGCCATTAATAAGAGGATAAATACAGTTCTTTCAATGCCCAGAATCCTATTGAAGTAAAAAAGAGCCGCATACATTAATGCCAGACTGGTAATACTCGGTACTATAAACCACGTGAGGGCTTTTCCTTTATAGACCATTAACAATGGTGCCATAATGCTGAAGATACCCCACGATTGGGATTATGAACATCCCCGTCCTAATCATTGTGTCGAGGACTAGCTGTGCATCTCCTGGTTCGATGTTAAACGAAAAAGCGAGTTCCTTATTGGAAAAGGCCATTAAAGTATTATGTAGGATTGAGTATCTTATATCAAGTGCTCCTAATATAGACGGATTCTCCTGTAATATTTCAATAACGTATATCTGAAACATGTTATTGTGTAGGATCTCAAACAAAGAACTGAGCACGTAACTAATAAGGTTCAGTCCCCAAAAGAAGAAAAAAGGAATCATCACCGCAGACAAGAAAATATAGTAGGAATTCTCCTTCATTCTTACGTCTCCAAACAGGAAGTACCTATCGGTTTTCTTAGTTTTGCTTTTCCTAAAAAGGATGTATTTTGTTAGGAAATCGTAAGCCGAAATTGTCGTTATAGAAATCGTAACTATAACCGGGAAAATATATATCATTGTAACAACATATTCATGAAGGTTGCCATTGTATATTAGTCCTCGAATTTCAGCAGTATTACCATTACTGAATAAGTGACTATTCATAAAGGCAAATAACATTACTGCAAAGATGGAGCTGCTGTAAAAAAGGACTTTGACGATTCGATTCGTAATCTCTTTTCTTTTGATCTCGGTATTAGCTTCGTATTCGCAGTGATCACACCATAATTTGTAATTGAAATTTGTCGCCAGTCCGCCGATAAGGAGCTCAGAGAATACTTCAAATAACCTAAGCAGCAGAAGTATCAGGAAAAGCGTAAATAGCGCGACACCCATCAGCACTACGAAAACCAACGCTCTATCGAAGGAAGCAAGTATTTTTACTATTACCTCGAGTCTTACGCCTGACCCGGCGCCCATGGCCACCGTGAAAAGGTTAGTTACGATACAGAAAAATACAAAAACCCCAGTCAGAAATAGTCCGATGGCTCCTGTCATAAGGAAAAGATGAGTATAGAACGAGAAGTCGCTGAACTTCCTCTTGACAACCTGTTTTGCTGCTACAGGTAACATAGAAAACGAAAACGCCATGGTATATTCTGTCGTATGCCCTTTTTAAGTAAAGCCTTACTACTTCTTCATGATTTTAGCAACAACTAAGATTAGCACTACTTGTCCTTGAGTCGGGAGAGCGGTCCACTATATTTATCAATCAGCGCCTGTAAATCATCTACGCCACGGAAAAACGTTTGCGAGTCAAACCCCCTCTCAGGCGTGAGTCCTGTTTCTTTACGAACCGTACTAATCGCCCCCTGACCTACTGTGATTTCCAGTTGGGAAACCCGATTTCGTGCGACCTTAAAAGGTCTTCTATCTTTCCTCGGAAAAGGCCTGAAGACTATCCTATTCTCGTATCTAACAACATCTATATGGTTATCGTGAGGATTCTCTAAGTAAAATCCATGGCGATTTAGAATAGTCTGTAGGTCATTAAAAGTAATAGCATAGAACCGTTTATCAACTTGTCTAGTTGATCGTCTGAAAAAATTAGCAAGGAGTAATACCTCAGCATCTGACTTTCCTCGCTTTGTGTCGTCTTTGAATTGCCGATATTTACCCAACGAACCTTCTGCAACCGATAGAGTAATCCTTTCGAATTCAACTTGTTTTACTGTCGGGGTTAGATTGCACTTTAGTATATGATGAAGTGCAGAAAGCAGCGCTGTTCTTTTATTCCCATCATTAAATGGATGGTTTTTAATAAGCCCGTAGAGGGCCGTGGCAATCACTCCGATTCCGTTTCCACTTGCAGTCCCTCCTAATGGACGAATTGGCGGGATTCTGCTGAATGAAGTAGATTAATATCTCGAGGGTCAACCAAACCGATTTGACCTTGCTGGTCCGCGAAAAAGTCCGCTATGAGAAAATGAGCCTTTATGACTTCTCTATTCCCAGAACATATTCTCCCCGATATGGCTCTTCTTCACCAACAATACCACGCCACCTTTCATATTCGGTTCTGATGGCTGGACGAATATTGTTCACTATCGCTCCATAGCAAAATAAAAAAAGTACGGATTGTTCTAAATAACAGCCAATTTCCCCTTAACCTTTTTTATTTTGTACCGTTCTTCGCCCACACCCCCTGCTCTAGTACTCCGGGAGCCCCGCAGCCGGGCGTATCCGTTCCTACACCCGCACGTAGTCGCGTAAAAAATAGTAAATTTTTCTTGAGCATCATCCCGATCTTTGATATATAAATATCGTCCGTGTATTTTTGGCTCGTCGCCCGCGGGGGGGCGGAGAGCCACAACTGATCAAACAGGTCAATCAGGTCAATCGAGACGGCTGACAATGGGAAACATACTCCGGGGCCTCTGTGCATGCGGATTCGATACCGGCGAAATATTTGCCGGCGGCGGTTTTATCACCGTCTCGGATACCTGCAACGCGCCGGCCGCCTGCCTCAACTGCAACGAGTTCCTCGTGCGCAACTACCTGAAGAAAGACACCACGCTCTGCCCCGGATGCCACGGGAGACTGACCTTCTACGACGACCCTTCCCTGTACGCCCCCCCGCCGGTGATCGAGGGAGACGGCTATCTCTTCACCTGGAAACTCGCCAACCGGGACGGGCACTTTAAGCTCCCCCGGACCGAATTCCTCTGCCCCAAGTGCATGAAGCTGACGCTCGTGTTTGAAGATAAGGGGAGCTGGAGCTAACGGGGAAAGAGTCCCGGGCCGGCCGCGCCCCCGTTCGTCACGGTTTTTCGTTTATCCTCCGCCCGTCCCCTACAGCCCCATCTCGTACCGCTGCTCCATCCGCTCCGCACCCCACAGCACCGCGGGATGCTCCTCCGTCAGCCTGAACCCCACCGACCGGTAGAGCGCGGCGGCCTCGGTATGCACGTCGATTGTCAAAAGAAACGCCCGTCGGTAGCCGGCGGCCCGGCAGAAACTGAGCGCGTCTTCGAACATGTACCGGCCGACCCCCCGCCCCCGGATCTCCGGGTCCAGCAGGAACCAGCGGAGCTGGGCCTCGTCGGCGGAGGCCTCCACCACGGCGAGGCACCCCGCGATCTCGCCCTCGTGTTCCACGATCCATATCCGCTGCCGCGCGTTTTCGGAGAGGACGAACTCGGCCATCGGGGCCGCCACGTAGGGCTCGAAGGTGTGGTCGTAGCCGTACTCGGCCGCGTAGATGAGGCCGTGCCGCCGCACGAGCGCCCCCAGGTCGCCCGGCCGGATGTCGTGCCGGACCGTAATTCCATCGGGGAGGGGGTTAGGCTTCGGGGATCGATCGATCATAGAAATCCCTGCTCGCGGTTTGGAATTAAGGGGACACAAAACTTAATTATCATTTCTATTTCTTAAGATCATAATTAAGTATTATGTCCCCTTAATTCATTTATACTAAATCTCGAGATCGTAGTAGCCCCGGCAGACGTCAAACCTCCCCAGCTGCGCCCCGCCCTCCCAGAGCTGGATGATTTTGCAGTCCCTCCAGTATTTCTCCACGTCGTATTCCCTGACGTATCCGTAGGAGCCCATCAGCTCCATGGCCCGGTTCGTAACGCTCACGGCTACGTCCGCGGCGTACACCTTGGCCAGCGACGCGCGGGAAAGCTGCGCGACCGAGTGATGGGCGCCGTATTCCTCGGGCCGGTCGTATTTGTAGGCCGCCGCTATATACGTGTTGCGGGCGGTCTCAATCCCGATGGCCATGTCGGCTATCATGCCGGCCGCGATGGAGTGCTGCCTGATGGGCTTGCCCGAGACCCCCACGGCCCGGTCTTTCGTAAACTCGAGGACCGCCTCGAACGCCCCCTGCGCACACCCCACGGAGAGCGCCGCGCTCGCTATCCTGCCGACCGCGAGGTTCGTATGGAGGTACTCGGCGTCCGCGCCGGGCCCGGAAAGGCGGTACCCCTCGGGGACCGATACTTCGTCCAGAAAGACCGGGCAGTTCCTGTCCGCCTGGAGGCCCGCCTTGTTCTCGAATTTCCCGAAGGAAAGGCCGTCGGTGCCGGCGGGCACGTATATCAGGGCGATACCGTCGTCCCCCGCGGCCGGGTCCGTCGTGGCAACGATCAGGTAGAGGTCGGCGATACCGGAATTTGACGCCCACATCTTCTCCCCGTTGAGCACCCACCGGCCTCCGTCTTGCCTCGCCCTCGTCCTGATCTTCGTCCCGCGAAGCGCGACGTTCTCGATGTCGCACCCGCCGCCCCCCTGGGGGCCGCCGGCCTCGGTCATGCAAAAACACCCGGTAACAAGCTCGTCGTTGCAGCAGCGCTTCCCGAAGTCGTTAATGACGGCCGCGTTGCGCGCCCGGACCGCCGGCAGGAAGATCCACCCGAGGCTGATGCCGAGGCTCACGGCGATGCCCGCGTCGCCCCGGGCAAGCTCTTCCAGCGCGGTACAGAAGGTGAGGGCCGAGCTCATGTCGCCCCCGCCGATCTCCTCGGGCCAGACCGCCCTCAGGAACCCGAGCCCCGCGAGGCTTTCCAGTATCTCTCTAACAAGGACGTGGTCTGTGTCGTCGTCAATCTTCTGACGCACCGGCATGATCATGTCCTGCGTGTATTGCCTGGCCATTTCTATAAGGGCCAGGTCTTCTTCTCTGAAAAGCTCCTTCAGGAAGGTATCCCGGTACATTGTCTTCCCCGATTGAGTTGTTTTATCGAAACAAGTGATTGGAGCCGTCCACGATGAGACACGGTTTCACCTTTTCCGTACCACAGAACCGGCCATATTGTCAATAGTGAAGCATTTAGAAGGATGGATTCGCTACGGTGAACGCGGCGCGGTGACAGTCAGGTTGCCGCGCCCACTCCGTGGGCTCGCAATGACAATAGTAATCGTCGCCAAAGGCGACAGGGTTAAGCATTGCCACGTCGGCCCCGATGGGGCCTCCTCGCAATAACGGGTCGTTGTTCACGGTGACAGTCAGGGGATTGCTTCGTCGCTTAAGCTCCTCGCAATGACGGTGAAGTGGCGAAAAACGAGGACGGGCGGCTTGCGAGCCGCCCCTGCAAATGCCAACACGTCACGGCCTTACATCCCCCAGGGACACGACCGCCTATTGCCCCTCAACATACAAACGGCAACCCTTTCGGGTTGCCGTTTGCCGTGCATCAGTTTTGTGGGGCGCCGGGCGGCGTGCCCGGCGTCAACCGGTGTGCCCCTCCTCATAGGGGCCTAATAGGGATTGTACGGGCCGTAGCGGTAGTAGTCGTCGTCGTAGTAGTCGTCGTAGTACCGGTCGTCGTAGCGCTGGTCGTACCGACGGTCGTTTCTGTAATAGTCGTCGTCGTAGTACCGGTCGTGATAGTAGGGCTGGTCATAGCCGTAGCCCATCGTGCCGCCGAGCAGCGAGCCGACGATCGGACCTATCAGCAGGTGTTCGATCGCCCCCACCGCGGGGCCGAACAGCACGGCGGCCGGGTCAACATACTGCCCCGTTCCCGTAGTAGTCGTCATAGCCGCGATTGCTGTAATCGCCGCTATAACCGCCGTAGCCGTAGGGACTTCCGTACATGCAGCCAAACAGGAGGACGGCAAGCCCGGCCATGAGCAGTACCCTCCCCCACCTGTTCTTCCTTTCTCCCATGAGTGTTCCTCCTTTTCTCAGATGTGCCCTTATAATAATAGTCCTGCACTTAGGATTCAATGATATGGGTCACATTACCGACGCTTTTTGCCGCCACGGCCCGCAGGGCGCCTGCGCACGCCGAGCGGTTGTGTTACGCGATACGTCGTGATACACTATACAGGAAGCGACGACCGAACGCAGATCATGTCTATCCGGGAGGACGGCGCCGTGGCTCTCAAACAGAAGATACCAAACCGGATGCTCTACCTTGCCCTGGTGACCGCCGAGGAGATCATGGGCAAGAACGGGTTGCGGTCGATCCTCAACTATGCCGACCTCCGGAAATTCATCGATAACTATCCGCCGAACGACCTTGCCGAAGTGCACAGCACCGGCGACTATACCCGGATTCTGGCCGGCACCATCGAGCTTATCGGCGAGCGGGGCGCGCGGGCGATCATGTTCCGGGGCGGTGTGAAGGCGTTTGCCAACATGCGGGAGAACTTCCCGTCTCTTTTCAATATCCAGGACGAAAACCCGGAGGCGTCGACCACCGACGATCGGTTCGCGGAGTTTGCGCGGATTTACGGGATCATGGTGGACGCATCGGTCCCGATATGGGGCAGTATCTTCAAATACTACCCGTGCCCCGAGGGGGTGGCCCTGGAGATCTCGCCCTGCAACCACTGTAACGGACTGAAAACGCGTGAGCCGATCTGCAGCTCCCAGGTAGGATTTCAATTCGGGACCGCCCGGTGGGTCATGGGGCGGCCGATAACGATCACCGAGACGCACTGCATCGCCGTGGGCGACCCGATGTGCCGCTTCGTCATGCACCGGCCGTAAGGCAGCGGCCGGCGGACATGAAGCGCCTATTTCTCCCGACCGGCGGCCACACGCCGCCGTATCTCGCGCTCGATTTCGTCGAGCCTTTGTAGCGCTTCTTTCCGTTTTGCAATATCGCGTTTGTCCGTACGGATTCCCACGATAACGAACGGGATACCGGCGACAATTCCAACCAAACCAATCGCTAGGAGTATAATTCCGTTCTTCGCATTCCCTTCGTAGAGGAAGATACCCCCGACCGCGGCCGACAGAATAATCACCGCCAGCAACATGAAGAGACAGGAGTAGCCCGCGGGGGGATCTACGCCGAGGAGTTTTGCGCCGTACGCGTCCTCAATGAGCGGCCCGCTTGCCGAGCCGTATCCCCCGATGAGCTTGGCCTGCGCCTCGTTAAAAACGGCCAATGCCTCCGGTGAGTCTTTGCTTTTTCCCGCCTTGACCGACGAAAAATATTCGTGCCATTTTCGCTTGCCCTCCTCGATCAGTGCCAGCCGCTCCCGCAGCCCCGGCCTGCCCTGGGGGGCGGGCGGCCTTCCCTTGAGGCGGGCGACGTCCTCATCGAGCCGGTTTACCTTCGCGGTCAGCTCGGCGACGACCGATCCGTCCTCGAACGATACCCGGTGACTGCTCCCGCAGTAGGTACAGGCCGCGGTCCCTGGGGAATCCGGGACGTCGACACTCGCGCCGCAGTGTTTACAGGCAAACGTGGTGACTTTCATTGACGTTCCCCGTCGGGTAGTGTCGGGCCATGCGGGGCACTGAGAACGGGCCGTCCGTTTCCGGCACGATTAAGCACTATTATAGCAGGCAAACGGAGCGTTTCAAACGATTTTGGGGACACCATACTTAATTCCGTGTTTCACCGCTTAACCAAAGGCTTTAATGAATTAAGTATGGTGTCCCCAAAATCCCGCTTTACCTCACCCCGCCTCGATAACCGTCCCCCCCCTGCCCGCCACGGCCTCCTTGAGGCCCTCGGGAGAGGTGATGACCACGCGGCCCTTCGGCATCGCCTCCAGGTATTCGAGGGCCGCCCTGATCTTGGGGCCCATGCTCCCGGCAAAGAAGTGTCCCTCGGCCTGGTAGCGCCTGGCCTCCGCCACGGTCATCCGGTCAAGGTCAACCTGGTCGGGCTTCCGGTAGTTAATGGCGACCTTATCGACGCCGGTAACCATCACGAAGAGGTCCGCCGAAAGCACCCGGGCGGCGAGGCTCGAGGCGAGGTCCTTGTCGATGATGCAGTCGATGCCCTCCAGCGTCCCGTCCGGCTGGCGCACGACCGGTATCCCTCCCCCGCCGATGGCAATCACGATGACACCCTCGCCAAGGAGCCGCTCGATTACCTCGATCTCCACGATCTGGAGCGGGTAGGGAGACGGCACCGCCTGCCGGAAGCCGCGCCCCGCATCCTCCATGAAACGCCACCCCCGGTCCCGCGTCAGCCTCTCGGCCTCTATCCTGGAAAAGAACGGCCCGACGGGTTTGGTAGGCTGGCCGATCGACAGGTCCCCGGCGTCCACCACCGTCTGGGTGATGACCGTGACCACCGGCTTTTTGATCGAGTGAAACATGAGCTTGTTGTACAGCGACTGCTGGATCATGTAGCCCATCGCCCCTTCCGTATCGCCGCAGAGCACCCCCAGCGGCATGTCCGGCACCATGGTATGGGCCATCTCGGTGGCGATGAGGCGGTTTCCCACCTGCGGGCCGTTGCCGTGCGTGATCAGGACGTCCCATCCCTCCCTGACCAGCCCCACCACACCGACGAGCGACAGGCGGGTGTTGCGGAACTGCTGGGCGATGGTCCCGGCCTCCTTCTCCTTGATGATGGCGTTGCCCCCCAGGGCGACTATCGCTGTCCTAGCCGCCGCACTGGATGTTTTGTTAGCAGACATACCCTCACCCTCCCTTCGGCCTTTATTCGTTCTGAAAAAGACGATTAAACGCGCCGGGGGAGTCCAATCTGCTCCCCCGGTACTACGTTATCCTTTTTATCCCGCCGGGGCGGCCGATCCGGCATCCCGGGGCGTACTCCTTAAGCGCCGAAACGCTTTGCGATGATATCGCCCAGCTTCGGCGAGCCGGCGTCCCCATATCCGTACCGCACCCGTACGAGGGGTTTGGTGATCGTGATGACCTTGGACAGGTCAATCGGCGTTGCCGAGAGCACCAGGTCACAGTCCACCGCGTCGATCGTGGCCGCAAGGTCCTTCATCTGGGCTTCCCCGTAGCCGATTGCCGGGAGCAGCCCCTCTATGTGGGGGTACTTGGCAAAGGTCGCCTTGATGGAACCCACGGCCGCGGCCTTGGGGTCAACAAGAGACGCCGCCCCGAATGCGCGCGCGGCGATAACGCCCGCGCCAAATTTCATCTCGCCGTGCGTGAGCGTGGGGCCGTCCTCCACCACCAGGACGCGCTTGCCCTTGACCGAGCCGGGGTCCGCCACCGTTACCGGCGAGTTCGCCATGACGACCGTGGCCTTCGGGTTGATCCGCGTAATGTTGGCGTGCACGATATCGATGTTTTCCTTCGTGGCCGTATCGACCTTGTTGATCAGCGCCACGTCGGCGAGCATCAGGTTGACCTCGCCGGGATGATAGAGGAGCTCGTGGCCGGCGCGGTGCGGGTCAAACACCACGATAGAGAGGTCCGGCGCGAAAAACGAGGTGTCGTTATTGCCGCCGTCCCAGATGACGACGTCGGCCTCTTTCTCCGCGGCCCTCAGGATCTTTTCATAGTCGACGCCCGCGTAGACAACAATGCCCATCTCGACCAGCGGTTCGTATTCCTCCCGCTCCTCGATGGTGACGCCGTGGATGTCGAAATCCTTATAGTCGCCGAAACGCTGGACGATCTGTTTCTTCAGGTCGCCGTAGGGCATGGGGTGGCGCACCGCCACGACCCGCTTTCCCATCTCCCGAAGGGTCTGGCAGACCTTGCGCGTGGTCTGGCTCTTGCCGCTGCCGGTGCGTATGGCCGTCACCGCGATGACCGGCTTGGTCGATTTGATCATCGTGCTCTGGGCCGACAGCAGCAGAAAATCCGCCCGGGACGCGACGATCCGGGAGCCCAGGTGCATCACGTGGTTGTGGGTGACATCCGAATAGGAGAAGACCGCCGCGTCAACCGTGAACCGCTCGATGAGCCGCTCAAGCTCGTCCTCGGCAAAGATCGGGATCCCCTTAGGGTAGAGCCGTCCGGAAAGCTCCGGCGGGTAGACCCTCCCCTCGATGTTGGGTATCTGCGTGGCCGTGAAGGCCACGACTTCGTACTTCTCATTATCCCGGAACCTGACGTTAAAATTGTGAAAATCCCTGCCCGCCGCGCCCAGGATGATGACCTTCTTTTTCATTATCGTTCCTTTCGTGATAGTTACTTAATGGGAACCGCCGAGCCGACCGCCATCAGCAGAAAACCGATCAGCACGATCCACAAAAAAGCGCTTTTCCCGAAGAAGCCGAGGCTCCAGGCCGGCTTCTTGACCGCCCCCTTCTTTTTGACTGAAAGATACGCGGGGATCATGATGACCACCAGCAATATCCCGATCACCCCGCCTGTCAGCCTCAAATATTCGAGGAAGTTCTGCAGTTTGAAAAACGATATCAACAGGCAGGGGAGCGTAGCCAGGAGCCAGCAGAGTTTGTCATTCCATCCCAGCCGCTCCCTGAGCACGTCCGCCAAAGCTAACGAGATGGACCAGAAGCTCGTGAGAAAGGCCAGGACGATGAATATGCTCCCGAGGTATTTCGCCCACGGCCCGATGGCGTCCGCCCAGCCGACGATGGCGTTGGACGTAACAGATTCCGAAACCCCCATCGCCGCCAGAGAGATAAGCAGGACTGTTACAAAGGTGATCCCGATTCCGGTCACCACGGCCCAGGGCGCAAGCCTCGGCCGGTCCGAGAGCCCCTTGACCGCCTGGGGGACCGAGAACATCGAGTAGAACGAGAACATCACCATGCCGTAAAGCGCCAGCGCCTCTTTGACTCCCGCCCCGGCGGTAAAGAGATCCAGGTGGAACGGCCGAAACAGCGAGAGGACCAGGAGCGTAATCACCACGATCGCAATCCCGATGATCGAAAACTTCTCTACGACTCCCACCGCCTTCAGCCCGAAGAAGACGACCACCGCCGCCAGCAGGTAGGTGATAATAAAGCCCGGTACAAGCGGGAGGCCGAACGTGCTGTTGAGGACCTCCCCCCCGCCCACGAGGTAGGTGATCAGGGTCCCGAAGAAGGCGAAGACGATCAGGACGAAGAATACCCAGGTAAAGACCGCGCCGGCCTTGCCGGCAAACAGGTACTTGGCCAGTATCTCCATGAGCTGGGTCTTGCCGCCGTCCCGGAGTGTCATGTCCACCAGCATCAGGTGAAAAAGGATACTGATACAATAGGCCACCACCATGATGCCGATTAGCGGCCCAACGCCGCTGCGGACGGCAAGATACGGAACGGCCATAATCCCCGCGCCGATCCCGTATCCGGCGACGGTGGAGGCCGCCTCTAAGAAGGTTAACTGTTCTTTTTGTTGTGCCATGATCGACTCCTCTCGTGGTTAGCCGTGGTACTTATCCCGCAGCGCCTTCATATTGGCGCCGAACACCCCCTCTATTTCCTTTCTGAATGCGCCGAATATCTCGGCGAGATAAAAGTCGTGTATGATATACCCTTCGATGACGTTGATAAGCCCCCGGTTCTTTGTCCAGAATACCTGGCAGGAGAAATATCTCGTATCGCCGGCCTCCCTGACCCCGCCGTTGTCCGCCCCGGACCCGAGCCACCCGCTGACGGCCGCCGCCGAATCGGCGACGATATCGACGTTTCTGCCCAGGTGTGTGGTTTCCTTGATCGCGCGCGTATCGTGGTAAAAGGCGTGCCCGAAATCCACCGCCGATTTCCCATAGATAAGAAAGACGATCTCCACCCCCCGCGCGTGCGCCCGCCTCAGATCGTCGACCAGTTCCTCCAGTTCCTCGTCCCAGACGCCGATATAGATCTTACGCTGTGCCTCGCCGATGATCTCCCGCGCCTTTTCCAGCGCCCCGGCCCGGTCGCCGATGTTCCAGACCGGGTCAAAGTCGGACTGGAAGGGGATCGTGGCCAGCCGCTGTTTGAGCCCCTCAACCATTCGCTCGTGCTCGCCGGCCAGCCGATCGACCAGCTCCCGCGGAGACAGCGGAGAGAAGCGGTCAGGATTCGTATTCTGACATACGACGTACCCCTTGGCCATCAGGCGGCGTGCCACCTCGTATACCCGGGGAGTGGGGGACTCCCGACCGCCGGGATATGGTATAGGCGGTCGCGGGATGTTCTGAAAGCAGCGCGAGGTAGACCTTTGCCTCGTACTGCGTCAGCCCGAGCTGTTCAAGATAGACAATCGTATCATCGACGGGCTTTATCATGATCTCCCCAATATCTTTTTCCCGAAGGCCGAGAGGATGAACTCCGCTGCCACGTGCGCCGTCTTGCCCTCGGGGTCGGCTTCCATATTTATCCCCGTCACGTCCATGGAGCGCATCAGCCCGGACTGTGCCAGGAGTTCCATGGCCAGGTGGGTTTCCCGGTAGGTGATGCCACCCATGACCGGCTGGTTTACACCCGGCGCTGTCTGGACGTCAACTACATCGACATCGAAGCTGACGTGAATCCCGCGCGTTGCGGTTCCCGCGACCCTCAGCGATCGGTAGACGACCTCTTTGATCCCGAGGGCGTCGATATCCTCCATGGTGAAGATCGTAACCCCCGATTCCGTCAGGAGCCTCGATTCGTCCTGGGTCACGTCCCGTAGACCCACGATCGCGATATTCTCGGGTGAAAGCAGGGGCGTCGGGCTTCCCGGCATTCGAAGGTGCTCATCGCCGTACCCCAGCGCGACTCCCAGTATCATCCGGCTGATCCGTATGTCACCCGTCCGGTCGGGGACGATAGAATCGCCGTGCGCGTCAAACCAGATCAGGCCGAAGGGAGACAGCGCCCGCGAGAGCCCCGCCAGGACCCCCAGCGCCGCGCTGTGGTCGCCACCGAGGACGAGGGGCACCAGGTCGTCCGCGAGTGCACGCACGACGAGATCGGCGGTTGCCGCCGCGACGTCGGCCACTTCCCGGGTATTTTGATCGTAGTCGTCCCCCCGTATCGACCCGCTGACCGGAACGTCGCCCCGGTCTTCGACGCCAAGCCCGAGGGACATGAGCTTCCCGGCCAGGTCCGTCTCCCTCATCGCCCGCGGGGCGGCGTCCGTGCCCGGCTCCAGCGCCCCCACCCAACTCGGCACTCCGATGAGCGCCACCCCCCTCATACTCTTCGTATCCTCGGCTCTCATAATCGGCCTCTTTTCCACGTAGGACGAGGTCATGGCGGCAAGAAGCGCCCCGTAGTTCATGAGAAATTCGAGCTCCCCACCCAATGCGACGGCGCCTGCCGCCTTTGTCACGTCGAGGATCAAATGGTCGCTTGAAGCCCCCAGGATGGATAGCCGCCCGTCGATCGGCTCAATCCCCTCCAGCACGATGTCCTCCCGGCCGACGTTGAGGATGGCCCGCACCATTTCTCTCCGGGCGCCCTCCAGGTGCCCGGATGCCCCGTTACCGAATGCCGGTTTACCGCCGAAGGCATCCTGGCCCCGCTCGCCGATGGGGATCGACGGCTTTTCCTTGAGCTCGATGACCTCCGCCTTGAGCACGAAGGCATCCTGGGACGTCCCCGGCCACGGCTGCCGCTCGACCGTCTCCCTGCCCAGGAGAATCCCCTCACCGATGCGAACGTGGTTGATCCGGGCGGGCATTGCCCCCCCGGCAATCAGCGACAGCGAGCTGGAGTTTCCGCCCGAGAGGTAGCGCAGCGTAATCCCGAACCTTTTCTCGATCTCGTCGGCATAATAGACCAGCATCTCCATGTTCGTGCACGTGGGGATGATCCCGCCGTAGCACGAAAGGTTTGTCCCCAGGCCGACGATGCGAACGCCGGAAAGCTTCACTGCCTCCGATACGATCGGGATCAGGTCGTCGGGCCAGATCCCCTCCCTCAGGTCACCCAGATCGACCATCAGGATGATATCGTGGACGATCCCCCTGCGCGCGGCCGCCTCCGAGAGGGCCGTGATGATCGAAAGCTCGGAGTTGAGGCTGATATCTACCGAGGTTACAATCTCGTCCACGGCCGACAATGGGGGAATCCGAAGGAGCATGACCGGGGCGTTTACTCCGCTGACCTTGAGTCGGCGGATGTTTTCCATCCGCGATTCCCCGATGCTCGTCACCCCGCCGGCAAGCATGGCGCGCGCCACCGTCGGCATCCCGCAGGTTACCTTGGTGACGCCGGTGACCTCGATGCCGCTGTTCCGGCAGAGATCCGTGACGACCCGGGCGTTATCCTGGATCTTCTCGAGATCTATGGTGACGTATGGTCCGGACATGGTCAGCTCAGCCCCGCGCTTGCCATCAGCAGAGACACCGCAGCGTCCGGGTATCGCTCGCCCATTACCCCCGCCGAGGCCATAATGTAGTCCGCGTCGATGCAGACACGGGCCTCGGCCGGCGGCAGGAGCTTTCGTTTGTGCGGGTCGCGCCGGATTGTTTTGAGGATCTCGGCCCCGCCCGGCAGCCTCGTCAGTGCGCCGCCGGTCCCGATGAGCCGGCCCACCCGCGTGAGGTCCCTCCCCTCAACGATCTCGCTCTTACCGTAGGCACCGTAGGTCACCTTCACTCCCCCCGCGTGACGCCAGACAGAAAGATCAACCGCCCACCGCGTTAGCGTGCGGACGCGCTCCCTCTCGGGATCGGTTTCGGGCAGCGGCGCGACATCTGCGGCATCGCCTATGACCCCGCGCGATTGTTCGATGACATGCCGCGCGTTGATATAGACGCCCAGATCACCCTCCACGGTACGCTTGGCCAGCGGCTCCGGCGATACGCTCATGGCGGCGAATTTCTCGGACCCCTCCGTAACCGAATGAACGTCGGTTGTCGCCCCGCCGACATCGACCACCATGAGATCGCCGATCCTGCCGTAGAGGAGTTCGGCCGCCGAAAGCACCGCTCCCGGCGTGGGGATCACCGGCCCCCCCGCCATCTCCTTTATCCGCTCCATGCCCGGCGCCGTGACGATATGCCGGGCAAATACCTCCTGGATGATTGAACGGGTCGGCCCCACGTTGAGCTCGTCGATGCCGGGGTAGACGTTTTCGGTCACGAAAAGATCAACCCCCGCTTCTCTGAATATCGCGGCGACTTCGTCCTTTGTCGCCACGTTGCCCGCGTAGATGACCGGTACTTTAAGGTCACCTATCGAGGCCAGCATACGGGCGTTGTTGACGATGATATCCCGCTCACCGTAGTCCACCCCGCCGGACAGCAGTATGAGGCGGGGGGCGTGGGCCTCAATCTGGGAGAGGTCATTTTCGGTAATGGCGCCGGCCGTCGTGAAGACGACCACCGCCCCCGCCCCGAGGGACGCCTCCCGCGCGGCCTTGAGCGTCATATCGCGCGTCAGCCCGTGGACGGTCATCCTGAGCCCGCCGGCCGCCGAAGAGACCGCGAGAAACTCGACGTCCTTCCCAAGCTCGCCCGTCTTTACGGCGAAGCGCGCCTGCAGGTCCCCGGCGGCACGCCCGAGCCCGATCGTCACGTCCCCCTCGGAAACGCTCGTGAGCGCGATCCCCTGGCCGAGGAAGGCGGGGCGGTCCGTATTGATATCGGCAAACGCCGAGAGCTTGGTGATGGTGCTGCCAATCTCTGCCACGAGGATGTCGGGGGATTTCATAGCGACGTCCGTCACCTGACTCTCGGTCGTCCGCACGGCGACCACGCGGCGCCCGCGCGTTGAGTTCGCCGCGCACGCCTATTTTTCTTTTCTCATCCGCTTCACGACGAAGCTCGCCACGTGGTGCCCTTTCGTTCCCCTGCCGAAACCCGCGTCCAGGCCCGAGGCCGTGGCCGCCTCGTCGGTGACCTGTGTCCCCCCGGCGATCAGGATCAGCCGGTCCCTGATACCCCGCTCAATCGCGAGATCGGAAAGTCGCTTCATGTTGACGCGGTGTATGTCGTTATGGGTGATAATCGTGGAGATGAGCACAACCGAGGAGCCGGTCTCCTGCGCGGCGTCCAGCACCTTGTTGATCGGAACCGACGTGCCCAGATAGTGACAGACAAAGCCGTATTTTTCAACCCCGCCGTGTTTGATGTCGATGATCTCGCGCATCCCCACAGAGTGTTCATCCTCTCCGACGGTAGCCGCCACCAGCGAGAGCTTTTTCTCCCGAACGAACGCGGCGATTTCATCCTCAGGGATGAGGACCTCCTTAACCGGGATGACCAGGTCATCCCGCTTCACGGCAATATCGAGTCTCCCCTTTATCTCGAAGAGGCTCCCTTCGGCGGGATGGATGAGCCTCCGCGAGATTACCTCGGGGACCGAAAGGCCCATCTTCCCGGCCATGACCAGGGCCGCGGCCTCGGCCACGTCGGGGGGCTCCGGCACGAAGATCGTCACGACCACGATGCCGTCTCCCGCCCACTCCACCTCGGGACGGATGAGATCGTCCCCGGCAGCCGGGCGCGCGGCGCGGCGGCGGTTCTCTACGTTGTCCTTTTCGTCCAGCTCGTCGACGTATACGATCTTCTCCGGCTTGCAGAGCGTGCAGCCCGAGATCGTTTCGCACGCCTTGCCTACACCCGACGGCACGCTATTGTAGCCAAAGTGGCTGCAGACCGGCGCCAGGTAGTCGGCTTCCCGCCTGACGATGGTTCCCGCGGCCACCCCGCCCGCCGGGTCCCGGGCGATACCGTCGCAATGGCGCTCGGGAAAATACCCGGAGTCAACGAAGGACCCCTTTTCAACGGCGGCGAAGTAACCGCCCATGCGGACGATCTCTTCGAGAAACAGCACCGCCCGCTCCTTAATCTCTCTCACCCGCGCGGGCAGCGTCCCTTCCTTCTTCATCTCGACCAGGTCGGCCAGCCCGTCGATTCCCATGAGGGTCTGGCGCGCCGTATTGACGCCGAGGATGTTGTTATAGTGCCAGGGGACGTTCCTCCCCTCGTCGGGGGTGATGGTGCTCTGTATGTCCGCAGAGGTCAGCCGGGAGATGAGGGTATCCAGCACGTGGGTGATCGTGGCCTCTGCGGTATCGGCCTCCATGTAGCGGGTGTTCTGCTGGGCGCGCATCCTGAACCCCGAGAAAAAGTCGCGGAGCGCCATGGCGTACGGGAGATCGAGGGCCAGCTTCGGGGCCGGGGGCGCGGTGGGGGGGACGGTGGAAAGCGCGACCAGTTCTTTTTCCATTCCCACGGCCAGCGAAAAGGCCGAGTTAATACCGTGCTGCACGAGGAGCTCCGGCGTGACCTTCCATGCCTCACGTGCGGTGGCGTTGGCGTTGTGCGCCCCGTCTATCTGCAGGATACGGGCATCGGCCATGATCTTCTTCGCGCATGCCGCGTCCACGAACGAGCGGTGCATGTTGATGTTGCGGTAGAGGACGTTATACTGCGGGTCCTGATGTGCGCCGTTGACCCCTTCCTCGGCGAAGAGGACGGCGATCTCCGGGCCGGCCACCCCGCTCACGTAGGAATGGAAGTTTATGGGCCGGCCCACCTCGTCCTCGATGGCGTCTAACGCCTTCCTGGTAGCCCTGACCTGTTTCCTGGTAATGGGGACGCCCCCCACTCCCTCGGGAGTCCCCTCGATCAGTCCGTCGTAATGGGATTGCCCCGTCGTGCGGATGACCATGATGTGGTCGGCCCCGTGCCAGGCGGCCATGCGCATCCGGCGGATGTCGTCCTCGAACCGCCCCGAGGCGATCTCGGTTGTCACCGCGAAATCACACTGGGGATCGATACCGCCGAAATAGTGGGCCGAGGGAAGCGGGACGGAGTTCGTGAGGCTTTTTGTGGTATTTTTATAGACGAAGGGTCCGATCTCCTGGTCGGGGACCTTCTCCCGCCACGTCCACCCCGTGCGCCGGGGCCGGTAGCTCTCGAGGTCGGCGAGGATCTCGGCAAGGTCGATTTTCTTTTTAGGGTCAAGCGGCTTCATTTCACGTCATCCCAGTTTTTACCGTCGATAAGGGCACAGCCCGCGTCCCTGATGGCAAGGTCGTTCTTCCTGGCGACTCGCAGGACGAGGTTTCCCGCCCCGTGACCCAGGAGCCCCCGCTCGGTGATCATGGTGACGAGCGCCTTGGCCTCGATGCTCGAAAAGCCCATGCGTAAGAGCACCGAGCGCTCTATGGATGGCGAGGTGTGGGTCCGGGCCTCCTCGACGATGGGCTCCATGATTTTGCCGATAAGCTCCCAGAAATAGTCTTTCAGCTCGTTATCGGAGAGCTTAGCCAGGTGCCGCCGCCTCCCTTGATACGTGTCCGACTGTTCCATGACGAATATCCTACTTTACGCAGTTATTGATAGAAAATGGGCCGTTTCATAAACTAATGGGCCATACTTCCCGTGTTCGATCAAATATCCGTAATCTTTCTCTTCGTGTCTTTGTGCCTTTGTGGTGAGCTTCTCCCGTTCTTTCCATTGTCCGACAGGAAGAAGACATCACCACAAAGACACAAAGGCAAAAAGGCACCAAGGTAACGGATATATAGTTAGATGCCCATCGCCTCGCGTACGTAGGCCTCGGTCGTTTTCGTATCGGCGGCCAAAAAGGCGATGTCGGTACCGGTGATTTCTTTGCCCGGCCCAAGGCCCTCTTTCGCGTTCTTGAGGTACGACCGGCGCAGCCGGTCGAGATCGACGTCCACCACCGCAATCTGTGACGGCTCCTCGGGAATGACGATGGCCTTTCCGGGCACGTTCTGTTTCGGGTCGCCCCGGCGGACATCGACCCCCATCGCCCGGGCAAGATTGAGCTGGGCGTAGGGGTGTTTTCCGGCCCCGGTATATTCGGTCTCCTGGACGACAATGATCCTGTCTTTCGGCAGCGTCCGGGCGACGGCAAACGCCGCCGTCAGCGAGGTATTACCGGCCGGCCCCCGCTCCATCCCCTCCAGCTCCGCCAGGCATTGGGTAATGTAGAAGACCTCCCCCTGGGTCACCGTCACAAAGCGGTCCAGATAGCGCAGGGGGCGGGCGGCGTTCCTCGGCACGTCGGCCCGGTCCGGCCACGTCGCAAAGGGGATGCCGAAACCGGTATGGCCCGTGGTGAAAGATTTGCGGTTGAAGTCGGTATCGGAGGCCATGTGCAGGCCCGAGAGGTCAACGCTGGCGGCCACGAGCATCGTATCGCCGGCACCCGCCTTGGCAAGGCCCCGGCCCGTGCCGGTGACGTTGCCGCCGCCGGCGTGAGTCGCGATGACCACGTCGGGGAACCGCCCTTCGCGCGCCTTGATCTCGCGGGCGACCTCAAAGCCGAGCGTCTCGATACCGAGGACCGAAAAGGGGGTGTAAAGGGAGGCGTTGAAATACCCGGTCTCGGCAAGGATCAACAGGAATACGTAGAAGAGCTCCGGCCCGACCGAGAGCCGGATTACCTCGGCCCCGTAGGCCTCGCACGCCCGGGTCTTTTCGGCGATCTCGGGCTGGGAGATGCCCCGTGAATCGAAGGCCTCCTGGACGATGATGCAGCCAAGACCCCGCTTTGCCGCCTGTGAGGCGACGGCGGCGCCGTAGTTCCCGGAGGTGGCGGCCGATACCCCGGGGTAACCTTTCTTCTTGGCCTCGAATATGGAGATGGATGCTCGCCGATCCTTGAAAGAGCCGGAGGGGTTCTGGGCCTCGTCTTTGACGAAGATCCGGGCGCCCATCCCCGGTCCGGAGACCTCACGGACAAGCCGTGTGAGATTGGTAAGCTCCACCATCGGCGTATTGCCGACGGCCGTTTCGGCCTGGATCCGGGCGACCTCGTCGATGGTATAGCCGGTCCCGGTCATCATCGCCTCGTAATCGAACGAGAGCGCGCCGGTCGTAAAACGATCGTAGTCGATACCCACCGACCGTTTCATGATCTCCGGTTTACGCGCCATGACCTCGGCGTATCCCGTATGCTCCATAGTTCCTACCCCTTCTTTCGATCTTTTTGGTCTGCGATAATGCCGCGCACCTGGCGACCGATGCCGATCAACTCGGCGATCGGTTCCCCGAATCCATGGGTGTAGGCGGGGTTGACCGCCGTGAGTTTTCCCGCGACGGTCCTGCCGGCGGCCGTCGTGACGACGACCTCATCACCGATCTGAGCGTCTTTTTCCAGGAATCCCTTGACCCGCATCTCGAGGGGCACCTGTTTCGTGTCGTCCGGGACCTGTGGGGCGCGCTCGCCGGGTGTAAGGACGACCCGATAGACCTCGACCCACTGCCCCTTTATGACGATATCGGCCATTGCTAATTTCCTCCGATCAGCTTCCTGGCGTCTCCCATGATCGCCGCGGGAACCGGGAGTTCGGCCATCGTATAGAGGCCGGGGGCCGCGTTGACTATCTGCGGTATCATGTTGACTGCCAGCGCCTCGGTCCCGATTCCGCCGGGGATCTCCGGAGAACCGGAAAATGAAACGTTTGGGTTGCCCGTGATCTCGATATAATCGCCGGTGGTTACGTCTGCCAGGTGGGGGTGCACCTGCTGGGGATGGATGAGGGTGATGACGGGCTTTCCCTTCATGTAGCCGATGCCGGTGTGCTTGCAGCCCGCGGTGAGCCCGGGGGTTATGGTGACAAACGGGGTTTTACGCTCGACCTGGCTTACTATGGGCTCCCGGGTCTGCTCGATGCGCTCAATCTCCCAGCCCAGGCTCCCGGCGATCATGCTGATCGATTCCGGAAAACCGAAGTGTCCCACCACCGAACCGTCCGCCACGCCCTCATGGAACGCCTCGGGGGTAATCCCCACGCCCTGGGTCCTGAGGACCGACGGCCCATAGGGAGACAGGTCGTTGACGCGGCGGGCCGTGATGGAATCAACCCGGAAGCAGACGCCGGTCAAAGCGATGACCAACAGATCAAGGACAAAGCCGGGGTTGATGCCCGTCCCCAGGATCGAGACCTTGTTCTGCTTTGCCGTCGCCGCAAGCTTGTCGGTCAGATCCGGCGACCCGTAGCGCGGATAGCTCATCTCTTCGGCGATCGAGATGACGTTGGCACCGGCGCCCAGCGCGGTCTCCAGCTCACCGAATGCATCCACGACCCTGGACGAGGTGGCGTGCAGGACGACGTCCGGCTTGACCGCGGCAAGTAACCGGGCCGCGTCGGTGGATACCGTGAGGCCTATCGGCTTGTCTGCGCCGATGACGCCGCTCACGTCCATCCCCTCCCGCTCCTTTCGGGCGGAGATAACTCCCGCCAGTTCCATCCCCGTCTTTCTGCAAGACGAGTTTTATGATCCCGGTGCCCATCTGGCCCGTTCCCCATACGACGATTTTTACCGGCTGTCTCATGGCTGCCTCCCTGTATATACCCTGTTAGGCATGTATCGGATAATTACGAGAAAAATCCCCTCCAACGTCCTCCGCGCGATCGGATATCCTTTTTCATCGGTCTGCCGATCTATTGTTACTACTCTAATAGTAACGCTAATACTCTACCGAACCAGGCCGGCAAAGTCAAGAAAAAATAACCATATTTATGTCCGCGTGACGCTCCCGGTTTCACTACTGAGACAAAAGGCGGCCGTCTGGGGCCAAACGGGGGCGGAGTCTATATAAAATAGCTATTATGCGCTAAAATTGCTTGACTTTTATAGCATATTAAAATAATTTCATATATTATTTATGTTAACAAAACCATTTTTTGTAAGGAGTTACCATGGCACCTTCTATTAAGGACATTGAGGGCATCGGAGACGCGTATAAGAAGAAACTGGGCGGCTGTCGGCATCAAGACCACCGCGAGGCTCCTCGAACGCGGCAAGACGGCCAAGGGAAGGAAGGAGTTGGAAGACAAGACCGGCATCGGCCATAAACTCATCCTCGAATGGGTGAACCTGGCCGACCTCTTCCGAATCAAGGGAGTGGGCGAGGAGTACTCCGACCTTCTGGAAGAAGCGGGCGTCGATACCGTCAAGGAACTCAGAAACAGAAAGCCGGACGCCCTCTGGCAGAAGATCAAGGAGATAAACGAGAAGAAAAAGCTCGTGAGAAAGCTCCCCTCGGTAAAGGACGTTGAGAAATGGGTAGCCCACGCGAAACAGCTGCCCCCGGTCGTCGAATACTAACCCGTTTCGGTGCCATATCAGAAAACAGTTGGGTTTTCCATGTCAAAGAATACATTGACCGCCATACGGGAACAGATGCTCCTCTCAAAATCGGAGCTGGCTCGAAAAGCGGGCGTCAGTGTCCTGACTATCGACCGTATCGAAAAGGGAAAAAGCTGCAGGATGGAGACGAAGCGAAAAGTCCTTACGGCGCTCGGCATCTCGTTTTCGGAGAGCAAAAAAATATTTAACGATCTTAAGGATTAGCAGATGGACATTCTTGCATTTATCTGATCGGGGTGGGTGTTGCGGCCGTCTTCGGCGATCGTTATCGCCCTTCTCCTTAAATCGGGCCTGGCTCTCTCCTCAAAACGATGTTCCCGGAGGCGGCGGTTCAGAGGTTCTGGTCCCGGCTCGTCTATACGGTCGTCATGCTTGCCGTCGCTTTCCGGGGCCATGTCGGCCGCTACCCGGACGAGGCCAAGACCGACCGGCTCATCAGGATCTGGAGCCTCATGAACCAGTGGGAGGCGATGGGATTCCGGCTCCTGTGGACGCTCCTGGTGATCCTGTCGGTATTCCTTCTGGCCTATTCGTTCCGTAAGAAGGGCAGCTGATGCAGACGATCCTGATCGTCTACGGCCTCGGGCCTGGTTATTTGCATCCTGGTGGGCGTGGCGCTGTCGGCCGTGGTGTTCCGGGACCTCGATACCGTGCTATCTGACGGTACGTCCGCGATCCTCTGACCGCACCGACTATCGCGGATCATCAAATTTTCGTTTATCCTCGCGGCGCTGGTCGGGGGAATATCGGCGAAGTTTTACAGCTGCAGTACCGGTACGGCGACCTCGATCGGCAATCCGGCCGGGCCCGACGATGAAGGTCTTCGGCCAGGTGGAGGGCACTCTCCGCTGGCTCCTCGTCTTTCTGTTGATCCTGGCCGGTCGTCATCCTGACGGCGGCCGTCGGCGACTCGCAGAAGCGGACGGGCGGGCGGCTAAAGCCCTGGAGCGGCGCGTGAGTATGAGAAGCGCCGCCCGTTTTCGACTCTCGCCCCGGATCGCGTGAGAGGGCCTGTTGCCCAATTAACACGGCCGCCTTTCATGCTCATGCAACGAAAGGCGGCTTTTTACGTCCCGCAACGGCCCCGCCCGTACCCGCCAAAAATATCCTTGACCCCGCCCGCGCCCTGACATACACTAACGGCGTATATCGGAGATTTATCGGGCGGACGTACCCGCTTTATCGATGAAAGATATATCGCCGCCATTTCTGCCGTCATCTGTCTATTCTTTCTGCCCGTGCTGCCGGTCGTCCGCCGCGGCGATACGAGCCTCACCGTATGGGCGGCGATGAGCACGGACGAGATACGGCGCGCTCAGAGACAGTGCCGACCGTTTCGAGCGCGAAACCGGGATAGCCGTCCGCATCGTTCGAGATCGGCCTCTTTGAGATCACCACGAAGCTGGAGCTTGCCGCCCCCGCGGGAAAGGGGCCGGACGTCGTGAGCATCTCCCACACCTCCGTGGGGACGCTGTCCCTCATGGGGCTCCTGGCGCCCCTGGATCGTTTTTCCGGGCTGCTGGCCCGCTATCCCCTCCCCCTGGTCGACGGCCTATCGTTATCGCGGTGTTCTCATGGGCGTCCCCCTGACGGTCGAGTCCTACGGGCTGGTGGTCAACGAAAAGCTCGTCAAGCGGGTGCCGAAAACCTGGGAGGAGCTCTTTGACGAGGCGGGGCGCATGACGGCCGACACCGACGGCGACGGGCACGGCCGATACCTACGGATTCCTGACCGATCCCACGAACTTCTACTTCACGTTTCCCTTTTATGACGCCCGCGGCGCATACATCTTTAGGGAGACGCGGGGCTCGCCGGGATCGACACCGCCGACCTCGGCCTCTGCACGCCCGGGGGGCGTCGAGGCCCTTGACGCTGTTGACCGACCTGACGCTGCAGCCGTCGGCTTATCCCCATCGGCATCACCTATCCGATTATTACCGACCTCTTTTCCAGGGGGCGGCTGGCCATGACCGTCTACGGGACCTACCTCATACTCCCACTGGAAACAACTGGGTATCGAGGTCGGCTACCATGAGCTGCCCCCCTTTGCGGACGGCAGGCGCGGCAGGCCGCTGTCCACCCTGATGGGCCTGGGCGTCAGCGCCTACGCGAATAATCCCGGCAGGGCCGAGCGATTTATCATCGTTTCTCCTGCCGCCGGAAAACCTCAGACGTTTCTTTGAGCTTTCGGGGACGGACCCTCGTAATGGCCGACCCGGGCGTGTACCGGGACGAGGATTTTGCCGCGGTGCCCTACCTGCGCACCGCCCTTTCCATCGCCTCGGATTCCTATCCCTTTCCGAACGTCCCGGAGGGCGACCTGATCTGGGATGCGACATCGGGCGCGGCCGAGACGGCGCTATCAGGCACGCCGTCTCGCCCCGCGAGGCCCTCTGCGGACATGCAGGATCGTCTTTCGGCCGGTTATCCGGGAGATGAGGCAATGAAGAACCGGCCCTTCATCGCGGCGGCGGTCGTCCCGACGCTACATGCTCGTCATGCTGCTGTCGATCATCCCGATCCTCTATAACGTGTACCTCTCCACCACGGACATGAGCCTCTTTCATTATCACGACTACCGTTTCGTGGGTGCGGCCAACTACGTCAACCTCTTTACGAGCCCCGTCTCCGACTTCACCCGGCTCTTCGTATGGAACATCGTCTACTCCCTGTCGTGCATACTGGTCCCTTTCGTGGTCGGGCGTCGCCGCAGCGCAGATGCTCGCCGCATCGCCCCGACGGCTTGTCCGCCGCCGCCCGGCCGCTGATCGTCCTGCCCTGGGTAGTGCCCGCCTTCGTCACGATCCTCATCTGGAAGGGCCTGTTCAACTACCACTTCGGGGCGGTCAACGGCCTGCTCGGGGCTCTCGGAATCGTGAAGATCCCCTGGCTCATCGATCCGGTCGCCGCCAGGATTTCGGTGCTCATCGTGAGCGTGTGGCTGGCGATCCCCTTCATGACGGTGAGCGCCTCAAGTATTATAGAGAGCCTTCCGACGGGCATATTCGATGCGGCGCGGCTCGACGGCGCGGGACCGTTTCGATCATTCTTCTACCTGACGCTCCCGCTGGTGACCCGCCGCATGATCCCGGTGCTGGTCCTCGGATTTACAGCTTCGTTCAATAATTTCACGGCCATCTACCTCCTGACGTCGGGCGGCCCGGCCTACCCCGGGGCAATCGGGGGCGCGGGCGCTACCGACATCATCATCTCATACATATTCAAGCTGACCCTGATGAGCCGTCGATACGGCCTGGCCGCGGCCTACGCCGTCGTGGTCTTTGCGGCCATTGGGGCATATCACGATTGTCGCCATGCGCCGGTCTCGGTAAGAAGCGGGAGGAGACCTTCTGATGCGGTTGGGACGGATCTCCGAAGCGGTGGGAAAGGCCGGCGGACGGGCCTGTTTGTCTCGGTCCTTGCCCTGATCTCGGCGGCCCCGATCCTCTTTATCGTATCGGTCTCTTTTTCGAGCGGCGGGCGAGCTTTATGCCGGAAATATCCTCCCGACCGGGTTGACCCTCGACAACTACCGGATCCTCTTTCGGGAGACGGATTTTCTCCATGGGTGGGCAACTCCATGATCGTGGCCTCATCCACGGCGTTGATTGCGGTAGTGATCACATCGCTTGCCGCCTGGACCCTGTCCCGCTATCGTTTTCTCGGGCGCTCGGCAATCGCCTCGGGCCTCTTTCTGGTCCAGCTCTTTCCCGGCGGTGATGTCGCTCGTGGCGATCTACAAGATTCTCCAGTTTCTCAGGATACTGGATACCCACGGCGCGCTGGTCCTCGTCTACCTGGGCGGGGCCGTTCCCTTTGCGACCTGGATTCTCAAAGGATTCTATGATACAATCTCGCCTTCGCTGGAACAGGCGGCCTACCTCGACGGCGCCGGGCCGCTCGCTGTCTACTGTGGATCGTACTGCCGATGTCGCTGCCGATGCTGTCGGCCGTCTTTGCCTTCACGTTCATCGCGGCCTATTCCGACTTCCTGCTGGCGGCCGTCGTCCTGACCGACGAACGGCTCTACACCCTGGCGCTCGGCCTCAGGACGTTTCTCGAAGGGAGATTTTTCGACGAACTGGTCCGTCTTTTCGGCAGCCGCCCTCACTCGGCTCCATCCCGATAATCGGGATGTTCGGCGTCGTTATGCTGACCGCGCAAGAAACGATTGTAATGATTTACGGAAAGCCATGATGAGAGTAATCCTGTCCGGCATGAACATTGATATCGAGAGGCTGGCCGATTATCGGCGGCGGGCGCAATCCATTCGGGATACGGCTCGCGACGAGGGCACGGCCCTCACGGACGAGCTGAAGGCCTTTCTTACCGAATTCTCGCAATCGGAAGACCTGACGCCCGAGACCCTGTCCGCCGGGTACGCCCGTATCAGCCGGGACCCCCGCCCGGTGGACGAGATTCGCCGGGACGCCGCCCGCGAGATACTGCGGTCCCGGCGCTCCAACCAGGCCATCATCTTCGGCATGGGGCACTCGTCGATCGCCGAGCACGCCGTATTCAACCTGGATATCATCGGCGTTTCCCGGCTGGCCATCGAAGAACTTCAGCGCACGAGGCTTGCCTCGTATACCGAAAAGTCACAGCGCTACATCACCCTCCACGGCGATTATCTCGTCCCCGAAGAGATCGCCGCAGTGGGACTATCCGAACAGACGGCCGGGCTCGTCTCGTTTCTCAACGCGTCCTACGCGTCGCTGAACGAGGGGCTGCTGCCCCTCATGAAAAAGAAGTATCCCGACCTCTGGTCGGACCCGAAGGGCAGAAGCGTGGTCGAGAGATACGCCAAGGAAGACGCCCGCTACGTCATGCCGCTGGCGGCCCTCTCCCAGATGGGGATGACCGCAAACAGCCGCGTCATCGAGATGACCGTCCGGAGGCTGGCCGCCCACCCCCTCTCCGAGGTCAGGGATCTCTCGCGCCTCATCTTCGAGGCGGTCTTCCCCCACGCCCCGTCCGTCATACGTCATACCGATCCCACCCCCTACGACACCCGGACGCCCGGTGAGATCGCCGGTATCGCCGGGGACATCATCGGGCGCGCCGATACGGCCGGCGGCGATGCCGTCGCCCTGAAGTTGATCGATTACACCCCCGACGCCGACGAACGTCTGGCCGCCGCCCTCCTGTTTGCCCGCGGCAATCGCGATTTCGATTCGTGTATGAGCACGGTAAAGAATCTGACCGATCGCCGGAAGGAGCTGCTTATCGGCACGGCGTTCTCCCACCTGGAGTCCTACGACCGGGTGCTCAGAGAGTTCGAGCTGATCACGCTCACCTACGAGGCGGTCGTCTCCGCCTCTAACTTCGCCCAGCTCAAGCGGCACCGCATGGCCACCATCGTCGCCCAGGACTACGACACCGGCCTCGGGGTCGAAGTCCCCCCGTCCATTACGGAGGCCGGCCTGACCGATATCTTCAAACGGGCGACGGATAAATCTGAGGCGCTCTACGAAACGGTCCGGCGGGAGAACCCGCGCGCCGCCCCCTACGTTCTTACCAACGCCCACCGGCGCCGGGTGCTGGTCTTTACCAACCTCCGGGAGCTCTACCACGTCGCCCGGCTCAGGATGGATACGACCGCCCAGTGGGATATCAGGCGGCTTGCCGCGGCCATGGCCGATGCGGCCCGCGGGGCCATGCCCCTGACCGCGCAATTGCTCGCGGGTAAGGATATGTTTGAAACGGTGAAGAACCGATCCGGGGCCGCCCCGAAATAGACGCCGGCCGGCGTTCTTTAAAAACCGGATCGGTATATATATTGTACAGGGAAAGGGAGATACATGAAGATACAATCGGAAGACGCGTACGAGCGCGCGAAGAAGATAAAACTTGTTGTTTTTGACGTGGACGGCGTCATGACGGACGGCTCCATCATACTTGACGAAAACGGGACCGAATCGAAGAACTTCAATGTCCGGGACGGCCACGGAATCAAGATGCTTATGCGTGCGGGGATTCAGTCGGCCATCATTACCGGGAGGAGCTCAAAGGTCGTGGAATACCGGGGCAAGGAGCTTGGCATCCAGTACATCCGGCAGAGCGCCCTTAACAAGGCGGAAGTAATGGGGATCCTTCTCAAGGAAACCGGCGTATGGCCGGACGAGGCCGCCTTCATGGGAGATGACCTGATCGATATCCCCGCCATGAACATGGCGGGCCTTGCCGCGGCCCCTTCGGACGCCGTCAGCGAGGTCATCGAATGCGCCCACATCATCACCGATCTCGAAGGAGGCCGGGGCGCCGTCAGGGAGCTGTGCGAGTTCATCCTCAAGGCTAAGGACGCGTGGGCCGAGATCATACAGCGGTATAAATAAGGCTTTACTTATCGCCGGCCTCATGGTATAAGGAAATTCCATCCCGTTGTTATTGTGGGCATATTGATGAATATGAAAAAAACAAGACTCGTCCTCGGAATCCTGATCATCCTGATCGTTGCCGGGATTGTTGTATCTCTCTTCATTTCTTCTCGGAAGCTCAAAGAAGCGGAAGAAAAAGAGGAGGAGACCACGACCGTTTCCGAGTCCGCGCCCCCGAGCATAGAGGCCGATAAGCTCAAATACACCGAGTCTGAGGGAGGCAAGATCCTCTACGAAATCGAATCGGGGCAGGCACGGTTTTTCAAGGATGAATCAAGAACCGAATTTTCCGATATCCGCGTCAAGTTTATCTACCAGGATCAGTACGAGATCATCGTCACCGGCAAGAACGGCGTACTCAATACCGACACCAAGGATATCGTCATTTCTGACAATGTAGAGATTAAGGCCGCCACCGATTATGTTATGACGGCCGATACCCTCTTGTTCAACGCAGATCGCAACGAAATCTCCACCGACGACCTCATCACCGTCACCGGGTCCAAGGCCGATTTCACGGGCAAGGGACTCAAATTTAGTATGGATACCGAAGAGCTCTTAATCGTATCCGATATCGCGACCACGCTCATCGGAGAAGGGTCCTCCGCACCGTCCGTCCGGGGAGACAAAATGGGCTTCACCGATATCGGCGGGATGGATGCCCCCGTCCATATCACGTCGGGTAGCTTCATAGCCAGCGGAAAGGGCGGGTACTTCCGTTATACCGGTGGGGCCGTCGCTACCTATAAGAACGCCAGGCTCACCGCCTCGACTATTACCATTTACATGGACTCGATCGCCGGCAAGCTCAGCAAGATTAGCCGGATCGCCGCCGAGGGCGGCGCGCGTCTTACCCAGGCCGACATCAAGGCAACGGCGGGCCTCATGACCTTTGACTACACCAAGAACGTACTGACACTGGTAAGGAATCCTGTTATCTGGCGGGGCGACGATATGGTAAAGGGCGATAAGATCGTCTACCTCCTTGACGAAAACCGGAGCGTGGTAACGAGTTCGGACACCAACCGCGCCCACCTGACAATCTACCCCCAGGAGGAGTTTTAGGCGTTTCGGCTGTCCCGCTCTTTTCCGCGGAAGACGGCCGTCGTCTTTGTTATGGGACCGCACCTCCGGGAAACGCCGATGCGTACGGGTTTCCCCGTAAACCGCCGATAGCGGAGTCCACCCGAATATTGTTTATGCATAACAACCGGTATTAACTATGTCCTCACGCACTACAAATCCACAAACGAAAGCGGCAAACGGCCATCTCCTTACCGTTGAAGGCCTGACAAAGGCCTTCAAGAAGCGGGTCGTCGTCGATCACGTAAATTTTGAAGTCCACTCTGGCGAGATCGTCGGACTCCTGGGGCCCAACGGCGCCGGGAAAACCACGAGTTTTTACATGATAGTAGGGATCGTGAAACCCGATACCGGCAGGATCATGCTCGACGGCAACGACATCGGCGAGCTACCGATGTACGAGCGCGCCCGCATGGGGATCACCTACCTCCCCCAGGAATCGTCGATCTTCAGGAAGATGACGGTTGCCGAGAACATCATGTCTATTCTCGAGACGCTGCCAATCAGCAACGCCGAACGCGAAGACCGGCTGGCCGTCCTCCTTTCCGACCTCAAGATCGCCCACCTGGCAAATAATAAGGCAATCACCCTATCGGGCGGGGAGAGGCGGCGGGTAGAGATTACCCGTTCGCTGGTAATTAACCCTCATTTTATTCTCCTGGACGAGCCCTTTTCCGGTATCGATCCGATTATCGTCAACGATATTCAGAATATCGTACTGTCGCTCAAGAAGCGGGGCATCGGCATTATCATCACCGACCATAACGTGCGGGAGACACTAGGCATCTGCGACAGGGCCTATATCCTCAACGAGGGAAATATCCTCATCCACGGCACCCCGCGGCGCATCGCGTCGGACGAAAAGGCCCGCGAAAAGTATCTGGGAGAAAAGTTCTCTATGTAAGCGATCGAAACGCACGCTACCTTGCACGATGCGCCGCCCCTGGAAAGACAGTTTACGACTCATCGGGGGACCCACATGGAAGACCAACAGAAACGTACGACGAAGCTGGCCATCCGCGCCTCGCTGGACGGGATAACCGATATCCTTGGCAGGAATGGAGCCAAGATCGTTTTCAGAAGCGCGGGACTCCTTGACGTCTTCGAGAACCCTCCCGAATATTCATGGGACCCCTGCATTACAATACCCGAACAGGCAAAAATCTATACCGAAATCGCAAACCTCGTCGGATATAGAGGGGCGCTCGGGATCTGGCGGCGCACGGGATATACCGTCATGAAGCGCGTGATGGAAGAAATGCGCCTGATGGAACAGTACGAGGGCCTTACCGCCGGCGAGAAGTTCTCCAAGGGGCTGGCGATGTTTGTGATCGGCTCCGGCAAGGGAAAAGTCGTCCAGATCGACGGCAAACCCGACGAGTTTGACTGCTTTGACTGCATGCACTGTACGGGCTGTGTTTTTGACCGGTCCATGTGCACCCACTACGAGGGGTTCATCCAGTATATCGCAGACACGGCTTTCGGTAAGGATGCGTATATAGCACGGGAAATCTCGTGCATGGCAAAGGGGGATGAGACCTGCTATTTCCGGCTGGTGGAGAAAGAGGAATAGCTTACATCCAAAATAACTTTCTTTATGCCTTTGTGCCTTCGTGGTGAAGTCCTTTTCCATTGGACGATGGAAGGAAGAGGGAACGCTCACCACAAAGGCACAAAGACACGAAGAGGAACTGATACATAAAATTGCCGCTTCACTATCTGCCCGGGCAGCAAGCTCCGTAGGGTGTCAGTCGGACGGCATGAATACCGCCCCTACAAACAAAACCGCGAACTTCCTTAACACCCGTAGTGGCCGCTATTACTAAAGATGCCGCCTCCCCGGCGACGATTATTATTGTCATTGCGAGGGGCCGAAGGCCCCGTGGCGATCTCCCTGGATAACACCGCATGATGGAGACACCAGAGACGGATTCATAATGGCAACCTGTCGGTTCGCCCGTGGCTCCCTATGACGGCTCTCCCCTCGCACTGAGGAGTTATACCTGCTCAACACCGCCAACGCCCATGGAAGCAACCCCCCCGTCCGAACTGTAATCGTATAATATCTTACACTTCTGCAAAATATTATACGTTTTTTCGTCTTTCCCTGTTTTCGTATCTTTCCGCGAATTTCAACTACTCGATATTACTGGCCTTATTCACGCATTCCTGAACCGCAATGGCACGTATCTTGCTTAACTTAAAATAGGCGGTCTCCTTCGCACTTCGAATTCACCAGGAGATAGCTGCCAGTAACATACAGAGGGAGGATGATATGGCAAAAATCAACGATCCAGTGGGAGTACTGAATCTAATTAAGAAGGTATCCGAACAGCTGAAGAAGAGCCGATCTCTTGAGGAAGCCGCCCAGTCCTTTAACTCCCTCCTTTACGGTGAATTCCAGGACTCGGTCGTGCTCACACGAACCTTCGTGACCGTCCCCTTTCGGGAACTTCCACTGGAAAACAGGCAATTCGTCGAGCGCCTTGCCGAAGGAGCACACGTTTCAAATCTTTTAAGCGACAACACCCTCGTACTCACCCTGATGGGAACTATGGGAGCCGACTCCGCGTGGAATAGCCGGAAGTCATCGAAGGGACACGTCGGTATTCCACTGGTTTCGTCCGCCTTTATCGAAGAGATACCGATGATGTCTCGACTCCTCAATGAACTCGGATTGGACCTGAGCTGGATAGACAGAACAGACTCGGAAATCGTTTCCGATGCGTTCGGAAAACCGGGCGGCGTCTTTTACGTTGACGACGCAAAAACAACGGTAGACAAAAGAAACCGGAAGATTATTGCGGCGCAGGACTTCGTATCCAGGCATGATGTCAAAACGGTCTTCGGCCTCGGCAGCGGTTACGTACAAACCCCGACGTTTGCCGTCAACATAAACTTCCTGAAAGATACCGCCGATAAGGCAACCGTGGAGAAATTTGTCCCGGTCTTTAATCAATTCAGGATTGACACATTCGACCTCGTCTGGGGCAAACAAATTTTCGCGTAGCTGTCTTCACTCGGTATGATCGGTAAATACCAGAGGATAGCCCGGCTATCGTTCGCCGCCTTCAATAGCTTCATATACATGAGGGGCAATCGGCATTTCCTCCCTCACGCCGCTATACGTATCGACCTCGACCCGGACGAGAAAAGGAACCAAAAATCCGGTTCCTTTTTCTCGTTCCATTCCGTCAAAACCTACTTCAGCTTATAATCATACACCTTATATGTTTTGTATATCTCCCCCCCGAGGTTTTCTATCGCCCTGACCATCGGGAGATTATCTTCCAGTATCCAGGACATCTCGCCCCATTCGATCCCCATCTTCCGGGCCGCCTTGAGCGTCTCGTGATAGAAGACGGCGTCCAGCCCCAGCTTCTGGTACTCATGGATCACGCCCATGATCGTGACCCGGGCCGTCTTGATCTTCTTCACCCCCGTAAGTATCTTGATAAACCCGAAGGGAAAGAGATTGCCCTTTATTTCTTTAATAATGACGTTTATATCGGGAAGCGTGATGGAAATCCCCGCGATCTGGCCGTTGACAAACGCCATGAAGATCAGGTCCTGAACCGCGACCGGCTTGAGGTCGTGCACCAGCTTCTGAAACTCGGCCTCGGTGATAGGGCAGAACCCCCAGTTGAGCGTCCAGGCGCTGTTGTAGACCCGTTTGACCCGAATCAGCTCGTTGTCCCAATCCTTGAAGTTTACCGTACGCACCTCGATGCCCTTGCGCTTCTTGATCATCTCGGAAATCCGGGCGACCTTCTCCGGCATGTCCTGGTTGGCGTTGAAGCGGTACGCGTAGAGTTTCTTGGCAAGCTCAAACCCGTACCCGTCGACCAGCTTTTCGTAGTAGGGGGGGTTATAGGCCATGTCGAACATCGGCGGCATGTCAAAGGCGTCCACCAGAAGCCCCACTATCTCGTTCTGGGAGAAGCTGTCCGGCCCACGCATCGTATCCATACCCTTGGCCTTAAGCCATTGCGCCCCGGCGTCAAAGAGGGCCTTCGCGCAGGCCGGGTCATCCTCGCACTCGAAGAAGCCGAAAAACCCGACCTTGTCCCGATGGATTTCGTTGTGCAGCGTGTTGGTGTGGGCGGTCATCCGGCCGGCAAGCCTTCCGCTCCTAAAGACCATGAAGAACTCGACCTCCCCGTGCTCATAATAGGGATGTTTGCCGGGAGTCAGCAGCTTCTTGTAGTCCATCTTCAGGGGGGGCACCCAGTTAGGATCGTCCTTGTAGATCTGCCAGGGAAATGAAATAAACTGCTTTCGGTCCTCACCGGTTTTTACCGTTCTTACCTCAATTGTCTGTGTCATAATCAGTCCCCGCTATAAACTTTTTAATAATTTGGTGTCCGGGTAGCGTCGGTAGAGCTTCTGGGTCTCTCTCCCACCAGTCCATGGCCACCTCGGCGGCCACGATAGTCGGGACGGTGAGGATGATCCCGGCCAGGACATCCACCGCATAGTGATACCTCAGGTATATCGTCGAAATGATAATCAGAAGCGCGATCGGAGCAAACAGGAATAACAGCCGCTTCTCATAGCGCCAGGTATAGAAGAGGACTACCAGCGCAAGCATCGTATGCCCACTCGGGAACGCGTCGCGCATGATATGCTCAAGCCAGTTCAGATAATCCCGGATGGGAAGCGTCACGGCATATCCCACAAGCGGCATCGTCTGGAGATGATAGAGAGAGAATCGTGGGCCGACCGCGGGAAATAGTATGTAGCCGACGTAGGTGACATAGAAAGAAAAAAGGACTGCGAAGATTACGTGTATGAAATCCCTTGACTCCCTGCGCAGGTATACGAAAAGCCCCAGCGTAATCGGGAGAAAATAATACGAACAGTAAACGATTTGGAAGATATCGGTGAGCACCGGTACCTCAAAGCGCTCGATGAAGACGGTCGGATGGGCGTGAAAGATAAAATAGTCCAGCCGTATCAGCATGTCGTCGATGTCTCTGGGCTGAATCTGGGGGATGAGTATCGAGAGCTCCCGGTAGGGAACGGTCACGAGAAAGGCCGGGTACCAGTTGCGCAGGTGAACGAGGAGGCGAAGCTCCGGACGTTTTTTCACGATGAGGGCCACGGCGACAATAATGTGGAGAATACAGATATTGGCAATAAAATAGGGCCTTATGGCTGCACTTTCATTGAAGATGATGATCAGAAGCGTAACAAAAACGAAAAAAGACCAGGCACAGAGCTCCGCCGGATTGAACAGCATCAGAAACCGCAGGATGGAGCGCTTAATCATGTCCGCGCCCCTTCCAGGAAAAGCTTCATGATCAGCTCGGTCTTTTCCACGAACGACGCCGCCTTCCGCTCAACCGACCATTGGAATATGTAGGCCGATAGGATACCCACGAGCACGTAGGCGGTCTCGACGGCGTCATAGGGCTTGAAGACACCCCCGGCTATTCCCTGCCGTATTATACCGGCAAAATGTGCGAGAAAGCGGTCGTACTTCTCCTTGAGGATACGCCGGTAATCCCCCGTGAGATTGGTCTCGAACGTTCCCCAATCGGTAATATAAATCCTGAAAAAATCGATGTTCTTTTCGAAAAACTCCAACACAATGCGGACCGCCCGCTCCAGCGCATCCTCCGGGGACAGCCCCTTGAGATCTTCACGGTCCAGGATCGCGATGAGCTCGTCCGACTTCTCGCTGAGGATGGAAAAGTAGACGTCTTCCTTCGTTCGGAACGACTGGTAAATGGTGCCGAGGGCGAACTCCGCCCGCTTTGCGATGTCGACCATGGTCGTCCGCACGTAGCCGCGGTCGGCGAAGAGACGCGCGGCCGCGGCCATCATTTCATCTCTTCTGCGGAGGTTTTCCCGCTCCCTGCGCCTCATCTGCTGCCCCTCGTTGGTAGACGCACATGACGATCTCGACAATGTGCCGGGCCCCGCTTAAAAAAAACGCGATACGCGGGCGCACCGGCTTAAATAGAACCACGGTTCATATTATGAAACGATTATTTCACGATGTCAACTTTTTTGGCGTCAAGTCCGGGGATTTCTGCTATGATAGGAAGCTCGGCGGTCCGGCGAAGACGAAACACGGACGCCGACGGACGATAGATAGACAATATATGGAGCGGTTACCTATGGCGCGGTTAATGGCTGGAGGCTTTCTGGTAGCATGTTTCGTGCTGGCACTTGTCACGGTGGCGGTCTTTCACTCGCCCTATTCCGCGCGTTTACTATTGCTTGCGGGCGTCGTCCTGTTTCTTCCCGGCTTCGTGTTGATCGTGCTGGGCCGGCGCCGGGTGGCCCTCATCACGAAGGTCGGGTCTGCTATTCTCGCAGCCGCCCGCGAAACGGGGCGCGTCAACATCGCCGATATCGCCGGTCAGACGCAGGTTAGCCCGGACGAGGTCAGCACGGTTATCGCCATGCTCTCAAAACGGGGCGTCCTGCCCCGGGACGTGGAAGTATCGTAGAGCTATAGACTCAGCCCCGCCTTCTTATTCTGTTTGTTCCAGTAGGACCGAAAGAGCGCTGACGGCCGCTTTCTTACCGGTGTTTTCGCCACGGCCTCGGTCCATTGTCGTTCGGCCTTCCACGCCTCGGCAAAACATTCTTCCGAAAAGGCTGAAAGCAGCCTCCTTCGCGCGTCGCCGGTAAGCTTGCCGGCCTCCGCCACGGTCTTTTTCCCCTCGGTTATAAACCGTCCTTCGAGCTTGTCCCGCTCCGCGGCCATAACGCCCATCCGCGCCGGGTAGTCCATGAGGATCGCCCGGTGAAGCCGCTCGTGAGACCACCAGAGGTTTTTCGCATTGTAGGTCCCCGTCGGCTCGGGCCCCGCGTCGGCCGATCGCGCCGCCTCGAAGAAGAACGGCTTAAAGACCGAGGTGCAGGGCGCGGCCGTTCCGGTGATCCAGTGGGTGTTGATATCCCCCCCGAGGCGGCAAACCAGCGATCCGGTCGTCTGGCTGGCCCGGGAAAGGCCGTTCGCGGCGTGCATGCAGACCTTGTTCATAAACAGGCCGCGGTGCGGTTCGTGGGCGGTCCCCTCTCCCCCGTGGTCGCGCAGGAGGTCCATCATCGACCGGCAGTCCACCGACCCGCTCCTTCCCGAGACGGCCTCGGTAGTGCGGGCCGCGCGTGGGCGGCACATCGAAAATGTCGTAAAGAACCAGTCGGAATAGTCGCGGGCAAACTCGAAGTCGGCCTTCGATTTAGTCCACCCCTTTTCTACGGCTGTCGAAACCAGGGCTGCCGACGCCTTGTCGAATTCGCCGCCGATAGTCAGCCCGTTGGAGATTGAATAGACGCCCGTAATCCGTTTTGCCGCCCACTCCCGATCGGCCGTCTCCAGCACCCATGCCCCCTGAGGATCGGCGATGATGAACGAATTATGGTAAGCGAACCGCTTGTCCTCATATCCCGCCGGCCCCCCCTGTCCGTACCTGGCCAGGAGCTTCGTGATCACGTCGAGGGCCTGCTCGGCGTCCGTTGCGCGCTCCAGCGCAAGCCGCAGGAGGTCCATACCCAGGAGCATCTTTTCCTTCCTCATCGGGAGCTTCGTGAAGACCGCCTCGTTTCCGATGGCGACCCCGGCGTCGTTGGCCCCCATCTCAGCCCCCCACATCCAGAAGGGGCGCGAGAGCAAAACGGCGCGGGTTTGTCTGGCCTGCTCAATGGTGAGATAGGTGACCTTCAGCTGTTGACCCGCGGCGTAGTCCCGGGCGGGGTGATATTCAATGTATTGGGCCTCGTTGGGCTCCCGGTCGCTGTTCTTGGCAAGAATGACCGATCCGTCTCTTGTGGCCTCTTTCGTTGCGACGATGGTATCACACATGCCGACCTCCTATCGGTTTATTGTGCATGACGAGGGGTAACCGGCACTCCCCGCGGCTGTTTTAGATTGAACCATAAGAAGAACCGTGTATAATTATAGAGAGATAACCCCTTTTTATCAATACAAATAAAAGAGCGTGGGGAGGTTTTGCATGAGACGGTTGCTAATCCTGAATGTTGTGGCCTTGTCCCTCCTTTTCCCCTTTGCCTGCTCAACCATCAACTACAACCTGCTCGTCTATGACCAACCCAGCCCAATTACGACTCAATATGTCCCGGCGGACGACGGAGATTACATCTTCGCGGTCGCGGTTTCCGGGGGAGGAAGCCGCGCAGCGGTCTTTTCCGCCGCAATTTTGAAAGAGCTTTATAAACAGGTCAAGCTTCCAGACGGCCGGAGCATCACCGACGAGATCGACTACATCTCCAGTGTCTCCGGCGGCAGCCTTTCCATGGCCTACTACTGTATGAACAAGCCGAATGCCGACTCATCTCATACCGATCTGTATGACGAATTCTATACCCAGTATCTGGCCGACATGAGGAGGGACACCGGCAGCAACCTGCCCAAGACCTTCTTCCGCTGGTATCGATTCTTCGCCAGCTCGGAAAAGAAGGGGATCTACCTCAAGAAAGACTTTGACAAGTTCTATTTCCATGATCGAACTTTTGACGAGATCGCCAAACGCCAGGAAAACGGGTCGTGCCCAACCCTGATACTCAACGGTACGAATCTGGATACGGGCTCGTTATTCCTCTTTACCACCCTCACGCCACATGATTTCGATGCCGCGCCCCATACCCTCGTCGAGAGGCTGTCAGAAACCGGCTTTGCCAAGAGCGATTACCACTTCGGTGGAGATCTCCTGGGGCTCACCTTTTGTGACGACATCGGCCTTTCCATCGGCAAGATGGATGTTTCCCGAGGAGTGGTGGCCTCCGCCTCGGTGCCGCTCGTGCTGGGGCCCATCGTCCTGAAAAATCAGAAGCAGTCCAAACCCGGCGACGAATTCTTCACCCACGTCGGAGACGGGGGAATCAGCGATAACCAGGGAATCACCACGGTAATGCAGCTAATCATCGACCGGTTCGTCGATACCCCCCGCGAACGACCGTATAAGGGCGGCCTGGTTATCATTATCGACTCCAACCAGACCATCGACCCGAGCCTCTCCGTAAATTCCGTCAGGGGCTTCACCGTGCTGGGTACTGCCGAGCGGGCAATGAACATCAGCATCTTACGGAGCAAGGCCCTTACCTACATCACTATCATGTTCCTGATGAGCGCCGACCCTCGTTTCAAGAATGTCACCTTTGTCTACATCTCGCCGGACCAGGCCGACGACCCCGAGATATTGACGCTCTTCCAGCAGACCCCGACCCGTTTCAAAATCGACCCGGACAAGGCTGATAACCTCGAGCGGGCGGCCGAAATCATAGTACGAAAAGTGAAGGGTAAACTCCTCGATACTTATCTGCCCTATATAGATCGGAAGAAATAGTCGTAACTCCGGGGACCGCCCGTCCCGTTCATTGATCCCGGGAGGGGGAAATAATGAGGCGTACGGCATGATTTCCCCGCGTCCCTTGCAGGCCGACGTGAACATATAAACGCGATGCACGAGAGACACACCGGCGTTTCCTTTTAGGCGCGTGGTCGTCCTCTCTGTATTGGACCTCGTTGGTCTCTCTGTCGCTTTTTAATGCGTATGATCGAGCAGCCCCTCATGGGCTCTTTCGTGGCGGCGACGGTACCGCACGTATCGCCCCCCCCGGTTGTAAGGATCCGCAAAACAAGGGATCTTCAGTATATCCCCGGGCGGTTTTGCGTTGAAATGAGGCAATAACAGTATATAATCACGGGCGAGTTTGGCCCCTTTGATAAACGCACCGGAGGTTTTCAATGAAGAGGATTCTCATGCTCGGCGGGTTTGTTTTTCTGCTCTCGTTTCCACTTGCCTGCTCGACCATCAACTACGAACTGCTCGTCTATGATCAACCGAGCCCCGTCAGGCGCCAATATACTCCGGTAAACGACGGCGACTTCTTTTTTGCGGTGGCGGTCTCCGGCGGGGGCAGCCGCGCCGCCGTATTTTCCGCCGCCGTAATGGAAGAGTTATATAAACAGGTCAAACTCCCCGACGGCAGGAGCATCATCGATGAGATCGACTACATCTCCAGTGTCTCCGGAGGCAGCCTCTCAATGGCCTACTACTGCATGAACAAGCCGAACGTCGATTCCTCGCATACCGACCTGTACGACCAGTTTTTCGACACGTATCGGACCGATATGCGCAGAAACATAGAGGGTAACCTAGTCAAGAACCTGTTCCGTTTCTACAAGTTCTTCCTGACCTCGGAAGAGACGGGGCTGCTCCTCAAGCAGTCGTTTGACAAACTCTACTTCAACAACCGGAAGTTTGACGAGCTGGGCAAACGCCAGAGAAACGGGTGGTCCCCCACACTCATCATGAACGGCACCGTCATGGACACCGGGGCGAAATTTCTCTTCACCACCCTTACGAAGGACGACTTCGACGGGACGCCCAGGGAAGTGGCCGAAGATCTTTCCCGAACCGGGTTCGGAAAGTGCGAGTTTCGCTTCGGCGGCGACCTGCTGGGTGTCACCTTTTGTGACGACATCGGGCTTTCCATCGGCGACATGGAGGTCTCCCGCGGCGTGGCCGCCTCCGCCTCCGTCCCGCTCCTCCTGGGACCCATTGTCCTCAAGGATCAAAAAAACTCCACACCTGAGGAGGATTTCTATATTCACGTCAGCGACGGCGGAATCAACGACAACCAGGGGATCGCGACGATCATGCAGCTGATGATCGATCGGCTCATCGATACACCCGGACGTGCCTACCGCGGTGGGCTGGTCATCATCATCGACTCAAACCACAGCATTGACCCCGCCAAGTCCATTGGTTCCGTACGGGGCTTCAGGCTTGCGGAAACTGCCGAGCGGGCGATGAACATCAGCTTCTTTCGGGGCAAGGCGTTGACCTACATTACGATCATGTTCCTGACGAGCTCTGATCCCCGATACAAGGACATCGCATTCGTCTATATCTCTCCGTATCTTGCCGACGATGAAGATATCTCGCGTAAATTCGAGGCAGACCCCGACCCGCTTCAAAATCACGCCGGACAGGGCCGATAATCTCGGCCGGGCGGCCGTAGATTGGTATCGGGAAGGCCAAGGATAAAATCCTCGATGCCTATCTTCCCGGCAGCGTTAATACCCGGTAACCCGATACGGCCACGTATGAGTCGTCGAGGCGGTTGATAACAATGAAAACGTTCGGAACTACCCTCCTCCTTTTCGCCCTTATCATCTCTTTTATGGTTCTGGGGGCGGTCGGTTGCAGCCCCATCGCGGACGATGAGATCGTTTACGATCGACGCGCCGACGACGAGTCTCACATCCCGGCTGACGAAGGCGATTTCTTTCTGGCTGTGGCAGTCTCGGGTGGCGGGAGCCGATCGGCCGTCTGGAGCGCCGCCGTCATGGAGGAGCTCTATCGGCAGGTGAAGCTCCCCAACGGCAGGAGCATCGTCGACGAGATCGACTACATATCGAGCGTCTCGGGTGGCAGCATATCGTCAGCCTACTGGTGCCTCAATAAGCCCGAGATGGACACCACCCATACATCCGAATACGATGCCTTTTTCGAGAGCTTCAAGACCGACATGTGCGTAAATATCCAGGGCGGGATGCTCTCCCGCCCCAGCGAGTGGTTCCGTCTGCTGCTCACCGACGAACAGAAGGGCATCGTCTTGATGCATGAATTGGACGACCGTTTCTATTACGGACGTACGTTTGACGATCTCTATAAGCGGGAAAAGGCGGGCGTCAGCCCCACGCTTATCATCAACGGCACCGAGATGGATTCGGGGGCCAAATTCCTGTTTACGACCCTGCCCCGATCGGAGTTCGCCAACCGCTCTCTCCTGAACGGATACGCAGGCACCGGATCCGGTATCATGAAGAGTAATATTGTCTATGATCCCGACGTGCTCGGGGTGAAATTCTGCCGGGACATCGGCCTTTCCATCGGTGAGATGACCGTCTCACGGGCGGTGGTCGCTTCGGCCGGCGTACCGTTGGTATTCGGGCCCGTCGTGCTCAAAGACGAATTGAGATCGACCCCCGAGCGGGAGGCCTATATCCACGTCAACGATGGCGGAATCTCCGATACGCTGGGGCTGGAGACGCTTATACAGCTCTTCATGGATCGTTATAACCGGCCCAAGAAGAAGCGGTTCGTGAGGGGGTTAATACTGATCATCGACGCCAACCAGCACCTGGACCCCGAGGATTCGATCTATTCCATCAGGGGCTTCGGGCCGACCGCCCTCATCGAGCGCAGCCGCGAGATCATCTCGTATCGCGGCAAAAACCTCACCTACCTGACCATTATGTTCCTTCAGCAGGACCCCCGCTTCAAGAACATCCGATTCGTCTATATCTCGCCCTACATGGTTGACGATCCCGAGATGATCGCACGGGTCAAAAAGACCCCCACCCGCCTCAAGATCAGTCCGGAGAACGCCGAAAACCTCCGGCTCGGCGGCAACGATTGTCGGTGGGCGGTGTCAAGGATAGGATCCTGGCGAACTTCGAGGGAAGAGACGTCAACGGCGGGCAACCGGCCTTCGGCGGTGTCCGGTAGCAAAATCGCCCATAAATGAGGCCGGTCCTTCCGAAGCGGGGCGGCTTGCCCGCATACCCCGGGTCACGGACCGGGACGGCAGCTGCCCGCCGCCGATCAGGCGCGCGCTGGATGGCCGATATTGAGGGAAGACGCTTCCGGAGACGGCTCTACACCACCTCAGAACAAAATAGTAGGTGGAAGCGGCGATCATGAACTGCCCCGCGTAATAGGGTACGAGCGAGAGCCGATTGTACTTCATCGGGAACCGAAACCGATTGAGGGCAAGGATCACGTCCGAGATATAGAAGAGGAGGCTGCCCGCCGTCACGAGGATCGCCGTCTTGGGCGTTATGTCCGGGCGAATAGAGGGTCGATACGGCCGCGGCCGCCATAAAGGAGATGATAAGAATGTACACGCCCACCGATACCTTCATCTTGCCGAGTCCGGGAAGCAGCAGGAGATAGATGGCCGTACCGAGGCCGAAGAACAGGGCCGCGATCAGCGGGAACTGGGGCACCGAACCGGCAAAGGAGACAAAGGCGCCGCCGTAGACAATATGGGCCACGAGAAAGAGTACGAGTCCCGCGCGAAAGTATGTGGCCCTTTCCTGAAACATAAGGGCCATGTCCCCGCCGAACGAAAAGAGGAGGCCCAGGAGAATCGACAGCGTAAAGGGAACCGAGGCCCCGATATCAAAAAGAGACAGCAGACAGGTGACGATCACGAGGATGGTTGAGATCGGCTTTGCGCTGTAGATGCCCTTTTTCTGTTTTTTTATCTCAAGCCTGACCAGCAACGATACCGAGATCACGAGCAATGGAATGATTATGACAAAGATCTTCATACCGTTTTCCTCCCGCGTTTACTGCACATACTACCAAGAATTAATTGAAAACGCTACCGTTTTGTTCCTTTCTCAGGAAAACAAAGTATGATATGATACTCCATTATTAATCAAACGGAGCCCCCTCTATGCGAAGATACTCTATCGGGATAATCCTCATCGTTCTCTGTATGTTCCTGATGGGATCGGACCCTTCACCCTTTACTCCCTACGAAAACGAGAAGTACGGTTACCGGCTGGACATTCCCGACGGTTTTGTCATGCAGGGCGATTGGGGTATGCAGACCTCGTGGATATATCTTCCCGGCGAAAAGGAAGAATTCGAGGACGCGGTCTTTCCGATTATCAGCGTTGTCGCCTATGAGGTCCCCAAGCGGTTCTCGGCCGTCTCGCTTTACAATACGAAAATGAAAAAAATCCAGGAGATGATCGCCGAAAAAGACAGCGGCTACGAGGACCTCGAAACCCTGAGCGTCGAGGGTGGCTACGCCCTCATGTACAAGGAAGTCAATACGGACGACGATCAGGCCCTCAATCACTGGTACGTCAAAGTCTACGGCAACGGCAGGGAGTATACGGTAGAAATATCCGGCACCCGCCGGCAGCTGCGGGAACGGCGGTCCGAATTCAAACACGTCGTTGAGAGCTTCGGGCTCATCCCCTGAAAACCGAAGGCGGGCCGGCTCCGAATCGCCGCTGGTGCTTACCCCCACACTCACCCGAAAAGGAATAATGGTATATGCAAGAAACAATTAATCATGTCGCCTATCGGCAAGAGAAAAAAGATCGCCCTCATCGCCCACGACGACCGAAAAAAAGACCTCCTTGAATGGGCCGACTTCAACAGGCTCACGCTCTCGATGCACGAGCTCTTTGCGACCGGCACCACCGGCAGGCTCCTGTTTGACGAGTTGGGCCTCAATGTCACGTCGTTTAAGAGCGGGCCGCTCGGCGGCGACGAGCAGATCGGGGCCAATATCGTGGAAGGGAACATCGACTTCATGATATTCTTCTGGGACCCGATGCAGTCCCATCCCCACGACCCGGACGTGAAGGCGCTCTTGAGGATCGGCGTCCTCTATAACGTCCCGATGGCCTGCAACCGCTCCACCGCCGACTTCATGATCTCCTCGCCCCTCATGGACAAGGCGTACAACCGTACCATGGTCGACTTTGAAAAACGGATCAAGCGGGATATCCCGATATATAAACGCCGCTCTCGGAGGGCCCTGTTTATAAACGGGAAATTCTATGTAACCAATTCCGGATGATCATGCATAGAACCAAAACCGATACCGCCGTTGCCGCCTTTTCCGAGGGCTTTTCCTGCTCCCAGGCGGTCTTCTCGGCATTCGCCGAAGAATTGGGCCTTGACCGGGCGACCGCCCTGAAGATATCGACCGCCTTCGGCGGCGGCATGGCATCCATGGGACTGACCTGCGGGGCCGTGACGGGGGCCCTGATGGTCATCGGGGCAAAACACGGCAGGTCGAGGCATCCGGCGATGCCGCCAAACAAAAGACCTACGATATCGCGGGAATTCATGCTCCGGTTCACCGAGCGACATGGGTCTATCGCCTGCCGCGAGCTTTTGGGCGTTGATATCTCCACGCCCGAGGGCAAAGAACAGGCATCTGAACGGGGCCTCTTTTCGACCCTCTGTCCCCGTTTCGTTGCCGACGCCGCCGATATCCTCGACCAGATCATATGAGAGCGTCAAAAAACTCTTGACATGACAATTCGGCAATCATGCATAATCACTATCTTGGAAAATAATAAACGACGATGTAGTAGGCGAACTTTCATAGCCATCAGATGAGGCGCGGTCACGGGACCCGGGCGGTCCCGCAGACACGCCGTATCCTCCGCCTTCCCGCTCACGGGCTGACACGCCCTCGTGCCCCGTCCGGGAAGAACGGAACGGGGCGCACTGTGCATCACCTCACAAAAAGAACATGTATACCGCCGGCGGAGTTCGCCATCGTTTTCACCGCGTCGCCGGATTTGTCCTTTTTTTAAACGCCGTGACAATTGACAACAATCCAACAAATAAATCGACTGGGTTCGGGGGAACCCTTTTACGGGAGTACCCCTTTCTATTATTCGTTCATCACAGGAGTGAAAAACCATGAAACAGAAGCTTGGGTTTTTCGCATCCCGATGGGGTATCATCGTTGTCGGCGCCCTCATCGGGATCATCGCGGTCTATCTGCAAAAGATGGGCAATCCCGCCAACATGGGTATCTGCATGGCCTGCTTTTTGCGGGACGTCGCCGGGGCACTGGGCCTTCACCGCGCCGCTGATGGTGCAGTACCTCCGGCCCGAGATACCGGCGCTCCTTCTCGGGGCGTTTATCGCCGCGGTCTCTTTCGGGGAGTTTCGGTTCCGCACGGGATCGGCCCCGATCATTCGGTTCGCCCTGGGGATGTTTGCCATGATCGGCGCCCTGATCTTCCTCGGCTGCCCCTGGCGTGCGCTCTTGAGGCTTGCCGGCGGCGACTGGAACGCGATCGTCGGGATCGCGGGGCTGATTGCCGGTATATCTGTCGGCGTTCTCTTCCTGAAGAACGGCTATTCCCTCGGCAGGAGCCGGCACGAAAACAACCGGCTGGCCTGGCTCATCCCCCTGGCGGCGGCCTGCTCTCGTGATCCTTGCCGTCTTCTATCCCTCCTTCGGCGAGAACATGGCCCTCTTTAGGAGCGTCGCGGGTCCGGGGTCGATGGCGGCGCCGATCGCCGTGTCGATCGGTGCGGGACTCATCATCGGATTCGTCGCCCAGCGGACCCGGTTCTGCACGATGGGCGCGATCCGCGACGTCATCCTCATGAATGACTGGCACCTGGCCTCCGGCGTAATCGCGCTCGTTGTCGCCGCCTTCGGCGCAAACCTGCTGCTCGGCCAGTTTCATCCCGGCTTTACCCTCGGCCTCGACGAGACGGGTAAGCTCATCAACCAGCCCGCCGCCCACACCGTCTGGTACCTTAACTTCGGGGGAATGATCCTGGCGGGGCTCTCGTTTGCCCTGGCCGGTGGATGCCCGGGACGCCAGATATTCCTGACGGGCGAGGGAGATGGAGACGCCGGTGTCTTCGTCCTCGGCATGCTGACCGGGGCCGCCGTTTCCCACAACTTTAACGCGGCCGGGGCCGCCCCCTTTGCCGCCTGGGCGATGGGCATCGGCCTTGCGGTCGTGCTTTTGATCGGTTTTCTCTCGATCGAGAAAGGAGGCAACGCATGACAAAGACCATTGACGCGCGGGGACTCTCGTGCCCTCAGCCGGTCATCATGACCAGGGACGTGCTCAAGGCGCCAAGGGCGGCCGTATTACCGTCCTTGTCGATACGATGACACAGGTGTATAATGTAAGCCGGTCGGCGGAGAAGCTCGGCTGGACCGCCGGTCACGAAGAAAAAGACGATCAGTTCGTCATCACGCTCGAAAAATAAGCGGGTTTCGGCGGTCGCCCCGACGGGCGGCCGCCCGTACTATTCCCAAGTGAGAAAAAAACCATGGTCTATCTTGACAACGCCGCCACGTCCTTCCCCAAGCCCCAAACGGTCCCCGAAGCGATCGTCGGTTCATGACCCGTGTGGGGGCAAATCCGGGCCGATCAGGCCATTACCTCTCGGTCGAGGCCGAGCGAATCCGTTACGGTACGCGGGAGGCGATCGGACGCCTGTTTAACCACGCCGATCCCCAGCGGGTCGTCTTTACCGCAAACGTCACCGCGGCGTTAAACCTTGTCCTGCTTGGGATGGTCGCAACCGGCGATCGAGTCGTTGTCACCGGCATGGAGCACAATTCGGTCATGCGGCCGCTGAGATTCCTGGAGGGCCGCGGGCGTGACCATAACCCTGGTCGAGACGGCATCGGACGGTACCATTGACCCCCAGACGTTGCCCGCACCCTGGATACCCCCGCCAGGCTCGTATGCACACTGCACGCCTCAAACGTCATCGGGACCGTCGTGCCGATCGGGAGATCAGCCGCATCTGCCGCGACCGAGGCGTCCCTTACCTGGTGGATGCCGCCCAGACGGCCGGGTGCGTGCCCATCGACCTGGGCAAAGACCCGATCGACATGCTGGCCTTTACCGGCCACAAGGGGCTCCTGGGCCCGACGGGGACGGGGGGGCTGGTCCTTTCCCCCTCCTTCGACGAGAAGCTCATCGGTCCCTTGGTATACGGCGGAACCGGCAGCCGGTCCGAACAGGAATACCAGCCGGAGTTTCTCCCCGATCGCTTTGAGAGCGGGACGTGCAACATCGCCGGCATCGCGGGACTCTCGGCCGGTCTTGACTATATCCTCACGCGCGGTCTCTCCGAGATCCGCGCCCACGAATCGGGGCTGGTCCATCGACTCATCGATGGGCTTGAAGCGATGGAAGGGGTAACGGTCTACGGGACGGCCGGACCCGGAAAGAAGGACGGCGGCGGTCTCGTTTCGGATTGCCGGTATCGACAACGGCGTCACGGCGCGCCGCCTTTCCGAGGAATTTGACATCATGTGCCGGCCGGGCTCCACTGCGCGCCCCGCGCCCATAGGACCATCGGTACCTTTCCCGAGGGCACCGTCCGCCTGAGCATCGGGCCCTTCAACACCACGGCCGATATCGACGCGGCGCTCTCGGCAGTGGCGGCAATTGCCCAAAAACGATGAGGCGGTATTCCCGATACATATAGTTTTAATTTTAGTTTTAAATTTATTGAATCGTGCTATGATGCACCCCTGCCGGCAGGCTAATGTAAATGAGCATGGATGAATACGGAGTTATCCTGACGTTTTCCACCGGGCATTCCATCAGGGCCGAAAAGGTCCTTGGCAGGGCCGGGATCGAGACGAAGTTGATCTCGGTCCCGAGGCACCTTTCCAGCGACTGCGGCGTTGCGGTTCGCATCGGAGATGATGACAAGGAAATCGCCCTGAAAACCCTCGGAGAAAACGGCGTGCCCTTTGATCGATATGAGCCGCTGTAGATACGTCGCCGCCTTTCGCATAGGTTAACCGCTTGCTTGAGATTATGGAAAAACAAGAAAAACTGCGACTGACACAGTGCGCCAAGGCGGCCGGCTGAGCCGCAAAGACGGCCCCCGAGCCGCTGGCGCAGGTCATGCGCACCCTCACAAACCTCTTCCCCGGGAAAAGTTTCCCGATCTCCTGGTCGGCATGGACGACGGAGACGACGCGGCCGTTTATCGTCTGAACGAACACCTGGCCCTCATCTTCACGCTCGACTTTTTCACACCGATCGTGGATGATCCCTACGACTTCGGGAGCATCGCCGCGGCCAATTCCATGTCGGACGTCTACGCTATGGGTGGTGACGTCGTTCTGGCCCTCAACATCTGCGGCTTTCCCAAAGATATGGAGCCCGCGGTCATCGGACAGATCCTGCGCGGCGGGGCCGACAAGGTTATCGAGGCGGGAGGGATCCTCTCCGGCGGGCACACCATCAACGACGACGAGCCCAAATACGGCCTTGCCGTCATCGGTTTTGTCCATCCAAAAAAAGTCCTGACCAAGCAGGGCGCGAAACCGGGGGATATCCTCGTCCTCACAAAACCCCTCGGTGTTGGAATCATCACCACCGCGCTCAAGGCCGGGGAGGCCCGTACAGACCACGTTTCTGAGGCAACACTCTGGATGCAGCGCCTCAACAAGCAGGCCTCGGCCGTCCTGAGGGAAGCGGGAGCCCACGCGATGACGGATGTCACCGGATTTGCCCTGATCGGCCACGCCCTGGAGATCGCCGCGCACGGCGGGTACTCCTTCGCTTTCAGGCGGGCGACCTCCCGTTCCTTCCGGGGGCCGCCGACTATGCCGAGCAGTGGCTCTTTCCGGGCGGCACGATGGCCAACCGGCAGACCTATGAGCGTGACGTACGGATCTCCGGGGACATCGCAGAGGAGACCGTACTGCTCCTCTACACGCCCGAGACGTCGGGGGCTTCTTCCGCCGTACCCAAAAACAAACTCGGCCAGGTCAGGTCGCGGTTCGCCGAAGACGGCCGGATAGGTCTGGGTCGTCGGGGAAGTAGACGAAGGCCGGGGCATTGAGATAATCGGGTAAACAGCGCCCGACCTTAACGGGCCGGGTAGGATATTATTTAAATATTAGGTAAGTGAGGGAATTCAGAATGGAGAATAAGGAGGCATACCGAAAGGCGGAACAGCGGGTCCGGGCGAAGATGGGCTTTTTCACCCATCTCTGCGTTTACCTCGGCATTAATCTCATCCTCTTTTTCATCAACCGGGAGACCCTTGGCCCCAACGGATACCAGTGGTTTATCTGGCCCCTCCTCGGATGGGGAATCGGTATTTTCTTCCATTTCATGGGTGTATTCGTTTTCTCCGGCGCCATCAGGGAGCGGATGATCCAGAAGGAGCTGGAGCGGCAGAACAGGAAGTGATCGTTTCCGGCGACCGACAAATCTCTCACGCCCGGGCTATTTAGGCAGCATACGCTCCTTTCCCTCTTCCGATACGGATGACCTCATGTCGGTCCGCGCGAAGACGATGACCGGCCATGCACGGGTTTCGTTCGTCTGCGCAGAGTCTTGCTTTCAGGCCCCATATATCATATATGGCTGGCTCGTCATACCGTCATACCCTTGCCATCCGGCTTTACACCTATTACCTTGCATCGATACGCCCGATTATGGTATACTTATGCACTAAAGACTTTCACGCACTCAACAAGGAGTTCTTTCATGAAACCCATCGGCCCGCTGATGCACGAGCACCGGCTCATCGAGCGGATGATCGCGGTGATCGCGACGACGAAAGGACATCATGGCACGCGACCGGAAGGTGGATACCGTCTTCATCGATACCGCGGTCGATTTTATCAGGACCTACGCCGACAGGACCCATCACGGCAAAGAGGAAGATATCCTCTTTCGAGACCTGGCGAAAAAGAAGATGAGCGTCGATCACGCGCGGATCATGCAGGAGCTCCTGGACGAGCACGTCTTTGCCCGAAAGATGACAGGCCGAGCTGGTCGCCGCCAAGGAAGCTGGATCGCGGGAAACTCCGAGAGCATCGACACCATCGTCGACCGGATAATCGACGCTGGTCGAGTTTTATCCCGTACACATACGCAAGGAAGACAAGGAGTTCTTCTTTCCGATCCTCGAGTACTTCTCCATAGAAGAGCAGGACGCGATGCTGGCCGAGTTTTACGAATTCGACCGACGGATGATCCACGATAAGTACCGGCTGGTGGTCGAGAGCTTTCGAGAAATGATGAAGCCGGCCGCCGCTTCGCGTTGACTCGTGCAGCGGCCCGTATGGTAGTATGAAAACGGTTTTGACGACACACCGAAGATAGGCGCATTCATGGCCGTCAAGACCCAAGGGTCTCAAGACCGACGCCGCGAGGATCGGAAACACCGGGCAGCGGACGGTCCGGATACGGCGTAACCCGCCAAGCCCTCCCCTCGGCACCTCCGACGAGCTCATCACCCCGGAAATCAAGAAATACCGGGCGATGCTTGACGAGAATCCCACCTCCCGCGTATTTCGCGACCCTGGGCGAGCTCTACCGCAAGCGGGGCATGTACGACGAGGCCATCGGGCTGTGTCTCAAGGGCCTCAAGCACCACCCCGACTACCTCAGCGGACGGGTCGTCCTGGGTCTGGCCTATTTCGATAAGGGGATGATCAGGGAAGCCGCCGAAGAGCTCGAACGGGTCGTCTCCGCCAAACCCGATCACCTCATGGCCGCCAAGGCCCTCGGAGACGTCCTGCTGCAGAGCGGCGACATCCAGCGGGCCAAGTACTATTTCGAGCGGGTCCTTTCGCTCTGGCGCCCGACGATCTGGACGTTAAAAAGAAGCTTGAACCGATGACGTAACCGGTCCGGCGCGGAAGTCCCGCCGCAGACGGCCACGGACGAAACGGCTCACGAGGCGGCCGCGCCCGTACCCGACGAGATCATCGAGGGAGAGGGCCTGGAGATTGTCGAGGCGACGCCCTCTCTCCGGAAGCATCCGGGCCCGGCCGCCACGAGAAGGAAGAGACGCGCGAAGTCGCCGGTATCGACCTTTCCGCCGACGAGATGTCCGACATCCTCATCAATGCCGAACAGAACACCGCCGAGAAAGGCGACGCACGCGTCCCCGAGCCCGGCGTCGCGACGAAACCCGAAAGAGATGCGCCGGCGGCCGCAACCGGTGTCCTCCCGCTGTACCGGGCTATCGAACGCCTCCAAATCGGGATCGTCATCACCGATCTGGACGGTACCGTCCACTACGTCAACGGCGCCGTATCCGAAAGCCACGGGTAGGCAAAGGAAGACCCGATCGGTCGTAACATAAGTGACTTCTTTCCCCCCGGCATCTTCCAACCGATGACGATGCACGAGATCCTCGACAAGAAGAGCCTCTGCCAAAGATACCATAAACGTGAGGAAGGACGGCTCGATCTTTCCCGTTCGAATTACCTATGACGTCGTTGAGGACGAATCGAAGGCAGCCTGCCTATATCATCGTCGGCATGGACGACCTTTCCCGGCACAAAGACGTCGACGAGGACCTGTGGCAGTCGTCCATCAAAGACGCCGAGTCCGGTCTGTACAACCGTCGCCATTTTCTCTTCAAGATCGCTGAAGAAGTCAAGAGGGCCGAGCGGATCGGGTATCCGCTGTGCCTGATGGTCCTTACGATCGACAACTTCGACTCGTATCAGACGGCCGATGCCGGCCCCGGAAAGGTCAAGCGGTCGCCGTCGAGATCGGCAAAAATCGTCGAGGCAATCCATCAGGAAGGAGTTTGACAGCGCCTACCGCCTCACGGACGACGAATTCGCCGTCATCCTGCTCACCGCCACCGACCAAAGGCCCTCATCGTGGCGCAACGCCTGAGGGAAAAGATCACCAAGAGGTTCCCGGAATCGAGATCAGAATCGGGACGGCCTCCAGCAAAGATCACCGATCCATCGAAGGCCTGATAGGTGCCGCCGAAAAGGCTATCAATCGGTAACTAACGCCCCCCGGAGGGCTAAGGGAGCCAGACCCGAAATAGGTACGATGCGCCTTCCTCCGGAATGTCGATAGGATACTCCCCCCTCCCTTCCCCTTCCCGTCTATCCCACTCGCCCGAACAAAATACCGTTGATTTCGCTCCGAAAAATGATATGGTTCGGTGGATAAGTAAAAGAGAAATACACACCCCCATCGGCGTCGGGGGGGGGGGCGATTTTGACCACATCCGAGACTGACGACGGATATCGTGCCGCCGGTAGTAGTTAGCTGAAGGGAACCAAGACAACATGAAGAAACTGAAGATAGCCCTGATTATCGATAAATTTGACCACCGGATGGGCGGGGCGGAGCGGTATACCGGGAACCTGGCCGAGGGACTGGTCCGCGAAGGCCACGAGATACACGTCTTCTGCCGGCGCGGCCAATCTTCCCGGAACGGCATTGTCGTTCACCTGATCCCGACCATCAACTACCCCAAGTACCTGAGGCTTCTGACGTTTGTGCGGGGCGTCAGGAAACATCTCAGGAAGGACGATTTCGATATTAGTCCACGGGCTCGGATACAATCCCGGGGTAACCGTGCTGAATTCTCATACGGGCAGTCGAACAATCCTGGATTGAGGGGACGACCAATCCCGCGAGTCGGCGGCGGCCCTCCTCTGGGGCCGTATCGTCCGGTTCCTCTCCCCGCGCAGGCACCTCATCCTTTCCCTCCAGAGGCAGCAGTACCGCGATCCCGGGGTCAGGGCCATTATCTCCCATCTCCGAAAAGTCAAGAACGATATGATGCGATTTCACCGCGTCGACGGCGACCGCATAGAGGTAATCAACAACGGGATTGACATCCAACGGATTCAATCCCAACAACCGGGACCGGTATAGAGAGTCGACGCGAAAAAAGCTCGGCCTGGCCGACAGACGAGATCCTGATCCTGACGGTAACCAACAACTTCCGGCTCAAGGGGATATATCCCGCCGTACGGATGCTGCCGGCCCTCGCGAGGAGGGTAGATAAACCGTTTCGGCTCCTTATCGTCGGCAGAGACGACTCAGGCCCCTACCGAAGGAAGCCGAGCGGCTGGGTGTTTCGGACCGGGTCGTATTCATGAACTACGTGGAAGACGTCGCACCCCTGTACGCGGCGGCCGATATCTTCTTTTTCCGACGTTCTACGATTCGTTCGCGCTCGTCGCCGTGGAGGCAATCGCCTCCGGGCTTCCGGTGGTAACGACCAAGAATGCCGGCGCTGCCACGGTTATCGTTAAATCCAGAGACATGGGATGGGTTGTCGATGATCCGAGAGACCACGAGGCCCTGGCGGAGGCCGTATCCTACTATTTTTCGCGTGAGGCGCAAACAAAGGCCTACGCCGTCGCCGGGAAGCTATACACCCGATTCTCCTCAACCGAAAACATCAGGAGGATTCAGGAGGTATATCGCCGGGTCTATCTCAGGGCAACAAGGATAGGTATCCGACCGCATACCGACCGGCCTGCCGTACGCGACCAATAACGGGTGAATGTGCATGAAAAAGACAAATACAATTCCCATTTCCGTATACTCATAACGAAAAACGAAATCCGGAGAATCGAGCGGGCGCTCGCGAGCGTTGCCGACTGGGCCGATGAGATCGTGGTGGTCGATTCCGGAAGCGACGACGGCACCCTCGAAGTCGTCCGAAAGTTCACCGACCGGGTATATCACCGGGACTTCGAAGGTTTCGGGCAGCAATACACCTATGCCCATGGGCTGACGAAAAATAAATGGGTCATGTATATCGACGGAGACGAGGAGGTCTCTCCCGAGCTCCGCGACGAGATCATCGGGCTCTTCAAGACGGCGACCCCCCGGCCGACGGGTATACCGCACCGAGGGAGACGTTCTATCTGGGCCGATGGATCAAGCACGGGGGGTGGTATCCCGACCTATATCCTGCGCATCTATCGAAAATCCAGGGGGACGTGGGAAAAGGGCCTGCACCCGAAGCTGCATATCGACGGAAAACTCGAGCGGCTTGAACACCCGTTTCTCCACTATAACTACCGCGACATCTCACACCAGATCATGACGGTGGACCGCTATTCGACAATCGCCTCCAAGAACAGGTCGATCAGGGTAAGGGAGTCTCGATAGCAAGGCTGCTGCTTAACCCGCCGTTTCGGTTTGTGCGGGACTATTTTCTCCGGGGCGGTTTTCTTGACGGTATGCCGGGCTTCATCATCGCGGTCACGACCGCCTATTACGTCTTCATCAAATACGCCAAGACCTGGGAGCTCGTGAGAGCGAAAAAACATACTCTCGGGTAGTGATCGGGAAAGATCGTGGCTTGACACCGGACCCCAGACCGATCCTCCCGTACATGGAGAGCCGTCACCCGATTAGTACCGGCGAGCCGGAGTTCAGTTCCGCCCTGGCATGAATCCACTAATGTGCTGGAAGAAACGCCGCCCTAAGGAAATCCCTTTCTATCGGTTCTTCCCAATCACGCGTCGCATAGCTTCCCGCCGCTAACGGCTCAATTACCGTCACCATAACTATCTACCGATGTCACTTACATTAGAGACTCCACATATTATATATAACTAATCCATTTGCAGTTTCCGGACAACTATTCTAATCTATCGCGCATGATGATGAGTTCTTGCGACCATCGCGACGATCAGTCCGGCTTTTTGAGGTGTTGATTCATTACGCGCGAATTCAACCCACCGGTTCACTACTACTACAGGCCGTTAAGGGAGGCAAATCGAAATGAGACCGACTAAACCGACTCATTTAAGGCAGAAGGCGATTCCGGATCTATCGGAGAGTACTCCGCATACGACGGTAAAATACCCTCACGAAAATCCCCTTTTTGAAAACCCCCGGGAATATCTTGAATCCAGGAGAGGTAAATTCCTGTACGGTGTTTTTAAGCGATTGTCCGAACGCCGGGCCATAAATAAATCGCTGGAAGGCCTCGATAATATAAATTATATCTGTGATGTGCCGTGTGGGCCGGGGAGATTATTCTCCTACTGGGGGAAAAGAGGATACAGAGTCACTGGTGTTGATCTTTCCGATCCTATGCTTGCGGCGGCACGCGAGGTGTGCGCCGATTTTGATCCACGAAACAGAGTGATTAAAGGCGATGCCTTCTCGCTCAATGACTCTCTTGCCGGAGAAAAGCCCGATCTGATCGCTTCGATCAGATTCTTTTATTACTTCAAGAGAGAAAAGAGAATCGAGCTACTGAAGACCATGGCTGCGGCATCGAAAAAGTATTTGCTCGTACAGTATAAGACTACCGAGACGATAAGGGGAAGGCGGAGACTAAGAATGTTCGCCAGATCGGCTTCGCCCTCCAGTCAGCAATTCTGTTCTAATGAGGAAATTAGAGAGGATCTGGAGGCCGCCGGTTTGGAATTGATCAGGATCGTGCCCATCTCGCAGTCTTCCGACAGGGTCTTTGTTGCCGCGCGGAAACGCCTGCAACAGGAACAGACCTGCGGAAACGAGACGCCATACCGCGCGGCCCGACGCAGGGATGCGGGCAACGGACTTCTCCCCGGTTATGCCGACGGCGCAGGCCGGCAAGCAAACCGAGCGGCTTCATCAGAGCCGGAAACGAAAAACGGGGGAACATACCAAAACAGCCGAAGGGAACTAACAACGATGAGAAAGAAGGGTATCGCCAGCACCGCCTCTTCCCTGTGCATTTTCCTTTTCTCTTTCGCCATCCTGTTTTCATTTGTCTATGCCACGGCGTCGATCGTATACGGAGAGTCAACTGAGGATATCCAGTTGCCGAAGTTCCTGGGAAATAAACCTGATAATATCAAACTGCTCACGGCAACCGATACCGGCCCCGGCCCCTTTTCGTTCTATGTGGTCGGGGACACGAAGCTTGCCAATTTCTTTCCTTCCATATATGAAAACGATATCCGCGACGATACTCCCGATTTCGGCCTCATCCTCGGTGATTTTGTTACCAATCCAAAGCCCGAGGATCATCAGCATTTTTTGATCGACTTCACCACATGGGGTGTCCGGTCACCCCTATTTCTTGTTTGCGGCAACCACGATATTGTCACGAAAGAAGATATCGGTCGCAAGCGCTCATTCACCTTTACGTTAAAAGACTATGAAAATATGTACGGCCCCGGCGATTTTTCGTTTACCTATCACGGGTGCCTGTTTATCGTTCTCAACGATATCGACACCGACGGCCACGTCGCTTACCTCGCCGACGCCCTTTCCCGCCGAGCGAAGGATACCCTCATGACCTTCGTCTTTGCCCACATCCCGCCCCATACAATATCGTCCGCAATCAAGTGCAGGACGATGCAGGGGGAGGAGCGATTTCTATCCCTTATTAACGAATACAACGTCGATTACGTCATCGGGGCAGATTTTCATTCCTATTTTCGCTGCAAGACCGGAAATACGAATTTCATTATTTCTGGAGGCGGAATGGATAAGAGGGGAGATAATACGGAGAACAGAAAGGACGCGTTTCACAGCGTGTTTCTCCAGGTAGACCCGCTCACGAAAGACGTGGCGGAACGCATATACCGCGCGGACGACCAAACAAACATCTTGCATATGGGAAGAAAGACCGCAATCACTCAGGTCTTTGCCTTCTTCGAAAGAAACGAGCATTGGGAGGCCCCGGTTTTATCCTCGACGGCGTTATTGTCGTTTCTCCTTGGCGCGTTAGGATTCGTATTCGCGGCGCGCGGCCGCATAAAAAGGTAATCGCGCCGTCAATGCCGGAAGGGGCACGGACAGAAGGGCCCGCGTTCTCGCCGAAATATAGCTCCATCGGATATATCTTTAGATATTAGCCTTCCGTGTCCAGCGGCACGTTTTGTTCTGGAGCGGATTTTTTCACTACCCCGATCCTATTTGAATGAACTCGCGCGAAAACAGTTTTATTCAGACCCGTCTGTATCTTCGCTACAACAATACTATTCAAAAGACTATATTTGTGATAAAATTTCTAAGAATCTTCATGTGGAGCCCGGTCATCTAGTAAATCGGCGGGTTACTCCCGCGATTGATTTTTTTATGAACCGGCCGGGAATCGATACCCTTTTCGACTGCATTCGGCCCTTTTGAGATCCTATTGGTGGTCCCAATGAAAAGGATACTGATAGTCGACGACTCCCCCCTGATCCTCGCACAGCTTACCGATATTCTAACATCACTCGGATATGAAACGGTCGGCTCGGCCGCATCCGGCGCGCGGAAGCGATTGACCTCGCCCGAACGCTGCGTCCCGACGCGATCCTGATGGATATCGTCATGCCCGGCGAACCTGACGGCATTGGGGCGGCGCGCCTGATCCATCAAGAGCTTGATATTCCGACCATCTTCCTGACGGGAAGCCGGAACGCAGACGTCGTATCCAGGATCAGAGAGTCCGGCGCGTACGGGTATATCGAGAAACCGGTCAGCCAAAGCGAAATCGGAGCGGCTATCGAAATCGCCCTGCGGCAAAGACAATCCGTCCGGAAGATTGCCGACCTCTATGAAGACCTCGTCGAGAATACCAGCGACTTTGTTTACGTCCTGGACGGCCGGGGGAACATAGAGTTCCTGAATACGACCGCGTGCCGGGCGCTCGGTGGATCTCTCGATCGGCTCAAGGGCAGGAATATTAAAGACCTGATACCATCGGCCTCGTATAGAATCGCCGCAGAGGTCTTCGCCCGACGGCTCGAGGGAGAACAAATCGGCAATTTTGAGCTTGAGCTGTATGACGCCGAAAAGAACGTGAGGACCATTGAAACCCGGGAGCGGCCTAAATGGGAAAATGGGAGAATTGTTGAGGTCTACGGGATCGGGCGGGACGTAACCGAGCGGAAAAGGGCCGAAGAGCTTTTCAGGAAGCGCGAGGAGCGTTACCGGATCATAACCGAAAATATGCGGGATACCGTCTGGGTCCTGGATATTTTCGGTTATGATCCGGTAACGCTCCTCGCGCTTCCTGAAAAACTTGTCGGCCCTTTTTCGCTCGGTTACGTCCCACCCGATCCCGTAAGCCTCAACAATTCTCCCATTTTCCCATTTAGGCCGCTCCCGGGTTTCAATGGTCCTCACGTTCTTTTCGGCGTCATACAGCTCAAGCTCAAAATTCGTTCTCCCTCGAGCCGTCGCGAACCTGCGCGATTCTATACGAGGCCGATGGTATCAGGTCTTTAATATTCCTGCCCTTGAGCCGATCGAGAGATCCACCGAGCGCCCGGCACGCGGTCGATTTCTATGTTCCCCGCCATCAGGACGTAAACAAAGTCGCTCGTCTCGACGAGGTCTTCATAGAGGTCAGTGTTCCGGACGGATTGTCTTTGCCGCAGGGCGATTTCGATAGCCGCTCCCGAGATACTCGCTTCGCTGACCGGTTTCTCGATATACCCGTACGCGCCGGTATCTCTGATCCTGGATACTACGTCTGCGTTCCGGCTTCCGTCAGGAAGATGGTCGGAATATCAAGCTCTTGATGGATCAGGCGCGCCAGCCGAATGCCGTCAGGTTCGGCCCGGGCATGACGATATCCATCAGGATCGCGTCGGGAGGCGCGTTGGCGAGGAATCGCTTCCGCCGGATGCAGCCGAGGCCGTATCCGAGTGATGTTAGAATATCGGTAAGCTGTGCGAGGATCCGGGACCATCAACAGTATCCTTTTCATTGGGACCACCAATAGGATCTCAAAAGGGCCGAATGCAGTCGAAAAGGGTATCAATTTCCGGCCGGTTCATAAAAAAATCAATCGCGGGAGTAACCCGCCGTTCACTAGATGACCGGGCTCCACATGAAGATTCTTAGAAATTTTATCACAAATATAGTCTTTTGAATAGTATTGTTGTAGCGAAGATACAGAGACGGGTCTGAATAAAACTGTTTTCGCGCGAGTTCATTCAAATAGGATCGGGGTAGTGAAAAAATCCGCTCCAGAACGAAAAATTGCAGCGGAAAGCTAATATCTAAAGATATATCCGATCGAGATATTTCAGCGAGACGCGGGGCCTTTGTGCCCGTGCCCCTTCCGCCGCATTGACGGCGCGATTACCTTTTATGGGCGCGCGCCGCAAATACGAATCCTAACGCGCCAAGGAGAAACGACAATAACGCCGTCGAGGATGAAACGGGGCCTCCCAATGCTCGTTTCTTTCGAAGAAGGCAAAGACCTGAGTGATTGCGGTCTTTCTTCCCATATGCAAGATGTTTGTTTGGTCGTCCGCGCGTTCCGCCACGTCTTTCGTCAGCGGGTCTACCTCAACGCGCTGTGAAACACGTGTTTTCTGTTCTCCGTCCTATCTCCCTCTTATCCATTCCGCCTCCAGAAATAATGAAACTAGGTCTTGCAGCGAAAATAGGAATGAAAATCTCCCCGATGACGTAATCGACGTTGTATTCGTTAATAAGGGATAAATCGCTCCTCCCCCTGCGGTCGTTGCCTGCACTTGATTGCGGACGATATTGGGCGGGATGTGGGCAAAGACGAAGGTCATGAGGGTATCCTTCACTCGGCGGAAAGGGCGTCGGCGAGGTAAGCAACATGGCCGTCGTGTCCGATATCATTGAGAAACAATAAACAGGCACCCGTGATAGGTAAACGAAAAATCGCGGCCATATGTATATTTTCATAGTCTTTTAACGTAAAGGTGAATGAGCGCTTGCGACCGATATCTTCTTTCGTGACAATATCATGGGTGCCGCAAACAGGGTGACCGGACACCCCATGTGGTGAAGTCGATCAAAAAATGTGGTGAGTCCTCGGGCTTTGGATTGGTAACAAAATCACCGAGGATGAGGCCGAATCGGGAGTATCGTCGCGGATATCCGTTTTCATATATGGAAGGAAAGAAATTGGCGAGACTTCGTGTCCCGACCACATAGAACGAAAAGGGGCCGGGGCCGGTATGGTTGCCGTGAGGCCAAGTTTGATATTATCAGGTTTATTTCCCAGGAACTTCGGCAACTGGACATCCTCAGTTGACTCTCCGTATACGATCGACGCCGTGGCATAGACAATGAAAACAGGATGGCGAAAGAGAAAAGGAAAATGCACAGGAAGGGCGGTGCTGGCGATACCCTTCTTCTCATCGTTGTTTATTCCCCCTTCGGCTGTTTTGGTATGTTCCCGTTTTTCGTTTCCGGCTCTGATGAAGCCGCTCGGTTTGCTTGCCGGCCTGCGCCGTCGGCATAACCGGGGAGAAGTCCGTTGCCCCATCCCTGCGTCGGGCCGCGCGGTATGGCGTCTCGTTTCCGCAGGTATTTTCCTGTTGCAGGCGTTTCCGCGCGGCAACAAAGACCTGTCGGAAAACTTCGAGATGGGCACGATCCTGATCAATTCCAAACCGGCGGCCTCCAGAGTGTCTAATTTCCTCGTTGAACAGAATTGCTGACTGGAGGGCGAAGCCAATATCACGAATCATTCTTAGTCTCCGCCTTCCCCTTATCGTCTCGGATGCTTATACTGTACGAGCAAATACTTTTTCGATGCCGCAGCCATGGTCTTCAGTAGCTCGATTCTCTTTTCTCTCTTGAAGTAATAAAAGAATCTGATCGAAGCGATCAGATCGGGTTTTTCTCCGGCAAGAAGTCATTGAGCGAGAAGGCATCGCCTTTAATCACTCTGTTTCGTGGATCAAAATCAGCACACACCTCACATGCACCACAAGCATAGGATCGGAAAGATCAACACCAGTGACTCTGTATCCTCTTTTCCCCAGTAGGAGAATAATCTCCCGGCCCACACGGCACATCACAGATATAATTTATATTATCGAGGCCTTAGTTATTTATGGCCCGGCGTTCGGACAATCGCTTAAAAACACCGTACAGGAATTTACCTCTCCTGGATTCAAGATATTCCCGGGGGGTTTTCAAAAAGGGGATTTTCGTGAGGGTATTTTACCGTCGTATGCGGAGTACTCTCCGATAGATCCCGAATAGCTGCTTAAATGTGTTAGTCGGTCTCATTTCGATTTGCCTCCTTTAACGGCCTGTAAGTAGTGAACCGGTGGGTTGAATTCGCGCGTAATGAATCAACACCTCAAAAAGCCATGATGTTCGCGATGGTCGCAAGAACTCATCATCATGCGCGATAGATTAGAATAGTTGTCCGGAAACTGCAATGGAATTAGTTATATATAATATGTGGAGTCTCTAATGTAAGTGACATCGGTAGATAGTTATGGTGACGTGAGCCGTTAGCAGCGGGACTATGCGACGCGTGATTGGGAAGAACCGATAGAAAGGGATTTCCTTAGGGCAGCATTTGTTCCAGTGGATTCATGCCAGGGCGGAACTGAACTCCGGCTCGCCGGTACTAATCGGGTGACGGCTCTCCATGTACGGGAGGATCGGTCTGGGGTCCGGTGTCAAGCCACGATCTTCCCGATCACTACCCGAGAGTATGTTTTTCGCTCTCACGAGCTCCCAGGTCTTGGCGTATTTTATGAAGACGTAGTAGGCGGTGCGTCGCCGCGATGTAAGAGCCCAGCATCTCGTAAACCTCCCCGGAGAAAATAGTCTCGCACAACCCGGAAGGCCACAGCCTTGCTATCGAGACTCCTTACCCTGATCGACCTGTTCTTTGGAGGCGATTGTCGAATAGCGGTCCACCGTCATGATCTGGTGTGAGATATCGCGGTAATTGTAGTGGAGGAACGGGTGTTCGAGCCTCTCCATTTTTCCCGTTGATATGGAGCTTCGGATGCAGGCCCTTTTTCCACGTCCCCTGGTCTTCCAAGTGCAAGAATACGATGGATAAGGTCGGGGTACCACCCCCGTGTTTGATCCATCAGCCGAATAGAACGTCTCCCTCGGGCGTGCTGCCATTCGCCCTGGGGGTCGCCGTCCTTGAAGAGCCCGATGATTTCGTCGGCGAAAGCCGGGAGGACCTTCCTCGTCTCCGTCGATATACATGACCCATTTATTTTTCGTCAACCCATGGGCATACGTGTATTGCTGCCCGAACCCCTCGAAGTCTTTGTGATATACCGTGAGTGAACTTTCGGACGACCTCGAGGGTGCCGTCGTCGCTTCCGGAATCCTCCACCACGATCTCATCAGCCCAGCCGGCAACGCTGGTAAGACGCCGCTCGATCCTCCGGATCTCGTTTTTTGTTATCAGATATACCGAAATGGGAATAGTATCTGTCTTTCATCGCCGCCTTGACTGTAATTGAGTCGCGTATATTGAGGCCGGCCGAGTACTGCGGCGCGTGCCTATCCTTGTTGCCCTGAGATAACCCGCCGATATACCTCCTGGATCTTATTAGTGTCTCACTTGAGGAAAATCGGGTGTATAGTTTCTCGGAGACGGCGTATGCCTTTGCCCGCGCTTCTCTCGAGATCGTAGGATACGGCCTCTGCGACGGCCTCGTGGTCTCGCGGATCGTCGACAACCCATCCCATGTCTCTTGATTTAACGAACACGTGAGAGCCGGCGTCCTTCGTGGTTACCACGGGAAGCCCGGAGATCGCTTCTACGTTTACGTTCGCGCCGCGCGTATCGTAAAACGTCAACTCAGCATGAAGATATCGGCCGCGGCGTACAGCGGCGTGATGTCTTCACGAAGTTCATGAATACGACCCAATCCGAAACACTCGGCTTCCTCCCGGTATGGGCCCGCGTCGTCCCTCGGCCATGGGTCTTCAGCAAACGGTTTATCTACCCTCCGCGCGAGGGCCGGCAGCATGCGTATGGCCGGAAATATCCCCTTGAGCCGGTAGTTGTTGGTTACCGTCAGGATCATAATCTCGTCTTCGGTAAGGCCGACTTTTTCGCGTCCCGATACGTGGCGCGGTTGCCGGGATTGAATTGCCTGATGTCGAGCCCGTTGTCGATTACCTCAATGCGGTCGCCCTCGACGCCATGATATCGCATGATATCGTTCTTGATTTTGTCACTGGGAGGTGGTCGCCTGACCCAGGGATCGCGGTACTGCTGCCTCTGGAGGGAAAGGATGAGGTGCCTGCGCGGAGAGAGGAACCGAACGATACGGCCCCAGAGCAGGGCCGCCGCCGACTCGCGGGACCGGTGCCCGTCACAACCATAATTGTACGATGCCCGTATGAGAATTCAGCTGGTACCCCCCGGATTATGCACGAGCCCGTGGATAATATCAAAATCCTCCTTCCTGACATGTTTCCTCACGCCCCGCACAAACGTCAGAAGCCTCAGGTACTTGGGGTACTTGATAGTCGGGATCACGTGTACGGCAATGCCGTTCTGGGAAGGCCGGCCGTGCCGGCAGAAGACGTGCACCTCGTGGCCCTCGCGGGCGAGGCCCGCCGCCAGGTTGCCGGTATACCGCTCCGCCCCGCCCGACCGGGGGTCGAATTGATCGATAATCAGGGCTATCTTCAGTTTCTTCATGTTGTCTTGGTTCCCTTCAGCTAACTACACCGGCGGCACGATATCCGTCGTCAGTCTCGGATGTGGTCGAAATTCGCCCCCCCCCGACGCCGATGGGGGTGTGTATTTCTCTTTTACTTATCCACCGAACCATATCATTTTTCGGAAACGAAATCAACGGTATTCTGTTCGGGCGAGTGGGATAGACGGGAAGGGGGAGGGGAGGGGGGAGTATCCTATCGACATTCCGGAGGAAGGCGCATCGTACCTATTTGGGGTCTGGCTCCCTTAGCCCTCCGGGGGGCGTTAGTTACCGATTGATAGCCTTTTCGGCGGCACCTATCAGGCCTTCGATTGACCGGTGATCTTGCTGGAGGCGGTCCCGATTCCGATCTCGATTCCGGGCAACCTCTTGGTGATCTTTTCCCTCAGGCGTTGCGCCACGATGAGGGCCTTCTGGTCGGTGGCGGTGAGCAGGATGACGGCGAATTCCTCCTCAGTGAGGCGGTAAGCGCTGTCAAACTCCTTCCTGATGGACTGCCTCGCGATTTTTCCGATCTCGGCGACCGTCTTGACCTTTCCGGGGGGCATCGGCCGCCTGATACGATTTGAAGTTGTCGATGGTAATGACCATCAGGCAGAGCGGATACCCAATCCTCTCCGCCCTCTTGGTTTCTTCAGCGATCTTTGAGAGAAAATAGCGACGGTTGACAGGCCTGACTCGGCGTCTTTGATGGAGAGCTGCCACAGGTCCTCGTCGACGTCTTTGTGCCGGGAAAGGGTCGTCGATACCGACGATGATATAGGCAGGCCTCGATTCGCCCTCAACGATGTCGAAGGTTATACGAACGGGAAAGATCCGAGCCGTCCTTCCTCACGTTTACGGTATGTTTGGAGAGGCTCTTTTCTTGTCAAGGATCTCGTGCATTGTCATCGGTTGGAAGATCCCCGGGGGAAAGAAGTCACTTATGTTTCGACCGATCGGGTCTTCCTTTGCCCAGCCATGGCTTTCGGATACGGCGCCGTTGGCGTAATGAACGGTGCCGTCAAGATCGGTAATGACGATCCCTATTTGTAGGCGTTCGATAGCGTGGTACAGGGGGGAGACCGGTTGCGGCCGCCGGCGCATCTCTTTCGGGTTTCGTCGCGACGCCGGGCTGGTGGACGCGCGGTCCCTTTCTGCGGCGGTGTTCCTGTTCCGGTTCGATGAGGATGTCGGACACCTCGTCTGCGGGAAGGACATCGCCGGCGGCTTGGCGCGTCTCTCCGTTCTCGTGGCGGCTGTTGGCCGTATCTTCCAGAGAGAGGCCGCCGCTCTCGACAATCTCCAGGCCCTCACCCTCGATGATCTCGTCGGGTAAGGGCGCTGCCGCCTCGTGAGCCGTTTCGTCCGTGGCCGTCTGCGGCGGGACTTCCGCGCCGGGCCGGTTCGTCAACGATTCAAGCTTCCTGATAACGTCCTGATCGTCGGGCGCAAGCGAAAGGACATGGTTGAAATAGTACTCGGCCCGCTCATTATCGCCGTCCGCCAGCATGACGTCGCCGAGGGCCCTGGCGGCCATCAGGTGATCCGGTTTTGCTGAAACGACCCGTTCGAGCACTTCTGCAGCATCCCTGATCATCCCCTTGTCAAAATAGGCCAGACCCAGGACGACCCGGCCGCTGAGGTAATCCGGGTGGTGCCCGAGGCCCTTGAGGCACAGCCCGATGGCCTCGTCATACATGCCCTGCTTGCGATAGAGCTCCGCCAGGGTCGCAAATACGCGGGAGGAGGGATTGGAGCCAAGCATCGCCTGGTATTTCTTCATATCGGGGGTAACGAGATCGCCGGGCGTGCCGAGGGGAGTGCTTTTTGGGTTACTGCCGATATCCTGACCGTCCGCTGCCCGGTTGTTTCCGATGCTCGCAGCGTCGCTCTTGATACCCTTGGTCTTGGGGGCCATGAATGTATTTATCTCCGGTGTATCGTCAAAACCGTTTTCAAACTACCATACGGGCCGCGGCCGGCAAAACCGAGCGTGGCGGCCGGCTTTCTCACTTCTCGAAACTCTCAACCAGCAGGCGGTACTTATCATGGATCATGCGTTGGTCGAATTCGTAAAACTCCGCCAGCATCGTATCCTGCTCATTTATGGAGAAGTACTCGAGGATGGGGAAGAAGAACTCCTTGTCTTCCTTGCGTATGTGTACGGGATAGAAGTCGATCAGCGTCGATATCCGGTCGACGATGACGGCAATGCTCTCGGAGTTCCCCGCGACCCAGGCTTCCTTTGCGGCGACAAGCTCGCCGGTCATCTTTCGGGCGAAGACATGCTCGTCCAACAGCTCCTGCATGATCCGGGTATGATCGACGCTCATATTCTTTTTTGCCAGGTCTCGGAAGAGTATGTCTTCTTCTTTGCCGTGATGGGTCCTGTCGGCATAGGTCCTGATGAAGTCCACCGCGGTGTCGATGAAGACCGGATCGACCTTCCGATCCCGTGCGATGATGTCCTTTCGTCGTCCGATCACCGCGATCATCCTCTCGATGAGCCGATGCTCGTGCATCAGCGGGCCGATGGGTTTCATAAAGAACTCCTTGATGGTGCGTGAAATCTTTAGTGCATAAGTATACCATAATCGGGCGTATTGATGCAAGGTCATAGATGTAAAGCCGGATGGCAAGGGTATGACGGTATGACGAGCCAGCCATATATGATATATGGGGCCTGAAAGCAAGACTCTGCGCAGACGAACGAAACCCGTGCATGGCCGGTCATCGTCTTCGCGCGGACCGACATGAGGTCATCCGTATCGGAAGAGGGAAAGGAGCGTATGCTGCCTAAATAGCCCGGGCGTGAGAGATTTGTCGGTCGCCGGAAACGATCACTTCCTGTTCTGCCGCTCCAGCTCCTTCTGGATCATCCGCTCCCTGATGGCGCCGGAGAAAACGAATACACCCATGAAATGGAAGAAAATACCGATTCCCCATCCGAGGAGGGGCCAGATAAACCACTGGTATCCGTTGGGGCCAAGGGTCTCCCGGTTGATGAAAAAGAGGATGAGATTAATGCCGAGGTAAACGCAGAGATGGGTGAAAAAGCCCATCTTCGCCCGGACCCGCTGTTCCGCCTTTCGGTATGCCTCCTTATTCTCCATTCTGAATTCCCTCACTTACCTAATATTTAAATAATATCCTACCCGGCCCGTTAAGGTCGGGCGCTGTTTACCCGATTATCTCAATGCCCCGGCCTTCGTCTACTTCCCCGACGACCCAGATATCCCGGCCGTCTTCGGCGAACCGCGACCTGATTTGGCCAAGCTTGTTTTTGGGAACGGCGGCAAGCAGCCCGCCCGACGTCTCGGGAGTAAAGAGGAGCTGAGCGGTCTCCTCGGCGATATCCTCAGAGAACCGAACGTCACGCTCGTAGGCCTGCCGGTTTGCGGCCGTCCCGCCGGGAAAGAGCCATTGCTCCGCGTAGTCGACGGCACCCGGAAGGAAGGGGAGCGAGCCTGCCCTAAAACGAAGGAGAACCTTGCCGTGAGCGGCGATTTCCAGGGCGTGGCCGACCAGGGCAAACCCGGTGACATCCGTCATCGCGTGAGCGCCGGCCTCCCTCAACACAATCGAGGCTTTCTTGTTGAGCCGCTGCATGCTGGCCGTTGCCTCGGACACGTGATCTATGCGGGCCTTGCCCGCCTTGAGGGCCGTGGTGATAATCCCCACGCCGAGGGGTTTGGTGAGGACGAGAAGGTCGGGAACGGCACCCCGCTTGGTCAGGACCTTTTCCGGGTGAACGAAACCGATGACGGCAAGGCCGTATTTCGGTTCGTCGTCGTTGATGGTGTGCCCCCCGGAGAGTATCCCGCCGGCTTCGATGACCTTGTCGGCACCGCCGCGCAGGATTTCGGCAATAACCGCGGGCTCCATGTCCCTGGGGAAACCGCAGATATTGAGAGCCAGCGCGACGTCCCCTCCCATAGCGTAGACGTCCGACATGGAGTTAGCGGCGGCAATGCTGCCGAAATCATAGGGATCGTCGACGATCGGCGTGAAAAAGTCAAGCGTAAAGATGAGCGCCAGGTGTTCGTTCAGACGATAGACGGCCGCGTCGTCTCCGTCGTCCATACCGACCAGCAGGTCGGGAAACTTCTCTTTCGGAAATAGGTTTTGAAGTGTGCGCATGACCTGCGCCAGCGACCCGGGGGCCGTCTTGGCGGCTCAGCCGGCCGCCTTGGCGCACTGCGTCAGCCGCAGTTTTTCCTGTTTTTCCATAATCTCCATCACACGGCTAATAATGTCCCGCAGACACGCGGGGTCTATTTACAGCGGCTCATACCGATCGTAAGACACGCCCTTCTCTGTGAGGGTCTTCAGGGCGGATTGGCGATCCCGGCTCCTGATGCGCAGCGCAACGCCGCAGTCGCTGGAAAGGTGGCGCGGCACCGGGATCATCTTCAACTCGATTCCCGCCTCGCTCAGGACCCTTTCGGCCCTGATGGAGTGCCCGGTGGAAAAGGTCAGTATAACACCATACTCGTCCATATCAACTCGTCCGGCCTCCCGGCGGGAATGTATCATATCATTAACCGGTGAAAAGATAAACCTATATCTGATCAGTACGGGCCGCCGTGTTATTTGTGAGCAATCGCCGCCACGGCCGATAGCGCCGCGTCTATATCGGCCTCGGTGTTGAAAGGGCCGATGCTCAGGCGGACAGTTCCTTCGGGAAACGTCCCGATGGTCTTATGGGCGCGGGGCGCGCAGTGAAGCCCGGCCCGGCACATGATGTCAAACTCTTCTGCCAGCAGGCGGGACGCGACGGCATTGTCGACGCCGGATATCCGAAACGAAACGGCCGCCGTCCGCCGTTTCGGGTCGGTCGTGCCGTATATCGTTACCCCGTCTATCGCGAGGAGCCCCTCGATGAGCCGGCCGGCCAGCGCCGACTCGTGGGCGCGAATATCGTCCAGAGCGCGCGCAAGGATATAGTCAAGCCCCGCCGAGAGCCCCGCGATGCCGGCGATGTTGGGGGTGCCGCTCTCAAAACGGTCGGGGAGGAACTCCGGCTGATATTCCTGTTCCGACCGGCTGCCCGTCCCGCCGAGGATGAGAGGGGCGATGCACGTTTCATCAAAGGCGGGGGAAAAGACCAGCCCGCCCGTCCCCGTCGGGCCCAACAGCCCCTTGTGGCCGGTGAATGCAAGTATATCGACGGGGTCCCGTCCCAGGTCGATGGGGACGCACCCGGCCGTCTGGGCGGCGTCCACCAGGTAGGGTACTCCCCTGCCGCGGCAGATGCGGGCGATTTCGCCGATCGGCACGATCGTCCCGATGACGTTTGAGGCATGCAGGGTGCAGACGAGCTGAGCGGGTTTGTCCAGGGCGCGCTCGATGCTTTGTGGGTCGATCGCCCCATCCGGCGCGGCGTCGACCAGGGTCACGGTCACGCCCCGCTCTTCGAGGAACCGGAGCGGCCGCATGACCGCATTATGTTCCATTCCGGTGGCCACCACCCGGCCTCCAGGTTTCAACATCCCGAGCAGGACAAGGTTTAGGGCCGCGGTGACGTTGGCGGTAAAGACCACACGCAGAGGATCTGGGTGGTTCATGAGGCGCGCGATACGCTCCCGCGCCCCGAAACGGATCCGCTCGGCCTCGACCGAGAGGCGGTGGCCGGAGCGACCGGGGTTTGCCCCTACCCGGGTCATGAAGTTCACGATCGCCTCGGGGACCGTCGCGGGCTTGGGGAACGACGTGGCGGCATTGTCAAGATAGATCATGTTTTGTCTCACAAGGGTATGGTACGGGCGGCCATCCATTGGGAACGGCCGCCCGTACCTGATTACTTTTCGAGCGTTATGACGAACTGGTCGTCCTTTTGTTCGTGGCCGGCGGCCCAACCGAGCTTCTCGGCGGAGCGGCTTACATTATACACCTGTGTCATCGTATCCACAAGGACACTGATACGACCGCTCTTTGCGGCCATGAGGGCGTCCCTTGTCATGATGACCGGCTGGGGGCAGGAGAGCCCCCGCGCGTCAATGGTCTTCGTCATGCGTTGCCTCCTTTGGCGATCGAGAGAAAACCGATCAAGAGCACGACCGCAAGGCCGATGCCCATCGCCCAGGCGGCGAAGGGGGCGGCGCCGGCGGCGTTGAAGTTATGTGAAACGGCGGCCCCGGTCAGCATGCCGAGGACGAAGACAGCGGCGTCTCCATCACCCTCTCCGGTCAAGAATATCTGCCGGCCGGGGCATCCGCCGGCAAGGGCAAACGAAAGGCCCGCCAGAGCCATGCCGCCGAAGTTAAGATACCAGACTGTATGGGCCGCTGGCTGGCTGATGACCTTTCCCGCCTCGTCAACGCCGAGGGTAAAGCCGGGATGAAACTGGCCCAGGATGAGGTTCGCGCCGAAGGCGGCTACCACCAGGGCGATGACTCCCGAGGCCAGGTGCCAGTCCTTCATGAGGATGACGTCCCGGATCGCGCCCATCGTGCAGAACCTCGTCCGCTGGGCAACGAAGCCAATGATCAGGCCCGCCCCGAGGGAGATAGCGATCGGAGCTGCCTTGGAACCGGGTCCCTCGACGCTCCTGAAGAGGGCCATTTTGTCGCCGAAGGAAGGATAGAAGACGGCAAGGAGCACGAGAATGGCCGCGGCCAGGGGAATAAGCCATGCAAGCCGGTTATTTTCGTGTTGGCTTATGCCGAGGGGATAGCCCTTCCTCAGGAAGAGGACGCCTACCGTGATACCCACGATCAGCCCCGCGATGCCGATGATCGCGTTCCAGTCGCCGCCGGCAAGCCGTAAGAGCGCCCGCCAGGGGCAGCCGAGGAAGATCAGGGCGCCGATCATGGCGAACATCCCGAGGGCAAACCGGATGATGGGGGCAGACCCCGTGCGGAACTTGAACTCCCCGAACGAGACCGCCGCGATGAATGCGCCGAGGATAAACGCAGGTATTTCGGGCCTGATGTACTGCACCATGGCCGCGCGGTGGAGGCCCAGCGCCCCGGTGACGTCCCGCAGGAAGCAGGCCATGCAGATGCCCATGTTGGCGGGATTGCCCAGCTTCTGCAGGGACACGGCGATTATCCCGATAAGGGCGCCCACCGCAATGATCCCCCACCGGGATGCGAAAAACCCAAGCTTCTGTTTCATAGACTATACTCCTTTCATGCACAAATAATAGAGGGGTCTCCCGATGCAGGGATTCCCCCGAAATTAGTTGATTCCTTTATATAGGAACGGTCTGCAGCCGCCGCACTGGTTTGGATGGAAAACACGATGACAACAGGTGAGCTATGACAAACGGTCGTTGGCGGTATGGAGGTCTTTTCTCTGTGGTGGTGCACGGTGCGCCCCGGCCCGGTTTCCCGGACAGGGCGCGGGGGTGTGTCAGCCCGTGGCCGGGAAAGCGGACGATACGGCGTGTCTGCGGGACCGCCCGGGCCCCGTGAACGCGCCTCATCTGATTGCTATGAAGGTTCGCCTGCTCATAATGGTTTTATTGAGTATCCAATAGAGTTCTTCTGCATGATTACCGAATTCGGCCGTCATGTCAAGATTTTTTTGACCGCCTCAGATGATCTCCTCAAGGATCTCTGCGGCGTCTGCAACGAGCCGGGGGCAGAGCGTCTTGAAGAGGTCCTTGGTTTTGGCCAGCTCCCTTCCCTGGGGCGTGGAGATGTCGACGCCGAGCAGATCGCGGCAGGCAATAGAGCCGTGCCGCTCGGTGAAGCGCAGCATGAACTCTCGGCTCATATCGTAGGTCTTCTGCTTGGCGGCATCGTCGGATGCCTCAACCCTTCCGTGTTTTGCCCCGATGACCATCAGCGCCCCCGTCACCGCCCCGCAGGTCAGCCCCATGCCCGCCATACCGCCGCCGAAGGCGGTCGAAACCATCAGGGCAGTCGCCCTGTCGAGACTCAACTCTTCCTCGAATGCCGAAAAGACCGCCTGGGAGCAGGAAAAGCCCTCGGTAAAGGCGGCAACGGCGGTATCGATTTTGTTTATAGGCATTGATTAACCGGAATGGGTTGTAGAGAATATCCGTCTTCTAAAACAGGGCCCTCCGAGAAGCGGCGTTTCCCGACGCGCTATATCGGGATCTCCCGCTTGATCCGCTTCTCGTAGTCGATCATCGTCCGGCCGTATTCCTTGTCCATGAGGGGAGATGAGATCATGAAATCGGCGGTGGTGCGGTTGCAGGCCATCGGGATGTTGTAGAGGACGCCGATCCGCAAGAGGGCCTTCACGTCCGGGTCGTGCGGGTGGGACTGCATCGGGTCCCAGAAAAAGATCATAAAGTCGATCTTGCCCTCGACGATGCTGGCGCCGATCTGCTCGTCGCCGCCGAGCGGGCCGCTCTTAAACGACGTGACTTTAAGCCCCAGCTCGTCAAACAGGAGCTTGCCGGTGGTGCCGGTGGCAAACAGGTCGTGTTTGGAGAGCGTCAGGCGGTTGAAGTCGGCCCACTGAAGGAGGTCTTTCTTCCGGTCGTCGTGGGCGACGAGCGCGATCTTCTTTTTCCTGCCGCTACGAATAATCTGATTAATTTCTTCCTGCATATGCGATTGTTCCCTGCCGTAGGTATATAAAAAGGGTAAGCACCGGCGGCGATTCCGCCGCCGCCGGCTTTCACTTTTGGGGGATAAGCTGGAAGCTGTCTACGACGTGCTTAAAATCAGACCGCCGTTCCCTGAGCTGCCGACGGGTGCCGGATACCTCCAGCGTGTGCTCCCTGCCGTTGCCGTATACTTTAACGTACCAGTGGTTGAGGGCCTGGTCGTCGCCGGTATCCGCCTCTTTGTACATGAGGGCATGTCCGCCCTCAACGGTGAGGGTTTCGAGGTCTTCGTAGCCACTGTCCTTTTCGGCGATCATTTCCTTAATCTTTTTCAGCTTCGTATTATAAAGCGTGACCTCTGAGAACCGCTTGGGAATTTCGTAGGTGACGACGCTGATAATCGGGAATATCACATCCTCAAATTTTTCCTTTTCGCCGGGGACGTATACCCATGAGGTCTGCATTCCCCAGTCGCCCTTCATCATAAAACCGGCCGGGATATCCAGCCGGTAACCGAATTTCTCGTTTTCGTACAGGGTAAAGGGAGGGGGATCGGCGCCCAGCAGTATCGTACAGAGGATTACGAGGGATATCCCGAGAGAGAGTCTTCGCATTGACGGTGCTCCATTCAATAGCTGTAATATTCAGGATTATAACATACGTCGCGCGGTTTAGAAAAGAACAAAACGGTGGAGTTCTCGTCTGATCTTTGATACTATATGCGCACTAATAATAGGGTAATAGGGGGAACACGGTATGAAGGCATTTATTATGATTATTCCGCTGCTGGTGATCTCGGTTTCGCTTCTGGTCTGGTTCGAGATACAAAAGAAGAAAACGGGCATCTATATCCTTAAGCCGATCTCCACGATTCTGGTGATTATCGTCTGTATGCTATCCCTTTCGGACGCCGGATCGTATCTTCCCTTTACGCTGGCGATTCTTCTCGGCCTCCTGTTTTCTTTCGGCGGGGATCTGGCCCTGATGTTTCAGGAAAGGCCCACGCCCTTTCGGATCGGGCTCGTCCTGTTCCTGCTTGCCCACGTAATCTATGGCGGCGCGTTCGTCTATTTTGCCGGTACGGTCCCCCAGCTTCCGATAATCGCGGCCCTCTTCTTCGGCCTGGGAACGGCCGTTTATCTGCTGCTCCTTCCCGGGCTCGGGTCCATGAAGGTATCGGTAGGGGTCTACATCCTGATTATCTCCTTTATGGCGGCCGCGGCGGTATCGACCCTCTATTCGCCCAGGATAACGCCCGTCACGGCGGCCCTCATTACGGGCGGCAGCCTCCTGTTCTATGTCTCGGACGTGATTCTTGCCCTCAACCGCTTCCGGCTACCGATGAAATACAACCGCCTCTCGCTCGTACCGTATTACGCGGGGCAGTTCATGATCGCCGCTTCCACCTACTACTTTGTTCTGATTCCGTAGCAGGCCGTCTCGCGGGAGCGTCATCCCTAAATCGGCCATCCAGCGGCGCCTGCCGGCGGCAGAGCTGCCGCCGGCAGTACGGTATCGGGCAACACGTGAGGACCGGCCTCATTAGGGCGCCGGGCCGAAAGCCGGCTGCTCGTCCATTATATCCCTGCCCTCGTAGTTGGCGAGGATCCTGTCTCTAACACCGGCCACGACAATCTTTGCGGCCGAGCGGAGGTTTTCGGCGTTTTCGGGACTGATCTTGAGACGGGTGGGGGTCCTTTTAACCAGCGCGATCGTCTCGGGATCGT